>FCOD02000003.1 GCA_001544655.2 Caballeronia turbans
CAAGCTCCTTACTCAGCTCAACGCCATGATGCGCGATCGCACCCCCTGGAATCCCCCACATCACGATCACTTGTGACCCAGCACTTGACTCTCAATACAGTTGCTTTCTTTGCAGCAGCAAAGAAAGTGACTGCCGCCCCGCACAGGGGCAACGCTAATAAACCAACAAGAAAACGGGATCCGGCGAAAAAAATTCACTTCACCAAAGAACGCCGCTTCATCTCCAACTGAGTAATGAGCCGCTGCAGCGTATTCTCCGCCGACCCCGGCATCGAAACAAACTTGAACCCGATGGTATATCGGCAATCCCCCTTCGCCGTTGTCGATTCCCGCTTCGAAACCAGCTTCATATCCACCGTAACCTTGCCATTGGCGCTGAAATGCAGCTCGGCATCCTGAATCACGATGCCCATCTCGAGATTGGCAACGCGCTCATCTGTCGTGCGCAACGCGACCCCCCCCAGCGACAGGTCATGCACCTCGAAGCGGAACCGCTCCCCCTCTGGCAGCGAACCCGTGCAGATATAAGGATCGAGCACCGGCGCCTCGACGCGGAAATATTCGCGCCGCTGCATGTAATACAAGACCATCGGAAACTCGGCCTCGAACGCCGGTCGGCCGTCGAACACCGTCTCGCGCGCCGGCGGCGTCGTGAACTCGACGCGCACGCCTTCCGGCGCCGCGTTGAAAACGAGCCTCTGCGACGCGAGCACGCCGCGGTTCTGCTCCGCCACGCCGCCCCAGTCGAACGTGAAGCGATGCGCGGTTACGTCGACGTCGAGCAACCGTGTGACGATTTGCCCGTCGCCGTATTGCGCCGTCAGAAAGTCGCCGCGATTGGCGAGATTGCGCAGCGCGACGCCGATTTCGAGCGGATTGCGCCGGCCGAAATCCACGTTGGGCGCGATGTCTTCGTCGGCAACGTCATGCATGTAATTGGTGTTCATGGGGCTAGCCGTGTTCATTGTGCTCGCGCGCCGGTCGGACATCCGAACGTCGCGCGTCGATCCGAACCCGAATCGGTCCGGCACTTCGGTTATTCAGGTTAGCGGCACACGTCTTCAAAAGTTTAGGGGTGCCCGGCGAAAAATGTATGTGGTGCGCCGTCCCTACGAACGTAAAACGTTTGCTGCCGAAAAAGATCCGAACAATCGCGCTTTTCGCGCTCGGCAATTCGCGCGTATGACGTCTTCCTAGCAAGAAGACGGCCGCATACATCGGCTGATTGCGTCAGACGATCTGGCGCATGATCGAGATGAGCTTCTTCGCGTATTGCGGATCGGTCGCGTATCCCGCCTTCTGCATGCCGTGCGCGAAGCCCGCGACATCGCGCGAAGCCTGAATCACCGGCGCATAGCGCGGATTGTTCTTGATGACGCTCGCGTAATCGGTCAGCGCTTCCTCGTACGAATCGTAGGCGCGGAACTTTTCGACGACCTTCTGCGGCCGGCCGTTGACGTACTCGGTCGTGACCGAATTGACGGTCTTGCCGGTCCAGTTGCTCGACGCCTTGATGCCGAAGATGTTGTGGCTCGTCGAACCGTTCGCGTGCTTGATCTCGCGCTTGCCCCAGCCCGATTCGAGCGCCGCCTGCCCGATGATGAAACGCGCGGGAATGCCGGTCGCCGCGCTCGCGGCCTGCGCCGGCACCGCGAGGCGGTCAACGAACGCGTTGACCTTGTCCGATCCGTTGCCGCGCGCCGGTGCTTCGAGCGAATCCGCCGCCGTGTAGCCCTTGCCCGCGAGCGGCGCGCTGCTCTTGTTGGCCTGCGCCGCCGCGTACGCCTTCGCCATCGCGTTCATCGCGGCGAGATTGCCCGCGTTCGCGTCGAGGTCGCCGCCGCCGCCCGACATGCCGCCGAGCGTCTGCATCGCGTTCATCGCGCCTGCGCCGTTCCTGGCGTCCGCGCCGGCCTGGCCGCCCGCGTTGCGCATGAGCTGCTTCAGCATCATGTCCGCGACGCCAATGCCCTTCGACGACATCTGCTGCGAAAGCTGCTGATCGAGCATCGACGTGAACGACTTCGTATCGTTCGATTCGAACGGGCTGTCCGAAGGCGTCGCGTCGCGCATGCTCTTGAGCATCATCTGCGTGAAAACCGCGTCGAATTGCCTGGCCGCTTCCTTGAGTCCCTGCTGCGGATTCGCGCCGGCCTGCGCGCGCAGCGCGTCGAAGCCCTGCGTGTCGAGCGCGAAACGGTTCGACAGGCTCGAAAAGCCGCTCGTCGTATCGGTCGATGCCAGCGCGGTGCTGGCGATGCCGGTCGTGTTCGAGTTCATGAGGCTTCGTTCCTTAGATGATTTCGAGGTCTGCGCGCAGTGCGCCCGCGGCCTTCATCGACTGAAGGATCGAGATGAGATCCGCCGGCGTCGCGCCGAGCGCGTTGAGCGCCTTCACGACATCCGCGAGGTTCGCGCCCGCGCTCAGCATCTTGAGCGCGCCGCTGTCCTGCTTCAGTTGAATCGAGGATTCCTTCGCCGCGACCGTCTGCCCGTTCGAGAACGCGCCCGGCTGGCTCACCGCCGTCTTCGTGTTGATGACCACCGACAGGTTGCCGTGTGCGACCGCGCAGTTCTGAAGCGTGACCATCTGGTTCATCACGATCGAGCCGGTGCGCGCGTTCAGGATCACCTTCGCGGCGGCCTGCGCCGGACGCACGTCGATGTTCTGCAACTGCGCCATGAACGACACCTGCTCGCTCGCATCCTGCGGCGCGCGCAGTTGAATCGTGCGGCCGTCGAGCGCGAGCGCCGTGCCCATGCCGAACTGGTTGTTCACCGCCGCGACGATGCGCTGCGTCGTGTCGAAATCCATCTCGCGCAGTTCCATCTGCATGACGCCGCCCTGCTGCTGCAACGCCGACGGCACCGCGCGCTCGACGATCGCGCCGGCCGAGATGCGCCCGACCGCGAGCTGGTTCACCTGCACCTTGCTGCCGTTCGCGCTCGCGCCCGCGCCGCCGACGACGAGGTTGCCCTGCGCCATTGCATAGACCTGGCCGTCCGCACCCTTCAGCGGCGACATCAGCAGCGTGCCGCCGCGCAGGCTCTTCGCATTGCCGAGCGAGGACACGGTCACGTCGATCGCTTCGCCGGGGCGCGCGAACGGCGGCAGCGTCGCCGTCACCATCACGGCGGCGACGTTCTTCAACTGCATGTTCTGCGTCGTCGCCGGGTTCACCGTGATGCCGAGGTTGCCGAGCATGTTGGTGAGCGACTGCGTCGTGAACGGCGTCTGCATGGTCTGGTCGCCGGTGCCGTCGAGGCCGACGACGAGACCGTAGCCGATCAGCGGATTGTCACGCACGCCCTGGAACGAGACGAGGTCTTTCAGACGCTCGGCGTGGGCGTGCTGCGCAGAGCCTATGGCGACGAGCGCGGCCGCGAGCGAGAACGAAACGAAACGGAGAAACGGATTCATGATCAGAACGGCGCGACGTTGAGAAAGAAGCGTTGGAGCCAGCCCATGTTTTGAGCTTCGTCGATGTAACCCTTCGCCGAATATTCGATCTTCGCGTCGGCGACTTGCGTGGAGAAGACGGTGTTGCTGCCCGAGATCGTCGTCGGGTTGACGACGCCGGAGAAGCGCACGAATTCGTTGCCCTGGTTGATGAGCATCTGCTTTTCACCGCTCACCATGAGGTTGCCGTTCGACATCACTTCCGTGACCGTCACGGTGAGCGTGCCGCTGAACGTGTTGGCCGCGCTCGCGCCGCCCGCCGCCGTGAACTTGTTGGCGCCGGTGGCCGACAGGTTCGTGTTGTTGAAGAGGCCGCCGAAGATGCCCGGCGTCGTCGGCACGGCGAACGAGCCGTTGCCGGCACGGTTGGTGTTCGCCGCCGACGACTTCGTCGCGTTAACGTTCTCCGAGATCACGATGGTCAGGATGTCGCCCACGTTGCGCGGCCGCTGGTCTTCGAACAACGGCCGGCCCGCGTAGCCCGCGTTGTAGATCGCGCCCGGCGAACGCGTGCCGACGGGCGGTTGCGGCGGACGCGCGGTCATCGGCTGCTGGACGATCGGCTCTTTCGGCACGAGGCCGCACGCGCCGAGCGCTGCAATGAGCGCGGCAATCGTTGCACGCGAGAGGATTTGAGTAGGCGACATCTTGGTGACTCGTATGAAGCGTTAAACCTGCATCTGCGAGAGCGTCTGCAGCATCTGGTCGGACGTGGTCACGGCCTTGCTGTTGATCTCGTAGGCACGCTGCGTCTGGATCATGTTCACCAGTTCCTGCACGACATTCACGTTCGACGCTTCAACGTAACCTTGCTGCAGCGAGCCCGCGCCGTTCAGGCCCGGCTGGGAGACGTTCGGCGCGCCCGAGCTGCCCGTTTCGGAGAACAGGTTTTCACCGCGCGCTTCGAGACCGGCCGGGTTGATGAAGGTCGCGAGCTGAATCGAGCCGACCGTCGTGCCGGCCGTGCTGTTTGGCTGCGTGATCGACACCGTGCCGTCCGAGCCGATGGTGATCGCCGTCGCATTTTGCGGAATCGTGATGGCCGGGTTCAGCTGATATCCGCTCGACGTGACGAGTTGGCCTTGCGCGTTGGTCTGGAACGAGCCGTCGCGCGTGTAGGCGGTCGTGCCGTCGGGCATCGTCACCTGAAAGAAGCCCTGGCCGTTGATCGCGACGTCCTTCGAGTTGCCGGTCTGCTGCAAATTGCCCTGGGTGTAGAGGCGCTCCGTTGCGACCTGTTGCACGCCGGTGCCGAGCTGGACGCCCGATGCCAACTCGGTTTGCTGCGTCGAGTTCGCACCCGGCTGGCGCGTGGTCTGGTACAGCAGATCCTCGAACACCGCACGCGAGCCCTTGAAGCCGTTCGTGCCCACGTTGGCGAGGTTGTTGGAGATCACGTCCATTTGCGCCTGTTGCGCGTTCATGCCGGTCGCGGCGATGTAGAGCGAGCGATTCATGTCTTTCGTGTCCTGTGTAGCTTGCGTTCGCCGCTCAAGAGAAGTTGAGCAGCTTGTTGGCCGACTGTTCGTTCTGATCGGCCGATTCCATCAGCTTGGTCTGCATCTGGAACTGCCGCGCGTTGGTGATCATCGAGACCATCGCGGAGACCGGGTTCACGTTGCTGCCTTCGAGCGCGCCGCCCGCGACGACCACGCTCGGGTCCGCATCGGCGGGGTCGCCGGTCGCGGTCCGGAAGAGGCCATCGTCGCCGCGCGTGAGCGTCGCCGGATCGGGATTGACGAGCTTCAGTTGATCCACGACCGCGATTGCCGTCGGCGGGTCGCCCGGAATCAGCGCGGAGATCGTGCCGTCCTTGCCGATCGTGACTTCAGCGCCCGGCGGAATCGACAGCGGGCCGCCGCCGCCGAGCACCGGCAGGTTGTTCGCCGTGACGAGCTGGCCGTTCTGATCGACGTGCAGGTTGCCCGCGCGCGTGTAAGCCTCGCTGCCGTCCGCCGCCTGCACGGACAGCCAGCCGGGTCCTTGAATTGCGACATCGAGCGGATTGCCGGTCTGCTGCACCGGCCCCGCCGAGTAGTCCGCGTTCGGCGTGGACGACAGCACGAAAGTGCGCGTCGTGCCATCGGCGGACTGGTTCTCGAACGACATCGGCACCTGGCGGAACGCCGCGAGCTGCGCCTTGAAACCCGTGGTCGACGCGTTCGCGAGGTTGTTCGCCACGACGGCTTGCTGCTCGAGCGCCTGGCTTGCGCCAGTCATCGCGGTGTAGATCAGACGGTCCATGAATCGCTTCCTTCTTTCCTGATGCGTCTAGTGCGTGCGAACGATGCTTACAGATTGATCAGCGTCTGATCGACGGTCTGCTGTGTCTTGATGGTCTGCGCGTTCGCCTGATAGTTGCGCTGCGCGGTGATCAGATTCACGAGCTCGCTCGTCAGGTCGACGTTCGAGTTCTCCACCGCGCCGCCCTGCAGCGTGCCGTGGTTGGTCGAGCCCGGCACCGAGACTTGCGCCGCGCCCGACGCCGCCGTCTGCGCGTACACGTTGCCGCCGAGGTTCTGCAGGCCGTTCTGATTGTTGAAGTTCGCGATCGCGATCTGGCCGAGCGCCTTGGTTTCGCCGTTCGAGTAGTTGCCGGTCAGCATGCCGTCGGTGCCGACCGTGAAGCCCGTCAGTTCGCCCGTGCTGTTGCCGTCCTGATGCAGGTTCGTGAGACCGCTCTTCGCGCCGTACTGCGTCGTGCCGGAGAGATCGAGCGTCAGCGTCTGCGTCGCGCCGGGCGTCGGATCGGCGCCGTTCGGGATGGTGAACGTGAACGTCTTGCCCGAGGTCATGTTGCCCGATGCGTCGAACGTGACGGGGCCGAGGTCCGTCTTCTGCGTGACCGGATCGCCATAGCCCGCGAACGCTTCCCACGTGTTGGTGCTCGACTTCGTGAAATACACCGACACCTTCTGCGTGCCGCCGAGCGAGTCGTACGCATCAACGGACGTCGACGCGTTGTAGGTGTTGCCGTTGGTCGGATCGAAGTCGGCGGCTGCCTTGACGTCGTCCTGCGAATTCAGGTTGAACGCGGCGGTGATCGTCTTGGTTGCGGTCGGCGCGATGTTCGCCGTCGGCACCGTGAGCGGCACCGTGCTCGCGCTGTTGACGACGCCGCCCGAATCCGCCGCGTAGCCCATGAGTTGCAGTCCCGACGAATTGACGATGTTGCCGTTGTTGTCGAGATGGAACACGCCGTTGCGCGAGTACACGATCGAGCCGTTGTTCGACAACTGATAGAAACCGTTGCCGTTGATCGCGACGTCGAGCGCCTGGTTGGTCGTGGTGATCGTGCCCTGCGAGAACTGCTGCTGCACTTCGGCGAGACGCGTGCCGATGCCGATCTGGTTGCTGACGGCCGTGGCCATCGAGCTTGCATACATGTCGGCGAACTGCGCCGCGCCTTGCTTGAAGCCGACCGTGTTCGCGTTCGCGATGTTGTTGCCGATCACGTCGAGGTCGCTCGATGCGGCGCCCAGACCGCTCAGTGCTTGTTGGTAACTCATTTGATGTATCTCCGTGACGAGACCACGCTCGCCCTAAATGAATGGGGAATCAGAGAATCGAAGCGACGCTCGTCAACGCAACCGTCGAACCGTTCGCGAGCTTCAGACCCGGCGCACCACCCGACATCTGCACGACGCTTTGCACCTGCGAAGCCGACAGCGTCGTCGCGGTCGCCTGCTGGCCGTTGATCGTGCCTTGCGCGGTGATCGTGTAGCTGCCGTCGGCGAGCGTGGCGCCCTTCGAATCGACCGGCGTCCAGCCTGTTACCGGCACGACGCCTGCGCCCTGCGCGCCTAGATCGAGCGTGTTGACGATCTGGCCCGACGAATTCTTCACGACGATCTGCAGGTCGCTCACGTCGTTTGCCAGTTGCACGCCGAAGCTCGACGACGCGCCCTTCGACACGGTCACGCTGTTGCCCGCCGCGAGCACGTTCGAGCCGATGAGCAGCGCGGCCTGCGTCTGCTGGCCGGCGGAAAGCTGCGTCGCGAGCGAGGACAGCGACGTGTTCAACTGGCCGATGCCCGTCACCGTGTTGATCTGCGCGAGCTGCGAGGTCATCTGCGAGCTGTCGGCGGGGTTGGTCGGATCCTGATTCTTGAGCTGCGTCACGAGCAGCGTGAGAAAGGTGTTCTGCAGATCCGACGCCGACTGCGCGCCGGTCGCCGAGCTCGACGAAGACGCCGACGAACTCGACGACGCGCCGTTCATGGTGTCGAGCAGCGTCTGCGAGACGGTCGTGCCGTTGCTGCCGATAGTGGTGCTGGAGGAGCTCACGTTGTGTTCCTTGAAGTCTTGATCAGGTTCCGATGGTCAGGGTCTTGAGCATCAATTGCTTGGCGGTGTTCAGCGTTTCGACGTTCGCCTGATAGGAACGCGAAGCGGAAATCATGTTGACCATCTCCTGCACCGGATCCACGTTGGGCAGCGTCACGTAGCCGTCCGCGTTTGCCGCCGGGTTGCTCGGGTCGTAGCTGGTTTTCATCGGGCTCGGATCGTCGATCACGCCGGTCACCTGCACGCCGCCGACCTGCTGGCCCGACGCGGTGCGCGCGCCGCCGAGCGGATCGACCGCGAAGACGACCTGTTTCGCCTTGTACGGCTGACCGTCCGGGCCGGTCGTGCTGTCCGCGTTCGCGAGGTTCGACGCGGTGACGTTCAGGCGCTGCGCCTGGGCGGACATCGCCGAGCCGGCGACGTTGAAAATGTTCATCAAAGAGGGCATCGCTAATCCTTTTCCGGGTGGAGTCGGCGCTTCGGCGCCGTGGCTCCGGCCCCATGCCGGGCGGGAGCCACGGCGTTAACTGTTCGATGTGATCGCCGAGAGCATCGACTTGATCTGCGACGACAGCACCGTCATGCCCGCCTCGAAGTGCAGCGCGTTGTCCGCGAACTGCACGCGCTCGGCGTCGAGGTCGACCGTGTTGCCGTCGAGCGACGGCTGGCTCGGCACGCGGTACGCGAGCTTGCCGTAGTCGTCGCTCGAACCGCCTGATGCGGACAGCGTCGACGTGCCGCTCATGTGGCCTTTGGCCGTCGTCGCCAGGCCGCCGCTCGCGCTCACGCTCACGGGCTGCGCCATCTTCAGCGTCGAATTGTTCGTGGCGCCGCCGCCCTGCTTGAGCGCGCCCGCGAGCGCGCTCGAGAAATCGACGTCGCGCGCCTTGTAGCCGGGCGTGTCGGCGTTGGCGATATTCGACGACAGCAATTCCTGCCGATACGCGCGCACATCGAGCGCCTCACGGCCAAAAGCGAATTCCTTGTCGAGTCTGTCTAGCATTCCGGTTTCTCCTGTCGGCAGCGCCGAGGCCTTTTTGCATGACACGCATCTTAGGAGCGGCGCGCAATAACTAATCCGACGAATAACCGGGAAACGGGGCCTCTATTCGACGCTTGCCCGCGGCGGCCGATATCTAGAATTCGTTTCGTTAGGAGCCGCCGCGTGTTTGCGGCTCGATTCGGATCAGGTACGGAGAAAGTTGATGAGCAGGTCGGCGAAGCGTGCATCGAACCCTACGGCTCGCGTCGCTATGACGTTCGCGCGCCGCACGCTGCGCGCTCTGGCCGGCGTGTCGCTGTTCATGAGCGTCGCGGCGGGCGCGCTTGCGCAGCAGAGCGACGGCCCGATCGTCATCCCCGGCAACGCCGAGACCAATCCGGCCGCGGCGGCCGACATGGCGAAGAACCTGAATGCGCCCGTTTCGCGTGCCGCGGTTCCCGTCGCGGCGCCCGCCGCACCCGAAATCGCGCGTTCGAGCGGCTATCGCGCCGCGACGAAAGCCGCCGACGCCGCGATGCGCAACGCCGCGCTCGAACTGGACGCCCGCGCCGACGCCGCCGACGACTCGATGAACGACGCGAGCGGCATGATCGTCATTCCCGGACCGGGCGAGGCGAAGCCCGCGCGCACGCCGGTCGCGGCTCCCGCGCTCGCGAGAGCGCCCGCCGCATCGGTTTCGGTTTCGCGCGATGTGATGCCCGTTGTCGTGACACGCGACGATGGCGTCGCCCGCGGCGCGAATTCAAAGCCTGTCGCGGCGAGTCCCGCGACGCCCGTCGGCGCCGCTTCGCCGATGCGACGCGTGAGCTTCAATCCGTCGACCGCGGCAGCAGCCGCGCCCGCCGCCGCATCGCCGCAAGCGCCCGCCGCGATGCAGGACGGCGAATCGATCCGCGTCGCCGCGTTCAACTTTCTGCAGCAGCAGGCGGCCGGCTTGCCGGGCAAGGTCGAGATCACCGTCACGCCCGTTTTCCCGCGCGGCCTCGCCGCCTGCTCCGCGCTCGATCCGTTCATGCCGACCGGCGCGCGCCTCTGGGGCCGCATGACCGTCGGCGTGCGCTGCGTCGGCGAGCGCCCGTGGACACTCTATGTGCAGGCGCGGGTGTCGATCAACGCGACCTTCTATACAGCGGCGCGCGCAATCGCGCCAGGCGAGGTGCTGGGCAACGCCGATCTCGTCGCCCGCGAAGGCGACATCACCGCGATGCCGCAGGCCATCGTCACCGATCCGGCGCAGGCTGTCGGCGCGGTCGCGCTGTCGCGCGTGCCCGCAGGCCTGCCGCTGCGCACGGACATGCTGCGCGCGGCAAGCTCGGTCGCCATCGGCCAGAACGTGCACGTCGTCGCCGGCGGCTCCGGGTTTTCGATTTCGGCCGAAGGCACCGCGATGAACAACGCGGCGCCCGGCCAGCAAGTGCGCGTGAAAACGGCCGGCGGTCAGATCATCACCGGCATCGTGAAGGACAGTCAGACGGTGGAAATCGCCCTCTGAAGCGGGCTATGTTCGGTTCCCCACGTTTGTTTCATTTTGTTGCAAATGCGCTGAATGCCCGCCAGACAAGGCGTTCAGGGCGATGAGCGCGCCGAACGGCAGTTGGCAGTCCCCCGGCAGGGTAAAGTTTTCAAGCACCCTCGCCGATAAAGGACTCAACACGTTCGGGAATGGACATCGTGAAAATCGAATCGAATAGCAACACCACTCTGGCAGGCCTTCAAGACAACCTGCAGCGCGCGTCGCAAAACGACGCGAAGGGCGCCGCTGGCACCGTGCAGCAATCGGGCACGGGCACGGCGACGAATTCGACGGTGAGCTTGTCGCCGCTGTCGACGGACCTGCGCGCATCGAACGGCTCGGACATCGACACGGCGAAAGTCGAGTCGATCAAGGCCGCGATCCGCGACGGCAGCCTGAAGATGGACACGAGCAAGATCGCCGACGGCATTCTGAGCACCGCCCGCGACCTGCTGCAAACGAGAACCCCGCCGACCGGCGGCTGAACGTAGTGACCCTTGCGCGTCTGTGCGAAACAGGCGCGCGGCGGCGAGCGGCGTTCTTGCACCGGCGGCTTTTGTGAAACCGCTATTCGAGCGATGCAATGAGAGACGCCCTGCTTGCCACTGTCACGGAAGAAGTCGCCGCTGTTCAGGCTTTCGAATCCCTCCTCGTCGATGAGGAAAAGGCGCTGATCGCCGCGCAGCCGCTTCCGGCGCTGCCTGAAATCATCGAGAACAAGACCGCGCTCACCGAGCGCATCTCCGCACTCGAAAAGGCGCGCGACGAGCAGTTGAAGGCGCTCGGTTTTCCCGGCGGCTTCGTCGGCATGGAAGCCGCCGCCGCGGACGACAGCGCGATCGCCGCGCAATGGGCGCTGCTCACCGCCGCCGCTCGACGCGCAAAACAGGGCAACAACAACAACGGCGTGCTGATCCGCACGCGCATGGAATACAACCGCAAGGCGCTCGCCGCCTTGCAGGTCGCGCCGTCGAAGAGCGGTTTCTACGGCCCGGATGGCCGCGTGCCCGGCGCCTGACCGCCGCTTTTTTTCGCTTTGCCGAACGGCGCGTGCTTCCCGCGAGGCACGCGCCGCTTTCGTTTCCCGCGCTTTCATCTAGCGAATAACCCCCTTTTCCCCGGCTTTATCCGCCGATGGCCGCTCGACGCCTTCCGCAATAATCGCTTTCATCAAAAAGCGGCTTCGCGCCGCTCGCACGTGCAAACGATGGAAGCAACGGAGTAAGGCCCGGTGGCAGAAGAAAGCGATCTCGAAAAAACCGAATCAGCCACTCCCAAGCGCCTGGAAAAGGCGCGGGAGGAAGGCCAGGTTGCGCGTTCGCGGGAACTCGCGTCGTTCGCTCTCCTTTCGGCGGGATTTTTCGGCGTGTGGGGTTTGTCGGGAGCAATGAGCCAGCATTTGCAGTCGATCCTGCGCGGCGCGTTCACCTTCGATCACGCGACCGTGCTCGACTCGCGCCAGATGATGATCGGCGCGGCAAACGCGAGCAAGGAAGGTCTGTTCGCGGTGCTGCCGGTTCTGCTGCTGACGGCTTTCGCCGCGCTCGCCGCGCCGATGGCCCTCGGCGGCTGGCTCATCACGACGAAGCCGCTTGCGCCGAACTTCGGGCGCCTGAATCCGGTCAGCGGCCTCGGCAAGATCTTTTCGATGCAAGGGCCGGTTCAGCTCGGCATGTCGGTATTGAAGACGATCGTCGTCGGCGGCATGGCGGGCTCGGCGATATGGAGCCGCAAGGCCGAAGTGCTCGGCCTGCTGACGAAGCCGCTCGATCTCGCGCTCGCCGACGCGATGCACCTGATCTTCGTGTGCTGCGGCATGGCGATCGGCGGGCTCTTTCTCGTCGCGGCCATCGACGTGCCGTACCAGCTCTACTCGCACGCGAAGAAGCTGCGCATGAGCAAGGAAGAAGTGAAGCGCGAGCACAAGGAAAACGAAGGCGATCCGCACATCAAGGGCAAGATTCGCGCACAGCAGCGCGCGGCCGCCCGCCGCCGCATGATGCAGGCGATTCCGACCGCCGATGTGATCGTCACGAACCCGACGCACTTCGCCGTCGCGCTGAAGTACACGGACGGCCAGATGCGCGCGCCGAAAGTCGTCGCGAAGGGCGTGAATCTGGTCGCGGCGCGCATCCGCGAACTGGGCCGCGAGCACAACGTGCCGCTGCTCGAAGCGCCGCCGCTCGCGCGTGCGCTGTATCACAACGTCGAGATCAATCGCGAGATTCCGGGCGCGCTCTATGGCGCGGTCGCGCAGGTGCTGGCGTGGGTCTATCAGCTCAAGCGCTACAAGGAAGATGGCGGCATCGCGCCGGACGAACCGTCCGATCTCGACGTGCCGAAGGAACTCGACAAAGGCGGCGTAACCGACGCCGAGGCCGAACAGGAAGCCGCAGAGGCCCTGGCCGGCGACAACACTGACAAGGGAGCCGCCGCATGAACGCGCGCGCTGGATTTTTCGCCAAACGGCCCGACGCGCTGGGGTCGCAGAACCTTCGGGCGCTCGCCGGCCCGATCCTGATCTGCATGATTTTGGGCATGATGATTCTGCCCTTGCCGGCGTTCCTGCTCGACCTGCTGTTCACCTTCAACATCGCGCTGGCGGTGATGGTGCTGCTCGTCAGCATGTACACGCAAAAGCCGCTCGACTTCGCGGCATTCCCGAGCGTGCTGCTGTTCTCGACGCTGCTGCGGCTGTCGCTGAACGTCGCGTCGACGCGTATCGTGCTGCTCGAAGGCCACACCGGCCCCGACGCCGCGGGCCAGGTGATCGAATCGTTCGGGCACTTTCTCGTCGGCGGAAACTTCGCGGTCGGTATCGTCGTGTTCGTGATCCTGATGATCATCAACTTCATGGTGATCACGAAGGGCGCGGGGCGTATCGCGGAAGTGGGCGCGCGCTTCACCCTCGACGCGATGCCCGGCAAGCAGATGGCCATCGACGCCGACCTGAACGCAGGCCTCATCAACGAGGAAACCGCGAAGAAGCGCCGGCAAGGCGTGGCGCAGGAAGCCGAGTTCTACGGCTCGATGGATGGTGCGAGCAAGTTCGTGCGCGGCGATGCGATCGCCGGTCTTCTGATCATGGTGATCAACGTGGTGGGCGGGCTGATCGTCGGCATGCTTCAGCACGACATGGACTTCGCGCACGCGGCGACCAACTACACGCTGCTGACCATCGGCGACGGCCTCGTCGCGCAGATTCCGTCGCTCATCATCTCGACGGCGGCGGGCGTGATCGTGTCGCGTGTCGCGACGGAAGAGGACATCGGCACGCAGCTTACCGGCCAGTTGTTCCAGAATCCGCGCGTGCTGATGATCACGGGCGTGATCATTGGCGTCATGGGATTGATTCCGGGCATGCCGCACTTCGCGTTCATGCTGCTCGGCGGCGGTCTCATCTACGCCGCGCGCTCGATGAACAAGCGCGCCGAGGCGAAGAAGAAAGCGAGCGCCGTCACCGATGTCACGCCGCTCGCGGCAAGCGCCGCAGCCGCGTCGGCGGAGAATGCGGAGGCGAGCTGGGAGGATGTATCGCTCATCGATCCGCTCGGGCTGGAAGTGGGGTATCGGCTGATTCCGCTCGTCGATCGCAACAGCGACGGCGAGTTGCTCAAGCGTATCAAGGGAATTCGCAAGAAGTTCGCGCAGGAAATCGGCTTTCTGCCGCCGGTCATTCACATTCGCGACAATCTCGAACTTCGGCCGAATGGCTATCGCATTGCGCTGAAGGGCGTCGAGGTCGGTGTCGGCGAAGCCTTCCCGGGCCAGTGGCTCGCGATCAATCCGGGTCAGGTATCGGCTGCCCTGCCGGGCGCGCAGACGCAGGATCCGGCATTCGGCCTGCCGGCGGTGTGGATCGACACGAATCTGCGCGAGCAGGCTCAGGTGTACGGCTACACGGTCGTCGATGCGAGCACGGTCGTCGCGACGCATTTGAATCATCTCGTGGTAACGCATGCGGCCGAGTTGCTCGGGCGACAGGAAGTGCAGGCGCTGCTGGAGCGCATCGGCAAGGACACGCCGTCGCTCACGGACGATCTGGTGCCGAAGGTGCTGTCGCTCACGACGCTGCAGAAGGTGTTGCAGAATCTGCTCGACGAAAGTGTGCCGATCCGCGACATGCGCACGATTCTCGACGCGTTGCAGGAGCATGCGCCGCGCATGTCCGATCCATACGATCTCACGGCGGCGGTGCGTCTCGCGCTGGGCCGCGCGATCACGCAGCAGTGGTATCCGGGCACCGACGATCTACAGGTGATGGGCCTCGATCCGACGCTGGAACGGGTGTTGTCGCAGGCTTTGTCGACGGGGACCAATCCCGGGCTCGAGCCGGGCCTCGCACAGACGCTGATGAACTCGACGCAGAACGCGATCATGCGTCAGCAGAATCTGGGATTGCCGCCGGTGTTGCTCGTGCAGCACTCGCTGCGCGCGATGCTGGCGAGGTTTCTGCGCAGGAGCCTGCCGCAGTTGAAGGTGCTGTCTTATGCCGAGGTGCCGGATACCAGGAATGTGAAGGTGGTGAATTTGATCGGGGCGTGAGCTTGCGTCTCGCTGTGAGCGTGGACAGGCCGTCCACGCCTTTGCTCAACACTCCACAATATTCACCGCCAACCCACCGCGCGAAGTTTCCTTGTATTTGGTCTTCATATCCGCGCCGGTCTCCCGCATCGTCTTGATGACCGAATCGAGCGAAACGTAATGCGACCCGTCCCCGCGCATCGCCATGCGCGCGGCGTTGACGGCTTTCACGGAACCCATCGCATTGCGCTCGATGCACGGAATCTGCACCATCCCGCCGACCGGATCGCACGTCAGCCCGAGGTTATGCTCCATCCCGATCTCGGCTGCGTTCTCCACCTGCGCCGGTGTTCCACCTTGCACCGCGGCCAGCGCGCCCGCCGCCATCGAACAGGCGACGCCGACTTCCCCCTGACATCCGACTTCCGCGCCCGAGATGGAAGCATTCATCTTGTACAGAATGCCGATCGCGGCCGCCGTCAGCAGAAAATCGATGACGCCCTGCGTGTTCGACCCCGGCACGAATCGGTCGTAGTAATGCAGCACCGCCGGAATGATCCCCGCCGCGCCGTTGGTCGGCGCCGTGACGACGCGTCCACCGATCGCGTTCTCTTCATTCACCGCGATCGCGTAGAGATTGATCCAGTCGATCATTGAAAGCGGATCGCGCAAGGCCTGCTCCGGTTTGCCCGCCAGCGCCTTGTACAACTGCGGCGCGCGCCGCTTCACCTGAAACGGTCCCGGCAAGTGCCCTTCCGCATCCGGATTGCCGATACCGCAGCCGCGCGCGACGCAATCCTGCATCACGTCCCAGATGCGCAAAAGGCCCGTGCGAATCTCGTCCTCGCTGCGCCAGACGCGCTCGTTTTCCCACATCAACTGCGCGATCGACTTGCCCGATTCAGCGCACATCTTCATCAGCTCGTCGCCGGTATGGAACGGATACGGCAACTGCTCGTGCGCCGTCAGCACCGCCGTGTTCGCCGCGCCTGCCGTCACGACGAATCCGCCGCCCACCGACAGGTACGTCGCTTCGCGCAGCAACGCGCCGTCCGCATCGAACGCGTAGAGCTTCATGCCGTTCGGATGCTCCGGCAGCGCCTGCCGATAGAACGCGATGTTTTCCTTGATCGTGAACGGAATCTTGCGCTTGTTGAGCAACGCGAGCGTCTTCGACGCACGCACCGCTTCGAGTCGCGGAACGATGCTCGAAGCATCGACGGTATCGGGCGCATCCCCCATCAGGCCGAGCATCACGCCGCGGTCCGTGCCGTGGCCCTTGCCCGTCGCGCCGAGCGAGCCGTACAACTCGCATTTCACCGATGCGGTCGGTTCCAGCAGCCCGTCGCGCTCGAGCCCCTGCGCGAACATTAATGCTGCGCGCATCGGTCCGACAGTGTGCGAGCTCGAAGGTCCGATGCCGACTTTGAAGAGGTCGAATACGCTGACTGCCATGACTGCTCCTGCGTGTAAGAGTTAGCGCGCCGGCAGCGGCAGACACACCGCGAGCCAGGCGGGCGGGGTCGGTGCAAGCCGCAGCGCGACCGGCGCGTAGCGGCCGTCAAGCCGCGCCGCCAGATGAAAGAGTTCCGCCGCGTTCTTCGGATCCCACTGACCCGAGAAACCCGGCAAGCCCGCCTCGCGACGCTTGGCGTCGAACGGCACGGACGACTTCACGAATTCATCGTGCGTCTTCGTGCCGAGCGCGTAGGGCGTGAGCCAGTTGAGCGCCTCGGCGAGCGTCGCGCCCGACTGCGCGCGCTCCGGCAGCCAGTTGCGGTTGTGCCGCCGCGCGGCGAGCGCCGCCGTCACGAGCGGCTGAAGATCGTACGTCACGTAGCGAAGCGCATCGCGTTCGGCGAAATCGACCGTCGATCCGTCCGGCGCGATGTTGTCGCCGATATGCTCGACGAAAAGCCGCTGCGCCGCATTGATGAGCTTGCGGTCGTCGATGGTGAACGCGCCCATCGCCACCAGCTTCACGCGATGGCTCTGCCAGTTGTTCCGGTAATTGCCGGTGAGCGGCCGGGGCTGCTTGTCCATGTCGGCGATGTAGCCGTTCACCATTTTCGTGATGAACGCGTTCGCCGCGTTGCGCGTCTTGACCGGCAAGGCGCTCGCCGTGAGGTCGTACGCCAGGATCAACGATTCGAAGTTCGTCTCGTCGATCGGATTGAAGCTCGGCTGATAGGTCGTCGTCCACGCGAACAGGAAACGGTCGACGAGCCGCAGATAGCGCTCGTCGCCGGTCGCGCGCCACGCGAGTGCGGCATCGCGCATGAGGCCGAGGTCTTTCTCCGCTTCGACGCTCTCGTCGTAGATGCCCTCGTGCGGCAGCGTGCCTTCGGTGTGCAGCTTCGCGCGCGCCTTCGGCTGATCGTTCACGTGCGATTGCACCATCTTCACCAGCGCCTTCACACCGGGATCGGCATTGGTGCGTTCGCTCGTCTGCATCGCGGGCGCGGCGCAGAAATTCATCGCGGCCTGCGCGGACGACGCGGCGACGAGCAGCGCGCCGAGCATCGCTCGCGCCGCGCGCGCGCGGATCGTCCCTTTCACCTCTCGCACCTTGAACGCCATGTGAACTCCCTGGTTTGGCTTTTTGGTCCGGGGTGAGATGTTAGCTGTTCTGGAACGCGCCGCAAAACCGCCCGACAATGCTTGACGCTTCCGGGCGGCGCCCTCTCAGGTCCTTCGCGATGCCTTACTCGTCCGCGTACTCCGATACGGGCACGCACGAGCACATCAGATTGCGATCGCCATACGCGTTATCCGCGCGTCCGACCGGCGACCAGTACTTGCGCGCCACCAGAGACTTCACCGGATACGCCGCCGCCTCGCGCGTGTACGTGTGCGTCCAGTCATCCGCCGCGACGACCGTCGCCGTGTGCGGCGCGTTCTTCAGCACGTTGTCCTCGCGATCGGCGCGGCCTTCTTCCACCGCACGGATTTCCTCGCGGATCGCGATCATCGCGTCGATGAAGCGGTCGAGCTCTTCCTTCGATTCCGATTCCGTCGGCTCGACCATCAGCGTGCCGGGCACGGGGAAGCTCATCGTCGGCGCGTGGAAGCCGTAGTCGATCAGGCGCTTCGCCACGTCTTCCACCGAGATGCCGCTCGATTCCTTGATCGGCCGAACGTCGAGAATGCACTCGTGCGCGACGAGTCCCCCCGCGCCGCTGTACAGCACCGGATAGTGCGGCGCGAGACGCTTGGCGACATAGTTCGCCGCGAGGATCGCGCTTTCGGTGGCGGCAGTGAGACCTTGCGCGCCCATCATCGCGATGTACATCCACGAGATCGGCAAGATCGCGGCCGAGCCGTAAGGCGCCGACGACACCGCGCCGATGCCCGCGTCGTCGCGCTTGTAACCCGTGGATGCCTGATTCGGCAGGAACTTCGCCAGATGCGCGCCGACTGCAACCGGACCGACACCCGGCCCGCCGCCGCCGTGCGGAATGCAGAACGTCTTGTGCAGGTTCAGATGCGACACGTCGCCGCCGAACTGGCCAGGCGCGCACAGGCCGACCATGGCGTTCATGTTCGCGCCGTCGACATACACCTGGCCGCCGTGCGAATGCACGATGTCGCAAATCTCGCGGACGTTGCGCTCGAATACGCCGTGCGTCGACGGATACGTGATCATGATCGCCGCAAGATTCGCTGAATGCTTTTCGGCCTTCGCCTTCAGATCTTCGATATCGACGTTGCCGTTCGAATCGCACGCGACGACGACGACCTGCATGCCCGCCATCTGCGCCGACGCCGGATTCGTGCCGTGCGCGGACGCCGGAATCAGGCACACATTGCGATGCCCTTCGCCGCGCGATTCGTGATAAGCGTGGATGATGAGCAGCCCCGCGTATTCGCCTTGCGAGCCGGCGTTCGGCTGCAGCGAAACAGCCGCGTAACCCGTGCACGCGACGAGCATCTGTTCGAGCTGATCGATCATCGTGCGATAGCCGACCGTTTGCTCGCCGGGCGCAAACGGGTGAATCTGCGCGAACTCGGGCCACGTGACGGGCAGCATTTCGGATGTCGCGTTGAGCTTCATCGTGCAGGAGCCGAGCGGGATCATCGTGCGGTCGAGCGCGAGATCCTTGTCGGCGAGGCTGCGCAGATAGCGCAGCATTTCGTGTTCGGAGTGGTGGCGATTGAAGACCGGATGCGTGAGGTACGCGCTCGTGCGATGCAGTTGCGCCGGCAGCGGATCGGCAGCGGCCTGATCGAGCGCGTCGATATCGAACGTTTCGGTCTTGCCCGCGACTTCGGCGAACAGCGCGAAGAGCTTGAGCAGGTCGTCGCGCGTGGTGGTTTCATCGAGCGATACGCCCACTTGCGTCGCGCTCACGTGGCGCAGGTTGATATGCGCGGCGTACGCAGCCTGATGCAGCGCGGTCGTGCTCGCGCCGCTGTCGATCGTGATCGTGTCGAAGAACGTGTCGTTGGCGATTGCATAGCCGAGCTTCTTCACGCCGGCCGCAAAAATGGACGCCACGCGGTTCACGCGCAACGCGATCGTCTTCAGGCCGCGCGGGCCATGATAGACGGCATACATGCTGGCCATGATCGCGAGCAGCGCTTGCGCCGTGCAGACGTTCGACGTCGCCTTTTCGCGGCGAATGTGCTGTTCACGCGTTTGCAGCGCGAGGCGCAGCGCGGAATTGCCTTGCGCATCGACGGTCACGCCGACGAGACGCCCCGGCATCTGGCGCTTGAATTCGTCGCGCACGGCCATGTACGCCGCATGCGGCCCGCCGAAGCCGACCGGCACGCCGAAACGCTGCGTATTGCCGATTGCGACATCCGCGCCCCATTCGCCCGGCGGCGTGATGAGCGTCAGCGCGAGCAGATCCGCCGCCGCGACGACATGGCCGCCCGCCGCGTGGATTGCTTCCGCGAGCGCGCGATAGTCGCGCACATCGCCATTCGCGCCGGGGTATTGCAGCAGCACGCCGAACGCGTTCGCGCTCGCAGCATCCGCGGCCGGGCCGACCTTCACTTCGATGCCCGCGGGCTTCGCGCGCGTCTTCACCACTTCGATGGTCTGCGGCAGCACGTCATCGGCGACGTAGAACACGTTCGATTTCGGCTTGCCGACGCGTTGCAGCAGCGTCATCGCTTCGGCTGCGGCCGTGGCTTCGTCGAGCAGCGAGGCGTTCGCCATCGCAAGGCCGGTCAGGTCCATCACCATCTGCTGGAAATTGAGCAGCGCCTCCAGACGGCCTTGCGAAATCTCCGGCTGATACGGCGTGTAAGCCGTGTACCACGCCGGATTTTCGAGCACGTTGCGCAGGATCACCGCCGGCGTGTGCGTGCCGTAATAACCCTGGCCGATGTAGGTTCGAAACACCAGATTCTCGTCCGCCAGCCGGCGCAGCGACGCGAGCGCTTCCGCTTCGCTCTTCGGCTGCGTGAACGCGCCGAGCGGCAGCGTTTCCTTGCGGCGGATCGATTCAGGAATCACCGCGTCGATGAAGGCCGCACGCGACGCGAAACCGAGCGCTTCGAGCATCGCGCGCTGGTCCGCTTCATCGGGGCCGATGTGCCGCTCGGCGAATGCGTCGTGGCATTCGAGCGCGGCGAGTGACAAGGAAGTGCGGTTCATCAGGCGATCCGGGTGTTCGAGCTTCATGTGAGTTCCTGCGATGCGGCTCACCGTTGAGCCGCAATCGTCATTGAGATGAGTTATTCGCCGATCGACTTGCCGTAGCCTTCGGCGTCGAGCAGCTTGTCCAGGCCGGCGTCGCCCGCCGGCTTGATCTTGAAGAGCCAGCTTTCGTACGGCGCGCCGTTCACCTGATCGGGCGCCGACGTGAGCGCGTCGTTCGATGCGACGATTTCGCCCGAGACCGGCGCGTAGATGTCCGATGCCGCTTTCACCGATTCGATGACGGCGATCGCATCGCCCGCGGTCACGGTCTTGCCCGCCGCGGGCAGCTCGACGAAGACGATGTCACCGAGCGCTTCCTGCGCGTGATCGGTGATGCCGACGGTCAGCGTGCCATCGGATTCGGTGCGGACCCATTCGTGCGATTCGGTGTATTTCAGATCGGCCGGGATGCTCATTGGATGCTCCTTGCGTGTGCTTTCGTGAGGTTCTTGATTCGAGGAAACGGGCGCGACGGCGTTACGACAGCTCGACGAGAACCTTGCCGTTGCGCACGAACGGAAGTTTTACCACGCGCGCCGGAAGTTGCTTGTCGCGGATGACGACCTGCACCGTGTCTCCGACGGCGACAGCCGCCGGCACGCGCGCGAAGGCGATGGATTCCTGCATCGACGGCGAAAAGGTGCCGCTCGTGATCTCGCCGTCGCCGTGCGGCGTGACGACTTTCTGATGGGCGCGCAGCACGCCGCCCGCCTTGCCGTTTTCCTTGATCAGCACGAGCCCGACGAAATTGGCCTTGGAGCCGTGCGCCTCGAGCGCGCTGCGGCCAACGAAATCGCGCTGCGTTTTCAGATCGACGGTCCATGCGAGGCCGGCGTCGAGCGGCGAAACCGTCTCGTCCATGTCCTGACCGTACAGGTTCATGCCGGCTTCGAGACGCAGCGTGTCGCGCGCACCGAGGCCGGCGGGCTTCACGCCCACGGCGGCGAGCGCGTTCCACAACGCTTCGACTTGTGTCGCCGGAACGACCATCTCGAAGCCGTCCTCGCCGGTATAGCCGGTGCGCGCGAGCATCAACTCGCCATATTGCGTCGACGGGAAAACGGCCGCGTTGAATGGCTTGATGTCCTGAGTTTGCGCGCGCGTGTCCGGCAGCACTTGCCAGGTCTTTTCGCGCGCGGTCGGGCCCTGAACGGCGATGATCGCGAGATCGCGGCGCGGCGTGATGGAAAGATTGAATTCGCCTTCGGCATTCAACTGGCCGAACCAGGCGATGTCCTTTTCCGCCGTCCCCGCGTTCACGACCACGCGGAAACTCGTTTCGGAAAAGTAGTAGACGATCAGATCGTCGATCACGCCGCCGTTG
This sequence comes from Caballeronia turbans, assembly GCA_001544655.2. Classification (GTDB taxonomy): domain Bacteria; phylum Pseudomonadota; class Gammaproteobacteria; order Burkholderiales; family Burkholderiaceae; genus Caballeronia; species Caballeronia turbans. The sequence continues at coordinate 21,765 of FCOD02000003.1, forward strand.
CCGTTGAGCAGGCACGAGTAGAGCGCACGGCCGGGCGTCGTGAGCTTGTCGACGTTATTGGCGATGGCGTACCTGAAGAATTCGCGGACGGCGTCGCCCTCGAAATCGACGACGCGCATGTGCGACACGTCGAACATGCCGGCGTCGGTGCGCACGGCGCGATGCTCGTCGATCTGCGAACCGTAGTTGACGGGCATGTCCCAGCCGCCGAAATCGACCATGCGCGCGTTGAGCGCGAGGTGGGCGGCGTGCAGGGGCGTGTGTTGAAGTTCGGTCATCGGGGCCTCGGTTCGCGAAACAAAAAAGGCCACGCCGCGCACATTTCGCCCGGCCGATGCCCTTTCGTGCTGCCGAAAGCAGCGCGCAAGGCTCATGCCCCGTAGCGGATGCGATGCGTGACCCCTCTGTCCTCGGTACCTGAGAGATTGCGCGAACCGTGCACGGTCGTGCTGCGGTTCATCGCGCGCCCCTTCGGTGGGCAACTGGCTTCATGAGGAAGCCGCTGCCGCTCTCCAGAGTGCGAGGAAACGAATTCCTCGACGCCGTCGGTCCTTTTGCCTGAGAGTTTGCGGGTATGCCCCTTCGGCGGCGCGGTCTTCGCTGCATGAACGAAACCACGCGCTCTCCCGACGCGTGCGGCAGAATTTACGCGACCGAATAGGGCTTGTCAAACGGATTCGGGCGCGTTCGATGGACACCGAACACGTCCGCTGAACGATGTTCAGTCGAGTTGCCGAAACGGCACGCGCCGCCCTTCCCGGTCACTCTGAATCGCCAGTTCGATGATCGTCATCGTATCGACCGCGTCCTGCGGCGAAATGGGAAACGGCTTGCCGTCCTGAATCGACGCCGCCAGCGCGCGATAAAACTCGATATACGCGCCGTCCTTCGTGGCGAATTCATGACGCAGGTCGAGATCGCCATCGACTTCGCGCAGCACGCCCGGCGGATTCTTCGCAAACTCCGGATTGCCGGGCCGCATGCCGGAACGCAACTGGTCTTCCTGCGTATCGAGCCCGTTTTTTACATAGCTGCCCCGCGTGCCGTGGATCGCGAAACGTGGCGGTTCCAGCGCCGCGAGCGCGCTGGCGTGCAGGATCACTTCCTTGTCGTCGTAACCGAGCACGAGATGCACGTAATCCGGCGCGTGCGCGTGATCGCGATGCGCCTTCACGAACGCCGTCACCGTCTGCGGCGCGCCGAAGAGCGTCAGCGCCTGATCGATCAGATGCGGCCCCAGATCGAACAGCAGGCCGCCGCCGCGCTCGGCTTCCTCGCGCCAGCGCTGCGGCACTTTCGGGCGAAAACGGTCGAAATGCGATTCGTAATGCGTGATGCGCCCGAGCCGCCCGCTTTCGACGAGCGCGCGCACCGTCATGAAGTCGCCGTCCCAGCGGCGATTGTGAAACGGCGCGAAAAGCAGCCCCTTCTGTTTCGCGAGATCGGCGAGCGTGCGGGCGTCGCGCGCGGAAAGCGTGACCGGCTTGTCGACGACCACATGCTTGCCCGCCGACAACGCGCGATGCGCGAGATCGAAGTGCGTGTCGTTCGGCGTCGCCACGACGACACATTCGAGCCCGTCGACGGCGAGCAGCGCCTCGAAGTCCGCGACGATCCGCGCGTTCGGATAATCCGCCGTCGCGCGTTCGGCCTGGCTCGTCGCGATGGCCGTCACTTCCGCCCGGCCGCAGTGCTCGATGACGGGTGCGTGAAATGTCGCGCCGGCGAGGCCGTAGCCCATCACGCCGACTTTCAGTGCTGTGCTCATGCGGGCATCGTCCTGTCGTAAATTCGATCGGATATTGTGGCACGAACGAGGGCCGGAACCGCGCCGCCGCTATCGTGTTAACATCGCGCTCTCCTCCGCGCGCGGGTTTCAGCAAGCGCGCCCCGAACTCCAGAAGCCCAATACGATGTCCGCTGGTCTCAACGCCGCGCAAAGCGAAGCCGTGCGCTATCTCGATGGTCCCTGTCTCGTGCTCGCCGGCGCGGGCAGCGGCAAGACGCGCGTGATCACACAGAAGATCGCGCATCTGATCGAAGGACGCGGCTTCGAGCCGAAGCACATCGCCGCGCTCACGTTCACGAACAAGGCCGCGCTCGAAATGCGCGAGCGCACCGCGAAGCTGCTCGAAGGCAAGACGCTCACGACGCCCGGCAAGGAAGGCCGCAAGATTCCCGTCAATCAATTGACGATCTGCACTTTCCACTCGCTCGGCGTGCAGATCATGCGGCAGGAAGCGGAGCACGTCGGGCTGAAGCCGCAGTTCTCGATCATGGATTCGGACGACTGTTTCGGCATGGTCCAGGAACAACTCGGCACGACCGACAAGGGGCTGATCCGCAAGATCCAGTCGATCATCTCGCTGTGGAAGAACGCGATGGTGTCGCCGGATCAGGCTTCCGTGCTCGCGAGCAACGACGACGAGCACCAGGCGGCGATCGTGTATCGCAGCTATGCGGCGACGCTGCACGCGTATCAGGCGCTCGATTTCGACGATCTGATCCTGCGTCCCGCGCAGCTTTTCGCCGAGAACGAGCAGGTGCGCGACAAGTGGCAGAACCGCCTGCGTTATCTGCTGATCGACGAGTATCAGGACACCAACGCCTGTCAGTACGAATTGCTGAAGCGGCTCGCCGGCCCGCGCGCGGCGTTCACGGCGGTCGGCGACGACGATCAGGCCATCTACGGCTGGCGCGGCGCAACGCTCGAAAACCTCGCGCAGCTCGGCAAGGATTTTCCGAAGCTGCACGTCGTCAAGCTGGAGCAGAACTATCGCTCGACGGTGCGCATCCTGACGGCGGCGAACAATGTCATCGCGAACAATCCGAAGCTGTTCGAAAAGAAACTGTGGTCCGAGCACGGCATGGGCGACACGATCACCGTCACCGGCTGCAACGACGAGGAGCACGAGGCGGAATCCGTCGTGTTCCGGCTATCGGCGCACAAGTTCGAGCGGCGCACGCAGTTCCGCGACTACGCGATTCTTTATCGCGGCAATTTTCAGGCGCGCATCTTCGAGCAAGTGCTGCGGCGCGAGCGCATTCCTTATGTGCTGTCGGGCGGGCAGTCGTTTTTCGACAAGGCGGAGATCAAGGATCTCATCGCGTATCTGCGCCTGATCGCCAATCCCGACGACGATCCCGCGTTCATTCGCGCGATCACGACTCCGCGGCGAGGCGTCGGCAATACCACGCTCGAAGCGCTCGGCGCGTTCGCGGGCGCGGCGAAGGTGTCGCTCTTCGAGGCGGTGTTCATGGGCGGCATCGAGGCGCGTCTGTCTGCGCGGCAGGTCGAGCCGCTACGCACCTTCTGCGAATGGATTCGCCGGCTGTCGGACCGGGCGGCGCGCGATCCCGCGACCGAAGTGCTCGACGACATGATGGAAGCCATCCACTACGAGTCGTATCTCTACGATGCGTACGACGAGCGCCAGGCGCAGTCGAAATGGCAGAACGTGCTCGAGTTTCTCGAATGGCTCAAGCGCAAGGGCACGAAGCCCGAAGCCGCGCCGGGAACGGAGCAGACAGGCTACGACACCGCCGACGGGTTCGCCGATGAAGGCAAGAACCTGCTCGGCCTGATCCAGACCGTCGCGCTGATGTCGATGCTCGAAGGCAAGGAGGAAGATCCGGATGCGGTGCGGTTGTCGACGGTGCATGCGTCGAAGGGACTGGAGTATCCGCACGTGTTTCTGGTGGGCGTCGAAGAAGGGATCATGCCGCATCGCGGCAGCTCGGACGACGACGCGCCCGTCGACGATTCGCGCATCGAGGAAGAGCGCCGGCTGATGTATGTCGCGATCACGCGCGCGCAGCGCAGTCTGCATCTGAACTGGTGCAAGAAGAGAAAGCGCGCGCGGGAGACGGTGGTGTGCGAGCCCTCGCGCTTCATCCCCGAGATGCTGCTCGACGATGCGCCGCCACCGACCGCCGAGGAAAAGCCGCTGTCGCCGAAGGATCGTATGGCGATGCTCAAGGCGATGCTGCAGAAACCTTGATGCCTTCTTCGTGCTCCAAACAAAAAACCCTGCGCCGCAAGACGCAGGGTTTTTCTCATTGCACTCGAGAAGGTTACTTCGCCGCGTTCACCATGTAATCGACGGCCGCCTTCACGTCCGCATCCGGCGCGTTCGATCCGCCCTTCGGCGGCATCGCGCCTTTGCCGTGCAGCGCGTAGTTATAGACGGTGTCCATCGGCTCCTTCAGGCGCGGCGCCCATGCGGCCTTGTCGCCGAACTTCGGCGCGTTGAGCACGCCGGCCGCGTGACACGCCTGGCAGACTTGCTCGTAGAGTGCCTTGCCGGCCTGCGCGGCATCCGCGCTTTGACCGCCGGCCGCCGGCGCCGCCGATGCAGCCTGCGGCACCGATGCCAGCGCCGCGACGGCTGCCGCCGCCTGCACGTTCTCATTCGCGCTCGCTCCCGCCGGAGCCGCCGCGCCCGAAGCCGCTGCCGCACCTGATGCGCCCGCGCTCGCCGCTGCGCCCGACGCGGGTTGCGCCGGTTCGGCCAGTTTGCCGCCGCTGCCGTTCGCCATATAGACAACCGCGCGCGCAATTTCGAAGTCGCTGTAATCGTCGGGGCTGGCGCCGCCGCGTGCGGGCATCGCGCCCTTGCCGTTGAGCGCGTTGTGCAGGAGCGTGTCGTAGCCTTCGCCGATGCGCGGGGCCCACGCGCCGGCATCGCCGAACTTCGGTGCGCCAGCGGTGCCCGCTGCGTGACAGGCCGAGCAGACGGCCTTGAAAACTTCTTCGCCGGTCTTGTAGACGCGCGATGCGTTGGCATCGCGGATATCGACCTGCGCGGCGGGCGCGATGCGCTCCTTCACCGACTGCTCGATGTCCGTGCCCGCGCCGGTACGCGTCGAGTTGTTCACATACACCGCGAGCAGAATGATGATGGCGACCGGGATGCCGAATCCCGCGATGACCGCGGCGATGAGTTGGCCGGGTGTCTTGATCGGGGCTCCGTGGGGTGCTTCGCTCATGCTTGTCTCGTCTCCCGTTTTTTGGTGTGAGTCGGTTCAGTGACAGCGTGACAGCTACCGCATTGCGCTTGCGCGGGCCTTGGGGAAAGGCACGGTCGATTATAGACGGAACGCTTAACTGTCGGCGCGAGGTGGCCGGGGCGGCGGTGCGGGCGTTTACCCGAATCGTGTGATGCTTCGCGCGATGCGTCCAGGCCCGTGCGATGGACGAAGTCATGGAAAACAGGTATTCTCTCGGATTCGCATGGGCCTTGTAGTCGCCTTTTGTTTTCGGGCGCTCCCTCACGCAAGGCCTTTCTCCGATGCGCCCGTAGCTCAATGGATAGAGTACTGCCCTCCGAAGGCAGGGGTTGCTGGTTCGATCCCAGCCGGGCGCGCCAATGAATTCCCCCTCGATCCGGTTGTCGTTCGTTGGTTGTTTCTGTCCGCGATTCCGCCGGCCCGGCTGAACTAGCGCTCGCCGGAAAACGCTCCCGATTCGCCCACCATCGTCCCCCACCCGAACCCCATCCCCGCCAACCACCTCCGATACGCCACCGCCATCCGATCACACCGCTGATGCAGCTCCGCATCGAGATCGAGCGGCAGACGCCGAGGCCATTGCGACTCGACGATCGGCGTGTCCTGCATCAGGATCTCCATATTGAAGTCGTAGAGCGCCTGATCGGAATGCGTCGTGTCGTCCTCATGAATCGACACGAGCCACGCGCGCGTCTCCGTCTGCGTCACCGGCGACGCCGCCAGCATGATATGCAGCGCGCCCTGCCCGCCCGATGCCATTTTCGTGAGACTCGCGATCAACGGCCGCTTGACGCGATACACATAGTCGATCATCGCGCCGCCGCCCTGCCCCGGAATCCCCGCGGGCTGCCAGTATCGACACTGCCGCGCTTCGAGTCCGCCATCTGAAGTCCGCACGACTTCATAGTCCGGCACTTCCGTATGCGTCTCTTCGCCCAGAATCCCCACATGCACGAACGAAAAGTGCGCCATATCGAGAAAATTCTCGACGACGCGCGGCGCCGACGACCTCACGGCCTGCGGCGCGAGATTGATGCGCCGCCCCCCGGGAATCGCGGCTTCGGGAAAGAAATCGAGCGCGTAAGCCGGTTCGCTCAAGCACATCCACACGACGCCGTACTTCTCCTCGCTGACGAAGGTCGTCGCGCAGGCACGCTTCGAAGGACGCAGCGACGGATTCGACGGAATGTGCAGACACTGCCCTTCGATGTCGTAACGCCAGCCGTGATAAGGGCACACGATCTGATCGCGCATCACATGTCCGAGCGACAACTGCGCGCCCCGATGCGGACAGTAATCGCGCCACACATGCGCCGCGCCGACACTGTCACGCCACACGACGATCCGCTCATCGGCGACGACGAACCCGCGCGCACCGCCTTCGGGAACGTCTTCGCTATTGCAAACCGGTAGCCATTCGCCAGCCAGAGAAAGAGATTCGTCGCGCATCACAGTGAATCAGAAATAGAAGTCCGAAAGCCGTTATTACACGAAACACAGCGTCTTCACAAAACGTTGCAAAATAGCGGATCGCTCGCTCGGCGCAATTCGATGCCACTCCATCCAGCCGATGCCACGCGACGGGGCCGCAGTACATGACAGCAAGATAAAAGAAAGAAATCACCATCCAGGGGTTCAGTATGGAGCAGGCGCATCAACCGGCACGCCGGACTTATGCCTTCGCATGGTCCGAACACCGGAATCCCGAACGCGAGCAGGCCACGCTGCGGGTCTGGATGGGAGCGGCGGTTCTTCTGGCCTACGGCGTCTTCGCCTGGCTACGCCCTTCATACGATGCACTGTTGGTTGCACGCCTCGTCGCGCTCTATGTGTCTTACGGCGCGGTGACGCTCCTGATCGTGAGCCGCATGAGTTCGCCTTCGGAGAAGCGTCTCACCGTCACGACCATCGCCGATCAAACCCTGCTCGGGCTCGCGCTCGCGGCGGGCGGTGCGATCGCGCTGCCGCTCATCTGGGTGATGTTCTGGTTTCTGATCGGCTCGGGATGCCGATACGGCAAGCGCACGCTCGCCGTGTCGTGCGCGACGGCGCTCCTCATCGTGATCGCGCTCGGTATCTGGCAGCCGTGGTGGCGCGCCAATCTTCCCGCCGCGATCGGGCTGGGCTTGAGCGTGCTGGGCGCATCGGTGTATTTGAGCGTGCTCGTCGATCGGCTCGGCAACGCGAATCGCGATCTCGCACGTCAGGCATCGACCGATCCGCTCACCGGTCTGTCCAACCGATACGCGCTCGAGCGGGTCGTCGATCGCGCCATGAGCACGCGCGATGCCGATGGCGACCACGCCGCCGCGCTCCTCCTCATCGACCTCGACGGCTTCAAGGAAGTGAACGATACCTACGGTCACGCCGTCGGCGACATGCTGCTGCAAGCCTTCGCGCAATCGCTCGCGAAGCGCATGCGCAAGACGGACACGATCGCGCGTCTGGGCGGCGACGAGTTCGTCGTGCTCGCGCATCAGGTACGCGATCGCGCGGCGGTGCTGTCGGTGGCCGACAGCATTCACTCGGTGCTCGGCGCGATGACCTCGGTGCAGGAGCGGCCGGTGTCGGTATCGGCGAGCATCGGCGCGTGTCTGCTTTCCAGCGCGACGGCCGCGCAACAATCCGGCATCACCGCCGTGCTGCGCGCCGCCGACCGCGCGATGTATCGCGCAAAAAGTCTCGGCGAAGGGAAAACCGTCTTCGCCGAAACGCGCGACTTCGAAGCGAATTGATCGACGTGCCCGCATGCAGGCGGGCACCCCGGCTCAAGGCCGGATCACGCCTCGACGCTCGTCCACGCCTGCTCGCGCAGCTTCGTGCGCAGACGCGCGACCGCCTGGCTGTGCAACTGGCACACACGCGATTCGCTGACTTCCATCACCGCGCCGATTTCGCGCAGGTTCAGACCGCGTTCGTAGTAGAGGCTCATCAGCAGCTTCTCGCGCTCGGGCAGCTTGTCGATCGCTTCGATCAACGCACCGCGCAGGCTGTCGTCGAGCAGCGCCGAAAGCGGGTCCGAGCGATCGACGCAATAGCGGTCGAGGAACGGCTCGTCGTCGGCGGAGCGGTCGAAGTCTTCGTAGTAGATCAGCTGGCTGCCGTGCAGATCCTGGAGCATCGACTGATATTCGTCGAGCGGCATGTTCATGTGCTCGGCGATCTCCGTCTCGCTTGCGGAGCGGCCGAGGTTCTGCTCGACCTTGTGCACCGCCGATTCCACTTCGCGCGACGTCTTGCGCATGCTGCGCGGCAGCCAGTCGTTCGCGCGCAGCTCGTCGAGCATCGCGCCGCGAATGCGCTGGCTCGCGTAGGTTTCGAATTGCGCGCCCTGATCTTCCTTGTAGCGGCTCGCCGCGTCCATGAGTCCGATCATGCCGGCCTGGATGAGATCGTCGAGATCGACGCTCGCCGGCATCTTGGCGACGAGCTGAAGCCCCAGTCGGCGAACGAGCGGCGCATATTTCGTCAGGACGTCCGACTGTGAGAGTTTGCCTTGGGCGTTATACATCTTGGTCACCTATCTTGATCACATCGACGCCGTGCTGGTCATTGCAAAGTCGTGAAGCGCGGCCACACGATGCGCCGCCTCCCGCCCGCCCTGTTCAGAGTCGCCAACCGGAATTCGCGCGTCTGGCTGACCGTTCGCCGCGCGCATGTACGGCGCGGGGCGCATCGGCCAGTGCAGGAGCTCCGCCGCAATCGCGCGGTAGTCGCGCGCCGCGGCCGTAGCCGGGAACGCTTCGACTGCGCAGCGTGAAAGCTCCTTCGCCCGAGCGACGCGCGCATCCTCGGACACATACCCTGCCTGCACGAGCGACACGGCCAGATACCGGCTCGCGACGCCCGACAGGTTGTCGAACGCGACCGCCGCGTCGGCCGGGTTCTGCACGTGATTGATGAGCACGCGGAACTGGCCGATCGCATGGGCGTAGTGCAGGCGCTTCATGCACGCATACGCCTCGGTGATCGCCGACGCGGCCACCCGCGTCACGATGAGAAAGTCATGCGCCTGCGCCGCGAGCGTCGACAGTGCGCCGTGACGGTCCAGTTGCGCGTCGATGAGAACGATGTCCGCCGGACCATCGAGCAATGCGCGGCACTGCGCGGCGTCGTGACTGATGCGCTCGTCGCGCGGCGCGGCGATCTGCGAGAAGCCGAACGGCGTGCGCTCGACGACGTCGGCGAGCGCGCGGCGGCCCGACATCACAGCGGCGAGCGCGCCTGCATCGGAGAGGCCCAGCATGCGGCTCGCCGAGCCCGCGCCCCGATGCTCGTCGATGACGAGCACATCCTTGCCGTGCACGGACAGCGCCGCGCCGAGATTCACCACCGCCGACGTGCATCCGATGCCCGCCGGCCCGCCCGCCACCGCCACCACGCGCGAACCGGCGCGCGTGAGCAGCCGTCGCAGACCTTCCGCCTGGTCGAGCACGAACTTATCCAAAGTGCACCTCATGCAGTTCGGTCGTGGCGCGCGCGGACAGTGCGGAGAGCAGCGCCGGCACTTCTTCGTCCTGCGGCACGAACGGCGAGCCGTCGCGCGGAATGCAGAACGCGCTCTTGATGAGGAAACGCTTGGTCGCGACGTACAGGTTCTCCGGTACCTTCTGGCCGGTCGACACGTAATGCACCGGCAGCTTGTAGCGGATGACGGTATCGAGCACGCCGCCGAGATTCGTCGCTTCGTCGAGCTTGGTCAGGATGCAGCCCGCGAGCGGCGGCTGATCCGCCGCGCTCTTGTATGCCTGCACGACTTCGTTGAGCGTGTCGCCGTGGCTCGTCGCGTTGAGCAGCAGGATGCGCTGCACCGGATGGCCCGCGCCGCACAGCATCGCGATCTGGTCCGAGACCATGCGGTCGCGCTGGCTCATGCCGATCGTGTCGATCAGCACGATATGTTTGTTGCGCAGCTCGGAAAGCGCGAGCTGCAGGTCGGCGGCGTCCTTCACCGCGTGCACCGACACGCCGAGGATCTTGCCGAAGATGCGCAACTGCTCGTGCGCGCCGATCCGGTAGCTGTCGGTCGTGAGCAGCGCGACCTTGCTCGCGCCGAAGCGCATCACGCAGCGCGCCGCGAGCTTCGCCGTGGTCGTCGTCTTGCCGACGCCCGTCGGGCCCATCAGCGCGAACACGCCGCCGCGCTCCATCAGCGCGTCTTCGCTATCCATCACCGGGATATTCGATTCGAGCACCTGCTGCACCCATTCGAGCGCGCCTTCCACGTTTTCCATTTCCGGCATGTTCTCCACCATCATGCGGACGAGTTGCGCGGAAAAACCGGCGGCGAAAAGACGCTTGGTCAGCAGGCCCCCGGTCGGGTTGCGGCGCTGGCGCTCGCCCCACAGCAGACCGGAGAACTGCTCTTCCATCATCGTGCGCATCGACGAAAGCTCGTTCATCACCGTTTCGTTGACGACTTGCTCCATGCGCGCGCGGATCGCTTCGGTCACGACGGCCGCCGCGTTCGCCGGCAGACCTTCGAAGGCGCCTTCGGGCGCGGCCGTCGCGGTGCTTGCCGCCGGTGCGTCGGCGTGCGGCGCGCTCGCGTTGATCTTCTGCGCGGCACGGCGTGCGGCGACCTGCGCGGCCTCGCGTGCCCAGTCAGGCGTTTCGACCTTCGATTGAGCGCGCGTCTGACCGGCGGCCTCGACGCGGCTCGTTTGAGCCTGCGCCTGCGCTTGCTGGCGAATCGCGTACTTGCCGGCTTCCGGCATCTTGTCGGCGCGCGTCTCATGCGCGGCGACCGGCACCGGCACGCCCATGCCGCGTGCGATCGCGGCGGACGCCGTGAGCGGACGGTTCGACGGCATCGTCGCCTGCTGCGCGATGCGCTTCGCGTGCTCGATCAGCCACGGGTTCGATTCGGCCATCGTGCGCGGCGCTTCTTCGCCGGACGTCGCGTCGTGTTCGTGCGCGAACTCGTCTTCATCGTCGGCGTCGGTGTTCGCGCCGAAGACCGACGAGAACACGTCGCCGCTCGCGTAGGGATTCGCGGCGGATTGTTTTGCCGGCATCGCGGCCGCCGCAGCCGCCAGTGCGGCGCGCGGCGTGCTCGTCGAACGCACTGCCTGTTCCTTCGCGGCCGGCGAGATCGACGCGATATCGCTATCCGCGACGCCGACGATCTCGACGGAGCCGTCATCCAGCGTTCGATTCGACAACACCACGGCATCGGGGCCGAGCGCTTCACGAACCTGGCGCAATGCGTCGCGGCTGTTCGCGCCAATGAATTTACGAATATTCAAACTTGCCCCCGATGAGGTGTAACTGCGATCTTTAGCAAGCGGACCCACTTGGCTCATTGCCGTGTCCGCTTTTCAGTGAGGCCATTATTGCGAACTTCACCCTTCGTCCATCGCTGGATAAGGGGTGAGAAAAAGGGGTATTTCGGCTGATGGAAATGCGGCGCCGGGCACGCGAAGGTTGCGCGCGCCGGAAAAAGATTCCGCTTTGCTTCTGTCCGAACGCTCGCCCGACGGCGTAAGCTTTAGGGCAGTTCGCTCACCGTCCGGCTCGCCTGTACGAGCGTCCGGACATTCACAGGAGACTTCTTCGCATGGCGTCCGCTGTCCCCTCCGCGCAGTCCGTTTTTCCCGAAAGTCAAACCACCGGCGCGCGTCTCGTCGTCGATGCGCTCGTGCATCACGGCGTCGAGCGCGTGTTCTGCGTGCCCGGCGAGAGCTTTCTCGCCGTGCTCGATTCCCTGCACGACGAGACCTCGCACATTCAGACGATCGTCTGCCGCCACGAGGCGGGCGCGGCGAACATGGCCGAGGCGGTCGGCAAGCTGACGGGCAAGCCGGGCGTCGCGATCGTCACGCGCGGGCCGGGCGCGACGCACGCGTCGATCGGCGTGCACACCGCGTTTCAGGATTCGACGCCGATGATCCTGCTCATCGGCCAATGCGCGCGGGAACACATGGACCGCGAGGCGTTTCAGGAAATCGACTATCGCCGGATGTTCGGGCAGATGGCGAAATGGGTCGCGCAGATCGACGATCCGCGCCGCGTGCCGGAATACATGAGCCACGCGTTCCACACCGCGACGTCGGGCCGTCCGGGGCCGGTCGTGCTCGCGCTGCCGGAAGACATGCTGACGGAAACGGTCGCAGCCGTGCCGCCGGCGCCGCGTTATCAGCGCGTGGCGGCATCGCCGTCGGCGGCGCAAATCGAGCGGTTGCGCGAGTTGCTTGCCCACGCGAAGAAGCCGTTCGTGATCGCGGGCGGCAGCGGCTGGACCCTCGAGGCGACGCAGGACTTCGCACGCTTCGTCGAGCAATGGCAGTTGCCGGTGGGCTGCGCATTCCGCTATCAGGACACGCTCTCGAACGAGCATCCGAACTATGCCGGCGATGTCGGCCTCGGCATCAATCCGGCACTCGCCGCGCGCGTGCGCGATGCCGACGTGCTCTTCGTGCTCGGCCCGCGCATGGGCGAATCGACGACGGGCGGCTACACACTGCTCGACATCCCGAAGACGAAGCAGACGCTCATTCACGTGCATCAGGGCGCGGAGGAACTCGGGCGCGTCTACAGCGCCGATCTTCCGATCGTCTCGGGCATGCCGGAAATCGCGTCGATGCTCGCGGCACTGACGCCGCCCGCGAACATCGCGTGGCATGGCGAGGCCGAAGCCGCGCACGCCGCGTATCTCGAATGGCGCAAGCCGCGCCCGATGCTTGGCGATGTCCAGCTCGGCGAAATCATGCGCCAGCTCGCCGAAACGATTCCCGCCGATTCGATCCTCACGAACGGCGCGGGAAATTACGCGACGTGGCTGCATCGGCACTATTCATATCGGCATTTCCGGTCGCAGTGCGCGCCGACGAGCGGGGCGATGGGTTACGGTGTGCCCGCCGCGATCGCCGCGAAGTCGCTGTATCCGGAACGCACGGTGATCGCGTTCGCAGGCGACGGCTGCTTCATGATGTCGAGTCATGAAATCGCCACAGCGATGCAATATGAATTGCCGGTGATTTTCATCGTCGTGAACAACGCGCAGTACGGAACGATCCGCATGCATCAGGAGCGGCATTATCCGAATCGCGTGCATGGGACGGGGCTCACGAATCCGGACTTCGCCGCGTATGCGCGCGCGTTCGGCGCGCATGGGGAACTCGTCGAAACGACGGACCAGTTCATGCCGGCATTCGAACGCGCGCGAAATTCCGGCTTGCCCGCGGTGATCGAGATCCGCATTCCGCAAGAACAGAGCACGCCGGGCGCGACACTCGAACAAATTCGCCAGCAAGGACAGCGGTAAGAGACAAACTTTCAATCTTCTTGCAGCGCACTCCCGGTGGCAGTAGAGTAGCCAGTTCAAAAACACTGGGAGTTAGCGATGCTTAAGATTCTGGCGTTGTCATTGGCATTGGGCTTTTCGGGCGCGGCCTTCGCGAAGGCTGATTGCACCGCGCATCCGAAAAGTGAATGGATGAAGGAATCGGATGCCAAGGCGCAACTCGAAGCGCAAGGCTACAAGATTCGCAAATTCAAGGTCGATGGCAACTGCTACGAGATTTACGGCCACGACAAGAACGGGAAGAAAGTCGAGATTTATTACGACACGAAGACGCTGGCTGTCGTGAAGTCGGAAGTCGAGTAAGCGTCATGTCCGTGGCACGCGTGCGAGTCTGGGACGCGTGGGTGCGGCTCACGCATTGGGCCGTCGCGGGCATCGTCTTGTGGAATCTGTTCGGGCCGACGGATTCCACGCATCGCATGCTCGGATATGTCGCGGCCGGGCTCGTTGTCGCGCGCATCGTGTGGGGTTTCATCGGATCGCGTCACGCGCGATTTTCAGCGTGGTGGCCGACGCGTTCGCATCTCTTCGACTATCTGCAATCGCTTGCGAAGGGCCAGCCGGTGCGCCATGTTTCACACAATCCGCTCGGCGGGTTGATGGCGCTCTTTCTCTGGTTGCTCATCCTGGCGCTCGCGGTGTCCGGCTGGATCATGAGGCTCGATGCGTTCTGGGGCGAGGACTGGCCGCAGGAGGTTCATGCGTGGCTGTCCGTTGCGATCGAGGTCTGCGTTTGCGTGCATGTCGCGGCCGCGGTGCTGATGAGCGTGTGGACGCGGGAGAATCTTGTCCGAGCGATGGTGACGGGGGATAAGCGCGGCGCGGAAAACAAAAAAGCCTCGTGATCTGAATCACGAGGCTTTCTTCTGGCTCGACCGCGAGCGCTTACTTCCCGCCCACGCTCTGCAACGTCGTCCACTTCCCGCCAACGACCTTGTACAGCGTAATACCGCCGTTCTTCAGGTCGCCCTTCGAGTCGTACGAGAGGTGCTTCGCCGTCACGCCCTGCATGTCGGTCTTCGCGAGGAACGGCAGGTACTTCGCCGGGTCCGTCGAGTTGGCCGCCTTCATCGCGTTGAACATCGCCATCGCGCCGTCGTAGGCGTACGGCGAGTAGGTCTGCACGTCTTCGTTGAAGCGCTTCTTGTACTTCGCTTCGTATTCGGCGCCGCCCGGCATTTCGTTCATCGGCAGGCCGGCGAGCGATGCCACCGTGCCCTCGGCCGCGTCACCCGCGATCTTGACGAACGTGTCGGTCTTCACCATTTCGCCCGCCATCAGCGGTGCGCGGAAGCCGAGCGTCTTCATCTGCTTGACCATCGGGCCGGCTTGCGAATCCGCGCCGCCGTAGTACACGAGGTCCGGGTTCATCGACTTGATCTTGGTCAGAATCGCCTTGAAGTCGACAGCCTTGTCGTTCGTGAATTCACGGTCGACGATCGTGCCACCGGCCGCCTTCGCCGCCTTCTCGAACTGGTCGGCGAGACCCTGGCCATAAGCCGTGCGGTCATCGACGATTGCGATCTTCTTGACCTTCAGGTTCTTCACCGCGAACTCGCCCGCGACCGAGCCTTGCTGCGTGTCGGAGGTCATCATGCGGAAGGCCGTCTTGAAGCCTTGCGTCGTGTACTCGGGCGCCGTCGCCATCGCGATTTCGGGGATGCCCGCGTTCGCGTAGATGCGCGACGCCGGGATCGTCGTGCCCGAATTGAAGTGGCCGAGCATGCCCTTGATGCCGTCGTCGACGAGGCGCTGTGCGACGGTCGTGCCCGTGCGCGGGTCGGCCTGATCGTCGGCCGAGTTCAGCACGATGCGAACCGGCTTGCCGCCGATCACCGGCTTCGTGGCGTTGAAATCTTCGACAGCGAGCGTGATGCCGTTCTGCATGTCCTTGCCGTAGTGCGCCTGCGCGCCGGTCAGCGGTCCGGCGTAACCGACCTTCACGTCCTCGGCCTGCTGCGCAAATGCGGTCCCCGCGAACGACAGGCCGGCGAGCGTCATGGCTGCTGCCAGCTTGGTCATCGTGTGCTTCATAGCTTCTCCTGGTTCCAGTGTGGATGGCAGCCTGTGCCGGGATCGCCGTGCCTGCTGCCGCTTGTTTGAATTCGTTTGAATCGAGCGCTCGAGGGGTGTCTCAACCGATCGTCATCAAATTCGCATTACCGCCCGCCGCCGCCGTGTTCACGCTCACCGAGCGTTCCGTCAGCAGACGTTCGAGCGCGTAGTCCTCGCCGTCGTGGCCAGCGTCGGCGAACGCTCCCGCAGCCACGCCCTGCACCGATACGATCGGTCCCGGGCGCTTCGCGACTTCCTTCACGAGCGCCAGCAATTCATCGCTGTCGCCTTCGAACAAAACGGCGTCGAAGTCGGCGGCGGCATCGCCCGCCTTCTTCACGAAAGCGAACGGCTTGAGCGATGCCGGCAGCGACGCCACCAGTTGCTCACCCGCCGAGCCCGAGAACAACGCCTTGTTGCCCGTCGCGAGCGCGGCGGCCAGTTGCGCGCGCGCGCCACTCGCCGTCGCGGCCACGCACAGCACCGTGCCGCGCGCGCCGAGCGTGTAGGTGTTGCGCTCGCCCGTCGGGCCGTTCAGAACCGCCGTCGCGCCGGCCATCACGTGTTGCAGATAGCCGTCGCAGCGTGCGGCCGTCTGCGGATCGCGTTCGCCGATCGCCCAGTCGCGCAACGCGGTGAGCGCCGCGGCGGGCGTGTCCTTCGATGCAGCCTGATCGACGACGAGCGTGCTCGCGAGCGACTTCGGCAGACCGGTCGGACGCTTCGCCAGCAGGCGCTGCAAGTACAGCGCGCCGCCCGCCTTCGGGCCCGTGCCCGACAGACCTTCGCCGCCGAACGGCTGAACGCCGACCACCGCGCCGATCACGTTCCGGTTCACATAGATGTTGCCCACATGCGCCCGCGCGATCACATGCGCGATGGTTTCGTCGATACGCGTATGGATGCCGAGCGTGAGGCCATAACCCGTCGAGCGAATTTGGTCGAGGAGTTTATCAAGGTTCGAACGGCGGTAACGCACCACATGCAGCACCGGGCCGAACACTTCGCGTTTCAGTTCGTCGATGCTGTCCAGTTCGATGAGCGTCGGCGGCACGAACGTGCCCTGCGCGCAGTTGTCGGGCAGTGGCAGCTGCGTGACGTTGCGGCCCTTGTCGCGCATGCCGGCGATGTGCGCGTCGATGCCGCTCTTCGCGTCGGCGTCGATCACGGGACCGACGTCCGTCGACAGGCGATCCGGATTGCCGACCGCAAGCTGATTCATCGCGCCCGTCAGCATTTCGAGCGTGCGATCGGCGACATCGTCCTGCAGGCACAGCACGCGCAGTGCGGAGCAGCGCTGCCCGGCCGAGTCGAACGACGACTGCAGCACGTCCGCGACCACCTGCTCCGCGAGCGCCGACGAATCGACGATCATCGCATTCTGGCCGCCGGTTTCGGCGATCAGCGGAATCGGACGGCCGTCCGGGTCGAGGCGCTCGGACAGCGTCTTGTTGATGAGGCGCGCGACTTCCGTCGAGCCGGTGAACATGACGGCGCGCGTGCGCGGGTCGGCTACCAGCGCCGCGCCGACCGTTTCGCCATTGCCCGGCAGGAGTTGCACCGCGCCGGCGGGCACGCCCGCTTCGCGCAGGATGCGCACGGCTTGCGCGGCGATCAGCGGCGTTTGCTCGGCGGGCTTCGCGAGCACCGGATTGCCGGCCGCGAGCGCGGCGGCGACCTGGCCCATGAAGATCGCGAGCGGGAAGTTCCACGGGCTGATACACACAACCGGACCGAGCGGACGATGCGTATCGTTCGAGAACTCGGCGCGAATTTGCGACGCGTAGTAACGCAGGAAATCGATGGCCTCGCGAATCTCGGCGATGGCGTTCGGCAAGGACTTGCCCGCTTCGCGCACGACGAGGCCCATCAGCGTGTGCATCTGCGCTTCGAGCAGGTCCGCGGCGCGCGCGAGGCAATCGGCGCGATCTTCGACGGGGGTGGCCTGCCAGATCGGCGCGGCGGCCACCGCGTTGGCGATCGCGGCGCTCACCTGTTCCGGCGATGCCTCCACGACCGTGCCGACGAGATCGCGCAGATCCGACGGATTGCGCACGTCGCGCGCCGGCATGCCGTTCTCGATGATGGTGCCGCCTTCGAGCATCGGTTCCGCGCGCCACGGATGATGCGCGCTCGCCAGCAACGCCGACGACAGCGACGCCAGACGATGCTCGTTCGAGAGATCGAGGCCCATCGAGTTGAAGCGCTCGTTGCCGTACAACTGACGCGGCAGCGGAATCTTCGCGTGCGGCGCGCCGAGCGGCGTGATCTGCTGCGCTTCGTCGATCGGATCGCGCACGAGTTCCTTCACCGGAATGGATTCATCGGCGATGCGGTTCACGAACGACGTGTTCGCGCCGTTTTCCAGCAAACGCCGCACGAGATACGCGAGCAGCGTCTCGTGCGTGCCGACCGGCGCATACACGCGGCACGGGCGGTTGAGCTTGTCGCGGCCGGTGACTTCTTCGTAGAGCGGCTCGCCCATGCCGTGCAGGCACTGGAACTCGTACTGGCCGGGATAGTAGTTCTGTCCCGCGAGGTGATAGATCGCCGACAGCGTGAACGCGTTGTGCGTCGCGAATTGCGGATAAACGGCATCCGGCGCACCGAGCAGCTTCTTCGCGCACGCGAGATACGAGATGTCCGTGTAGATCTTGCGCGTGTAGACCGGATAGCCTTCGAGGCCATCGACTTGCGCGCGCTTGATTTCCGTATCCCAGTACGCGCCTTTGACGAGGCGAATCATCAAACGATGACGGCTGCGGCGCGCGAGATCGATCAGATAGTCGATCACGAACGGGCAGCGCTTCTGATAACCCTGCACCACGAAACCGATACCGTTCCAGCCGGCCAGTTCAGGATCGAAGCACAGCGCTTCGAGCAGATCGAGCGAGATTTCGAGGCGATCGGCTTCTTCGGCGTCGATGTTCAAACCAATGTCGTAACGCCGCGCCAGTTGCGCGAGCGACCGCACGCGCGGAAGCAGCTCGTTCATCGTGCGTTCCTGCTGCGCGCGCGAGTAGCGCGGATGCAGCGCGGACAGCTTGATCGAAATTCCCGGGCCTTCGTAGATGCCGCGCCCGCCCGCAGCCTTGCCGATCGCGTGAATCGCCTGCTCGTAGGACGCGTAGTAGCGTTGCGCGTCTTCCTCGGTCGTCGCGGCTTCGCCGAGCATGTCGTAGGAATAGCGGAAACCGCGCGCCTCGTACTTGCGGCTGTTCGCGAGCGCTTCGGAAATGGTCTCGCCGGTGACGAACTGTTCGCCCATCAGGCGCATCGCCATGTCGACGCCCTTGCGGATCAGCGGCTCGCCGCCCTTGCCGATGAGACGCGTCAGCGCGGAGGACAGGCCTGCTTCGCTGTTCGTCGTCACGAGCTTGCCGGTGATCATCAAGCCCCACGTCGCCGCGTTCACGAACAGCGACGGCGCCTGGCCCATGTGCGATCTCCAGTCGCCCTTGCTGATCTTGTCGCGAATCAGCGCGTCGCGCGTGGCGCGGTCGGGAATGCGCAGGAGCGCTTCGGCGAGGCACATCAGCGCGACGCCTTCCTGGCTCGACAGCGAGAACTCGTGGATCAGCCCTTCCACGCCGCCGCCCGAGCTTTTCGCCCGCAGCGCTTCGACGAGCTTCGTCGCGAGCTTTTCCGTTTCGGCAGCGACGTTCGCGGGCAGGCGCGCCTGGCCGATCAGAAACGGCACGCACTCCGGCTCCGGCCTGCGATACGCGGCCGTGATCGCCGCGCGCAGCACGGATTGCGGCTGCACGTTCTGCGCAAAGTCGAGGAAGGGATGCGGCGCGCCTTCTTCGTCGCCGTCGACGGGTGCGGCATCGGCCATTTCGGACGCACCGTTCGCACCCGACAGCTCGGGCGGGAGCTGGCCGTGCTCGATACGCTCCAGATACGCGAAGATCGCCTGCTTGATCAGCCAGTGAGGAGTGCGCTCGAGGCGCGTCGCGGCGTCTTTGAGCCGGGAACGCAGCAGATCGTCGACTTTGACGCCTAGGGTTGTGCTCGCCATATTTCCTTCGTTTGCCGGTCGTGCAGAACCCGGCCATGACTAAAAAGTTGGCGAATCGTACTCCGCTGATTTAAAAGGTGCAACCGAGATTTTCGCTAGGGTTGCACCACAATGAAACCCTTATGGCACAAGGCTTTGGACGATGCACCGCCGGCCGGTGTCTGGCGGTTGTTGCCTAGTAGTTTCCCTAATCCGATATTTTTGGGACAACCCCTAAGTAAATCCCCGGCGCCGCCGATATAAACGCAATGCGCCGAGCACGGCGCGGCATTCGCGGTCGATCAAGGCACCGCGGTCTCGGGGAGCAACGAGCATGAGCACTTGGGTGGTGGTAGCCAGCGTTTGGGCGATGTTCGCAGTCTGCGTCGTATTGTTCGTGCGGGGCGCGTCGCCGCATGTGCATCGATCCGGTGATGCTTCCGATCAGGGCGGCCGCGCAGCCGGCGACGTTTCCCGCGCCGAAGTCTGAAAAGCCGGTCGAGCCGCGGATCAAACGTCCAGCGGGTCGACCTCGACGTTCCAGCGCAGTACGCCCTTGAGCGAGCGCAGCGCCAGTTGCCACGCGCGCAACGACGTTTGCAGGGCGGCCCGCGACGCACTTTCCAGCAGCAGTTGCGCGCGGTGGACATTGAACACTTTCACGATGGTGAGCGGCACCGCATCGTAGACGGTCACGCGATCGGCGCCGGGCAAAGGCGCGAACGCCGCCGCCGCGTCCTCCAGAAACTTGAGCGCCGCTTCGAGCGTGCGGCCTTCGGCACGCAACATCGCCTGATAGACGAACGGCGGCAGTCGCGCGTCGCGCCGCTCGGCCAGCGTCGAGTTGGCGAAACCCACGTAATCCTGCCGCGATAGCGCCTGATAGAGCGCGTGACGCGGATAGCGCGTCTGAATCATCACTTCGCCCGGCAAGCCCGCCCGACCCGCCCGGCCGCTCACCTGCGTCAGTTGAGCGAAGAGCCGCTCGCTCGCGCGAAAGTCGTGCGAGAAGAGCGCGGTGTCGGCGTTGAGCACGCCGACGAGCGTCACGCGCCGGAAGTCGTGGCCCTTCGCGATCATCTGCGTGCCGACGAGAATATCGACCTCGCCTGCATGAACGTCGGAGAAAAGCGCTTGCGCACTGCCTTTGCGGCGCGTGCTGTCGGCGTCGATGCGAAGCACGCGCGCGCCCGGCACCACGCTCGCGAGCGTTTCCTCGACGCGCTGCGTGCCGCGGCCCATCGGCGCGATGTCGATGTTGCCGCAGTCCGGACACGACTTCGGAATGCGCGATTCCCAACCGCAGTGATGGCAGCGCAGCGCGCGCTCCGGCTTGTGCAGCACAGCGTAGGCGCTGCAGCGCGGACAGCCCGCAACCCATCCGCAGGCGTCGCACGACAGAATCGGCGCATAGCCGCGTCGATTCAGAAACACGAGACTCTGTTCGCCGCGCTCGACGCGCGTTTTCAGGGCGGCGATGAGCGGGCCCGCCAGTCCGTCGACCGATGCGCGGCCGCGCCGTCTTTCCTCTTCGAGGTCGATGAGCTTCACGGCCGGTAATGCCGCTTCGGCGACGGCCCGGCGCGTGAGCGTGAGCCGTGTGTAGCGGCCCTGCTCGGCCTGCCACCAGGTTTCGAGCGACGGCGTCGCCGAGCCGAGCACGACGGGGATGTCGAGCTGCTTCGCGCGATAGATCGCCAGATCGCGCGCCGAGTAGCGCAAGCCTTCCTGCTGCTTGTAAGCGGGATCGTGCTCTTCGTCGACGACGATGAACGCGAGCTTCGGCATCGACGCGAGAATCGCGAGGCGCGTGCCGAGCACGATGCGCGCGCTGCCCGTGTGCGCCGCCAGCCAGTTGCGCGCACGCTCGCCTTCTGCAAGGCCGCTGTGCATCGTGACGATCGAACCGTCCGCGAGCGCCGCGAACCGCGCGCGGAACGCGGCTTCGAACTGCGGCGTCAGGTTGATTTCCGGGACGAGGACGAGCGCTTGCGCGTCCGGCCGCGCCGCGAGTAATACGGCGAGCGCGTGCAGGTAGACCTCGGTCTTGCCGCTGCCCGTCACGCCGTGGAGCAAGAAGGGCGCGAAGCTTCGTGCGCCGGAGATCGCATCGACGGCATCGCGTTGCTCGTCGGTCAGAACCGGCAGCGGCGCGGCGCCGGTCGGGAGCGCTTGCACATCGTCGACGGTGACATCGGTCTGCGCCGTCGCCGTCTCGATCCAGCCGCGCGCGAGCCAATCGTCGAAAGTCACGCTTGCTTTCGGATGCAGCGCGCGGGCGTCGGACAGGCCCAGCGATGGCTGTTCGGCGAGCGCATCGGCCAGACGGCGCAGGGCGCTGGCGCGCGCGGGCAGCGCGTCGGGAAGTTGCGCGCGCCCCTCCGGCAAAAGCCGATAGCGCGGCTCCGCGGCGAAAAGTCGGTTCCAGCGCGAGGCATCCCGCAACGCCTGAGGCAGCGCCGGCAGCGCGACTTCGCCCAGACCGCGCTGATAGTAATCGGCGGCGAAGCTGGCGAGCGCGATCCACGCGTCGGAAAGCGGCGCGCAACCGTCACAGATTGCGGTAACCGCGCGCAGTTTCACGACAGGCACGTCACTCGAATCGGCGATTTCGCAGATCAGCCCGACGACCTCGCGTCGCCCGAAGGGCACCTGCACCAGCATGCCGACGACAGGCGCATCCGGCAGCGCATAGCGGTAGTCGAACAGCCCGGGCATAGGCTGATCGACCGCGACGCGCACGAACAGGCCGGTCACCGTGCGCGACCCCGCCTACGGCGGTTTGACACTGCAACGTGCGCCAGCGGGGAGAAGTTAAAGTGAAACATCAGAATCGCCTGTAAACCGTCGATTATTTTTGGATTTCCGATGCTTTCCACAGGCCTGTGGATAACTTTGTTGAGAAGTGCATTCGATGGCGCCGCAAACAATGTCACGAAAGCCTTATGTGCGTTAGCCCACATTTCGGGCAAAGCTCTCCGAATTCCTTAAAAATCATGAGCTTAAAGCATACATAGAGACATGTTATTGGCTGCCGGGGGGCATACGTCTGATGGCGCGCCGCAGCGAACAAAATGTGCATAAGTCAGTCTTGACATCGGGGAACGCCGCCCGAGGTGGGCGATCCGAGCGAGATGCTCCAGCCCCTGATTACTTACCCCGACACATGGACGCTGCGCCGCAGCATAAGTCGCGGCGCCGGTTTTGCTACGCCCTTTTAGTGCGGTGTCTGTCGCGTCCGCATCGCGCGGCTGTGACGATGCACCTCGTCGACGAGCTCCGCGACGTTCTCCGGCGGCGTGAATTGCGAAATTCCGTGGCCCAAATTGAAAACGTGGCCCGGAAAGTTTCCGAAGCTCTCGAGCACGGCACGCGCTTCGGTGCGGATGGCCGCAGGCGGCGCGAAGAGCACGTTCGGATCGATGTTCCCTTGCAGCGCCACGCGCGTTCCGACTTTTTCCCGCGCCTTGCCGAGATTCATGGTCCAGTCGAGCCCGACGGCATCGACACCCGTCGCGGCGATTTCTTCGATCCACAATCCACCGCCCTTCGTGAACGTGATGACGGGCACGCGCACGCCTTCATGCTCGCGCTTCAGACCGGCGACCACCTTCGCGATGTAGTCGAGCGAGAAGCGCTGATACGCGCCATCCGCGAGCGCACCGCCCCAGGTGTCGAAGATCATCACGGCCTGCGCGCCCGCTTCGATCTGCGCGTTCAGGTACGCCGTCACGGCTTGTGCGTTCACATCGAGGATGCGGTGCATCAAGTCTGGACGCGCATAAGCCATCGATTTGACCGTGCGATGATCGTCCGATCCGCCACCTTCGACCATGTAGCAAGCGAGCGTCCACGGGCTGCCGGAGAAGCCGATCAGCGGCACCTTTTGGCGGCCTTGCGCATCGGTGAGCGCGCGGCGGATCTGGCTCACGGCATCGGTGACGTAGGACAGCGTCCCGCCGATGTCCGGCACGGCGAGGCGCTTCACGTCGTCCTCGGTGCGCACCGTGCGCTCGAAACGCGGACCTTCGCCCTGCACGAAGTTCAGGCCGAGGCCCATCGCGTCGGGGACGGTGAGAATGTCGGAGAAGAGAATTGCGGCGTCGAGCGGAAAGCGTTCGAGCGGCTGAAGCGTCACTTCGGTCGCGTAATCGGGATTCTTCGCGAGGCCGAGAAAACTGCCCGCGCGGGCGCGCGTCGCGTTGTACTCCGGCAGATAACGCCCCGCCTGGCGCATCAGCCAGATCGGCGTGTAGTCGGTCGGCTGGCGCAGGAGCGCGCGCAGGAAGGTGTCGTTCAGAAGAGTGTGTGCCACGTCGCTCGATGCTGAAGGCAAAGAATCGTTCATTCTACCGGACCGGCCAGGCGTTCTCCGACTGAGACCGGCAATTCGGAATGTCTCATGCAGCGCGGCCTATGCCTTTCGGACGAGTGTCCGGAGAACGAAGGCATCGGTATCATCGACGGACCATACAACTAGAACCAGGAGAATCGATGCAACGCACGTCTGTCAGTCTTGCCGCCTCTGCACTCGCACTGTCGGTCGCGCTCACGAGCGTCGCGCACGCTCAAACCATTCAGGCCGGCACCGTGGCGGGCGCGAAGCCCGCCGCGCCCGCCCCCGTCACGGCGGCCTCCCGGCTCGACGAAATCCTCGCGCGTCACACGCTGCGCGTCTGCACGACGGGCGACTACAAGCCGTACTCTTTCCTGCGCCCGGACGGGCAATTCGAGGGGATCGACATCGATCTGGCGGAGAGCCTCTCGAAGTCGCTCGGCGCGAAGGCCGAGTACGTGAAAACGTCCTGGTCGAATCTGATGAACGATTTCGTCGCCAAGTGCGATATCGCCGTAGGGGGCGTCTCGACCACGCTCGAGCGGCAGAAGCGCGCGTTCTTCACGGCGCCGTACATGGAAGACGGAAAAACGCCGATTGTCCGTTGCGACGATGTCGACAAGTACCAGACCGTCGCGCAGATCGATCAGCCGAACGTGCGCACGATCGTCAATCCGGGCGGCACGAACGAGCGCTTCGCGAAGCAGTTCTTTCCCCACTCGCAGTTGATCGAGTACCCGGACAACGTGACGATCTTCAAGCAGATCCTCGAAGGCAAAGCCGACGTGATGGTCACGGACGCATCTGAAACGCTGCTCCAGCAGAAGCTCAATCCCGGTCTGTGCTCGGTGCATCCGGACAAGCCGTTCCAGTTCGGCGAAAAGGCGTATCTGCTGCCGCGCGGCGACGTGCCATTTCAGCAATATGTCGATCAGTGGCTGCATCTCGCCCGTTCGTCGGGCGAGTTTCAGGCCGTGTATGACAAATGGTTGAAGTAACGCTCAACGCTCGGCGCGCACGAGTTCGCCCGTGCGCGCTCCGATCTTGCGCAGCCAGCCGAGCGCCGCTTCCGACTGGGCATGCATGCGCGCGAATCCGTGCGTCATGTCGCGCGCGTCGATCATCTCGACGCGGCCTCCGTTGGCTTCCAGGAAGCGCTTGAGTTCAAAGGCGTCGTCGTAGAGCGGATCGTAGGCCGCCGCGACAATCAGCGCGGGCGCTGGCGTGCGCTCGAACGGCTCGGAGAGCGGGAACGCGCGCACGTCGTGCTCTTCTGGCGCCTCGCCCGAGAGAAATTGAGTCCAGTACCACTTCATTTCATCGTTCGTGAGGCCGGGACCGTTCGCATTGGCAATGCAACTGGGACTTTCGAACTGACGCCGCATCACTGGATAGAGCAGCAACTGCAGGCCGACGAGGCCGGCCACGCGTTCGTTCGCGCCGCGCGCCGCGACGACCGCCAGATGCGCGCCCGCACTGTCACCGCCGACGGCCAGCCGGTCGGTCGCGAAACCGAGCCGAGAGCGATGCTCCGCCAGCCAGATCAGCGCGTCGAGCGCGTCCTCGCACGGCGCGGGAAACGGGTGCTCCGGCGCGAGCCGGTAGTCGACGCTCGCCACTGCGCATTGCGAATCCAGCGCGAGCCGTGCGACGAGCCCATCGTGGGTGTCGAGGTCGCCGACCACCCAGCCGCCGCCGTGAAAGTACACGATGAGCGGCAGCGGACCGCGCACGGCCTTCGACTTGCAGACCCGCGCGACGAGCAGGCGCCCTTCGAGAGCGATTTCGATATCTTCCGCAGTCACGTCGTTGTCGCGTTCTCGGGCGTAAGCTTTGGCAATATTGCTGAAGCGGTCTCGTACCGCCTGCGCGTCCGCACCGGGCGTCAAAGGCGGAAATGCCTCGTCCACAGCGCGGTAGTAGCGGAGCAAGGCTGCGTCGATCGTCATGCGCGTCTCCATGGGATTTCTTGTTCGATGATGGTTTACGGGCGCATGCGCATCGATTTCATGCGGCCGCACGTTCGATTTTCGCGGAAAACGCAAAATATTGCGCTGGTCCTAAAATCGGCATTTATCGGCAAGATCGGGCCGATCGGATAAACGATCCGAATAACAGACAATATATCCTTGAAAATCAGGAGAATCGCGCGCGAAAATTTCCTGCGCGCCTTATCCGACGGGGGTTACAACCTGAAACACTTTGTTACGGCGACGCCTAATCAATTCGCCCACAATCTGTTCAAACGGTTTCAACACGGATGTATTGGGCTGCGCTGTGCGAAAGCCGGGCGGTCTGATAGGTGGCTGTGGGCCAGCTCTCAAATTGGGGCATCGGTGTTGGGATCGTTATTCGAATGTAATCCATTCGAAATATCCCAAGTGTGGTCTCCTCGCGCTAACCCCGTAGCGTGTGGTTTTTAGCGGGCTCCAGGCCCGCTTTTTTTTCGCCCGGACAAACGTTTGCGTTCTTCGAGAACCTCAGAGCTCGAACGTTTGATCCAATGACAGAAGGGAGCGCTGCGGCGCTCCCTTCGTCGTTGTGGTGATTTCGATTGCGGCGCGCTTCAGGCCGTTTTGGCCTCAGCGAGCTTCAGTTCGTCGATCATCCGTGCGCGCATCACGAACTTCTGCGCTTTGCCCGTGACAGTCATCGGCAATTCGTCGACGAAGCGGATATAGCGCGGTATCTTGTAATGCGCGATCTGCCCCTTGCAGAAGTCGCGGATCTCCTCCTCGCTTGCCTGCTCGCCGGGGCGCACCACGATCCACGCGCACACTTCCTCGCCGTACTTCTGATCCGGCACGCCGAACACCTGCACCGATTGGACCTTCGGATGGCGGAACAGGAATTCCTCGATCTCGCGCGGATAGATGTTCTCGCCGCCGCGAATCAGCATGTCCTTGAGACGGCCGACGATGTTGCAGTAGCCTTCTTCGTCGAGCGTCGCGAGGTCGCCAGTATGCATCCAGCCGTCGACGATTGCCTCGCGCGTCTTGGCATCGTCGTCCCAGTAGCCTTTCATCACCGAGTAACCGCGCGTGCAGAGCTCGCCAGTCTGGCCCACGGGCACGATGTTGCCCAGCGCATCGACGATCTTCACCTCGAGATGCGGCTGGATGCGTCCGACGGTCGTCGTGCGTTTGTCGAGCGGATCAGTCGTGGAGCTCTGGAACGACACCGGGCTCGTCTCGGTCATGCCATAGGCGATCGTGATCTCGCTCAAATGCATCTTCGAAACGACCCGCTTCATCGTTTCGATCGGGCACGGCGAGCCTGCCATGATGCCGGTGCGCAGGCGGCTCAGGTCGTACTTCGTGAAGTCAGGGTGATCGAGTTCGGCGATGAACATCGTCGGTACACCGTGCAGCGCGGTGCATTTTTCCTCGTGGACGGCGGTGAGGGTGGCGCCGGGATCGAACGCCTCGCCTGGGAAGACCATCGTGCAGCCGGTCGACACGCACGCGAGCACTGCCAGCACCATGCCGAAGCAGTGATAGAGCGGCACCGGGATACACAGCGAATCCTGCTCGGTAAGCCGCATCGCCATCGCGATATAGCGCGCGTTGTTGACGATGTTCCGATGCGTGAGCGTCGCGCCCTTCGGGTTGCCGGTCGTGCCGCTCGTGAACTGGATGTTGATCGCGTCGTCCGGGCCCAGCTTCGCTTCGAGCGCGTCGAGCTTCGACGTGTCGAGTTGGTCGCGGCCCGTACGCATCACATCGTCGAAGTTGAGCATGCCGGGCGTTTTGCTATCGCCCATGCGGATAACCGCACGCAGTGCCGGCAGCTTTGCGGCGGCGAGCGCATTCGGCGCAGCGTCCGCGAGTTCGGGCGCGAGCGCCTGCAGCATCTCCAGATATTTCGATGACTTGAACTGTTCCGCCGCGATGATCGCCTTGCAGCCGACCTTGTGCAGCGCGTATTCGAGCTCGGCCAGTCGGTACGCCGGATTGATGTTGACCAGCACCGCGCCCATGCGCGCGGTGGCGAATTGCGTGAGCAGCCATTCGACGCGATTCGGCGACCAGATGCCAACGCGATCGCCCGCCTGAATGCCCAGCGCGAGCAGCCCGCTCGCAAGGACATCGACCTCGTTTGCGAACTCGCGCCACGTCCAGCGGATGTTTTGCTCGCGAAAGACCACCGCAAGCCGATCAGGAAAGCGGCCCGCGGTTTCGAGGAGAAAGCGCGCGACGGTCGCGTCGCTCAGGGGAATGTCCGTCGCGCCGCGGACATAAGAAATGCCGTCGCGCGGTTCGATCTGCGCGCCGGCCTGCGTCGGTTCAGTTGCCATCGATGGTCTCCGCCAATTTGAGTCGCCGCCCGATGAAGGCTAATTGGAGGCTATTGTGCATCGCAAAGACGCGCGCGGGCATTGAGTGTTTCCCCGCAACGCCGCACTGAGAAGGTCAATCAAAGCTCAGCCGAATCAACGAGTTATGAAGAACCTGCGGCAGGACACATAACCGATATGCACTTATGCCTGCGCGATTTGCCGATTTGGAGCATAAAAAAAGCAGCCCGAAGGCTGCTTTCCTTGAACTGCTGAACGCCGCTTGGCGCGTCACGCTTAATGCTTCGCGTGCGCCTTGCGCAGACGCTGGATCGCCGCGAGCTGAGCCGTCGCATATGCGAGTTCCGCTTGCGCGGTCGCATATTCAAGTTCCGAGGTGTTGTTCTGAATCGCTTCCTCGGCACGCTTCCTCGCCTGCTCGGCCTTCGCTTCGTCGAGATCGGCGCCGCGGATCGCCGTATCGGCGAGTACGGTCACGAGGCCCGGCTGGATTTCGAGAATCCCGCCTGCAACGAACACGAACTCTTCCGAGCCGTCTTCCGCCTCGATGCGCACCGCGCCCGGACGAATGCGCGTGATGAGCGGCGTGTGGCCGGGCAGAATGCCCAACTCACCCGCTTCGCCCGGCAGCGCGACGAACTTCGCCTGGCCCGAGAAGATCTGCTCTTCCGCGCTGACGACGTCTACCTTGATGGTTGCCATTTATGTCGACTCCTGAGGCAGTGTATGGGTGAACGTCGGCTTGCCGGCCGACGTCCGCATCGATACACCCGACCTTTACTGGATCTTCTTGGCCTTTTCGAAGGCTTCGTCGATCGTGCCGACCATGTAGAACGCCTGCTCCGGCAGATGATCGCATTCACCTTCGACGATCATCTTGAAGCCGCGGATGGTTTCCTTCAGCGGCACGTACTTGCCCGGCGAGCCCGTGAACACTTCTGCAACGTGGAACGGCTGCGACAGGAAACGCTGAATCTTACGCGCGCGCGCGACCGACAGCTTGTCTTCCGGCGACAGTTCGTCCATGCCCAGAATCGCGATGATGTCGCGCAGTTCCTTGTAGCGCTGCAGCGTTTGCTGCACACCGCGCGTGATCGAATAGTGCTCTTCGCCGATCACGTTCGGGTCGATCTGACGCGAGGTCGAATCGAGCGGGTCAACTGCCGGATAAATACCGAGCGATGCGATGTCACGCGACAACACGACCGTTGCGTCCAGGTGGCCGAAGGTCGTAGCCGGCGACGGGTCGGTCAAGTCATCGGCAGGAACGTACACGGCCTGAACCGACGTGATCGAGCCGGTCTTGGTGGACGTGATGCGCTCTTGCAGCTTGCCCATTTCTTCAGCGAGCGTCGGCTGATAGCCCACTGCCGAAGGCATACGGCCGAGCAGAGCGGACACTTCCGTACCCGCCAGCGTGAAACGATAGATGTTGTCGACGAAGAAGAGAACGTCGAGGCCTTCGTCACGGAAGTGCTCGGCCATCGTCAGACCGGTCAGCGCAACGCGCAGACGGTTGCCCGGCGGCTCGTTCATCTGGCCGTACACCAGCGCGACCTTGTCGAGAACGTTCGAGTCCTTCATTTCGTGATAGAAGTCGTTGCCTTCACGGGTACGCTCACCCACACCCGCGAACACGGAGTAACCGCCGTGCTCCTTCGCGATGTTGTTGATGAGTTCCATCATGTTCACGGTCTTGCCCACGCCTGCACCGCCGAACAGACCGACCTTGCCGCCCTTTGCGAACGGGCAGATCAGGTCGATAACCTTGATGCCGGTTTCGAGCAGTTCGGTCGACGGCGACAGCTCGTCGAACGCCGGTGCATGCTGGTGAATCGAGCGCAGCGTGGTCGAGTCGATCGGACCCGCTTCGTCGATCGGACGGCCGAGCACGTCCATGATGCGGCCGAGAGTCGGCTTGCCGACCGGCACGCTGATGGGCTTGCCCGTGTTCTTGACCGTCGTGCCGCGGCGCAGACCGTCGGATGCACCCAGACAGATGGTGCGCACCACGCCGTCGCCCAGTTGCTGCTGGACTTCGAGCGTCAGTTCGGTGCCTTCCAGAATGAGCGCGTCGTAGATCTTCGGCATTTGCGCACGCGGGAATTCCACGTCGATAACGGCGCCGATGCACTGTACGATCTTGCCTTCTACCAAAGCAGTAGTACTCATCGCATTTCCTTTAGATACTGTGTTCTTTCAAGCGGTCAGCAAAATCAGACCGCTGCGGCGCCGCCGACGATTTCCGACAATTCTTTCGTAATCGCGGCCTGGCGGCTCTTGTTGTAGACGAGCTGCAGTTCGTTGATCACGGTCTTCGCGTTGTCCGACGCGGCTTTCATCGCGACCATGCGTGCCGACTGCTCCGACGCCATGTTTTCCGCGACCGCCTGATACACGAGCGCCTCGACGTAGCGCACGAGCAACTCGTCCACCACGGTTTGCGCGTCCGGCTCGTAGATGTAGTCCCACGAGGTCTTCGGCGTGTCGCCGTCTTCGCCCTTCGCGTCGAGATCATCCACGGACAACGGCAGCAGTTGCTCGATCACCGCTTCCTGCTTCATCGTGTTGATGAAGCGCGTGTACGCCAGGTACACCGCGTTGATCTTGCCTTCCGAATACAGGTCGAGCTGCACCTTGACCGCGCCGATCAGCTTTTCCAGATGCGGCGTATCGCCCAGTTGCGTGACTTGCGACACGACATTGGCCTTCAGGCGATTCAGGAACCCGAGACCCTTGCCGCCGATCGCCGAAGCTTCGATCTTGACACCGCCCTGATCGAGTTCCTTGATCTTGTTCAGCGACGCACGCAGGATGTTCGTGTTCATGCCGCCGCACAGACCCTTGTCAGTCGTGACGAGGATCAGGCCGGCCGTCTTCGCGCCCTTGTTCTCGACCATGAACGGATGGCGATACTCCGGGTTCGCCTTGCTCATGTGCGATGCGATCGCGCGGACCTTGTCGGCATACGGACGGGCGGAACGCATACGCTCCTGGGCGCGGCGCATCTTGGATGCGGCGACCATTTCCATCGCTTTCGTGATCTTGCGCGTGTTTTGCACGCTCTTGATCTTGCCGCGAATTTCCTTCATTCCAGCCATTGCTTACTCCTTGATCGAAGCCGCGCGATGTTCGAAGACATCGCGCGTTGCTCCTCAGTCCCGATCAATAAGCGCCCGACTTCTTGAAGTCCTTCAGCGCGGCATGCAGTGCGCCTTCGTCGTCCTTCGACAAGTCTTTATTGTCTTCGATGCGCTTAATCAGATCGCCGTGGCTGGTCTTCAGGAATTCGCGCATGCCCTTTTCGAACGGCAGAACTTGCGAGACTTCGAGATCGTCCAGATAGCCGTTGTTGGCTGCGAACAGCGCGACAGCCAGTTCCCACACCTGCAGCGGCTGATACTGCGGCTGCTTCAACAGCTCCGTCACGCGGCGGCCGCGCTCGAGCTGCTTGCGGGTGGCTTCGTCGAGATCCGATGCGAACTGCGCGAACGCAGCCAGTTCACGATACTGCGCGAGGTCGGTACGGATACCGCCCGACAGCTTCTTGATGACCTTGGTCTGAGCCGCACCACCGACGCGCGACACCGACACGCCCGCGTTGATTGCGGGGCGGATACCGGCGTTGAACAGGTCGGTTTCAAGGAAGATCTGACCGTCGGTAATCGAGATCACGTTCGTCGGAACGAACGCGGTCACGTCGCCGGCTTGCGTTTCGATGACGGGCAATGCCGTCAGCGAGCCGCTCTTGCCCTTGACTTCGCCGTTGGTGAACTTCTCGACGTACTCTTCCGAGACGCGCGCAGCGCGCTCGAGCAGACGCGAGTGCAGATAGAACACATCACCCGGATAGGCTTCGCGGCCCGGCGGACGACGCAGCAGCAGCGAGATCTGGCGATATGCCCACGCTTGCTTGGTCAAGTCGTCATAAACGATCAGCGCGTCCTGGCCGCGATCGCGGAAGTATTCGCCCATCGTGCAGCCGGCGTACGGCGCGAGGTATTGCATCGCGGCCGATTCCGAAGCCGAAGCCGCAACGACGATGGTGTACGCCATCGCGCCGGTTTCTTCGAGCTTGCGCACCACGTTCATGATCGACGAAGCCTTCTGGCCGATCGCGACGTAGATACAGATGAGGTCCTTGCCCTTCTGGTTGATGATCGCGTCGACAGCCACCGCGGTCTTGCCGCACTGACGGTCGCCGATGATCAGCTCGCGCTGGCCACGGCCGATCGGCACCATCGAGTCGATCGACTTCAGACCCGTTTGCACCGGCTGCGACACCGACTTACGCCAGATTACGCCCGGAGCGATCTTTTCGATTGCGTCCGTTGCCTTCGCGTTGATCGGGCCCTTGCCGTCGATCGGGTTGCCGAGCGCGTCGACCACGCGGCCGATGAGTTCCGGACCCACCGGCACTTCGAGAATGCGGCCCGTCGTCTTGACGATATCGCCTTCCGAGATGTGCTCGTATTCACCGAGAATAACGGCGCCGACCGAGTCACGTTCGAGGTTCAGCGCGAGGCCGAAGGTGTTGCCCGGAAATTCGAGCATTTCGCCCTGCATCACGTCCGACAGGCCGTGGATGCGCACGATACCGTCGGTCACGGAGATCACGGTGCCCTGGTTGCGAACATCCGCGCTCGCTTCAAGGCCCTGGATCCGGCTCTTGATCAGCTCGCTGATCTCAGAGGGATTGAGTTGCATTATTCGCTCCTGATAGTCAATTCTGTTGCGTGCCAGCCATGAGACACGGGTTGATCGCTTAAGCGGTCAGAGCCGTCTGCATGCTGGCGAGGCGCGCGCGGACCGAGGTATCGAGCACTTCGTCGCCAACCGTCACGCGAACGCCGCCGATCAGCGACTGGTCGATTTCGACGATCGGCTTCAGCTTGCGCTGGAACTTGCGTTCGAGGCTTGCAACGAGGTCGTTCAACTGTTCGCCTTCGAGGGGGAACGCGCTCACGATGTGAGCATCGGCAGCACCTTCACGGGCGTTCTTCAGTTCGTCGAACTGGACGGCGATTTCCGGCAGCAGCGACAGACGATGGTTCTCGACCAGCATGCCGACGAAATTCTTCGCCTGAGCGTTGCCGAGAGCCAGCGGCGAGTTCACTGCGGCGAGCAGGAGATCGACGATCTGCTGTCGGCTCACCTTCGGGCTCGAAGCGACCGATTCCACTTCGGGCAGACGCGCAACCTGTGCCAGCTCCTCGACGAAGGTGGACCAGCCCGCGAGATCGCCGGTTTCGGCCACGCGGAACAGCGCTTCTGCGTAAGGACGAGCGATGGTTGCAAGTTCGGCCATGATCAGAGCTCGGTTTTGAGTTGATTCAGCAGATCGGCGTGAGCTTTCTGATCGACTTCGCGTTTCAGAATTTGCTCGGCGCCCTTGACGGCCAGCGCCGCGACTTCGGCACGCAGCGTTTCACGCGCCTTCACGACTTGCTGGTCCGCGTCCGCCTTGGCTTGCGCGACGATGCGCGCGGCTTCGGCTTGAGCGTTGGCCTTGATTTCTTCTGCGACTGCGGCTGCGCGCTTTTCGGCGTCGGCAATGCGTTGCTGGCCATCGGTGCGCGCTTGCGCGAGTTCCTGGTCGACGCGCTTGTGCGCTGCTTCGAGTTCCGCTTTGCCCTTGTCGGCGGCGGCGAGGCCGTCGGCAATCTTCTTCGAGCGCTCGTCGAGGGCGTTGATCAACGGCGGCCACACGAACTTCATCGTGAACCACGCGAGGATCAGAAACACGACCATTTGCGCAAACAGGGTTGCGTTGAGATTCACGGTGTTTCCTTAAACGTTGCTTGATCGGAGGTGAAACGGTTAAAAGGCGCTCATCGGCTTGTTGAGCTCGATCAGCGCCTCACCCGTTCCGTTCAGGCGTCTTTAAAAGTCAGACGCACAGTTCCGAGGAACCTCAGCCTGCGAGCTTCGAGAGCAGCGGGTTCGCGAACGCAAACAGCATTGCCACACCAACGCCGATCAGGAACGCCGCGTCGATCAGACCAGCCAGCAGGAACATCTTGGTCTGCAGCGGGTTCATCAGTTCCGGCTGGCGGGCGCACGCTTCAATGTACTTGCCGCCCATCAGACCGATACCGATACAGGCGCCGATTGCACCCAGGCCGATGATGATGCCGATACCGATGGCGGTCAGACCCTGGATGTTGGCGATGAAAGCTTGCATGATCACTCCTTTGATTAAAGACTTTGGAACTGGATTTATAAAAAACGAAAACCTAAAACCTGAACGATTCCGGAACGTGCCGCAACGCGTCAGTGTGAGTCATGCGCCTGGCCGATGTACACCA
Organism: Caballeronia turbans; assembly: GCA_001544655.2. Classification (GTDB taxonomy): domain Bacteria; phylum Pseudomonadota; class Gammaproteobacteria; order Burkholderiales; family Burkholderiaceae; genus Caballeronia; species Caballeronia turbans. The sequence continues at coordinate 56,076 of FCOD02000003.1, forward strand.
GCGTCAGCATCATGAAAATGAACGCCTGCAACAGCACGATCAGAATGTGGAAGATCGCCCAAACCGTGCCCGCGACCACGTGGCCGATAAAGCCGAGCACAGAAGCGTCCGCACCGAACGTCCACATGCTGCCCAGAAGGGCGATCAGCAGGAACAGCAGTTCGCCGGCGTACATGTTGCCGAAAAGCCGCATGCCGAGCGAAACCGTCTTGGCGACGAACTCGATGATGTTCAGCGCGAGGTTCGGAATCCACAAGAGCGGATGCGCGCCGAACGGAGCGGACAGCAGTTCATGCACGAAGCCGCCGGCGCCCTTGATCTTGAAGTTGTAGTAGATCATCAGCACGAACACGCCGAGCGCGATGCCGATGGTGCCGTTCAGGTCAGCCGTCGGCACAATGCGATGATGCGGCAGCGCTTCCGACAGTCCCAGCCAGCCGATGACGCGGCCCGGCAAATCAACGGGGATGAAGTCGAGCGAGTTCATCAGGGCGACCCAGACGAACACGGTCAGTGCGAGCGGAGCGATGAAACGGCGGCTGCCGTGAATCATCGACTTCGACTGATCTTCGACCATTTCGACCAGCATCTCGATCGCGCACTGGAACCGGCCGGGTACACCGGAGGTCGCCTTGCGCGCGGCAAGACCGAGAATGATGATGGTCACGAGACCGCACACGATCGACCAGAAAAGCGTGTCGAGATTCCAGACATGGATGTCGAAGATCGACGCCTGTGCGTGCGTGGAAAGATTCTGCAAGTGGTGCGCAATGTACTCGGACGGATCCAGAGCGTGCGTTCCTTCGCTAGCTGCCATATCGTTAAAGCCACCCAAATTGTCAAAAATCTTTCGTCACCTGTCGCTTCCGAGCCGCCGCTTCGCGTTGCGGCTTCGGGTCGAGAGGCCCGAGTGCGGAGCATGGTCCGCACCTGTTCATCTGTGATGCTACTTGCAACTCGTGCTGAAGGCACTTACCTGGGACGTCAAGAATCGTCACCGCAGCGCCATTGCAACCCAGTAAGTCTTCAGGGCGACGATGTACGTCACGAGCAGCGGCAACCACAACGCACTCTTGTACCAGTACGCGACCGCCACGAACATGGCGATCGTCGCGCCCATCTTGAGCGCCTCGCCGATCATCCAGCTCATGATCGTCTCCGCGCCGCTTTTTGCTCTCAGGCGCGCGGCGAACAAAGCGCTCGGCACCCAGCAAATTGCTCCCCCGAGAAATGCTGACAGCGCAGCGTCGCCCGGCGGCTTGTAAAACAGCCACCACAACAGCGTCGCACCCAGGGACAAAACCATTTGCGCTGCCACGACCTTAAACGGCGTGACACGCGATGGACGACTCACCTCGGGCCCAAACAGCTTCTGTGCCTGATCCCGCGTGAGCGGAACGATATTGTTATCTTGCGCTTCGGCATCCCACGCGTCGCCGGACGATCTGCGCGGCTGATTTCCGGAGGCATTTGCGTCGCCGGTTGCGTGAGCGTTCGGCGCTCGATTTTCCTCTCGCACCGTCTTCAAACCTTCAACCAAAAGTCCGGAAAATCACCTTGCGCTTTCGCTGCGCTTTCGAGGTGGCCTAGCTGATAAATCCGGGCGATTGTAAGCGATTGTTGTCGGGGATTCAATAGTTTAGGTGTGTCAAAAGCCAAGCGGACGAACCTTAAAAATCGGTCTCGAAAATGAGACTTTCCTTGCAATTGCAAGGAGATTCTCAGCCGATGGCACGTCGTCCGATGAGCGGTTAAATGAGCGCCCAACCGATGACCGTTGCCACGATCCAGAATGGAATCGACACCATGTGAAATGGCATCCACAGTCCCTTTTCGCCCGATAATCGCACGGCGATGAGATTGGCCAGCGAACCGATCGCGATGCCGAATCCGCCGACGCTGACGCCGAACGCGAGCGCGCGCCAGTCCTTGGAGAACTCCGCGAGCACGATGGCCGCCGGCACGTTGCTGATCGCTTGCGAGAGAACGGCGCCGGCCGCATACGCGCGCTTAGGCGTGCCGATGCCGACGTGGGCGATGGCTGCGTGGATCGACGGCATTGCGGCCGCGCTGCGCAGCACGATGAACATCAACACGAAGATGAGCAACAACAGCCAGTCGATCTTGAACACGACCTCGCGACGCCACAGCACGAAGAGGATCGCAAGCACGGCAAGCGCGGGCCCGGCATGATGCGCATCCGCGAGCGCCACGAACGCGGCAAATGCAAGCACGCTCACGCCGCACAGCACGCGATCGACGCGATGCTCTTCGATATCGCCGGACAGATCGAGCGGTTCGGCGCGGAACATCGCAAACGTGAGGATGCCGAGCAGCGCCATCAACGCGGCGCACAGCGGCAGCATCGCCCACACGAACGCGGGGAAGGCGACGCCGCTCGTCTGCCATAGAAACAGGTTCTGGGGATTGCCGAGCGGCGTGAGAATCGAACCCGCGTTGACCGAGAGTGCGATCACGATCACGAGTCGCTTGATGGGCAGCGGTGCGAGCCTGTGCAGCGATAAGGCGAGCGGCACGACGGCGAAAAGCGCGACGTCGTTGGTCAGGACGGTGGACAGTACCGCAGCAAGCGCCACGAGCAGCAGCGCCAGCGTCCGCTCGCCATGAATGTGGTGCACGAGGCGGTGCGCCGCCCACATCAGGAATCCTGATAATTCGATCGCCTTGGTGAGAATCAGGAGGCCGGCGAGTGTGAGTACCGTCTGCCAGTCGACGAGACCGGGCAGCGACATCCACGGCCGCGGATGTCCGATCTGCAGCACGACGAGCGCGAAGACGAGGATCGCGAGAACCGGCTCTTTCGAGACGGCTCGCCAGATACGGGCGAGCAGGTCGAAACGTGTGCTTTTGACGTTGAATTCGGACAAGATGCGTGTGAATCAGGTCGTCGGAGTCGGCGCTTCGATACTTCCACGCAATTTGCTCAGGATGCCCTCGAGCGAGTCGAGATTGCCGAAATCGATCGTGACCTTGCCGCGCCCTCTTCCGCCCAACTTGATCTTTACGTTGGCGGAAAGCAGATCCGACAGCTCTTCTTCCAGACGGCGCGTATCACGTCCGCCGTCATTTGCGGCGCGTGCTTTTGTCGCAGGGGCTTCCTTGGTCGTCGCCGCTACCAGGCGTTCGGTTTCGCGTACCGACAAGCGGCGATTGACGACATGATTGGCGAGCTGGATCTGCGTCGCCGCATCGACGGCGAGCAACGCGCGCGCGTGGCCCATGTCCAGGTCGCCGGCGAGAAGCATGGTCTGCACGGGCGCTGCGAGATTCAGCAGGCGCAGCAGGTTCGAGACCGCGCTGCGCGAGCGCCCGACCGACTCGGCCGCTTGTTCGTGCGTAAAGCGGAATTCGTCGAGCAGACGCTGGATGCCCTGCGCCTCTTCCAGCGGGTTCAAATCTTCCCGCTGAATGTTTTCGATCAACGCCATCGCAGCGGCGGCTTGATCTGGCACGTTTTTTACGAGCACCGGAACTTCGTCGAGGCCGGCAAGGCGCGCGGCACGGAAGCGCCGCTCGCCCGCAATGATTTCGTAACGATCGTCACTCACCGAGCGCACGAGAATCGGCTGCATCAGACCCTGCGCGCGGATGCTCGCGGCGAGTTCCTGGAGCGCGCCCTCGTCCATCCGTGTACGCGGCTGATACTTGCCGGCTTGCAGCTTATCGAGCGGCAGCACCGAGGGCGTGCCCTCGCCGCGCACGGCTTCCGTAATGTCGACGCTACCGCCGAGCAATGCGTCCAAGCCGCGGCCTAGACCTTTTTTCTTCATCACAGCGCTCATTTCGGTTCCTCCGTCGGCGTTCTCGGCCGCATCGAATGGGGTTTGCTTAGTTGACGTTGAGCGCGCGCACACGCTCGATCATTTCGGTGCCGAACTGGATATACGCCTGCGCACCGCGCGACGACTTGTCGAACACGACGCCGGGCAGTCCATAGCTAGGCGCTTCCGCAAGGCGCACGTTGCGCGGGATCACAACGTCGAACAGCTTGCTGCCAAAGTGTTCCTTCAATTGGTCCGACACTTGTTGCTGCAAAGTAATTCGGGGATCGAACATCACGCGCAGCAGGCCAATTACCTTCAGGTCACGATTCAGGTTCGCGTGCACCTGCTTGATGGTGTTCACGAGATCCGACAATCCTTCGAGCGCAAAATATTCGCACTGCATCGGAATCACGACGCCGTGCGCCGCGCATAGGGCGTTAAGCGTCAGCAGCGAAAGCGCCGGGGGGCAATCGATCAGCACGAAGTCATAGTCATCTGCTACTTCGGCAATCGCCGCCCGAAGAATGCCTTCGCGATTTTCCATGTCCACGAGTTCGACTTCGGCGCCTGCCAGCTCGCGATTGGCCGGCAGCACGTCGTATCCGACCGCCTCCGGGCGTGTGCGTGCCTCGCGCAGTGTCACGCCATCGACGAGCACTTCATAGACAGTGTTCTCGCACGCGGCCTTGTTGATGCCGCTGCCCATGGTCGCGTTGCCCTGAGGGTCGAGGTCGATCAGCAGAACGCGCTGATCGAGGCCCGCAAGGCTCGCCGCGAGATTGACCGCTGTCGTGGTCTTTCCAACGCCGCCCTTCTGATTTGCGACGCAGAAGATTTTTGCCATCGTTTAGTGTCCTCGTTTCTTCGCTGTCAGAAGATCAGCGTGCCTGGAATGCCGGATGGAAACCGTGCAGCGGACCGTCAAGCTGGCTCGACGGCAATCTCGACGAGATGCCGTTCCGCGTCGAGCATCGGCACATTGAGGCGCTCGATACCGAGCACCTTGGCACCCGCCGGCACACGCGCGGCTTCAGCCTCAGGCCTGACACCCTTCATCGCCAGAATCCGTCCGTTGTCCGCAACCAGATGACGCGCAAGTGTAACGAAATCGGAGAGCTCTGCGAATGCGCGCGACACGATTAAATCGAATTTCCCCGGGACTTCGACTCCCGGACGTAAACTTTCGACGCGACCGGTCACCACCGACAGATTGTTCAGACCCAACTGCGCTTTCGCCTGCGACTGAAATGCTGTTTTCTTATGAACGATGTCGTTGAGCGTGACGCGCAATTCAGGCAACGCGATCGCCAGTACGATGCCGGGTAAACCGCCGCCGGAGCCGACGTCCAGCACTGTCGACGGCCTGCGCACGTTCACCGCCGGAACGATCGCAAGCGAATCCAGAATATGCTGGATGAGCATTTGATGCGGATCGCGGATCGCCGTCAGGTTGTAGACGGAATTCCATTTGCCGAGCAGCGCAACATAATCGAGAAGTTTCTGGATTTGCGACGACGAAAGCGCAATGTCGAGTTCGGTGACGCCCTTCTCGAGCATCGCCGCCAAGGATAAATGGCGCTCCGTCATTGAACCGCCGTCGCGTTACCGGTTGCCGCATCGTCGCCAGCGGAATTTCGGCCGCGACGGCCTGCGCCGCGCTTCAGATGCACCATGAGAAGCGAGATTGCGGCCGGCGTGATGCCGGAAATGCGCGAAGCCTGCCCGATCGTCTCCGGGCGATGCTGAATCAACTTCTGACGGGCTTCGAAGGACAATCCGCGGACTTCGTTGTAGTCGAGACCGTCCGGCAACCGGGTGTTTTCCTGCGCGCCGTTCCGCACGATCTCGTCGGCCTGACGATCGATGTAGCCTTGGTACTTAACGCCGATCTCGATCTGCTCCTTGATTTGTGCGAGCAGAACCGGATCGTCCGAGAGCGATGCTTCGGGACCGCAGGCGCCCTCACGAAGTTCGCAGATTCCGTCGTATGAAACGCCGGGGCGTCGCAGAAGATCGGCAAGGCTGTACTCATGATCGATCGGCTTGCCCAGCAACGCCGTCGCTTCCTCCGCCGGCAAAGTCTTGGGATTTACCCACGTTGAACGCAGACGCTGTGTTTCACGTGAAACAGCGTCGCGTTTGCGGCTGAAAGCATCCCACCGAACATCGTCGACTACGCCGAGTTCGCGCCCGATCTCCGTCAGACGCATATCCGCGTTGTCTTCGCGCAGCGACAGGCGGTATTCCGCGCGGCTCGTGAACATCCGATACGGCTCCGACACCCCGCGCGTCACGAGATCGTCCACCAGAACACCCAGATACGCCTGATCGCGGCGCGGCGACCACGCTTCCTTCCCTTGAACTAGGAGACCAGCATTGATACCAGCCAACAGTCCCTGCGCGGCGGCTTCTTCGTACCCGGTCGTCCCGTTGATCTGACCTGCAAAGAAGAGGCCGTTGATCGCCTTCGTTTCGAGCGAAGCCTTCAACGCACGCGGATCGAAGTAGTCATACTCGATCGCGTATCCGGGCCGCAAGATATGCGCGTGTTCAAGCCCGCGCATCGAGCGAACGAGTTCGAGCTGGACGTCAAAAGGAAGACTCGTGGAGATCCCGTTCGGATAGAACTCATTCGTCGTCAGTCCTTCGGGCTCCAGGAAGATCTGATGCGCGTCTTTGGAAGCAAAACGATGAATCTTGTCCTCGATCGACGGGCAATAACGCGGTCCGACGCCTTCAATCACTCCGGTATACATCGGCGAACGGTCTAGCCCGCCCCGGATAATGTCGTGCGTCTGTGCATTCGTATGTGTGACCCAGCATGGCATCTGACGCGGATGCTGCTCTACGCGGCCAAGGAACGAGAACACCGGAATGGGATCGAGATCGCCCGGCTGCTCTTCGAGCTTCGAAAAGTCGATCGTGCGGCCATCAATACGAGGCGGTGTGCCCGTCTTCAGGCGGCCTTGAGGCAGCTTTAATTCCTTTAAACGCGCTGAAAGCGACACCGCCGCCGGGTCACCTGCCCGGCCGCCGACATAATTATTCAGGCCGACGTGTATTTTTCCGTCCAGGAAAGTGCCAGCGGTCAACACAACGGCGCGGGACCGAAAACGAAGTCCGACTTGCGTTACGGCGCCGACAACGTGATCGCCTTCGACCATCAAATCGTCGACGGCTTGCTGGAAGAGCCACAAGTTCGGCTGATTCTCGAGGCGATCGCGGATCGCCTGTTTGTACAAAAGACGATCGGCCTGCGCGCGCGTTGCCCGAACGGCAGGTCCCTTCGACGAGTTGAGAATACGGAACTGAATGCCCGATTCATCGGTAGCCGCAGCCATTGCCCCGCCGAGAGCGTCGACTTCCTTGACGAGATGACCCTTGCCGATGCCGCCAATCGACGGATTGCAGCTCATCTGGCCCAACGTCTCGATGTTGTGCGTCAAAAGAAGCGTTTTACAGCCCATACGCGCAGAAGCGAGCGCCGCCTCCGTGCCCGCGTGACCGCCACCGACGACGATCACATCAAATTCTGTGGGATAAAGCATTGGGATCTCGTGTACGAACGACACGAACCTGAAGAGAGAATAGCTTTGAATTATAACGACTTCTTCCTGACCTCGAATCGACCGTTCGATCACAGGCAAAAAAAAAGCGTGTTTCACGTGAAACACGCCGCCATTTCTCCAAAGAACACCGCGTCTTATGCCACTTTTTTCGTCAGACCGAGATAAGTTTCGATGACCTGAGGGTTGTGCTGAAGCGCGTCGGCGTTTCCTTCCAGCGCGAACTCGCCGGTCTCGAGAACATAGCCATAGTCGGAAATCTGAAGCGCAGCGCGCGCGTTCTGCTCGATCAACAGCGTTGCAACACCCGTCTGCCGAAGCGCGCTGATGATGTGGAAAATCTCCTTCACGATCAGCGGCGCCAAGCCGAGGCTCGGTTCGTCGAGCATCAGAAGTTGCGGCTTCCCCATTAATGCACGGCCAACCGCGAGCATCTGCCGCTCTCCACCAGACAAAGTTCCCGCCGCCTGCCTTCTTCGCTCCTTTAGACGAGGAAAGAGCTGGAACACGTGGTCGAGCTGATCGAGAAAGTTTCGCTCGCCGGCTTTCTTCCGCCGATATGCGCCCAGCACGAGATTGTCCTCCACCGCCATCGTCGCGAACAATTCGCGCTTCTCGGGCACAAGACACATTCCACGTGAAACGCGGCGCTCGATCGCCAATGCGGACACGTCTTCGCCAAGGTAACGCACCACGCCCTTCGCGTGCCCCGTTTGGGGCAACGCGCCCATGATCGCGTTAAGGAGCGTCGACTTTCCCGCCCCATTCGGCCCGATCACCGAAACGATTTGCCCCGCTCCGACGGTGAGCTTGCCATCGTGCAATGCTTCGACCTTGCCGTAGCGCACGGACAGGCCGTCTACCTGCAAGATCGGGTTCACAACTGCGTTCGATTCCGTCGCCATCACTCCACCCCGCCGAGATATGCTTCGAGCACCGCCGGATCCTTTTGGACATCCGTAGGCAATCCTTCCGCGATCTTCGTGCCGAACTCCATTACTACGAGCCGATCCGTCAGATTCATCACGAAATCCATATCGTGCTCGACAAGAAGAATGCTCATTCCCTCCGCGCGCAGCTTTCGCAGCAAATCGGCCAATTGCAACTTTTCTTGATAACGAAGGCCGGCGGCGGGTTCATCCAGCAGCAGCAGCGTCGGATCGCAGCACAGCGCCCGGGCAATCTCGAGAATCCGTTGTTGACCCAGCGCGAGGCTACCGGCTTCGCTATAGATATGCTTCTCCAGCCCGACGCGTTTGATCTGCTTCGCTGCCTCAGCCATCAGCCGCGCCTCTTCTGCCGCGTTCAGTCGCACGACACTGCGCCAGACGCCCGTGCTTCCACGCAAATGCGCGCCGATCGCCACGTTTTCCAGCACCGTCATCCCGGGAAGCATCTTCACGTGCTGGAACGTCCGGCCGATGCCGCGCTTGACGATTTCACGCGAAGTCAGCTTCTCGATACGCTCACCGTGGAAGCTGATTGCGCCGCTCGTCGCCTGAAGTACGCCGGTGACAAGATTGAAGGTCGTGGACTTCCCGGCGCCATTCGGCCCGATCAATCCGATGATTTCGCCCGCCCTCACCTCGAAGCTCACATCGTTAACTGCCACGAGTCCGCCGAACTGCTTGCGCGCCTTGTCGACGACCAGCAAGCGCTCCCCCACGTTGGGTTTGCTGCGCTGCGGCAAAGCATCGCCATGATCCGGCACGTGTGCACGCGGCCCGCGTGGAAACAGACGCGCCACGAACGGCCAGACGCCTTGCCGCGCGTATTGCAGCAGCAAGACCATCACCACGCCGAACACGATGATCTCGAAGTTGCCGTTCGCGCCGAGCAGCTTGGGCAGAAGCGTTTGCAGATAATCCTGCAGAACGGTGAGAATTGTCGCGCCGAGAATCGCACCCCAGACATGGGAGACGCCGCCGACCACCGCCATGAACAGGAACTCGATGCCGTGATTCAGGCCGAACGGCGTCGGGTTCACCGCCCGCTGCAAATGGGCGTACAGGAAGCCGGAAACGGCCGCGAGCACGGCTGCATAGACGAAGATGACTACGCGCATCCAGGCAGTGTTGACGCCCATCGCTTCGGCCATCGTGCCGCCGCCGCGCAACGCGCGAATCGCTCGCCCCGGGCGACTATTAAGCAGATTCTGAACAGAAATCACCGCAAGCAGTACCACGACCCAGATCAGGTAATAGATGCTACGGCCCGACTCCAGCTCCCAACCGAACACGTTGAGCACGGGAATTCCGTTGATGCCGTCGTACTTGCCGAGCAACTCCATGTTGCCGAAGAGGTAGAACAGCGAGAGTCCCCACGCGATCGTCCCGAGCGGCAGGAAATGTCCCGAAAGGCGCATCGTGATGAGACCGAGCAGCAGCGCGATGAAGGCCGTGAGCACGACGCCCGCGATCAGCGCGAGCCACGGCGAGACACCGTAGCGCGTCGTGAGGAAAGCCGTCGCATACGCGCCCACGCCGACGAACGCTGCCTGCCCAAAGCTCGTCATCCCGCCGATGCCGGTCAGCAGCACCAGCCCGATCGCGACGATCGAATACAGGCCGATGTAGTTCAGCAGCGTGATCCAGTACTCGGGCACGGCGACCGGCCGCGGCAAGACCGGCAGCGCGAAGACGACAACCAGGAACAACCAGAAAAATCGATATCGATGCAGAAAGTTCATCGGCTTACTCCTCGTCCTCATCCGAATGCGGGCTTGCCAGGCTTCGCCACAGCAGGACCGGAATAATCAACGTGAAGACGATCACCTCCTTGTACGCGCTTGCCCAGAACGACGAATACGATTCGAGCAAACCCACGAGCAGCGACCCTGCGGCCGCGAGCGGATAGCTCACCAGACCGCCCACGATGGCGCCTACGAAGCCCTTGAGGCCGATCAGGAAGCCCGAGTCGTAGTAGATGGTCGTGATCGGCGCCACGAGCACGCCGCACAGCGCGCCCAGGCCCGCCGCGAGCGTGAATGCGAGGCGGCCTGCCTGCGTCGTGCCGATGCCGACGAGCCGCGCGCCGAGGCGATTCACCGAAGTCGCGCGCAAGGCCTTGCCGGAGATCGAGCGATCGAAATAGAAGTACAGCGCGACGATCAGCACGACGGCCGTCCCGACGACCCACAAGCTCTGCCCGGAGATCGACACGCTGCCCAGGTTGAACGTGGCGTCAGAAAACGCCGTCGTGCGCGAGCCTTCCGCGCCGAACATCACGAGCCCGAGGCCGACCATCGCGAAGTGCACCGCCACCGCCACGATCAGCAGCAACAGCGTGCTCGCCTCCGCGATCGGCTCATACGCGAGGCGATAGACGAACGGTCCCATCGGCACGACGATGAGAAGCGTCAGCGCGATCTGCGCGATCATCGGCAGAGGCTGTGCGAACGCCGCTTGCGTGATGCCCCACACCGCGACGGGAAACAGCAGATACTTGCCCGTCAGCACTGCCAGTAAGCGCCCGATCTGGTGATATCGCGCAGGATGCCGAACGATGCCTGCGAGTTCCGCGACAAAGCAGCCGACGCCCATCGCGATGAGCAGATAGCAGGTCGCCGGCAGCTTCTGCGTCTGCAGTGCGGCCAGCGTGAGCGCGCCATACGCGACGAACTCGCCCTGCGGAATGAAAATGACGCGTGTCACGGAGAACACGAGCACCAGAGCGAGCGCGAGCAAGGCGTAGATCGCGCCCGTGGTGATCCCGTCCTGCGCGAGGATCGCCGCAATCGATAAGTCCATACTTCCTCTTCGAAGCTTCTTGTGAAACAGGCGACTCAAGAAACAGCCGCCGGAACATGGTCAAAGCGGCGCGCCGTTGCCGGTGCGCCGCCCATTCATCTCGAAATTAAGAAACGAGAACGCGCGATGAAGCGCGTCCTGTCGAGCTCAGTCGTTCAGCAATTTCCACTTGCCGTCGACGATCTGCACCATCACGCGGGCGCGATTGTCGAAGCCGTTGTGATCGGTCGGCGTCGTGTTCATGATCCCGTGCGACACCGGCAGGTCCTTCAGGTTTTCCAGCGCGGCGCGCAGCGCTTCGCGGAATTCCGGCGTGCCCGGCTGGCCTTTCTTGAGCGCCTCGGGAATCGCGCGCTGAAGCATCTGGCCCGCATCCCATGCATGCCCGCCGAAGGTCGACAGCGTGCCTGCGCCATACGCCTTCTCATACGCGTCCTTGTACGCGGCCGACGACTTCTTCACCGGGTTGCTCTCCGGCAACTGCTCGGTCACGAGCACCGGGCCGGCGGGCAGGATTTCTCCCTCGCAGTCCTTGCCGCACACGCGCAGGAAGTCGTTGTTGGCGACGCCATGCGTCTGATAGACCTTGCCCTTGTAGCCACGCTCCTTCAGCGCCTTCGCCGGCAGCGCGGACGGCGTGCCCGCACCCGCGATCAGCACCGCGTCCGGGTTCGCGCCCATCGTCTTCAAAACCTGGCCGGTCACGGACGTGTCCGTGCGGTTATAGCGCTCGTTCGTGACGATCTTCAGCTTGTGCGCCGTCGCCGCCGTATTGAACACGTTGTACCAGCCGTCGCCGTAGGCATCCGCGAAGCCGATGAAGCCCACCGTCTTCACGCCGTGCTTTTCCATGTAGCTCGCGATGGCATCGGCCATCAGCGCGTCGTTTTGCGGCGTCTTGAAGACCCACGCCTTTTTCGCATCCATCGGCGCGATGATCGCGGCGGACGCGGCCATCGAGATCATCGGCGTCTTGCCGGCGGCGGCCGGATCGATCATCGCGAGCGAGTTCGGCGTCACGGTGGAGCCGACGATCGCATCGACGTGATCTTCGTCGATCAGCTTGCGCGTGTTCTGCACGGCGCGGCTCGTGTCGGACCCGTCATCGAGCACGATCCATTCGACCGACTTCCCGCCGATTTCCTTCGGCAACAGTGCGACGGTATTTTTCTCGGGAATCCCGAGCGATGCGGCCGGTCCCGTCGCCGAGAGCGTCACGCCGATCTTCACCTGAGCGAGCGCCGCGCCCGCCCCGGCAAGCGCGCTGCCCGCGATGGCGAGCGCGATGCCAGTCCTGATCCATGCCTTCTTCGTTTTCATTGCTTGTCTCCAAACGCGACTTGCGGTTCACGCACCCCTGCGGTGCGCTGCTGCGAGTTGTTATCGATGCTGCTTCTCTGGCGCCAACCAAAGAGCCGCCCCAATCTATTTACCGCGTTACTGCGTGCCAAGGCTGGTTTTCCCTGACCGTTGCGCCGCCGCGATCGAGGCTTTGCGCCCTCTCCTTCGCGTCGCGGTTCCTGCTGCACGGCACAGAAAAAAAGGCGCGTTGTGTTGCTACGCGCCTTTGTTCTCCGAATCAGTTCACATGCGAATCCGTCAGTTGCCCGAGAGCTTCCACTTGCCGCCGACGATCTCCACCATCACGCGTGCGCGCTGGTCCAGTCCGGAGTGATCGTTGGGGCTCATGTTGAAGATGCCGTGCGATGCAGGCAGATTCTTCGTCTCTTCGATAGCCGCGCGCAACGCTTCGCGGAACGCCGGCGTGCCCGGCTGGCCCTTCTTCAGCGCAACAGGAATCGCACGCTGCAGAATGAGGCCCGCGTCCCACGCGTGACCGCCGAACGTCGACACGGAACCCGCGCCGTTGGCGCCTTCGTACGCCTTCTTGTACGTCAGCGCGGCTTGCTTCACGGGGTTGCTGTCGGGCAACTGCTCCGCGACGAGCAACGGGCCCGCGGGCAGGAACGTGCCTTCGCAGTCCTTGCCGCACACGCGCAGGAAATCGTTATTGGCGACGCCGTGCGTCTGATAGATCTTGCCCTTGTAGCCGCGCTCCTTGAGCGTCTTCTGCGGCAGCGCGGCCGGCGTGCCCGCGCCCGCGATCAGCACCGCGTCCGCGTTCTGCGACATCATCTTGAGCACCTGGCCCGTCACCGACGCATCGTTGCGCGCAAAGCGCTCGTTCGCGACGATCTTCAGCTTCGCCAGATCGGCTGCCTTCGAGAATTCCTTGAACCAGCTCTCGCCGTAGGCGTCGGAAAAGCCGATGAACGCGACAGTCTTCACGCCGTGATTCGACATGTGCTGCGCGATCGCGGTAGCCATCAGAATGTCGTTCTGCGGCGTCTTGAAGACCCACGCGCGCTTGCTGTCCATCGGCTCGACGATGCTCGCGGCCGCGGCCATCGAAATCATCGGGGTGTGCGTTTCGGCCGCGATGTCGATCATCGCGAGCGAATTGGGAACGACGGTCGAACCGACCAGCGCATCGACGTGATCTTCGCTCGTCAGCTTGCGTGCGTTTTTCACGGCCTGGGTGGAATCGGTCGCGTCGTCCAGAACGATGTATTCCACTTTCTGCCCGGCGACTTCCTTGGGCAACAGCGCGACGGTGTTCTTTTCCGGAATGCCGAGCGAAGCCGCCGGTCCTGTCGCCGAGACCGTCACGCCGATTTTCACGTCCGCCAAAACCTGATTGCTGAATACCGCCGATAATCCCGCGACGGCCATTGCGACCGCCTTGCCGCGTAAAGCCAACTTCATTGATTTGCGCCCCGTAAATCGTGTTTTCTGCGTGAAGAATTGTCTGCGAATATGCCGTGTTTCGCGCCCGCTCTGAATCGCCGACCGGCGGGTCGGGAAATGCAGTTTAGCGGAGGAAACCGCCGTGCAGCAAGCGTTTTGAAGGTTTTCCGTGCCTTGCGAACCCCGGGAAAACCCGCCTTAAAAAAAATCCGCGGAGATTTATTCGTATTATCGACGGCAAATAAAAAAAGCGCTGTTGGACTCATCCAACAGCGCTTTTCGGTCGGGCACTTTGTGCCTCATGTCTCCTCGTTCTCCACCTCAAAAATCTGGGTGCAACAGAACTAGGACGCATGTTAAAGAACGCAACACTGCACGACAACCTAGCATTTACCCTAGTGGTGCACAAAAGCACCGCAACGGGGCGTATTTCTTGCAATTTAGCGCGCTTTTTTCAAATGCTCCATTCCTTCGTAATTCCAAATAAATCGCTCAGCCTTGAAGCGGCCGAACCCGCGCGATGATCTCTCCGACGATCCCGCGGCGGAAGGCGAGCACGCACGCGATGAAGATCACGCCTGTCACGATCGTCACCGATTCGCCCAACGAGTTGAACCACGACACACCCGTGATGCGCGCGATGCCGCTGCCGATGTCGCCGAGCCGGTCTTCGAGCGCGACGATGATCGCCGCGCCGAGCAACGGCCCGAACATCGTGCTCATGCCGCCGACGAGCGTCATCAGCACGACCAGGCCCGACATCGTCCAGTAGGCGTCGCCGAGCGTTTCGAAGCCGAGCACGAGTGTCTTCATCGCCCCCGCGAAGCCCGCGAGACCCGCCGACAAAACGAACGCCAGCAGCTTGTAGCGCGACGTGTCGTAGCCGAGCGAAATCGCGCGCGGCTCGTTCTCCTTGATTGCGATCAGCACTTGCCCGAACGGCGAATGCACGATGCGCACGATCAGCGCGAACGCGAGCAGCATCACGACGAGCACGACGTAGTAGAGCGTGATGTCGTTGCCCAGATCGATGACATTGAACAGCTTGCCGCGCGGCACGCCTTGCAGACCGTCTTCGCCATGCGTAAACGGCGCCTGCAGGAACACGAAGTACACCATCTGCGCGAGCGCGAGCGTGACCATCGCGAAGTAAATGCCCTGGCGCCGGATCGCGAGCAGACCGGCGACGAGCCCGAGCAGCGTCGCCGCCGCCGTGCCCGCGATTACGCCGAGCTCCGGCGTGAAGTTCAGCGACTGGATCGCATAGCCGGCGACATAGCCGGCGGTCGCGAGGAACATCGCATGACCGAACGACAGCAGCCCGGTATAGCCGATCAGCAAATTGAACGCCGCCGCAAACAGGGCGAAACACAGCACCTTCATCATAAACAGCGGATACACGCCGACGAACGGCGCGACGATCAGGCCGATCAGCAACAGGCCGTAGAGCGCTTTTCTCTGCATCATTTTTCCTTGCCGAAGAGTCCTGCCGGGCGAATCATCAACACGATCGCCATGATGACGAAGACGACCGTCGCGGACGCTTCCGGATAGAACACGCGCGTAAAGCCCTCGATCACGCCGAGCAGCAGGCCCGTCAGTATCGAGCCCATGATCGAGCCCATCCCGCCGATCACGACGACCGCAAACACGGTGATGATCATCGACTGGCCCATGAGCGGCGACACCTGGATCACGGGCGCCGCCAGCACGCCCGCGAACGCCGCGAGCGCGACGCCGAAGCCGTAGGTGAGCGTGATCATCATTGGCACATTGACGCCGAATGCCTCGACGAGCTTCGGATTCTCCGTGCCCGCGCGCAGATAAGCGCCGATGCGCGTCTTTTCGATCACGAACCACGTCGCAAAGCACACGGCGAGCGACGCGGCGACCACCCACGCGCGATAGTTCGGCAGGAACATGAAGCCGAGATTGGTCGCGCCCGAAAGCAGCGACGGCACGTCGTAAGGCTGCCCCGAAGAACCGTAGATGGAGCGGAACACGCCTTCGATCACGAGCGTCAGGCCGAAGGTGAGCAGCAGCCCGTAAAGATGATCGAGCTTGTAAAGCCAGCGCAGCATCGAGCGCTCGACGACCACGCCGAACAGCCCGACCACGATGGGCGCGAGCAGCAGCATCGCCCAGTACGGGATGTTGAAATAGGAATAGCCCATCCACGCGAGCATCGCGCCCAGCATGAAGAGCGCGCCATGCGCGAAATTGATGACGTTGAGCAAGCCGAAGATCACCGCGAGCCCGAGGCTCAGGATCGCGTAGAACGAGCCGTTCACCAGCCCGAGCAACAGCTGGCTCATCATTGCGGCGAGCGGGATGCCGAATATTTCCATTGAACCTGCCGTCAGAAACGTGTTGACGCGGCTGCGAAGGCGAAGCGGCCCTTCCGGCCGCCCGCCTCGCGACGCTTGCGCACTACCGAATGCTTACTTCCAGAGCTTGCAGCGCGATTCGGCCTTGGTGCCGAACGCCTGATCGCCCGGAATCGTCGCGGTGATCTTGTAGTAGTCCCACGGCTCCTTCGATTCCGACGGCTTCTTCACTTCCATCAGGTACATGTCGTGGATCATCGATCCGTCTTCGCGGATGTAGCCCTTCGCGTAGAAGTCGTCGATCTTCGCCTTCTTGAGCTGCGCCATGACCTTGTCGCTGTCGGTCGTGCCCGCCGCCTTCACCGCGTTCAGGTACGTCGTGACAGCCGAGTAATCCGCCGCCTGCAGGCTGCCCGGCATCTTCTTCATCTTTTCGAAGTAGCGCTTCGCCCAGGCGCGCGTCTTGTCGTCCTTGTTCCAGTACCAGCTGTCCGTCGCGACCAGCCCTTGCGTGGTTTCGAGGCCGAGGCTGTGGATGTCGGAGATGAAGATCAGCAGCGCGGCGATCTTCATCGACTTGGTGATGCCGAACTCCTTCGAGGCCTTGATCGCGTTGATCGTGTCGCCGCCGGCATTCGCGAGGCCGAGCACCTGCGCCTTCGAACCTTGCGCCTGCAGCAGGAACGACGAGAAGTCCGACGCCGACAGCGGATGACGCACTTCGCCGAGCACCTGGCCGCCATTGGCCTTCACGACGTCAGCCGTGTTCTTTTCGAGCGCCTTGCCGAACGCATAGTCGGCCGTCAGGAAGTACCACGTCTTGCCGCCCTGCTTGGTCACCGCGGAACCGGTGCCCTTCGCGAGCGCCATCGTGTCGTAGGCGTAGTGGACCGTGTAGGGCGAGCACTGCTCGTTGGTCAGGTTGTCCGCGCCCGCGCCGATGTTGATGTACGGCGTCTTCTTCTCCGCCGCGACTTGCGCGCTCGAAAGCGCCGTCGCCGAGTTCGTCCCGCCGATGATCACGTTCACGCCGTCGCGGTCGATCCATTCGCGCGCACGCGACGCCGCGATATCCGCCTTGTTCTGGTGATCCGCATACACCACTTCGATCGGCTTGCCGTTCACCTTTCCGCCGAAATCAGCGACCGCCATGCGAATGGCTTCGAGTCCGCCCTGCCCGTCGATAT
This sequence comes from Caballeronia turbans, assembly GCA_001544655.2. Lineage (GTDB taxonomy): Bacteria > Pseudomonadota > Gammaproteobacteria > Burkholderiales > Burkholderiaceae > Caballeronia > Caballeronia turbans. Next base: position 73,438 of record FCOD02000003.1, read on the forward strand.
CCGCGTAGAGGCCCGACATGTCGGTGACGAAACCGATCTTCACCGTGTTGCTGTCGGCGGCGTTGGCGCTCGTGCTCATCACCGCCACACTCGCCGCCGCAGCCGCAAAGCACAGAGTAGAGAGGCGCGCGAGGGTCTTCTTTTTCATTCCAGTCTCCATGAGTTTTGATTTGTTGCGGTATTACTGGTGTTGCCCTTCCGATGTGCCGCGCCCGGGATCGATTACACCCCGAGCAGTTCGTGCAGCACCGGCATCTTCGCTTCGAGTTCCCCCGCGCCGAAATGCTCGACGATGTTTCCGTGCTCCATCACGTAAAAGCGATCCGCGAGCGGCGCCGCGAAACGAAAATTCTGTTCGACCATGACGATCGTGTAGCCACGAGACTTCAGCATGAGGATCATGCGCGCGAGGGTCTGTACGATGACCGGCGCGAGCCCTTCCGAAATTTCATCGAGCAAAAGCAGATTCGCGCCCGTGCGCAGAATGCGCGCGACGGCCAGCATCTGTTGCTCACCGCCCGAAAGACGCGTGCCCTGGCTTGCGCGGCGTTCCTTCAGGTTCGGGAACATCGAGTAGATCTCGTCGAGCGGCATTGCGTCTTTTGCATGGCCGATCATCGGCGGCAAAAGAAGGTTTTCCTCGCAGGACAAGCTCGAAAAAATGCCGCGCTCCTCCGGACAATAGCCGACCCCGTAATGCGCGATCTTGTGTGTGGCGAGGCCGATGGTTTCATGTCCGCCGACGCGGATGGAACCCGTCCTTCGCCCGGTCAAACCCATGATGGCGCGCAACGTGGTCGTGCGGCCCGCGCCGTTGCGGCCGAGCAGCGTGACCACTTCGCCCCGATTTACCTTCAGGTCCACGCCGTGCAGGATGTGCGATTCCCCGTACCACGCCTGCAGACCTGATATTTCCAGCGCGGGCACATTGCCCGCCGCGCCGTTCGCCTCGCGCGAGCGGCGCTCCTCCACGATCGTACTCATGCATGCGCTCCGGTGAGCGCCGCATCGGCGCTGCCCATGTAGGCTTCCATCACGAGCGGATTCCTCGACACTTCCGCGTAGCTGCCTTCGGCGAGCACTTCGCCGCGCTGAAGCACGGTGATGGTGTCGGAAATGCCCGCGATCACGTTCATGTTGTGTTCGACCATCAGGATGGTGCGGCCCGCCGACACCTTCTTGATCAATGCCGTCACGCGATCGACATCCTCGTGACCCATGCCTTGCGTCGGCTCGTCGAGAAGCATCAGTTCGGGTTCCATCGACAGTGTGGTCGCGATCTCGAGCGCGCGCTTGCGGCCGTATGAGAGCTCGACGGTTCTCGTATCGGCGAAGTCGGTGAGGCCGACTTGCGTGAGCAGATCCATCGCGCGGTCGTTGAGGGCATCGAGGGAACGCTCGCTGCGCCAGAAATGAAACGACGTGCCCAGTTGCCGCTGCAAACCGATGCGCACGTTCTGGAGCACCGTCAGGTGCGGAAACACTGCGGAAATCTGAAACGAGCGGATGATCCCGCGCCGCGCGATGTGCGCCGGCCGCTCGCGCGTGATATCCGTGCCGTTGAAAACGATCTGCCCCGCGGTGGGTTCGAGAAACTTGGTGAGGAGGTTGAAGCAGGTCGTCTTGCCTGCGCCGTTCGGTCCGATCAGCGCATGGATCGAACCGCGGCGCACGCGCAGGTTCACGCCATTCACGGCCGTAAAGCCTTTGAATTCCTTCGTGAGCCCTCGCGTTTCAAGAATGGTGTCGCCGAGAATCATGTCCCCTTCCATGCGAAGTGAAGCGCTGGGCATATCCGTATTCGCCTGCGCCTTATTTTTTCTTTCCGCGCGCGCACCCGAACGTTGTCTCCATCCCGGTGCCGCTTCGCTTCTTGCATCGCTGTTGCGCCCGCACAAAGTGTGCACGAGGTATGCCGAGCATCACTAATTCCGGGGCCATTGTCGCGCCAATGATGCAGCGCAATCATTGGGATTTGCACTTACTAACGAATTGCTTGGAGTTTTACGCGTGCACGCATTAGGGGCACGGAGACTGCTTATGCGCTTTGCATATAAGCATTCCTCGGTGCGGCCTCATGCGCGCGCCAGTCACGCGTCATCCCGACGTCCCGGCATCTGACACGCCCGCGTCACCGATCCGTCACGCAAGTGCGGTGGCGATCACTTCTTCCGCTTCGATGCCGCGCCTGTCCTCGCGGATCATCTCGCTCGCACGCTCGGCGATCATCAGGGTCGGCGAGTTGGTGTTGCCCGATGTGATGGTCGGCATCACCGATGCGTCGACCACGCGCAACCCACGCACGCCGATCACGCGCAGGCGGCTGTCGACGACCGCGCCCGGATCGTTGTCCGTGCCCATGCGGCACGTGCCGACCGGATGGAAGATCGTCGTGCCGATCTTGCCCGCCGCTTCGACGAGTTCTTCCTGCGTCTGGAACTGGATGCCCGGAAGAATTTCCTTGGGCGCGTATTGCGCCAGCGCGGGCGCGCTGGCGATGCGTCGCGTGAGACGCAGCGAATTCGCGGCGACCTCGCGATCGCGGTCGGTGGACAGATAGTTCGGCGCGATCAGCGGCGCTGCGTGCGCATCCGGCGATTCGATATGCACGCTGCCGCGCGATGTGGGCCGCAAATTGCACACGGACGCGGTGAACGCATTGAACGAATGCAGCGGCTCGCCGAAACGTTCGAGCGACAAAGGCTGGACATGATATTGGACATCGGCGCGTGTGATCGACGCATCGTCGGGATTCGATTTGGCGAACGCGCCGAGTTGCGACGGCGCCATCGACATCGGCCCGCTTCGCATCACCGCGTATTGCATGCCGATAAAGAGCTTGCCCCACCAATGCGCCGACAGCGTATTGAGCGTGCGCACGCCATCGACCCTGTACGCCATGCGCAGTTGCAAGTGGTCCTGCAGATTTTCGCCGACACCGCGCAGGCTCTTCACGACATCGATGCCGAGGCGTTGCAGACGCGCGCCGTTGCCGATACCGGAGAGTTCGAGAATCTGTGGCGAATTCACCGCGCCCGCACTGAGAATTACCTCGATACGCGCACGCGCGAGGTAATCGACATCGCCGCCGCGATATTCCACTCCGATACAGCGCATGCCTTCGAACACGAGGCGTTGCGTATGCGCGCCGGTGATCGTCGTGAGGTTGGGGCGCTTCATCGCTTCACGCAGGAATGCTTTCGCCGCATTCCAGCGAATGCCGCCGCGCTGGTTCACTTCGAAATAGCCGACGCCGGTGTTGTCGCCGCGGTTGAAATCGTCCGTCGCGGGAATGCCGCTTTGCTGCGCGGCCTGCGCGAAGGTTTCGAGAATCTTCCACTTCAGGCGCTGCTTCTCGACGCGCCATTCGCCGCCCGCGCCATGCCATGCATTGCCGCCGCCGTGATGATCCTCGCTGCGCATGAAAATAGGCAACACCGAATCCCACGACCAGTTCGGATCGCCGCTGATGTGCGCCCAGTCGTCGTAGTCCTCGCGCTGGCCGCGCATGTAGATCATGCCGTTGATAGAGGAGCATCCGCCGAGCACGCGCCCGCGTGGATACGAAAGCTTGCGGCCGTCGAGACCCGGTTCTGCCTGCGTCTTGTAGAGCCAGTCCGTGCGCGGATTGCCGATGCAATACAGATAGCCGACCGGAATGTGAATCCAGTGATAGTCGTCCTTGCCCCCTGCTTCGAGCAGCAGCACTTTCACGTTCGGATCTTCGGTGAGGCGATTTGCGAGCACGCAACCTGCCGTGCCCGCACCGACGATGATGTAGTCGAACTCGCCTTCCAGCTTGCGTGCGTTCTGCTTCATGACGTGTCTCCTGACTTTGCCGTCTTGCGCGGCTTCGATGATTCGATCACTTCGCTACCGGCATCGTGAATTCGGCGCCCTTCGCAATGCTGTCGGGCCAGCGCTGCATCACGCTCTTGTAGCGCGTATAGAAGCGCACGCCTTCTTCGCCGTATGCGTGGTGATCGCCGAAGAGCGAGCGCTTCCAGCCGCCGAACGAGTGCCACGCCATCGGCACCGGAATGGGCACGTTGATGCCGACCATGCCGACCTTGATCTGACGCGAGAACGCGCGCGCGACGCCGCCATCCGTTGTGTAGCAAGACACGCCGTTGGCGAACTCATGCTTGTTGATGAGCTCGACCGCGCTCGCGAAATCCGGCACGCGCACGACGCAGAGCACCGGTCCGAAGATCTCTTCCTTATAGATGCTGCTGTCCGTCTTCACGTTGTCGAACAGGGTGCCGCCGAGAAAGAAGCCGTTCTCGTGCCCTTCGACCTTGTGGCCGCGCCCATCGACGACGAGCGTCGCGCCCGACTTCACGCCCGCGTCGATGTAGCCTTCGACTTTCGCGCGATGCGCGCCCGTGACGAGCGGACCCATTTCGGCATCGCTTTCCATGCCGTTCTTGATCACGAGCGATTTCACGCGCGGCGTGAGGCGTTCGATCAGCTCATCGGCGATGGGACCCACCGCGACCGCAACCGAAATCGCCATGCAGCGCTCGCCCGCCGAACCATACGCCGCGCCGATCAGCGCATCGACCGCCTGATCGAGATCCGCATCGGGCATCACGACGAGATGGTTCTTTGCGCCGCCCAGCGCCTGCACGCGCTTGCCGTGCTTCGTGCCTTCAGTGTGGATGTATTCGGCGATCGGCGTCGAGCCGACGAACGACAGCGCTTCGATATCCCGATGCGCGAGCAATGCGTCGACAGCGGTTTTATCGCCGTGCACGACGTTGAACACGCCATCTGGCAAGCCGGCTTCCGTCAGCAATTCCGCGAGACGAACCGATGCCGACGGATCGCGCTCCGATGGCTTCAACACGAAGGTATTGCCCGCCGCGATCGCGATGGGGAACATCCAGCACGGCACCATCATCGGGAAGTTGAAGGGCGTGATGCCCGCGACCACGCCGAGCGGCTGACGCAGGTTCCAGTTGTCGATACCGCCGCCGATCTGATCCGTGAAGTCGGTCTTGAGCAGATTGGGAATGCCGCACGCGAACTCGACGATCTCGATGCCGCGCATCACTTCGCCCTTGGCGTCGCTGAACACCTTGCCGTGCTCGCGCGTAATGATCTCGGCGAGTTCGTCGTGATGTTCGTCGAGCAGTTGCTTGAACTTGAAGAGCACGCGCGCACGCTTGATCGGCGCGGTTTCACTCCATTCGGGGAAAGCGGCTTTCGCGGCGGCCACGGCGGCATCCACTTCGGATGCGCCCGCCAGCGGCACGCGCGATGCGACGGCGCCCGTCGCCGGGTTGAACACGTCGCCGAAACGCTCGCTCGCGCCTTCGACCCGCTTGCCGCCGATGAAATGCGTCAACGCCGCGACGCGCGCTTCGCTTCGATGTGTCTCGCCCATGATGTCTCTCTTATATGTGTGAATAGCCCGAGCGTACTGCCGGATGCTTCCTCGAATCCAATGAGATATGTTCAACTGGGATATAAGAAGATTTAATATCAGGCGATGGACTACACCCTTTTGCGCGCGTTTCTCGCCGTCGCTCGTGAAGGCAATCTCACGCGCGCCGCGGCGCAATTGCATCTCACGCAGCCGGCTGTCAGTCTGCAGATCAAGAATCTGCAGGAGATGCTGGGCGTCGTGCTGTTCTCGCGGACGTCGCACGGTCTTCTGCTGACGCGCGACGGCGAAGCGCTTCTGCCGCACGCCGAACGTGCACTCACCGCCGCCGCCGACGTGCAGCGCGCCGCTGCTGCGCTGCGTCACGAAGTGAGCGGGACGCTTCGCATCGGCACGATTCTCGATCCCGAATTCCTGCGTCTCGGCGGCTTCCTGCGGCAACTGGTGGAGACGCATCCGCGTATCGAAACCTCGTTGCGGCACGGCATGTCGGGCTGGGTTCTGGAGCGCGTGAGGTCGCGCGATCTGGACGTTGGCTATTACATCGGCGATCCGGCCATCGACGGCACGCGCGACGGCGAGCGCTTCCACGTGGTCAGGCTCACGCCGTTTCTTTACCGCGTGCTCGCGCCGGCGGGCTGGCACAACCGCGTGAACAAGGGCAAGCGCAACTGGGCCGCGCTCGCCAAGCTGCCGTGGATCTGGACGCCCGCCGAGTCCGCCCACAACCGGCTGTTGTCGCGCATCTTCCGCGAGGCGGGCGCGATGCCGGTGATCGTCGCGGAAGTCGACCAGGAGCCGTCGATGCTCGATCTCGTCAAATCGGGCGTCGGCCTGTCACTCGTGCGGGATTCGATCGCGCTGGCGCAAGCGCATGCGCACGCGCTGACGATCGTCGAAGGCGTCACGGTGCCCACGCAGTTGTCTTTCGTCGCGCTGGCGGAGCGCCGCGAGGAACCGGCGATCGCCGCGGCGCTGCGGCTGATCGACGCGCAGTGGGCGGTTTGAGCCGACATCTCAGTGGAAATACCGAGTCCGCGCGCGAGTGCATTCAAGCGACCTTCATCGATTGTTTGCTAGGCTCGTCCATCCAACCGTGTTCGAGGAGCCTTCATGGCACGCAACATCGAAATCAAGGCGCGCGCGCATCAGTTCGACCAGCTGCGCGAACGGGCGGCCGCGCTCGCCACCGAAGCGCCGCTGGTTTTCCGCCAGCAAGACTTCTTCTACGACGTGCCGACCGGACGCCTCAAGCTGCGCCAGTTCGACGACGGCACGCCGTCCGAGCTGATCTTTTATCAGCGCGACGACCGCGACGGCCCGAAAGTCTCGTATTACTCGCGCAGCCCGGTCACGAATCCCGAAGCGATGCACGCGCTGCTCGCCCAGGCGCTGACGACGCGCGGCATCGTCTCGAAGGAGCGGCACGTGTATCTCGTCGGACGCACGCGCATTCATCTGGACCGCGTGGACGGCCTGGGCGATTTCATCGAGCTGGAAGTGCTCCTCGGCCAGGACGACGACGAAGCCGGCGGCGAACAGGAAGCGCACGCGATGTTCGCGCGCCTGGGCGTTGCGCAGACGGACCTCGTGCCGCTCGCTTACGTGGATCTGCTGAGCCCCGAGTCATCGCTCGCCAGATGAGAGAGCGGCAGCGGGCCGTTGCGCTTGAACGTCGTGAGCACGATGTTCGAGCGCACGCTGTCGACGCCCGGCACGCGCATCAGCTTTTTCATCACGAAACCTGACAGCGCGTTCAAATCCGGCGCGACGATGCGCAGCAGATAGTCGGCGTCGCCCACGGTCGCGTGGCATTCGAGCACTTCGGGCAGCATCTCGATCTGCTGCTGAAACTGCTCGATGATCGAATCGCCGTGATGCTTAAGCTTCAGGCTCGTGAACGCCGTTACGCCCAGGCCGAGCTTCTCCGGCCGCAGGACCACGCGATACCCTTCGATCACCCCCGTCGATTCCAGCCGCTGCAGCCGCCGCCCGATCTGCGACGGCGAAAGCGGCACTTGCTCGCCCAGTTGCTGATGCGTGGCGCGCCCGAACCGTTGAAGCACATCGAGCAGGGCGAGGTCGAAATGGTCGAGTTCGAGCATGAGGCGGATGTGCGCTGTGGCGTGGATGAATGCGACTTTATCGCACTGATGCCCAGAAGCTCACAAACCCTTAGCGCGAAAGGGCCGTTCAGCGCGTATTTGACGAATTGCTTACGGCGGCAAACAAAGTAACGCGCGTGTTACCAATCATGACATCGCGAAAGGCGAAAATCGCGCGAAATTCCGCGAAAACGGGAAAAACGAAAGCGTTAGAACAGGAAAAAGAAAGCTATGACGTCAGCTAGCTTTCAGTCTTGGATACCATTCCTGAATTGCTCGTAAGCTTCCCACGCGGCGCGCGCGTCGTCGTCCAGTTGCTCGGGTGGCACGCCGGACTGACGCTGTACAATCAGCAGCGCATAGGGCCTGGACAACGCGCTCGCCTCCTTGCAAAGGCTGAGTTCGTCGCCGCTAGACGGAGAGCGGCCGCGCCAGTAGTTGATCGCGGCTTCGAGTTCGTTGATCGAGATGACAGCCATGTCCGGGCAGAAACACTTTCGGTGTACGGCGGCTCGCGCCTTCCGGGATACGGTCGCGCGACGCCGCATGAGATATGAGATGTAAACCGCTCGAGCCCGCGCCGCCCCGTCGTGCATGTGAGCATGTCACCGACCGCCCCGCCCGCTTGAACTCAACCATTGTACTTGAGCGACTCCATGCGAATCCTTCTGATCGAAGACGACCGCCCCATCGCGCGCGGCATTCAAAGCAGCCTCGAACAATCCGGCTTCACGGTCGACATGGTCCACGACGGCATCTTCGCCGAGCAGGCGCTCGCGCAGAACCGCCATGAACTCGTCATTCTCGATCTGGGCTTGCCCGGCATCGACGGCATGACGCTGCTCTCGCGTTTTCGCCAGAGCAACCGCCATACGCCGGTGATCATTCTCACCGCGCGCGACGAGCTGCACGACCGCGTGCAAGGCCTGAACAGCGGCGCCGACGACTACATGCTGAAACCCTTCGAGCCGCAGGAACTCGAAGCGCGCATTCGCGCGGTGATGCGCCGCAGCGGCCCGCACGGCGACGTGCCGCGCCCCGAAGTGTCGCTGGGCGGCCTGCGGCTGTCGGGGGTCGATCGTCGCATCTTCAACGACGAACGTCCGCTCGAACTCTCGCCGCGTGAATTCGCCGTGCTCGAAATGCTGCTGCTGCGCCACGGCCGCGTCGTGAGCAAGGCGCAGTTGCAGGATCACCTGACCCACTTCGGCGGCGATCTCGGCGATACGGCGATCGAAGTGTATGTGCACCGCGTGCGCAAGAAACTCGAAAACACGCGCGTCGAGATCGTGACGGTGCGGGGCTTCGGCTATCTGCTTCAGGAGATCCGGCAAGCGGCTTAATGCTTCTGCCGTAGACCGCCTTGCGATTTCCCACCCGCCGCGCGAGCGATCAGCGTTTCGCCCGCGAAGACTGGCTCGATCTGGCTCGATCGACAGCCACCAGGACGCCGGCGCCCCCGAGCCTGCGGCGCACGCTGCTGCGCCGCCTCGCCGCGCCGCTGTCCCTGCTCGCGCTGATGAGCGGCCTCATGGCGTACTGGCTCGCCTGGCAGTACACGCAGCACGTCGTCGACCGCTCGCTCGCGGATCTCGCCACCGCCATTTCCAAGCAGATCCAGCTCGCGGGCGTCGATGCGCCCGTCACCGTCCCGCCGCTCGCGCAGGCGATGTTCTCCGATCCTGTCGAGCAGCTCATCTACCGCATCAGCACGGGCGATGAGGAAATCGCCGGCGAGCCCGATCTGCCGCTCACCGGTACCAACGTGCGGCGCATCCACTACGCGTATGTCTTCGAGACGCACTTCCAGGGCGTCTCCGTGCGCGCGGCGCAAGTGCGCGTGCCGCAGCCGACCGGCAATCCGATCGTCGTCGAAGTGGCGCAACGGGTCGGCTCGCGGTATCGGATCGCCGTGGAATTTCTCATCGCGATCATGATGCCGCTCGCGCTGCTGCTGCTCGCGGGCTGGGTGATCGTGTGGCGCGTCGTGAATCAGCAATTGAACCCGCTCACCGATCTCGCCGACGCGCTCAACCAGCAGACGCACATCTCGCTCGAGCCCGTCGACGAGACTTATGTCCCCAGCGAAATCCGCCCGCTCACGAGCGCGATGAACGCCTTGCTCGTGCGCCTGCAGAGCGCGCTCGATGCGCAGCGCAAGTTCATCGCCGATGCCGCGCATCAACTGCGCACGCCGCTGACCGCGGTCAAGCTGCACGCGGAGCAGGCGCTCAGTTCGCGCGATCCCGACAAAGCGATCGAGGCGGTGAAGGAGTTGCGTGCATCGGCGGATCGCGCGGTGCGGCTTTCGAATCAACTGCTCTCTCTCGCGCGCGCCGAGCCGGGCGAACAGGCGGCGCGTTTCGCCGATTTCGACATCGCCGCGCTCGCCTTCGAAACCGGCGCGGAGTGGGTGCCGCGTGCGCTCGCCGCGCACGTCGATCTCGGCTTTCAGCGTCTCGACGACCCCGAGAACGAGCATCCGCTGATCGTGCGCGGCAACGTCGTGCTCGCCCGCGAAGTCCTGGCAAATCTGATCGACAACGCGCTCAAGTACATTCCGCCGTTTCGCATCGAAGGCGCGCGTATCACCATGACGGTCACGGAATGGCGCGACGCGAATGGCCGCCGCTTCGGCGAAGTCATCGTGGAGGACAACGGCCCGGGCGTGCCGCCGGATCAGCAGCCGGATCTCTTCAAGCGCTTCTTCCGCGGCGACGGACAAAGCGTGGAAGGCGGCGCGGGACTCGGGCTCGCGATCGTTCACGACATCATGGTGCTGCACGGCGGCACCGTGCACTATGAGGACGCGCCCGAAGGCGGCGCGCGCTTCATCGTGCGCATGCCGCTCAAGGAAGAGAAGCCGGCGGCGGAATAAAAAAGAGCCACGCGCTTGCGTGGCTCTTTCGCATCGACTCGACGCGCGCGCGACCTACTTTTTCTTCTTCTCCTTCTTCACCGCGAGCATCGTGCCGCGGCATTTCCTTGCGCCGCATCGGCACTCGTATTCCTGCTTGAGCTTCTTCGTGATGCGGCCGTCGATGACGAGCCCGTAGTCGTAGTTCAGTTCTTCATCCGGCTCGATGTCGCGCAACGCGTGAATGAACACGCGCCCTTCGACTTCCTCGGCCTCGCAATTCGGCGCGCACGAATGGTTGATGTACTTCGCGCTGTTCCCCTCGATCTTGCCGTCGATCACGCGGCCGTCGTCGAGTGCGAAGTAGAACGTGTGGTTCGGCTCTTCGGGGTTGTGCGGATGGCGGCGCAGCGCTTCCTTCCATGAAATGCGCTCGCCCTTGTATTCCATCACCTGCTCGCCCGCGGCAATCCGCTTCACGGCAAACACGCCCTTGCCATGCACGCCGGAGCGGCGAACGGTGACCCTGCGTGAACTCATCGAACGAATCCTTAAATAACGCTTCGCTCCCGCGCGATCGGGATGAACATCGGGATGAAAAAAAACGCGGTGGCCTCAAAAGGCGCCGCGTTCGCTCGGTTGAACGCTCGCGCTCAACAGACCGGTATCCTACACTCCCGGCGCGCGAATGCTCAACCGTCTGGACGATGTTCGAAACTTTTCAGCGTTGCCCGATGGTGATCTCGCCGAAGAGATTCTTCTGTTCGCGCGGCTGCGAGCGCCAGTACTGCGGCGGCGCGGTGACGGTTGCGCCGAGCTCGGCGGCGGCGTGCCACGGCCAGCGCGGATCGTAGAGCATCGCGCGCGCCATTGCGACGTAATCGGCCTTGCCGCTCCTGACGATTTCTTCCGCTTCCTTTGCCTCGGTGATCAGCCCGACGGCCACGGTGTTCACGCCCGTCGCTTCCTTCACGGCCTGCGCGAACGGCACCTGATAGCCCGACGACAACGGAATCTTCTGCAACGGCGAGACCCCGCCCGACGACACATCGACCCAGTCCACGCCGCGCTTTTTCAGCTCCGACGCGAACGCGATCGTATCCTCGATGCTCCATCCGCCTTCGACCCAATCGGTCGCGGAGACGCGCACGCCGACCGGCTTGTCGGCGGGAAACGCAGCGCGCACGGCGTCGAAGATTTCGAGCGGATACCGCATGCGGTTCTCGAGCGAGCCGCCGTATTCGTCGGTGCGCTGATTGGCGAGCGGCGACAGGAACTGATGCAGCAGGTAGCCATGCGCGCAGTGCACTTCGATGCCGTCGATGCCGAGCCGCGCCGCACGCTTCGCCGATGCGACGAACGCCTCCTTCACGCGGATGAGGCCAGCGGCGTCGAGCGCGAGCGGCGGGGTCTCTTCAGGCTTGTGCGCAATGGCGGATGGCGCAAAGGTCATCCAGCCGCCATCGGCGACGGAGATCAGCTGCCCGCCTTCCCACGGCTTGCGGCTCGATGCCTTGCGGCCCGCGTGCGATAGCTGCATCGTCACCGCGATCTTCGAATACTGGCGGATCGCGGCAAGCACCGGACGCAGCGCGGCCTCGGTGACGTCGTCCCAAAGACCGAGATCACCCGGCGTGATGCGGCCGTCCGGCTCGACGGCGGTCGCCTCGATGAACAGCATGCCCGCGCCGGACAACGCGAGGTGGCCCAGATGGATCATGTGCCATGCCGTAGCCTCGCCGCGCTCGGCGGAGTATTGACACATCGGCGAGACGAAAATGCGGTTCGGGAGCTGGAGGCTGCGGAGGGTCGTGGGAGTGAACAGCGCGCTCATGGCGTGGCTCGTCGCTAGAAAGGAGCGATCGAGAATAGCACCGCGATTTCTTTCGTGCAGGGACGCGCACCGCGCGAGACGCGGCGCGATGATTCATCGCGCGAGACGCGGCGCGATGATTCATACCATCACACGTTCAGCGCGCGTCCACCACGGCGAAGCGGTCGAGCCATTCGCCGAACATCGCGCGAGCGGCGCGTTCGAGTTTCGCGCCGTGACGCGCGGTGTCCTCACGCAGTGAGGCGACCGTCGCGCCGCTGCGCGCGATATCGCCCGGGTACGTGACGAGCCAGCTCTCGAAGCGCTCCACGAGCACTTCGGGATGACACTGCAGCGCGAGAACGTGCTCGCCCCAGGAAAATGCCTGATGCGCGCAGAGATCGGTGGATGCGAGGAGCGTCGCGTCCTTGGGGAGATCGAAGGTATCGCCGTGCCAGTGAAAGACCGGAACGGGCGCGCCGTCGGCTTCGAGATGCCGCAGCGCGGACGCGCGTCCCGCGCCGGTCAGCTCGAGCGGCGACCAGCCGAGCTCCAGCTTGCCCGACGGATACACACGCGCACCGAGCGCCCGCGCGATCAGTTGCGAGCCGAGGCAGATGCCGATCGTCGGCAAGCCTGCCGCGATGCGCTTTTCGAGCATCGAAAGCAGCGGCGCGAGATGCGGATAATGCGCGTCGTCGCAAGCGCCGATCGGTCCGCCGAGCACGACGAGCAACGAAGGATCGAGCGGATTGGGCGCGTCGATACGGCCGCGTCCGACGTCCAGATAGCGCACGAGATGGCCGCGATCGCCGAGCACGTGTTCGAGGCTGCCCAGATCTTCGAAATAGACGTGGCGAATCGCCAGGACTTCATGTTTCATCGGCGGCTTTCTCGGGACGGAGTAGTGACGAGCCGGGCCTCGCGGCGAGGCGCGACGGGCACAGTCTAACCGACTCGCCGCGGCCTCACAGCGCCGGATGCCGCCAGATGGCTTTTTACCCGCGCAGCCTGATTCAGGCGACTTGGGCGAAGACCTTCCAGCTCTTCTTCTGCGTGGCGACGTCGGCTTCTTCGTATACCGAACAGTCGAGACGCAGATCCGTGTCCGCCATGTCGATCTGCAGAAGCGCGCAGTGATGCGGCGTCTTCTTCGGATTCTTGCTCGCCTCGAAGTGCGAGCAGGAGAGACACATGCGGTGCGCCGGAATCTGCTGCTGCGATTCGAGCTGACGGATTGTCTTGAGCAGCGTGCGATAGAACGCCACCTGCTCGTCCTCGCGCAGCGTGCCGACCGCCTTTGCGAGGAAGTCCGGCCATTGCAGTGCCTTCTTCGCAGCCGTGCGGCCACGCGCGGTCAGACGCACCGCGAGCGCGCGGCCGTCGTCGAGCGCGCGGCGCTTTTCGACGAGACCCTTGCCTTCGAGCGTGCTCACCGCATCGCTCGTCGTGGCGGCGGTCAGCGCCGTTTCACGTGCGATCTCGCCGAGGCGCATCGGCCCCTTGCGCTGCATCAGCAGAACGAGAATTTCACCCTGGGTCGGCGTCAGCCCCGCGCCTTCCGCCCATTCCCATGCCTGGCTGCGCATCGCGGTGCTCAGCCTCAGCAGGCCGTGGGTCACCCGCCCCGTCGCCTGCTCTCCGTAAACGCCTTCACTCATAGTCTTTCGCTTGTTGTTCCGCTTATGTGTTCTGACGGCACGTTCGCGGCAACCACCGCGAACACCTCGTTCGAAACGCCGCCCGCAGAAAGTACTCCGAACCCCTTGCGAACTGCCCTTCGTTCCAGGTCCCCGCCGTCTCAAAATTCAGGCGTGCCAAGCCAATTAGCGGTGCCTGAATGGGGACGTTGCAACCCTCTTCGTTATGCGCCGTCTTATGGTCCTGCTCGTGGCGCTGTTTTCTTGCCGACTATAACGCCATGCCAGCAAAGTCGCCATTCTAAGCGACATAGAACAAACGTACACCTTAATTATCCACGCAGAACTGTGGATAACCCGTGTAAAAGAGTCTTCTTTGATGTGGGCGTATTCTTGATAACACTTCCCCTCGCGTCGGACACCTTTCCGTTGTCCAGAATCCTCGTCGCGACGCCACACGCGGGCCGCATGGTTATCATCGCGCTAGCTCGTTGACTCTGCACCTCTTTTTGACGTTTTCCACAGCGTCGGGGAAGACTTGTTAACTACTATTACGGATGTATACGGACTTCTTGAAGTAAACCTTAGCGTCGCTGAATCGGTTTTTCTTCCAACGTTGCCGCGAGCGCTTTATGCACATTGCTCGTCATGCACATGTTTCATACGGCCCAAAGATAAAGGCCGCTTCGTAAGCTTCTCGAAGCGGCCTTTCGTCATGATTCGCCGATTCGCGTCGGCGTAAGCGCAGCGTTAGCGGCGCCACTGCAGGCATTGCTGCCTGACCGCCTCGTGCAGCGATTTTTCCTTGTCCACCACGCCGCGTAGCCAGGTCGCGTCGTTGACGCCGCGCGCGATATCGGCCACCTCCGCGAGCGCGGCCTGTGAGCCGAGCGCTTCGGCATGCGGAGCGAGCACGTCGAGCGTCGCGAGAATGTCCTCGCCGATGGTGCGCCGCTCGCCCGTCTGCGGATGGATGCACGTGCCTTCCAGTCCGAAGCGGCACGCCTCGAAGCGGTTGAACGTGTAGACCAGATAGTCGTCCTCGCGCGGCGTCAGCGGTTTGTCGAGCAGCAGATAGCGCGACAGCGTCTGGATGTAGCAGGCGATCGCGGCCGCCCTGTCGACGGAAAGCGGCGTGTCCATCACGCGCACTTCGATCGTTCCGAAGCCGGGCTTCGGCCGGATGTCCCAGTAGAAGTCCTTCATGCTGTTGACGACGCCCGTATTGACCATCTTCGAGAAGTATTCCTCGAAGCCGTCCCAGGTCAGCACGAAGGGCGCGCGCCCCGACAGCGGAAACGCGAACACCGAGTTCAGACGCGCCGAGTGGAACCCCGTGTCGACACCCTGGATGTATGGCGACGACGCTGAAAGCGCGATGAAATGCGGGATGTAGCGAGACATCGAGTGCAGCAGGAAGAGCGCGCTGTTCGGATCGGGACAACCGATGTGGACGTGCTGGCCGAACACCGTGAACTGCTTGGCGAGGTATCCGTACAGTTCGGAGATGTACTGGAAGCGCGGCGCGTCGTAGATCTGACGATCGCTCCATTGCTGGAACGCGTGCGTGCCGCCGCCCGCGAGCCCGACGTTGAGCTGATCCGCCGCGGCGACGAGCGTATCGCGGATCTTGCGAAGGTCCGTGACAGCCTGCTCGTGCGTCGTGCAGATACCGGTCGAAAGCTCGATCATGCTTTCGGTGATTTCAGGCGTGATGTTGCCCGGAATTTTTTCGTCCTTGATGAGACGCATGAGGTCCGACGCGGCGCGGGTCAGATCGTAGTCGTGCGTGTTGACGACCTGGATCTCCAGCTCGACGCCGAACGTGAACGGTTCGGAGTTGATGAAAGGTTCGAGTGCCATGGCGCCTCTTGAATAATCAATGCATGAGTCAAGCGGGCGCGATCACTCGCGCCGCTCGCCGACTGCCGACAGGCTGCGGTAGACCACGAAGGGCGAGACTATCTGCAGCACGACGATCGAGCACATGATGATCGCGCGCAGCGTCGGGTCGTAGTCCGGATAGAGAACGTACATGTCGTCGACGAGCACGTACGCCAGCGCCGACATCGGCGTCAGCGCGACGCCGAGCGCCGCGCCCTGCTTCCAGTCGAGCCCGCTCGGCTTCGCGAAAATCAGCACGCCGACGAGCTTGCCGACGAAACGCGCAACGATCAGCCCGAGCGCCGCGACGCCGCCGAGCGCGATATCGCGCCAGTGAAACGGCGTGAGCGTCAGCGCAAAAAGAATCACGGTCAGGAGCCATCCGGCGGAGCCGAAGTGCGACGGCCAGAGTTGCGGACGTTCGTCGGCGTTTTTCACGATGATGCCCGCGGCGAGCAGCGCGAGAATCGTCGACAGCTTGAAGATATGCGCGACCGCGATCGCCAGCAGCACGAGCCCGAAGAGCGCGACGAACGAATGCTCGTCGTTCGCGGGCAGGCGCCGCACCAGCAGATTGCAGGCGCGCGCGAGCAGGAACGCGAGCACGAGCGAGCCGATCAGCAGATAGAGCGGCTGCAGGATCGTCGCGAGCGCGTTGCCGTAGATTTCCTGATGCAGCACGCCCGCCGCGAGCTTCTCGACGATCACCGCATACATGCTGTTGAGCGCGGTCAGCGTCAGCAGACGTTGCGTGACCTGGCCTTCCGCGCGCAGTTCGGTCTTCAACTGGATGACCATCGCGGGCGACGTCGCCATCGCAATGGCCGCGATCACGACCGAGGGCATCGTCGGCACGTTGAGCAATGTCAGCGCGATCAGCACGAGGCCGAACGTCAGCGTCGATTCGGCGATGCTCGACAAGATCAGATACGGATTGCGACGGATCCAGCGCAGATCGAGCCGCCCACCCAATTCGAAGAGCAGCAGCCCGAGCGCGACATCGAGCAGCGGCCGCGACAGGCCGGCCGCGCTTGCGTCGATCACACCGAGACCCGCGTTACCGGCGATCAGCCCGATCACCGCGAACCCGGTGATGCGCGGCAAGCGCCACGCGCGCCATAACAGCTCGCCGGCGAGCCCCGCCGTAATGAGCGCGAGACCGGCCCAGAAAATGGCGTCGGGTTCGAGCGGCCAGACGGGCAAAAATGAAAATGCCGAATTCATCGTATTGGCTTCTCCTTCGTTGCTGCAGCAGAGCGTGCACGTTCCGTTGCGTGACTCGCATCGACGGCGCGCGCTCGCGGGCGAGGCGCATCGGGCCCGCTATGCGAGCGTTGGTTCATTCAGGCGAAACGAAATGCGAACGAACACGGCGTCACGTCAGGACGTGCACGGATTAGACGACGCGTTCGGCTAGCTGCGATGCGCCCTGCATGCCCTCGATGTCGCACCGGAGAACTCGGATCCGTGTGACATGGGTAACGCATGCGGCGCCCGCTCGAATGCCGGGCCGAACACAGCAAACGACGGCGCGGCTTCGTTGATCAGATTCTTGGCTCGCAACCATCGTTCCATTGAAGCGGTCGCCGTCCGAACGGCGCGACGCAGGAAGAAGCGCGATTGTGCCATACCTCCGTTGCCCTGACAGAAAGTCCAAGCTCCTGATTCTTATGAAGTAAAAGCGACTGCCGGGCTCGAAGCAGGATGGAAAGGCTGACCGCTCGCCGTTATCGGGACGTTCGGATTTCTGGTTTATGCCTGACCGATGGCTTCGTCTTCAGGTGTTTACAGGTTTACTGTATATAAACGTAGTAGTAGTTAACAAGAGGCTGCGTCTTCTGTGGATAACCCATCTTTCGTCTTTACATTCAATCATTTGGATAAAGCAGAAGCGGGCCGTAAACATGTTGGCGCGGCGCGGCCAACCCGGAACAACTTTGGCGCGCGTAAACCGGAAGTCCAGGTTGTCCCGTTTACGTGCACATCGCGTTCACACGACTTCCACCTGCAATTAGACGGGTTATCCACAACGTGCCGGGGACAACTATGTCGAGCCGATTTCTCCATGACGGAGCGCTCTGAGCAAAAAGCGGGCTGGGTCGACGGCGTCCGCGAGTTCGCGCTCGATGAGCCACGGTTCTCCTTCAATCTGCGACGCGATCAGCTCGGCCGCGAGCGTCGCCCAGACGAGCCCGCGCGAGCCGAATGCGAATGCGCCGTAAAGACCGGGCATGCGCGGCAGATCGAGCGGCCACGCGCCCGAGAGTTGAGGCGCATCGCGGCGCGCGGCGCTTTCGTCGGCAAGCTGGCCGATCATCGGCATGCGGTCGCTCGTCACGCAGCGGAACGCGACGCGCCCCGCGCGGATTTGCTTCGGCGCGAGCGCTAGATCCGGCAACATCCCCGCGACGCGCTCGATGTTCTCCAGATGCCCGGCTTCGCGAATATCCCGGTCGGGATCGTCGATGTCATAGGTCGCGCCGATGAGCGCGCCGTCCGCGCCGAGCGGCACCGCGTAGCCTTCGCCGATAACCGGCGCACGCAGGGCATCGAGCGCGGATGAATCGAGCACGGTGAGCTGGCCGCGCACGCTGCGTGTCGGCGCGCCATACAGACCGGCGAGCCGCGCGGCATCGTGAGCGTTGGCGAGCACCATCACCGGCGCGCTCGCGATCTCGCCGCCGCTCGTATCGAACGCGCTCCAGATGCGGCCATCGTGCGCAATGCGCGTTACGTCGGTTTCCATGCGCAGCGTGATCCGGGCAGCGGCGTCGGCGAGTTGCGCTGTGCAAACGGCCGCAGGCGAGATCGCACCGCCGCGCGGAAAGAACCAGCCGCCGCGCGCGACATCGACGCCCGCGATGCGCGATGCATCGGCGCGCGTCGTCGGCTGCACGTATTCAGATGGATACGCGAAGCGCGCGATGGCGGCGGCGAGCGCAGTGGCGTCTTCGGGCGTGTCGGCGATCTGTAGCAAACCCGCGGGGCTGCGCAGCAAGTCGTGATGTGCGTCTTCGAGCGCCTGCCATCGGCGCAATGCGTAGAGAAAGCCCGCGCGCGTGAGGCGGGCGGCGACACTGTCGTCGCGCCAGACGATAGGATGAAACACGCCCGCCGGATTGCCCGATGCATCGCGCGCGGGCAACGCGTGACGATCGATCAGCGTGACGTGCCAGCCGCGCCCGGCGAGCCGCGCGCTCACGGCACAGCCCGCGAGTCCCGCGCCGATGACGACGGCCTCGCGCGCGCTCGCAGCGCAAGGAAGCGGCGGTTCGTGGCGGCGCACGCGCCAGCGCGGCGCGAAGCGTGCGACGAGCCGTGCGTCCGCCGCCGCCGACGAGCACTCGAAGCCCGACGATTCCAGCGCGCGGCGCATCGGCAAATGAAGCGGCCCGGATGCGTTCGCGCAGACTGTCGCGCCGTCGCCGGCAAAGCGCGCGAGCGATTTGCATAAGGCGCGTGGATCGTCGGTCGCTTCGAGATGGAAGGCATCGGCGCGTAGCCAGAGTTTCGACAGCATCGCCTGCGCGTCGTCGCCAATGGCGAGCGTGAGCACCACGCGTCCTTCGTCGAACTCCAGCCGATGCATGCCTGCCACGCGCATCGGCCACGCGCGTGCAAGCTCGGCCGCGAGCGGCGATGCGTCATCGGTCGATGGTGGATCGTCCAGCGCCTTTAGCGTCGCAATCGCCACGACGTGCAACCGGTCGCAACGCTCTTCGTCGTCGCGCCAGCGCTGCCAGAGCGGGAGGAAGGCGCTGAATGTCATATCGACGAAGGTGAAGACGCGCGTGCGCCGCCAGCGCGCGGGAAGATCGTGCGGCGCGAAAAACAGAGATTCGGTCATGCGACAGGGGAAGACACGTCAAGCGGAAGACGACTTGGCCAAGGTCCGCGCGGCGCCGTTCGGGGCGTCTTCGATCGTCAGCGGCTCGAGCGCGTAGCCCGCCGCGCGCCATGCCGCGAGGCCGCCGAGCAGCGGCGCGACATCGGTGAAGCCGTGCGCGGCGAGTTCCTTGGCGGCAAGCGCGGCGGACACTTCGCTCGGGCAGTCGCAGTACGTCACGAGCTTGCGGTCGCGGGCGATACCGGCGAGCTGCGATGCGGCGTCGTCGTGCAGGAGCAGCGCGCCGGGAATGGCGAACGGATCCATCGCGCGGCGTTCGCGGCGGCGCACGTCGATGACGAGCGGCGGCGGTTCGCCATCGAGCAGCGCGCGCAGCATCGCGATATCGATGCGCGCCATGCGCAGCCTCCGCAACAGCGACACGCGCTGCCACCAGCGCATGGCGAGATAGAGCGCGAGCGCGATGATCGCAAGCACGACCACGCCGCGCCCGAACAGGTCGAGCCAGGCGAGCATGCGATCGACGAGATCGGCGAACATCGCGCCGAACGCGACGCCGATGCCGGACCACAACAATGCGCCGAGCGCGTCATACAAGAGAAAGCTGCCGAAGCCGATGCCGGTCGCGCCCGCGACGGGTATCGCGAGCGTCGACAGGCCGGGGATGAATTTGGACAGGGCGAGAATGCGCACGCCGAAGCGCCCGAAGAAGTCGAGGCTGCGGTTCACGCAGGTATCGCGCGAGATCGAGATCTTGCACATGAAGGCAAGCACGCGGCTGCCGTAGCGACGCCCGAGCCAGAACCAGAGCGTGTCGCCGATGAGCGCGGCCGTGCTGGCCGTGACGACGATCGCCAAGAGCGGCCCCCATGCAGCCGACGGAAAGCCCGAAGGCACGCCCGTTGCGAAGCTCGCGGAGACCGTGATCGCACCCGTCAGAATCAGTGTGGGCAAGGCTGGGAGCGGCAAGCCGAGGCATTCGAGCAGAACGTTGGCAAAAACCAACGGCAGGCCGTATTCGATGATCAGCTCGCGTAGCATGGATCGGACCCAGTTGTTCTGCGCCAAAAAAAACCGCCGCGAGCCTCAAAAATATAAGGGTAAATCTTTGAAACCCTTATCCTGATTGGGTTTGCGCTGCGCTATCATACCAAGCGCCGCGTATAGAGGCGGCGTGAAGGCGACGAAGTGAAGCAATGCCGTTGAGATGGCGCGTAACACCGCCGATTCCCCGGTCGGCCGCGCCAGAAGGCCGTCGCTACTCGACTGCACGGCTTGCGCACGTATAATCGGCGCGTTCGCGCTGTTCGTGTCAACCTAAACTGATAAAGGAACCTTAATGAACAAACAGGAATTGATCGACGCCGTAGCCGCTCAGACCGGCGCCAGCAAGGCTCAAACCGGCGAAACGCTGGACACGTTGCTCGAAGTGATCAAGAAGGCTGTATCGAAAGGTGACGCAGTTCAGTTGATCGGCTTCGGCAGCTTCGGCTCGGGAAAGCGCGCAGCGCGCACCGGCCGCAACCCGAAGACTGGCGAGTCCATCAAGATTCCGGCCGCGAAGACGGTCAAGTTTACGGCTGGCAAGGCATTCAAGGACGCAGTGAACAAGCGGTAAGCTTCTTGCCGATTGTGCGGCTACTCGAAGTAGCCAGTTATACATAACCCGCCTTCGGCGGGTTTTTTTTTCGGCTGCGCATCTCGTTGGCGGGCTCGACGTTGCATCGAGCCGTTCACGCTTCAATGCCGATGATCCTCGCAATTGCAATCGGGACCATGATCGTGGTGGTCGTTATCATGATCGTGATCGTGGTCGTGCTCTTCGACGTCCCAAGCGGGAAACGGATCGGCGAAGCGATGCCAGCCATCGAGGCCGAGCGCCCATTCGTCGTCGGTCAGAAGGCATGCATCGAACCTGGCCTGCCATGCGGTGCGGTCGAGGTTCTCGCCGATCAGCACCAGTTCCTGCCGGCGATCGCCGATGCTGTTGTCGTCCGGGTCGCCATACCATTCCGCAACGATCTCCGCTTCGAGCTCGGGGTCGTCGATCGGCCATTCGCTGCGATCTTGCGCGGCCCACCACAACCCCGCCGGACCGTGCCGCACGGTCCCGCCCGCTTGCGACAGCGAGCCGCCGACATCGCTTCGCGTCGCGAGCCAGAAGAAGCCTTTCGCCCGCAGGACACCGGGCCATTCCTGATGCAGCAGGTTCCACAGGCGCTCGGGATGAAACGGCCGGCGTGCGCGATACACATAATGGCCGATGCCGGAGGCATCGGGCTCGTCGCTCGCCGCGTGCTCGCCGTTGAGAATCGCAAGCCACCCGGGCGCGCTCGCGGTCGCATCGAAATCGAAGCGGCCGGTGTTCAGCACGTCGCCGGAAGACACGTTGCCGGATTGCGCCCGCACTTGAAGCGCGCGCGGATTGAGCCCGTGCAGGATGCGCGCGATCCTTTCCACTTCGTCCGCGCCGGCGAGATCGATCTTGTTGATGACGATGACATCGCAGAACTCGATCTGCTCGATGAGGGTCTCGACGACTGTCTGGTCGTCTTCGTCGCCGTGGCTTTCTTGCGAGAGACCGCGCTCGGCGAGCGAGTCCGAAGACGCATAGTCGCGCAGGAAGGTCGCGGCATCGATCACGGTCACGAACGTATCGAGATGCGCGCGGCCCGCGAGCGTCGCGTCGTCGTCATCGCCGAATGCGAGATGCTCGGCGATCGTGATCGGATTCGCGATGCCCGACGATTCGACGATGATCGCATCGAAGCGCTGCTGTTCCGCGATCCAGGTGATCGCGCTTTCGAGCGTCTCCATCGATGGGTCGCCGAGCGTCAGCACGAGGCAGCCGTTGGGCAAGTCGGTGGTTTCGCGTTCCGCGCCGGACGCGGCCTTGCCGCATGTCACGGCGCCGATGCGGATTCCTTCGGCGTTGGCGAGCAAGGCATCGACGAGCGTGGTCTTACCCGCGCCGATGAATCCCGATAGCACGGTAATGGGCAATGGCGTCTGGTTCATCGCAGTGAGCGTGACGGAGGAAGGGAGCGCGCGAGCGCGAGCCCGCGCTGCCGTTCGGGCGGCGCGGGCGATCGAATAGGGGATTTTGCATCAAATGCGCGCCGGACGCGGCGCGTGTGCGAGTAGCGCGCCTTGGGTCAGCGCGTGGCCTGAAGCAGCTTCCAGCGACGCAGGATCTCGATGATCTGCGCCGAGTACTTGTCGCGTAGCGCGGGTGTTTCGGAATGGTAAGCACCGACCGCCTGCCACGAATTGCCGTACTTGTTCATTTTCTGGCGCAGATGCCAGGCGGCGACATACACGCTCTTGCACGGCTCCATCAGCGTGCCGCTGGAAATGCCGTACTGCGCCAGCGTGTTGAGATGGATCGAATTGATCTGCATCAGCCCGTAGTCGGTCGAGCCGTTGGCGTTCTTGTTGATGGCGTCAGGCTTGTTGTGCGATTCCTGCCAGGCGATCGCGCGCAGGATGAGCGGATTGACCTTCTGATACTTCG
Organism: Caballeronia turbans; assembly: GCA_001544655.2. GTDB lineage: Bacteria > Pseudomonadota > Gammaproteobacteria > Burkholderiales > Burkholderiaceae > Caballeronia > Caballeronia turbans. The sequence continues at coordinate 96,487 of FCOD02000003.1, forward strand.
CGGCTTCGTCGAAGCAGTCCGCATGTGCGGAGGCGGCCGCCGTGAGCGGCCCGCATATCGCAAGTAGTCGCAATATTCTCTTCATCTTCCTTCTACTCCATCCGCAGATGCGGAACGTCATGCCGCCGTTGCGGCGCCTTGGCGCCAACGCCAACAAATCAACGCCCGCGGCCGGACTGCATGGGGAAAACCCGCCCATTTCGCAACCGCCCGGAATGCGGAACCGACCGTATCATACCGGCTGACGAATCAGACCATAAGTTGGCTATCAGACATACGCCCGGTGCAGCGCCGGAAGCCCGCTTGCGCGGGAACACATCGGACCGTCAATCAGGTGTGATCTAAATGTATGAATAATAAGACTTCTGGACGGGGTACAATTCGGCTCCCGCGTGCATCGGCCGACCTCTGGAAGCGTCCAGGTACGGTCTATCGGCAAGTTTTTTGAAAGCTTGAGGGCGCTGGAAAACGTAGCGAAGTCGACAGCCAGGCGTCATCTGATCCGGAACGAATTGGCACATTTTCGTTACATTAAGCTGTTATCGTCATATTTTTTAAAATGATCGCGATGTTCCGGGCCTGTGCGTCCCACATCGCGGTTGGCAGCGCTCTCGGCTGACGGGCGGTGCTGCCTTGGCTGGCTCCCCCGAGACCCGGCTCTGACATCACATTCATGAGAAGACAACCTATGGCACTGCGTCGTATCGCGACGGCACTGCTGGCGGCGGGACTTATCGTCGCGCAAGCCGCGCACGCGCAAGTGACGCTGAATTTCGTCAATGCGGACATCGACCAGGTCGCGAAGGCGATCGGCGCCGCTACCGGCAAAACGATCATCGTCGATCCCCGGGTGAAGGGGCAACTCAACCTGGTCTCGGAGAATGCGGTTCCCGAGGATCAGGCGCTCAAGACGCTCCAGTCGTCGCTGCGCATGCAGGGTTTCGCGCTCGTGCAGGATCACGGCGTCCTGAAGGTCGTGCCCGAAGCCGACGCGAAGCTGCAGGGCGTGCCCACGTATGTCGGCAACGCGCCGGCCGCGCGCGGCGATCAGGTGATCACGCAGGTCTTTCAACTGCGTAACGAATCGGCGAACAATCTTTTGCCGGTGCTGCGTCCGCTCATTTCGCCGAACAACACCATCGCGGCCTATCCGGCGAACAACACGCTCGTCGTCACGGACTACGCCGACAACGTGCGCCGCATCGCGGGCATCATCGCGGGTGTCGATACGGCGGCCGGCCGCTCGGTCGATGTGGTCACGCTGAAGAACGCGAACGCCATCGACGTTGCCGAGCAGATGAACAAGCTGCTCGATCCCGGCGCGATCGGCAGCACCGACGCCACGCTCAAAGTCACCGTCACGCCCGATGCGCGCACCAATTCGCTGATGTTCCGCGCGTCCAGCAGCTCGCGTCTCGCCGCAGCGAAGCAACTGGCGCAGAAGCTCGATTCTCCGACTTCGCAACCGGGCAACATGCACGTCGTGGCGCTGCGCAATGCCGACGCGACGCGTCTCGCCAAGACGCTGCGCGGCATGATGGGCAAGGGCAACAATACTTCGGACAACACGTCGGGCTCGAACTCCAGCTCGAATTCGTTCGGTCAGAGCGGCGGCGGTCTCGGCAGTTCGTCGATGTCCACCGGCACGGCCGGCACGCCGCCTTTGCCCGGCGGTCTCGGCGGCACCTCGGGCAGCAGCAACAATCCGATGACGGGCGGCGCCGGCAACCGCGACTCGAGCTTCTCGTCGAACAAGGACAACGAGTCCGGCAACGACCAGGGCGGCGGCATGATCCAGGCCGATGCCGCAACGAACTCGCTGATCATCACCGCTGCGGACCCGGTCTATCGAAACCTGCGCGCCGTGATCGATCAGCTCGACGCGCGCCGCGCGCAGGTCTACATCGAGGCGTTGATCGTCGAATTGTCCGCGACCACCGGCGCGAACCTCGGCATTCAGTGGCAGGGCCTCCTGCTGTCGAACGGCGGCAACAACGCGCTCTACGGCAGTTCGAGCTTCGGTCAGGGCAACACGAACATCGTCGATCTGACCTTGCAGGGCAACGCGATCGCACAGAATCCGTCGGCCATCACGTCGACCACCGGCCTGCTCGCGCAGGGCCTCAACATCGGCTTGCTGCACCGCTTCGGCAACCTCTTCGGCCTCGGCGGGCTGTTGCAGGCGCTGTCGACATCGGCGGATGCGAACATCCTTTCGACGCCGAACCTGATTACGCTCGACAACGAGGAAGCGAAGATCGTCGTCGGCCAGAACGTGCCGGTCGTGACGGGTTCCTACGCGACGCCGACCGCGAACGCGGCCACCTCGGTCACCGCGTTCAACACGTTCGACCGGCGCGACGTCGGCGTGACGCTGCATGTGAAGCCGCAGATCACCGATGGCGGCGTGCTCAAGATGCAGATCTATCAGGAAGATTCGAGCGTCGATGCGACCACGAAGAACGATCCGGGCGGCGTGACGATCAATACGCGCTCGGTGCAGTCGACCATCCTCGCGGATGACGGTGAAATCGTCGTGCTCGGCGGCCTGATGCAGGACCAGTACAACAATAACAACAGCAAGATTCCGCTGCTCGGCGACATTCCGTTCATCGGCAGCCTGTTCAGAAGCGAAAGCAAGACGCGCACGAAAACCAACCTCATGGTGTTCCTGCGCCCGGTGATCGTGCGCGATCAGGCAACCTCGACGCAGATCACCAACACGCGCTACGAGTATCTGCGTCAGCAGCAGTACGGCTCGACGACGGACAACCGTCTCATCAAGGATCAGAATGTGCCGGTGATGCCGCCGAAACCGATTGGTCCGAGCGAAGGCGGCGGCGTCCCGGCGCAAAATCTGCTGGACTGGAGCAACACGACACGCGGCCCCGGCCCGAGCACGACGCTGCCGCAGAACCCGGAAGCAGGTCCGGCGCCGCAGCCGATGCAATCCGCGCCGCAATCGACGCCGCCGCCGCAGGGCAGCTATCCGCTTCCCGCGAACGGCGCGACCAACGCCATGCCGGGCAACGCAGCGACCAACACCCTGCCGGGTAACGCCGCGACGAACGGCCAACAGGGAGCCCGGCCGTGAGCATGGTCAACGATGCGGTCGAGAGCGCGAGCAGCGCGGCGTCGCCGCTGGCGGCGGCCCGCCTCGTGCCCTACGGCTTCGCGCGCAGCGGGCAGATCTTGCTCGCGCATCGGCACGCGGACAGCATCGAGGTATGGATCAGCGAGCGGACGACCGACGCGGCGCTCGCTGAAGTCGCGCGCAATTTCGGCGCGCTGTCGATCGTGCGCAAGCCCGCCGACGAGCTCGCCGCGGCGATCAATTCGGCATACGCGCGCAACGACGGCAGCGCGGCGCAGGTGGTCGGCGAAGTGGAAGGCGAAGTCGATCTGTCGCGTTTGATGCAGGACATTCCCGAAGTCGAGGATCTGCTCGAATCCGAGGACGACGCGCCGATCATCCGTATGATCAACGCGCTGCTCACGCAGGCGGCGCGCGAGCAGGCATCGGATATTCACATCGAGCCGTTCGAGAACGCGTCAGTGGTGCGCTTTCGCGTCGACGGCACGCTGCGCGATGTCGTGCGTCCGAAGAAAGCGCTGCACGGCGCGCTGATCTCGCGCATCAAGATCATGGCGCAGCTCGATATCGCTGAAAAACGATTGCCGCAGGACGGCCGCATCACGTTGCGCGTGGGCGGACGTCCCGTCGACGTGCGGGTTTCCACGCTGCCGACCGGCCACGGCGAGCGCGCGGTGCTGCGTCTGCTGGAAAAGGACGCGCAGCGCCTGAATCTCGAAACGCTCGGCATGGCGCGCGACACGCTCGTCCACTTCGACAAGCTGATCGGCAAGCCGCACGGCATCGTGCTCGTCACCGGCCCGACCGGTTCCGGCAAGACAACCACGCTCTATGCGTCGATGTCGCGGCTGGAGACCACGACCACCAACATCATGACGGTGGAAGACCCGATCGAATACGACCTGTCGGGCATCGGGCAGACGCAGGTGAACGAGCGCATCGGCATGACCTTCGCGCGCGCGCTGCGCTCGATCCTTCGCCAGGATCCGGACATCATCATGATCGGTGAAATCCGCGATCTCGAAACCGCGCAGATCGCGGTGCAGGCTTCGCTAACCGGCCACCTCGTGCTCGCGACGCTGCACACGAACGACGCTGCCTCTGCCGTCACGCGTCTCACCGACATGGGCGTGGAGCCGTATCTGCTGGCGTCGTCGCTGCTCGGCGTGCTCGCGCAGCGGCTCGTGCGCCAGCTCTGTCCGGTCTGCAAGGAAGAGCGCGTCGAGGAAGACGGCACGAAGCGCTACCATCCGGTCGGCTGCGAGCGATGCGGCCAGTCGGGTTATGTCGGCCGTCGCGGTGTCTACGAACTGCTTCTGATCGACGACGCGATCCGCCCGCTCATCCATCGCAACGCGGCGGATGCGGAGATTCTCGAGGCAGGCCGCAAGCAAGGCATGCGCACGCTGCGCGAGGACGGCGACCGCTGGCTCGCCGCCGGCGTGACGTCGCTGGAAGAAGTGCTGCGCGTGACGGGCGGAGAGTAACGGTATGCCGGCCTTTCGTTTCGAAGCGATCGACCACGCGGGCAAGACGCAGAAAGGCGTGCTCGATGCCGACAGCGCCCGCGCCGCGCGCAGCCAGTTGCGCACGCAGGGGCTGACGCCGCTCGTCGTCGAGGCGGCGGGCACGCGCACGCGCGGCGAGCGCCAGCAGCGGCTGTCGCTCGGGCGGCGTCTGTCGCAGCGCGAACAGGCGATTCTCACGCGCCAGCTCGCCAGTCTCCTGATCGCCGGTCTGCCGCTCGGCGAGACGCTCGCGGTGCTGACGGAGCAGTCCGAGCGCGATTACATCCGCGAACTGATGGCCGCGATCCGCGCCGAAGTGCTCGGCGGCCATTCCTTCGCCAACGCGCTCGCGCAGCATCCGAAGGACTTTCCGGAGATCTATCGCGCGCTCGTCGCGGCGGGCGAGCACACCGGCAAGCTCGGCCTCGTGCTGTCGCGTCTTGCGGACTACATCGAACAGCGTAACGCGCTCAAGCAGAAGATCATTCTGGCGTTCACGTATCCGGGCATCGTGACGATCATCGCGTTCGGCATCGTCACGTTCCTGCTGAGCTATGTCGTGCCGCAGGTCGTGAACGTGTTCGCGAGCACGAAGCAGGCGCTGCCTTTCTTGACCGTCATGATGATGGCGCTCTCGTCCTTCGTCCGAAGTTACTGGTGGGCGGTGCTGATCGGCGTCGTGATATTCGCGTGGCTGGTGAAGAGCATCCTCGCGCGGCCCGGCCCGCGCATGTCGTTCGACCGCTGGCTGCTCGGCGCGCCGCTCATCGGGAAGCTGGTGCGCGGCTACAACACGGTGCGCTTCGCCAGCACGCTCGCGATCCTGACCGCCGCGGGCGTGCCGATCCTGCGCGCGCTGCAGGCTGCGGGCGAAACGCTCAGCAACACGGCGATGCGCGAGAACGTCGACGACGCGATCGTGCGGGTGCGCGAGGGCTCGTCGCTGTCGCGCGCGCTCGGCAACACGAAGACGTTTCCGCCCGTGCTGGTTCACCTGATCCGCTCGGGCGAGGCGACGGGTGACGTCACCACGATGCTCGACCGCGCTTCCGAAGGCGAAGCGCGCGAGCTCGAACGGCGCACGATGTTCCTCACGAGCCTGCTCGAGCCGCTGCTGATTCTGGCGATGGGCGGCGTCGTGCTGGTGATCGTGCTCGCCGTGATGTTGCCGATCATCGAACTGAATAATCTGGTGCAGTGATGAACGCCCTTCAAACTCGCTTACTGACGCTCGCCGCGCTCGCGCTCTTCTGCGTGACGGTAACGTACTGGGTCGTCACGCTGACCTCGCGGCAGACCGCGCCGCTGCCCGCCGCGGCCGCGACGCGTGCTCCGTCGGTCGAGCAGGCTGCGACCATTTTCGGTGGACGGCTGGAACGTCAGGCCAATTCGGATGTGCATCTGTTCGGGATTCTCGCGTTGCAGGGCGGCGCGGCGGCCATCGTGAGCTACGGCGGCGAAGCGGCGAAGGCCGTGTCGCTGGGCGGGCCGCTCACGCAAGGCGTGAAGCTCTCCGAAGTGCGCGCGCGTTCGATCATCATCGATCGCAACGGCGTGAAGTCGGAGATCTTCCTGCCGCCGAATCCGCCCGGACCGACGATCTGGGTGCGCTGAGCGCGACGCGATGCCTCGCTCGGGCAGAAATCACGCGACGAAAGCGGATCGATAGAATGACCGGCGGCTTCCGAAAGACAGGAAGCCGCGCGATTTTTCCAATCATCACCGGGCATGAGCCCGGAAACGATATTTTCAATTCAAGAGGTAGCAGTCATGCAATTGTGGACCCAACGCCGCATGCGAATTCAACAGGCTCAGGCGCAAGGACGCCGTCAGCGCGGCTTCACGCTGATCGAAATCATGGTCGTGATCGCGATTCTCGGCATTCTCGCCGCGCTGATCGTGCCGAAGATCATGAGCCGCCCGGACGAGGCGCGCCGCGTCGCCGCGAAGCAGGACATCGGCACCATCATGCAGGCGATGAAGCTGTATCGCCTCGATAACGGCCGCTATCCGACGCAGGAGCAAGGCCTGCGCGCGCTGGTCGAAAAGCCGTCGACCGAGCCGGTGCCGAATAACTGGAAGGACGGTGGCTATCTCGAGCGCCTGCCGGCCGATCCGTGGGGCGGTCAGTATCAATATCTGAATCCGGGCGTGCACGGCGAAATCGACGTGTTCAGCTACGGCGCGGATAACAAGGCCGGCGGCGAAGGCAACGATGCCGATGTCGGCTCGTGGCAATGACCGTCTGACGGCAGACGAAGGAAAGCGGCGTGAACAGGCACCGACATACGCGACGCAACGCGGGCTTCACGCTGCTCGAAATGCTCGTCGTGCTGGTGATCGCGGGCTTGCTGGTGTCGCTCGCGTCGCTGCAACTGACGCGCAATCCGCGCACCGATCTCAACGAGGAAGCGCAGCGTCTCGCCCTGCTGTTCGAATCCGCGGGCGACGAGGCGCAGGTGCGCGCGCGGCCGATCGCGTGGCAGCCGCTCGACGGCGGCTTTCGCTTCGACATCCGCACGGAAGACGGCTGGCGCCCGTTGCGCGACGACCTCTTGCGCCAGCGGCGCTGGGAAGGCGGCGTGACCGGCGTGTCGATCCAGTTCCTCGACTCGGACAAAACGGTGAGCCGGCTCGTGTTCGGCACCGAAGCCATCGACGCGCCGATGGAAATCACGCTGTTCTCGGCCGTGGGCCGCGTGACGATCGTCGGAAGCGGCAACGGCCGCTATCAGGTGCGGTGATGCGCGAACATCGTCGGCATCAGCGCGGCTTCACGATGATCGAAGTGCTCGTCGCACTGGCGATCATCGCGGTGGCGCTCGCCGCATCGGTGCGCGCGGTCGGCTCGCTCGCGACGGGCGAAGCGGACCTGCACCGGCGGCTGCTCGCGGGCTGGAGCGCGGACAACGAGCTCGCGCAACTGCGGCTCTCGCATCAGTTTCCGCCGATCGGCTCGCGCACTTTCGACTGCTCGCAGGGCAATCTGAAGCTCCTGTGCACGCAGCGCGTGAGCCAGACGCCCAATCCGATTTTCCGGCGCGTCGAGATGTTCGTCTCGACGCCCGGCCGCTCCGGGAATCTGGCGCAAATGGTCACGGTGGTGGCGAATGAAACGAACCGCTCGCTCTGACCGCGGCAGAAAGCAGCGCGGCTTCACGCTGCTGGAGATGCTGATCGCCATCGCGATTCTCGCGGTGCTCGCGGTGCTGTCGTGGCGCGGGCTCGACTCGGTGATCCGCGGCCGCGCGACGATCGAGAACGCGATGGAAGACGAGCGCGTCGTCGCGCAATTGTTCGACCAGATGCGTATCGACGCGCGCCAGGCCGCCACCGACGACGAAGCCGGCCAGCCCGCCGTGCAGGTCGGCAACGGCTCGCTGCAGATCGTGCGCGGCGTGTTCGCGCCGGGTACGCCGCCGCGGCTTCAGGTAGTGCGCTACCGGCTGTCGAACGGGCGCATCGTGCGCTTTGCGTCGCCGCCGCTGTCGAACGTCGGCGAAGTGCGGCGCGCGCTCTCGTCGGGCGATACGGGCGATGGCTGGAGCTCGATTCCGTTGATGGGCGGCGTGGCCTCGCTCGCGACGCGCGTCTACATTCCGGAAAAAGGCTGGACGACGCGCATGACCGACGTGCTCGCGCAGATCAACCAGAACGGCAACAACCTGAAGGTGCCGCAACTCGGCAACGCGCCGCTGGCGCGCGCGGTGTCGGGCATTCAGATCGCGGTCGGCGCGCGCACGCTCGCGACGCCGCTCACGCGCGTGTTTCTGGTCGGAGAATGAGCATGCGCGCTCCAAATCCGAAGAGGCAACGCGGCGTCGCGATCATCAGCGCGCTCCTGGTCGTATCGCTCGCGGCGATTCTCGTGTCGGGCATGCTGTGGCGCCAGCAGGTGCAGATTCGCCGCATCGAGAATCAGCGGCTGCTCGCGCAGGCGCAGTGGATTTCGCGCAGCGCGCTCGACTGGACGCGCCTCATCCTGCGCTCGGAAGCCGATACCTCGCCCACGGTCACGTATCTCGGCGGTGTATGGGGCGTGCCGATCGCGAAGACGAAGCTGTCGGATTTCCTCGGGCAGATCGGCGAAGTGCGCGCGCAGCAAGGCGCATCGACCTATTTGTCCGGCTCGATCGAGGACGCGCAGGCGAAGTTCAACCTGCGCAATCTGGTCTCGACGCCGACGCCCGGCGTGCTGACCATCAACGTCGCGCAGATTCAGGCGTTCCAGCGGCTGCTCACGATGCTCGGCATCAACGGCTCGCTCGCGAAGACGGTGGCGCTGCAGATGCGCGCGGGCCTCGCGCGCTCGGCCACGCGTTTTCAGACGCAGACGGGCAACAGCGCGACCACGGCGGCGGGCACGAACAACGAAGCGACGACGCTGGCGGCGATCGCGCAAGGCGGCGGCACGGGCGGCGGCAATTTCACCGACGATCCCGGACTGAAGGACGCGGACAGCAACGCGCCCGTCGCGCCTTTGCAGATGATCACCGTCGATTCGCTGCTCGACGTGCCGGGTTTCTCGCCGGAAGCGGTCGCCAAGCTTCGGCCGTTCGTCACCGTGCTGCCGACGACGACCGCCGTGAACATGAACACCGCGCCCGCCGAAGTGGTGGCGGCCGTGGTGCCGGGGATGAACCTGTCGCAGGGACAGGCGTTCGTCGCGCGCCGGGAGACGGTGTTCTTCCACGATGTCGGCAACGTGCAGCTCGCGCTGACCGGCGCGGGCGTCAAGACGGTGTCGATGGACCCGAACGAGATGGACGTCACCACGAAGTATTTCGTGATCCACGGTCGCGTCGAACATGAACGCGCGCAACTGGAGCGCACGACGCTCGTGTATCGCGACCCGACGACGCATACGACGCGCATCGTCTACACGCGCGATGCGCTGTGAAGACGTGCCGCAGTCATTGATGAGAGGAAGTGGCCATTGAGCACACTGATCGTTTTATTACCGCCGCGTGATCCGGCGGTGCGCTCGGAAGAGTGGCATCTGCCGGATCTGCCGTTTTTGCTGCTCGACAAGCGCGGCGCGCCGCAGCGCGTCGGCCGCGCGGCGCTCGGGCTTCTGCCGCGTGCGAGCGCGACCGTGCTGATCGTCGCGGCCCGCGACACGCTCCTGCTCGCCGCTTCCATGCCGCCGCTCAAGGGGCCGCGCTTGCGGCAGGCGCTGCCGAACGTCGTCGAGGATCAACTGATTCAGGATCCGCAGACGTGCCACATCGCGGTCGATCCGGTCGAACTCGCGGATGGCAAGCGCGTGCTCGCCGTGATCGATCGCGGCTGGTTCCGCTTCGTGCTGGGCGCGTTTTCGGGCGCGGGGCATCGCAATGTGAAGGCCGTGCCTGCCATGCGCTGCCTGCCGGTCGCGGCTGTGCCGCCTGTTGCAGAAGCCGCGGAAGGCGAGGCAACGGAGGCGCCATCGACGCCCTTCATCGCGGGGCTGCTCGGTCAGGTCGTCTCGACCGCGCCTGCGCTGATCGGGGAGCTGGCCGCGCCCTCGCCGGCCGCGCTCGGTGCGCCGCGCATCGAAATCGCGATTGCGCGCGGCGAACGCGCGGCGCTCGGCGAAGGCCTCGCGCTGCCCGCCGATTCGATTTCAGCGACACTCGCGGCACTCGCGGGCGATCATCCCGTGACGCTCTATTCGCTCGCCGATCTTCCCGGCGACGAGCCGCGCCTGTCGGGTTCGCGCAATGCCGCAGCCGCGGTCGCCGGCGCGCAGCCCGTCACATTCGAAACGCTCGCGCGCAATGCCGTCGCGAGCCGCTTCGACTTGTGCCAGTTCGAATTCGCCGCGCAGCCGTGGCGGCTCGACCGCGCGACGATGCGGCGCCTGCGCGTGCCGATCGCGCTCGTGGCGGCGTCGATCGTCGTGTCGATCATCGGCATCAACGTGCAATGGCTGCAACTCGCGCGTCAGCGCGACGCGATTGCCGCGCAGGAAACCGATCTGCTGCTCAACACATTTCCGAAAACGACCGTCGTGCTCGACGCGCCCGATCAGATGACGCGCAATCTCGATCGCCTGCGTGTGGCGTCGGGCGAGCTGTCGCCATCGGATTTCCTCTCGCTCGCGGACGGACTCGCGCGCTCGCTCGGGCCCGTGCCGGTGAACGGCGTCGCGGCCCTCGATTATCGCGACCGTCATCTGGAAGTGACCTTCAAGCCGGAAACGAAGGTCGATCCCGACCTGACGAAGCGCCTCGCCGCGAACGGCCTGAACGGTTCGATCGATAGCAACACCGGCAAATGGACGATCAGGAGCGGCCAATGAAAGCGGAAATCGCACGTTCACTGTCGGAATTCTGGGAAGTGCGCACGCCGCGCGAAAAGACGCTCCTGATGTGGGGCGGCCTCGCGCTCGGCCTCGCGCTCGTGTATCTCGTGCTGTGGGCGCCCGCCTACGAAGGCCGCGCGCGGCTGCGCGAAAGCCTGCCCGTGATGCAGCGCCAGCTCGCGACGATGACCGCGCAGGCCAACGACGCGCGCTCGCTCGCGCCCGCCGCCGAAGGCGTGATGCCGACGGGCGGCGCGTTGCGCGATGCGCTCGCGAAGTCGCTTGCCGACAACGGCATGCAGCCGACGCAGATCCAGGTGATCGGCGCGGCGGTGCAGATTCAGTTGAAGAACGCGTCGTTCCCGAACTGGACGATGTGGCTCGACGACGCGCGCAAGCAGTTCAAAGTGCAGGTATCGGAGGCGCACGTCACGGCGCTGAAGCCGGATGGCCAAGTGGATCTGACGGCGTCGCTGCAACCGGCCGGCGCGAAATGAGTTACTGGACGCGACGTTTCCGGCTCGCGCTGCCGGCGCTTTTCGTGATGGTGATATCGGTCGCCGGCACGCTGCTCGCCATGATGCCCGCCGCGTGGATCGTGCCGCAATTTTCGAAGGCCACGGGCGGCCACGTGAACCTGGTCGATCCGGCGGGCTCGCTGTGGAGCGGCTCGGCCACGCTGATGCTCGCCGCGGGCAACGACGGCGCGGGCGCGACGCTTCTGCCGGGGCGCATCGAATGGACGACGTCCTTTCTGCCGCTCTTCACCGGCCGCGTGCACATGACGATGCGCCAGACCGACGCGATGCCCGACGCCGTGACCGTCGATGCCACGACGCGCGGCGCGACAGTCACGCCAGGCCAGATCGCCGTGCCTGCGACGCTGCTCGCGGGTCTGGGCGCTCCGTTCAACACGCTCGACTTCGATGGCAGCGTGCGGCTTTCGTGGACCGAGTTCCGCTTGCTCAACCGCAACACGTACGGCCAACTGGTCGTCACGCTCGACGACATGGCTTCGCGCGTCTCGCGTGTCAAGCCGCTCGGTTCGTATCGCGTGGCGCTGCAGGCGCAGGGCGCATCCGCGACGATCGATCTTTCGACGAGCAAAGGGCCGCTCATGCTGACCGGCAACGGCTCGATCTCGCCGGAATCGACGTCGTTTCAGGGCACCGCGACGGCTGCGCCGAATCAGCGTGAAAACCTCGCAGGCCTTCTGAACCTGCTCGGCCGTCATACCGATCCGGATACGGTTGCGCTGACCTTCATGCGTTAAAAATCAGCGATTGGCGGTTTGCGTCGCGCTTGCAGCGGACGCAGCCGCGGCGGGCGCTTCCACGCCGCCCGTTTCGCGATTCATTTGCGCGACATCCCAGCCGCCGCCGAGCGCCTTCACCAGTCCCACCGACGACACCATTCGCTGCCCCGCGATATTCGCCAGCTTCTGCTGCGCGGTGAACGCGGTGGTCTGTGCGGTCAGCACGCTGATGAACGCGACCGTTCCCGCCTTGTACTGATTGTTGATGATCGCGAGCGCCTGCTGCGCCGATTCGACGGCCTGCTGCTGCACCACGATTTCCCTTTCCAGAATGCGCAGCGACGCGAGATTGTCTTCGACGTCCTGGAACGCGGTCAGCACCGTTTGCCGATACGTCGCGACGTTCTGGTCGTAGGCGGCGCGCGCGGCTTCCGTGCGCGCGGAGCGCAGGCCGCCGTCGAAAATGGTCGCGGCGATGTCCGGCCCGAGCGTCCAGAAACGTGACGGCGCGCGCAGCAATTGCGACAGCACCGAGCTTTCGAAGCCGCCCTGTGCGGAGAGTGTGAGCGTCGGAAAATAGGCGGCCATTTCGATGCCGATTTGCTCGTTTGCCGCCGCCGCCTTGCGCTCCGCCGATGCGATATCCGGCCGACGCTCGAGAATCGCGGACGGCATCTGCACGGGCACGGTGGGCGGCGTCGCGTCGAGCGGAATCGGCGGAAGCGAGAAGGTCGAAGCCGGCTCACCGACGAGCACCGCGATCGCATGTTCGAACTGCGCGCGCGCGACGCCGTTGTCGATGGCGGAAGCTTGCGCGGATTGCAATTGCGTCTGCGCCTGAATCACGTCGGAACGCGCGACGATGCCTTGCGCGTACTGATTCTGCGTGAGCTTGAGCGATTGCTCGTAGGCTGCGACGGTTTCGTCCAGAAGCTTCTGCTGCGCGTCGAGCGAGCGCAACTGGAAATAGTCTTGCGCGAGCGTGGCCTGCGCGGACAGCCGCGCGTTGGCGAGATCGGCGGCGGCGCCCTGCTGCCCCGCCGTTTGCGCGGCGACGGTGCGCGACACGCTGCCCCACAGGTCCGGTTCCCACGATGCGTCGAGCGCGAGGCTGAACTGGTTGTTCACCGAACCCTGCTGACCGAAGCTGGAACTGTTGGTCGACCGGTTGCCTGCGCCGGTTCCGGAACGCGAAGCCGAAGCCGACGCGCCGATCGTCGGGAAATATGCCGCGCGCGCCTCGCCGACGAGCGCACGCGCCTGCCGGTAAGCGGCCGCGAACTGCGCAATGCTTTGATTCGACTGATTCAGACGCGCTTCGAGGTCGTTGAGGCGCTCGTCGTTATAGACGGTCCACCAGGTTCCGCGATCGGCCTGGTCGCCGGGCTGCGCGACCTTCCAGCCTTCGGGCGCTTCCTTGTAGCTGGCCGGGATCGTTGCCGCGGGGCGCTGATAATCGGGGCCGACCGCGCAACCGGCGATGAAGACCGCAAGCGTGGCGGCGAGCGCGGCGGCGGTCAGCGGGCGCGTAACGGGGAAAGCGGGAAAGGCGGGGCGATGCGGCATCTGCTTGTCGGAATTCCTGTCGGCGCCGCGCCTCCGAAGCGACGGACGCGGCAAGCCGAAATGGTAACGGAACGCGACGGGCGCTTATCATGCGCGCTCGTCAGGCAGACGTTAGCGTAACGGGTTCGCCGTAAGGCGGGTGTTACGCGGCAGCGGGAATAGGTTACGACGCGTTACGGGTGGGTCACGCGCCGCTGGCGCCGCCGCCGGGGCACGGCGCGGCGAGAAGGGATCGGGAGGGCGCCTTCGTCGGCGCGGATGCCGTCGCCTTGCGCCGATGCCGGTTCTCGAACCATCCCATGCCCAGCACCACGAACGAACCGCCCGGAAGCAGGAACACGATCAGATACAACGCGAGCTTCCACGAGCTCAGCTTCGGCGGGACGAAGTGACGTGAAGCGTTGGCGAGCATGCTGCTGATGGGGCCGAAGCGTCGGCGGGCGGTGCGAACAAAGCGGGTCATTGGAAGGTCTCTCGGGCGTCGGCGAACGACGGCAGGCGGTCAGAACATAGTCTCGGGCGGCGCATCAAGCGCATAACTCGTTGCATAGAATAATATTGACTGTGCAACTACTTTTCAAGATACTGCTGATTGCTTTTTCGGAATTGTTGCCTTATAGAGACGCGACCTAGTCGCAGACCTGCACCAGCCGCTTACCACGTTGCATGAATAGCGAACCGCTTTACGATCCCGCCACGATTCAGCTCGAAACGAGCCTCGGCTATTACCTCGCCAAGGCGCGCAATGTACTCATCATGCGAACCGATCAGGCGCTGAAGCCGCTCGACCTCACATCGCCGCAAATCGGCGTGATGCTCATGCTGGCGTCGGGGCGGGCGCGCACGCCGCTCGAGTTGTCGCGCGAAATGTCCTACGACAGCGGCTCGATGACGCGCATGCTCGACAGGCTCGAAAAGAAGGGCTTCGTGAGCCGCGCGCGCAGCGAGGCGGATCGGAGAGTCGTCGAGCTCAGTCTGACGGAGCGCGGACGCGATGCCGCCAAGCGTTTACCGGTGATCGGTGCGGCGGTGCTCAATGAGCAGTTGCGCGGTTTCAGCCCCGCGGAACTGGACCTGCTGATTGCGATGCTCGCGCGCATCATCGGAAACACGCCGGCGGGCGATTGCGCTCCATGCACGCTCGATGACGATCTAGCCTGATTAACCTGACAAAATTCGGCGTCTATAGCGCCGCTTTCACTGTCTGGGCAGAGAATGCCGCGACAAGAAATAGTTTGCGTGCGATGCGCGTTTTGAGCGCCGTCCACGCGCCGGAGAACTGAAAGATGTCTACATCCTCGACCAGCACGCCCGCAACCCCGCCCACGCCCATGCCGCTCACAGGCGGCATCCTCGCCCTCTTGACGATGGGCCTCGCGCTCGGCACCTTCATGGAAGTGCTCGACACGTCGATCGCGAACGTCGCGGTGCCGACCATCTCCGGCAATCTGGGCGTCGCGACGAGCGAAGGAACATGGGTAATCTCGTCGTACTCCGTCGCGTCCGCGATTGCGGTGCCGCTGACCGGTTGGCTCGCACGCCGCGTCGGCGAGGTGAAGCTGTTCACCATTTCCGTGCTGCTTTTTTCGATCGCATCGGCGCTCTGCGGCCTCGCGCACAACTTCGAATCGCTGATTGCGTTCCGGCTGTTGCAAGGTCTCGTGTCCGGCCCGATGGTCCCGCTGTCGCAAACCATCCTGATGCGCAGCTATCCGCCCGAAAAGCGCGGCCTCGCGCTCGGTCTCTGGGCGATGACCGTTATCGTCGCGCCGATCTTCGGCCCGGTGATGGGCGGCTACATCACCGACAACTTCACCTGGCCGTGGATCTTCTATATCAATGTGCCGATCGGCGTGTTTTCGGCGGCCATCGCGTTCTTCCTGCTGCGCGGCCACGAGACGAAGACAACGAAGCAGCGCATCGACGGCGTCGGGCTCGCGCTGCTCGTGATCGGTGTCGCGAGCCTGCAGATGATGCTCGACCTCGGCAAGGACCGCGACTGGTTCAGCTCCAGCTTCATCGTGACGCTGGCAATCGTGTCGGCGGTGTCGCTCGCCTTCATGTTCGCGTGGGAGCTGACGGAGAAGGAGCCCGTGATCGATCTTTCGCTTTTCCGCGACCGCAATTTCGCGATGGGCGTGCTGATCACGTCGCTCGGCTTTCTTGCGTTCTTCGGCTCGGTCGTGGTGCTGCCGCTGTGGCTGCAGACCGTGCTCGGCTACACGCCGTGGCTCGCGGGCCTTGCCACCGCGCCGGTCGGCATTCTCGCGCTGGTGCTGTCGCCGATCATCGGGCAGAACATGCATCGGCTGAATCTGCGTGTGGTCGCGAGTTTTGCGTTCCTCACGTTTGCCTTCGTGTCGCACTGGAACTCGACTTTCACGCTCGACACGCCGTTTCACCAGATCATCTATCCGCGGCTGATTCAGGGTATCGGTGTCGCGTGCTTCTTCGTGCCGATGACGACGATCACGCTGTCCAGCGTCTCCGACGAGCGGCTTGCAGGAGCGGCGGGTTTGTCGAACTTTTTGCGGACCTTGTCAGGCGCGATCGGCACCGCGGTCAGCACGACCTTCTGGGAGAACGACATGATCCGCCATCACGCGCGGCTCACCGAATCGGTCACGCCGTATTCGGCCGGCACGACGGCATACTCGGATCTGCTTTCGGGACTCGGCCTGTCGGGACAGGCGCTGACGGCGCAACTGGATCGCGTGGTGTCGGCGCAGGCGTACATGATGTCAACCAATGACTTCTTCCGCATCTCGTTCTATGCGTTTCTGGTGCTGGCCGTGATGGTCTGGCTGACGCGGCCGAAGAAGGGCGCGTCAGCCTCGATGGGACACTAGATTATTGAGGCGTGAGCGGCGCCGCCGACTGGCCCGGCTGGCTTTCGAGGTTGAGCGGAACCGGCTGATCCAGCGGACTGACCTGCACGCCGCTCGGCGCAGGCGCGGGTGCAGGTGCGGCGGGCGGCATCGTACCGGCCTGCGGCGTCGCCGTTTTCCGCAGCCCGGGACCGTTTCGAATGAACTGCTTGAAGTCGGCGCCCGCCTCCCACGGATTCGGCTGGCAGCCGAGCGGATTGTCGCAATGCGCCGCGAAACCGATGGTCGCGGTGCCCTCGTTGGTCGGCGTCTTGGTGATCTGGTACGCGAGCGCGCGTTTGCCGCTCGACGGCCCGGCGGTCTGGATAATCGAATCCGTGACGGTCTGCAGCTTGTACTCCGAATGGTTGGTCACCCACACTTGCGCGCGCGCCCACCACGCGTCGCATTCGGCCTTGCTCATGCATGTAAGCGGTTGCGTGGCCTGCTCCATCGTGGTGCTGCTGACCTGATCCTGCACCGCGCACCCGCTCAAAAGCGCGAGCGCCGCCGCCCCCAGCGCGACTGCGCCGAAGAACTTCTTTTTCATTGCACCCCCGATCGTCGAAAAGTCGGCCATATTTTGACTCGTCAAATCGGATGACGTTGTGACGCGTTTCCCTCTGTTGCATAAGCCGGTAGGAATTGCCGGCGCGCCGAGGCGCTGAGGCGGAAAATCCTGCTCGAAGCAACAGGCGCGATCACGCGCTCGCGGGATTTAGCGTGTAGACCTGATACGCCGCGATGAAGGCATCGAACGATTCGGTGTCGCGGCTTTCGACCACCGCCTGTTCCACCAGCGATTTTGCAGCAAGCTCTTCCATCGCGCGCTCTTCGTCGACGGAAAGCGGCCGTGCGCGGAAGCCTTCCGCGTGCCGCGCGCTGAGTTCGAGCGCAAACTCGTCGAAGGTTTGCTGCTTGTCGCGCATCGTGTGCAAGACGCGAGCGGACGGCGTGAGCGATGCATCGGCGATACGCGGCCGCAGCGCCCCGAGTGCGCGCGTGTGTTCGTCGTTGCCGTTGAGCGCGTCGAGTGTCTTCGCGACGGGTTCGATCGCATCGAAAAGCGCTTCGGCCCACTGCTGCATCGGCACGCTTGCGCCATCACGTTGCAGCGCGAGCCCAGGCTTGCGCCCTTCCTTCGCCACCGTGCTGAAATTGCCGTTCGCCTCGATGTTGGCGTCGTACGACAGCAGCGGGCTGTCCTCCAGTGCGCAGTAGAGCAGATAGGCGTCGAGGAAGCGCGCCGTCTCCAGCGAGATGCCGGTCGGCTCGAAGGGATCGATATCGAGGCAACGCACTTCGATGTACTGCACGCCGCGCTCAGCCAACGCGTGCAGCGGACGCTCGCCCGAGTGCGCGACGCGTTTCGGGCGGATCGTCGAGTAGAACTCGTTTTCGATCTGCAGGACGTTTGCGTTGATCTGCACCCATTCGCCGTTGCGCCGCGTGCCGATGGCTTCATACGGCGCATACGGCTGGCTCACGGCTTTGGCGAGCACATCGAGATAGGCGTCGAGGTTGTCGTAGCTCGGCAGCAGGTCCGCCTGCGCGGGATTGTTCGCGTAGCCCAGATCGCTCATGCGCAGGCTGGTCGCGTGCGGCAAGTAGAACGTGTCGCCATCGAATCTTTCGAGATGATGCGCCTTGCCTTCGACGAAGCGCTTGTTCAGCGCCGGCGATGCGCCGAACAAATACATCAACAGCCAGTTCGTGCGACGGAAGTTGCGGATCAGCGCGAAGTAGCGTTCGGACTGGAAGTCTTTCGCGGATAGCGTGCTGGTCTTGTCGAGCGCCTGCCATGCGCGCCACACGTCTTCGCTGAGCGAATAGTTGTAGTGGATGCCCGCGATGCATTGCATCGTGCGGCCATAACGCAGCGCGAGCCCGCGCCGGTACACATTCTTCAACCTGCCGATATTCGAGGTGCCGTAATAGCCGAACGGAATCTCGTCCTCGGGCGGTAGCGAGTTCGGCATGGAGTTGTTCCACAGCAGCTCGTCGCCCATGTGCGCGTAGGCGAAGCGATGCAGCGCGTCGAGGCGATCGAGCGTGATCGACACATCGGATTCGGCGGGCGTGATGAGCTCGACGAGCGCCTCGGAATAATCGGTCGTGATGAGCGGATGCGTCAGCGCCGAGCCGAACGCGCGCGGATGCGGCGTCACGGCGAGCTTGCCTTGCGGCGTCACGCGCAGACTTTCTTTCTCGATGCCGCGCAAGCCTTGACGCAACGCGTCGGCGTGCGGGCCGGACGCGAGCGCGGCAAGCCTGCGCTCGAAAGCGCCGGCCTTGGTGTGAGCGGAATTCTTGTTTGCCATTGAAGCGTTCTGCGAGGAGCGCGAGCGGCGTGCGCCCGGTCGTATTTTTAGGGTAGCGGGCACTTTAACATCTCGGTGTAAGGCGTGCTTGCGCCCAGAACTGGCAAGGGATTGCGGGGTTTTCGGGACGTTCGCGGGACGCGTGGCCGCGCGGTGGAGCCGGTTCGCGCGGCTCGCGGGGGAGATCGAAGCGCTCGCGCGTCTGTCGACGGCGAGCGCCCGTGCTTTATGCGACCTTGTTGGTTTCGTTGTGCGCGCGCTCGGTTTCGAGCAACGCTTCCTTGCGCGGCCTGCCCCAACGATAGCCCGCGATCGCGCCGTCCTTGCCGATCACGCGATGGCACGGAATCGCGAGCGCGACCGGATTCGACGCACACGCATTCGCCACCGCCCGCACCGCGCCCGGTGTGCCGAGCGATTCGGCGATATCCGTATAACTGCGCGTCTGCCCGTATGGGATGCGGCGCAACGCGTCCCACACGCGCCGCTGGAACGCGGTCGCGCCGATGTCGAGCGGCAAGTCGAAACGCTCGCGCGTGCCTTGAAGATACGCGCGAATCTGCGCGATGAACGGCTCCATCCTCGCTGCATCCTCGACGCGTCCGGCCTGCGCAAAGTCGGCTGCGAGCTGATCGATGAGCGTGTTGGCATCGTCGCCGAAAGCGATCTTGCAAACGCCCTTGTCGGTCGCGGCGACGAGCACCGTGCCGAGCGGCGTCGTGGCGGTCGCGTAACGCACGGTCAGTCCCGCGCCCTTTCGTTTGTACGCGGACGGCGTCATGCCCAGTTCCGCAGGCACGGCTTCGTACATGCGCGATGGCGAACCGAAGCCGGCGTCGTGCGTCGCGCGCGTGACGTCGCGGCCGCGCTGCAACGCATCGCGCAACACGCCCGCCCGCTGTGCCGCCTGATACTGCCGCGGCGAAACCCCGACGATCCGCGAAAACAGGCGCTGCAGATGGAACGGACTGACGTGGACGGCATCGCTCAGTTGCGCGAGCGTCATGCGCTGCTGCGGATCGGCGTCGAGCACCTTGCACGCGCGCTCGACGATCGCCAGCTCGCGCGGCAGGCTCGTCGGCTGGCAACGCTTGCACGCGCGATATCCGGCTGCGACGGCTGCATCGGTCGTCGGAAAGAACTCGACGTTCTCACGACGCGGCGCACGTGACGCGCACGACGGCCGGCAGAACACGCCCGTCGTGCGCACGGCGAAGAAGAAGGCGCCGTCAGCGCGCTCGTCGCGATCGACGACCGCCTGCCAGCGGCATTCGTCAGATGAAAAAACAGGCGCTGCTACGGTTTTCATGATGGACCTCGAGGCTCTTGGGTACGGGACCACTGTAGAGCCACGCAGATGAGGTTACGCGCCGTTTCTTGCTGTGTCATCGGCACGCGGGATTTGAAAAGTGACGCGCAGATACCACAAACGGACGCCATAGGGGTTTGTACCGAAATTTCTATTGCGTCGCATCAACCGTCTGTGTATTATTGGAACTGTCTCCTCCATGTCTCCTCCTGATATGGATTCAGCCCGCCGACCAGGCGGGCTTTTTTTTGCCCGCCTTTTTTGCCACGTTTCAAACGCGGAAGGCACAAAAAACCGGGCTCGCAGCCCGGTTCGTTGCATGCACCGCCGCGGTCGTTACAGCACGTAGCGCGACAGGTCTTCGTCCTCCGCCACCTCGCCGAGCGCGCGGTCTACGTATGCGGCATCGATCCGCACCGGCTGCCCCGTGTGATTGCCCGCCGCGAAGGACACTTCCTCCAGCAACTTTTCGATGACGGTATACAGCCGTCGCGCGCCGATGTTCTCGGTCTTCTCGTTCACCGAAAATGCGATTTCAGCAAGACGCCGGATGCCTTCGTCGGTGAAATCGAGCTCGACGTCTTCGGTTGCGAGCAGCGCCTTGTACTGCTTCACGAGGCTCGCGTCGGTCGAATTCAGGATCGATTCGAAGTCACCGACCGACAGCGAATCCAGCTCCACGCGAATCGGAAAACGCCCTTGCAGCTCGGGGATCAGATCGCTCGGCTTGGCCAGATGGAACGCCCCGCTCGCGATGAACAGGATGTGATCGGTCTTGATCATCCCGTACTTCGTGTTGATGGTCGTGCCTTCGACGAGCGGCAGCAGGTCGCGCTGCACACCCGCGCGCGACACTTCGGCGCCGCCCGCCTCGCTGCGCGACGCGATCTTGTCGATTTCATCGAGGAACACGATGCCGTTCTGCTCGACGTTCTGCACCGCCTTGCTCTTGACCTCTTCGTCGTTGAGCATCTTGCCGGCTTCCTCATCCGTCAGGAGCTTGAGCGCTTCCTTGACCTTTACCTTGCGCCGCGTCTTCTTGCCGCCGCCGATGTTCGCGAACATCGAGCGGATCTGCTCGGTCATGTCTTCCATGCCCGGCGGCCCCATGATGTCCATGCCGACTTGCGGCATTTCCACATCGAGCTCGATTTCCTTGTCATCGAGCGCGCCTTCACGCAGGCGCTTGCGGAAGGTCTGGCGCGTGGCGTTATCGCCTTCGCTGCTCGATTCGGCCGCGCCGAAGCCGACGGGGCGCGCGCTCGGCAGCAGGATGTCGAGAATGCGGTCTTCGGCGCGATCTTCCGCCTTGGTACGCACCTTCTTCATCTCGGATTCGCGTGTCTGCTTGACGGAAATCTCGATCAGATCGCGCACGATGCTGTCCACATCGCGCCCGACGTAGCCCACTTCGGTGAACTTGGTCGCTTCGATCTTGATAAACGGCGCATCCGCGAGTTTCGCGAGACGGCGCGCGATCTCGGTCTTGCCGACGCCCGTCGGCCCGATCATCAGAATGTTCTTCGGCGTGATTTCCTGACGCAACGGCTCGGCGACCTGCTGACGGCGCCAGCGGTTACGCAACGCGACGGCAACCGCCTTCTTCGCGCGTCCTTGGCCGATGATGTGCTTGTCGAGTTCGGAGACGATTTCGGAGGGAGTCATGGTGGTCATCGCTTGGGTCCTTTATTCGATCGTCTCGATGACGCGATTGTGGTTGGTGTAGATGCACATGTCGCCGGCGATGGTGAGCGCCTTTTCGACGACATCGCGCGGCGCGAGATCCGTATTCTCGACGAGCGCCTGCGCCGCCGCTTGCGCGTATGCGCCGCCCGAGCCGATCGCGGCGATGCCGTGTTCCGGGTCGAGCACGTCGCCGTTGCCGGTGATGACGAGCGTCGTGTCCTTGTCGGCCGTGATCAACATTGCTTCGAGCCGGCGCAGCATGCGGTCGGTGCGCCAGTCTTTCGCCAGTTCGACGGCGGCGCGCGTCAGATTGCCCTGATGTTTCTCGAGCTTCGCTTCGAATCGATCGAGCAGCGAGAACGCGTCGGCGGTGCCGCCGGCGAAGCCGACCAGCACCTTGCCGCCATAGATGCGGCGCACTTTCTTCGCGCCCCCTTTCATGACGATGTTGCCGAGCGTCACCTGACCATCGCCGCCCAGCGCGACCTTGCCGTCGCGGCGCACGGAGACGATGGTCGTGCCGTGAAATTGTTCCATGTGCGTTCCTTGTGAAAACCAGAAGGACGCGGGCGGCTTCGTCGTCGAGCGACCGGCCGCCGCGCAGTCGAGAATTCGATGGAGTGCACGGCGCGGGGTTCCGTCAGAGCTCGAGGCCTCGGGCGGACGGCGCCGCGCGCGCGCCAGCCGCGATCAGGCTGTTGCGGGGCGCGTCGAGTGAATTTTAGGGCGGCGGCAGATTTATCAAGGCATGTGGTGTCGTCGCCCGCCGTTTTTACCTGCCGGAAAGCAAAAAGGCACCCCTTCTATGGGTGCCTTTCTCCTGATGCAATTACGTGCGAGCAGCTTTTCGCGGCGGCGTCTTCCCCGTGGCGGGCCGGTCCCGCGACGCTCGCCTGCCGACGACGATTTCAGTCGCCGAAAAGCTTCTGGCGCAGTTCGCGGCGTTCCTGAGCTTCGAGCGAGAGCGTGGCCGTCGGGCGCGCGAGCAGGCGCGGAATGCCGATCGGTTCGCCGGTCTCTTCGCACCAGCCGTAATCGCCCGAATCGATGCGCGCGAGCGATTGCTGCACCTTCTTCAGAAGCTTGCGCTCGCGATCACGCGTGCGCAGCTCCAGTGCATGTTCTTCCTCGATGGTTGCGCGATCCGCCGGATCCGGCACGATCACCGTTTCCCGCAGATTTTCGGTCGTCTGGCCGGCATTCTTCAGAATGTCCGCTTGCAACTGCTCGAGCCGGTTCTTGAAGAAGGCGAGTTGATCCTCGTTCATGTAGTCCTTCTCGCTCATCTTCAGGATTTCGGCTTCGGTCAAGAGTTTCGTTGTCATCTGCTTGCTTCTTCAATGTAAGGCGATGTCTGCGCAACGCCCGCACTTGCGTTACCCGCATGCAGCGCATCAGGACGCTTGGGCTGCGCGACGCGCCGATGCGGGGCCGAACTCCTCTGGAAACCGATCTTGGATGATGCTCCGGATGACCGGGCGCATTCGCATGGCCCCGGATTTCCGGCCCCGGTGCTTTGTCTTGATTTGCCTTCCCCCGGCAAATCGAGGCATCGTCCCGACGGGACATCCCTTTTCCTAACGTCCGCCGAGCGAGCGCCTGAAAGACGCGCATTCAGCGAAACTGCCCTTCTCCAGTGGGGCTGTATTGTAACTGAACCGCAAATTCCGACGATAACCGAGGAAAACCCTGTCAATTCGCGCCGGAATTTCAAAAATATAACGCTTGAACGTGCAAAAAGCGATGTCGGTTGGTGCCCGCGGTTACACACGCGCACTAAAAGTCGATCATGAAAAACGCCGCACGCGAGGCAATCGCGTGCGGCGTTTTATTTCGGTGCCCGTTTTTCGCCCGCGCGTGCCGTGCACGATCCAAGCGAGATGCATGCCGGATTACTTCACGAGGCAGGCGTCGAGGCCGTCGGTGATCAGATCCTTCGGAAGCTCGATGCCGATGAACACCATCTTGCTGTTCTTCTTTTCGATCGGCATCCACTTGCCGGCGAGGTCGCTGCCCATCATCTGATGCACGCCCTGGAAGACGACCTTGCGATCGACGCCCTTCATATACAGCACGCCCTTGTAGCGCAGCAGCCGCTCGCCATAGATCTGCAGAATGCCGCCGAGGAAATCTTCGAGGCGGTTCGGATCGAACGGCTTCTCGCTGCGGTACACGAACGACTTGATCTTGTCGTCGTGGTGCGCGTGATGGTGGTGATGTCCGTGCTCGTGCTCGTGATCGTGGCTGTGATCGTGGCCGCAGGTGGAATGATCGTGATCGTCATGCGCGTGGTCATGATCGTGATCGTCTTCGGCGAGGAAGTCCGGATCGATTTCGAGCTTCGAGTTCAGATTGAAGCCCCGCAGGTCGAAAATTTCCTTGATGTCGGCATCGCCGAAATTCACGACCTTGATCGCCGCGCGCGGGTTCATGTGCAGCAGGCGATGCTTCAGCGCTTCGAGTTCGTCGGCCGAGACGAGATCGGACTTCGTGACGAACAGACGATCCGCGAAGCCGACCTGCCGCTGCACCACTTCGTGTTGATCGAGTTGCGAATTCGCGTGCTTCGCGTCGACGAGCGTGATGATCGCGTCGAGCAGGAATTCGTCGGCGACGGTGTTATCCATGAAGAACGTCTGCGCGACCGGACCCGGATTCGCGAGGCCGGTCGTTTCGATCACGACGCGGTCGAAATCGAGCGTGCCCGCCTTGTTGCGATTCGCGAGATCTTCGAGCGCGCGTGCCAGATCGCCGCGGATCGTGCAGCAGATGCAGCCGTTGCTCATCTGGATGATCTGCTCGTTCGTTTCCTGCACGAGGATTTCGTTGTCGATGTTCTCTTCGCCGAATTCGTTCTCGATCACGGCGATCTTCATGCCGTGCTGCTCGTTCAGGATGCGCTTGAGCAGCGTGGTTTTGCCGCTGCCCAGAAAGCCGGTCAGGATGGTTACGGGGATCATGGTGTCGCCTGTGTCCTTGTCTGTAATACGTAGATCGCACTGAATCGGGTATTGAAACATATTTGTCAAGCCGACGCTTCCGTGCTCCGCGCGGCAGTGCATCGCGGCTACATTAGGCCGATCAGGCGATTTGCAACAGCAGCCCTTTCAGGTATTCGCCTTCCGGAAACGCCGTCAGCAGCGGATGATCGACGCCCGCGCCCAGCCGTTTCAGGATCCGCGCATCGACGCGCGCGTCCGCGGCCGCGCCCGCGACGATCTTCTGAAACAGGTCCGAATCGATCGCGCCGGAGCACGAATAGGTGAAGAGCAGCCCGCCCGGACGGAGCAACTTGAAGCCGCTCAGATTGATGTCCTTGTAGGCGCGCGCGGCGCGATCGACGGTTTCCTTCGACGGCGCGAATTTCGGCGGATCGAGCACGATCAGATCGAAGCGCTGGCCTTCGTCGTAGAGACGGCGCAGCGTCTTGAACGCGTCGGCGTCGAGCCACTCGGCCTTTTCGGCGTCGAACCCGTTCGCCTTGACGTTTTCGCGAGCCAGCGCGAGCGCTTCACCGGACGAATCGACGGAAACCACGCGCGTCGCCCCGCCTTTCAAGGCGGCGAGAGAGAAACCGCCTGTATAGCAGAAGCAGTTCAGCACTTCGCGGCCTTGCGCGTTCTGCGCGACGAGCACGCGGTTGTCGCGCTGATCGACATAGAAGCCTGTCTTGTGGCCGTTACGCACGTCGACGTGATAGCGCACGCCGCATTCGTTCGTGATGAGCGTCTCGGGCGGCGCGTCGCCCGCGAGCACGCCGGTCGTCTGTTCGAGGCCTTCCTTCTGGCGGATCGACACGTCCGAGCGCTCGTAGACGTTCGGGCAGCCGGTCGCGGCGATCAGCGCCTGCACGATCGCTTCCTTCCACGCTTCGACGCCCGTTGCCATGAACTGGCAGACGAGCTGCGCGTGCGTGCCTTCGTCCCCGACGTAGTAATCGACGATCAGTCCCGGCAAGCCGTCCGCTTCGCCGAAGACGAGACGCGTGGCGCCGGTGTCCTTCACCATCGTCTGGCGGTGCGCGACGGCGCGCTGCACGCGGCGCTTGAAGAACGCGTGATCGACCGGCTCGCTCTCGTCGAAGGTCCAGACGCGCGCGCGGATTTGCGAGTGCGGGCTGTACGACGCGCGCGCGAGAAGGCGCCCATCGGCGGCGCGCACGGTGACGGTCGCGCCGGGCGCGGGATTGCCGTCGATGCGCGCGATGGCGTTCGCGTAGATCCACGGATGGCGGCGGACGAGCGATTTGTCCTTCGCCGGTTTGAGCGTGATGGTGTTCATTGCATTGATTAATGCAGCGCGCGAGGCACTGTCGGGATCAATCGCGCTTCTTTGCGCGCGGGTGCGCCGCATCGTAGACGCGGGCGAGATGCTGAAAATCGAGCGACGTATAAACCTGCGTGGCCGTGATGCTCGCGTGGCCGAGCAGCTCCTGCACCGCGCGCAGATCGCCGCTCGATTGCAGGACATGCGTGGCGAAGGAATGCCGCAGCACGTGCGGATGCACGTTCGACGGAATGCCGGCCTGCAGCGCGAGCCGCTTCACGCGCTCGCGCACCACGCCGGGCGACATGCGATTGCCGCGCACGGAGAGAAAGAGCGCGTGCGGATCGAGCTTGACGAATTCGCCGCGCACGTCGATCCATGCGCGCAATGCTTCGAGCGCCTTGCTGCCGACGGGCACTTTGCGCATGCGCTTTCCTTTGCCCAGAACCGTGACTTCCGCGTTCGCCAGATCGATCCAGCCCTGCGACGTATGTTCTTTGGTATCGACGTGGCGCACGTCCAGCCCGACGAGTTCGGCGAGCCGCAGGCCCGACGAGTAGAAGAGTTCGAGGATCGCGTGATCGCGCAGTGCTTCGGTCGTGCCGGCTTGCGGCGCGTCCATGAGCCGGCTGGCGTCATCGACGGAAAGCGCTTTCGGGAGCGTCTTTTCGCGTTTCGGCGCGCGCACCGTCGCGACGGGATTCGCGGGCATCTCGACACGCTCGGCGAGCCATCGATAGAACGCGCGCCACGCCGACAGCCGATGCGCGATCGAGCGCGACGACAGCCCGCCCGCATGTGCCCGCACGACCGCGCCGCGGATATCGGCGGCGGTCAGCGACTCGAGCGGACGGTCCTTGGCGAGGGCGCGCAGTTCGCTCAACTCGTATGTATAGCCGCGCAGGGTGTGCTCGGACAGATGCCGCTGATGCTCCAGCATCGCAAGATAGTCGGCGATCACACCGCCTTGGGGGGCATCCTTCGGGGCGTCGGCGGCGTCCATGTTCAGTGCGGCAGCAAGCGGGACAGCGCGGCGCTCGCCAGCGCGCCGATCTGCGTGAGGAAGTCGGTCGCCATGCCGTCGTGGAAGCGGCGCGGATCGGGCGAGCCCATCACGAGCAGGCCGAAGCTCGGCGCATCCGGGCCGGCTTGCGGATCGCGCAGCGCGATCAGCGAGACGGATTCGATCGTACGGTCGGTGTCGGGCGGGCCGTCGCTGGGCGGGACCGTCGCCGATGCCGAATTCACCGCGCCGAGCCACTGCGCTGCCGCGAAGCCCGTGTTCGCGCCGCAGTACGGCGCGGCGAGACTGCTTGTGAATATGCGCACTTCCTCGCCGACCTGACGCGCGAAATCGGCCTGCCGGTACGCTTCGTCGATATCCCACACGCGCAGCGCGGCGTGTGGCACGTCGAAAACTTCGCACAAGCCCTTGCTGATCGTCGCGGGCAACGCGTACGGATCGCGCTGGGAAATCACGCGCACGGTCCAGCGGTTGAACTTGCTCGAGATGGTGTCGTTCTCGTGGCCGTAACGCAGCAGCTCGGCGAGACGCCGTTCGAGTTGCTTGTTCTTGTCGCGCAGCATTTCCATCTGGCGTTCCTGCAGCGACACGGCGGCTTTGCCGTGCGGATTCGAAAGCCGGATGGTGCCGAGCAGTTCCGCGTGCTCGGCAAAGAAATCGGGGTTGTCGAGCAGGTAGTCGGCGACTTCGCGTGGATTCATGGTGACGTGTATGCGTTAGACGATGCGATCGAGCTCGATTTCACCCTCGAAAACGGTCGCGGCGGGGCCCGCCATGAAGAGCGCGGCGGATTCGTCGCGCGCGCCGCTCCAGCTGATGGTGAGCGTGCCTCCATGTGTTTCGACGCGCACGGGCGTTTCGAGCAAGCCGCGGCGGATGCCGGCGGCCACCGCCGCGCATGCGCCCGTGCCGCACGCAAGCGTTTCGCCCGCGCCGCGCTCGTAGACGCGCAGCTTCACCGAATGGCGATCGACGATCTGCATGAAGCCCGCGTTGACGCGCTTCGGAAACCGCGCGTGGCGCTCGATGAGCGGACCTTCGGTCAGGACCGGATAAGCCTCGACATCGTCGACGATCTGCACCGCGTGCGGATTACCCATCGATACGACGGAGATCGGGCGCGTTTCACCATTCACGTCGAGCGGCCAGAGGGTGTCGTTGCCTTCCTTCCGGCCTTCGAGCCCTTGCGCGTCGAACGGGACGCGAGGCGGATCGAACACCGGCGTGCTCATGTCGACGACGACTTCGCCGTTTTCCTGCATCGTCAGCGTGATGATGCCGTTCTGCACCTGCACGCGCACGGTGGATGCGTCGGTCAGCCGGCGATCGCGCACGAACTTCACGAAGCAGCGCGCGCCGTTGCCGCAATGCTCGACTTCGCCGCCATCGCAATTGAAGATGCGGTACTTGAAGTCGACGCCTTCGATGGTCGGCTTTTCGACGAGCAGCAACTGATCCGCGCCCACGCCGAAATGGCGGTTCGCGAGCGCGCGCACTTGCTCCGCGGTCAGATCGAGCGCCTGCGTGTAGCCGTCGAGCACGACAAAGTCGTTACCCGCGCCTTGCATCTTGGTGAATTTGAGTTTCATCGCGCTATTGTATGTGACCCGCCAGCGCGGCGTTTCGCGCCGCGCACACGCTTTTAGTAAAAGCTCGGCTCGCCCGGGGGCCGCGTCTTGAAGCGCTTGTGGACCCAGTAGTACTGCTCGGGCATGTGCGGAATCTGCTCTTCCAGGAACGCGTTCATGCGGCGCGCGTCGGCTTCGTCGTCGCCGGTCGGGTAGTTGTCCCACGGCTCGAAGATCTTCAGCCGATAACCCTTGTAATCCGGCAGAACCTCGCCGATGAACGGCACGACCTGCGCCTTGCCCGTCTTGGCAAGCCGGCCGACGGCCGTCAGCGTGCAGGTCGGAATCCCGAAGAACGGCACGAACGTGGAGTTGCGCATGCCGTAGTCCATGTCCGCGCCGAGCATCACCGGCTTGCGGTCGCGCAGCCAGCGCAGCACGATGCGCGCGCTGTCGGCGCGGCTCGCCATGTCGGCGCCGAAGCGCGCGCGCTGCGTCTTGGCGAGCTCCTCGATCTGCGGATTCGAAAAAGGCTGATACAGCGATCCGCAGCGACGATGCAGCGAATAGTTCAGAAAAATCGACCCCGCTTCGATGCCGACGAAATGCAGGCCGAGAAAGAGCGTGGGCGGCAGATCGGGATCGGTTAGATCGACGGCGCTTTCCACCTGAATCAGCTTCTCGAGCTTTTTCGCCGAGCCGAACCATTGCACGCTGCGCTCGACATAACTGCGGATCGCGTGCCGGAAATGCTTCTGCGCGATGTCCTCGCGCTTTTCGTCGGACCACTCCGGGAAGCACAGTTTGAGATTCGTGTGAACGATGCGCTTTCGGCGGCTTGGAATCTGATAGAGCAGCCAGCCGAGGGCGTCGCCGAAACGCGCGGTGATGCCGTACGGAATGAGCGCCAGAAACTTGAGAAAGCCGATGGCGAGCGCGACGCCGATGCGCCCTAGCATGAGCGGCTCCAGCGAACGGACGGACGGCCGCGAAGTGCGGATGGTTGATGCGTGGTGGATAGCGGCAAGCGTTCGGCTCTGTGAAAACAAGGGAAACCGGTATAATAAAACCTTCGCCGAGTTAATGGACAACTTGCGGGGCGAAGCGGGTCGGAGACTTCTGAACTTGTGGAAGTCGCCGGCCCGGAAAGACATCCGCTAAAGCGTCGCCGCTTCAGACTCCAGACGAAGACGGCTACGTGAATATCAACCGTACTCAAATGGAGTCTGAAGCGTGTCGAACGACTATCTCTTTACTTCCGAATCCGTTTCCGAAGGCCACCCGGACAAGGTCGCCGATCAAATCTCCGACGCCATCCTCGACGCCATCTTGTCGCAGGACAAATATTCGCGCGTCGCGGCGGAAACGCTCTGCAACACCGGTCTCGTTGTCCTCGCGGGCGAAATCACGACCACCGCCAACGTCGATTACATTCAGGTCGCGCGCGACACGATCAAGCGCATCGGTTACGACAACACCGACTTCGGCATCGACTATCGCGGCTGCGCGGTGCTCGTCGCGTACGACAAGCAATCGCCGGATATCGCGCAAGGCGTGAACAAGGCGCACGACGACAACCTCGATCAAGGCGCTGGCGACCAGGGTCTGATGTTCGGCTACGCGTGCGACGAAACGCCCGAGCTGATGCCGCTGCCGATCCACCTCTCGCACCGCCTCGTCGAGCGCCAGGCTAACCTGCGCCGCGACGGCCGTTTGCCCTGGCTGCGTCCGGACGCGAAGTCGCAGGTCACCGTGCGTTACGTCGACGGCAAGGCGCACTCCATCGACACCGTCGTGCTCTCCACGCAGCACTCGCCGGACATCGACCTGTCGCAGTTGCGCGAAGCGGTCATCGAGGAAGTCATCAAGCCGACTCTGCCGAAGGAACTCATCAAGGGCGACATCAAGTTCCTGGTGAACCCGACGGGCCGTTTCGTCATCGGCGGTCCGCAAGGCGACTGCGGTCTGACGGGCCGCAAGATCATCGTCGATACGTACGGCGGCGCGGCTCCGCACGGCGGCGGCGCGTTCTCGGGCAAGGACCCGTCGAAGGTCGACCGCTCGGCGGCCTATGCGGGCCGTTATGTCGCGAAGAACATCGTTGCGGCGGGTCTCGCATCGCGCGCGCTGATTCAGGTCTCGTACGCGATCGGTGTCGCGCGTCCGACTTCGGTGATGGTGAATACGTTCGGCACGGGCCGCGTGTCGGATGCGGAGATCACGAAGCTCGTTCTCGAGCACTTCGACCTGCGTCCGAAGGGCATCATCCAGATGCTCGACCTGCTGCGCCCGATCTACGAAAAGACGGCGGCGTACGGCCACTTCGGCCGCGAAGAGCCGGAATTCTCGTGGGAATCCGCGGACAAGGCGCTCGTCCTGGCCGAAGCGGCGGGCACGGAACCGGTCGCGAGCGTGGCGTAACGCCGTTCGCTGAACGAGCGGGACACGAACCGGCGAGCATTGCGCTCGCCGGTTTTTTTATGCCTTCGCGGCGCGATTATTGCGACTTCCACGGACGACACCCCCGCCGCCAATGGAACCGCCATGCCGTTCGACTCGCTTCTCTCACCTGTCACCATCGGCAATCTGCAGTTGCCCAATCGCGTCGTCATGGCGCCGCTCACGCGCAACCGCGCGTCACAGCCAGGCGATGTGCCGTCCGAAATGAACGCGCACTATTACGCGCAGCGCGCGAGTGCGGGTCTCATCGTCAGCGAGGCGACTCAGGTATCGCGGCAAGGTCAGGGCTATTTCGCGACGCCGGGCATCTATTCGGATGCACAGGAATCCGGATGGAAATCCGTCGTGGGCGCGGTTCATGCACGGCACGGACGCATTGCGTCGCAGTTATGGCATGTGGGGCGCGTGTCGCATCGATCGCTTCAGGAAGACGGCGCATCGCCCGTCGCGCCGTCCGCGGTGCGCGCGCGCAACACGCAGGTGTTCGTGAAATGCGAGGACGGCTCATACGCCATGACCGATGCCGACGAACCGCGCGCGCTCGAAGCCGATGAGCTGCCGGGCATCGTTCTGCAGTTCGTCGACGCCGCGCAGCGCGCGAAGCGTGCCGGCTTCGACATGATCGAAGTGCACGCGGCCAATGGCTACCTGCTGCATCAGTTCATGGCGACGGGCACCAACCGGCGCACGGACGACTATGGCGGCGGAATCGAAAATCGCGTGCGACTGGTCGTCGATGTGCTGGAGGCGGTGGCGGGCGTGATGGGCGCGCATCGCGTGGGCATACGCATTTCGCCGAACTTCACGGAATTCGACCTGCAAGACGATGAAGGCGAGGCGTCATCGCTGTATCTGGCGCAGGAGTTGAAGCGCATCGGCGTCGCGTATCTGCATCTCGCGGAAGGAGACTGGGCGGGCGGCGCGCCGCTTTCGGAAGGCTATCGTCGCGCGCTGCGTGAGGCTTACGACGGCGCGATCATCGTCTGCGGCGAGTATACGGCGGAGGAGGCGGACGCGCGCATCGAGCGAGGTGAAGCCAATGCCGTGGCCTTCGGTCGCGCGTATATCGCCAATCCGGATCTGGTCGAGCGCTTCAGCGCAGGCGCGCCGCTCAACACGCCCGACGAGGCGACGTTCTACGGCGGTGGAGAAAAAGGCTACACCGACTACCCGGCACTCGACGACGCCAGGCCCGACTGAGTCGCTCAGCGCGCGGCGAACGCGTACCAGCCGGCGCTGCTCGCCGACACGCGACGCGGACGGCGGCTCGTCAGCGCCGCCGCCTTCGGCTTGGGCGACGGTGCGCGCAGTTGCACCGGACGGCGCAAAAGCGCTCGCAACGACACCCGGCGCGAAGCCGTGCGCACGCGCAAATTGAAGAAGAAACCGCGGAACCACGACCGGATGCCATCGACCGGATGCACGTTCTTCAATTGCTCGGCGAGCACCTGAGTGCGGGCGGAGTGATGACGCAACGCGCGGATCATGCCGCGGCGGGCAGGGCGCGCGGCCCGCGAGGCAACGCGAGTCAAGCCGATAGCGATTCGGTGGTTCATGTCAGCGGAGGTCGTTGCGTGGAAGCAGACTCGACGATAGTCGTCTCAAAAATAGCGTTCAAGGCTTCGATTCAACAGCGTTTGCCAAGTTGCACCGAATGAAGTGCCCAATGTACAAGACCTTTGTTACCCCGGTAAGTCCGCGTTTTCCCTGTCGATTTATGAAGCGGTTGCTGATGAAAATCGGCCGATGCATTGTCACACGGGCCTTCCCGCGCTGCCGGATTTACAATCGCCGTATTCGCCCTAATTCCGGATATAGCGTCGACGGCATGAATAAAATCGAAAGCCGTTGGAGGCAAGAACTGAAATGTCTGATCAAAACGCGTTGAAATCGAAGAAAGAACAGGTGCGCGAACTGCGCGAAAAAGGCTATGTGATCGTTAAGGGACTGGTCACGAAGGAACGTTGCGATGCGATGCGCGAGGTCGCCCGCCAGCAACTCGCCGAGGCTGCTGCGCCCGTGGAGTTCGAGGCCGATCTGAAATATCCCGGCGCGCCCGATTCGAAGGACGCGCCCGGCGGACATACGGTGCGCCGTCTTCTCGACGCTTACGTGCGGCATCCGCTCTTCGCGGAGTTCGCGACGTCACCCGACGTGCGCGGCTGGATGGAGCTGTATTTCGGCGAGACGCCGTATCTGTCGCGCGCACATCACAACTGCATGATGACGAAGCACCCCGCGTACGGCAGCCTGACGGGCTGGCATCGCGATGTGCGCTACTGGGCGTTCGAGCGCGACGATCTGGTATCCGCATGGGTCGCACTCGGTGACGAAAAGGTGGATAACGGCGCACTGTGGTTCGTGCCGACGTCGCACAAGCTGCCGTTTACGTCCGATCGCTTCGACGAAGCCAAGTTCTTCCGCTCCGATCTGCCCGAGAATGCGGCGCTGATTCGCACGGCGGTGTCGCCCGAACTGGAAGCGGGCGATGTCGTCTTCTTCCACTGCAACACGTTGCACTCGGCGGGCAAAAACCTCACCGATCAGGTGAAGTTCTCGCTCGTGTTCACGTATCGCGGCGCGAGCAACGTGGCGCTGCCCGGCACGCGCTCGGCGTCGAAACCGGAAGTGCCGCTGGTCTGAGCGTTCAGTTCAGCGCTTCGACGGCAAAGCGAGGCCGATCAGCCCCGCGAGCGACGCGACGATCCCGCCCGCGATCAGCCAGATGGTCTTGCTCGTGGGCGAGCCGGTGAAGAAGCGCGAGACGTCGTTGGAGAGCGAATGAAACGACTGGCCGCCGAAATACAGCAGCACGACGCCGCCGACAAGCAGCGCAACGGAAATCGCTCGGGTCATAACATGTTCTCGTAACTTGAGGGCGCGTCAGGTTAGCGGGTCTGCGCGGGCGCGTCCACTCCGCTTCAGGCGGCTTGCGCCTCTTCGCGCGTGTAGGGCTGGATCTTGCGCAGCAGATCGGCCATGACGTACTGATGATCGCTCCGGCTCGTCCACGCGCCGAGGTTGTACTTGACGCCGGTATCCGTGTAATCGGCGACCGCGACCCACGGCGCCGACGGCCCGTCCTGCACGATGCGCGCATCCTGGCTCATCAGGTTGCGCAATTCCGCGAGCACGGTTTCGACCTTCAGCCCATGCTGCGCCTGAAAGTTGATGACGACGCGCCGGCGATCGTTCGCGCTGTAGTTGGTAATGGCATTCGCCCAGATGAGGCTGTTCGGCACGAACATGACGATGCCGTCGGCTTTCGTGAGGCGCGTCGTGAACAGTCCGATTTCATTGACGGTCCCCGCCGTCGTGCCGACACCTTCGATGTAGTCGCCCACACGAAACGGCCGCAACAGCAGAAGCATCAGACCGGCCGCGATATTCTGCAATGTGCCCTGCAACGCGAGGCCGATGGCAAGACCGGCAGCGCCGAGCACGGTCAGGATGCTGGCTGCGGCAATGCCGAACTTGCCGAGCGCCGCGACGATGGCGACGACGCGGATCGCCCACATCGCCAGACTGGCCAGCACCGGCGTGAGCGTGGCGTCGACATTGGTGCGGCCGAGCGTGCGGCGCATCGCGTTCGCGACGGCGTTCGAAATCCACCATCCCACCGCGAGAATCAGGATCGCCAGCAAGATGTCGATGCCGTAGGTCACGGCGATTGCGGTGAAGGAGTCGTAGGCGGGGCGCAGTCTGTCGATCGAATCCATGAGTCAGGTTCCTTGCAAAAGAATCTGCATTTGTCCCGATTCGTGTTCGATCGTTCCCATTACTGACCATTCGGCCGATGCCGAATAGCGGGAACGCGAAGCGCGTCGTGCGCGCTTTGCCCCGATTGGCTTACCATTGACGCCCTTGGCAGGGCGCGTGCACACGCATATCCAGTGTGCTCTCCTGCCGGTCGCCGTCCGATCAATTCGCAATCCGCAGAGGAAATCCGTCATGGCCTACGAAGCAGCGTCCGAGCGTTATACGCAGATGCAATACCGCACCTGCGGCAAGAGCGGGCTGAAGCTGCCCGCGCTATCGCTTGGTTTGTGGCACAACTTCGGCGATACGACGCCCATCTCGACACAACGCGACATTCTTCGCACCGCATTCGATCTCGGCATCACCCATTTCGATCTCGCGAACAACTATGGGCCGCCGTACGGCAGCGCCGAGGCGAACTTCGGGCGCATCTTCAAGGACGACTTCCGGCCGTATCGCGACGAACTGCTGATTTCGTCGAAAGCCGGCTGGGACATGTGGCCTGGCCCGTACGGCCAGGGCGGCGGCTCGCGCAAGTACGTGCTCGCGAGCCTCGATCAGAGCCTGAAGCGCATGGGCCTCGATTACGTCGATATCTTTTATTCGCACCGCTTCGACGCCGACACGCCGCTCGAAGAAACAGCAGGCGCGCTTGCGACGGCCGTGCATTCGGGCAAGGCGCTCTATGTCGGCATCTCATCGTATTCCGCGACGAAGACGCGTGAAATGGCGAAGCTGCTCGCGGAGCACAAGGTGCCGCTGCTGATCCATCAGCCGTCGTACAACATGTTGAACCGGTGGATCGAAGAGGAACTGCTCGACACGCTCGACGATGTCGGCGCCGGCAGCATCGCGTTCACGCCGCTCGCGCAAGGTCTGCTGACGAGCAAGTACCTGAACGGCGTCCCGCAGGACGCGCGCGTGAACAAGCCGGGCGGCGGGTCGCTCAAGCAGGAGCATCTGAGCGACGCGAACCTCGCGCACGTGCGCAAGCTCAACGAACTCGCCCAGAAGCGCGGCCAGAGCCTCGCCCAGATGGCGCTCGCGTGGGCGCTGCGTGGCGGGCGCGTGACGTCGGTGCTGATCGGCGCGAGCCGCGCGGAACAGGTCGCGGAGAACGTCGGCGCGCTGAAGAACCTCGAGTTCACGAAGGAAGAGCTCGCGGAGATCGATCAGCACGCGCAGGAAGGCGGCATCAATCTGTGGGAAAAGCCGTCGACGGATCAACGTATCTGACGCGCCGAGCCTTTCGCCAGGAGGGTATTTCGGGATAAGGACGGCGTCCGTTGCTATGATGCGGGCTCGGCGGCTTCTCGGCAGCGATCGCCGCCGGTCCTGGCCGCCGGCCATGCAGCCAGCAGAAAAGCGCACTTCTTCAGCACGCACGTTCGCCCACGAGGCACGCGTGCGCGCCTTTGCCGCCGTCATGACATTCGGACCGCGAAACGGCTATCGGGTTAAAATAGCCGATTGCGCCGGGCTGTCTGGTTTTTTGCGCGACGTTCACGCATGGCGCGGCGTGAAACGCTGTCTTCGAATCTGGGTTTCGGGTCAATCGGCGACCTTCGCCCATTCGATCGTCCTGTTCGGGCAGCGCAGCGCCCCCGTAGCGCGCTTTATGTTCGACGCCGGCCCGGCGTGGCATCGGCCGCAAATCAGCCGCGAGCGTCAGAGCGTCACCGTTTTCGCACAGTTCAAGAAGCCATGAGCAACCTTAATTCTCAAACCGTTCTGAGCGTCCACCACTGGACCGATACGCTTTTCAGTTTCACCTGCACCCGCGATAGCTCGTTCCGCTTTGAGAACGGCCAGTTCACGATGGTGGGTCTCGAAGTCGACGGCAAGCCGCTTCTGCGCGCCTACAGCCTCGCGAGCGCGAACTACGAAGAGCATCTCGAATTTCTGAGCATCAAGGTTCCCGACGGCCCCCTCACCTCGCGCCTGCAGCATCTGAAGGTCGGCGATTCGGTGCTCATCGGCAAGAAGCCGACGGGCACGCTCGTCGCCGACAACCTGCTGCCCGGCAAGACGCTGTGGCTCCTGTCGACCGGCACCGGCCTTGCGCCGTTCATGTCGATCATCAAGGACCCGGACGTCTACGACCGCTACGAGAAGATCGTGCTGACGCACACGTGCCGTTTCGTCGACGAACTCGCGTACAAGGATTTCATCACCGAGCACCTGCCGGCGCATGAGCATATCGGCGAAATCGTCTCCGAGAAGCTCGTGTATTACCCGACGGTCACGCGCGAGGAATTCGCGAACCGCGGCCGCATCACCGATCTGATCGAGACGAAGAAACTGTTCGCGGATCTCGCGCTCGAGCCGTTCTCGATCGAAAACGATCGCGTGATGCTCTGCGGCAGCCCGCACATGCTCCGCGATACGCGAGAGTTGCTCGACACAATGGGCTTCCAGGAAGGCAGCAACAATCATCCTGGCCACTATGTGGTGGAGAAAGCGTTCGTCGGCTGAGCCGGCAAGACACCGCCTATGCAAAGACCGGAGCCGCGCGCTCCGGTTTTTTTTCGTCTCGCCGCGTCGCGCCGCAGGTCGTCTTGTTACAAATTGGCGGCCGTCAGTAGGTGTTTTTCCTACGCATTATGCGCAGCGACTTGGCAAATGACATGAACTTCGTTCGGCGAAGCCTTGCCGGACATGGATTTATCATATTTTTGAGATATGATCCGGTAACGCTGAAACGGCGCGCAAGACCGCGCAGTCCGTCATCGATGTTACAGAGTGTAAATTCAGTTACGCCTCTCGTGAGCTTGCCGAGGACGTAGCTCAAGTTGCGCTCAACGCGAGGATAGTGAATGAATCCGTCGGCTACGATCACGCTCGAAGAGAGCCCGATTCGCCGCGCCCCGCTGCGGGGCGTTCCGTCACCGGCGCCCGAATGCTCCGGCGCGCCGTTCGCCTCTCCCTATTCCGCGCTGATCGACGCCAAGCTCAAGGGCGATCGTCAGATTCAGCGCCTCACCGCCCGTGTCCAGGAACTCGCCGCGCTGCTCGCCGCCACGGAAGAGCGCGCGCGCGAGGCGCTTGCACAGGATCTCCACGACGAAACCGGCGCGGCGCTCACTGTCGCGAATCTCGCCCTCGCGCGCGCCGAGCACCGGCTGCCCGTCGATGCGCCCGCCGCGCTCGCCGACGCGCTGCGTCAGGCGCGCGCCGCGCTTGCGGAAGTCTGCGAGACGAGCCATCGCATCGTCGAAGGGTTGCAGACGCCGACCTTCGACGCGAACTTCGCCGCCACGCTCGCCGAATGGATCGCGTGCTTCGGCGCCCGCACGGCAATTTCCATCGACTTCTCCTGCCCGGACGATGCGCGGCTGGATCGCATGTCGCGCGACATGTCGCTCGCACTCTTTCGCGTGATGCAGGAAGCGCTCTGCAACGTCGCACGCCACGCGCAGGCGGCGCGCGCGAGCGTGACCATTTCGCTCGATGGCCAAGGCGTGATGCTGACTGTCACCGACGACGGCGTCGGCATCAGCGCGACCGCACGACGCAAGGGCGGGCGCTTCGGCCTCTCGGGGATGCGCGCGCGCTGCGAGGCCCTCGGCGGCAATCTGCGCGTCGCGGCGGCGAAGCCCGTCGGCGCATGCGTGCGCGCGCGTCTGCCGTGGACCGCGGCGCGTCCCGGTCTCTTCGCGCTCGTCACGCCACACATGTTCAGCGCCTGAGGCCGCCCGCGATGCTCAGAATCCTGCTCGCCGACGACCACGCCATCGTGCGCCGCGGCGTCGCGCAATTGCTTCTGGAACGTGGCGTTGCTTCCGAAGTGTCGGAGGCCGAGACCGGCATGCAGGCGCTCGCGCTGGCCGCGCGCCGTCCGCTCGACGTCGCGATGCTCGATATCTCGCTGCCGGACGTGAACGGTATCGACGTACTGAAGCGTCTCAAGCGCGAAAGTCCGCGTCTGCCGGTGCTCATGTTTTCGATGTATCGGGAGGATCAATACGCGGTGCGCGCGCTGAAGGCGGGCGCGTCGGGTTACGTATCGAAGACGGCGGACCCGGCGCTGATGATCGGCGCGATCCAGCAGGTCGCGGCGGGCCGCAAGTACGTGAGCCCCGAAATGGCCGAAGCGCTCGCGACTTACGTTGCGCTCGACACCGAGCGCCTGCCGCACGAAAAGCTGTCTGACCGCGAATATCAGACGCTCTGCATGCTCGCCTCCGGAAAGCGGCTGACCGACATCGCTCATGCCTTATCGCTTTCGGTTAAAACGGTGAGCGTTTATCGCGCACGGTTGTTGGAAAAGATGAAGCTCGCGAACAACGCGGAGCTTACTTTCTATGTGATGAGCAACCGTCTCGTCGATATGAATCCGGCCATCGCCGGATAACAATTTATCTTGTAAAAGATAAATCGAGGATGAATCTGTAGAAAATCGCCGCAAAAGCGCGCCCGGTGCCCATTTACCGGGCAATCTCCGAGTCTCCGATAAAATGTCGGGTTTTCCCGCAGCAGGGCGCCCGCGCGCCAGAAGGAGACTCATCGCAATGTCGTTGTTCCGCAAGAAAAATATCGAGCACATGCTGGCCGGCGCGCAAAGCACGTCGCTCAAGAAGACGCTCGGCGCCCTCGATCTGACATTCCTCGGAATCGGGGCCATCATCGGCACGGGGATTTTCGTGCTGACCGGCACCGGCGCCGTGCAGGCCGGTCCGGCGCTCATGATTTCGTTCATCGTCGCGGCGATCGCCTGCTGCTTCGCCGCCCTCGCCTACGCCGAATTCTCGTCGACGATTCCCGTCGCCGGCTCCATCTACACCTATTCGTACGCGACGCTCGGCGAGCTTGCCGCGTGGATCATCGGTTGGGACCTGATGCTCGAATACGGGCTTGCGACGTCGGCGGTGTCGGTCGGCTGGTCGGGCTATCTGCAATCGCTGCTGTCGGGCTTCGGCATTTCGCTGCCTACGGCGCTTTCCGCCGCGCCGGGCGCCCTGCCCGGCCACGTCACTTTCTTCAACCTGCCCGCGTTTCTCGTGATGATGGCGATCACGTCGCTGCTCTCGGTCGGCGTTAAGGAATCCACGCGCGTGAACAACATCATGGTCGCGGTCAAGGTGACGGTCGTGCTGCTCGTGATCGCCGTGGGCGTGTTCCACGTCAAGCCGGCGAACTGGCATCCGTTCATGCCGAACGGCTGGTCCGGCGTGTTCGGCGCGGCGGCGGTGATGTTCTTCGCGTTCATCGGCTTCGATTCGGTGTCGTCGGCGGCCGAGGAAGTGAAAAATCCGAAGCGCGATCTGCCCATCGGCATCATCTCGTCGCTCGCGGTGTGCGCGGTGCTGTACGTGGCGGTCGCGGCTGTCGTGACGGGCATCGTGCCGGCGGCGCAGTTCGCGAACAATCCGCATCCGGTCTCGTTCGCGCTTCAAATGGCCGGCCAGAACTGGGTCGCGGGCTTCATCGATCTCGGCGCCGTGCTCGGCATGCTCACCGTGATTCTCGTGATGAGCTACGGTCAGACGCGCATCATCTACGCGATGTCGCGCGACGGCCTCTTGCCCGCGCGGCTGTCGAGCGTGCACCCGCGCTTCGCGACGCCGTTCTTCACGACGTGGCTGGTCGGCATCTTCTTCGGCCTGATCGGTGCGCTCGTCCCGCTCAACGTGCTCGCCGAGCTGATCAACATCGGCACGCTCGCCGCGTTCTCGATGGTCTCCATCGCCGTGCTGATCCTGCGCCGCACGCATCCGGATCTGCCGCGCGCGTTCCGCTGCCCGGGCGTGCCCGTGGTGCCCGTTCTCGCCGTGGCCTCGTGCCTGTTCCTGATGATGAATCTCCGGGCGATGACATGGATCGCGTTCGCGGTGTGGCTCGTGATCGGCCTTGCGATCTACTTCCTGTACTCGCGCCGCCACTCGGTACTCGGACGCGCGCCTCTCGAAGCGCCGCGTGCCGCCGCGTCGGCCGCCAACGCGCAGAAGAAGCGCGAAACCGTGACGCACTGAGCGCCATCGTCCTTCGCAAAAGCGCCGCCCGAGAGGCGGCGCTTTGCTTTTGCGGCCGCGATTCCGTGAATATGGGACGGACGTTCGCGCGGATAGCGACGCCCGCCGATTTGTGTTTTACTCGATGTCACAATCACATAACACCCAATCCGGCTGAACGCTCGCGGCGGCAGTAGGCAGGTGCGTGGCGCAAGGCTGGTCCATCCCACAGCAGTGAAACTGCATGGGATCAGAGTGAGGCGCAAAAGCGCCGGCTCTGATCGCAAAGGAGACAGTGAAAATGGCGCTCAGCATCAGCCTGACGGTCAACGGGAAACCCGTGACCGCCACCGTCGAACCGCATCTTCTGCTCGTCCAGTTCCTCCGCGATCAACTCAGGCTCACCGGCACGCATATCGGCTGCGACACCGCGCAGTGCGGCGCGTGCACCGTTCATCTCGACGGCCGCGCGATCAAGTCGTGCAACATCCTCGCCGTGCAGGCGGATGGCATGACAGTGACGACCATCGAAGGCATGGCTAAGGACGGCCAGCTTCATCCGATGCAGGCGGCCTTCAAGGAATGTCACGGTTTGCAGTGCGGCTTCTGTACGCCGGGCATGGTGATGACCGCGAGCGCGCTGGCCGCGCAATCACCGGACCTTTCCGAAGAAGACGTGCGCGAACAGCTCGACGGCAATCTGTGTCGCTGCACGGGGTATCACAACATCGTGAAAGCCGTTCTCCACGGCGCGCAGGCCATGAAATCCGGCGCCTGACGCGACGCCCATCTCCCTTACGAAACGATGAATCGCGCCTTTCTCGCCCCGCGCGGGCTCGAGCAAGGCGTTAAAGCGCCAACTCCGGGCGCAAGGAGACCGTGATGAATGCCCCTGAGCAACAGAAACTGATCGGCGCCGGCGTCAAGCGCAAGGAAGACTATCGCTTCCTGACGGGCGCGGGCCAGTACACCGACGACGTGGTCATGCCGCAGCAAAGCTACGGCGTATTCCTGCGCTCGCCGCACGCGCACGCGAAGATCAGGCGCATCGATATCGAAGCGGCGATGAAGTCGCCGGGCGTGGTCGGCATCTTCACCGGCAAGGATATGGCGGGCGAGAACGTCGGCGGCCTGCCGTGCGGCTGGCTCATCCACAGCACCGACGGCTCGCCGATGCACGAGCCGCCGCATCCCGTCATCGCGCACGACAAGGTGTTGCACGTGGGCGATCAGGTGGCGCTCGTCGTCGCGGAATCGGTGAAGGAGGCGAAGGACGCGCTCGAATTGATCGAGGTCGATTACGACGAACTGCCCGCGACCGTCGATACGGCGAGCGCATCGGATGCCGGGCAGCCGCTCGTGCACGACAGCGTGCCGAACAACGTCTGCTACAACTGGGGCCACGGCGACAAGGCGAAGACCGACGCCGCGTTCGCCCAGGCCGCGCACGTGACGACGCTCGATATCGTGAACCAGCGCCTCGTGCCGAACGCGATCGAGCCGCGCGCCGTCAATGCGAGCTATTCGAAGCACGACGACAGCTACACGGTCTACGTCGCGAATCAGAATCCGCACGTCGAGCGTTTGCTGATGGCGGCGTTCGTGCTGCAACTGCCGGAATCGAAACTGCGCGTGATCGCGCCGGACGTAGGCGGCGGCTTCGGTTCGAAGATCTTTCTCTATCCGGAAGATGTCGCGCTGACGTGGGCGTCGAAGAAAGTCGGGCGGCCTATCAAGTGGACCGCCGAGCGTTCCGAAGCCTTCCTCTCCGACGCGCATGGCCGCGATCACGTGACCAAGGCCGAGCTCGCGCTGGACAAGGACGGCAAGTTCATCGGCATGCGCGTGCATACGACGGCGAACATGGGCGCGTATCTGTCGACGTTCGCATCGTCAATTCCGACCGTGCTTTACGCGACGCTGCTCGCCGGTCAATACACGACGCCCGCGATCTACGCCGAAGTCAAAGCCGTGTTCACGAACACGGTGCCTGTCGATGCCTATCGCGGCGCGGGCCGGCCGGAAGCGACGTATGTCGTCGAGCGCCTCGTGGAGACGGCGGCGCGCGAGCTGAATATCGACCCGGTCGAATTGCGCCGCCGCAACTTCATCCGCGAGTTTCCGTACGCGACGCCGGTCGGCCTCACCTACGACACGGGCGACTACGACGCGTGTCTCGACCGCGCACTCGAACTCGCCGACGTGAAAGGCTTCGCGGCGCGCAAGGAAGAATCGAAGAAGAACGGCAAGCTGCGCGGTATCGGTTATTCGTGCTACATCGAGGCCTGCGGGCTCGCGCCGTCGAACGTGGCGGGTGCGCTGGGCGCGCGCGCGGGCCTCTTCGAAGCGGGCGAAGTGCGCGTCCATCCGACGGGCTCGGTCACCGTCTTCACCGGCTCGCACAGCCACGGACAAGGGCACGAAACGACGTTCGCGCAGGTCGTCGCGGACCGGCTCGGCATTTCCATCGATAACGTCGAGATCATTCACGGCGACACCGGCCGCATTCCGTTCGGCATGGGCACATACGGCTCGCGCTCGATCTCCGTTGGCGGCTCGGCGATCATGAAGGCGCTCGACAAGGTCGAAGCGAAGGCGAAGAAGATCGCCGCGCATCTGCTCGAAGCGGCGGTGGAGGACATCGAGTTCAAGAACGGCGTATTCAGCGTCGCGGGCACGGACCGCACGAAGTCGTTCGTCGATGTATCGCTCGCCGCGTACGTGCCGCACAACTTCCCGCTCGAAACGATGGAGCCGGGCCTCAACGAAAACGCGTTCTACGATCCGACCAACTTCACCTATCCGTCGGGCGCGTATGTGTGCGAAGTCGAAGTCGATCAGGACACGGGCGAGACGCGCATCCAGAAATTCACGGCGGTCGACGACTTCGGCAACGTCATCAACCCGATGATCGTCGAAGGGCAGGTGCATGGCGGGCTGGGGCAGGGCATCGGCCAGGCGATGCTCGAACGCTGCGTCTACGACGACAGCACCGGCCAGCTGCTC
Source organism: Caballeronia turbans (assembly GCA_001544655.2). Lineage (GTDB taxonomy): Bacteria > Pseudomonadota > Gammaproteobacteria > Burkholderiales > Burkholderiaceae > Caballeronia > Caballeronia turbans. Next base: position 140,413 of record FCOD02000003.1, read on the forward strand.
TCCGGCTCCTTCATGGATTACGCGATGCCGCACGCGATCGATCTGCCGAACTTCACCGTGGAGACCGCGAAGGGCACGCCGTGCACGCACAATCCGCTCGGCGTGAAGGGCTGCGGCGAGGCGGGCGCGATCGGCTCGCCGCCGGCCGTGATCAACGCGATTCTCGATGCGCTCACGCCGCTCGGCGTGAAGGACTTGCAGATGCCCGCGACGCCGCACCGCGTCTGGACCGCGATGCACAACGCCCAACACGCCTGAGGAGCCCGAAAAATGTACTCATTCGACTATCAACGGCCGAACGAAGCGAAGGCGGCGGTCGGCGCGCTCGGCGCGAACGGCGACGCGAAGTTTCTCGCGGGCGGCCAGAGCCTGCTGCCGACGATGCGCCTGCGCCTCGCGCAGCCGTCGGCGCTGATCGACGTGACGCGCATCGCGTCGATGAAAGGCGTCACGCTCGATGGCGGCACGCTCACCATCGGCGGCGCGGTCTGCCATGCGGAGGTCGCATCGAACGCCGACGTGAAGAAGGCGCTGCCTGGCCTGGCGGACCTTGCGGGGCGCATCGGCGACCGGCAGGTGCGCGAGCGCGGCACGATCGGCGGCTCGCTCGCGAATGACGATCCGGCGGCGTGCTATCCGTCCGCCGTGCTCGCGCTGAACGCGACCGTCGTGACGGACAGAAGGCGCATCGGCGCGGACGATTTCTTCATCGACATGTACACGACCGCGCTCGAACCCGACGAGTTGATCACCGCCGTCGAGTTCCCGCTCGCCGAGCGTGCGGGCTACGAGAAGTTTCGCAATCCGGCGTCGCACTTCGCGCTCGTCGGCGTGTTCGTCGCGAAGTTCGGAGACGGCGTGCGCGTCGGCGTGACGGGCGCGGCGTCTTCCGTGTTTCGCCCGGCCGAGCTCGAAGCGGCGTTGTCGAAGGACTTTTCGGTCGCATCGGCGCGGGGCGTCAGGATCCTGCCCGACGAGCTGAACTCGGACATGCACGCGAGCGCCGAATATCGCGCGCATCTGATTCCGGTGCTCGCGGGCCGCGCGATCGAGCGCGCGATGTCCTTCTGATCGCGATGCAGGGCGAGCCCGGCTCCATCGACGACACGCTCGCGCGGTTGCGCGAGCATCGGTACTTCGCGAACCGCGAGCTCGCGACGGCGCTCTTTCTCGCGCTCAGGATGCAGCGGCCGCTGTTTCTCGAAGGCGAGCCGGGCGTCGGCAAGACCGAGCTCGCGAAAGCGGCGGCGGGCGTGTGCGGCACCACGCTGTTGCGTCTGCAATGCTACGAAGGACTCGATACTGCCAGCGCGCTCTACGAATGGGACTATCCGCGGCAGATCATGGCGCTGCGGCTCGCGGAGGCCTCGGGTGAGACGCCTTCGAACGATTCGCTGTATCGCGGCGAGTTCTTGCTGAAGCGTCCGTTGCTTCAGGCGCTGCTGCCCGATCCCGCGAACCCCGATGCGCGCCGCGTTTTGCTGATCGACGAGATCGACCGCGCCGACGAGCCGTTCGAAGCGTTTCTGCTCGAATTGCTGTCGGATTTTCAGGTATCGATTCCGGAATACGGCACCGTGCGGGCGGCGCGGCCGCCGCTCGTCGTAATGACATCCAACCGCACGCGCGAAGTCCACGATGCGCTGAAGCGCCGCTGTCTCTATCAATGGATCGGTTATCCGGAGCGGGACGTCGAACTCGCGATCGTCGCGGCGCGCGCGCCGGAAGCGGGGCAGGATTTGCAGAAGCGCGCCGTCGCGTTCGTGCACGCGCTGCGCACGCTGGATCTGTTCAAGGCGCCGGGCGTCGCGGAAACGATCGACTGGTGCCGCGCGCTCGCGGCGTTGTCGGTGTCGGAACTCGATCCGCAATCGGTTCAGGACACGCTCGGCGTGCTGCTCAAGTATCAGGACGATCTCGCGCGCATGGACGCCGACACGCTCGCGCAATGCCTCTCCGCCACGCCATGACGATGGAACCCTTCGCCCGCAATGTCGTGCATTTCGTGAGGCTCCTGCGGGGCGCGGGTCTCGGCATGTCGCCCGCGCACGCGGTGGATGCGCTCGACGCGCTGCGTCTCGTCGATCTGAATCGCCGCGACGACGTGCGCGCGACGCTCGCGTGCCTTCTCGTTCACGCGAATGACGAGCGCGACATCTTCGACGCCGCATTCGATCTCTTCTGGCGCGATCCCGACTCGGAAGGCAAGCTGCGCGCGCTGTTGCTGCCGAAGGTGAGGGGCGGCCTGCCGCCGCCGAAGCGCAACAACCGTCTAGCCGATGCATTGGCGACGCGCGCCGCGGCATCGAAAGCGCAGGCGTCGGAATCGAAACCCGAAGAGGCGCACGCGCGCATCACGTTCAGCTCGCAGGAACGCCTGAGTCATCGCGACTTCGATACGCTCAGCGCCGACGAATGGCGCACGCTGCGGCATCAGATCCGCGCGCACCGGATGCCGCTCGCGACCGAGCCGACGCGCAGGCTGAAGGCGGCGTCGCGCGGCACGCACGCCGACCTCAAGGCGAGCGCGCGCCATGCCGTCCGCTCGGGCGGCGACTGGACCGTTTGGAAGTATCGCGCGGCGGTCGAGCGCAGGCCGCCGCTCGTCTTGCTGCTCGACATTTCCGGATCGATGAGCGCGTACTCGCGTGCCGTGCTCTATTTCTGTCACGCGCTATTGCAGTCGCGCGAACGTCTCCAGGTATTCTTGTTCGGCACGCGCCTGACCAATGCGACGCGCGCATTGCGCGAACGCGATCCCGATGTCGCCATCGCGACGCTCGGGGCACAGGTGGCGGACTGGTCGGGCGGCACGCGCATCGGCGCGGCGCTCGCGGAGTTCAATCGACGCTGGGCCCGCCGTGTGCTGGCCGGTCGGGCGACGGTGCTGCTCGTCACCGATGGCCTCGATCACGAAGCCATCGACGTGCTCGATGCCGAGATGCAACGGCTCAGACGCTTCGCGCATCGGCTCGTGTGGCTCAATCCGCTGTTGCGCTTCGCCGATTTCACGCCGCGCGCGCGAGGCGTGCGCGCGATCCTGCCGCACGTCGATGCGATGCTCGCGGCCCATAACCTCGACAGCCTCGGCGCTGTGGGCCGCGAACTCGCCGTCCTGTCGCAACACAAGCCCTTGGGAGGCCCGCGATGGAACTGACCGAAACACACACGTTACCCGTGCCTCAGGCGCGCGCGTGGGAAGCGCTCAACGACACGTCGATGCTGAAGGTCTGCATTCCCGGCTGCGACAGCATCGACGCCGACGGCGAGAACGCCTACAACGTCGCGATGACCGCGTCGGTCGGGCCGGTTAAGGCGCGCTTCAAGGGCAGAATGGAGCTCACGAATATCGACGCCCCGCATACTTACACGATCGTGTTCGAAGGGCAGGGCGGCGCGGCCGGCTTCAGCAAGGGCAGCGCGACCGTGAACCTCGAACCCGGCGACGAAGCCGACACGACGAAGCTCAGCTACAGTGCGCACGCGCAGGTCGGCGGCAAGCTCGCGCAAATCGGCTCGCGGCTTGTCGACGGCGCGGCGCGTAAGATTGCGGGTGAATTCTTCAAGCGGTTCAGCGCGCAGTTGCAGGGCGGGCAGGAATCGCAGGGTGCAGGCGCCGCCGACGAAAACGGCGGAGAAGTGCAGGAAGGGCAGGAGAAAGGAAAGAAATCATGGACAGCGTGGATCTCGAAGTCCTGAAGAACAGCGCGCGATGGCTCGACGAGGGGCATCGCGTGTTGCTCGTGACGGTGGTGAAGACGTGGGGTTCGTCGCCGAGGCCCGAGGGCGCGATGCTCGCCGTGCGCGGCGATGGTCACGTCGTCGGCTCGGTGTCGGGCGGATGCATCGAGGACGATCTCATCGACCGCGTGCGGCAACGGGGCATCGAGCAGACGAAGCCGGAGGCGGTGAAGTACGGCATCAGCGCGGAAGAGGCGCACCGGTTCGGCTTGCCGTGCGGCGGCACGATCCAGCTCGTGCTGGAACCTTTGACGATGTCGAGCGGCATTGCCGAACTGTGCGCGGCGGTGGAAAGCGGCAGGCTCGTCGCGCGCACGCTCGACATGGCGACGGGCGATGTGCACCTCGAACCCGCGCAAGCCACCGACGGCGTGCTTTTCGACGACGCGCGGCTTCTGACGATTCACGGCCCGCGCTACCGGATGCTGGTGATCGGCGCGGGGCAGTTGTCGCAGTATCTGTGCAGCATCGCGGTCGGGCTGGACTATCAGGTCACCGTCTGCGATCCGCGCGAGGAATATACGGAAGAGTGGAACGTGCCGGGTACGACGATCGTGCGCACCATGCCCGACGACACCGTCATGGACATGAAGCTCGACGAGCGCTGCGCGGTGATCGCGCTCACGCACGATCCCAAGCTCGACGATCTCGCGTTGATGGAAGCCTTGAAGACACCCGCGTTCTATGTCGGCGCGCTCGGTTCGCGGCGCAATAACGCGGCACGTCGCGAGCGCCTCAAGGAGTTCGATCTCAGCGAGGCCGAACTCGCGCGGCTGCATGGACCGGTGGGCATCTACATTGGCAGCAGGACGCCGCCGGAGATTGCCGTGTCGATTCTCGCGGAGGTCACGGCGGCGAAGAACGGCGTGTCGTTGCCGGAGCTGTTGCAGGTCGAAGGCGCGAAGGCGGCGCGCGAGGTAGCGGGGAGAGGCGAAGTGTGCGGCGTCTGAGCGCGCCGCAATGACTACGAAATCCTGACGATGCGTCCTTGGTCCGCATCTCTCGTTTGCGTGGCCGGATAGGCTGACGCGAAGCCTTTCCCTCCTTGGCTCGAAGTCTGCATCGAATGCCCGGGGAGGTTTTGATCGGCGATGTGCTGCCGGGCGGAATGCCGCTCAAGATTTTCTGAGCGGCGTCCGATGTGCTGACGATCGCGGTGCTGGGGAGCGGCCTTTATCTGTGGCTCACGCGGCATAACCCGGGGAAGGGAAAGCGCGCCGCGTAGCCGGAAGTCACATCAACCCGCAAACAATCGCCGCGATCAACGATGCCGCGACGATCACCACGCCCGCCGTTCGCTTCTTGTTCAACTCGGTCCACAGCAACACGCCGGTCAGCGAAAGAAGAACGATGCTGCCCGCAAACGTGTCGATGAGCAGCACCCAGCCCACGCTCAGGCCCACGCCCTTGTGCAGGTTGGTCATCATCGCGAGGACGGTGTTTTCCGTGCGTTTCACCGACACGAAGTTGTTGCCCACCCAGTACTCGGCCATCACGCTGCCGCCGGGAGATGCCACCATCACCGACCATTGCTCCGGCTGCATGGTGCTCCTGTCGCCCCAGCCGACCGGATGCGCCGGCTCGCGGCGCGTGCGCCCGAGGTTGCCATCGAGCTTCAATTCCTTCTTCAGCCACGCGCCCATGTCGCGCGGCGTCTTGAAGCCTTCGGCGGGCAGCGGCATCTGCATCTGCGAAACCTGCGGCTCGCCCGTGGAAATGCGCAGCGGCGGCGCGCGGTGATTCAGCAGAAAGCCCGTCATGCCGAACAGCAGGCCGAGCAGCGCGCCCCACAAGCCGATCCAGCCGTGCACCTTGCGCAGCCACTTCAGAAACGTCGAGCGGCGCGAGCGGTTCTTGCGCGCGAATTGCTCGGCATCGTCGATGAGGCGTCCATGCGGGCGATAGTGCGTCGGGCCGCTCGTCGCGGGCGGCTGCGGATTGAGGGTGTCAGGCGCGTTCACGCGTCTCTCCAGATCGGGCGTTAGCAGGCAAAGCCGCGCCCCGATCGGCTATACGCGAACGAACGCGCGGCGATCGACGAAAGGCGGGCAAATGAGAATTGTTATCATTACACGCAGCAAAGCGCTTTTCAATGCTTTGCGATTGCCTGACAGTGCGCGAATGTCACGAAAAATTTCAGACGGGCCAGAGCGGCCCTTCCTGCATCGCGCCGACTTGCTCGCGCAATTCGAGGATGCGGTCTTCCCAATAGCGTTGCGTGTTGAACCAGGGAAAGGCGGCCGGAAACGCGGGATCGTTCCAGCGGCGCGCGAGCCACGCGGAGTAGTGGATCAGCCGGAGCGTGCGCAAGGCTTCCACCAGATGCAGCTCACGCTGATCGAACTCGCAGAAATCTTCGTAGCCGGCGAGCAGATCCGTGAGCGCGCGCGATGCGTCCGCGCGTCCGGCGGGCAACAGCAGCCATAAATCCTGAATCGCCGGACCCATTCGGCTATCGTCGAAATCGACGAAATGGGGGCCCGCGTCGGTCCAGAGCACGTTGCTCGGATGACAGTCGCCGTGCAGACGCAGATGCCGCACGTCGCCCGCGCGGTCGAAGCATTGCGCGACGCCTTCGAGCGCCATCGATACGACGGTTTCCCAGGCTTCGCGCACATCGGCGGGGATGAAGCCATGCGTCAGCAGAAAATCGCGCGGTTCGTAGCCGAACGTCTCGATATCGAGCGTGGGCCGCTCGCGATAAGACTCGAGTCCGCCCACCGCGTGAATGCGCCCGATGAAGCGCCCGAGCCATTCGAGCGTATCGGTGTGGTCGAGATCGGGCGCGCGTCCGCCGCGGCGCTCGAAAACCGAGAAGCGGAAACCGTCGAATTCGTGCAGCGTCGCGCCTTCGAGCACGCGCGCCGGCACCGCCGGAATCTCGCGTTCGACGAGACTGGCGACGAATGCATGTTCTTCGAGGATCGCCGTATTCGACCAGCGTTCCGGACGATAAAACTTCGCAACGACCGGCGCGCCGTCTTCGACGCCCACTTGATAGACGCGGTTCTCGTAGCTGTTGAGCGGCAGCAGGCGGCCGTCGGTGCGTGTGCCCACGGGGATCAGCACGCTGTCCAGCGCATCGAGCACGCGCTCGGGCGTGAGGCCGGCGAAGGGCGGCGCGTCATCGGCAGGCGCGCCTTGGGAATCGGGATCGATTGGGTTCATCCCGGCATTGTGCCGCGCCTTCGCGCGGGCGGCATCATTACATCAACGATGCGGCGCCGTTCAATGAACGACCGTGTTCGACGGGCGCACGACATCGCCCGTATCGATCAGGTCTTCGAGGAAGAACGGCTCCGTATTGAGCAGCTTGGTCACGCCGGGCTCGCCCGCGTACCAGGCGACCATCGCCATGTCACCGAGAATGCGCATGACGATGCCGCGCGCACCCTGAGGCACGGCAATATGCACGGAGCGGACAATCGAACCGATTTGCATGATGAATCCCCGTTTCAACGCCGGCTGAGGATAAAACGCCGGTCATATATTTCACCAAGCACAGGCTTTTCACGGCTCGTGCACCAGACAATCGCCGCGTCTTTGTTGCGGGAAGCGCGACATGCGCGGCTTTCATGAACGATTGTGCTCTTACTTTAGCGCATCGCGATGCGTCGGCGCGACGCCATTTGGCTCGTTATGTTGCCGATCGCAGACGACTCTCAGTAATTACTCGGTGATCGTCGCCGAAAAGCGTGTGTCGTATTAGGCAAAACCCTAGGGATCGGCGTATCGTCGAGAGTTTTTCAGCGGAGACTTCATTCGTGAATGCTGCACCGGCGCCCGAGCGCCCGAACGCCGACGATAACGACAACCGCGCCGCCGACGCCGCGCCGTATCTCGAACGCGGCTCGCGCGCCTACTGGCGTGCATCGCTTGCGCTGCTGTTCGCCGGCTACGCGACTTTCTCGCTGCTGTATTGCGTGCAGCCGTTGCTTCCCGAGTTCACGAAGGCATTCGGCGTCAGTCCGGCTGTCAGCGCGCTTGCGGTGTCGGTGAGCACGGCGGCGCTCGCGATTGCCATCTTCATCGCGGGATTCGTCTCGGAAAGCTGGAGCCGCCACCGTTTGATGACGCTTTCGCTGCTTGCATCGTCGGTGTTGACGGTCATCGCCGCGGTGCTGCCCGATTGGCACGCGCTACTCGTGGTGCGCGCACTCGAAGGCTTCGCGCTCGGCGGCGTGCCCGCCGTCGCGATGGCGTATCTCGCGGAGGAAGTGCACCCGGAAGGCCTCGGTCTCGCGATGGGTTTGTATGTGGGCGGGACTGCAATCGGCGGGATGGCGGGGCGTGTGATCAGCGGCATCCTCGCAGACCTGTTCGGCTGGCGCGTCGCGATCGGCGGCATCGGGCTGCTGGGTTTGCTCGCCACGCTCGCGTTCCGTTCGCTCCTGCCGCCGTCGCGGCGGTTCAAGCCTCGGCGCGGCGTCGGGTTCGCGCATCATCGGCGCTCGCTTGCCGGCCATTTGCGGCACGGCGGCTTGCCGTTTCTGTTCCTCATCGGCTTCGTGCTGATGGGCAGTTTCGTCACGCTCTACAACTACGTCGGTTACCGGCTGCTCGGCGCGCCGTTTCAGCTGAATCAGACGCAGATCGGCGCGATCTTCACCGTGTATCTCACGGGCGTCGTCGCGTCGCCGTGGTCCGGCAAGATGGCCGATGTCTTCGGACGCGGCCGCGTGCTGATCGCGAGTCTCTTCCTGATGATGCTCGGCATTGCGCTGACGCTGTCGAACGCGCTGCCGGTAATCATCGCCGGTATCGCGTGCCTGACGTTCGGCTTCTTCGCCGGCCACGCGGTCGCGAGCGGCTGGGTCGGGCGGCTCGCAGCGCAGGCCAAAGGACAGGCGGCGGCGCTCTATCTGCTCGCGTATTACATCGGATCGAGCCTGATCGGATCGTATGGCGGCCACTTCTGGACCGAGTTCGGATGGACGGGCGTGGCCGGGCTGATCGGCGGATTGCTGCTCGTCGGACTGGCGGGCGCGACGTACCTGAACCGGCGCGAGCGCGCGTCGGTCGCGTGAGTCGAAAGCCGGTTGAAAAGAAGCGAAGCTAAGGGTTTTCCGTGTTCGCTTAAAAACGGGCGCGCGTCAAGCCTTGTCAGGCAAGGCTTTCGTGCATCGCTCGGGTTTCCCATCGCACGAAGATCACCGACGCCTTCCACTTGAGCGGCCTATACTCGAATCGTCGATGCAGCTTCTCACCGCGCGACGATCAAAGCCAGAAGCAAGACGAAGGGAGACGCACTATGACGTACTTCACGATCGGCGACTTCATCCTGATCATCCCGATGGCGCTCGCTGGCGCGCTGTTCCTTGGGGCCATTCCCTGCGCGACGCATTTCAAGAACAACGTCCTGCGTGTATTCGGTGCGCTGCTCGGTGTGCTCGCCGCCTTTCTTCTCGTCGAAGGCTTGCCCGCGCTGATATAACGAGCGCCCCGTGCGGGCGCGCTCGCTCATGCAGTTGCTTTTACAGATGCTCGCCGAGGAAGGTCAGCGTGCGCCCGTGCGCGAGCGCTGACGCCCGGGCGTTGTACGACGCGCGATCGCCGCAGTTGAAACCGTGGTCGGCTTGCGGGTAGACGTGCAGCGCCGAATCCTTGCGGCCGGCGAACTTCTGGCGCACGGCATCCACCGCATCGGGCGGAATGTGCGCGTCGAGTTCGCCGTAGTGGAACTGCATCGGCACTTTGACCTGATCGGCTTTATCGAGCGCATTCTGAATGCCGCCGCCGTAGTAGGCCACCGCCAGATCGACCGAATCCTGCGCCGCCGCGAGATACGCGAGCCGGCCGCCGAAGCAATAGCCGATCGCGGCGATCTTGCCCGTCACCTCGGGCAGCGCGCGCAGCGCATCCGCGGCCGCGCCGACATCGGCGACAGCGGCGTCGAGCTTGGTCTTTTGCAGCAGTTCCATCGCCTTTTCGCGATCCGCGCCTTCGTAGCCCAGCTCGACGCGCGGCTGCGTGCGCCAGAAGACGTCGGGCGCGAGCGCGACATAGCCATCGGCGGCGTATTGATCGGCGACGCTGCGTATGTGGCCGTTCACGCCGAAGATCTCCTGCAGGATGATCACGGCAGGCCCGGTGCCTGTCCTGGGTAGCGCGAGATAGCCTTGGAAGCTGTCGCCATCGGCCGGGATGTCGATCCAGCGGGAAGTCACGGGTACGGTCACGTCGATACTCCTTGCATATGTGAAAAGGTTGGCCGGGTGAGTTTGCCAGCTTTCCCTTTCAGTCGCCCTGATCGTCCGCCCTGCGCTTGGCACGCCGTTTGACGCGCAGCCGGTTTTTAGAGCCTCCGATCTAAACGCAAGCTAAAAAGAAGCTTTAAAAGAACAGGCTAATGATGACGGCCGGCAGGGATTATCGGCGCGTGCCAGTCGAACTTGAATGACAGTCAAACCTTTGCGCGCCGATGTCGCGCAAACCCGCATGCACAGGGCGTCTTCGCGCGAACACCACCACAAACGGCGGCGCATCACAACTGGCCGTTAATTGGTAGTGACACCACTATCTTAAAAAACTTCCCTAAATTAATTTGACAACCCTACACTTGCGCGCAGTGCGGATGGCGGCTGCCACGAACGGCCTGCCGGAAGGACTTGCCAAGTGCATGACGATGCATCCGGCGTGGTCGTCCACGGGACTGAGCGATCGTGATGAAAGACGGGGCACAGGGCGATTACGTTGTTTTTGGGACCGAAACTGGAGACTTACATGAACACCAAGCTTCACAAACTGTTGCCGATCAGCGCTGCAGCCGTGCTGTTCGCTACGTTGGCAACGTCCGCAGCAGCCGACCAGGTCGTCAAGATCGGTCACGTCGCTCCGCTGACCGGCGGCATTGCTCACCTGGGCAAGGATAACGAAAACGGCGCGCGGCTCGCAGTCGAAGAGATCAACGCCAAGGGTCTCACGATCGGCGGCCAGAAGGTCACGCTGGAACTCGACGCGCAGGATGACGCGGCCGACCCGCGCACCGCCACGCAGGTGGCGCAGAAGCTGGTCGATGACAAGGTCGTCGGCGTCGTCGGTCACTTGAACTCCGGTACGTCTATTCCGGCTTCGAAGATTTACAGCGACGCGGGCATCGTCCAGATCTCCCCGTCGGCGACGAACCCGACCTACACGCAGCAAGGCTTCAAGACGACGTATCGCGTCGTCGCGACCGATGCGCAGCAAGGCCCGGCGCTCGCCAACTACGCGGCGAAAAATCTGAAGGTGAAGACGGTTGCCGTCGTCGACGATTCGACCGCTTACGGCCAGGGTCTCGCGAACGAATTCGAGAAGACCGCCAAGTCGCTCGGCCTGAAGGTGATCTCGCATGACGCGACGAACGACAAGGCTGTCGACTTCCGCGCCATTCTGACCAAGATCAAGGGCGAAAACCCCGACGCCGTGATGTACGGCGGCATGGACGCGACCGGCGGCCCGTTCGCCAAGCAAGCCAAGCAGCTCGGCCTGCGCGCGAAGGTCCTCGCGGGCGACGGCGTCTGTACCGAAAAGCTGTCGGATCTGGCCGGCGACGCGACCGACAACGTCGTGTGCTCGGAAGCGGGCATGGCGCTCGAGAAGATGGACGGCGGCAAGCAGTTCGCGGACAAGTTCCAGAAGCGCTTCGGCCAGCCGATCCAGATCTACGCGCCGTTCACGTATGACGCGGTGTACATCATCGTCGACGCGATGAAGCGCGCCAACTCGACCGATCCGGCCAAGATCGTTGCCGCGATGCCGAACACGGACTACAAGGGCGTGATCGGCCAGACGACCTTCGATTCGAAGGGCGACCTGAAGCACGGCGTGATCTCGCTGTACAACTACAAGGGCGGCAAGAAGACGCTGCTCGACGTCGTGAAGATGTAATCGACGCGGGACTTCGGTCTCGGAAAGCGCGCGGAGCCGAAAGGCCCGCGCGCTTTATATTTTCCAGCGCTTCAGAATGCGCGGCCCGATGACCGTGATGATCAGGCAGCACGCCGCCACGACGCACAGGCCGATCGGCAGCGTGCTGATCTGCGCGACCCCGCCGATCAGCACCGGCCCGAGCAGCAAGCCGAAGTACGCGAGGCCCGCGACCTGCGCGAGTCCTTCGGCCGCGGTGACGCCTTCGACGCGCGCCGCCGCCGCGAACAGCACAGGCATCATGTTCGCGAGACCGAGGCCCATCAGCGTGAATCCGGTCATCGTGGCGATGGTGTTCGGCAACACGAGCGCCATCACCATGCCGATGAACGCGAGACCCGCGCTTCCGAAGATCAGTTGCGGCGCACCGAAACGCGCGCGCACCGCGTCGCCGCCGAAGCGCCCGGCCGCCATGCCGCCGGAGAACGCCGCGTAGGCCGCGCTCGACACCGACGGCGTGGCCTCGACGACATCGCGCATATAGACGGTGGCCCAGTCGTACATCGCGCCTTCCGCGATCAGCGCAATCAGCGCCAGGCCGCCGAGCGCCCACAGCGCGCCCGAGCGCCAGCGGTTCGACGACGACGCCTTTGCGTGCTCGTCGTGATGAGGAACATGCGGTAACACGGCGGGCATCGAAACGAGCAGGACGATGAGGCTCACGCCCGATGCGAGCGCGAGATGTGCGGCGGGTGAGAGCCCGTGCGCGAGCAGCGCGCCGCCGACTGCCGCGCCCGCCATCCCGCCGATGCTGAACATGCCGTGCAGCGACGACATGATCGGGCGCCCCAATGCCTGTTCGACCGCGCTCGCTTCGGCGTTCATCGCGACATCGAGCGTCGCCATGCCGAAGCCGAAGATCGCAAGCACGATCAGGAGCAGCCAATACGAAGGCGTCACCAGGATCAGCGAGCCGCATAGCATCATCGTGATGCCGCCCGCCAGGCAGGCGGTGCGCGTGCCGGCGCGCGCGATCCACGATCCGGCCGTGAGCATCGCAAAGATCGAACCGCCCGCGACGGCGAGCAGTGCAAACGACAGCATGCCCGGGCTGAGCGCGAACTTGTCGCGCACGGTCGGCACGTGCACGCCCCACGACGCGTACATCATGCCCGCGATGAAGAAGACGGCCATCGTCGCGTAGCGTGCACGGACGCGCGTGGCATGCGGAAGGCTGCGATGCAGCGCGAGCGTCGGATTGATTTCGCAGGCGGCGGAGGCGGTAGTCGAGTCGGACACGAGAGGAACCGTTTTGAAAGTTGCGCGAAACAGCTTGCGCGAAACGAGAGCGTGACCGGGCATGATGCCATCGGACGCGAAGGCTTTCGATTCTATCGAACGGCCAGGCGACACGCTGGGATGCGCTGCATTACCATCGTTCGACGAATCGACGAACGAACGAGACCTGCATGAACATTCCACCGCAAGCGCCGCTTCATTTGCTGCATCGCATGTCCGAAGGCACGCTCGCCACGCATTCGCGCGAGCCGCGCGGCTTTCCCTATCCGACAGCGCTGCCGTTCGCGCCCACCGCTCGTCACGTGCCGATGCTGCTGATCAGCCATCTTGCCGAGCACACGCGCAATCTTCACGCCGATGCGCGCGCCGGGTTTCTGGTCGCACATCCGGCGGACGGCGGCGTGCTGGACGGTCAACGCCTGACGATGCTCGGCAGCTTCGCGCCCGCGAGCCCGGAGGAGGGCGCCGAACTCGCGCGCCGTTATCTGCGGTATCACCCGGATGCGGCGCGTTATCTGGAACTCGGCGATTTCTCTTTCTGGGTGATGTCGGTGGAACGCATGCGGTATATCGGCGGATTCAGCGCGATGGGATGGCTCGCCGGCGAAGAACTCGATGCGCTGCCACCGGTTAGCGCGGCAGACGAATCGTCGTTATGGGAATATTTTGATGCTTTCGCGAGCCGCCCGGAGAATCTCCGCTTATTGGGGGTGGACCGGTACGGCTGCGATTTGCTACTTACCGGTACGCGCAATCGTTTTACATTCGATTACCCGAAACAGACGAACGAGGAATTGAAAGCGGCGCTAAAGGATTGTTTCGAGCGGCAACGCGACATTTCACAGCGATAAATCCGGCTTGTTGCGGCCCGATTTCGCGGCGATCGCACAGACTGGCTCAATGAACCGGGTAAATTGTCATCTCATGAAACTTTGCGGCTGACTTATCGTCGTTGTTTTCATCGGATGCCACGCTGCCGGCGGCAGGTCAAAGGAGCGGGTTTTTTACACCAGATCATCAGCCGCGCCAAACTTCGGAATTTTCGGCAAATGTTACGAAGAAAGTTGCGAAACTTTTTATTAAGTGGCGATTCGCACATGCCGCGTTAAAGAGAACTGTGTTAATCTGCGTGCCAGCCGAGGCTATACTGATAACTGAAAGCGAGCGCGTTGATTCGCAAGCCAGCAAACCACTTAGGGAATTGCCATGCCGTCATACAAGGAACTCCTCGCACAACGCGAGTCTCTCGAACGCCAGATTGAAGAAGCCAAGTCGCGCGAATACGCCGAAGTGCTTAATGAGATCAAGCAGAAAATGGCGGATTACGGGATCACGCTTCAGGAACTGGCTGGCGGTCGGGGTGCTAAAGGTACGAAGGCGGCGCGCAGCCGTTCTGGTGTGGCGCCGAAATATCGTGATCCCGAAAGCGGCAGCACGTGGTCCGGTCGCGGCAAGCCGCCGAAGTGGATCGCCGGACAGGATCGGGACAGCTTCCTCATCGGCAAATAAGCGCTGAGCAGGATCGTGCCTGAAAAGCCGCGTCTCGACACGCGGCTTTTTTATTTCGCAGTTGCATAAACGGCCTCTTCGGTCACTTATTCTGCACGCAGCCGGCGTGTTCAAGGCCGATTCCGGACTATTGTCGTTGACGCATAAAAGCGTCGCGACGCACCGCTGATAAAATAGGAATCTGAAAAGGCCCGAGTACACCGAGCATAATTACATGCCGCTTTCAACAACGCACGCTGCGGAAAAGCAGGAGGTTGCCCGAAGAACCACCTGGACGAGCATCGCGGTAAATAGCGGGCTTACCGCAGCGCAACTCGTCGTGGGCTTTGTTGCGCACTCACAGGCACTGATTGCGGATGGCGTTCATTCGCTTGCCGACATCGTGTCGGATTTTCTCGTGTTGATTGCGAACAAGCACGCAGGCGCGGCCCCGGACGTCGATCATAACTACGGGCATAGCCGGTATGAAACCGTGGCGTCATTATTCCTCGGCGGATTACTCGTCGCGGTGGGCGTCGGAATGCTATGGCGCGCAGGCGCGCGAATCGTCAACCTTCAGGATATTCCGCCGGTAAAGGTCGGCGCGCTGGCTGTTGCGATAATCGTGCTCCTTTCCAAGGAAGCGCTCTTTCGCTATATGCTGCGGGCGGCTGAACGGGTGCGCTCCTCGATGCTCGTCGCAAATGCGTGGCACGCGCGATCCGATGCCGCTTCTTCGCTGGTTGTCGCGCTTGGGATAATCGGCAGTCTGGCCGGATTCCGCATTTTGGACCCGATCGCCGCTGCGCTCGTCGGTTTCATGATCGGCAAGATGGGATGGACGTTTGCGTGGGACGCATTACAAGACCTTTCCGATCGCGCGCTCGATCAAACGACTACCGAGGATTTGCGAACTATTCTGCTGGCCACGCCCGGCGTGCGTGAGGTCCATGAGTTCCGCACACGCAAAATGGGCGATCTCGCCATCGTCGATGCGCACATTCTGGTCGATCCGCTCATCTCGGTTTCGGAAGGCCACTACATCGCCGAATCGGCGCGCGCGAACATGCTGGCCGACACGCGGGTCATCGACGCACTCATTCATGTCGACCCCGAACTCGATGAACTCAATCCGCTGCCGGGCAACTTTCCGTTGCGTTCAACCGTCAGCGACGCTGTGCGGGCGGCGTTCGCACAACACGGAATGCCCGTCGAGAGCTTGAACCTGCATTACCTGAGCAGCGGCTTCAATGTCGATGTCATGCTGCCCGCGCCAGGCGCGCCGGACACCGCAGCGAAACTGGAGTCGATCGATTTCGACGCGCTCAGGCGCAAGATCGGAGCGCGTGAGATTCACATCGCACAAGCGCTGGATTACGCGCCCGCCTCGGCGACGAAGCGCGCGATCGATACGCCACGCTAAAACGCCGCTCAGAGCGGCAATTGCGTGTCGAACTTGATTTCGCGAAGCACCACGCTCGTTCGCACTTGCGCGACGGCGGGAATCTTGAAGATGCGATCGTGCAGGAACGCGTCATACGCCTTGATATCCGGCGCAACGATCTTGAGGATGTAATCGGATTCGCCGGTCGTGCTATAGCACTCGGTGACTTCCGGACAAGTGGCGATTTCCCGCTCGAACTGCTCGACGCCGCCTTCGGTGTGACGCGTGAGATGGATATGCGCGAGCGCGCAGACGTGAAGGCCGAGTTTCTCGCGGTCGAGCAGCGCCGTATAGCGCTGAATGACGCCCGATTGCTCCATATCCTTGATGCGGCGCCAGCACGGCGTGCTCGACAAGCCGACCTGGTCGGAAATTTCCTGAACGGAGCGTCGTGCGTCCAGTTGCAGAAGACGCAGGATTTTTTGTGAGAATGTATCGAGAGTCAACTGCGCCTCCGTTCGGTCGCGATTTGACTCTCATGGTAGAGGCGCCAGAAAAGAAACGCAATGCAAGGCGCCCGCACTGAGGGAGTTTCCCTAACTCACTGGCCTGACTGCGCGGTTTTACCTTCGGCATCGCCGCTCGGTTCGGCCGATGTCCGAGCCATCGCGGCCTGCGATGCCCGCAGCTCCGCAAGCATGTTGCAAAAGAGGGCGCCTTGCTCGATCGCGTCGTCGAGTGCGACGTGCGTGTGCGGCAGCTCATCGAACCAATGCTTCGGCAGACGCGGCTTGATTGCCTTGCGATACGGCAGGCCGGTCATCGCGAAGGCGAGCGTCTTGATATCGAGCGCGGACCACGAGAACGGGCAGCGCTCGGCAAAGCGCATCATGTACCAGAACATATACGTGAAGTCGAAGCCCGCCGGATACGCGACGAACACCGGCTTGCCCGGCAGCGCCTCCACCCATTCGACATAAGCCGGCAGCGCGATCTCCGGCTTCTGTAAATCCTTGCGGCACGCGGCCCACGCGTCCGGCTGCGTTTTCCACCATGCGGCCTGGACCGGATGGGGCGCCGCGCCTTCCAGCGTTTCGAGATTGGCCGAAAAAGTGCCGATGAGTTGCTTGTCGGCCGTGAACGCTGCCGAGGCGAAGCTCAGCATGGAATGCGGTCCGGGAATCGGGCCATCGGCTTCGACGTCGGTGCTGACGTAGATTTCGGGAATCGCGTTCACGCTGTCACTCCGTCGCGCACGAACGGGTTGGTGCGCCGTTCTTCGCCGAAAGTCGATGCCGGGCCGTGACCGGGCACGAACGTGACCTCGTCGCCGAGCGGCCACAGCTTCTCGCGGATCGAGCGGATAAGTTCAGCGTGATTGCCACGCGGAAAATCCGTGCGTCCGACGGAACCGGCGAACAGCACATCGCCGACGAACGCGAGCTTGTGCTCACGGCTGAAGAACACGACGTGGCCCGGCGTGTGACCCGGGCAGAAATAAACTTCCATCGACTCGTTGCCGAATTGCACGGTGTCGCCGTCGACCAGCCAGCGTTCCGGTGTGAACGCTTCCGCGCTCGAGAAGCCGAAGCGCTGAGTCTGCGCGGGCAACTGGTCGATCCAGAACGCGTCTTCACGGTGCGGTCCTTCAATTTGTACGCCGTAATGGTCGGCGAGCGCCTTTGCTCCGCCGCAGTGATCGAGGTGGCCGTGCGTCAGGAGAATCTTGTCGACGGTCAGGCCCTGCCGTTCTACTTCCTCGATGATGCGTTCGATGTCACCGCCCGGGTCCACGACAGCGGCGCGCCGCGTCGCGTCGCAGATCACGATCGAGCAGTTCTGCTGAAAGGGCGTCACGGGAACGAGAATGACTTTCATATGACTGTCGTCGGTACGCGCAGGACTGTAAAAACGTCCATTGTACCGGTGCCAGAACGCATGCAATGGTGATGCTGAAAGCACTTGGGAATCCGCCGCAAACTGGCAATTCTTACGGTCATAGCGAAAATCAATGACCAAATGTTGGGTCCGGCGGGACGAACCGCTGTTTTTTTGTATAATGGCAGTACTTGTGCATGGACTTAACCATGCCGTCAATAGGCGAAGGTTGAAACGCTAGTGCGTTTTTACAATCGCTGTCAGTACGCTGTTCCGGGGCCAAAAGCCTCGCAATTGCAACTCAAGCACCTCGAGTAGGTGCACACGTCTTGTCCGGCCAGACGCCGCGCGTCTGTCTGATGGTTTTTGCAGCCATCATGCCGGATGGGGCCTACGCCGCCGTTCCTGCGCTCATAAGGGTTTTCAGCGCACGAATTGATGCCAAGTTCGATGGCGGCTTGTGGGGTCTGGTCAGGCTGCCGGGGACAGGTTGCGCCAGACGTGAACAATAACCGGGCGTTTGCGGCACGAGTGCGCCGCATCCGAGCACAGTTTCGCCGTTCGCTTGACCGAGCGGCGTTCTGCTTTGCACGGCAAAGCCTCGAGCAGCCATGCGCGCGCCGACCAGCGCAGCGCGGTTGCTCCTTTTATCGTAAACACGTCTATGAATGCTCGATTTATTCGACATGTCGGAAGCCTGCTAGCAGTTGGTGTGCTGGCCGGTTGCGCCGCGCCGGGTTCGGGCGATGTTGCAGCCAATCCTCAGAAGACAGACTCTCTGAGCACGAGCAATGCCCGCTCGACGGCGCCGCTCGCGTTCGATTCCCATCTTTCCACCCTGCCGGCCGACAAGCCGGCCCAGGCTCAGTCGCTTTCGAGCGCCGAGCCGATCACGACCGGCCCGGACGCCGGCAGCTTCGAACAGAAGGGCAAGGCATCGTGGTACGGCCGCATGTTCCATGGCCGCAAGACGGCGAGCGGCGAGAAGTTCAACATGAACGCGATGACCGCGGCGCACCGCACGTTGCCGCTGGCGTCGTGGGTGCGCGTGACGAACGAGTCCAACCACAAGACGGTGGTCGTGAAGATCAACGACCGCGGTCCGTATGTGCGCGGGCGCGTGATCGACTTGTCGTACGCTGCCGCGGCGGTGCTCGGCATGCGCGGCGCCGGCACGCAGAAGGTGAAGATCGAAGGTCTCACGCAGCAGGAAGCCCGTGCGGCGCGCGAAGAGCAGGCGCAATCGCTTGCCGACGACAACGTGAACTGATCTCACGCCGCGCCTTGCAGAACCGGACGGGCCGTCTCGCGACGGCCCGTTTTCATTCGTCTGCGCTTTCGTGCCGCTTTGCCAGCTTGAGCGCGCGCTCGTACAGCGCGTTGCGCGATGCGCCCGTCAACGTCGCGGCGATGCGCGCCGCACTCTTCACCGACAACTCTTCCAGCAGCGTCGCGAGCAGTGCGTCGTGCGCGTCGTCGGCGTCTTGCGCTTCGGGCGCGCCTTCCACCACCAGAACGAATTCCCCGCGCTGACGATTCGCATCGGCTTCCAGCCACGCTGGCCCTTCGGCCAAGGTGCAGCGATGCAGGCTCTCGTGTAATTTCGTCAGTTCACGGGCGATCAGCAGTTGCCTCTCGCCGCCGAGCGTCTCGCCGAGCGCGCGCGTCGTCTCCACGATGCGATGCGGCGCTTCGTAGAACACCAGCGCCATCGGATGATTCGCGAGCGTGCGCAATTGCGTGGCGCGCTGCTTCGGCTTCGTCGGCAGGAAGCCGATGAACGAGAAGCCGCTTACCCACGCGCCCGCCGCGGAGAGCGCCGTCGTCAGCGCGCTCGCGCCAGGCAGTGGAATGACCGGCAGCCCGGCTTCGCGCACGGCGTCGACGAGACGCGCGCCGGGATCGGAAATGCCGGGCGTGCCGGCGTCGGATACGCACGCGATGCGCTCGCCGTTCCTGAGATGCTCGATCACGCGTTCGGCGGCCGCGCGCTCGTTGTGCTCGTGCACGGCGATCGAGGGCTTCGAGATGCCGTAGCGCGCGAGCAGTTGCGCGGTGTTGCGCGTGTCTTCGGCCGCGATGCGATCCGCGAGTTGCAACACATGCAGCGCCCGCACGGTGATGTCCGCCGCGTTGCCGATCGGCGTTGCGACGACGTAGAGCGCGCTTGTCGGATAGTGCTGCCCGGCGGCGAGTTCGGAGATCTGGAGCATGAGCGCGGGCGTTGAAGGAAAGGACGTCATTTTGCCACGCGCGATTAGCATGGCCCGCCGACAACTTTTAGGGAGGAGCCTTGTCCAAAACGCTCGGCGATGTTTTCGAGTCGCGTGCGCTGGAATTTCTGCAGCGGCAGCGCATGCGCCTCGTCGCGCGCAATGTGACGTGCCGGGGCGGCGAGATCGATCTTGTGATGCTCGATGCTTGTGGCGCGCTCGTGTTCGTCGAAGTTCGGGCGAGGAAGAGCAGGCGCTACGCGAATGCAGCCGCGAGTGTCGATGCGAGAAAGCGTGTGCGCCTCGTGCACGCCGCCCAGCATTTCCTCGCGACCTGGCGCGGCGCGTTGCCGGCGTGCCGCTTCGATGTCGTCGCGTTCGATGCGGGTCGCGTGCATTGGCTGCCCGATGCGTTTCGCGCCGACGAGGCATGAGCGAGGTTCGTTGCATGATGCATGCGGTAAACTGCGCAACAACCGACGCTTTGAGCGTTCAAGCCACATACCGCCGCGCGCCGCGGCCGATGATCGAGAGTCGATGTCAGTCGAACGTATTCAACAGCAATTCCGCGACAGCGCGGCACTCAAACTCGAAGCACTCGATGCGCTGGCGGTTCCGATCGCGGCGGCTGTCGACACGCTTTTCGGCGCACTTGCCAACGGTAACAAGATTCTCGTCTGCGGCAACGGCGGCTCGGCTGCCGATGCGCAACGCTTCGCCGCGCAGTTGATCGGCCGCTTCGAGCGCGAGCGCCCTGGCTTGCCGGCCATCGCGTTGACGACGGATACATCGATCATCACGGCCATCGGCAACGACTATGCGTTCGAGCAGATCTTCTCGAACCAGGTCCGCGCGCTCGGTCAATCGGGCGATGTGCTGCTCGCGATCAGCACGTCGGGCAACTCGGTCAACGTGCTCGCGGCGATTCAGGAAGCGCATGACCGCGAGATGATCGTGATTGCCTTGTCCGGCAAGGGCGGGGGTGCGATGTCCGACGTACTTGCCGAAACCGATATTCACATCTGCGTGCCGTCCGATCGAACGGCGCGCATCCAGGAAGTCCATCTGCTGACCATTCACTGTCTGTGCGACGGCATCGATGCGATGTTGCTCGGCGACGACTGAAACTGAAAGGGGGAACGGAGTTGATGAACAAGACACGCGTCAAGGCGACGCTGGCCCAAGCCACGCTCGTGGTGAGCATGTTGTCGGGAGTCGCATTGACGTTGCAGGGCTGCGCGCTCGCGGTCGTCGGCGCGGCGGCTGGCGGCACGTTGATCGCCACGGATCGCCGCACGCTCGGTGCGCAGACCGAAGACCGCGAGATTCAGGTGAAGGCGCTTTCGCGGATCAACGAGAACCTGCCCGATACGGCGCATGTCAACGTGACCGTGTTCAACCGGCGCGTGCTGCTGACCGGTGAGGTGCCCGACGAAGCGTCGAAGCAGAAGGCCGAGGCCGTCGTGCGCGATATCAATAACGTGGGCAGCATCGTCAACGAACTGTCGATTCAGGGCGCGAGTTCGATCTCGTCGCGTGCGAACGACTCCTATCTCGAAACCCGTGTGAAGACCGCGATGGTCGGCGAAAAGGACTTGCGCGCGAATTACTACAAGGTGGTGTGTGAGCGCAGCGTCGTCTATCTGATGGGTCTCGTCACGCCGGACGAGGGCGCGCATGGCGCCGATGTCACCGCGCGCGTGCCGGGCGTGGAGCAGGTCGTGAAGGTGTTCCAGTACATCAAGCCTGAAGAGGCGCGAGCGCTGGAGGCCGCGGCCGCATCCGATGCGAGCGCGGTGTCGGCGGCAAGCTCGCCCGCTGCCGCTGACGCGACGGTCGGCACGGTGCCCGATTCGGGCGTGACGTCGCGTCCGCTCGATATGCAGTCGCCCGCGCCGGTGAAGAACTCAGACGTGCATCCGGGCAATCCTAACCGGGCTCCCGCGGCGAAATGAGTATGGTGCGTGTGATTTTCGGCGCGGTGATCGTCGCCGCGTCTTTTGGTGTGTCTGCCGCAGAGCAGTCCGTGTCATCCGCGAGTGCCATCGTGATCGCGCGAAGCAATGCGTGCATGGGGTGTCATGCGATCGATCGCAAGCTTGTGGGTCCGTCGTTTCAGCAGGTCGCCGAGAAGTACAAGGGCGATCCGCAGGCGAGCGCGAAGCTCGAGAAGAAGGTGAAGAATGGCGGCGCAGGCGTGTGGGGGTCCATTCCGATGCCATCGCATCCCCGGATGAACGATACGGATATCAAGGCAGTCGTCGGATGGATCCTGGCGGGAGCGCCGGAGAAGTAGGCGCGAGTGGAATCGTCCGAAGGCTTGCCTGTGGGCGATTTGGCTGTGATACAATCTGCGTTCGTTGGGGGGGTAGCTCAGCTGGGAGAGCGTCGCGTTCGCAATGCGAAGGTCGGGAGTTCGATCCTCCTCCTCTCCACCAACAGATTCAATCTCATTGATGGGCAAGGCAATCTTGCCCAGATGTCGCCGGTCTTGGCTTGGGTGTCCCGAACAGGTGTCCCAAACCGAGCCGGCCCATGTCCTTCAGACTCCCCGCCTATCTGCACCGCAACCGCCACGGCATGCTCTATTTCCGGCTGACCGTGCCACCAGACCTGCGTCCTATTGTGGGGCAGGCCGAGATCTATCGCAGTCTGGGGAGCGCCAGCGTTCGGCTCGCTGCCGACAGGGCGCAGACCCTCAGGATCACGCTGCAGCGTCTATTTTCAGATCTCAGAGAAGGCGGTAGGCACGACATGAACGGGGAAGCATACAAGGCGCTGCGGGCGTTGCTCGATCAGCGAAAGATCACAGCGCACCACATGGAGCAGCGCGAGGAGCAGGAATCCCGGATTTCCGCAATAAAATCCGAGCAGTTCCGGATGACGGCCGAGCACGGCCGCGTGCTGGAAGCGGTGCAGAAGGCCCGGCCCTTCGTCGCCGCCGAGATGACCAAGGCGGGCGACGCAACGGCACCTATCAACACGTCTCCCGTGAAGGCTCGCGCTGCGGGCGTGCCCTTTTCGCGGCTGTTCGAGGCGTTCTGCCGCTTCAAGGAGGGCGCCGGGGAATGGCGTGACCCAGAGTCCGACCGTCTCTACCGTTACGGTCCCATCGTCAGGGAATTCATCGCGTGTGTTGGAGACGTCGCCGACGGGTCGCTTGACGCGGGAGTCATCCGGACGTTCAAGCAGACGATACTCGGACGGCCCGATTTCAGCCAGGCGAAGAAGGCGAAGTATTTCGAGCATATCGGCTCAATCCTGCGATGGGCGCGGATCGAGCAATACGTTCGGGACGATCTGGCCGGCATTCTCAAGATGCCGGCGAAGAAGTCGACCGGAGGCTATGAACCTTTCTCCGACGACGATCTCAAGCGTCTTTTTGAATCCGAGGATTACCAAGACGGAACCTTCGTCAAGGCGTCGCAGTTCTGGATTCCGCTGATCGGCCTCTACACGGGCGCGCGGATCACCGAGATCGCGCAATTGCACCTGTGCGACATCCGGGAGCAAGATGGCGTTTGGCTCATCGATATCAACGACGACGACTTGAGAAAGCATTTAAAGTCCGAAAGCGCTACGCGCGCAGTGCCAATCCACCCGGTGCTCATAGGGATTGGGTTGCTTCGTTACCATGCCGAGGTCAAGGCGGAGGGTTACGACCGGCTATTTCCCGACCTCACACGCACAAATAAAGCGAAGGACAGCTTCGGCGCCGACCCGTCGGAGTTCTTCACGGGCTACCGCCGCAGGCTGGGAGTGACCTCGAAGTCCGAAACGTTCGATGCGACCACCAACAAATGGACGGGGCGCGGCACGAAGGTTTTTCACTCGCTACGCGACACCGCCAACAGCAAGCTTCGGCACGCCGGTGTGACGCAGGAGCGAAGGGAGCGACTCGTCGGTCACGCGTCGCGCGACGTCAACAATAAGCATTACCGGCCGGCGGACATCAATGAGATGTTTCCGCTGTCGCGCCTGCTCGAAGACATCACGAAGCTGGACTATGGCCTGACGCATGCGTCCTACATAGGCACGGCGCGCCATCGCCGCGAACGCGTCAAGGGCGCGCAGCGACAGGCGAGGATTGACGCTGCGCCCAGCGCATAGAACGTTTGAAACGGTGATGCGGTATATGACGATCAGCCGGGAAATGGCCTCATAGCGATCCAGGGTAAGGAAGTTTGTCACCACCTGATAGACCGGAGTAAGTGGCGAGATCGCTCTGACAGCCCGCGTGGTTGTGCCACGGGTGAACCCACGGCTTCAAACGGGGATTCGGCCAAGCCAGTTTTGGATCGGCCCAAGAAGCCCGGAGCCTCTGGGTGGTATCAGACAGCGTGCCACGTCGCACGACGAAGCGCGGGCATTAGCGATGTCCGTTGCCAGAAAGCAAATGTATAGCTCTCGAAAGGAGCTCAATGCAGGCGTCCACGTCTCGCTCCACGCCGTCAGCTCGTCCAGCCATGATCAAACAAGCGGCGTGCACGGCCTTCGAATGCCGCGCCAAGGCGAGAAGATGCTCGCCTTTCGGGCCACGGGTCGCGTTCAACCAGTTTTGAGCGGTTCGCTCGCTGGCTCCAGTCCAACGCGCCGCGATTTTGACCGCATTCGCGGAATTCTTGAATTCTGACTTCAAAGCCATCGCGATAGCGAGGGGGTATTCAGCGCCGACCGGCTGATCGTCGCGCAAGTTCTTGCGGTTTTCCGGCAACATCTTTCTCGCCTCCAATCGTATAGTTTCCGAACAGAAGGATCAAACAATGACTTGGCGCGTCGCCGGGTTCGGCGGTGCCGCTCTCCGAGCGAAGGAGGCAAAGCGTGATTTGGCCCGCGCGCGAACGAAAGACAAACGACGAACACGCTGGGCGAGCGCGCGCGGCCGCGTATGTGCGCATGTCGACAGAGCACCAGCAATACTCCACCGAGAATCAACGTGAGGTTATTAACGCGTTCGCCGAGCTGCGCAATCTCGACATCGTGAGAATCTACGCCGACGAGGGCAAAAGCGGGCTGCGGCTCGACGGGCGCGAGGGCTTGAAAGCGCTGCTTCAGGACGTGGAATGCGGGCGGGCCGACTACGACTTCGTTTTGGTCTATGACGTGAGCCGCTGGGGACGTTTCCAAGATCCGGACGAAAGCGCGAGCTACGAGATTCGATGCAAGCAGCGAGGCGTTCGCGTCCTTTATTGCGCGGAGCAATTTGAAAATGACGGCTCGCCGGTTAGCAGCATCATCAAGAGCCTCAAGCGCTCGATGGCCGGCGAATACAGCCGCGAGCTCAGTGTAAAGGTCCACGCGGGGCAAACGCGCTTGATCAAAAACGGCTACCGCCAAGGGGGGCAGGCTGGATATGGGCTCCGCAGAGCGATTGTCGATCACGCCGGAGAAGTGACGGAACTCGCTGCCGGCAAGCACAAGTCCATTCAAACCGATCGAGTGATTCTGCGCCCCGGTCCAGCGCAAGAGGTGGCTACAGTGCGGGAGATCTACCGCGCATTCGTCGAGGACGGCCGCGTCGAGAGCGAGATTGCCCATACTCTGAACGCCTCAGGGGTGCTCACGGACAGAGGGGCTATGTGGACACGCGGCACAGTGCATCAGATCTTGATTAATGAAAAGTATGCAGGGCACAACGTTTGGAATCGCGTTTCCTATAAGCTCAAACAAGAGCGAGTGAAGAACCCGCCTGCCGAATGGGTGAGAAAGGACAACGCTTTCGAGCCAATTGTCGATCAGATCCTGTTCGATGCGGCCCGCCAAATGATCCTTGCGCGTTCTTACCGGCTAAGCGACTCCGACATGCTCGACGCCCTGCGGCGCGCGCTTCGAGAGCACGGCTATCTTTCTGGAATAGTCATCGACGAGACGCCGGGCTGCCCGTCGAGCAGCGCATTTCGCGGCCGGTTTGGAAGCCTGCTGCGAACGTATTCGCTCATCGGCTATCGCCCGGACCGCGACTACCAGTATGTCGAGATCAACCGACGCTTGCGGGTGATGCATCCCGAAATTGTCCGGCGGGCAAAAGAGGCAATGCTCGCCGCTGGGGCGTCTATTGAGGCGGACGCGGATACAGGCCTTCTGTGGGTCAACGCCGAGTTCAAGTCCTCACTGGTCCTCTGCCGATGCCGCGCCACGTCTGGCGGCGGCCTGCGGTGGATTGTTCGGCTGGACCACGCGCTACGGCCCGATCTCACCGTCGCCGTCCGAATGGAGCCGGACGCTCAAGCCATCCGCGACTACTACCTCTTGCCGGCATGGGGCATGGGCGAATCGATGCTGCGCATCGGCGAACATAATGAGCGCAGCTTGGAGGCGTATCGCTTTGACGACATGGAGATGTTGGCCTATCTGGGGCGAAGAGCGCCTTTGCGAGGAGCGTCTTATGGATGATGAAACCCAAGAGTTGGGGGCCACGCTGCCCCGTGAGGAACTGATCACCTTATTACCGGCGGGGCGCCTTCGGGTCCTGAATCCGCGCACTCGCAACAGCCTTTTCTTCGCTCAACTCGTGGAGAATATCGCCACGGTCGGCTTGAAGCGCCCAATCACCGTGGCTTTCGGGGGCAACGACGAGGGCGGCCCGTGGCACGAGGTGCTGTGCGGTCAAGGGCGATTTGAGGCGCTGAAATCGCTTGGCGAGACCATGATCCCGTGTTGCGTGGTCGAGGCGGATCGAGTAGAGCGATTTCTCATCAGTCTGACGGAAAACATCGCAAGGAGACGCCACACGACGGAGGAGCTTCTCAGCGGCTTGCAGATCCTCAGAGATCGCGGATATACAAGCGAGCAAATCGCGAAGAAGACCAATTTGGATTCGAGCTACATCAACAACATCCTGCACTTGTTGGAGAAGGGCGAGCAAAGGCTGCTTCGTGCCGTCGAGAAAAAACAAATCCCAATGTGGGTGGCGCTCGATATCTCGCGCTCGTCAAGCGATGAGATCCAAGCCGCGATGCTCGCCGCTTATGAGAGCGGGACGCTGAAAGGCGACCAACTCATCAAGGTGCGAAAGCTGATAAGCAAGCGGGAAGCGATTGGGAAGGCCTACCACTCCAAGAAACCGATGCCCAAGGACCCGCCCACCCCACAAAAATTGCTTCGAACCTATCAAACCGAGGTTCGACGTCAAAGGCGGATCGTCCAAAACGCGGCGTTTCAAGAGCAGCGGCTTCTGATGATTACATCGACGTTTCGAAGGCTACTTGCGGACGAGCACTTCCGCACCCTGCTCCGAGCAGAAGGGATCAAAGACATCCCGCAAGCTCTTGCAAGCCGCATCCCCGAGGATCTACTGCCATGAGCGGCGTCAAGCACGGTTTTGAGCGGCAAATCATTGAAGTCCCCATCGCCCTCATCCATATGAGCGCGCCCCTGGGGCCGCGAATCTTGTCGACGCCGAAGTTTCGGACCATTCTTAGCTCCGTGCGAGAGCTGGGCGTGATTGAGCCTTTGGCTGTTTTTCGATCGGCTGAGAACGCGGGCGAATATTACCTGCTTGACGGGCGCCTTCGGCTTGAAGCGCTCAAAGAATTGAAAAGACAAACCGCGCCGTGCATGGTCTCGTCTGATGACGAGAGCTACACTTTTAATCGTCACATCAACCGGAGCACAGCCGTTCACGATCATCGAATGATCCGGGCGGCTCTGGCCAAGGGAGCTTCGGAAGAGCGCATCGCGGCGACGTTGCAAATGGACGTAAAACGCGTTCGGGAGAAAATTCACTTGCTCGACGGCATCGCTCCCGAGGCGGTCTCTTTGCTTAAAGACCGCATGGTGATTCCACGAGTTTTCTCGATCTTGAAAAAGATGAAACCGATGCGGCAAATCGAAGCCTGCGAAATGATGATCGCGGCGAATCGCTTCACGGCGAGCTACGCTGGGATGCTTCTGGCGACCACGCGCCCCGATGCATTGACGGAGCCTGCGAAAGCGAAGAAGGGCGGCGAGATCTCGCAAGAGGACCTCGCGCGAATGGAAAGGGAGATGGAGCGGCTGAACCTGGACAGCCAAGCGGCCGAGGAGAGCATCGGAGACACGATGCTCACGCTAGTCGTCGCCAAGGGCTTCACTACGCGACTACTGCGAAACGAGACAATCCATGAACATCTGCGACGGCACCACCCCGACTTGCTGGCGACACTGGTAGCAACGATGGAGGCGATCGCGGCTGACAGCCGCGGTCCGGAGCGCGAGTAGCGCCCACATGGAAGCGTTGCTATTACCTTGCCCTTGCTGTGCCCAATTTCACTGCATCAAATGAACGGGGTCCTGCTAGGGGCTATGCGAGCAGGTAAGCGATGACCGGAGCGGAGCGCCCTATAAGAAATTTCAGACAAGAGACGATTGAAGGACGGGGAACGAGCTCGGCCGGATAAAAACTTATACGTAGAACACTGCGCAAGTGTCTATTTCCCGAGCATTATCTGTCTGATTCTAGGTTGTGACACTTTGAACTCCCCTTGCGAGTGACATGCCTGTTTCCACGTTAGCTCCTCGTCATCGTATTGCTTGTCGTTGTTTCACCGTGAGCTTCCCCCTATGTTCTGGAATCCGTGGACTAGGCATTTGGAGCGAGCCATGTCTATACCTGTCCTCCGCGTTTTCTACCGGCGTGTCGTATCTCAGATTGCCAAGCCGATTGTTTGCCGGGCGCGAGTCATATGTATGGCAGACCTGCGTGCCAGATTGATGAGGTCCTACGAACGCCCCATGACAAGTTGATGGACGTATCTCCTGACTCCTTTTCCGTCTATCGATAGCTCTAGGAACAAATAGCCATCGTTTGCGGGGCGCGAGCTTGAACTGCCTTCCGTTGAGAAGCGCTCCGTCGAATTTGCAACGACGGTCCTGTGATCTTATGCTGCCCGATTACTTGCCTGATAGACGCCCTCGTAACCGGGAACATCTCGCAATATCGCGATGATCATACGCCTGGTGTGATGTGGTTCTGCATCTGATTATCGCTAACGGATTTCGGCCCGACTCGGAGGTTTTTACGCCTGCCCTTTTTTCTTGCGCAATTTTTTCACTGTCTTAGTCGACGCTCGTGTGCTTGAGCGACCGCTCGGCGTTGGGCTCGTTACGGTCTGCGGTTTCCTCGGTATTGCTGACAGCGCGGAGCGCCCGGGCCGTTTTCTATGCGGATCGGGCTTATCTCGGGCGGACTGAATTGACTGTGAATTGATCGCGCAAAAAGGCATGTTCCCAAAATACAATATTGTTGATTGAGTTCAATAACTTAGCGCGACTTTATCGATGCAGTTGCCCGAATCTGAAATAAAGCTATTAATTCAGTCTTGCTTGCGTTTGCCCGGCCTGCGTTCCGCTGCTTCGCGGCCCCAAGCATGAGGTCTTTCCAGCCCTTCAGGTAAGACTGTGGCCGGATCGCCGCTGGTATATTTCAATTGATCGTATTCGACTCCGAAAGTGTTTGAGAGATCTGCCGAATTCAAAATCGCACCGTGGAAAGACGCACCTTCCAAGCGCGCACCGCTTAGATGAGAAAAGGCAAGAATAGAGCCTTCAAGATTCGCTTTGAACAGGTTTGCCCCCTCTAGGTGTGCATGCATTAATACGACTCTCCCAAGCTCGGCCTCATGCAAGTCGACACCACGTAAGTCCACACTACGCAGATCAAGGATCCAGTTCATTGCCACTTCAAGTCGCTGCATCTCGTTACTTCGCCGACCCAGAACAGTCATGATCGCTTGAATATCGGATGGCATCCCCGTCTCTTGAAAATCACGATGATTTAGGATCAGAGTTTCGTTATTCGGCTCGTTCCATCGGGCGCGCTCTCTGACAAACGCAGTCAGCGTCTCCATCACGTTCCAATAGTCGAGCGGCCCTTCCTTCGAAATGCGCTCCAGCGTATACACACCACCTATCCTCACTTCAATCTTATCGCTACCAAGTTGCTCGATGGCTTTACTGAAGCTTTCGATGATCCGTCGTTGTAAGTCCGCATGGGTCTGTTCTTCATGGCGTAGCCTGGCCGTTTTGAACTGCCCAAATGCGACCCAAAGCGCGATCATTCCACCAAGCCCTGTCAAAAGTGGAACGATCGCCTCCCGGTTCGCGACATACCAATTCCAGACCGAGACAAGCGTGTCGTAGTATTGAAGGCACAAGACAACTACGATTAATATCGTCAAGCACAGTCGGAGGATGCGTGCTCGAAATGCCGAGCGCGCCGCTGCGTATTCCGGAACAACCGAGCGAAGCTCCGAAGGCAGTTCACCTAGATCTCGCTTCATAGCGCCACCGAAAAAGGGTCTACAAAGAGTTACCGGATTAACTCGCTTCCTAAACATGCCGGCATGAGACAGCAATGCCAAGCCATTCTAGTATCGGTCTATATTCGATGCACATCCGAGGGCACTCCCCATTCGTGTTGCGACAGGTCATCAACCGCGTCCTGGTCGCAGGTAATCGTTCGGCTGCCCACTCTGGGGAATTCGCGCAGGTGTATTCGCACGCTGACACACCCGCGGCGCCCGTGTCACTCGACAGGTCGTAGACGCACTTTGTTTCAGGCCCTCACCGTAAGATAACGTTGGCGGCTGCGAAGGCCATCGAAACTGGCATGACGTCGATGAATTGATTGTGGATCGCATCGATCAAATACCCGTAGACGTCGAACCAGGTTGTCGATGGTGCCTGCGGACGTTCGCGCACCAAGTTTCCCGTTGCTTCCGGAGGTGATATCCCTCAGAGCTCAAGACGTCGAGCACGCATGGGATCTCGTTCCCATGCTCGACTGCCAAGCGAGCAGGAGAACGGCGCGGCTCGCCTTCTAGATCTTCCGTCGTAGACCGGGAACCGCACCTTGCTTGCGGCACATCAAGCACAGTGCCGAAACAAGACTGGAAGCTATAGGAATCCTGCGTGAAAAGGGAAGCGATTGCCTGAGCGCGACCCGGCGCTGCGGTGCGACTTTCACGACGCATACGAGGACGCGTTGGTGCGCTTTTGGGGGCTGTGAGTGGTTACCCGCGCCCGATGGGGCGAGCGGGCCGCTCTTTGTCGAGCACGGCAACAAGTTGAAGGTGGGCGATAGCAAGATCGACGTGCGCGGGATGGACCCCAACGTCGGGGACCTGGCAGGGAGCTGGTGATGACGGAATGCGATGAATTGGCGCGGGGAATGCGTGACGATTTTCTCGACTGGATTCGCGCCGAAGATCGCGAGTTGACGCACTACCCCGCGCGCCGGTTCGTCACCGCGCAGATGCCCGACGAGACAATGACGGTCCGTGAGAGCGTCGCTATAAGCCTGTTCGCTACTGCGCGCGCACGAGCAGGATCACACTACGCGGCGGAGGATCGCGGAGATGGGGACAGCCCGATGGCCGGGATTTAATGATGGCGGCGATCAAGGAGCGCCACCTGACCGACGAGGCGCAGGCCGAGCGCGACGAATTCGAGGGGCTCTACCGCAATTACAGTTGCTCCTGCTTTATCTCAGCGCCGTGCAGCACCTGCACGCACCCGAGCAATCCACTGAATCAGGAGAATGACGACGAGTGCTGAGTGGAAGTCGAGCGCGAGGCGACGGAAACCGAATTGCTGGAGGGTAGTTGGTGATTAAAGATCAGGCAGAAGATGCCGATAAGCAAGCGTGAATACCTGAGAGGAGTTAGCGGTGAAAAGAATCTTAACGGCGTGCGTGCTTGTGCTCGCGAGCGCGCAGGCAATCGCTGAGCCGGCATGGGTCGAGTGGTCGAAGACGTCCAAAATTGCGTGGTATGTGGACGCCAACTCGGTAAGGCGATCCGGGACCGATGGCGTGGCCATGTGGGTCAAATATGTCCTACCTGTGCCCGACGCAGAGCACCAAAACGCCAAAGCAAGCGTTATTCACCTGGACTACCGGTGCGGTGCGCCGTTCGTCGGCATCGACAGCATGGCAATCTATGACGGCAATGGTCGCCTGATCCTTACCAATGAGCAGTTCAGCAAGGTGAGCGCGCCTCCGGGCAGCGTCTACGAGGACATGATGGATGGAGGCTGCAAGGTGGCCTACCGCAAGCAGTAAGGCTCCTTTTCCTGAGTGGGCAATACGCAACGAATTTCTTGCGAAGATGAAAAGCGCATCCGGGGCGCGCGGCGACACCGGACAGTAGCCAGTAATTTATAGCCGCCACGGTTCGATGCGCAGAATAGGCACATCACAACCACACCGAGAAACGACGATGTTTCCGATCGCTTCGAACCGAGTCGAAGGGGAGAGACACGCGGTTCGTGGTGTAGAGGGTTTCTGAGGTGCTTGTCGTCGTCAGCGTCTTCGGGGCGCGGCGGAGACGATGTGGCATTCGCTAATTGCTTGCTCGACTCGATCTGCGCTTCCAACTCACGAACGTGCACTTAGCCCGTGGTGGACTCTCGCGCATCGCGAGGGCAACGGCACACCGGTTCGGGCAAGCAGAACGAGCTTGCAAACGCGCGCTCGACGTGCCGCAGGCCGACGGGAAGCCCACGCCATGACAATGGGAATGCACTCTGGCCGAATAATGCAACCGCCTAGAGGTAGCTGTCATGCCTCGACTAACCCCTCCTGGGGAACGGCGCATGCGTTAGCGCGGCGGAAATCGGGGGCAAGCTGACAGAGAAGGTAAAGAATAGTGACTGTCAGCGCCTCGAATTCTTGCTCAACGGCATGCTCACGGAGCAACCAGCGTTGAACCTTCCTGTCAGCTTCCGAAGCTGGTCTCGGGCGACTTCGGTGAGCGCGGGCTCTATGCTGAGCACTTTGCTCTTTGAGCGCCATCTACCTCGACTGTCCCGTCGGCCGAGGTGGTTGATGATGCATGCAGGGGCCGTTTCATCGACTCCACGCTGGCGGTAGTAGAGATGCCCAGGATGACCGTGTTCCGCATAGAGGGCGGCGAGCCGTCCCGGCATCGGTGTCGCGAAGCGAAACAGGCTCGTCAAGCGTTCAAACTGGAAGCCATCCAGGGAGTCGAGGTCCGAAAGGCCGTAGCGATCGAGCTCTTGTCCGGAGATGACTGCTTCGATCCGAGCGCGATGCTGAGCCTCAGGAAGTAACTTTTTGTTGTCAGTTATCTTCTTATAGGCCCGAATTCCCAAGCCTTCGGCGGGAATGCTATTCATTCTTGCCCAATCCCCAATATAAAGCGTTGAGTCGCTGGACAGTGCGCATCGCTGCGCAGAAAGCAGCGGCCGCTCTCGACGGTCGGCCCCCACGATCCTAGCGTTGCTGTAGATGATGGGAGGCAGCGCCTGCCGCATCAGTCGCAAGGTCATCATTTCGAGCCCTTCCGGATCCGGCTCGCGCGGGGTCGCGTCGAACGATATCTCGATTCCATCGATCCGCGCGGGGGCCTGCACTTCCTTCCACGCGTCGATCTGGCTAACGATGCTTTTGACCGCGGCGAAGGTTTCAAGATCTTGGACACGCACAGAGAAGTCCTTCGCAGCATTTCCAGGGCCGGCGTTGTGAGCTTGGACCCAAGAAACGCCATACCCTTCAAATCTTTCCTTGAAGGCGGCCGCTTGAGTTGTCCCGGCCAGTTGAACTCGGAACGACAGCCAATCGACCGACATGCGAAACATGAACGTCTGACCGAGACTTCTTTGCGACAACATGAGATGACCAAGGATGATAGAGATATGGACGGAAGCCCCCACAAACAAGAGGGCAAGAGAAGGACGGATGATCGTGCTACAGATCAGTATAGTCACCGCTTACTTATCTATCGCGAATTACCGTAGACGAGGAGGGCGGTCTACGAGTTGAAGAGAGGGGCTGACTACGTGAGGCGTCGCGCTGCAAAGGGAGATGAAGAGAAACGTATATGTCTGAGGTGCTGGTGAGGGAAGGTGAGAGGATAGCTCCACGAAGATAGTGAGAAGGTAGTTGTTAGAAGGTAGTTATTAGCGAACGCTGTCGGCTTTCAGCAGAAACAAGGACATATGCAGGTTTGTGCGCCCGAAAACCTGGCATGGTGGTCGACATCCGTCGGATAGGCGGCGCCCGGTCGCTCGGATGAGGCGACGCCGAAAGGCCTTTGCGGCGCTAGGAGCCGATGTTGGTGTCGGAAGGTAGGTGGGCGGCGGTGCGACCCGGCGGGCCGCGCAGCGCGGCTTCTGGTTCGTATGGGGGCTATTGGCAAGGAGCGGGTCGGTTCGTCGCTGGCGACGTCTATTCGCGTTGAATCATGACAATTGTCACTGGCGGGCTTAAAAAACTCGACGAATTTCCGTGACTCGCGGTGCCTGCCAAGAACTCTCTCGAATAAGCTGGACTATAAGTTCGTTGGCGAATCGCCACAATTTCGTTTGCTCTTTGAGATGAATCGGATACCTAAGGTAAGTAACGGGTGACTTGCTTGTCACAGAATGCGAGTTTGGCGAGAATAGTGGCTTGAGAATACTCCCGCGAAATCAGCCAATGTTTGCTGCGGAAGACAGACTGGGGATGGTTTCGAATCTTTTTTGAGGCATCGGGCGGAGCCAGGTCACAAAGAAGAACGTGATGACGATCCAGGGTCGAAGGGACTGACGTTTTGCAGCTCTTTCAAGACAAACCGGGCCAGTCATCGCGCGATGTGGCAGGTGAGA
This sequence comes from Caballeronia turbans, assembly GCA_001544655.2. Classification (GTDB taxonomy): domain Bacteria; phylum Pseudomonadota; class Gammaproteobacteria; order Burkholderiales; family Burkholderiaceae; genus Caballeronia; species Caballeronia turbans. Next base: position 174,850 of record FCOD02000003.1, read on the forward strand.
TTGTCGCGATCATCTTGGGGCTGGCAGCCAATTGGGAAACATTCACCATGTCGAATCCGCTAACGAACCGAGAACATCCGATGTATCCCGCGTTCAACTACATGACCGAGGAGGAATACGACGAGTGGGCGCGGTGGCATATCCAACGGGCACTCGATGATCCCCGCCCAAGTATCCCACATGACGTTGTAGTGGCCGACCTGCGTGGGCACAGGGCGAAATGGCGTAAGCACCGCAAGCCTCGGCGGTGGGTCATCAGGCGTGACGCGTTTGCAGACGGCTGGTTTCACCGGACGGCCGGCGCCTCGATCGAAAAGAACCCGCACCATAAAAGCCGTTCGAGCGCGCGCTGGCGTTGGTGGCGTCAGGGATGGCTGTCTGCCACGACGCATCCGAGCAGAGTCGGATGGGGCTGAATGCATCTAGAGGGCTGCTCCACGACGAGTTCCAGCAGCAACTTCCGACGAACCAAAGTTGCGGCGGGGCAGTGGGCCTACGGCGCGTGGTTCCATCACAACGTCGTGCTGAGCTTTGCCGAAGCTGATACCGGAAAGCTGACTCCACGCGATCAAGTCGTCGCCGAAAAGCGTGAGCACATCGAAGAAAGACGAAAAGCCCGTAAAGGACGCTAACGGAAGAACGCATGCTCTGAAGGCTACTTCGGAAGCGGTGGATTGCTTACGGGCGGCACGGAATCCAACATCGAAACAAACTGTTCTTTGAGGGGACGAGTAGATGGCGGGACGCTGGTCGGAAAAGGACGAAGAGCTAGCGATTTCGCTTTATCTCCGCGATAAGCTGCCAATCCAAGAAATAGCCGCTCGTTTGGGACGCACCGTTAGTTCGGTGCGCCTGCGCCTATCGAACATGGGCGTCAAACGTGGTTACTGCGTAGGTATAGCATACTGTCCCAACAAGCAGTTCGACGTGAAGGAAGCATGGCTGCGACAACGATACGTAGTTGATCTATTGCCGGTGGAGAGCATCGCGCAAAGGGTGGGATGCGGCGCACCAAACATCAGGCGCTTGCTTAAGAAGTGGGAGATCCGCCGCGGAAAGACGTTCATAAACAGCGGCGCGTCCAAGGTCTGGAACCGCGGACTTGACAAGAATGTCGACGCGAGGCTCAAACAAATCTCAGAGAAGCGGATGGGAGATCTAAACCCGATGGCAGGCCGCGAGGCTTGGAACAAGGGTGTTACGGTTGATGACGACCCGCGCGTGCGGAGGATGGTCGACGCTATTCGTTCCTCGGCATTCACGCCTGAGCATCGAGAGAAAATGGCGCTCGCGAAGCGCGGCAAACGTGGTGCAGATACGAACAACTGGCGCGGTGGCATTTCGTTCACGAGCCAATACGTGCTGGAAGGCAAGCTGTATCAGCATCGAGTCGTCGCGGAGCGAATACTTGGCAGGGCGCTTCAATCGGGTCAGCACGTTCATCATGTAGATCGGGACCGGAGGAACAACGAACCGACTAATTTGCTCGTAATGACTGATAGCGTGCATCTACGGTTGCACGCGGCAATGCGAGCAGAACCAGGATTGGACCAACGGTCATGGCTCAGCGAGAATGGCATGCGGTTCGAACAATTGCTTGAACATGATCCGGTTTAGATCGCCCGAGATTGAGAAATCGGAGTCTCGGGACTCGCCAGTGATATGGTTTTTGCCGTGCATGCAACGCGCACGCGCGCTTTTAAAGCGCTTGACGGCTGGAGGGATGCCGCCGGCCTAGGCGGAAAGTTCCGGTAGGAACACTTTTCGAAATCCAGAAAGCGATGCCTCGGCCGCCATTATTCGAACTCGGCCGATTGATTTACTCGTAACGCTTTCGGCACCGGACTAACATGATCCGTTTAGAAGAGTGCGGGACCGCGTCCGCGCCAATGACAGGGCTGGGTCGAACCGGCTATGCACGAGTTCGAGAGATTCCGGAACGTCTGGCAGAGTGCTGCGAACCGCACACGGGGATGGAATGACCCGAGACCGAGAGACGCTCAAGCTCTAGTAGATAAACTTCCACTATTCTTATATTTGCTTTTGAAAGACATCCGGAGCAGTCAAAGCTCTCCCAAACCCAGCTGGTGTCAGCAAGGTTCGGGCGAGTTGACTGCCCGGCGTCTTCGATAACCTCTTGCGAGGCCATCCGTCTGCCCGGGTGGCGGAGAAATTGCCTTTCCCGCACTTATGCTCAACCATCCGCAGACTTAAACACGAAGGCATCGTGTCCACTCTTGGGCTCTGCAAGGATACGCCCCCACCCTAGTCGCCATCGAGTTCCCACTTGCGACATCGCTGACAGGCTGCTTTTTCGCTTGGGGCTCGCCCCGCCTGCGTTTTCTGCTTCCTGAACGGCCGCGGTGGTTATCCTCCCACCTCCGCTCAGTGTTGAAACAGCGCTGAGGTTATTGTAAGTTACCCATTACTTATGAGCAATACTGCTCAGCCCTTCCTGCCGCCGATGGATTGGAATAGCAATCGAATCGTCCTCGACGCGTGCTGCGGGGATGAGGGCTCATGAGTGCCGATCGGCCGGCTGATATAGCTGGCGCTGCTCGGCGATGGACGTTGCAGGCGCCGATGGAATCGGGCCGCTGCAAAAAAATTACAACGGGCCTACGAGGGGGCGAATATGGCGGGTCTTGGTGGCGGGGCTGCTGATGGCGGCCGGGCTCGCGCACGCGCGCGACTGGGAACAGGCGAACAACAAGGTCGAGACATGCTTGATGTATGGCCGCATGGGCGATCTCTACTACCGCATGGCGTTGGACGGCAAGCGCCCGACGATGCACGACGAGGCGGCCGCGCTCGAAGCGGTGCGCCAGCACATCGAGGACGAAATCTACTCGAACACGGCGGCATACGATCGGGAGAAGGCGGCGCGCTGGGCAATCTCGTATTGCCTGGACCACATCGACGCGGCGATCCACCAGGCACAGCGTGACGGCGATCTGCCGCAATAACGGGGAACGCCACAATGAACAAAGCAGAGGGTTTTCGTCGAATTGGGACGGCCATCGCCGTCATCGGCTGGGTAGTATTGGCTCTCGCCAACCCTACTCGGGATCTATAACTTCGCGCATAGCACGTCGCACGACCCCGTGGATCTGATTCTCTTCATCGTGATCGGCGCGGCCTTCTTCGGACTGTGCAAGGGCGCCGAATGGGTCATCCACGGCTTCACGGGCACGCGGAGCGCCAGTCAGTGAAGAGGCATCTGCGCGCTCGCGAAGTTCACGATGGCAGAGAGCCTAGAATCGCCGGATTGGGATGAAGGTTGTAGGTGAAAGAAAAGAAATCACCAAGCTAGGAATTCTTCGAAGCAAATGAACAACGCAAGTGCGTGAAAAAAAATTGGAAAGGGTTTAGGATGATTTCAGGCGGGAAATTGATCGCCTGAAAGCAAAAGGGAGTGGATTTCTCCACTCCCTTTCCCCAGGAAACACTCGCTCCGACCTCTGACAGTTAGGCGGGTGCCCCTGTTCGCCAAAAGCCCGGAGGACCTTGTGGCTACAGCACTGCAACTTGCGGCGGCAATACTGCTCGTCGCGCATTACGTGTGTCTTGTCTGTGCGTCGATGATCGATCTATTCGCCGTTCTCTTCAGGTGAAATTCGACGATACCGACGGCGCAATATGATGATGATTCCGTCACCGTTGCGCTTAGCCTAACACAGGCAAATTGCGGAGGTAAATAGCGGCCCGGTTTCGGGTCGCTATTTTCGCCCAAGGTTCGATGGCACGGACGGTGGGATGCGGGGCGCGCCAGCGCCCCTAGCGCCGCCGGCCTGCCGGTTTCCAGCCCTGCCAAGTCGCCCTTTCCCCTTCCCCAAGCCCCACGTCCCCCTGTCCCGCTTTCCAAGGCCCCGCTCGGCCCTATAAGGATCTCGGATTCGCCACCGCCTGGCTGTATAAGGATCGGGTCTGGATCTGAAAAAAATTAGGCGCGATGCCCTGATCTCAAATCGATTATTTCTAAGACCAGCAAGGTGCACGCGACGTTTTCCTCAAAAGAGGCTGTCCTTAGTTTGATAGTCGATATTTTCATGCGGTAGGCAATGCTCACCTCACAGCCATAGCGTCGAGGGACAACGCATATCGCCTCTCATGACTGTTCGATGGCCGGGGCTAGTAAGTTTAATGCAATGGTCTGCGGCACAAGCCTAAGAAATGCGATACACACGCGCGTCAGCGTTCCAAAACAGACAACGTCTCGGCATCTCGGGTGGTTGTCGAAGTTGCAGCAAAAGCTAGAGTTCGGCTCTGGAGGTCTGGCAAGGGCAGCCTTCTCCAGCGCTTTGCTGGACCTGCGCGACGAGTGTCCTCAGTGGCGTGTGCTTTGGTTGACAGCTTAAGGAGCCTTATCGAGACGAAAAATGCGTGTGCCAGATCGCATAGGCGACCGGGATAGAGGCGCTCATTAGCCATAAGATATTAATGTATCGTCGCATAAACCTCTCGCGCGGCGTCTCGTTGGCAAGTCGCTTGGCTCTTGATTCAAATAGTGCTCGCAGTTTCATTTCGAAATCCCACAGTTGGTGACCCTATTCCGATTTTTACGCGCGATTTTGTATTAAATCAAGCAAGTCACCGGTTACTTATGTTCGCGCTTGTGGGTAACGATATTTCTCGAATATAGGCAAAGCACTAGCGCCAATCTGGAAGACTAATCTGAAGATGATTTGAGTCGAGACTCAATCTCATGTGGCTTAGTGGCGTCGATCGCACCATCTGTTGGACACTGAAAAGGTCAGGCGGACTGCGAGGATAGGTTAAGGCTTAACTGCAGCCCGTCTTGCGACTTGTAATCGTCGCCATCGCCAGATGCGGATTTGCGGCATTTTCAACAAAGGAAGAGAAGTGGCGCAAACAGTTCAACTCCGAGGGGTGATTCCTTTTTGCTCATCGTCGACGGCTCTCATCAAGTCGTATTCGTTAGGATGCCACAAGTCAAGATTAACTGTTGCGCGCCTAAGGTTGACTACATTCAGAGTCGCATCGGAGATAATGCGCAAAAACGCAAGGTCGAAATCCGTGATCTTTCCACGCGGAAGCGTCACCAACCACTGTTGTCGATTAATAACAAAAGCTGCGAAATCAGCCAGCTGAATCAAAGGAAATTCTTTTGAATCCCTCGAATAGATCATTTGGCCCGCAAAAGCAGTGGGATTGCTAACCGCTTCCCGAATAGCTATTGACCTTGAGTCTTTCCACTTCTCGCTCTCATCAAGGACAACATGAACAGGTGCGGGAATTTGATTGCTCCGGTTGGAAACATAGTCTTGGATGTGGACCAGGAGCATCCATAAGGCAAGTTCATCATGCTTCCGCAAATCAATTGGGCCCAGTTTTTGCTGAAACTGATGATCAGAGAATGCTTTCGCTCCGATGGGGTCTAGCGTTTGAAAGAATATTGGATATTGATATTCGGAAAAAATATGTGACAAGAATGCGACCGCCGCAAGTCGTTTCTGAGCAGAAACGCCCTTAAACGATTTGTGACCACGATAAATGTCGGTCATGTGGAACTCGTCGCCGCCACAGAGTTCCGTAAGTTTCCTGATAGCCAGGGGCAGTTCTTTTGCTGCGGTTGCAAATTGAGCTGGTGAAAAGATAACGGCCGCCCATGATTTGCGCTGTGGGTGCAGATATTTCGATCCTGTGGATTGTCCGGGATTTCCGGTCTCATCGATGACCACACACGAAGTTCCTGCGCGGAGCACCTCGTCGATCGTCAGCGAGTATTGATTCACGTATGTTTTCATACTTTTTCTTCTTTCCGCTACGGCCGGAGTCGTCTGTCAATGCGAGGCATACACAGCGAATACTCAAGACGGGATGCGCTGATTGTTCAGGGCATCCCGCTTTGACTTAATCATTCTTCAAAGTCTTTATTAACGAAATTGAGTTGTGTGCAATTTTCCCGGACCGCGCGTTGGAGGTTTTCGTCAAATTGGCCCTCAGTTTCGGCGCTGATTTCAATGGACACGCGAACCGTGGTGTCAGAGCGGCTGGCAAAAAGCATCAACACCTCATCGACGATTTCGCCAAATTCGAACCGCGCCCGCGCTGCGTCCAGGTTGACGGTTCCGAAGAAGCGGCGTTTTTGCGTGGAGGCCGGCGTAATTTGCTCACCGCCGTCTGGGTGCGTCGTCGAGTCATTCCCCGTCTTGCCGACGGTGCCGGACGAGGAGGAACCGGCGTCGGGTTCAGTGGCTTGCCCACCCGTTTGCCCTCCGGTGGTCTTGCCCGCGAGTTGCGCGGCTGCTTCCTCCGCGGCTTTCACGCGCGCGGCCTCTTCCTCGGCCAATTTGGCCGCGAACGCCGCGGCCGCTTGCGGCTCGATCAGTAGCAGCGTCTCGTCCAGGATGGGTGTCGTGGCCTTGCCGAACGAGAAGCCGGAGTAACGCCCGTCGTCTTGGCCGTAGGCGCAACCGAAGAAATCGCGCGCGCCCGCGCCGGCGGCGATGGTGGTCCGCAAAACCTCCGAATCGCGCAGCCGAGGGAGGTAGAGATAAGAGCAGCTCTTTTGCCAGACGTCGAGCGCGGACACTTCCACCGCCCCGTCCTTCCAAAACCAGCTGCGCATCATATTGGCCAAGTGGATTGGCGACCACTGCGTGATCAGAAGCTCGTTTTCTCTGAGGAGGCGCTCGATCTCTTGGGTGCGGTTCACGGCCGCCGGGTTGATTTGGAAATGCTCCCAGGCGACCTCGCTGACCCCGCTGCCGGGCGCGGCCTGTTGCATCGGCGCGAGCAGCCATTTGTAGCATTCTTTGACCATGTGGCTGAGCGCCTCGGCCGCCGATTCAAGGCTTTTTTGTGCTTGCTTCGATTGCAGCTGGTCTAGGTTCAGCCGCGCTTCCTTGACATCCGCAACAATGCTTTGCCAAGCGAGGGTAGATCGAACCTGGTCTTTGAGGCGGCCTACGCTGTCGGCGTCCGCCGCGAGGAAAATCAGCCGGTTCTGCTTTTGCCGAGGCTGTTCGCCACGATTTTTCAAAATGTCAGTGGCGCGCTCGATGCCGGGGGCGCTCGCTGAGGGACTAAATCCCGCGGCCGGCGGCAGCACGACCAGTCGCAGCGACCAATCGTCGGGTATGTCGGCGCTGTGAGTAAAAACGTGGATGCCCGCGAATAGGCCGGGCGCAAACCGCAGCTTTTCGCGGATCACCGGCAGCACGTCGTCGTGGTCGTTGAAACGGCGCTTGCGGTCCTCCATTTCGCGCCGTAAGTTGGGTCGCGTGTCAAACCAATAGCGGTTGTTCGCGCTGTTGAGATATTGAAGCTTGTCGACAATGGCGCGAACGCCGTCCTTGTAATGCCCGATCACTTCGCGGGGTTGCGCGGCGCCCAGAAGCAGCCTTTCGAGTTCGAGCCCGCGATGGTGCTTGGCACCGCCGACGGTGCCCGCGTCCGGCGCGCTGCCCAAAAAGATCGTGCGAGCGAGGCGCCGGCAGGCCTGGATAGCGCCGAAAATGGGCTTGTGGCTGTCCATTTCGGTGGTGGCCGCGCGCTCCCCGTCGATATCGCGCTCCAACACGGGGTCCCAGCCCGGTGCCAAGTGATAAATCGCCTCGTTGCGGGTGTCCGCGTCGTAAAGCGGCAGGCTGGCAGGCTGAATCAACAGGTCGTTGTTGCCGTCTTTCCACAGCCGATGAATCGCCTTGGCCATGAATTTGAGCACACCGCGCGTCCGCTGAAAATTGTCGAGTGACGACCAGTCCTCATATAGCCGGTCGAAGACCTCCGGATGGATTGGATAGGCGCGCTTCAAGCGTTCGAGATAATGGCTGTCGCGGCTTTCGGGCGGAAAGTCGCCGCCGTTGGCCGCATACAGGTCCGCGTAGGCTCGGCACACCTCTTCGGCCGCGAGGCGGTCGTTGATGTCAGCGAAGAGGCGGCGACGCACGATCTCGAACGCCTCCTCGGTTGCAACGGGCTTCCAGAGCGCTTGCACGCGGCCAAAGTAATGTGACAGGGCGGCCAGCGCAGCCGCGCCCTTCTCACTGCCCGCTTCCTTCTCCGATTCCGGCAGGGAGGCCAAAAGCACCGCATTGGGCACCGCTTTCACGGCCTCGGTCAGGGCCTGGACGAAGGACAAGTTGGAGTCGAAGCTCCCGCCCGACACCGACTTCCCCTCGTCGAACTGCCGCACATAAGCCACGAGCTCGTCGATGAGAATGACGCACGGTGCGTGTTGGGCCAAAAGTTGCGCGAGCACCTCCTTGCCGGGCGATGTGCCGCTCTCGTCGGCGCCCCTCACCTGCGCATACGCTTCGGCGCCGCCGAGCTGCCACGCGAGTTCGCCCCAAACTGTGTTTACATTGACGGCGTCGGCGCCTTTGCCGCGCCGCTGCGGTTGATTGGGCGACAAACGAATGCCATCCAACACGGCGATCCGCGCCTGGGGCAGCTCGGCGACGCCCGCCGCATCCAAGATGGGCGGAATGCCTTGCAGCGAGCTGGCGCTTCGCTCGCCCTTGGCCAGGTGATAGACGGCGAGCATGGTGTGGGTTTTGCCGCCGCCAAACGCCGTTTGCAGTTGGATGACGGGGTCGCCGCCGTTGCGGGTCAACCGTTTGACCACTGAATCGAGCAAAAGGCGCATGCCTTCCGTGACGAAGGTGCGCTGAAAAAACAGCTCCGGGTCCTGATACTCGGGCGACGCGGAGCCTTCGTGAACCCGCGAGATGTCGGCGGCAAACTCGGCTTGTTGGAAGGTGCCCTTCAAAACGTCTTCGTGCGGGACGGCAATTGCGCGCCAGTTTTTCAAGCTCATGTTGGTTTTTCGCTCACAAATCAAATTGCGTTTGGGAGCCTACGGGCCCCGCTTCGTGCGCCGCGGCCTCGACGCCCAACCAAGAAGTGATCAACGCGTTGTAGCCGCGCGCCTCGTCCGCCCAGCTCTTGCGCTCGCATAGGGTGTAAAGGCGATAAGCCAAGCTGCGAATGCGTTCCGCCGATTCGGGCAGCCGCGCGAGGACGCGGCCCGCCGAGGTCTCGCCGTCCGATTGCAGGGCTCGAATCATTTGATGCAGCGCTTCCCACACCGGCGTTCGATTGTCGTGCTCGGGTGACCAATCGCTGGGGTATTCGCTCGTTTTGAGCAAGCGGACCCGCCCGCTGGCCGCCTCGATCACCCCGGCGTCGCGCACCCCGTCAACCGAGGTGCCCTTGGCTCTTGCCAAGACATCAGCCTTCCCAAACTCGCCCGCGGCCCAGCCCATTTCATCGAACCACGACAAGCAAAAATGCGTATCGGCGTCGAATTCATCGCCCCCTTCCGTTAGGACACGGTTGATGAGGGTGAGCGCGGTGTGCACGGACATGCGGCTGCCGTCGGCTTCCAAGACCGCCGCATATTTGGAGAACACGGCCATGCCCGGGCCGATCACGGCTTGTGCCAGATCGACGGGAGCCACGGGCGAGATGCCCTCCGAACCGCCGATCATCACCTCGACCGCTTCGCGCAGTTCGTCTTTGAGTTCGCGCAAAAAATCACGACGAGAAATCGTTGCCGCGTCGCGCTCGCGTTGCCGACAGACCAGCACGATGCTGGACGCCAGCGCGTTGGTGCCCCGGCCGATCATCCGGTTGCCCAATTCCGTGCGCATCGGCCAGGTTCCGGTAATAGAAAATCCGGCCGTGAGGACCGCATCGAGGAACGTTTCCCATCCGGTGTTGCCCGTGCCGATGTCGGTGGTGTCGGATTGTTTGAAGGCGTAATAGATGGTCGTGGGAAACGCCGGGTGCGCATCCTCAGCCAAGCGCCGCATCGCCTCGGTCATCCCGCCGAGGAAAAATTGCTCGGCGGCGTCTTTGCCGCCGTGGCGGTAGGGCGTCGCGACGAGCTCTTCAACTTTAGGGGCGGCCATGCCGGAGAACAGTTCCGGCAGCACGGTCCGCAGCGTTCGCCGAAGCCAAACATAGAAAAAGTCCGACAGGTCCGCGTAGCCGATGTTGTCGTAATACGGCGGATCGGTCGTCACGATCTTTCCCGCGCTGATTGACTGCGTTGAGGCGTCCTGCTGCATGGCTTGCCCGCCCGCGCGCGCCGGCAGCCGCTCGACGACTTTGGCCACCCACTCCACGTTATTCATCCAATTGCCACTGGACTCGGAGAAGGGGTTTCCCTCAGCAAAATCCCATGTCATCGGCAAAGCCTGGCGCGCAAATGTGTTTCGCAGCGCCTCCATTTTGGGGCTGTTGTCCCACGAGCAAATGGTGGATCCTCGATCGACCGAGCGGCTTAGCGCAAACGACAAGTAGACGGCGATGGCCTCCCCATAAGCCGTGGCGCCGACGCCGCCCTCCGCGAGGCGGCGCTCGTCGTCTGCCACTCCGGCGCGGATTGCGTCCTGCCTCGCTTTGGCCGGAAGCTCCTGAACGAGCTCGGAGAGGGTGTTCAGCGCCACCAGCTGGCGCGCGGTGAACAGATCACTGAACTTTGTGATGCCGTATCCGACGGTCCAAAAAGCTCGAGGGTCGTCCGGCAGCGCCGTCTGGGGGCTCCACGTGGCTTCCGCGCTGTTCGCCAGCGCTTCGTCCTCCGGCGTGGGCGGGAGGTATATTCGACCCCGCGGCCCTTCGGCGACGATGGCCATCAGCCTTTGGCCCATGTGGCCGGCCACGCCTTCGGCCTTGATATACGCCGGCGAGATTGGGGAGTCGGACAAAATGCACCTAAAGTTCGCGCCTCGCGCGAGCTTGGTGCCGGTTTTGAGATGCTCGGGCGGGACGCCAGCTTTGATTTCAAAACGGTAGTCGCCGCCGCTAATGATCGGCTCGACATACGTCGCCTTTGTGGGCTTCGCCGACAGCACAAAGCTCGACGCGAGCGGAACGCGCGTCGACGAGAAGGCCGGGTTGGGGCTTCTGACGGTTCGGACCCACAGCCATGCGATGACCGTCGCTTCGCCCCCTCCGTTCTCTTTGGGGAGGCGAACCTTTGGGTAGAGACGGCCAATGCGCGCGTGAGCTTGCTCGCGAACCCATGCGCCATAGCGGCGAACATCCTCGGCCAACCCTTGCGCCGCCCGATATCCAAGCGTCCGACTTTGGCCGCCTTGCGCCGGCTCCCCCACGGGCTCACGGTCCGCGAAACGCGGCGGAAACTCGATCATTGCTTTGTTGATCAGCGCGGCGACTGGATTCAAATCGGACGCAAAGCTTTCGAGTCCGAGGCGCTGGGCTTCGAGCGGCAAGGCCCCGCCTCCTGCGAAGGGGTCGTGCGTCGCTGGCAGGCGAGAGGCATCGAAGAGCTCGGCCGCCTGAGGATGATTGCGGTTCAGCGCGCAGGTTTCACGCCAACTCTTCCATATTTCCTCCCGCGCTTCGTTGAGAATCTCTTCGTTGCCCGAGTTTTCCCAAAGCACCAGCCGGCGGATCAAGTTGAAAAGTCGCTCCCGTTCCTCCTGAGCCTTTTCTTTATTCACGCCACGCTGCATCGAGCGCTCAAAGCCGGGGTCATTGACCATCTGCGCAAAGATAACGGCCCGGGCGGCCGCCAGGGGGCGACGCGCCCACCAAAGGTGAAGCGTGGACGGATGCCCGTGGCGGATCGATTTCTCGCGAGCGGCCGCGGCGTTGATGTCGTCGAGCGGCAGCGCGACTTCGATGAGTTTTTTCGGTTTCTTAATGGGCGTGGTCATCTAAACCTTCAAAAATCGTCATACAGGGACTCGTCATGGACGAGCCGTTGGCCGACTGCATGCAGCGCGCCGCGCGTGAGCGACTCAAAGATCGGGCTGGAATAGCCGTCGGCCCAGCGTTCGGCACGCAAAAGCGTGTGGACGTGGTGTCGCAATTCGAAAAAGGACCATGAGCCCACCGACTCCTCGACGCGTTCGCCTGGCTCGACCGTCGGTCCGCTCGGCGCGAAGTCCGTGCACACAAATCCGCAGGCATAGGTTCCTTCGACGAACAGCCGGTATTCCGGCAACGCGAAAAATTCCTCGTAGCGATCGAGGGGCAACCACTCGCGACTCGGCGTTGAAAAGTGGCGTAGCGCAGCCTTTTCCAAATGGTCGATCAGAAGCGCCAGCGCTCGCGCCTGGTATTCGTTGACCGCGCTGCGTTTGCTCGCCGGCCGCCTGCGGATACGCTGTTGACGAAGGCCCGTCGCGAGCGCGGGCGACTGCGCCGTCAATTCGTTGCTGTCCGTTTCACGCTCGGCGTTCATTCTCGGCCTCGGGCGCCTTTGCGCAATTTGGCGATGTCATAGTTGACACTGGTGGTCCCCCAATCCGGCTCGCGCTGAAAAGGGTTTTGGATGTAAAGCGGAGGTTCCGCTGTCTCTCCGTCCACCATCACGATCGCCAAGAAAAATTTGTCGCCTTGGTTGAGGCCCTGAATGATCTCGTTGCTCGTGACGGTGATCGTCGTTTGGCCTTTGGCGCGCCCTTTGACTTCGATATGCCGGGGCTCAGACGTTGCGCCGTTGACCGCGGGCGGCTGAGAGGTGATGTCCCACCCAATGCACTGCGCGGACACGTCCTTAGTGGCGTTTCCCAACGCGTGCTCGGCGTCGAACACTGCTTGCATGGCGATCCGCTCGACGCGGCTGCGCGCCGCGGCGTCCACGGCCCAGGCCACGGTTTCCTCGGTCGGTTGTCGCTCGGCCCACAAAGCGGCCGGCAGCACGAGGGCGCCGCCGACGACCAAGGGCGTCGACGACACCACTTGCCGCATCGCCCGCAGCTCGCGCTCGCGGCTTTCCCGACGGGCGGTCAGCTCGTCGATTGTGCGCCGGACATTCTCCAACGGCAGCCGCGCGTCTTTGCCGGCCGCAAGATCCGCTTTGAGCTTGCTGTGCCGCTCCGACCAATGGTCGATCTCTTTGACCAGGCGCTCGTGAACGGCCGCCAACGTTTTGTCGACTTGCTGCTCTCGCCGTTGACGCGTCTCGGCCAAGTGCTCCGGCAACAGTTGCGTGGCCGCGTGCGCGATCGCTCGCGCTTCCAAATCGCGTTGAATCCAGGGCTGCGCCAGCACGTCTTGAACGCGCGCGCGGCCGGCGTCATCGATCGGAACCAAGTCCAAATGCGGCGCCCAACCGGCATTAGAAACAGCGCCCTGGGCATCGAGATAAACGAAGTGCAGGCGACGGGAAATGACGCGCTCGTCGGGCCCCGCCTCTTTGATGGCGTGATCGATCAAAAAGAGCGCTTTGGGCTCGTGTCCCGCGTCGTTGGGATCGACAAACAGGGCTCCGCGTTTAAGCGCGCCCCTGTGATCCGTCAAAACCAAATCGGTGAGCGCCTGCATCAGCGGTTGGCCGGGGTGCAGAAGCGTCGCCATGGGCGCCTCGGGACGGTCGGCCAAGCGAATCCCGTTTTTTTCAAAGCAAACGCGCTCGTAGCTGCGCAACACAGGGTCCACCACGCGCGAGCTGCGCTGCGCGAGCAAGCGAGCGTGCTCGCGAATGGCCGCGGGCACAAACCGGATCTCCGAGCGGCCGGCCTCACGCGCCTTCAGCGCGCCGCCGTATTGCTCAAAGGCCTGGGAGAAGAAAGAGCGGATGAAATAAGGCTGCAATTTGCGCGCTTCGGCCTTGTCCATCTCCTCCTTGACCGCGAACAAGCGCCGTTTGTCGATGATCTCCTCGGCCAGGGCGTTTCGATTCATGATGGCCTTGACGTGATCGGTGTCCAGCGCTCCATCCACTTGCTGAGTCAATCGCGCGCGCACCGCAGGATCCTCGCCATAACGAATTGCCTCGATCAAAAGATCGCGCAGGCTGCGCTCCTCGAAGACTTCGCCCAGGATGTCAAAGACACGCCCGCCCAAAGCGCCACGCTCGACATCCAATTTGGCCAACAATCGCTGGAAGACCTCGCCCTCGCGCGTTTCTGCCGCGACCAGGTTCCACAGGTGGCAGACTTCTGTTTGCCCGATCCGGTGAATGCGCCCAAAGCGCTGCTCCAACCGATTCGGATTCCACGGCAGGTCGTAGTTGACCATGAGGTTGGCGTTTTGCAGATTCACGCCTTCGCCCGCCGCGTCGGTCGCCAGCATGACCAGGGTATTGGCATCATTGCGAAAGAGCCCCTGAGCGCGCAGGCGTTCCTCGCGCCCCACGCCGCCGTGAATCTGCACCACCGCTTGGTCTTGCCCCAGCAGGCCGCCAATTTTGCCCGCCAGGTAGTCGAGTGTGTCGCGATGCTCGGTGAAGATGATGATCTTCCGTCGCCGGCCGTCGGCCGCGTGCATCGCAGGGTTGTTTTGCAGGATGCGCGACAGCTCATCCCACTTGCGGTCGCGCTCAGAATGCGCCAAAGCCTTCGCCTGCTTTTCCAACGCGCCAAGCGTGAAAATTTCCGCTTCGAGCTGTTGGATGGTTTGCGCCGCGGTCGCTTGATCGACGACCTCTTCCTCAAACTCCTCGTAGCGCGACGGATCCAAGTCGTCTGCTGTGTCCCAGATGTCGCCAGCGAAGGCCGTCTCTCGAGTGGCGCTTCGCTGCCCGCTTTTCTCTTCTTCGACGCGGCGCACAAGTTTCTCCCGGCGCCGACGCAGCGACTGGTAGATCGCCGCCGGGCTTGATGCGAGACGCCGTTGTAAGGCCGTGAGCGCGAATCCCACCGTGCCTTTGCGCTTGCCGTCGGCCAAGGCGTCCGCTCGGTTCATCTCCTCGCGCACGTAGTCGGTGACGCTTTGGTAGAGGGCTGCCTCGTCAGGCAACAACGAGTAGTTGACGGTGTAGGCGCGGCGCTCGGGGAACAACGGCGTGTTGTCGAATTTGACCAGGTCTTCTTTAACCATTCGCCGCATCAAGTCCGATACGTCGACTTTCATCGCCCCGTCGCGGAACTTTCCGTGGAAGCGATCGGAGTCCAACAGCGACATGAAGAGCTGAAAGTCTTCTTCTTTGCCGTTGTGGGGCGTGGCCGTCATCAACAAAAAATGGCGCGAAATTTCGCCAAGGAGCTTGCCCAGTTTGAAGCGGCGCGTCTCGTTAATCTTCGCGCCATACCACGTGGCCGACAATTTATGCGCTTCGTCAACGACAACCAAATCCCATCGCGTCAAGGCGAGTTTCTCTTGCAGCTCGTCATTGCGCGCGAGCATGTCCAAGCGCGCGATCATCAGCTCTGTTTCTTCGAAGGGATTGGGGCCGCGGCTCATTTGCTCGAATTCACGAGAAAAAATCGCAAACTGCAGGCCGAATTTTTCGTCCAACTCCTCGCGCCACTGCTCGACCAGGCTGCCGGGCGACACGATCAACACGCGGCGGGCGTCGGCGCGCATCAGCAGCTCGCGAATCAGCAGCCCCGCCATGATGGTCTTGCCGGCGCCAGGGTCGTCCGCGAGCACGTAGCGCAGCGGCTGGCGCGGCAGCATGGACTCGTAGACCGCCGTGATTTGATGAGGCAATGGCTCGACGTTGGAGGTGTGCACCGCCATCATCGGGTCGAAGAGGTGCGCCAGGCTGATGCGGCTCGCTTCGGTCGCCAATTTGAACGTCGCCCCGGAGGCGTCAAACGCCCAGGGCCGCTCGTCCTGCGCCAGCGCCAAGCCGGCTTCTTCATCCCGCAGGATCATCCGCTCCGCCAACCGCCCATCGTTCGTTTTGTAGACGACGGCGACGGCGTCAGGCCCGGACGGCTCCGCGCTCAACACCCGCGCAGCTTGCCCCGGCTCCAAGCCCGTCAAGACAGCGTTTTTGACAATTTGTTCGAGTTTGAGCATCGGCGCTTGAAAAGGTCACAAGAAAGGACGGCATATTTTGCCGCGTCAGGCAGAGCGCAAAGCTACAAATTATCGCGCAATTTCGTCGGGCGAATGCCGGCCGAGTCGATTTTTAGCAACTGCCTGGCGCTCACCATTTTCGGTTCGCTTTGGATGAAGCTGATCGCGGCGTCAAACGGTCCTGGTGTTTAGGAGCTACGGCGCCACACCAGACGGATGCCTCGACTAAACACTGGCAATGCGGATCGGGATGTCAGGCGAAGACACGGGCAAAGGCTGGCAGCGCGAGTAAGCTTAAGACCGGTGCGTCAAGGCCAATTCAGAAACGCGCTGCCACGCGCAGGGAGCGAACATCGTGCTCGGAATCGTCAAAAGCCGCGGTCGCTACGAAGTCGAACGCCCCAGGCGTGCTTGTGATAGTCATGCGCCCGGCTCCCCTGTGGACGGGGGACTCGACGTTCTGGCTCGTTGTGTGCCCGCGTTTGTCCGGCGATATGAAACTTAAAAGTGGAATCTGCGCGAAAGTCGGGAGGCGCCACGTCTGATCTCCGAGTCCTCGGGAAGCATCCTTCGTTTCGCAGTCAGCAATGCTGTTTCGAACGATTGTCACGTAGTCGGAAGGAGGGAGCCGTGAGTGGACGAAATTCCAATCAAATCGGGCAGAAAGCCAGCTTTGAGGATGCAAGCGTGATGAGAAACTTGACCCCAGCTGCCGTAGCTCACTGGCCGGTTGCTATCAGGCAGTTGCGCGATGCCGACGTGTTGGATGCTGTGGACGCCCGTTCGTTGGCGTCATACTGCGAAGCGTTCGCGCGGTGGTGCGCGGCGGGCGAGGAAGTCGCGAAAATGTTAATCGAGTTTGGCGTGGCGTCAGGCCGTCGGGTGCAACAGCAGACCGGTCCTTCTCAGGGGGCCAATAGCCGTGGAGTGGTGGGCATCAGGACGATGACTGAACCGATTCGACGAGAGCCGAAAGCGATCATGCGCCTCGGGGAGGTCAAGGGCGAAACGGGTCTTTCCCGGTCAACCATTTACAGCCGCATGAAGGCCGGGACTTTTCCCGCTGCAGTGAGGCTCGGCGCGCGGTCGGTCGGATGGCGCGTAGCCGACATTGAAGCATTTCTGGCGTCCCCTTCGGGCTACAAAACAACTACCGGTGGCACCTGACGGCCGGCGGTTGGTGGAGCTGCCCAGTTGTTTGCGGACGGTGGGCGGAATGGCCGCGGCAATGCCCAGGCGGCGTCGGGGCAGGCTGATCGCGGTCGTGTATGCGTCATCAAACTGATGCAAGGTGGTTGCGACTGGTGTTATTTTGCGGCATGCGAAGCGGGCTGCTGGGTGGGCAGGTTGCGGATAGGCAGCAATTACTGATGTGTTGTGTCACATTCAGGTGTCCCGTTTCATTGGCTAAACTAGCCCCAAGCAAGACCGGCAACTGTCTGGATAGGTTGGTAGCTCAGCTGGGAGAGGGTCGCGTTCGCAATGCGAAGGTCGGGAGTTCGATCCTCCTCCTCTCCACCACGAATCCAAAGGGCTCGGCTTGAACGCCAAGCCCTTTTCCATTTGTTCCCCCACCCGCCTCCTTCCCCATTCGCGCTAGACTCAATCTCACATCGACTGTGCGAGGGCGACATGCACTTCAACATCCGCGGAATCGATCACGTCGTGATCCGCTGCGCCGATCTCGACAACATGGTGAATTTCTATCGCACCGTGCTGGGCTGTCCAGTGGAGAAAGAACAGCGCGATCTGGGCCTCGTGCAAATGCGCGCGGGCCGTTCGCTGATCGATCTACTGGCCGTCGGTGCGAAGATCGATCGGCCCGAGAGCGGCCAGCCCGGCAAAGGCCGCAACATGGATCATCTTTGCGTGCGCGTCGAGCCGTTCGATGCGGATGCGTTACGCGCGCATCTTGAAAAGCACGGCGCGCGCATCGGGGAAAACGCACGGCGCTATGGTGCCGAAGGTTTCGGCCCGTCTCTCTATCTGTTCGATCCCGAAGGCAACATGGTGGAGCTCAAAGGTCCGCCGGAAGCCTGAACGTCGACCTTCAGGCCGACCCCGCCTTGAGCACGTTCCAACGAATCGCAACCGGATCGACGGTCTCGCTGCTCAGCGTCACGTCCCCGTCCTGCACCATCAATTGCAAACGCATCGTCCGTTCGGCCAGCCTGCCGAGCGCTTCGGCGACGCCATCGGCGAGGGACCACACGGTCACGTTCTGTAGCCGCTCGACCTTACCCTTCACGCCGTTCCACCAGATGTCAGCGGTCTTGCCGGCATAAGCGATGACGATCACGCGCTCCGAGCGCCCGCTCGCTTTCGAAATGCGCCGTTCGTCGGGCTGGCCGACCTCGATCCAGGCTTGAATCTGGCCGGTGAGATCTTTCTGCCAGAGATCGGGTTCGTCGGTATCCGAGAGGCCTTTGCAGAATTCGAGTCGCTCGTCGGCGAACAGCCCGAAGGCGGCGACGCGAACCATCATTCGCTCGTCGGTCTCCGATGGATGGCGTGCAATAGTCAGGGAATGATCGCCGTAGTAGTGGCGGTCCATGTCGGCAACTTGAAGGTCGGCCTTGTAAATCGTGGATTTGAGAGCCATTCAGCATGAGGCGCCGGTTTTTTGGCCGGCGAAAAAGGAATATCGGAACGCTCCGTTCGATGGGCGCGCGAAACCGATATTGTGCGGCGAATCGATGGAAATGTGGAAGGCAGCCGGAGACGCGCGCTCGAGAGCGCGGCGCAGAGCGATGCGCACGAATGCAGCGTCGAATTACGTCCAACGATTAATTTGCGGGAAAATCGAAGCGCCGACGCGATTAGAAATCGCGCCGAACTGCCGGCACGGGAAACGCGAAAAACGCTTATTGATCGATGAACCGATCCGCGGTCCACATTCCTTGCGTGTCGCTATTGGCGGCGTTGACGAATTCGACGTCATGGCCCACCACGCGAATCACGCGAAAATGCGAATCGACCGGAGTCGAAATACATTCGAATCCCTCGAAAAATTGCTGCATTTTCTGATGCTCGCCGGCTCTCGCATGCTGGTCGGCCGAATCGAACTTGTCTTTGGACAAGCAGCCATACGAATTGGGACGGAACGTGAAGGTCTGCTGAGCCTGTATGACGCTGTCTTGAGCCTGCACTGCGGAAACGACTGCGAACAAACCCATCATCGCAAAAAGAGCACCGGCGCGTTTCTGCATGTATAGCCTCCTAACGAAGCCGTTTCGCAATTAGCTATGTATTTAAAAGCGGATCACCGCAAGACTCATGCTAGATGAGTCAGCCTAACTTGCAAGCATATGTTGTGTGCGGCTGCAACAAGTCAGAATGTCGCAGGTCTATACGGCGACGCGAGCAAATCGCGGATTAAAAAAAATCGTCGAATTTACGCTTTCAGGAGAATGAAAGCCCACATTTGGAGTCGCGAAAGTGTCGCAATTTGCTTCCGCGCGTTTTTTGGTGCGGCGCATTAAACACGGGTGAGGTGTGCCCGACAGTTCACGATCGGCGTGGCGTGCGACGTCAAGCTGGCCGAACGGCCTCTTGCAAGCGATCCGCGTTCATGGATAAATCGACGCATCGAACTCAGGAGAACAAGGATGACCCTCGCCCAATGGCTGCCGTTCGCGATCGCGTCGGCGATTCTCGTCGCGATTCCCGGCCCGACCGTGCTGCTCGTCGTGTCCTACGCGCTCGGCCACGGCCGCAAGTACGCCTTTGCGACGACCCTCGGCGTCGCGCTCGGCGACCTTACCGCGATGACCGCGTCGATGCTCGGGCTCGGCGTGCTGCTGGCGGCATCGGCTGAATTGTTCATGGTGGTGAAGTGGATCGGCGCGGCGTATCTCGTCTACCTCGGCATCAAGTTGTGGAACGCGCCCGTCGTCGATGCGGACGCCGTCCAGCCCACCGGCGACCTGCGCACGAGCCGCATCATGGCGCACGCCTACGCTGTCACCACGCTGAATCCGAAGAGCATCATCTTTTTTGTCGCGTTCGTACCGCAATTCGTCGATCCGCATACGGCGAGTGTGTCCCAGATCGCGATTCTCGAAGCGACCTTCGTCGGCCTCGCGGCGGCCAACGCATTCGCGTACGCGCTGCTCGCGTCGGGAGCACGCAAGGCGATTCGCAAGGCTTCCGTGCAGCGCGCCGTGAACCGCACGGGCGGCGCGCTGCTGATGGGCGCGGGCGTTTTCGCGGCGGCGTGGAAGAAGGCAACGTGAGTCAGCCCGACGATTGGACCGCGAATGCGCGGCGCGTGTACTACGGCCTGCTCGACGACTGGAACAGGCAGGACGCGGTCGCGATGGCCGCGCGGTTTACCGAGCGCGGCAGCATGGTCGGCTTCGACGGCAGCGCTATTGATGGGCGTGCGAGCATCGAGGCGCATCTTCAGCCGATCTTCGCCCGGCATCCCACACCGCGCTTCGTCGCGAAAGTGCGCGAGGTGAGGCGCATGGCAAACGGTCAAACGCTGCTGTTGCGCGCCGTCGCCGGGATGTGGCCGCGCGGTGCCACGGAACTCGAACCGAGCCTGAGTGCGATTCAGACGATGGTGCTGTCGCTCACCGACGGTGTTTATCTGATCGAAATGTTCCAGAACACGCCGGCGGCGTTTCACGGACGGCCGGAGGAAGCCGAGAAACTTAACGCGGAACTTCGCGCACTCGGCAAACCCGCGGGCGCGTGAATTGCCTGTTGAAGAGAGAAGTCGGTTTGGGCCCCCGCTGGCTTTGGCGCATGTCGCTTCACGGTCCGCGCGGTCGTTCAGTTAGGCTCAGAAGCTTATTTCTTCATCAACGTATGCCGCGGAAGACTGATCGTGAATATGCATCCGACGCCCGGAATATCGCGCACGCTCAGAACACCGTCATTCAGCTCGACGCTCCGGCGTGCAATGGACAGTCCCAGCCCAAGCCCCGATTTATCCGCTCCGAACTGCGTAAACGGCAGAAACATCTGCTCTGCTTTGCCCGGCGGGAGACCGCCGCCATGATCCTTCACTTCGATAAGAATCTTGTCGGCGATGGCATATGCGTTCAGGGTGACTTCGGAATGTGGTCGCGTAAATTTGATCGCGTTTTGTATGAGATTGCCGAGCGCCGAATAAAGCAGGTCGCGATTGCCGCTGACAGCGAGCCGGGCATCGACTGGCGTTACGACAAAGCCGCATCCGCGTAGTTGTGCGGCCAGATTTGCCGCGTGCTTCGTTTCGTTTATGAAGTCCGAAAGTGAAAACAGCGTCCACTTCGCGGCATCGCCAGAGGGTTTGCGAGCGTCTTCGATCGAATGCTCAATGAGTTTCCCCAAGCCCGCCAGACTGCGCTCCAGAACGGCGCCCGTAGCACCGAACAAAGGCAAGTTCCCGGCCTTCGCGGCGGCGAATGCGAGAGTCGCCGTGTGCAGGAAGTTGCGAAGCTCGTGCGCGAACGATCCCATGCGTTCGCCTTCTTCCAGTGCGTGCTGAGTGGCCATGTTGAAATCGCGTTGATAACTGAATTCAGTCACAGCGTCGGCGATCGCGTTGTCCAGGCAGCGGTTCAGCGTGCGGAATTCGTCGATCGAAAACGGGGCATCGCGTTCATGTGCCAGGTCCGTGATGGCCTGACACAGGTCTCCGTAATCATGGACGACCTGGTCGACCGTGTACCCCAGCCGTAGCAACTCGTGTCCGTGCCGGGCTGCGGCCTCGCCAATCTCCGATCGGCCGGAGTTGCCTCCCGACGAGCCTGACACGATGACGCTGTCTGCGGGGCGGTCCGTTTGCTCGATTCTCAACGTTTCTATCAGCTGTTCGAGGAACAGCGGAACGCCGTTTTCGAGTTGCAGCACGGAAGCGCCGCGCGCTGGCCGTTGCGCGACTTTGATCCTGCATCGCGATATCAGTTCGTCGCGATTATTGGCCAGAAATGTGTGAAGCATGGCGCCTCCTGCACGGTGGATGCCGGTAGCCGAACTACGAGATCTGGTGCGGCCCTTCGGTTCCAGAACTCGCCGTTCTTCACCGCGGAAAGCCAGACCGGTGCGCCCGCACGAAAATCGTGAGCCTCGATGGAGCAGTCAGTCAAGGTATTCGAGGACGTCGATTGTGTGGCGCGGCGTCGAGGGAGTGCGCTGCTTCATAGTAAAGAAAAAGCGAGAGCCTGACGAATCTGCATCGGAATACCTGCAAGGTCCAGAGCAAAAAAGAAGCCCATAATCGGCTTGGAACGCGCCTGGTTTTTCATGGGAAGGTCATAAGGCCAATCCCCGAAGCCTTCGCGGCGCAGCTGGAACGCCAGGTTGCGTCTGGCTCGTGTCTATCTCCTTCGGTGGCGGGACTTGCGTTCTCCGCGACCGTCCGGTCGACGACGCCTTCCGTGCTAGTCTCCGCTGCCAAATGGGAGGTTTTATGAAGCGGACGATCGAGTACCGAGGTTTTGAGATTCATGTCGAGCTCACTCCTTCTGCGCAGGACCTGTTTGACGTGATCGTCCAGATCAAAGGCGCCGAGAACATCGAGGTACTCGGGGCACGGGCGGATCGCGTAAGACTGCGTAACGGCCCTTTTACGGAGCGATGGGCGTATCTCGTCGGAGAAGTTGCAGGACAGGCTGCAATCGACGTCTTGTTGGGCCCTGCGGACTGAACTCGCGTTAGCTGTTCTGGGTGCTCAGCGCGCCGCGACACCGGCGTCGAGAACAGACAAAGGCGCCGCGCGCGATACGGCCGCGTTCGACGGTCCGCAACGCATCGTCAGGCGGTCGCTGAATGTGAGGGATAGTTTCAGACATCGTCGCCGTGCACGACAGCAGGGCTACTTGCCAATGCAGAAGCGGCTGAAGATCACACCCAACAAGTCGTCGGACGTGAACTCCCCCGTGATCGAGTTGAGATTGTCCTGCGCGAGCCGCAACTCTTCCGCGAACAGATCGAGCACCTGCGAGTGCTGGTCGGCATGTCCGGCGGCAAATCCGAGGTGATCGCGCGCCTCGCGCAGTGCGATCAAGTGACGCTCGCGCGCCAGATACACGCTTTCCGCGCCCGCCTGCCAGCCTGCGATTTTCAACAGTTCATCGCGCAGCAGCGAGATGCCGTCGCCGGTTTTCGCCGACAGGTTGACCTCGCGCGCGTGACCTTCACCCTCATGTGCCGCGGACGGCGCGCCCGCGAGATCCGTCTTGTTCAGCACTCGCACGACGGGCACGCCCGCCGGAAAGCGCGCCGCGATGGCCTGGTCTTCCGGCGTCAAGCCTTCGCGCGCATCCAGCAGATGCAGTACGACATCGGCGCGCTCGATCTCTCCCCAAGTGCGCTCGATGCCGATCCGCTCCACTTCGTCCTGCGTCTCGCGCAGTCCAGCCGTATCGATGATATGAAGCGGTATGCCTTCGACCTGAATCGTCTGCGCGACCTTGTCGCGCGTCGTCCCGGCGATAGGCGTGACGATCGCGAGTTCCGCGCCCGCGAGCGCGTTCAACAGCGACGACTTGCCCACGTTCGGCTGACCCGCGAGCACAACCGACAAGCCTTCGCGCAGAAGCGCGCCCTGCCGCGCGTCGGCGAGCACGGTGTCGAGCCGCTGCCGGATGCGTGCGAGTTTGCCGCGCGCATCGGCTGCTTCGAGAAAGTCGATCTCTTCTTCGGGAAAATCCAGCGTCGCCTCGACGAGCATGCGCAGATTGATCACGTCTTCGACGAGCGCATGGATTTCGCGCGAGAACGCGCCTTCCAGCGAGCGGCCGGCCGAGCGCGCGGCGGCTTCCGTACTGGCTTCGATCAGATCGGCGACGGCTTCTGCCTGGGCGAGATCGAGCTTGTCGTTGAGAAACGCGCGTCGCGTGAATTCGCCGGGCTCGGCGAGCCGCAGGCCGAATTCGCGGCCGGCTTCGAGCGCCCGTTGCAGCACCAGTTGCAGCACGATCGGGCCGCCGTGGCCTTGCAGTTCCAGTACGTGCTCGCCCGTGTAGGAATGCGGCGCGGGGAAATAGAGCGCGATGCCACGATCGAGGGCTTCGCCGTTGCCGTCGATGAACGGCACATAGCTCGCGTGACGCGCCGCCAGCCCCTGACCGCATAAAGCGTGCATCGCCTTTTGCGCGGCAGCCTCGCCCGCACGACCGAACGACAGACGCACCACGCCGATTCCGCCCCGCCCGGGCGCGGTGGCGATTGCGACGATCGGATCGGTGTCGTTGCTCAGCATGTCGGTCGTGTCGTCGGATGGTTTCGAAGTGCGGGCATTGTATCGCGGGGTACGGATGGAGCCTCTCGCGCCCTCGCGCAGCAACACCGGGAGTGTTAGCCCTTTTGAGATAAAAAGTTACACTGAGGCTGAAACGGAAACTTTCACGCCGTCTGACGGATGAGGCATACGGAAGCTCACGTTGCGCCGGAAATTTGTTGCCACATAGCAGTCAACTCGCGTGCGTATTCAAGATAAAAGCACGCGGAGTCGCGCCAAATCTAGCCCGGATGGTTGACTGGTAAGCAGCGATTGCCTCGCACAATCCAGCCCATGCCTACACCACAAGAAAAGGCCGATTTTTCCGAGCGGCTCAAATTCTCGATGACCCGTGCACCCGAAAAGATGCGCGGCGCGACTGATCTCGCACTGCATTTCAATCTGCGCTATCAAGGCGAATCGGTTTCGCCACAGACGGCGCACAAGTGGCTCACCGGACGCTCGATTCCCACCGTCGACAAGCTGAAGACGCTCGCCGAATGGTTCAAGGTCGATCAGCACTGGCTGCACTACGGGCCGCCGCCGAGCGGCAATCCGCAAGCGACGCCGAAGCCGCTCGCGCGCGACGAGCGGTATCCCGCGTCCGAGGAGACGCTCGAACTGGCGACGAAGATCGAAGCGCTGTCGCCGCATCATCGATATTTGCTCGAAGAACTCATCGAGCAGTTTTATGGTTCGATGAAGGGGTAAATCCGGTCCCACAAAAGCAAAACGCCCGGCAAGCCGGGCGTTTCCACATCTGGAAGAGCAAAGCCGCCGCTTACGCCGGCTTTTGCTTGCTCTTGCCCATCATGCGCGTGATGTAGTACTGCTGCGCGATCGACAGCACGTTGTTCACCACGTAGTACAGCACGAGACCGGCCGGGAAGAAGAAGAACATGACCGAGAACGCGATCGGCATGAACATCATCATCTTCGCCTGAACGGGGTCGGGCGGCGTCGGGTTCAGCTTGGTCTGCACGAACATAGAGACGGCCATCAGCACCGGCAGGATGAAGTACGGGTCTTGCTGCGACAGATCGTGAATCCAGAGAACCCACGGCGCGCCGCGCATTTCCACCGACGACAGCAGCACCCAGTACAGCGAGATGAACACCGGAATCTGCACGACGACCGGCAGACAGCCGCCGAACGGATTCACCTTCTCGGTCTTGTAGAGCTCCATCAGCGCGGCGTTCATCTTCTGCGGGTCGCTCTTGAAGCGTTCGCGGAGCTGCTGCATGCGCGGCGTGATTTCCTTCATGCGCGCCATCGACTTGTAGCTCGCCGCCGACAGCGGGAAGAACACGGCCTTGATGAGCAGCGTAAGGAGCACGATCGCCCAGCCCCAGTTGCCCACGTAGCTGTGAATCTTCTCGAGCAGCCAGAAGAGCGGCTTGGCGATGATCGTCACCATGCCGTAGTCCTTCACGAGCTCCAGTCCCGGCGCGATGCCTTCGAGCATGCGTTCTTCTTCCGGACCGGCAAAGAGACGCGCATCGACGTTCACGGTCTGTCCCGGCGCGATCGTCTGCGCGGGCAGGGTCATGCCGACGCGATACAGTTCCGGATCGATCTTCTGCACGTAGATGTCGCGCTTCACGCCTTGCTGCGGAATCCACGCGGACGCGAAGTAATGCTGCACCATCGCGACCCAGCCGTTATCCGACGAAGGCTCGAACGTTGCCTTGTTCTTGTCGATGTCCGAGAAGTCGATTTTCTGGAAGTGCTTCTGTTCCGTATAGACCGCCGGCCCGATGAAGGTGTGCGAGAAACGCGGCGTCTCGACCGGCGTGTTGTCGCGCACGAGTTCCATGTAAAGCTTCGGCGAGACGGGCGCGGTGCCGACGTTCTCGATCTTCGTATCGACGTTGATCACATAGCTGCCGCGCGTGAACGTATAGGTCTTGATGACCTTCACGCCACCCTTCACCGGCGATTCGAACGCGATCTTCAGCGTCTTTTCGTCGCCCGTCAGCGACGTCTGGCCGGGCACCGGCGTGAAGATGTCGTTGTGGTTCGGGAAGTCGCCGCCCAGAAGGCCCGTACGCGCAAGGTACGTGTGGTTCGCGGTGTGATCGAAGAGCGTGATGTAGAGGTCCGGCTGCTTGCCGTCGCCTTCCTTCATCAGCGCGAGCTTCGAGAGCGTGCCGCCGCGCGTGTCGATCTCACCGGAATACACGTCCGTTGTGAACTTGACGAGCTGGGCTTGCGCCGTGGCGGGGGGCGTCGCGGTGCCGGGGGCGGCCGCGCCCGCGGGCGCGTTCGGCAGCTCGGACGGCTGTGCGCCGGATGCGGCGGAGCCCGGTGCCGGGTTGCTGGCGGTCTTGGCGGGTTGCGTCGCGCTCGGGAAGAACATCGACGGGCGCCCATGGTCCCGTTGCCAGTTGTCGAACAGCAGGACAACTGACACGAAGAAGATGACCCATAGGACGGTGCGTTTGATATCCATGCGTTGTCTCAGTGTCGATCGGAAAGCGCTTCAGCGCCGTTTAGTGTTGAAAGCTTGTCTTGCCCCGAATCCGGGCGCGATTCGGACGCGTCGTCAGAGCCGACGTGTCCGCGGGGAGGCGGCACGAGATCGACGCCGCCCGCCGAAAAAGGATGGCAGCGGCACAGCCGTTTCACGGCGAGATACGTGCCATGCGCGGCGCCATGATACTGGATTGCCTCGCGCGCGTAGTCGGAACAGGAAGGATAAAAACGGCACCGGTTGCCGAGCAGCGGGCTCACAGCAACCTTGTAGAAGCGCAACAACGCGATGAGTGCCGTTTGCATAGTCTTCGCGCCGTACGCCGGACCCGCCGTAAAAGGCAAACGTCTGGCGCAACCGCGCTTCATGACCCTGACGGGCCGGATGATTCGTCGACGGCGGGCGCCTCGGGCGGCGCCGCCACGGTTTCGGCCCTGCGGCGCGCGGCTTCGCGCACGGCACGGTCGAACAATGCTTCAAGCTCGCTGCCGACGAGCGCCCTGAGCGGCGGCGAACTCGCGCTCGGCATCGCCTTGCGGTCGATCTTCGCGTGCAGCCGAACGAGGATATCGAATCCGTTCAGCTGCGCACGCCGCAACCGGAACGTGTCGCGCGCAAGCCGTTTGATCAGATTGCGCGTGACGGCGCGCGGCGCCTGCTTCTTGCCGATCACGAGCCCGAGCCGCGCTTGCGTCCCGGACGGCTTGCCGTACAAAACGAAGTGCGGCGAACGCCGCCAGGGGCGCAAACGAAAAACGGATGAGAACTCATCCGTTTTCAGCAGCCTTGCGGCCTTGGGGAACGCGGCCTGCGCCGGCAACTGAACGATGTCCTGTTTCAAGACTTCTGTGCGGCGCGTGAGCGGCTCGCTGTCGAGTGCAAGATCCAACCGCGAGCGGGCATTCGGCAGACTTAGATGGCCAGGCGCTTGCGGCCCTTCGCGCGGCGAGCGTTGATGACCTTGCGGCCGCCAGCGGTCTTCATGCGAACGCGGAAGCCATGGGTGCGCTTGCGGCGCGTCACGGAAGGTTGGTAAGTACGTTTCATGGTGCTCTCACTTGAGTTGATTGACCGCGCGGGCTTGGCTCCAGTGTGGTCACTGCAAGCGCGATGGCCGGAGGTTCAGGAATTCTGTTTTCGCGGAACCCGCTATTTAAACCGTTTTCCTATTGACCGTCAATAGGTTAGCGCGAGCGAACGCGCATTCCGGCGGATTTGCGGCCTCGTCGACGTGCTGATTTGACCCTGTGGATAACTCGCGCGCCGCCCTCGTTTGGCGTTAGAATCTCGCCTTACTCCCAAATATCCGCCCGCTGCTTCGGCCCGCCGTCCGCCCGCAAACCCTTGCGGCGTAAGCCTCCGGAGCATCCCTGCTCGGCTGTGCCGGGACTTGTCCGAACGTTCGGCAAGCACGGCCCGCAGGTGCGGAGCAACCATAACGACTGCATTCGATGAACGATTTCTGGGAACACTGTTCCGCACTGCTTGCGCGAGAACTCACGCCGCAGCAGTACGTCACGTGGATCAAGCCGCTGACCCCGGTCGACTTCGATGCCGACGCAAACACCCTGCGCATCGCCGCTCCCAACCGCTTCAAGCTCGACTGGGTGAAAAGCCAGTTTTCGGGCCGCATCGCCGACGCGGCGCGCGACTTCTTCAGCGCACCCATCGATGTTCAGTTCGTACTCGATCCCAAAGCGACTGCGCGCAACGCGATCGGCGGCGGATTGAGCGCCGCGCCGCGCCCGACCGCGAGCGCACCCGCCGCGCCGCGCGCTCCGGCGCCGTCGGCGGCGGTGCCGCAAGCGCCTTCCGTGGTTGCGCACGCGAATGCCACCGCGCATATCAACGCGCTCGCCGCCGAAGCGGCGCAACAGGCGCAAGCCACGCAGGACGACCAGGCCGATCTCGATCTGCCGAGCCTCGACGCCAACGAAGCCGCCGCCGGCCGGCGCACGTGGCGCCCGGGCGGCGCGCCGTCGGCGGGCGGTGAAACCGATTCCGCCTACGAGCGTTCCAAACTGAACCCGGTGCTGACGTTCGACAACTTCGTCACCGGTAAGGCGAACCAGCTCGCGCGCGCGGCCGCCATTCAGGTCGCCGACAATCCGGGCATTTCGTATAACCCGCTCTTCCTGTATGGCGGCGTGGGTCTCGGCAAGACGCATCTGATTCACGCCATCGGCAATCAGTTGCTGATGGACAAGGCGGGCGCGCGCATTCGTTACATTCACGCGGAACAATACGTATCGGATGTCGTAAAGGCGTACCAGCGCAAGGCGTTCGACGACTTCAAACGCTATTACCATTCGCTCGATCTGCTGCTCATCGACGATATTCAGTTTTTCTCCGGCAAGTCGCGCACGCAGGAAGAGTTCTTCTACGCGTTCGAGGCGCTCGTCGCGAACAAGGCTCAGGTCATCATCACGAGCGATACCTATCCGAAGGAAATTTCCGGTATCGACGACCGCCTGATCTCGCGCTTCGACTCCGGCCTGACGGTCGCGATCGAGCCGCCCGAGCTGGAAATGCGCGTGGCCATTCTGATGAGGAAGGCGCAGTCCGAAGGCGTGAGCCTGTCGGAGGACGTCGCGTTTTTCGTCGCGAAGCATCTGCGCTCGAACGTTCGCGAGCTCGAAGGTGCGTTGCGCAAGATCCTCGCGTACTCGAAGTTTCACGGCCGCGACATCACGATCGAGCTGACCAAGGAAGCGCTCAAAGATTTGTTGACGGTGCAGAACCGGCAGATCTCGGTGGAGAACATTCAGAAGACGGTCGCCGACTTCTACAACATCAAGGTCGCCGACATGTACTCGAAAAAGCGGCCGGCCAACATTGCGCGCCCGCGCCAGATCGCGATGTATCTGGCGAAGGAGCTGACGCAGAAGAGCCTGCCCGAAATCGGCGAACTGTTCGGAGGACGCGATCACACGACCGTGCTGCACGCGGTGCGCAAGATCGCGGCCGAGCGCGGCACTGATGCGCAGTTGAACCACGAACTGCACGTGCTCGAACAGACGCTGAAGGGCTAAGGGCCTGCGGGCGCGGCGCGGAGAACGCACGCGTCATTTATTGCGTTCGAGCGCCTGTTTTTTGATGAAAACGCCCCCATTTTTAGGGGGCGATTCCGTTTTGAGGCACAATATAGGTTTAGCCGTCCGTGGCCTGGGCGGCTTTCGAGCGCAGTTTTCGCGAGTGACCGGCGGGGGGCCGGCAACGCGTGTTACGAGGTTGTCCGCTGGGCAAATCTGGTGGCGAAACCGGCGGACAGGCCGTCACATCAACGAAGGAACTCTATGCAACTGGTCAAGACCGAACGAGATAATCTTCTAAGGCCGCTGCAAACCGTGAGCGGCATCGTAGAACGCCGCCATACGTTGCCGATCCTCGCGAATTTGCTCATTACCAAGAACGGCGCAGATGTGTCGTTCCTCTCGACCGACCTCGAACTCCAGATCACGACCCACGCCGATTTCGGCGTCGGCAGCGACCAGGTCGCCACCACGGTCGCCGCGCGCAAGCTGCTCGACATTCTGCGCGCGATGCCTTCCGGCGAAGTGGTGCTCGATCTTTCCGACAAGCGCCTCACGGTGCGGTCCGGCAAAAGCCGCTTCGCGCTGCAGACGCTCGCCGCCGACGAATTTCCCACGGTCAACCAGGCTACTGACTTCGGCGCGAGCCTTTCGGTTCCGCAAAAGACATTCCGCCAGTTGCTCGGCATGGTCTATTTCGCGATGGCCCAGCAGGACATCCGCTACTACCTGAACGGCATGCTGCTCGTGGTGGACGGCGACCAGCTGATGGCGGTCGCGACCGACGGCCACCGTCTCGCGTTCTCGTCGATGAAGATCGAAGGCTCGTTCGCGCGCCAGGAAGTGATCATCCCGCGCAAGACGATTCTCGAGCTCCAGCGTCTGCTCGAAGACATCGACGATTCCTTGAAGATCGACATCGCCGCGACGCAGGTGAAGTTCAGCTTCGGCCAGGTGGAGCTCGTGTCGAAGCTGGTCGAGGGCAAATTCCCCGACTTCCAGCGCGTGATCCCGAAGTCTCACAAGAACACGTTCGAAATCGGCCGTGAAGAGTTGCAGCGTTCGTTGCAGCGCGCGGCGATTCTGACTTCCGACAAGTTCAAGGGCGTGCGTTGCCTGGTCGAGCCGGGCCAGCTCAAGATCATGTCGACCAACGCCGACCAGGAAGAGGCGCAGGAAGAACTGGAGATCGCTTATCAGGGCGATACCGTCGATATCGGATTCAACGTCACGTATCTGCTCGATGTGCTCGCGAATCTGAAGATCGACACGCTCAAAGTGAGCCTCGGCGATGCCAATTCCAGTGCGCTCATCACGATTCCCGAGAACGAGGAATTCAAGTACGTGGTGATGCCGATGCGCATCTGACGCGCGCAATACCGGGAACACTCCAAGGGGCGGCGCGCCCCTTTGGCGTTTTTAAGGTGTTTTGAAAAGTTCGAGCAGTAACCCAGGCAGTGACGCAGAACCGGAAAATTCCATGACTGAAAACACAAACCCGCAGCCCGACAACAAGCCCGACAATAGCTATGGCGCTTCGTCCATTCAGATCCTCGAAGGTCTGGAGGCGGTGCGCAAGCGGCCGGGCATGTACATCGGCGATACGTCGGATGGCACCGGTTTGCATCACCTCGTTTTCGAAGTGCTGGACAACTCCATCGACGAAGCGCTCGCTGGCTATTGCGACGACATTCACGTCGTCATTCACGCGGACAACTCGATTTCCGTGACCGACAACGGCCGCGGCGTGCCGACCGGCCTGAAGCGCGACGACAAGCACGATCCGAAGCGCAGTGCCGCCGAAATCGTGATGACCGAGCTGCACGCGGGCGGCAAGTTCGACCAGAACAGCTACAAGGTGTCGGGCGGCCTGCACGGCGTGGGCGTGTCGTGCGTGAACGCGCTGTCGGAATGGCTGCGCCTCACGGTGCGCCGCGACGGCAAGAAGCACTTCATGGAATTCGCGCGCGGCGTCGTGCAGAACCGCGAGATCGTCGAAGAGGACGGCGTGCAGTATTCGCCTATGCCCGTCGTCGGCGATACGGAAAATCGCGGCACCGAAGTGCACTTTCTCGCAGATGCGACCATCTTCGGCAATGTCGAATTTCACTACGACATTCTCGCGAAGCGCATGCGCGAGCTCTCGTTCCTGAACAACGGCGTGCGTATCCGCCTGACGGATCAGCGCACCGGCAAGGAAGACGACTTCGCGTTCGCGGGCGGCGTGAAGGGCTTCGTCGAGTACATCAACAAGGCGAAGCAGGTGCTGCATCCGACCGTCTTCCACGCGGTTGGCGAGCGCGAGAACGTGACCGTCGAAGTGGCGATGCAGTGGAACGACAGCTTCAACGAGAGCGTGCTGTGCTTCACGAACAACATTCCGCAGCGCGACGGCGGCACGCATTTGACCGGACTGCGCGCGGCGATGACGCGTGTCATCAACAAGTACATCATCGATAACGAGATCGCGAAGAAGGCGAAGGTCGAAACGACCGGCGACGATATGCGCGAGGGCCTGTCGTGCGTGCTGTCGGTGAAGGTGCCGGAGCCGAAGTTCAGCTCGCAGACGAAGGACAAGCTGGTGTCGTCGGAAGTGCGCGCGCCGGTCGAGGAAGTCGTGGCGAAGGCGCTCGAAGACTATCTGCAGGAGACGCCGAGCGACGCGAAGATCATCACGGGCAAGATCGTCGATGCGGCGCGCGCTCGCGATGCGGCGCGCAAGGCGCGCGAGATGACGCGCCGAAAGGGCGTGCTCGACGGCATCGGCTTGCCGGGCAAGCTCGCCGATTGTCAGGAGAAGGATCCGGCGAAGTCGGAGATTTATATCGTCGAGGGCGACTCGGCGGGCGGATCGGCGAAGCAAGGGCGGGATCGCAAGTTCCAGGCGATCTTACCGTTGCGCGGGAAGGTGCTGAACGTCGAGAAGGCACGCTTCGACAAGCTGATTTCGTCCGAGCAGATCGTCACGCTGGTGACGGCGCTCGGGTGCGGTATCGGCAAGGATGATTACAACCTCGACAAGCTGCGCTATCACCGCATCATCATCATGACCGACGCGGACGTCGACGGCGCGCACATCCGCACGCTGCTGCTGACGTTCTTTTATCGGCAGATGCCGGAGATCGTCGAGCGCGGATATATCTATATCGCGCAGCCGCCGCTCTACAAGATCAAGGCGGGGAAGGACGAGCGCTATATGAAGGACGCGCACGAACTCAATCAGCATATGTTGAAGCTGGCGCTTCAAGGGTCGGAACTTGTCCCGAGCGAGGGCGCTGATCCCATTTCCGGCGATGCGCTGGGCGAGCTCGCGCGTGCGTATCTGCTCGCGCAGGCTGTGGTCGATCGCTTGAGCCGCATCTACGACGCGGCGGCGCTCGAAGCGGTGATGGATGGCGTCGTCATCGATCTTTCATCACAGGAAGCGGCTGATGCGTCGGCGAAGCGTCTGGAAGAACGGCTGCGTGCCGATCCGTTGAAGCCTGAAGTGACCGTTCAAGCGGCTTACGATCAAGTGCGCGAGTTGCGCTCGCTGCATGTCAAGCGGCGCCATCACGGCAATGTCAAGGTGACGGTGCTCGATGAAGACCTTCAGTTGACGGCGGACTACAAGCAACTCGTCTCGACGGCCGATACGTTCAAGGGGTTGATTGGCGAAGGCGCATTGATCAAGCGCGGCGAACGGTCGATGGCCGTCACCGATTTCAAGACCGCGATGAAGTGGCTGATCGCCGATGCGGAACGCAATGTCAGCAAGCAGCGGTATAAGGGGCTGGGCGAGATGAATCCCGAACAGCTCTGGGAAACGACCATGGATCCGAACGTGCGGCGTCTGTTGCGCGTGCAGATCGAAGACGCGATTGCTGCGGATGGCATTTTCACGACGCTCATGGGCGATGATGTCGAACCGCGGAGAGCATTTATTGAAAGTAATGCGTTGCGGGCGGGGAATATCGACGTTTGATTCAAAAGCGCAGCAATGTCCTAAACCGTAATCGCCGCATTTCGAACCGGCGATTACGGCGCGTCGAGAATAAAAACAACACGCAGTAATGGCTCCCGCGACTTCCGCTGAGATTCTCCAGCGCTTCGAAAACTTGAACGTCTGGCGGCGCGGCGATGTTCGCGCGCCGCATAAGCCGTTGCTCGTGCTTCTCGCACTCGGCTTGTTCGTTCGGGATATCCGCGTCATTCCGTTCGTCGAATATGGCAGTTCGCTGACCGACTTGCTACGCGAGTTCGGTCCGCAACGGCAAACGTACTACCCCGAGCTTCCATTTCTGCATCTCCGTAGCGACCACGTCTGGCAGGTGGCGATTCACGGCACACGCGACGAACTCGTTCTGCGCGTCCATTTGACGAAGACGCAACTACGCGAACTGAATGCGACCGGGCGATTTCCGGACGACGTTCAGCAATGCTTCGACGAAGATCCCCGCCGCATCGCGACGGTCGCGCGACTTCTGCTCGACAGGCATTTTCCAGAGAGCGTCCATCGCGACATACTGGACGCGACCGGACTTTCGCTCGACGTTTCCGCGCCCGCCACGCAAAGGCGTGATCCGATGTTCCGCGGCCAGGTTCTGACCGCCTATCAATATCGCTGCGCGCTGTGCGATCTCGACGTGCGCATCGGCAATATGTCGGTCGGTCTCGAGGCCGCGCATATCAAATGGCATCAGGCGCACGGACCCGACGTCGTCGCTAACGGCGTCGCGTTGTGCTGCATGCATCACAAGCTTTTCGACCTTGGCGCCTTCACCCTGGGCGACGATCGACGCGTTCTCGTATCGGACGCAGCTTACGGATCTTCGCGCCAATTCGATGAAATTCTGCTGCGGCACCACGGGCGTCAGATGAACGCCCCGGTTCACGCGGAAGATCATCCTTCGGGCGACTTCATCGTCTGGCATCGCGCGCAGGTGTTCAAGGGACGCGCGAGGCCGATCTAGGCCGCCTTCAACGGCAACCAGATCTCCGTCACCAAATCCGCCGGCGCCGTCTCCCTCGGATCGCTGACATACACCTCGAACACGGGCGCGTCGCCGGTTTCTCGTCCCGATTTTGGCAGCCATTCGCCATAAAGCCACTGATACGCGAAGCAAAGCTGCGCATACGGCCCGACATGCGTGAGCACCGCAAACTCTCCGCCCGTGACTTCCACGCGCGACACCGGCGCTTCGAATCTCACGGAGTCCGGCTCGAACAGTTCACAACACGCCATCGACCGAAGTTCATCATCAGCCACGGCCGCCGGATCATCGAAATAAATGCCGAGCGAACGCGCGCGAGGATCGATCAACCCGCGCATCGCGAGCCAATGAAACAGCAGTTCAAACGCCCGCCCGATGTTCATATACGACCCGCGATGTGCCATCGCGGCGACGGCGAAACCCTTCCGGGTACGAATATCGACCTGAT
Organism: Caballeronia turbans; assembly: GCA_001544655.2. Classification (GTDB taxonomy): domain Bacteria; phylum Pseudomonadota; class Gammaproteobacteria; order Burkholderiales; family Burkholderiaceae; genus Caballeronia; species Caballeronia turbans. The sequence goes on from FCOD02000003.1 coordinate 209,687, forward strand.
GCATCGCGGTATCTCCTGATCGGGCTTCATCGAAAGGAACAAACATCGAAGCGCCGCCTTCGTTGCGAAATTGCCCAGGCGCCATCCGGTAGCTCGCCTGAAACGCCCGCGAAAACGCCTGCACGCTGCCATACCCGGCTCGCTCGGCGATGGAATCGATGGGCACGCCGCCGTGCACGAGCTCATGCGCCGCGCGATGCAACCGCAACCGCCGCACGGTTGCAGCCGCAGTCTCCCGATAAAACGCGTGATATATCCGATGCCAGTGATAAGGCGACAAACAGGCCACCTCGGCGAGCCGATTGAGATCGAGCTCATCATCGAGATGGTCGTGGATATACGCGACCACGCGCGCGAGCCGCGCCTCGTAGAGCTTGCTGCTCATGGTTCGCTCCGGAAAGTAGACTCGATGCAAAGCAAAGTAGCACGACCGGCTTTAGCATTTCTTGCGGACTTGCGCGGACCGCGCCGGCGCGAGAGACGCGTACACTTTCGCCTTTGGGCGCACGAACGCGCCACGAACCAGAGAAATTCGAATATGTTCACCTGTCGAAACCAGTCCTGCGGCGCCGAGTGGGCGCTGTCGGATGTCGTTATCAAGAACGAGGGCCAAGGCCTGCTGTTCCGCTGCCCGATGTGCGGCGCGCGCAACTACGTGACGCGCAACGATGCCGACGACGGCACCGCCACGTACGAGCAGGTCACTGAAATCCCGCCGCGCGGAACACGCTGAAATCATGACGACCGAAACCTCCTTCAGCAGTCTGCCGCTCTCACCGGCGATGCAGTCGAACCTGCAGCAACTCGGCTATCTGTCGATGACGCCGATCCAGGCGGCAAGCCTGCCGCCGGCGCTCGCGGGCCAGGATCTCATCGCGCAGGCCAAAACGGGCAGCGGCAAGACGGCGGCCTTTACCCTGCCGCTGCTCTCCAGGCTCGACGCGAGCCAGTTCGACGTGCAAGCGCTCGTCCTCTGCCCGACACGGGAACTCGCCGATCAGGTCACGCAGGAAATCCGCCGCCTCGCGCGCGCGGAAGAGAACGTGAAAGTGCTGACGCTGTGCGGCGGCACGCCGATGCGCCCGCAGGTCGCGAGCCTGGAGCACGGCGCGCACATCGTCGTGGGGACGCCTGGCCGCATCATGGATCACCTCGACCGGGGCACGCTCGCGCTCGACGCCGTGCGCACGCTCGTCCTCGACGAAGCCGACCGCATGCTCGACATGGGCTTCTTCGACGATATCGCGTCAGTTGCGCGGAAATGCCCGAAGGATCGCCAGACCTTGCTGTTCTCGGCGACGTATCCCGAGGGCATCGCGAAACTGAGCCAGCAATTCCTGCGCAATCCGCGCGAGATCAAGCTCACCGAACAGCACAGCAACGCGAAAATCAAGCAGCGCTTCTATCAGGTCGAGGATCACGAGCGCCTGCACGCGGTCGGCCTGCTCCTCGATCACTATCGTCCGGTGAGCACGCTCGCGTTCTGCAACACGAAGCAGCAGTGCCGCGACCTGCTCGACGTGCTGCGCGCGCAAGGCTTCGAAGCGCTGACGCTGCACGGCGAGCTGGAGCAACGCGAACGCGATCAGGTGCTCGTGCAGTTCGCGAATCGCAGTTGCTCGGTGCTCGTCGCAACCGATGTCGCCGCGCGCGGCCTCGACATCTCGCAACTCGAAGCAGTGATCAACGTCGATGTGACGCCGGATCCGGAAGTGCACGTGCATCGAATCGGCCGCACGGGACGCGGGGACGAAGAGGGCTGGGCGCTGTCGCTCGCGAGCATGGACGAGATGGGACGCGTCGGCTCGATCGAACAGGCGCAGCGCGCGGAAGTGGAATGGCATCCGCTCGACGAACTGACATCGGCGGAACCGGGTCACCTGAAGCCGCCAATGGCGACGCTGCAAATCCTCGGCGGCCGCAAGGACAAGATCCGCCCGGGTGACGTGCTCGGCGCGCTCACCGGCGAAGCGGGCTTCGACGGCAAGCAGATCGGCAAGATCAACGTGATGGATATGGTGACGTACGTGGCCGTCGAGCGAAACGTCGCGGACGAAGCGGTGCGCAAGCTGGGCGCGGGCAAGCTCAAGGGCCGCAAGGTGAAAGTGCGGAGAATGTGAGCGCGCTCAGGTCTCGCGCGACGGCTCTCCGACGATTCGCTCAGACGACGGATGGCGCGTCACCAGCCGCAGACCGCTTGCAATACTGCCCGCGCCCGCGAACGCCGCACCGAGCGACAGCGCGAGCGCCGGGCCATGCTTTCCGGCGATGCTGAAGCACAGCGCGACGAGCGCCGCGCCTGTCGCCTGCCCGATGAGACGCGATGTGGCGATCGTGCCGCTGGCACCGCCGCTGCGTTCACGCGGCGCGCTCGACATGAACGCCTTCAGATTCGGCGACTGAAAGAACCCGAAGCCCGCGCCGCAGATCGCCATTCGGATGCAGATCTCCAGCGCGTGCGGCTGGGCCGGCAGCATCGCGAGCGACACCATCCCGACGCACAGAATGGCCAATCCGACGCCGCCGAGCAAGCCGGGCGCGTGGCGATCGGAGAGGCGTCCCGCGATGGGCGCCATCAGCGCGACGAGCGCGGACCACGGCGTCATCAGAAATCCCGTTTCGACCTGGCTGCGGCCCAGCACGCTTTCGAAAAAGAACGGCAGTGACACGAACGCGAGCCCTTGCGCCGCGAACGAGCAGATGGCGGTCATCGTCGAGAGCGCGAACATCGGGCGGCGAAAGAGATCGACGGGCAACATCGGCGCGGGATGGCCGCGTTCGCGTCGCAGCAGAAGAACGCCCGCGAGCAGCGCGACGCCGAAAGCCGTCAGCACCGTATGAGCCGGCGCGCGCTGGGACGCTTCGCCGAGCGCGAAAATCAGCGACGCAAACGTGACGACGTTGAGCAGGGCCGCGACGCGATCGAAGCCGTGCTCGGCTCGTTTGGTCTGCGGCAGCGACGGCCACGCGATCATCAGCGCGAACACGCCGACGGGCAGGTTGACCGCGAAGAGCCACGGCCAGGTGCCGAGCGAGAGCACGATCGACGCGACCGTCGGCCCGACCGCGAACGCGATGCCGACGACGAGCGCATTCAGCCCGACGCCGCGCCCCAGCCGATGCGGCGGGAAGATCGCGCTGATGAGCGCCGCGTTGACGCTCATGATCGCGCTCGCGCCGAGGCCTTGCAGCAGGCGCGCGGCGACGAGCGTCGGCAGCGACCAGGAGAAAGCGCATATCGCCGAGGCGATGAGAAACAGGACGAGCCCGCCGAGATAGACGCGCCGATGGCCGAGGATGCCGCCGAGCGCCGCGAGGGGAAGCAGGGTCGCGACCATCGCGAGTTGATACGCGTTGATGATCCAGACCGACGCGGCGGGCGTCGTATGCAAATCGGCGGCGATGGCGGGCAGCGCGGTATTGGCGATCGCGGTGTCGAGCGTCGCGAGCGCGACCGAGAGCAGGATCGCGGCCATGCCGCGGCGCTCGAGCGGGGTCATCGGGGCGTCGGGATCGTGCGGCAGAGTTTGGGGGCGTTCTTCGGTGGGCACGGCGGGATTCCGGATGTAAGCGAACGGAGAATAATCCGAAACGATACGGGAAGATGGCCGGTCTTGCTGCGCCAATGCGCGGGAGCTTTCAAAGCGGTGTCAGCGGTTATGCTTTGCGCACGAGTATCGAAGGAGACCAGGGATGACCATTCGAATAGTCAGATTGGGGACGCCGCGCGCGGAGGATGAAGGGTTGCGCGTCGGCACGGTGCGCCGGCCGCCGCGCGGGGTGCCGAAGGCCGAATTTGCGAAGCGTGATTTTTATGATGTGTGGTATCCGGTGCTGTCGCCGACGCAGGAACTCGTCACGGAAGCGCTTCACGCCGAAGACGAGAAGGCGTGGCGCGCGTTCGTGAAGAAGTTCAAGGCGCAGATGGCGGAGCCGGATGCCAGCAAGACGCTCGATCTGCTCGCGGCCCTGTCGCATCGGACGAATATGTCGGTTGGATGTTATTGCGAGGATGAGGCGAGGTGTCATCGCTCGGTGTTGCGCGAGATGTTGACAGCGCGTGGGGCGGATGTGATTTGACGCGGAAATGAAAAAGGGCTGCGCGTTGCGCAGCCCTTCGAATCTGGTGGTGGGGCGTGAGTGACTCGAACACTCGACCTACGGATTAAGAGTCCGCTGCTCTACCAACTGAGCTAACGCCCCAACAGAAACAAAATTATAGCGGCAGCTTTTGCAGAAGCGCAAGCCCCCGGCCCCAAAAATTCTTAACTTTCCGACGAAGCCCTCCGAGAGGCGCATCCGCACGCACGGCACGGCCCGGTATCATGACGCATCCTTCAAAACCATGAAGCCTGCAAATCAAAAAGGAACCATGGACGAAACCGCCATCAGCGCGCTGCTCGACAGTATCCTGGCCCCGTGGGTCAGGGAACTTCGGCTCGTGCCCGAATCAGTCGCCGAGAACGCCGTCACATTGCGCTTGCCGTATTCGGACCACTTGCGCCACGCAGGCGGCGTCATCTGCGGACAGGTCTTCATGGCCGCGGCGGATACCGCGATGGTCGTCGCCGTCTCGCACGTCATGGGCGGCTTCGTCCCGATGACCACCGTGTCCCTCAACACGACCTTCATGCGACCGGTGAAAGCCGGCGACGTGCTGATCACCGCCCACATCCAGCGTCGCGGGCGCAACCTCGTCTTCGGGGAAATCGACATCCACGATGACGAGGGCGAACTCGCCGCTCACGCGACCACCACCTACGCGCTCATCAACAAGTAAATGTTCGACCAAGTCGTATTCGCCGGCGGGGGAAACCGCTGCTGGTGGCAAGCCGGTTTCTGGGACGTGATCCGGCCGGAACTGGATCTCAAACCGCGCATCATCGCCGGTATTTCGGCGGGTGCGGCCACCGCCGGCATGCTCTACACGAACGAGTCGCGCTGGGTCATGGACTACTACGCCCACGCGCTGCGCGACAACACGCGCAACGCCTACTGGGGCAACCTGCTGCGCCGGCAATCCGTGTTTCCGCATTACCGCATCTATCGACAGGCGCTGCTCGACATCTTCGCGGACCGTTTCCATGAGCTCGCGAACGCGCCCGAGATTCGCATCGGCGTGTCGCATCTGCCGCGCTGGCTCGGCGCGCGCAGCGCAGTCGCGGCGGGGCTGATCGCATACAACATCGAGAAATATGTCCGCAAGACGCTTCACCCGACGCTCGGTCAGGCGCTCGGTTTTCATCCCGAATTCGTGAAAGCGCAGGAGTGCGCGACGATCGAAGATCTCGCCGATCTCATCCTGCAATCGTCGAGCACGCCGCCGTTCACGCCGATCCTGCGACGCAACGGCCGTCCCGTCCTCGACGGCGGCATGGTCGACAACGTCCCGGTCGCCGCGCTCGATGCGTCGCCGGGTGTCGTTCTCGTGATGGTCACGCGCCTGTATCCGCGCGAGCGCATGTTCGTCGTGCCGCACGGCGAGCAGAAGCGCATCTACATCCAGCCATCGCGCAAGGTGCCGATTTCGAGCTGGGACTATACGAGCCCGTCCCAGATGCAACATGCTTATGACCTGGGCCGCGCGGACGGCGAGGATTTTCTCGAGCGCTTGCCGCGTCTGATGGAAACCGCTTCGCATCCCGCTTGAGGAGCAGACCGTGGCGAAGAAGCATACGTACGAACTGACCGTCGACTGGACCGGCAATCTCGGTTCCGGCACATCGGCTTACGACGCGTATTCGCGGGATCATCTGGTGCGCGTCGGCACGAAGGCGGCGATCGAGGCGTCGAGCGATCCGGCGTTTCGCGGCGACCCCGCCCGCCACAATCCCGAGGAGCTGTTCGTGGCGTCTTTGTCGTCGTGCCACATGCTCTGGTATCTGCACTTGTGCGCGACGAACAAGATCGTCGTCACGGGTTATGTCGATGAAGCCATCGGCACGATGCAGGAGGAGTCAAAGGGCGAAGGGCGCTTCGTCGATGTGCTGTTGCGTCCGCGCGTGACCATCGGCGCGGGGGGCAATGTCGATCTCGCGGCGCGCCTGCACGAGGAGGCGCATCGCTTCTGTTTCATCGCGAACTCGGTGAATTTTCCCGTGCGATGCGAGCCGTCGATCGAGATGTCGACCGTCTGAATCCGACACTCAGCGGCGGCGCGCGTGCTGAAGCGCTTCCTTGTTGAAGACGCTCGACGTATCGCCCGCATCGAAGGCGAGGATGTTTCTGAACGCCGCGCCGAAATACAGTTCGTAACTTTCGCGCTCCACATATCCGATGTGCGGCGTGCAGATCACGTTCTCGAGTCGCAGCAATCCGTAACCTTGCAGAATCGGCTCGCTCTCGAAAACGTCGACGGCAACCATGCCCGGCCGGTTGTGATGCAGCGAGTTGAGCAGCGCGTTCTCTTCGAGCAGCTCGGCGCGGCTCGTGTTGACGAAGAGCGCCGTGGGCTTCATGCGCATCAGGTCGTCTTGCTTGACGATGCCCGCCGTCTCATCGGTCAGGCGCAGATGCAGCGTCAGCACGTCGCTCTGTTCGAAAAGCGCCTCGCGGCTTTCAACGACCGCGAAGCCATCTTCGCGTGCCGCGCTCTGCGAATGCTCGCGCCCGTAGACGAGCACGTTCATCCCGAACGCTTTCCCGTACCCCGCCACCAGCTTGCCGATTTTGCCGTATCCCCAGATGCCGAGCGTTTGCCCGCGCAGCACCTGACCGAGGCCGAAGTTCGGCGGCAGCGCGGACGTCTTCAGCCCGGACTGCTGCCACGCGCCTTGCTTCAGGTTCGCGACGTATTGCGGAATGCGCCGCTGCGCCGACATGATGAGCGCCCACGTCAGTTCGGCGGGCGCCACCGGCGAGCCCGTGCCTTCCAGCACCGCGATGCCGCGTTCCGTACAGGCATCGATGTCGATATGACCGCCGCCCGCGCGTCCCGTCTGGCTGATCATGCGCAGCTTGGGGCACTTGTCGAGCAATTGAGAGCTGATGCGCGTGCGTTCGCGAATGAGCACGAGCGCATCCACTTCAGATAGCCGGCTCGCCAACTGCCCGAGACCACGCACCGTGTTATTGAAGACCTTCACCTCATGGTCATCGAGCAGATGGAAGCAATCGAGCTTCCGGACGGCATCCTGGTAGTCGTCGAGAATGGCGATTTTCATGGGCTTTGATTGGCTTTTGTTGGGCATCAAACGTGCTGCTTTTTTATGAAGGGCGAGAATGGAGTACTTAAATTCGGGTAAATACCGATAAATTGCGCTCTTTTGCGCTTTATTGCGCTGCATCACAGAGTTCGCGCGCCGCGGTGTTATGCTTGACTCCCCTTTTTTCCGGGAGCGTCATACGGCGGCGCGATGACGGAAAGATAATCCGCGCAACTTGCGGAAAACACGATGATCCGCGAAGAGACAGGCCACTTAGTATCTCTTTTTAACAGTTTGTTCCTTTGCGACGCAAGCCGCGAAGGATTACGGTTGCTGTGTAAAGAATTCAGGCCCGTGACGCCGCATTGGCTCGCGAACCGCATTTCGTGCGATGAAAGCGCGTAACAGAAGTGCACGGATGCGCCCGGCGGTTCGAGTCGCAACGCCTCTCGCATGCAGCGTCAGTTGGGCGATTGGTTTTCATTGCAGAAGAACGGAGACAGCTCGATGAACCAGCCCGCAGTAGTCGAAGACACCAATAAAAATGCCGTCGATATCAAAGCGCCGGCCTATGTCCGGCACCGAAGACTCATCGAATGGGTGCAGCAAATCGCGGCCCTGACCAAACCGGACCGCGTCGAATGGTGCGACGGTTCGCAGGAAGAATACGACCGGCTCTGCCAGCAGATGGTCGAAGCCGGCACGATGAAGAAGCTCAACCCCGAGAAGCGCCCGAATTCGTTCCTCGCGTGTTCCGATCCGTCGGACGTGGCGCGGGTCGAAGACCGCACGTTCATCTGCTCAGAGCGCCGTGAGGATGCCGGCCCGACGAACAACTGGATCGATCCGCAAGACATGCGCGTCACGCTCGACGGCCTGTTCGACGGCTCGATGCGCGGCCGCACGATGTACGTCGTGCCGTTCTCGATGGGCCCGCTCGGCTCGCCGATCGCGCACATCGGCGTCGAGTTGTCGGATAGCCCGTATGTCGTCACGAACATGCGCATCATGACGCGCATGGGCCGCGCCGTGTATGACGTGCTGGGCGCGGACGGCGAGTTCGTGCCGTGCGTGCATTCGGTCGGCGCGCCGCTCGCGCACGGCCGCAAGGACGTGCCTTGGCCGTGCAACGACACGAAATACATCGTCCATTTTCCCGAATCGCGTGAAATCTGGAGCTTCGGCTCGGGCTATGGCGGCAACGCGCTGCTTGGCAAGAAATGCTTCGCGCTGCGCATCGCATCGACGATGGGTCGCGATGAAGGCTGGCTCGCCGAGCACATGCTGATTCTCGGCGTGACATCGCCGCAAGGGCGCAAGTATCACGTCGCGGCGGCGTTCCCGTCGGCGTGCGGCAAGACCAATTTCGCGATGCTGATCCCGCCGAGCGATCTCAACGGCTGGAAAGTGACGACGATCGGCGACGATATCGCGTGGATCAAGCCGGGTCGGGACGGCCGGCTCTACGCGATCAATCCGGAAGCGGGCTATTTCGGCGTCGCGCCCGGCACGAGCGAAAAGACCAATTTCAACGCGATGGCGACGCTGAAGGAAAACGTGATTTTCACGAACGTCGCGCTGACCGATGACGGTGACGTCTGGTGGGAAGGCATGACCGACACGCCGCCCGCGCATCTGATCGACTGGCAGGGCCGCGACTGGACGCCCGAAATCGCGAAGGAAACGGGAGCCAAGGCCGCGCATCCGAACGCGCGTTTCACGGCGCCGGCCTCGCAATGTCCGTCGATCGACCCGGACTGGGAGAATCCGGCCGGCGTGCCGATCGACGCGTTCATCTTCGGCGGTCGCCGCTCGAACACGGTGCCGCTCGTCACCGAGGCGCGCGACTGGAAGGAAGGCGTCTATATGGCCGCCACGATGGGCTCCGAAACCACTGCCGCCGCCGCGGGCCAGCAGGGTGTCGTGCGCCGCGATCCATTCGCGATGCTGCCGTTCTGCGGCTACAACATGGCCGACTACTTCGGCCACTGGCTGAAGATGGGCGAGCGCCTCGAAGCGATGCACGCGAAGGCGCCGAAGTTCTTCTGCGTCAACTGGTTCCGCAAAGGCGACGATGGCAAGTTCGTGTGGCCCGGCTTCGGCGAGAACATGCGCGTGCTGAACTGGATGATCGGTCGCGTCGAAGGCACAGCGAAGGGCGAAGAGCACGCGTTCGGCATTTCGCCGGGCTATGAGGACATCGACTGGGGCGCGCTCGGCTTCACGCGCGAGCAGTTCGAGCAGGTCATATCGGTCAACGACGCCGCCTGGCGCGACGAACTCGCGCTGCACGACGAACTGTTCACCAAGTTGCAGCACGGTTTGCCGCAAGCGCTGACCGAGGCCAAGGCCGGAATGGAGAAGCGTCTCGCCGCGTGAATGAATCGGCCGGCGCGTGTATGCGCCGGGGTCGTCTCATAAACTGAATCAATCCCCATATTTCGGGCTCGCATCTGCGGGCCCGTTTCTTTGTTGCCTACACCGTCAAAATTGACGCGGCCAGTAATTTCAGTATTTCGTCCATCGGAGTTTGCTTAACCGAGTGTTGTGCGAATGACAACAGTCGGTGATCTTTCATCCGCGTAAGACGTCTAACTGCCAGATTTTTTTCGACTTTCTAGCCCTTCCCGGCAACTTCTGCACGAAAGCGCCGGTCCTAGGATAATCCTGAATTGCTTTGCAGCAGAATTCGAGCCGTCTAGCGGCAGGAGTTGTCTTATGGATCATTTGCAGTCGATGAGAGTGTTCGTCCGCGTCGCGGATCTCGGGAGTTTCGCCCGGGCCGCCAGCGCGATGGACATCTCCAACGCGGTAGCTACGCGCCACGTCGCGGACCTGGAAGGCCGCCTCGGCACGCGCTTGCTCAACCGCACGACGCGCAGCCTCTCGCTCACCGAGTCCGGTCAGGTGTATCTGGAACGGGCGCGGCAGATTCTCGACGAACTGGAAGACGTCGAACAGATGGTGGTTGCGCGCAATCATGAACCGCTCGGTTCGTTGAGGATCGTCGCGCCTGTGGTGTTCGGTCTGCATAATCTCGCGCCTGTCTTGCAGACGTACGCGCAGCGCTATCCGAAGGTCGTGCCGGACGTGACTTTGGTGGACCGTCAGGTCGATCTGGTCGAGGAAGGTTTCGATGTCGGCATCGTTATCGCGCGGCAGGTGAAGAGCGCGAGCGTCGTCACGCGACGCCTGACGACCGGTTGCATGACCGTCTGCGCGACGCCCGCGTATCTGGAAACGCACGGCACGCCGACGCGTCCCGAGCATCTGCTCGAGCATCCGTGTCTGAGCCTGCCCGCCGAATACTGGGGCGACGAGCGTGTGTTCACAGGGCCGGATGGTGAAGTGCGTGTGCGGCCGCAGAACGTGATCATCGCGAACAACACCGAGATGCTGCGGCAGTTCGCGCTGCTCGGCATGGGCATCGCGATTCTGCCGAGCTATCTGATCGGCAACGACACGACACGCGGCCAGCTCGTGCGCCTGCTTGGCGACTATCAATTGCCGCAGGTCGAGATCAACGTCGCGTATCCGAGCCGCCGTCATTTGCCGGCGAAAGTGCGCACGTTTATCGATCATCTCGTCGAGCATTTCAGCCAGACGCCGAATCATCAGCTCGGCGAGCAGTGGATTCGCGATGGCCGCGGCAGGCCGGGTTCGCATCCCCACTATGAGCAAGCCGAGGAAGCCGCGATTGCCGCGCCGCGCTCACGGCCGATCGACGGTGAACTGGCCCCGAAGCTGTCGAAGCCTTCGCGACCGCGAGGGCGCCTGCCGGCGGCTTCTCCCTTCTGAAGGGCTCGCGCCAGGCGCAAATGAAAAACCCCCGCGAAGCGATTCGCGGGGGTTTTTCTCTTTTAGCCGGCAAAACGGGCGATCAGCTCGCCTTCTTCGCCGCGGTCTTTTTCGCTGGGGCCTTTTTCGCGGGCGCTTTCTTCGCTGCGGTCTTCGCCGACGTGGTCTTGGCGGCCACCGCGACATCGCTGTCGCCGCTTTCGTCGCCGCTATCGGCTGGCGCTTCAGTGGCCGCGCCGCGCTTACCCGCCGTCTTCGCTGCCGGCTTGCCTTCCTTCTTCTCGAACTCGAAGCCGATCTTGCCGTCCGGCTGCTTCACGAGAAACGCCTTGAAGTTGCGCCCGGTGCGCGACGACTTGAAGTTCGTCAGCAGATCCGTGCGGCCTTCATTGAGCAGCTTTTCCATCTGCTCGCGGCTGATTTCCTGTTGAAGAATCACCTTGCCTGAGCGGAAGTCGCACGTTTTCGGATTCGACACCGAGTTTTCGCACACATAGCTCATGCCGTGCTCGAATACGCGCGATTGGCACTTGGGACACGCGCCGACCGGCGTTTGCTCGGAGAAATCAGGCGGTTCGCCGTCTTCGCCGCCGGAATCCTGCCCGAAGTCGAATTCGAGCTTGTAGTTCTTGATCTCGTCGTCGAATGAAAGTTTGAGAATGGCGGAGAACGGCCGGCCCATTTTGCTGCGGAATCCCGACAGCGGTCCGATGGTTTTCTCGCGCAGCAACTCCTCAACTTCCGGGATTTCGAATTGTCGGCCGCCTGGAATCTTCGAGATCGAGAACTCGCACTTCGTGCACGCAAAGCGGCGATAGTTTTCCTTAACCTGCGCGCCGCAGTTCGGGCACGGCGTTTCGAGCGTCGCGTAATCGCCGGGAATCGTGTCGGAGTCGTATTCCTTCGCGCGTTTGACGATGGTCTGCGTCATGCGCGCGATTTCCTGCATGAACGCATCGCGGTGCAGGTTGCCGCGCTCCATCTGCGAAAGCTTGTGTTCCCACTGGCCGGTCAATTCGGGCGCGGTCAGCTCCTCGACGCCCAGGCCCCGGAGCAACGTCATCAACTGGAACGCCTTGGCTGTCGGAATGAGCTCGCGGCCTTCGCGCACCATATATTTCTCGCCGAGCAGCCCTTCGATGATCGCCGCGCGCGTGGCCGGCGTGCCGAGGCCCTTCGCGGCCATCGCGTCGCGCAACTCTTCGTCTTCGACGAGCTTGCCCGCGCCTTCCATCGCCGAAAGCAGCGACGCTTCGTTGTAGCGCGCGGGCGGCTTGGTCACGAGACCGTGCGCCTGAACCTTCTCGACATCGACCTTTTCGTTCTTCTGCACCGGCACGAGATTGCCTTCTTCGCCCGCGGCTTCGCGGCCGTAGACCTGCAGCCAGCCCGGCTCGACGAGCACCTTGCCTTCCGTCTTGAAGTGATGCCCCGACACTTCGGTGATGCGCGTGGTCACGAGATATTCCGCCGCCGGGAAGAACACCGACAGGAAACGCTTGACGACGAGGTCGTACAGCTTCTGCTCGGGTTCCGACAGCGCCTTCGGCGCCTGCAGCGTCGGGATGATCGCGAAGTGATCGCTGATTTTCGAATTATCGAAAATGCGCTTGTTCGGTTTCACCCAGCCCTTGTCGAGCACCTGCTTCGCGAACGGCAGATAGTTGTTGCTCTCCTTGAGCATGGTCAGGGTGTCCTTGACCGTGTTCAGGTAGTCCTCGGGCAGCGCGCGTGCATCGGTACGCGGATAGGTCAGGACCTTGTGCTTCTCATACAGCGCCTGCGCGAGTCCGAGCGTGTTCTTCGCCGAGAAGCCGAAGCGGCCATTGGCTTCGCGCTGCAAGCTGGTCAGATCGAAGAGAAGCGGCGACATCTGCGTCGACGGCTTCGATTCCTCGGTCACGACGCCGGTCTTGCCGCGGCACGCAGCGACCACCGTTTCCGCGGCCGCGAGACTCCACAGGCGCGAATCGCGCTGCTCGGGGTCGTTTTCGACGCGCTTGAACTTCGGGTCGAACCAGCGGCCTTCATAAAGGCCCTTCGCGGCGATGAACTCCGCGCGCACTTCCCAGTAATCGCGCGGAACAAAGCGGCGAATTTTCTCTTCACGTTCGACGACGATCGACAACGTAGGCGTCTGAACTCGACCGACGGTCGTCAGAAAAAAGCCGCCGCCCTTGCTGTTGAACGCGGTCATCGCGCGCGTGCCGTTGATGCCGACAAGCCAGTCCGCTTCCGAACGGCAGCGCGCCGCATCGGCGAGCGGCTGCATGTCGGCGTCGCTGCGCAGGTTCGCGAAGCCTTCCCGGATCGCGGCGGGCGTCATGGATTGCAGCCACAGGCGTTGCACCGGCTGCTTCGCCTTCGCGTGCTGCGCGATCAGGCGGAAGATCAGCTCACCTTCGCGCCCCGCGTCACATGCGTTGATGAGGCGGTCGACATCCTTGCGCTTCATCAGTTTCGTCAGCACCTTCAGGCGCGACTCGCTCTTCGCGATCGGATTCAGGTCGAAATGCGGCGGAATCACCGGCAGATTGGCGAAGCTCCATTTGCCGCGCTTGACGTCGTACTCTTCCGGCGCGGCAATCTCTAGCAGGTGGCCGACCGCGGACGAGAGCACGTAGTCGTCGCTCTCGTAGTACTCGTCATGCTTGGTGAAGCCGCCCAGCGCACGCGCGATGTCGTTCGCGACGGAGGGCTTCTCAGCGATGATCAGGGCTTTGGACATGACTCAAAAGGTTGGTAACTGGCAGCGGCCCGGTTTGGACTGCTTTAACGACCGCTTTATAGCACACGCTTTGCGCGGCAGGCGTCGAAGCTGGAATCGGGGCGTTTCAATATCTGGCTCGAAAAGCGCACAGCGAGAGGCGCAAAACGCGCGTTTCGCGTGCGTCGTATTCAGGCCGCAGCAAGCGCCGGGCGCAGTTTCGGCGCGCCGACCATGCCCGGCAGCGCGGTCAGATCGGTCAGCATCCGCTCGACGATCGACACTTGCGGCAGCACCGTGCCGAAAAACCGCGTCGTGACGGCGTCCTCGATCAGGATGGTAGGAAAATTTTCGACGTCGAGGTCGTCGAAGCGATCGGCGTGGTTCTCGATATCGATCCAGGCGAAGCAGATTTCCGGATGCGCGGCCGCCAGCCTGTCGAACCCTTCGCGATATTCGCGGCAGGTCCCGCACCATTCCGCGCACAGGCAGGCGACGAACAGCGTGCCGGGCACGGCGATGCGCTCCGCGATGCGGTCGGCATCGGTATCGAGATTCAGCGCAGACATGGCGGGTGCGAAATCCTTTATTGGTATCGGCTGCGGGGGAGGCTCATTTTTCCGCGAATGTAGCACGACGCGGCGTCACGAGCGCTCCACCGCCGCGTAGCGGCCGCCTCCGAGCGCGGCCACATGGCCCGACAGTTCGAGTTGCAGGAGCGCGCCCTGAAGTGCCGCGCCGTCCAGATCGGTGCGCATCGCGAGAATTTCAAGCGTCGCGGGTGCGTGGCCGAGTGCGCCGAGAACGCGCCCGGCATCGCCGCTGATCGGGCATTCGACGTCTGCCGAACTCGCCGATGCCCACGACGCGCTGACCGGACGCGGCTTTGCGCGTTTCGCCGCTGCGGTAGCCGCGCGCGCTGTCGCCGGCGGGAAACCGAACTCCTCGAGCACTTCTTCCGGCGTTTCGACGAGCTTCGCGCCCTGCTTGATCAGCCGATGACAACCTTGCGAAAGCGGTGCGTGAATCGAGCCGGGAATCGCAAACACATCGCGCCCCATTTCGTTGGCGAGCCGGGCGGTGATGAGCGAGCCGGAACGCATCGCGGCCTCGACGATCAGCACGCCGCTCGACATTCCCGCGATCAGCCTGTTTCTTTGCGGAAAATTGGCGGAACGCGCCGGCGTGCCGAGCGGCCATTCGGAGACGATCGCGCCGTCGCGGGCGATCTCATGCGCGAGCGTGTGATGCGCCGCCGGGTACACCAGATCGGCGCCCGTGCCGATCACCGAGACCGTGCCCGTGGCGCCCTCCAGCGCGCCGCGATGCGCGGATGCGTCGATGCCGAGCGCGAGACCGGACACCACGGATAGTCCCGCATCCGACAGCGCGCGGGCGAAGCGGCGCGCGTCTTCGAGTCCTTGCGGCGTGGCATGCCGGCTCCCGACAATGGCCACCGCGCGCACCTGAAGCAGATCGAGCCGGCCTTTCGCGTAGAGCAGCGGCGGCGGATCCGGCATCGTGAGAAGCGCCCGCGGATAGGTCGCGTCGGCGAGCGTCAGAATGTGATTACCCGGTTCGGACGCCCACGCCAGAACCGCTTCAATATAGTCATCGAACTGAACGCCTTCGATATCCTCCGGCGGCGCGAGCACGGCTTCGGCGGCGCGGGCATCGGCGGTTTCGGCGAGCGACGCGAAACTCTCCGACAAAACTTCGCGCGGACCGCCGAACGCACCGAGCAGCGTGCGCAGCGCGAGCGGCCGCAGCCCCTTCGCATGCGCGAGCCGCAGCCACGCGCGCAGTTCGTCGGCGTCGAGTATCGGGGCGGTGTCCCCGGTCGGCAGGTCGGCGGTCGTCATGTTAAAATTTTTGATCCGGAACAGATAAAGAAAGGTCGCTCAGGCGTGGTCCAAAGCCCGACGCGACGCCCATTGGCCGCTTGCCGGCGGCGTTGAATCCACTGGATTCGCCCGCATATCTTCGGCAGGCCGCCACTCACCCGCAACCTGGCCGAATGGCCGATTTACACGCGCCGCGGCGCGCGTAGACAATCCGAATCATGGCTCTGCTCAAGATACTCAACTACCCGGACAAGCGGCTGAACAAGGTGGCAAAGCCCGTCGCCGTGGTCGACGACCGCATCCGCAAGCTCGTCGCCGACATGGCCGAGACGATGTACGCCGCGCCCGGCGTCGGCCTCGCCGCGACGCAGGTGGACGTGCATGAGCGCGTGATCGTGATCGATGTCTCCGACGCGCACGACCAGCTCATGGTGTTCATCAACCCTGAGCTCGTCTGGACGAGCGACCAGAAGAAGGAGTGGGAAGAGGGTTGTCTCTCGGTGCCCGGCATTTACGATTTCGTCGAGCGCCCGGATAAAGTGCGCGTGAAGGCGCTGAACGAGAAGGGCGAAACCTTCGAGCTCGATTGCGACGGCCTGCTCGCGGTCTGTATTCAGCACGAGATGGATCACCTGGCAGGGCATGTGTTCGTCGAATATCTGTCGCAGCTCAAGCAGACGCGCATCCGCGGCAAGATGAAGAAGCTGGAAAAGGCGCTGTAACTGATGACTCAGTCGTTGCGCGTGGTTTTCGCCGGTACGCCGGAATTCGCTGCGGCCGCGCTTGCGGCCATTCACGCGGCGGGATTTTCCGTGCCGCTCGTGCTTACGCAGCCCGACCGGCCGGCCGGACGCGGCATGAAGTTGACCGCGAGCCCGGTCAAGCGCTTCGCGGTCGAGCATGGCCTGAAGGTCGCACAGCCCACTTCGCTGCGGCGCTCGGGCAAATATCCGCAAGAGGCGGCGGAGGCCATCGACCTTCTGCGGGCAACGCCGCACGACGTCATGGTCGTCGCCGCTTACGGGCTGATCCTGCCGCAAGAAGTGCTCGATATTCCGCCGCGCGGCGCGATCAACATCCACGCGTCGCTGTTGCCGCGCTGGCGTGGCGCTGCGCCGATCCATCGCGCGATCGAAGCGGGCGACGCCGAAACCGGCATCACGCTCATGCAGATGGACGCCGGCCTCGACACCGGCGCCATGATCCGCGAAGCGCGCACGCCAATTCTCGCCGACGACACCACGGCCACCCTGCACGACCGGCTCGCGCGAATCGGCGCGGAGTTGATCGTCGCGGGGCTGCGTGATCTCGAGCGTGACGGCTCGCTCCCGTCCACGCCACAGCCGGAAGACGGCACGACTTACGCCGAAAAGATCGCCAAGAACGAGGCCGCGCTCGATTGGCGGCGTCCCGCAGAAGAACTGGCGCGCCAGATTCGCGCGTTCGATCCGTTTCCCGGCGCGTTCGGCACGCTCGAGAACGCTGCGATCAAGATCTGGGCCGCGCATCCCGTCGATGTGCCGTCACGCGCGGAGCCCGGCACCATCGCCGAGGTTTCGTCGGACGGTATCGTCGTGATTTGCGGCGGCGGCGCGCTCAAGCTCACGCAATTGCAAAAACCCGGCGGCAAACGCCTGCCGGTGCGCGAATTCCTCGCGGGCGCGTCGCTCGCGAAAGGTCAGCGTTTCGCCTTTCCGGAAGCCGCTCGACAGTAAGGACGCCGCGACGGGCGCAGCGCTAAAATAAAGCGCTTTCCGTGCGTTCCGTCTGTCTGGAGTGTTCGATGCTCGGCATCACCGGTTTTACCTTCTTCGTCATCGCCGTATTTCTTCTCAACGTCACGCCCGGTCCCGACACCGCGTATATCGTCGGGCGCAGCGTCGCCCAAGGGCGTGGCGCGGGCATCGTGTCGGCGCTCGGTATTTCGGCCGGCTGCATCGTCCATACGCTCGCGTGCGCGTTCGGTTTGACGGCGATCCTCGCCGCATCGGCGACTGCGTTCACGGTCATCAAGATCGCCGGCGCGATCTATCTGATTTACCTCGGCGTGCGCCTCATTCTCGCGAAGCATGACGATGCCACCGCCGCGCGTCAGGCGCACGCCAGCGAGAAAGCCACGCCGAAATCGCTGCTTCGGCTTTTCGCGCAAGGTTTCGTCACGAATGTGCTCAATCCGAAGGTCGTGTTGTTCTTCGTGTCGTTCTTTCCGCAATTCGTCGCTGCGGAAAGCCAGCACAAGACGCTCGCGTTCCTCGCGCTCGGCATCGTTTTCATCGCCATGAGCACGGTCTGGAACAGCTTCGTCGCATGGATCGCGGGCAGCGTCACGGAGCGCTTCGCGGGCAAATCAGGCGTGAAGAAGTGGCTGGACCGCGGCGTCGGCAGCGCGTTCGTCGGCCTCGGCATCAAGCTCGCGACTTCGCATCGATAAATCGCGCAATGGCGGATTGAATTATTGACGGGCGCCGCTATCTAACATTTTGCTTACAATCGTCGTTCCGGTCATGTCGGCCGGGACAACCGCGCACTTCGCGCAGCGTATTCCGGGAGAGGAGTTCCAGCAATGTTCAACTGGGTCAAAACCGCGATGCTGATGGCTGCGATCACGGCCCTCTTTGTCGTGATCGGCGGTGTGATCGGCGGATCGAAGGGCATGATGCTCGCGCTGATCATCGCGCTCGGCATGAATTTCTTTTCGTACTGGTTCTCGGACAAGCTGGTCCTGCGCATGTACAACGCGCAGGAAGTCGACGAGACCACTGCGCCGCAGTTCTATCGCATGGTGCGCGAGCTCGCCGCGCGCGCTCAATTGCCGATGCCGCGCGTCTACCTGATCAACGAAGACGCGCCGAACGCGTTCGCCACGGGCCGCAACCCGGAGCACGCGGCGGTCGCGGCGACCACGGGCATTCTGCGCGTGCTGTCGGATCGCGAAATGCGAGGCGTGATGGCGCACGAACTGGCGCACGTGAAGCACCGCGATATCCTGATCTCGACGATCTCCGCGACGATGGCCGGCGCGATCTCGGCACTCGCCAACTTCGCGATGTTCTTCGGCGGCCGCGACGACGAAGGCCGTCCGTCGAATCCGATCGCGAGCATTCTGGTGGCGATTCTCGCGCCGATCGCGGGCGCGTTGATCCAGATGGCGATTTCCCGTGCGCGCGAGTTCGAAGCCGATCGCGGCGGCGCCGAGATTTCAGGGGACCCGCAAGCGCTCGCGAGCGCGCTGGAAAAGATTCACGCTTACGCAACCGGCGTGCCGTTCCCGACAGCGGAAGCGAACCCGGCGACCGCGCAGATGATGATCATGAATCCGCTCTCGGGCGGCGGCATCGCGAATCTGTTCTCGACGCACCCGGCGACGGAAGAGCGCGTCGCACGTCTGATGGAAATGGCGCGCACGGGCCGCATCTGACGCTAACGAAGTCGTAGCGAAGGCCGTTCCGGGTTGCGCCGGAACGGCCTTTTTGCTGGTCCTCGGCAGCCCGTCCGGGCGCGCAATCCCCGCACGTTACAATCCTCGTTCGCGCAAGCCGTCCGCTTGCCGCTCGACCGTTCCCGTTTTCGCCATGACCGACAAGCCTCCCCGGCGGCACGCCGCCGCGCATACCCGCCTGAGCGCCCTCCGTCTCGCGCCCGATTCGCTCGCGTTCGCGCTCGATTGCGCGGCGCAGGCCGTGGGCGCGGTGCGCGCAGGCTCGGCGTTGCCGGCCGCGCTGCAGACGGTCATTGCGTCGGCGAAGCATGCGGAGGCGCGCGGGGCGGTGCAGGACATCGCGTATCGCGCGATGCGCCGTCTCGCCCTTGCCGATTCGCTCCTGCACAAGCTCGTGAAGAAGGCGCCGCCGCCGCATGTGGCGAATATGCTGGTCTGCGCGTTCACGCTGTTGACCGACGACGAAGCGCACGCGGCGTATGCGCCGTTCACCGTCGTCGATCAGGCGGTGAGCGCGATCGCGGCGCGGCGCGAGTTCGCGTTCGCGAAGGGGCTGGTCAACGCGGTGTTGCGCAACTTTCTGCGCGAGCGCGAAGCGCTCATCGACGAAGCGCGCCGGGATCCCGTCGTGCGCTGGAATTATCCGCAATGGTGGATCGACGCCGTAAAGCGCGGACAACCCGATGCCTGGGAGCGCATTCTTGAAGCGGGCAACGCGCAAGGGCCGCTTACGTTGCGCGTGAATGCGCGTCACGCCACTGTCGATCAATATCTCGCGCGCCTGAAAGACGCGCATATCGAAGCCGAAGCCGCGGGCCTCCACGCGGTGCGCCTGAAGACGCCGATGTCCGTCGATCGCATTCCGGGCTTCGACGAAGGCGTCGTGTCGGTGCAGGACGCGGGCGCGCAACGCGCGGCGCAACTACTCGACGTGAAAGACGGCATGCGCGTGCTCGACGCGTGCGCCGCGCCGGGCGGCAAGACCGGGCATATCCTCGAACTCGCGACCGTCGATCTCATCGCGCTCGAAAGCGATGCCGAGCGCTCGGGCCGCATCGAGCAGAATCTGAAGCGCCTCAAGCTCGAGGCGCAAATCAAAGTGGGTGACGCGGGCGATCCCGCGCAATGGTTCGACGGCGCGCCGTTCGATCGCATTCTCGCCGATGTGCCGTGCTCGGCATCGGGCATCGTGCGCCGTCATCCGGACATCCGGTGGCTGCGGCGCCCATCGGACATCGATGCGCTCGTCGCCGAGCAGCGGCGCATCGTGAGCGCGCTGTGGCCGCTCGTCGCGAAGGGCGGCGAATTGCTTTACGTGACATGCTCCATCTTTCCCGAGGAAGGCGAACAACAGGCCCGCTGGTTTGGAGCCGCGCATGAAGATGCGGTACGATTGGACGCGCCGGGGCAATTGTTACCGACAGCGGCGCGCACGAGCGCGGGCGCGGTGCAGGCCTCACCAGACGGTACAAATCTCGCGAACCCGGATCGGGACGCCGAGACCTTAGCGGACCACGACGGATTCTTCTACGCGCGCTTTCAGAAACGGTGACGATCAAACGCTTCTTTCCGCTTCGGCTCGCGGCCGTCATCTGGACTGCGCTGACGCTCTGGCTGGCATTCGCCGCAGCCGACCCCGCGTTTGCCGAAACGATCGCCGTGCAACGCGCGTCGCTGCAAGCGGACAACGCCGGCTGGAGTCTCGACGCACATTTCGACTTCGACCTGAACAACAGCCTCGAAGATGCCGTGAACCGCAGCGTGCCGCTTTATTTCACGATCGATTTCAACCTGTCGAGGCCGCGCTGGTACTGGTTCGACGAAGAGCCGGTCAACGTGTCGCAGAGCATCCGCCTTTCCTATCAGCCGCTCACGAACGAATATCGTGTATCGACGGGCGGGCTGCAATTGCGTTTCGCATCGCTCAACGAGGCGCTCGCGGTCATCAGGCACGTGACCTCGTGGCACGTGATCGACCGGAACCAGGTGCGTGGCGGCGAAACCTATACCGCATCGGTGCGCATGCAGCTCGACATCGCACTCATGCCCAAGCCGTTCCAGATCGACGCGGTGAATAACCGCGACTGGAACCTTTCCTCGGACTGGAAGCGTTTTACTTTTACGGCGGCAGAACGTGCGAAATAGATTTCGACGCGGCCGCACGGACATGAAGAGTCTCATCGTCCGCTTGCTGGTCTCCACGGTGGCGCTCACGGCGGTTCTGCTGCTCGTGATGCTCGCGCTCGCGAGTGCGAACACGGAATTCTTCGACCGCTACTACGGCTGGCTCTATGCCGCGAACGTTGCGGTGGCGGTCGTCTTCATGCTGATCGTCATCGCCCTGTTCATCATCATCGTGTCGCGGGTCAGGCAAGGGCGCTTCGGCACGCGATTGCTCGCGAAGCTCGCGTTGATCTTCGCGCTCGTCGGCGTCGTGCCGGGCGTGATCATCTACGTGGTGTCCTACCAGTTCGTGTCGCGCAGTATCGAATCGTGGTTCGACGTGAACGTCGAGACGGCGCTGTCATCGGGCCTGACGCTCGGCCGCGGCATGCTCGAAACCTCGCTCGCCGATTTCAAGGGACGCGGCCGGCAGATGAGCGATCAGCTCGCGAGCGCCGATCCATCGAGTCTCACGCTGTCGCTCTTGCGCCTGCGCGATCAATACGGCGTGCAGGACGCAGTCGTGTTCGAGCGCCCGCGCGATCAGTACAACCGCGAGGATCTCGCGTCGAACAACAGTTCGCTGCGCGTGCCGGGGCTTCGCACGGTCGCGCAGGCGTCGGGCAATTACTACGCCCTGCTGCCGACCAACGAGCCGACCAGCGCGATGCTGAGGGAGGCGCAGGATCATCCGTATGGCGCGATCGAAGGCGAGATAGACGGCGATCCGAAATCGAATGGACCGAAGGGCGCGCTGCGTCTGCGCGTGGTCACGAAGATTCCGGATCCCACGACCACGACCGAATTCCAGCATGTCGATCGCTTTCTGCAGATCGAGCAGCCCGTGAGTCAGGAGCTCGCGCGCAATGCCGACGCCGTGCAGCGCGCGTATCGCGAGTATCAGGAAAAGCGGCTCGGGCGCACGGGCTTGCGCAAGATGTATATCGGCACGCTGACGCTCGCGCTCTTCCTCGCGACCTTCATCGCGATGATGCTCGCGCTCGCGCTCGGCAATCAGCTCGCGCGGCCGCTGTTCCTGCTCGCGCAAGGCACGAAAGAAGTGGCCGAAGGCGACTACACGCCCAAGCGAGAGATCAATTCGCGCGACGAACTGGGCTTTCTCACGCAGTCCTTCAACGCGATGACGCGCCAGCTTTCCGAGGCGCGCGCGGCGGTCGAGAACAATCGCGTCGCGCTGGAGCATTCGAAGGCGTATCTCGAAAGCATCCTTGCGAATCTGACGGCGGGCGTGTTCGTGTTCGACCGGCAGTTCCGCTTGACCACCGCGAATCGCGGCGCGGAGCGCATCTTCCGCCAGCCGTTCAACGCGTTGCTCAATCAGCCGCTCGATCAGATCGGCGTGCTCGCCGAACTCGGCGCGATGGTGAAGAAGGCCTTCGCCGAACGCGATGCGGCCGAGGTCGGCAGCGGACATCCGCTTGGCGATCGAGGCCACTGGCAGCAGCAGGTCGCCGTGTCGGTGCCCGGCGAGAACGAGCCGCTCACGCTCCTCGTGCGCGGCACGCAGTTGCTGAGCGTGACCGAAAGCGATGCCGACGATGCCGAAACGACCGGCTACGTCGTCGTGTTCGATGACATCTCGGACGTGATCTCCGCGCAGCGCTCGGTCGCGTGGGGCGAAGTCGCGCGGCGTCTCGCGCACGAGATCAAGAATCCGCTCACGCCGATTCAGCTTTCCGCCGAACGCTTGCAGATGAAGCTCGCGGACAAGCTCGCGCCGCCCGACGCGGAGGTGCTCAAGCGAGCGTCGACGACCATCGTCAATCAGGTGCAGGCGATGAAGCAGATGGTCGACGATTTCCGCGAATACGCGCGCACGCCGCCCGCGGTGCTCGGCAATCTGCAACTGAACGATCTCGTCGCGGAAGTGCTGACGTTGTACGGCATCGAAGATGGCAAGACGCCGATCAAGGTGGATCTCGCGAAGCTGCCCGTGATTCGCGGTGACGCGACGCAGATCCGCCAGGTGATCCACAACCTGTTGCAGAACGCGCAGGACGCGGTGGCGGATGTCGCGGAGCCACGCGTGCTGCTCGAAACGAGGACAGTAGAATATGGCGAGCCCGATGCATCGGGTCATGCGCGTGTCGCGGTTCGCCTCACTGTCTCGGATAACGGCTCGGGTTTTCCGGCGCGAATCCTTTCGCGTGCTTTCGAGCCTTACGTGACGACCAAGGCGAAGGGCACGGGCCTGGGACTTGCAACGGTGAAGAAGATCGTCGACGAGCACGGCGCGCGCATCGACATACGCAACCGCTCGAAGACAGCGGATGTGATCGAAGGCGCGCAGATATCGATTCTGTTTCTACAACTCGCGGACGATACCGCGGCGCCCGGCGCAACGCCTCCGGCGGCCGGTGCGGCGGCGAATCACGGAACGACAAAAGCAACAGTGCAGACAAGGGCAGCGTAAATGGCAACCATCCTGGTGGTAGACGATGAAATGGGGATCCGGGAACTGCTCTCCGAGATCCTGAGCGACGAAGGCCACGTTGTTGATGTAGCGGAAAACGCGCAGCATGCGCGCGACTATCGCCTGCAGCAAACGCCCGACCTCGTTTTGCTCGACATCTGGATGCCCGATACCGACGGCGTGACCCTGCTCAAGGAGTGGGCCGCGCAGGGCAAGCTCACGATGCCGGTCATCATGATGTCGGGTCACGCGACCATCGACACGGCTGTCGAAGCGACGAAGATCGGCGCGCTCAACTTCCTCGAGAAGCCGATCGCGCTACAGAAGCTCCTGAAGGCCGTCGAGCAGGGGCTCGCGCACGGCACCGCAGCGGCGCCCGTGACGACGCTAGCCAAGCCTCCGGCGAGCGCGATGGCATCGGGGGTGCCTGTGGCGGCCGCGCTGCCGACGGCGTCGGCGCTGAACGCATCGGGCGAAGCGGGAGCGGGCGGCGCGACGCAGAATCAGGCGGGGCAGACGGCATCCATCTCGTTCGATATCCCGTTGCGCGATGCACGCGATGCGTTCGAGCGCGCGTACTTCGAGTATCACCTGGCGCGCGAGAACGGCAGCATGACGCGCGTCGCCGAGAAGACGGGGCTCGAGCGCACGCATCTCTATCGCAAGCTCAAGCAACTGGGCGTCGATCTCGGAAAGAACAAGAACGAGGTCTGAGCAAAATGCTCCGAACATTTTCAGAAAAAATGTGTGGAGGGGCTTGAGGGGCGAAAATGAGTCTGCTATAGTTTCACCTCTTCGTTGGCCCGGTAGCTCAGTTGGTAGAGCAGCGGATTGAAAATCCGCGTGTCGGTGGTTCGATTCCGCCCCAGGCCACCAGAATGCAAGAAGCCCGAGAGTGTCATCGCTCTCGGGCTTTTTCATTTTCCATATGCAAAAGCGGGCACGTTCGATTGAGCGCACGTGCCCGCTTTTTTCCACTATACGATCCTCACCTTGGATTCGCCGCGACGAAGTTCTTGAACGCCGCGTAGGCCGCTTTCTGCGTCTTGCCGTCGTTCTTCAGAAGGCCATATGCGCCTTCGCCGCCCGCGGGATCGTCGTACAGCTCGTACGTCTGGATCGCCTGGATGTTGTACTTCGACGCCACCGCGACGAACTCCGCCATCATCTTGTTGCCGACGAGGTAGGCCGCGATCTGCTGTTCGCTGCCGAGCCACGGACGCACGCCGAACTCGTTGATCCAGATCGGCTTGCCCATCTGCTGCAGCGCCGCGAGCACGTCGTGACAACCCGTGCCGCCACATGCGTTCGTGATGTCGCCCATATCCGAGTACCAGTGCCACGCGGTGATGTCCCAGTTCACGACCGGATGACCCGTCGTGCCGTCGGGCTGCGTGCCGTTGGCGAGCATCTGATCGAGGCCGTAATGCATCCACGTGCCGCCGCCCATGACGATCTTGCCGTTCGGATCGACTGACTTCACGCCAGCGATCATCCCGCGAATCACGCCGCGCGCGATCTGGAATTTGGTGTTGTCGAATTGCTGCCCATAAACGCCGTCGACGTTGCCGCTGATCGCGCTGGCGTCGAGTTCGTTCGTCACTTCGTAGTACGGGTACTGGTACGAGGTCGCCGTCCAGACGCCGAGTTGATAACCCGCGTTGTAGGCATCGGTCTCGCTGGAGAAGGCGAGGCTCATCAACATCACCGGATACACGGTTACGCCGCCTGCCGCCATTGTTTTCGCGATGCCCGCGAGCTTGTTCGCAGTCCCCTGGCTGTACACCTCGTTTCGATACAGCTTCACGCCGAGATCCTGCAGTTGTGAGAGTTGCAAAGCCGGGCTGGAGAGGTCGTAGGCGCCGCCCTCATTGTTGTGCCCATTCGCGCCGTAAAAGATCGAGGTGGCCGACGTCGCATTCTTCACGACGACGTTCACGTTCTGCACCGTGCGTGTGGCGCCTTTGGCGTCGGTGGCCGTGATTTGCCATGTGTGCGTGCCGTTGGTCTGACTCGTCGTGTTGACGGTCGTCGAGAACGCCCCGTTCGAGGGCGTTGCATCAGGCGCGACCTTGTTGCCGGTGGTCATGTCGACGACGGAGACTTTCGTCCAAGTCGTGCCCGCCGTCCCTTTCACCGTCGCGGTGCCGGAAACGGCGGTGTTCACTGTTGGCGAGGTGACGGCGAAAGCGGTTGTATTGCGATTCGCTGCGGCGGCTGCTGCGGTGGAGGCGGTATCGAAGGCGTCGCTACTACCGCCGCCGCAGGCGCCGAGCAGCAAGCTGGCCGCGACTGCAACGGCGAACAGGCTCGCTCTTGGGACGGAAAGGGCGCCGACAGTGCAGTCGGCATGAATGTTGGTCTGAATGTAATTTTTCATTGTTCGTAGTGCTAATCGGGTAGTTGGCGTCAACAAAAATGGGTGCGATCGCCGGAGCGCCGCGAGAAGGGCGGATCGGAGACGGACCTGCGGCCCCGCGTAACCCTGCGGGAGGGTTTGAAAATCAATCTTCGTTATGCGAATCAATTGGCCGCGTGAATGTCCCGGGCGGCGCGTACGAAAAGCGGCGCGTGGTCCGAAATCGCGCTATGGATGATCTAGCTATGCAACCGGACGAATTGCTGGTCTCGTATTAGTTCAGACGATTCAATTGTCTGTATAACGACCGGTTGTCCGTTGGGTTGAGGGAGATTTCCAGAAATTGCCGATCCGACCGTGTTGTTTGCGGCAATTTATTCCGTTTGCAGGGTGTTGCGGCAAGATTGAAAGTGCTGGCCGCGACGGCGCGCGCCAAGCTCGGCGAACACCCGTGCTCCGTGCTAAAATTCCCGCCGAATTAAGGACTTGCCTCGTCCTCGGACTCGCAAGTCCTTTTCTTTTCGACGCTCCGAATTGCCCGTGTGACGCGCCGGAATTCTTCACCCGGCGCTCGTTCATCCGTCTCGTACTCCGCTATCGGCGGAATAAAGGGCGTGCGCGTCCGGGCGAAGGTCGCCGGCCTATACTGGACTCGCGGGCGTCGCGCCCGTGCCGCTCATGGCGAAGTCCGGTCATTCCGACAGCCAGTGCGGCGTGCGACGCCAATCTCATTCACGGAGTACGGAGTTTTCACGGTGACTCGGATAGACGCTAAAGACAGCGCGCTCGTGCTGTTTTCCGGCGGCCAGGACTCGGCCACGTGCCTTGCCTGGGCGCTTGATCGCTACAAGACGGTAGAGACGCTCGGGTTCGACTATGGACAGCGTCATCGCGTGGAACTCGAATGCCGCGACGGCTTTCGTGCCGCGATCGCGCGCGAGTTTCCGCAGTGGACGGAGCGCCTGGGCGAAGATCACATGATCGATCTGTCCGTGCTCGGCGCGATCAGCGATACCGCAATGACGCGTGAGATCGAGATCCAGGCGAACGCGAGCGGCTTGCCCAATACGTTCGTGCCGGGCCGCAATTTGCTGTTCATGACGATTGCCGCGGCGGTGGCGTACCGGCGCGGGCTGAAGGTGCTGGTTGGCGGCATGTGCGAAACGGACTTTTCCGGCTATCCGGATTGCCGCGACGACACGATGAAGGCGCTCCAAGTCGCGCTCAATCTCGGGATGGAAACGCGCTACGCGCTGGAAACGCCGCTGATGTGGCTCGACAAGGCCGACACCTGGCGGCTTGCGAAAACGCTCGGCGGCGAACCGCTCGTCGAACTGATCCGCGTCGAAACGCACACGTGTTATGTCGGCGAGCGCGCCGAACTGCACGACTGGGGCTTCGGCTGCGGTCAGTGCCCGGCATGCAAGCTGCGCAAGCGCGGCTACGAGGCGTATCGCGCGGGCGAGCAGGTCACCACCGCGCCGGTTTGATTTTTACGACACGTTTTACGAGGCAGGCAGAGCAGTCATGACGTACGCGGTAAAGGAAATTTTCTACACGTTGCAGGGCGAGGGCGCCAATGCCGGGCGCCCGGCCGTGTTCTGCCGTTTCGCGGGCTGCAATCTGTGGTCGGGGCGCGAGGAAGATCGCGCGGACGCCGTCTGCCAGTTTTGCGACACCGATTTCGTCGGCACGGACGGCGAGAACGGCGGCAAGTACAAGACGCCGGCGGAACTCGTCGCGAAGATCGCATCGTTGTGGCCGGAAGGCGCGGCGCACAGATTCGTCGTGTGTACGGGCGGCGAGCCGATGCTGCAGATCGATCAGCCTTTCGTCGACGCGCTGCATGAAGCCGGCTTCGAAATGGCGATCGAGACGAACGGCTCGCTGCCCGTGCTCGAGAGCATCGACTGGATTTGCGTGAGCCCGAAAGCCGATGCGCCGCTCGTCGTCACGAAGGGCAACGAACTGAAGGTTGTCGTCCCGCAGGACAACCAGCGACTGGCGCAATACGAGAAGCTCGACTTCGACTACTTTCTCGTACAGCCGATGGACGGCCCGTCGCGCGACATCAACACGAAGCTGGCGATCGACTGGTGCAAGCGCCATCCGAAGTGGCGCCTGTCGATGCAGACGCATAAATATTTGAACATCCCCTGATAAGACGGTCAGCCGACGTGCAGACGATTACCCGAAAACTCGAATTCGATGCGGGCCACCGCATCCCCGATCACCGCAGCCAGTGCCGCAATCTGCACGGGCATCGCTATGTGCTCGAGATCACGCTGCAAGGCGATCTCGTCGACGTGGAAGGCGCGCCCGACCGCGGCATGGTGATGGACTTCGCCGACGTGAAAGCGCTCGCGATGGAGCATCTCGTCAACAAGTGGGATCATGCGTTCATCGTCTATGAAGGCGATGTCAAAGTGCGCGAATTCCTGCACACGCTGCCGGATCACAAGACCGTCGTGCTGGATCGCATTCCGACCGTCGAGAACCTGGCGGCGGTTGCGTTCAACATCCTCGCCGAAGTCTACGATGCCCATTACGGCGTCAACCTCAAGCTGAAGCGCGTGCGTCTTTTCGAAACGCCGAACTGCTGGGCCGACGTCGAGCGCGGCTGATCTTCGGCGCGCGCCAGGCCCGGAGCACGCCCGGCGCGCGCGCGTGCGTCACGGTATGATCGTCCGATGAGTCGCCCACCTCCGAGGCGACGAGACACGGAGCGCACGCATGCCGTCACTTCTGCCATCGTTTTCATCGCTGCGGCCGCGCGCGGCCGTCCTTCGATCTCTCGAAGGAGCCGCGCGATGAGCACGTTCACCAATCCCCTCAAGCAGCGCTTTTCAGAATCGGGCACCCTCTTCGGACTGTGGCTGTCGCTCGGCAGCGCCGATGCCGCCGAAGCGCTCGCGCACGCGGGCTTCGACTGGCTGTGCATCGACATGGAGCATTCGCCGAACGATAGCGCCGACGTCGTCGCTCAACTGCGGGCGATCGCCGCCGCGCATCTGCCGAGCGAGCCGATCGTGCGTGTGCCGGC
This sequence comes from Caballeronia turbans, assembly GCA_001544655.2. Taxonomy (GTDB): domain Bacteria; phylum Pseudomonadota; class Gammaproteobacteria; order Burkholderiales; family Burkholderiaceae; genus Caballeronia; species Caballeronia turbans. The sequence continues at coordinate 238,619 of FCOD02000003.1, forward strand.
CAACGAGGGCTGGCTCGTCAAACGCGCGCTCGATGCGGGCGCGCGCACGCTGATGTTCCCGAACGTGCAATCGGCCGAAGAGGCGGCGCGCATCGTGCGGCTCACGCAGTATCCGACCGAAGCGGCGCTGCACGGCTTGCGCGGCGTCGCGGGCGCGGTGCGCGCGGCGGCATACGGCATGCGGCGCGACTACATGGCGAGCGCGAATGCGCAGATTGCGACGATCGTGCAGATCGAATCGGTGGCGGCGCTCGAAGCGGTCGATGAGATCGCCGCGACGCCGGGCGTCGATTGTCTGTTCATCGGGCCGGCGGATCTGGCGGCGAGCCTCGGTCATCTCGGCGACGGCAAGCATCCGGATGTGCAGGCGGCGATCACGAAGATCGTCGACGCCGCGAATCGCGCGGGCATCGCGAGCGGCATCTTCGCGCTCGATGCGGCGAGCGCGAAGCAATACGCGCAGGCGGGCATCAAGCTCGTCGCGATCGGCGCGGATGTGATGTGGCTGTTGAAGGCGACGCGTCAGGCGTTGCAGGAGGCGCGAACATGAAAACCGTCGTGGCGTCGGTGGTCGCCGCGGTGATTCTGTCGATATCGATCGGCGCGGCGCACGCCGACAACGCGCCGAAGTCGACCGATATCGCCACGCAAAACGCCGTCGCCGACTACAACGCGGGCAATCTCGTCGCGGCGCGCTCCGAGTTCCGGCGCGCCGCGCAGAAGGGCAGCCGCCTTGCCCAATTCAATTTCGCGATGATGCTGCTCAACGGCGAGGGCGGCCCGGTGGACGTGCCGGAAGGCAAGAAATGGTTGCGCCGCGCAGCCGATGCCAACATGACCCACGCGCAATACGTGTACGGCAAGATGTACGACGATGGACAGTTCGTCGAGAAAGACCCGGCGGAGGCGCATCGCTGGTTCCTGCGCGCGGCGAATCAGGGACACGTGCAGGCCGAACTCGCGCTCGCCAATCAGTTTCTCGATGGACGTGGCACCACGCGCGATAACACGCAGGCGTTCACCTGGTACAAGAAGGCCGCGCAAGGCGGCGACATGACGGCGCAATACGTCGCGGGTTCGTTCTATGAGCGCGGCGGTGATGGCGTCGAGCGCAACCTGAACGTTGCGCGCGCCTATTACGCTGCGGCGGCGGCGCAAGGCGATCCGGCCGCCAAGCTGAAATATCTGCAGTTGAGCGCAGAACTGGAGCAGCAAAAGCCGCAGTGACGAGGACGGCGCGCGCTAACTCTGCATCAACCGCTTTTGACGAGCGACGCTCATGATCAGCCCAACCGCGACGCCGAGCGTCGTCAACGCGGTCCCGCCGTAACTCATGAACGGAAGCGGCACGCCGACCACGGGCAGAATGCCGCTCACCATGCCGATATTGACGAACGCGTAAGTAAAGAACGCGAGCGTGAGCGATCCGGCCAATAATCGCCCGAAGAAAGTGGCGCCGTTCGCCGCGATGAAGAGCCCGCGCGCGATGAGCGCCATATAAAGGAAGAGCAGCACGAGCCCGCCCGCGAGCCCGAACTCCTCGGAGAACACGGCGAAAATGAAGTCGGTGTGCTTTTCGGGGATGAATTCGAGGTGCGCCTGCGTGCCCTTCAACCAGCCTTTCCCGAACGTGCCGCCCGAACCGATCGCGATCACCGCCTGAATCGTGTGGAAGCCTTTGCCGAGCGGATCGGAAGTCGGGTCGAGCAGCGTGCAGATGCGGTGCTTTTGATAGTCGTGCATCATCGGCCAGACCACATCCGGCTGGCAGATCTTGTCCTGAAACACCGCGATGCTCGCGACCGCAATGACGGCTGCGATCAGCACGGGCAGGATGAGCTTGAAACTCAGCCCGGCGAAATAGATGACGAACATGCCCGCCGCGAACACGAGCACCGCGGTGCCCAGATCCGGCTGCTTCGCGATCAGCCCGACCGGCAGCAACAGAATGACAAAGCCGACGATGTAATCCCACCAGCGGACATTGCTTTCGCGCTTCTGGTAGTACCAGGCGAGCATCAGCGGCATCGCGATCTTCATGATTTCGGATGGCTGGATCACCACGCCGACATTGAGCCAGCGTTTCGCGCCCTTGCGCGTCAGCCCGAACGCGGCGACCGCGACCAGCAACGCGACGCCGACGGTGTAGAGCGGCACGGCGAAGCGCATCAGCATCTGCGGCGGGATGTTGGCGAGCACCCACATCAGACCGAAGGTCAGCATGATGTTGCGCAACTGGTCCTCGACACGCCCAGGCATGTCGAGGCTCGCGCTGTACAGCGTCACGATGCCGACGCCGAGCAGCAGGAACACGATGAGCGCGAGCGGCTTGTCGAAGCCCGCGAACATGCGCTTGGCGCGGTCCAGCAGCTCCCGCTTGTCGAATTGCATGTGCAGTTGCATGGCGGTTTCCTTTACTCGTCGATGCCGCCGGACGGCGCGAGAACGCGCACGCCGTCGTTTTCATTGCCGCGCACCATCGAAGGCGTCGGCTCCGTCGGGCGCTTTTTCGGCGCGGGCGTGCGGCCAGGCGTGGAGGCGGGCAGTGCCGCAGCAGGCGCTGCGGGCGTCGCCGATGCGGCGCGCGGCGCCGACGCTTTCGGTGTGGAAGCAGGAAGCGCCGGCGCGGAAGCCGCTTTCGCGACTGCGGGATTCGACGCAGCCTGAGGCGAAAACGCCGGCGACGAATTCGCGACGGACGCAGGCAACGCGATGGCGGCGGGCGGTTGCGTGCCGCCGATCGTCGGCAGGCCGGCGTCGGTCGTCGCCGAGGCCGCCGCCGCGACAGCGGCCGCCTCCGCGCCTGGCTTCAGACGATCGATCAGATAATAGTCGAGCACCTTGCGCGCGATCGGTCCTGCGGATTCAGCGCCCCAGCCGCCGTTCTCGACGATCAGCGCAAGTGCGATCTTCGGCTGTTCCGCCGGCGCGAACGCGATGAACAGCGCGTGATCGCGCAGATGCTCCGCAAGCGCGTGTCCTTTGTAGTTCGACCCCTGCAGCGAATAGACCTGCGCCGTGCCGGTCTTGCCCGCCGCCTGGTACGGCGCGCCCGCGAACACCTTCGCCGCCGTGCCGCTGGTGACGACGCCTTCCATCGCCCGCTTGATGAAATCCACGTCCTTCTGCTGCACGGCGATCTTGTCGCTCGGATCGCGTACGACGGCGCGCGTCGCCTTCGAGATCGGATTTTCGATATCCCGCACGAGGTGCGGCTTCATCACGACGCCGTTGTTCGCGAGCGTCGCGGTAGCGTGCGCGAGTTGCAGGATCGTGAACGAGTTATAGCCCTGGCCGATGCCCAGGCTGATCGTTTCGCCTTCGTACCAGCGCTGCTGCTCGGGCTTGCGGTACGCCTTGCGCTTCCATTCCGTCGACGGCAGGATGCCGCGCGCCTCGCCCGCGATATCGATGCCGGTGATCTGCCCGAAACCCCACGGCTTCATGAAGCCGGCCATCGCGTTCACGCCGAGATCGCGCGCGAGCATGTAGAAGTACGTGTCGTTCGATACGACGATCGCGCGGTTCATGTCCACCCAGCCCTGGCCCGAGCGCACGTCGTTGCGGAACGTGTGGCCGCCGAACGTGAAGTAGCCCGGATCCTGGAAGCCCCAGCCCGGCGTGCGCTTGTGCAGCGTCAGCGCGGCGAGCGCCATGAACGGCTTGTAGGTCGAGCCGGGCGGATACGTGCCGTGCAGCGGACGATTCAGCAGCGGGTGGTCCGACGAATTGTTGAGCGCGTCCCACGTCTGCTGATCGATGCCGTCGACGAACGAATTCGGATCGAAGCTCGGCGCGGACACGAACGCGAGCACGTCGCCGGTGGAAGGCTCGATCGCGACGAGCGCGCCGCGCTTGCCCGCGAACGCCTGCTCGGCGACCTGCTGCAAGCCGATATCCAGCGAGAGTTGAAGGTTGTTGCCCGGCGTCGCCTGCGTGCGCGACATGGTGCGCACCGGGCGCCCGCCCGCCGTGACTTCCACTTCCTCGAAACCCGTCAGTCCGTGCAACTCGGTTTCGTAACTCTGCTCGACCCCGATCTTGCCGACGTAGTCGGTGCCCTTGTAGTTGTTGGCGTCGACGCGCGGATCGTAATGATCCGAGCTTTGGTCGTTGGCGTCGCTCGCGTCGTCGATGCGCTCCTGATCGCGCTGCGAAATCCGTCCGATATACCCGATCACGTGCGCGGCAGTCGTGCCCAGCGGATATTGGCGGAACAGTCGCGCGCGCACCTCGACGCCCGGGAAGCGATAGCGCTGCGCGGTGAACTTCGCGACTTCCTCGTCGGTGAGACGCGTGCGGATCGGCAGGCTTTCGAAATTCTTCGAGTCTTCGAGCAGCTTCTTGAAACGGCGACGGTCGCGTGCGTCGATCGGAATGACTTGCGAGAGCTCGTCGATGGTTTCATCGAGCGTGCCGTTGATCTTCGAACGCGTGATTTCCAGCGTGTACGCGGAGTAGTTCTTCGCCAGCACGACGCCGTTGCGGTCGGTGATGATGCCGCGGTTCGGCACGATCGGCGCAACGGAAATGCGGTTCTCGTTCGCCTGCAACGAGTATTTGCTGAAATGCCAGACCTGCAGATAGAGAAAGCGCAGCCCGATCAGACCGAAGCAGACGAACACGAACAGTCCCGCCGCCGCGACGCGCAGGCGGAACTTCGACAACTGTTGCTCGGTGTTCTTTATTTCGGTCATGCAGCTTTCGCGGTGTGCTCGCGATTCAAGTGTAGTTCGCGCGCGGCGGTTTATTCGATGACCCGGCGCCGCGCGGCAAGACTCAGATTGGACGCGTGTCGTCCGGGTCGGCGGCGCGGCGCTGCGGCATCAGCAAGAGAAAGCTCGCGATCGGCCAGAGCAGCGCCTCGACGAATCCGTTGACCGGATAACTCCAGCCGGGGAACGCCGCGCCCGTCATCAGGCGGATGATGAAGGGCACGAGATGCGCGCCGACGAGGAGCGGCGCGACGACGAACATCTGCACGGGCAGCGTCATCCACAACACGCGGCGGTGAATGGTGATCGCGCCGTACGAAAGAAGCGTGTAAGCCAGCGCGTGTTCGCCGAGCAGATTCGCGTTGTGCACATCCATCAGAATGCCGAGCATGAACGCGATGCCCATGCCGACCTTGCGCGGCTGATGCACATTCCAGAACAGCAGTACGAGCGCCACGAAATCCGGCACGCCGATGAGCCGTCCCCACGGCATCAGGTTCAGCAGAAACGCAGCAGCCAGACTGAACGTGATGAAGTACGGATTGACTGGCTGGAGGATGTATTGCGGGCGGTTCATCGCGCGGCTCCCGAGGATGCGGGTTTCGGCGCATGCGCCTTCTTCGACGGCTTCGCCGCCGCGCCCGATGCCGCCTTGGGCGAGGCCGCTTTCGCCGGCGCAGCCTCAGCGGGCTTTGCGGGTGCAGCCGCCGCAGCCGCGGAGCCCGGCGCCGGAGCGGACGCGCCTGCCGCGGCCGAAGCGCCGCTCGCGCCCGCTGCCGCCGCAGCCTTCGGCGCGGCCTTCTTCTTGCCCTTGTTTTCCTTCGCTTCCTTCGCAGCCGCGGCCGCTTCGACTTCGATCGGATTCGGCGGCACGTTGACGTTGTAATGCAGCACGAGTAACTGACGCGCGCCACGCACTGCCGCAATCGGCACGCACACGACGCGCGCGAACGCCGTGTCGGCCTGCTTGTCGACGCGTAGCACCTTCGCGACCGGCAGTCCCGGCGGATAGATGCCGTCGAGACCGCTCGTGACGAGTTCATCGCCGGCTTGCACGTCGGCGCTGATCGGCACGAAGCGCAGATCGAGCGTGTCGCCCTTGGGCGTCCCGTAGATCACGCTGCGCAAGCCGGTGCGCGCGATCTGAACGGGCACGGCCTGATCCTTGTCGGTGAGCAGCGTGACTTCCGATTGCAGCGGAAACACGCGCGTCACCTGGCCGATCACACCGTCTTCGGTGACGACCGGCGCGCCGTCCTGGATATTTTGCTGCGAACCTTTGCCGATCACGACTTTCTGCGTAAACGGATCGCGCGTGTCGTACTGAATTTCGGCGGGCGTTTCGTCGGTGGTGGCGCGCGATTGGAGATTGAGCAGCGCGCGCAGATGCGCGTTTTCGATGGCGAGCTGCGCCGCATCGCCGGCCTTCACGGACAGTTCCAGATTCTTGTTGGCGAGCTTCGCGTTTTCGCTGCGCAGCGTCGCGCTCGTCACGGCGAGATCGGCCGCGCCCATGAAGATGTCGCGCGGCACCAGCGCTGCGCGCTGCAACGGATAGAGCCCTGCGCCGAGCATTCCGCGAACGATTTCCAGCGTGCTGTAGCGAGCATCCGAAATGAGCAGGGCGATCGCGAGCACCACGAAGAAAATCAGGCGCGCGAGCGCGGAGGGGCCTTGCTTGAAAAGGGGCGGCGGACTGTATTCCATGGTCGGCGCCGAGGGCGTGAACGGATGGATCGATGCTGCAGGTTTTTTTTTCGCCGATGGCGAAGCCTGCCCTACGCAGTTTCGACAACGGCCCGGACAGATGCCGGGCCGTGCGCCCGCCGCGTTATGCGGGTGCGTTTAGCTGTCGCGTCGAAGACCATTCAGCCTCAAGGGAAGAAGAGCGATAGCCTTCAGCAGGGAGATCACTCGTACGAGAAGATGCTGCCGAGCTTGTCCATGCGCTCGAGCGCCATGCCCGAGCCACGCACCACGCAAGTCAGCGGATCTTCGGCGACGAGCACCGGGAGGCCGGTTTCTTCGGCGAGCAGGCGGTCGAGGTCGCGCAGGAGCGCGCCACCGCCCGTCAGCATCATGCCGCGCTCGGCGATGTCCGCGCCGAGTTCCGGCGGCGTCTGTTCCAGCGCGATCTTCACCGACGACACGATCTGATTCAGCGGGTCCGTCAGTGCTTCAAGAATTTCGTTGCTCGAAATGGTGAAGCTGCGCGGAATGCCTTCGGACAGATTGCGGCCCTTGACTTCCATTTCCTTCACTTCGGAGCCCGGGAACGCTGAACCGATTTCCTTCTTGATGGCCTCGGCGGTTTGCTCGCCGATCAGCATGCCGTAATTGCGGCGGATGTAGTTGACGATGGCCTCGTCGAACTTGTCGCCGCCCACACGTACCGAGCCCTTGTACACGATGCCGCCCAGCGAGATGACGCCGACTTCCGTCGTGCCGCCGCCGATGTCGACGACCATCGAGCCCGTCGCTTCCGAGACCGGCAGGCCGGCGCCGATTGCAGCGGCCATGGGCTCTTCGATCAGATAGACCTGCGACGCGCCCGCGCCGTGTGCCGCTTCCTTGATCGCGCGGCGCTCGACCTGCGTGGAGCCGCACGGGACGCAAATGATGATGCGCGGCGACGGCGAGAACATGCGGGATTCGTGAGCGGTCTTGATGAACTGCTTGATCATCTGCTCGGTGACGGTGAAGTCGGCGATCACGCCGTCCTTCATCGGGCGGATGGCCTCGATGTTGCCCGGCACTTTGCCGAGCATCTGCTTGGCTTCCTTGCCGACCGCCTGAATGGTCTTCTTGCCGTTGGGGCCGCCTTCCTGGCGAATCGAAACGACCGAAGGCTCGTCGAGGACGATGCCTTTGCCGCGCATGTAGATCAGCGTGTTGGCGGTGCCGAGGTCAATCGCCAGGTCGTTGGAGAAATAGCTGCGCAAAAAACCGAACATTCAAAAATCCTGTCTCGCTGGGTGGCCGTTCGTCGCGAGGAGCGCCGGGGACGGCAGCGGAAAAAATAACGGTTTGCCCGGACGGCGAACGCTCGCCGCGAAGTGCAAATCCGGGAAGAAATCTACCGCAGAATGGAACGCCGTACGCAAACGTTTCTCACAATTCAATGATTCAGGGAGAAAGCCGCTGACAAGCCGATCCAGGGGTGAGTCGAACGTGTAATGATACCTTATAATTTGCGGGTATCTATAGGAAAAGGATGGCACTTTTTGCCATCGCCAGGCCTGCTTCCGAGGGCTCCTTTCAATATCGTAACTGGCTGTCGCAGCGCAGGTTTTCGAATTGAGGCTGCCCACGCTTTCTCCGGTGATTCCATGTCTTTGACCCTGACCGACGTAAAACGCATCGCGCACCTCGCGCGGCTCGAATTGCCCGACCACGAAGCCGAACCCACGCTCGCGCGTCTCAACGATTTTTTCGGCCTTGTCGAGCAGATGCAGGCCGTCGATACGACCGGCATCGAACCGCTCGCGCATCCGATCGAGCAGATCGAGGAAGTCGCGCTGCGTCTGCGTGACGACGCTGTCTCAGAGCGCGTCGAGCGCGAAGAGTTCCAGCGTTGCGCGCCTGCCGTGCAGGACGGGCTCTATCTCGTGCCGAAGGTGATCGAATAAGGCGCTTCGTGCGCCCACCAAGTGACATTGCGCGCGGATCGAATGCCCGCGCTCATCAGGGAACTGCAATGCATCAAAAAAGCTTGACCGAACTGCGCGCGGCGCTCGACTCGAAGGAAGTCTCCGCGGTCGAACTGGCGCAGTCGTATCTGCAACGCATCGAGGGCGCGAAGGCGCTGAACGCGTTCATCGGCGTCGATCCCGAGCTCACGCTCGAGCAGGCGAAAGCCGCCGACGCGCTCATCGCCCAAGGCAATGCCGGCGCGCTCACGGGCCTGCCGATCGCGCACAAGGACGTGTTCGTCACGCGCGGCTGGGCCTCGACGGCCGGCTCGCACATGCTCGAAAACTACGCGAGCCCGTTCGATGCGACCGTCGTCGATCGCCTGAAGCACGCCGGCATGGTGTGCCTCGGCAAGACCAACATGGACGAGTTCGCGATGGGCTCGTCCAACGAGAATTCGTACTTCGGCGCGGTGAAGAATCCGTGGGATCCGAAGGCGGTGCCGGGCGGCTCGTCGGGTGGCTCGGCCGCGGCCGTGGCCGCGCGTCTCGCGCCCGCCGCGACCGGCACCGACACCGGCGGCTCGATCCGCCAGCCCGCGTCGTTCACCGGCATCACGGGCATCAAGCCGACCTACGGCCGCGTGTCGCGTTACGGGATGATCGCGTTCGCATCGTCGCTGGATCAGGGCGGCCCGATGGCGCAAACCGCGCACGACTGCGCGCTGCTGCTCAACGCGATGGGCGGCTTCGACGAGCGCGACTCGACCAGCCTGCAGCGTGAGAACGAAGACTACACGCGCTATCTCGGCAAGACGTGGAACGGCGGGGACGCGGCCAAGCCGCTCGCCGGCCTGCGCATCGGCATGCCGAAGGAGTACTTCGGCGCCGGGCTAGCCGAGGACGTCCGCGCCGCCATCGACGCGGCATTGAAGCAATACGAAGCGCTCGGCGCGACGCTCGTCGAAGTGTCGCTGCCGCAGACCGAGCTCTCGATTCCCGTGTACTACATCATCGCGCCGGCGGAGGCTTCGTCGAACCTGTCGCGTTTCGACGGCGTGCGCTACGGACATCGTGCGGCGCAGTACAAGGATCTGCTCGACATGTACAAGAAGTCGCGCGCGGAAGGCTTCGGGCCGGAAGTGAAGCGCCGGATTCTCGTCGGGACGTATGTGCTGTCGCACGGGTATTACGACGCGTACTACCTGCAGGCGCAGAAGATCCGCCGCATCATCGCGCGGGACTTTCAGGAAGCGTTCAAACAGTGCGACGTCATCATGGGGCCGGTCGCGCCGTCCGTCGCGTGGAATCTGGGCGAGAAGGCCGACGATCCCGTGCAGATGTATCTCGCGGATATCTACACGCTTTCCGTGAGCCTCGCGGGTCTGCCCGGCATGAGCGTGCCGTGCGGCTTCGGCGCGGGCGCGAACGCGGATCGCCCGGTCGGTCTGCAGATCATCGGCAACTATTTCAACGAAGCCCGGATGCTCCAGGTCGCCGACGCGTTCCAGCGTGCGACCGACTGGCACCGCAAGGCACCATCGGCATCGGGAGTGTGAACATGCAGTGGGAAGTCGTCATCGGTCTGGAAACGCACGCGCAGCTTTCCACCGTCTCCAAGATTTTCTCGGGCGCGCCGACGCAATTCGGCGCGAGCCCGAACTCGCAGGCGAGTCCTGTCGATCTCGCGCTGCCCGGCGTGCTGCCCGTGATGAACAAGGGCGCCGTGGAGCGCGCGATCCGCTTCGGCCTGTCGATCGGCGCGCACATCGCACCGCGCAGCATCTTCGCGCGCAAGAACTACTTCTATCCGGATCTTCCGAAGGGCTATCAGATCAGCCAGTACGAGATTCCGGTCGTGCAGGGCGGTCAGATCACGATCCAGGTTCCGGCCAACGAGAAGGCGGGCAAGGAAGCGTATTCGAAGACCATCAACCTGACGCGCGCGCACCTCGAAGAGGACGCGGGCAAGTCGCTGCACGAAGACTTCGCGGGCATGACGGGCATCGACCTGAACCGCGCGGGCACGCCGCTGCTCGAGATCGTCACGGAGCCGGAAATGCGCAGCGCGGCGGAAGCCGTTGCGTATGCGAAGGCGCTGCATGGCCTCGTCGTGTGGCTCGGCATTTGTGACGGCAACATGCAGGAAGGCTCGTTCCGTTGCGACGCGAACGTTTCGGTGCGGCCGGTCGGCCAGAAGGAATTCGGCACGCGCGCGGAGATCAAGAACCTGAACTCGTTCCGTTTTCTCGAAGAAGCGATCCAGTACGAAGTGCGCCGTCAGATCGAGCTGATCGAAGACGGCGGCACGGTGGTCCAGGAAACGCGTCTCTACGATCCGGACAAACGCGAAACGCGTTCGATGCGCAGCAAGGAAGACGCGCACGATTACCGCTATTTCCCGGATCCGGACCTGATGCCGCTCGTGATCGAATCGTCGTGGATCGAGCGCGTGAAGGGCGAAATGCCGGAGCTTCCGGCGGACATGCAGAAGCGTTTCGTCGATACCTACGGCCTCACGCCGTATGACGCGGGCGTGCTGACGTCGTCGAAAGCGATGGCGTCGTACTTCGAGGCGCTCGTGCAGAAAGCAGGTTCGGCACAAGCGAAGATCGCCGCGAACTGGATGATGGGCGACGTCTCCGCGCAACTGAACCGCGAATCGCTCGACATCAGCGAATCGCCGGTTTCGAGCGCGCAACTCGCGCTGATTCTTCAACGCATCGCCGACGGCACCATCTCCAACAAGATCGCGAAGGACATCTTCCAGACGATCTGGGACGAGAAGGCGACGGACGACGCGGCAGCGGATCGCATCATCGAGGCGAAGGGCCTGAAGCAGATTTCCGACACCGGCGCGCTCGAAGCAATCATCGACGAAGTGCTCGCGGCGAACCAGAAATCGGTCGAAGAATTCCGCGCGGGCAAGGAGAAGGCGTTCAACGCGCTGATCGGCCAGGCGATGAAGGCGACCAAAGGCAAGGCGAATCCGCAGCAGGTCAACGAACTGCTGAAGAAAAAGTTATCCTGATCGCTCCGTCCCGCACGGGATGAATGGGCTGCTGCCGGTCGAGCCCGGCAGCAGCCCGTTTTTCATTGGCGAACCAAGAACCAAAGAGACATGGCAAAGAAACCCGGACTCGACGACTTTCGCGTGCCTTTCTTCGACGCTGGCAAAAAGCTGAAGGCGTTCGACCTGAGCGCGATCGATCCGTCCGCGAAGCCGTTTTCCAGCGGCTCGAAAGATGAAGATCGCGAACGCCTCACGGCGATCGGCGTGCAACTCGACGACCTTCAGGAGAAACTCCACGCGCAGCGCCGCCAGCGCGTGCTGCTGGTGCTGCAAGGCATGGACACGAGCGGCAAGGACGGCACCGTGCGCGCGGTGTTTCACGATGTCGATCCGCTCGGCCTGCGCATCGTGCCGTTTCGCGCGCCGTCGGAGCGCGAGGCCGCGCACGACTTCCTGTGGCGCGTGCACGCGCAGGCGCCGCAGGCCGGCGAGTTCGCGATCTTCAATCGCAGCCACTATGAAGACGTGCTCGTGCCGCGCGTGCTGAAGCAGATCGACGCCGACGAATGCGAGCGGCGCTTTCGCCATATTCGCAACTTCGAGTCGCTGCTCGCGGATAGCGGCACGACCATCGTCAAATGTTTCCTGCATATCTCGAAGGATGAGCAGCGCGAGCGCCTGCAGGCGCGCATCGACGATCCGACGAAACACTGGAAGTTCGACGTCTCCGATCTCGACGCGCGCAAGGAGTGGGACGACTATCAGGCGGCGTATGCGGACCTGCTCGGCGCGACGTCGACCGACTATGCGCCGTGGTACATCATTCCGGGCAATTCGAAGACGCATCGCAACGTGATGGTCGCCGAACTGCTGTTGCGCACGCTGCAGGACATGAAACTCGAATTTCCGCCGGCGAAGGAATCGCTCAAGGGCGTGAAGGTCGAATAAAAACGAACTCAAAAAGGAAGCGTATGTTTCGCGTGATTACCGCCAATCTGAACGGCATCCGTTCGGCCGCCAAGAAAGGATTCTTCGACTGGTTCGGCGAGCAGAAATCCGACGTCGTGTGCGTGCAGGAAATCAAGTGCTCGCAAGACGACCTGACGCCGGAATTCCTCGCGCCGCACGGTTTTCAGGGCTATTTCCAGCATGCCGTGAAGAAGGGCTACAGCGGCGCGGGCCTCTATACGCGTCACGAGCCGGATGACGTGATCATCGGTTTCGGCTCGGAAGAGTTCGATCCGGAAGGGCGCTACGTGGAAGCGCGTTTCGGCAAGCTCTCGGTGGTATCGGTGTACGTGCCGTCCGGGTCGAGCGGCGACGAGCGCCAGCAGGCCAAATACCGCTTCATGGACGAGTTCATGCCGCATCTCGACGCGCTGTCGAAAGAGCGCGAAGTGATTCTGTGCGGCGATGTGAACATCGTGCACAAGGAAATCGACATCAAGAACTGGAAGAGCAACCAGAAGAACTCCGGCTGTCTGCCGGAAGAGCGCGCGTGGCTCACGAAGCTCTTCGACGACGTGGGTTATGTCGATGTATTCCGCACGCTGGATCAGCGCCCCGAGCAGTACACGTGGTGGAGCAATCGCGGCCAGGCGTATGCGAAGAACGTGGGGTGGCGTATCGACTATCAGATCGCGACGAAGGAAGTCGCCGCGACCGCGAAGGAGACGTCGATTTTCAGGGACATCAAGTTCAGCGACCATGCGCCGCTGACGATCGACTACGACTGGAAGCTCGGCAAGAAGAATTGACTAGCGCCCGCTCTTCTTGAACCGCCCCATGCCCGCGTAATTCGGCAACTGGTCGATGGTCTTGCCGAGCGCCTTTGCATAGAGCGGCATCATGTCCGGCATGCGCTTGAGCAGGTCCTGCCTGCGATCCGGGCCATACGGATGCATCCAGATGAAGCCGACATCCGCGCGCCGTGTTCCCGAATCGATCTTGTTCCACAACGTGACCGCCGCGCGCGGATCGTAGCCCGCGCGCGAGGCGATCTCGCTGCCGATCACATCGGCTTCGGTCTCATCGGCGGGGGAATAGCGCATGGTCAGTAATTCATCGCCGAAATCGGGCTGTTGCGGCGGATAGTTCGAGAAGCCGAACAACTGGGGCGGCGCGCCGGCGGAGAGTTGCGCCGCCTGCTGCCGGCCGAGCCGCTCGCGCGCATGCTCGCGCAACGCGTGCGCGATCTCATGGCCGATCATCATGCCGATCTCGTTATCGTTCAGACGCAGCTTCTCGATGAGACCGCTATACACGACGATTTTCCCGCCCGGCAGGCACACCATGCGCTCTTCGGGCGACTTGATGACGTTGATCTCCCACTTCCAGTTCTTCGCGCGATCGTTCCACTTGAGCGCGAACGGAATCTCGTGATTCGCGATCTCGCGCACGCGCTTCACGAGCGGGTTGCTATCGGGAAGCAATGTCTTCGCGCGACCGGCATCGAGGATGACTTGCGCGTATTCCTCGGCGGACTGCGCTTCGAGCGTTGCGGGCGGGATCAGGTTGCGAAAGAGCGCCGTATCGCCGAAGCGGATCTGGTTGTTCGGTGCGGTGTAGGGCGGCGGCGTCTTCTGTTCGTCCTGAGCGTGCGCGGACATGGGCGCGAGCGACGCCGATGCCAATGCGCAAACCAAGGCGCGAAGCTTGAAAGAAACCGTCATCGTCGAGTTCTCCAGGGCGCGATCTTGGGCAACAGTAACATGCCCGGAATGGACAACGCGACGCAGATCATGAAGTACGGAAACCATCCGGTTTCATTCACGATGAAGCCGCTGCCCGCCGCGGCGAACGTGCGCGGCACCGCCGCGAGGCTCGTGAAGAGCGCGAACTGCGTCGCGGTGTAACGCGGGTCCGTCGTGCTCGCGATGTACGCGGTGAAGGTGGCGAGCGTGAGACCCGTCGCGAAGGTTTCAAAGCCGTAGAGCACGGCGAGCGCCGCGGGCGACGGCCCGATCTTCGCGAGCCAGGCGAAGCCTAACGTCGCGACGATCTGCAGCGCGCCGAAAATCCACAGCCCGCGCGCGATGCCGATCTTCACCAGCGCGATCCCGCCGAGCAATCCGCCCGCGATGCTCGCCCAGAATGCGACCGCTTTCGCGATCACGCCGATCTGCGCGAGTGAGAAACCGACGTCGATGAAGAACTTCGTGGCGAGTGCCGTCGCCATCGTGTCGCCGAGCTTGTAGAGGAAGATGAAGCTCAGCACGAGCAGCGCCGCGCGCCAGCCGTCGCGCGTGACGAACTCGTGAAACGGCTCGACAATCGCCTCGCGCAGATTCTTCGGCGGCGCGCCGTGAATCTCCGGCTCCCTGACGACGAGCGTCGTGATGAGACCCGGCAGCATGAACGCGGCGGTGATCAGAAACACGGTCTTCCACGGGAAGACCGTGGCGAGAATCAGCGACAGCGAGCCCGGCACGAGCCCCGCGACCTTGTACGCATTGACGTGAACCGCATTGCCGAGTCCTTGCTCGGTGTCGGCGAGCAATTCGCGGCGGTATGCATCGATGACGATATCCTGACTCGCGCTGAAGAACGCGACGAGCGCGGCAACCGCCGCGACGGCCCATAGACTTCGTTCAGGTGAGAAGAATCCGAACGAGCCGATCGCCACCATCACGAGCACTTGCGTGACGAACATCCAGCCGCGCCGTCTGCCGGGACTCCAGCCCGGAAAGCGCGGGATGTAACGGTCCATCAGCGGCGACCAGACGAACTTCCACGTGTATGGCAGTCCGATCAGCGCGAACAGGCCGATCTCCTTGACGTTGATGTGCGCGGTCGTCAGCCACGCCTGCAGCAGGCTGTAGAGCGTGAAGAGCGGCAATCCGGACGTGAAGCCGAGAAAGACGCAAATGAGGATGCGCTTGTTGAGAAACGTGCGCCATCCGGGATGTTCTTCGTGAGCAGTTAGAGCGGGCGCCTCGTGTGGCGTATCGGGCATGTCGTATAGCGGGCAGTTGTCGATGCGCGACGGCGCCGGTCATCGTTACCGGCGCTTCACGCGATAGACCGCAAGACTACCACGCCAGTTCGCCCCCCAACGGACCGGCTGGCCGTCGTGCAGCACCACGCGGTCGAGAATTTCGATGCCCACCTCCGGCGCGAGCGCCTCGAAGTCCTTGATCGTGAGCACACGCACGTTCGGCGTGTTGTGCCACTGATAGGGCAGCGACTTCGACACGGGCATGCGCCCCTGAATCACCGACAGCCGATGTTGCCAGTATCCGAAATTCGGAAACGACACGATGCACTGGCGCCCGACGCGCACCGTCTCGCGCAGGATCGCGGCGGTCTGATGAATCGTCTGCAGCGTCTGCGAAAGGACCGCGAAATCGAAGCTGTCGTCCTCGAAGAGACGCAAACCGTCTTCGAGATTCTGCTGAATCACGTTCACGCCTTTTTGCGCGCACGCGAGCACGCCGGCATCGTTGATCTCGATGCCGTAGCCCTTCACTTCGAGTTCTTCGCCGAGCAGCGATAGCAGCGACCCGTCGCCGCAGCCGAGATCGAGCACCGTCGAGCGCGGTTCGACCCAGCGGGCGATCGCCCGAAAATCGGAGCGCAGCGCGAGCGAATCGAGGGTGTGCTGGTTCATGCGCCGATCTCCGTGGCAATGCGTTCGTAATAGGCGCGCATCAGGTTGTGATAACGCGCGTCGTCGAGCAGGAAGGCGTCGTGGCCGTGCGGCGCATCGATTTCCGCGTAGCTCACGGTGCGCTTGTTGTCGAGCAGCGCTTTCACGATTTCGCGTGAGCGCGCGGGCGCGAAACGCCAGTCCGTCGTGAAGCTGGTAATGAGATATTTCGCGCTGGTATTGCCGAGCGCTTTCGTGAGATCGCCGTCGAAGGCTTTGGCGGGATCGAAATAATCGAGCGCGCGCGTGATCAGCAGATACGTGTTCGCGTCGAAGTATTCGGCGAACTTGTCGGCCTGATAGCGCAGATACGACTCGACTTCGAATTCGACATCGAAGTTGAAGTTGTACGCATCGAGCGCGCCCTCGGCACGGCGCAGCGCGCGGCCGAATTTCACGGCCATGTCGTCGTCCGACAGATACGTGATGTGGCCGATCATGCGCGCGACGCGCAAGCCGCGACGCGGCTTCACGCCGTGCGCGTAATAGTCGCCGCCGTGGAAATCGGGATCGGAGAGAATCGCGGAACGCGCGGTTTCATTGAACGCGATGTTCTGCGCGGAAAGCTTCGGCGTCGATGCCACGACGATGCAATGCGCGAGCCGCTCCGGATACATCATGCTCCACGCGAGCGCCTGCATGCCGCCGAGGCTGCCGCCCATCACGGCCGCGAAGCGCTCGATGCCGAAGCGGTCCGCGAGACGCGCCTGCGCGTTCACCCAGTCTTCCACCGTGACGACGGGAAAGCTCGCGCCGTACGGCTTTGCCGTCGTGCGGTCGATGCTCATCGGTCCAGTGGAACCGAAGCACGAGCCGAGATTGTTCACGCCGATCACGAAGAAGCGGTTCGTGTCGAGCGGCTTGCCGGGACCGACCATGTTGTCCCACCAGCCGACGTCCTTCGGATTATCCGCGTGGATGCCCGCGACATGATGCGACGCGTTCAACGCGTGGCACACGAGCACGGCATTCGAGCGCGCGGCGTTGAGCTCGCCGTACGTTTCGACGACGAGTTCGTAGTCGCCCAGCATCGAGCCGTTCTGCATCTTGAGCGGCTCGGTGAAGCGCAGTGTTTGGGGCGTGACGATGCCGATCGATTCCATTCATTCCGCCTTTGACCAAGCGGCTAAACGGTGTCGGCGAAGCGCGGAAAAAAGTGATGGCGCGGCTGACGACCTCTTTAGCCGCATTTATAGTGAACGCCCGTGAATCATCACTGAGGTTCGCGCGCCCGCAATCGAGTCAGCAAATCGGCGCGTCGTTGATGTTCGAGAAAATCTCGTTAGCGATGGAGTATAGCGGAAAACGTCATTAAGCCGCCATTTGCTCCGTCTTGGATGGGGCCCGCGTTTCCGTCTATATTGTCTAATCGTCTCGTCTTGCCAGGAAACGGAAATGAAACCGAGCCGGGTCAGACCGCTGAGTCACCTGAAGAGCCGCGCGGCCGAGTTGATCCGCAATATCGTCGAGAGCCGCGAGCCGATGCTCATCACGCAGAACGGCGAGGGCAGGGTGGTCGTGCAGGACGTGCAGTCATACGAGGATCTGCATCAGACGCTTGCCTTGCTGAAGATTCTGGCGATGGGGCAGAAGACCATTGAAGCCGGCCAGTGCATGAGCGCGGGCGATGTGTTCGCCGAGATCGAGCGGCTCGACCGCGAAGAAGGCGTCAAGTGAAGACCGTCTTTCTCGATCCCGTGCGCCAGGATTTGCAGGACTTCCGGCGCTACGTCATCAACAAGTTCGGCGGCACCGCGTGGTCCGCAACGCCCAACAAGATCGCCGATACCATCGCCGAAATCGAAGCCGCGCCGCGCAACGGCTCGACGCCGCCGGAGCTCGTCGACTTTCGCATGTCGGGGTACTACGAAGTCGCGAGCGGCACGAACCGCATCATCTACAAGGTCGATGGCGACACCATCTACGTGCATCTCGTCGTCGACGCGCGCTCGGACCTCGAAGACATTCTCGCGCGGCGGCTGTTTCGGATGTAGCTGCAATGGACGCGATCGGATCAGAGCGCGCGGCCGCGCATGCCGAGGGTGAGCGCGCGCAACGACCGCACCGTGCGATCCACATAATGCGGCCTGCCCGCGCCCGGCAGGCGTACTGACATTCCGCCGCTCGACGTCTTCGCAACCGGCAGATGCCCGACGATCCACACCGTGCGAATGCCCAGCCGCCGATAGCGCTTCAGATGCCCGCGCGTATCCTCGACGAGAATCGCGTCTTCGAGACGCACGTGCGCGCGGCGCATCGCACGGCGCAGCATCGGCGCGTCAGGCTTCGCGCGCCAGTGCTGACCTTCGCGCATGTCCTCGATCGCGATCACGCGCTCGAACAGCTTCGCGATGCCGAGTTCAGCCAGCACGGTGCGCGCGTAGAGCGTCGGTGCGTTGGTAAGCACGATCTTGCGTCCGGGCAGCGCACGCAGTATCCGCGTGAGGCCGCGCTCGGCGCGCAGCATCGACGGCAGATCGGGGAAAGTGTGAACCTCGCGCAGGAAATCGGCCGGATCGACGTCGTGATGCCTGACGAGCCCGAGCAGCGTCGCGCCGTAACGCACCGTATAACCGACGCGCAGGCGGTTCGCCTCGTCGACGTCGACGTTCAGGCGATCCATGATGTATTGCGTCATCCCGCGATTGATCGCCGGGAAAATTTCATGCGACGCGTGATGCAGCGTGTTGTCGAGATCGAAGAGCCAGACGGGACCGCGCGTTTTCACGCGGCGTCGGCGGGACGGGCGATGCGGACTCATATCAGCGTTGCACCAAAAGAAACGCCCGCGCATTGGCGGGCGTGGAAAGCGAAATGACGATGCTCAATGCGAGCGGATCATCGTGCCGAATGGCTGCTCGGTCAGAATTTCGAGCAGCACCGAATGCTCGATGCGGCCATCGATGATGTGCACCGAGCGCACGCCGCTCTTCGCCGCATCCAGCGCGGAAGAAATTTTCGGCAACATGCCGCCGGAGATGGTGCCGTCCGCGAAGAGGGCGTCGATCTCGCGCGCGGACAGGTCGGTCAGCAGATTGCCTTCCTTGTCCATCACGCCGGGAATGTTCGTCATCATGACGAGCTTTTCCGCATTCAGCACGACGGCGAGCTTGCCCGCGACGAGATCCGCGTTGATGTTGTACGAGAGGCCGTCCTCGCCGAAGCCGATGGGCGAAATGACCGGAATGAACGCGTCGTCCTGCAGCGCCTTCACGACCGCCGGGTTGATCGCCTCGACTTCGCCGACCTGGCCGATGTCGATGAACTGGCCCGGATTATCGCGGTCCGGCATCAGCAGCTTGCGCGCGTGGATCAGGCCGCCGTCCTTGCCCGTCAGACCGACCGCCTGTCCGCCGAAGTGGTTGATCAGCGTGACGATGTCCTGTTGCACCTCGCCGCCGAGCACCCATTCGACGACTTCCATGGTTTCTTCGTCGGTGACGCGCATGCCCTGGATGAAGGTGCCTTGCTTGCCGATCTTTTTCAGCGCCTGGTCGATCTGCGGGCCGCCGCCGTGCACGATCACCGGATTGATGCCGACGAGCTTCAGCAAAATGACGTCGCGCGCGAAGCCTTGCTTCAGGCGCTCTTCGGTCATGGCATTGCCGCCGTATTTGATCACGACCGTCTTGCCGTGATACTGACGGATATAGGGCAGCGCCTCGGCCAGAATTTCAGCCTTCAGGGTAGGCGCGATTTGCGTGAGGTCGGGTTGCTCGGACATGGCGGCAGATGAGGCGAGGAGCGTTTAAACACGCCGAATTGTACAGGACCGACGCATTGCGGCAGGACGAATTGCCGCGCCGGCGCGACGTTTTCCGGCGGACGGGCCGGCGTGCGATCATCGTTCGAACGGATTGATGACAAGATGATGAACGAATCCCCTGAAACGAACGGGCGGCCAGCGCCGGGCGCGCTGGTTTGCGCCCGCTGCGGCGCGTCGTTTCGCTGCGGCATGCGCGCGGGCGATCCGGCCTGCTGGTGCGCGTCCCTCGCCGCGTTGCCGCTCGACTGTCTGCGGCCGGGCATGAGCTGCCTGTGTCCGGCGTGTCTCGCGGCGCAAATCGATCGTGCCGCACCGCTGGACTAGCAGATCGAGCGCCGTGGCTGCCTCCCGCGGCAAGGTGCGACAAATCGCGCCAGATGCGGCTGCGGGCCCGACGCAAGCGGGATAATGTCGCGGGAAGCGTAACCACGCTGTCAAGCACTCAAGCAGATGCATCGCATAACCAATACCGGCCGCGTCAATCTCGGACACCTCTTCTGGCTTCGCTCGCTCGCGATCATCGGCCAGCTGACGACCATCGCCGTCGTGCAGATCTTCTTCGGCGCGAAGCTCCCGCTGCCCGCGATGCTGCTCGTCGTCGCGCTGGAGATGATCTTCAACGGCCTCACGTGGCTGCGCGTCGCGCGGGCGCGGCCGGAGACGAATCTCGAACTGTTCGGCCAGATGCTGGTTGATCTCGGCGCGCTCTCGGCGCTCCTGTTTCTCTCGGGCGGCGCGACCAATCCGTTCGTCACGCTTTATCTGCCATCGCTCGCGATAGCCGCCGCCGTGCTGCCGTGGACAATGATGGCTTGCCTCGCGCTCTTCGCCGTCGCCTGTTACGCGCTGCTCAGCTACAACTACGTGCCGCTCAACATCGAGAATCCGGCCAATCTCTTCGATTATTTCCGCACCGGCCTGTGGGTCAACTTCATGGTGAGCGTCGGGTTGATCGGTTGGTTCGTCGCGCGCATGTCGCGGGCGCTGCGCGTGCGCGACGCCGCGCTCGCCGAAGCCCAGCAACGTCATCTTCGCGATGAGCGCGCGGTCGCGCTCGGCGTGCAGGCCGCGACCGTGGCGCACGAAATGGGCACGCCGCTTTCGACCATCGCGATGCTGGCCGAGGAACTGCGCGACTCCGCCGCGCACGACAGGAACCTCGCACCCTACGCGGCGGATTTCGAACTGCTCGAGCAGCAGATGGCGCTCTGCACGTCCGCGCTCGCACGCCTGCGCAGCCGCGCGACGGGGCCGTCGAGCCGCCAGGGGCTGGACGAATGGCTATCGAGCTTCATCGAGCAATGGCGTTTGCGGCATCCGCAGGTGAAATTCGCGCAGATCGGCCGGACTCCCGTGGATGCGTCTATCGACGACGCGGTAGCCGTCGGCCAGATCCTCACGATCCTGCTCGATAACGCCGCGCGCGCGAGCAGCGAATCGGTGACGCTGCAGGCGTCGGTCGAAACGGTAGACGACATGGACTACGTGCGCTTCGACGTGTGCGATCGCGGCCCGGGCATTCCGCCCGCGCTGCGCGGCACGCTCGGCGCGGGCCCGGTCGACAGTACCCAGGGCGGGCACGGCGTCGGGCTTTATCTGGCGTTCGCGGCGGCGGCGCGGCTCTCTGGATCGATCGAACTGATCGACGGCAAGCCGCGCGGCACGTGCGCGGTGTTGCGCCTGCCCAATCGCGGCGCGGTCGCGGCGCCGGCGCCGGCGGCAGGAACTGAACGAAGCGGCGCGGCCTGAACTCGAACCCAGGCGCGCCCGAGGGGCATTACGGAGAAAAATATGAGCGATACCAACTTTCTGATCATCGACGACGACGAAGTCTTTTCCGGCATTCTCGCCCGCGGCCTCACGCGGCGTGGTTTCACGCCGCATCAGGCCCACGACGCCGACGAAGCGCTGAAGCTCGCCAACCAGCACAAGTTCGGGCAGATCACGGTCGACCTCCATCTGGGCAGCGATTCCGGGCTGCGGCTCGTCGCGCCGCTGCGCGATCTGCAGCCGGATGCGCGCATTCTCGTGCTGACCGGCTACGCGAGCATCGCGACGGCCGTGCAGGCGGTGAAGGACGGCGCGGACAACTATCTCGCCAAGCCGGCGAACGTCGAGTCCATTCTTTCCGCGCTCCACGAGCAGGCGAGCGAGCAGACGGCCGAGGAAGCGATCGAGAATCCGACGCTGCTTTCCGTCGCGCGGCTCGAATGGGAGCATATCCAGCGCGCGCTTGCCGAGAACAACGGCAATATTTCGGCGACGGCACGCGCGCTCAACATGCATCGACGCACGCTGCAACGCAAGCTGGCGAAGAAGCCGGTGCGGCAATAAGCGAGACGACGCCCGGGCAAAACTCGGGCGGCAATTGAATATCGGCCGGAAATGGCGATGCGCGATGCGTTCAGACACGCATCGCGATAAAAGCGACCGCGCAAAAAAAAGAACCGCCCAAGCCGGGTGCCAAGGGCGGTAATCGGAGAGTTGCAACGACATGCATGTACATGGAACACGCATGCAGAAAGTGTACGTTGCGGCGCTGTACCCTTGAATAAGATAACTCCGAATTAAGAATTCGCTTAATTTGTCTGCTTTTACGCAGCAAATAGCGAATTTCTTTCAATCACCCTTCTTCGGGTCTTCGTCGATGTTTCCGGCGCTCATTCTCAGGCCGTTATCCCCTTCATACGCGCTCAAGAAAATCGAAACGAGCGCCGTAAAGCCACTCTGTGCGCAAACCGGGATTTGCGCCGCGCCGTCCGCGGGCGTCGTCCGTGGGGCGTGACAGAGGAGACATCGATGAAATGGTTTGACCGCCTGTCCGTGCTCAGCAAGCTCTTGCTGTCTTTCGCGGTCGTGATCCTGTTCTGCGCGTGCGTGGGCGTCACCGGCGTGGTTTCGCTCGCAAAGATGAACGGCCTGATCGAGGAAATCGGCGAGCGTCACATGGACGGCCTCTATTGGGTCGAGGAAGTCAACAAGCACAAGCTCAACACGGATCTCGCCGCCGCCAACCTCACGTTCGCCGACGATGCCGGCAAGGCAAAGCTGAAGGACGGCATGTCGGCTTCGCTCGACAGCATGCACCGCGCGTTCGAACTCATGCGCCCGACGATGCACTCCGCCGACGGCATCGCGCTCTACGACGCGGCGAGCAAGTCCGTCGCCGCGTGGGAAGACATCGTCCTGATGCAGATGGGCAAAAAGCCGATGCCGATCGACGTCGACCAGATGGGCCTCATCGCGCGCGCGATCGCGGCGAGCGAGAAGGCGCGCGCTTCGCTGGAGCGTCTCGCCGACTTCAAGCGCAAGCGCGCGACCGACGCGCGCCGCGACGCGGCATCGGAATACGCAACGATGCGCGTCGTCATGCTCGCGCTCGTGTTCGGCGCGATGGTCGCGGGCGCGCTGCTCGCGGTGCTGATCGGACGGCGTCTTTCCGCGCAGCTCGGCGGCGAGCCGGCATACGCGGCGGATATCGCCGACCGCATCGCGCGCGGCGACCTGACCACGCGCGTCGCCACGCGCCCCGGCGACGACACCAGCATGCTCGCGAGCCTCGGCAACATGAGCACGAAGCTCGCGGATATCGTCGGCGGGATTCGCCATTCGAGCGATTCGATCCTGTACGCATCGCGCGAGATCGCGCAGGGCAACACCGATCTGTCGCAGCGCACCGAGGAGCAGGCGGCTTCGCTGGAGGAAACCGCGTCGAGCATGGAACAGCTCACGCAGACCGTGCGCCAGAACGCGAGCAACGCGGACGCGGCGAGCGGCATCGCGCGCGGCGCGTCGGACGTGTCCGCGCGGGGCAGCGAGCTCGTCGGCGAGGTCGTCGATAACATGCGCGAACTGGCGTCGGGCTCCAAGCGGATGACGGACATCATCGCGGTGATCGAGGGCATCGCCTTCCAGACGAATATCCTCGCGCTGAACGCCGCGGTGGAAGCGGCGCGCGCCGGCGAGGAAGGGCGCGGCTTCGCGGTGGTCGCGGGCGAAGTGCGCTCGCTCGCGCAGCGCAGCGCGACGTCGGCGAAGGAAATCAAGGAGCTGATCGAGGCGTCGACGGCGCGCGTGGACAGCGGCGCGGCGCTGGCCGAGCGCGCCGGCGCGACGATGGCCGAAGTCACGCAGGCCGTGCAGCGCGTGACGGACATCATGGCGCAGATTTCGTCGGCCTCGCACGAGCAGAGCGCGGGCATTGAGCAGGTGAACCGCGCCGTCGCGCAGATGGATGAGGTGACGCAGCAAAACGCGGCGCTCGTCGAGCAGGCCGCCGCCGCCGCGGGCGCGATGGCCGATCAGGCGGAGCAACTGAAGAGCGCGGTCGCGGTTTTCGAACTGGAGCGCGGCGCCTGACCCGCGAAACGAGCGCGGCACGTCGCGGGCAAGCGACGGCCAAACGGCCGTAATATCGGCTCGCTTGCCACCCGAGAGCCCGCTCCGTACACTCGCGCCTGTTTTTCAAGACCAAGCGCGCCGCACGGACGGCGCCTCACCGCCGAGAAGGAGCCCCGCCGATGTCCGATTCCTATTTCCCGCGCTGGCCGCTCCAGCCGGATGCTCAGGAGGGGCGCATCGTCGCGCCCGACGAGCGCCTCGCCTGGCCGCAGATGATCGCGATGGGCATTCAGCACGTCGTCGCGATGTTCGGCTCGACCGTGCTCGCGCCGCTCCTGATGGGCTTCGATCCCAATCTGTGCATCTTCATGTCGGGCATCGGCACGCTGCTGTTCTTCGTGCTGGTCGGCGGTCGCGTGCCGAGTTATCTAGGTTCGAGCTTCGCGTTCATCGGGCTGGTGATCGCGGTGACGGGCTACGGCGGTCACGGCCCGAACATGAACATTCCGGTCGCGCTCGGCGGGATCATCGCGTGCGGCGTGGCTTACACGATCATCGGCCTGATCGTCGCGGCGATCGGCACGAAGTGGATCGAAACGCTGATGCCGCCGGTCGTCACGGGCGCGATCGTCTGCGTGATCGGGCTGAATCTCGCGCCGATCGCCGTGAAAGGCGTGATGGGCAGCAGCTTCGAATCGTGTATGGCGCTCGTCACCGTGCTGTGCGTGGGCGGCGTCGCGGTGTTCGCGCGCGGCATGGCGCAGCGCCTGCTGATCCTGATCGGCCTGGCGATCGCATACCTCATCTATGCCGTGCTGACCAACGGCATGAGCATGGGCAAGCCGATCGACTTTTCGATCGTCGCGAACGCCGCGTGGTTCGGCATGCCGCACTTCACGGCGCCCGTGTTCGAAGCCCCGGCGATGACGCTGATCGCGCCGGTTGCGATCATCCTCGTCGCGGAGAACCTCGGGCACATCAAGGCTGTCGGCGCGATGACGGGCAAGAGCCTCGACAAGTACATCGGTCGCGCGTTCATCGGCGACGGGCTGGCGACGATCGCCTCCGGTTTCGCCGGCGGCACCGGCGTGACGACTTACGCGGAGAATATCGGCGTGATGGCCGTCACGAAGATTTATTCGACGCTCGTGTTCGTGATTGCGGCGCTGTTCGCCATCGTGCTCGGGTTCTCGCCGAAGTTCGGCGCGCTGATTGCGACGATTCCGGGACCGGTTCTGGGCGGCGTGTCCATTGTCGTGTTCGGGTTGATCGCGGTGACCGGCGCGCGCATCTGGGTCGTCAACAAGGTCAATTTCTCGGATAACCGCAATCTGATCGTCGCGGCTGTCACGCTCGTGCTCGGCACGGGGGACTTCACGCTGAAGCTCGGCGGGTTCGCGCTTGGCGGCATCGGGACGGCGACCTTCGGTGCGATTATTTTCTATGCGCTGTTGCGGCGGCGCGGCTCGGGCGTGGTTTGATTGCTTTTTCCCTGGGTTAGTCGGGTGGAGCTGCTCGCTTAAGGCGAAAGCACAAGCGAACTGCCCATCCACCTCACCCCGCAGTCCCCCGCTTGCGGTTGACGATCGCCGTCTCCGACAAATCGACCTCCCGCATCAGCTTGTTCAGCGTTTCATCGTTGATGTGCTGCAGCGACCGCAGCCGCAACAACTCCGCCCGCTCGGCCCTCAGCGCCGCCATCTTCAGCCGCGTCTCCACCTGCTCGCTCTTCCTCGCCGCCACGCGCGGCGCTTCTTCATCGCCGAGCGATTCCAGCCGCCTGCGATACATGCTCATGACGCGGGCGGTCGAATCGGCGCAGCGCGCGGACGCGGTTTCGTCCATCTGCTCGATGAGCTCGTCGTGCGTGTCGTCGATCGCGCGGATCGCCGCCTGCGCCGCGCGGCGGCGCGCCATGCGTTCCTCCACCGCGTGCGGATTCTTCTCGCGCTCGATGCCGCGCAGCATCAGCGGCAAGCCCACGACAGCGATGAGCAGCGACACCAGAATCACCGCCGATGCGATGAAGATGGCCAGATCGCGCCCCTCGAGCGTGACCGGCAGCGACAGCACGCCCGCGAGCGTCACGGCGCCGCGCACGCCGCCGATCGTCGTTAGCGCGAGCGTGCGAAAACCGGGCGCGGCGCTGTCGATGCCACGCTTCGCCGTCTTGCGCGCCGCGACCCAACGCAGCGAATACACCCAGACGAAGCGCAGCGAGTAAAGCGCGACCAGCGTCGCGAGCACATAGCCGATCAGCAGGCCCACTTGCGCGTCGCTATCGTGATGCGCCTCGATCAGCGCCTGCCCGAGAATGTGCGGAAACTGCAGCCCGAGCAGGATGAACACCATGCCGTTGAACACGAATTCGATCATCGTCCAGGTGCTCGTCATGCGCACGCGCACCGCGCTCGGAATGCCTTCGCGCAGGCTCTGGATGTTCATGACCATGCCGGCCGACACCGCCGCCAGAATGCCCGAGCAGCCCACATGCTCGGCCATGACGTACGACGCGAATGGAATCAGGATCGTAAGGATCACGCCCGCGGCCGGGTCGTCGTCCTCGGAGAATTTCAGCAGACGCGACGGAATCTCGGTGAGCGCCCAGCTGATCGCCGCGCCGATCGCGATCCCGCCCGCCGCGATGATGAAAAAGCTGATCGTCGCGTCACGCAGCGAAAACACGCCCGTCAGCGCGGCCGCGATCGCGAACTTCAGCGCGACGAGGCCCGACGCGTCGTTCATCAGCGCCTCGCCTTCGAGGATATGCATGAGGTTCGCCGGAATGCGGTTGCGTCCGGCGATGCCCGTCAGCGCGACGGCATCGGTCGGCGAGAGCACGGCGGCGAGCGCGAACGCGACGGGCAGCGGCATCGTCGGAATCATCGCGTGCAGGAAGTAGCCGAGCGCGCCCACGGTGATGAACACGAGTCCGAGCGCGAGCATCAGGATCGCGCGCCGCTGCATGTAGAGCTCGCGCTTTGGAATGCGCCAGCCGTCCGCGAACAGCAGCGGCGGAATGAAGAGCAGCATGAAGAGATCGGGATCGAACGTGACGTGCAGCGCGAAGCCCGGCCACGCAAGGCACGCGCCGATCGCGATCTGGATGAGCGGCAGCGGCAGCTTGACCGGAAGCAGGCTCAGGCCGAACCCCGATAGGGCCACGACCAGCAGAAGAATGAGGACGGTAAAAACGATTTCCATGTGTGCGCTACTGCACGACGCGTGCGAGCGGCCGGCGCACGCGGCGTCTAGCATTGACTTGATGAGCCGAAAGTTTAGCCCTTGCACGCGCTGCGGGCAGCGGCGGCGGCTTTTCGGTTTTCGCACCGTGAAGGTGCGCGTGCACGTCGAACCGCCTGCTGGCGGTGCACGAAGCTGGCAAACGATCGACGAATCGCGCCGCGCCGTGCGCATGGAGCTTGCTTTAACGAAAGCCACGGGACACACAGACTCCCGACGAGATCATCGAGGGCGGTTCTTATGAAAACGGTATGGGACGGATCCGGCGCGGGTCCGCTGGCACGGATGACGCAAGGCAGGCGCAGGTCGATCGCGCATCGCCGGAACATGGAGGCGAGGGTATCGGCATGGTGATCGCAAACCCCGAGAAAGCGACGGTTTCCGCGCGCAGCTTCGAGCTCGGCGTGACTTCGGGCTTCGACCGCTATTCGGTCGAGCACGGCGAGTTGACGTTATCGAGCGTCTTTCAGCCGGTGTTCAGCCTGTCGCACATGCGCGCGGTCGGGTACGAGGGCTTGTTGCGCGCGCACGATGCGCTCGACCGGCCGGTGTCGCCGCTCGACGTGTTCGGGCAGGCATCGCGCGTCGGCGAAGCATTGCTCATCGACCGGCTCGCGCAGGCGCTGCATCTCGAGAACTTCAAGATGCTCGGCGCACAGACCGAATGGCTCTTTCTCAACGTGCATCCCGGCGCGCTGACCGAGCCGTATCACGCGGCGGCGCTGCTCGCGAATCTCAAGCGCCTCAATATCGAACCGCGCCGCGTCGTGCTCGAAGTGCTCGAGCACAGTGCGGAGGATATCGAGCGGCTCGCGCTCGCGGTGCAGCAGTTCCGCGATCACGGCTTTCTCATCGCGCTCGACGACTTCGGCGCGGGGCACACCAACATCGAGCGAATCTGGCAGCTCGATCCGGACATCGTCAAGCTCGATCGCGTGATGCTCTCGCACGCCGGCCACAACGTGCATGCGCCGCTATCGGCGCGCTCGCTCAAGCAGCGGCGGAACATGGAGGCGGTTTTGTCGGGCATCGTGTCGCTGCTGCATGAAGCCGGCAAGCTCGTGCTGATCGAAGGCGTCGAGACCGAGCACGAAGCGCAACTCGCGCTCGCGAGCGGCGCGGACTTCGTGCAGGGGTTCTTCTTCGCGCGGCCGCATCCCGGGCTCGCGGACAGCGCGCATGCGCAGACGGTCATCGGTGAGCTGACCGAGCGCTACCGCTTGCAGACCGAAGCGCGCGAGCGGCGCGTCGCGACGCGGCTTCAGCCGTATATCCGCGCGTTCGAGCGCGCCGCCGAGCGGCTCGCGGCGGGCGAGCCGCTCGAAGAAGTGTGCTGGAACTTCCTCGCGCTCGACAACGCCGCGCGCTGCTTCCTGCTCGACCAGAACGGCCGGCAGGCGGGCCGCAACGTCGTGCTGCGCGCGGACCGCGCCGCGCACGAGGCGCGCTTCCTGCCGCTCAGCGACGCGCAGGGCGCGAACTGGTTGCGCCGCCCGTACTTCCGGGCGGCGCTCGGCGATCCCGAGCGCGTGCATGTGACCAAGCCGTATCTGTCGATCAACGAGGCGATGCCGTGCGTCACGCTGTCGGTGGAGACGCGCTCGCAAGGCAAGCGCTGCGTGTTGTGCGGCGACATCGACTGGTTGCCCGACGACGACGTCGAATGATCCTTCGTCTTACTTCGCGACAACGACCGGAATGCCTTTGAGCGATGCCACGCCTTTCATCGTGTCGATGGCGGCGCGCACGGCATCGCCCGTCGCCGCTTCGATGCCGATGCGCGCCGCGATGCCGCGTTCGCCGCGCTTGACCGTCGCGACGTTCGCGAGCTTCACGTGACCGTAGCCGCGCACGCGCTCGAAAAGGGCGGCGAGCGCTTCGATGTCGCCCGCGCTGGCGGCGTCGAGTTTGTCAAGGGCGCGCGTCATCGTGATTTCGAAGTCGTCGGCGAGCTGGCGTTCCATGCGGCGTTCGAGCGTCCTGCCGAAGACATCGAATGCCGTGCCGCGCAGCGCGCGCATTTTCGCGAGTCCGCCGAACACGGGCCACATCCATTGGCCGAACACTTTCTTCTTCGGCGCACCATGCGTTAGCGCCGGCGGCGCGAGATTGAACTTCACGGTATAGCTCTCACCCGCCGTGCCTTCGAATTGCGCGCCGAGCGCGGCGCGGAACGCCGGGTCCGCATGCAGGCGCGCGACCTCGTATTCGTCCTTCACCGCGAGCAGCTTGTAGAACGAGATCGCGATGGCGCGCGCGATGGCTTCATTGCCCGCCGCCTTGTTCACCAGGTTGCGATAACGCTCGACATACTTCGAACCGCCGTAAGCCAGCAGACGTTCCTCGCGATCGCGGATCAGCTCGGGCAACGACATTTGATCCATCACGACGCGCCTGGCCAGCACTTGCGCGGTCAGCGCTTCGAGCGCGGCCATGTCCGCCGCCGCGAGACGGCCGATCGAGAACGCCAGCTTGTTCGCCGCGACCGCGACATTGTTCAGCTCGATCGCGCGCATCAGCGCCACGAGCGACAGCGGCACGAGCCCGAGCTGCCACGCGAAGCCGAGCATCAGAATGTTCGCGCCGATCGTATCGCCGAGAAAACGTTGCGCGAGCGCCTGCGCATCGCAGCTGCGCATCGCGTCGTGCGCGCCGGGACCCGCGGCGTGACGCATCTTGTCGAGCAGCGCATCCGCGTGAAGATTCGCTTCGGGGTTCTGCACGAAGGTCGCGTTGGGAATCGCGTGCGTGTTCACGACGATTTTCGTGCGATCGTGCCGCACCGTCTGCAATGCTTCCGGGCTCGCGCCGACGACCATGTCGCAGGCGAGCAGCAAGTCCGCCTGTTGCGTGTCGATGCGAACCTGGTTCAGCAGCGCGTCCGTCGCGGCGAAGCGCACGAACGAGAGCACCGAGCCGCCTTTTTGCGCGAAGCCCATGAAATCGAGCACCGACGCGCTCTTGCCTTCCAGATGCGCCGCCATGCTGATGAGCGCGCCCACCGTCACCACGCCCGTGCCGCCGACGCCCGTCACGAGAATGTCGTAGGGCGCGCGGTCGAGATGGGCGGACGGCTGCGGCAGCGCATCGACGCGGCGCGCGAGTTCGGCCGGGTCGAACGCGTGGCCTTCGGCCTTCTTCAACTTCGCGCCCTCGACGGTGACGAAGCTCGGGCAGAAGCCGTTCACGCACGAATAGTCCTTGTTGCACGACGACTGATCGATGCGGCGCTTGCGTCCCAGTTCAGTTTCGACCGGCTCGACGGACAGGCAATTCGACTGCACGCCGCAATCGCCGCAGCCTTCGCACACGGCTTCGTTGATGAAGAGGCGCTTGTCCGGATCGGGAAACTCGCCCTTCTTGCGGCGGCGGCGCTTTTCGGCGGCGCAGGTTTGATCGTAGATGAGCACGGTGACGCCCGGCGTGTCGCGCAGGCGGCGCTGCACGTCGTCCAGTTCGCCACGGTGATGGAACGTCGTGCCGCGCGGAAACTGATCTTCGTGACCTTGGTATTTCTCCGGCTCGTCGCTCACGACGACCAGCAGCGCGATGCCTTCCGCTTCCACTTGCCGCGCGATCTGCGGCACCGAAATGCTGCCGTCGACCGGCTGGCCGCCCGTCATCGCGACGGCGTCGTTATAAAGAATCTTGTACGTGATGTTCGTCTTCGCGGCCACGGCCTGGCGAATCGCGAGGATGCCCGAATGGAAATAGGTGCCGTCGCCGAGGTTCTGGAAGACGTGCGGCGTTTTCGTGAACATCGAATGCGACGCCCAGTCGACGCCTTCGCCGCCCATCTGGATCAGACCGGTGGTGTCGCGCTCCATCCACGAGGCCATGAAGTGACAGCCGATGCCCGCCTGCGCGACCGATCCTTCCGGCACTTTCGTCGACGTGTTGTGCGGGCAGCCCGAGCAGAAGTACGGCGTGCGCTTGACGGAATCGGCGACGTTCGAAAGGATCTGCGGCGCGACGAGATCGACGACCTTGTCGCGGCGATCGAGCGCGGGCTTGTGACGCGCGAGCCATTCGGCAAACACCGGCAGGACGCGCGACGGGCGCAATTCGCCGAGCGCGGAAAGAAGCTGCGCGCCGTCGCGCGCGTTCTTGCCGATCACGATCGGCCGGGCGCCTTCGGCACGGTTGTACAGATGATCCTTGATCTGCTGCTCGATGACCGGCCCTTTCTCCTCGATCACGAGCACTTCGCTCAAACCTTCGACGAACGTCTCCAGCCGCGTCGTTTCGAGCGGGTACGACAGCCCGACCTTGTAGATGCGCACGCCGGCGGCGTCGAGATCGTCGATGGTCAGGTCGAGGCGGCGCAGCGCTTCCATCAGATCGAGATGCGCCTTGCCGCATGTCACGATGCCGACGTTTGCGCGCGGGCTCGGCGCGATCCACTTGTCGATGCTGTTCGCTCGCGCGAAGTGGCGCACGGCGTCGATTTTGGCGGACAAGCGCGCTTCGATCGTCAGGCTCGGCAGATCGGGCCAGCGGTTGTGCAGGCCGCCCGGCGGCGGCGTGAAATCGTCGGGCGTTTTCCAGTCGGTGCGGATCGCGTCGAGATCGACGGTCGAGCCGGATTCGACCGTCTCCGAAATTGCCTTGAAGCCGATCCACGCGCCCGAGAACCGCGACAACGCCCAGCCGTAGAGGCCGAATTCCAGCATGTCCGCGACGTTCGACGGATTCACCACCGGCATGTGCCACGAGATCATCGTCTGGTCGCTCTGATGCGGCATCGACGACGACACGCAGCCGTGGTCATCGCCCGCCACGACCAGCACGCCACCGTGCGGCGACGAGCCGTACGCGTTGCCGTGCTTGAGCGCGTCGCCCGCGCGATCGACGCCCGGGCCTTTGCCGTACCACATCGCGAACACGCCATCCACCGTGCGTTCCGCGTCCGATTCCACGCGCTGCGTGCCGAGCACGGCGGTGCCGCCGAGTTCCTCATTGATCGCGGGGAGAAAGCGCACGTCGTGCGACGCGAGCAGTTTCTTCGCCTTCCACAACTGCTGATCGACCATGCCGAGCGGCGAGCCGCGATAGCCGCTGACGAAACCGGCGGTGTTCAGATTCGCGGCGCGATCGAGTTCGCGCTGCATCAGGACGAGGCGCACGAGCGCCTGCGTGCCGGTGAGGAAAATTCGGCCCTTGGCGGCGCTCAGGTTGTCGCTGAGTTGATAGTCCGACAGTGCGGGAGGAACAAATGCATCGGCTGGGACACGCGCGTTCATGAAATCTCCGGAGGCTTTTTTTGAGATGCGGGGCAATGCGACATTCTTTGCCGACAAATGCGAAATGTTTTTGCGCACTCGCCCCGATTCCGCGCGCATGGAGAGACATCGACCTTATTTTTGAGATGAGCGGGAGGAATTTTCCCGATCCGGCGCGCGTAGGCGTAAACCCGATGCCGTCGGGCGCGCGATTCGCGTGGATTTGGGACTACCCTGAACGCATCGACAGACGACGAAAAAGACGCCGATGAAGCTCTTCTACTGGCCGAAAACGCGCGCCTTCCGCGCGCTGTGGATGCTCGAAGAAATGCGCGTGCCGTATCAGCTCGAGTTCGTGAACATCCGCGCGGGTGCGCAGCACGACCCGAACTTCTGCCGCGTCAATCCGATGTCGAAGCTGCCCGCGCTGGAAGACGGCAGCGTGCGCGTGGCCGAATCGGGCGCGGTGCTGCTTTATCTTGCGGATCGGTATCCCGAAACCGCGCTCGGCGTGCCGTTGCACGATCCTTCGCGCGGCCGTTTTCTGCAATGGATGTTCTTCACCGGCTCGTGTCTCGAACCCGCGATGGCCGAGCGCGTAACCGGCGCGCAGAGCAACAGTGTGAGTTTCGGCTGGGGCGATCTTGGGCGCGTCGAGCACGCGATCGAGAACGCGCTGGAAGAAGGGCCGTGGCTCCTGGGCGACCAGTTCACCGCCGCCGATATCCTTGCGGCGAGCACGCTGCAGATCGGATTCATCGCGAAGCTGATCGAGCCGCAAGGTGTGCTTTTCGATTACGTCGAGCGTTCGCTCGCGCGCGAAGGCTACGAACGCGCATCAGCGATCGACCGGCGCGAGGCCGGGCGGCTCGCGCTGAATGCGCACGTGGGTCTCGCGCAGCCGCCGGACGAGAATTAGGGAAATGCGCGTGGCTTCGGAATGCCCGCGCCGGCTTCGATATCCGACACCGCGCGCTGATGCGCAAGTTCGACGGCTTCGGCCTTGTCGGCTAGACCGTCATCGCCGCCGACGGTCGTCCACGGCTGAACGGCCTTGTCGTGATGACGGATCTCGTATTCCGCGTCCCAGCGCGAGCCCTGCAACTCGACCGCCCTGACGTGAATGGCGTAGACGCCGTATAGGAAGATCTGCTCCGGCATATGTCCTCCGATGCAGCCCGGGAGGCGCCGCGAAGCCGAGCGCCCCGCGCCGCCCTGGCCGCCTGGCTACAGCTCGATTTCCCCAAGGATGCGGTGCGCGAGCGCGCGCGCTTCGTCGAGCGCTTCTTCTTCGTTACCCGATACGGCTTCCACTTCGTAGAGCGTCGCATCGTTATCCTCGCCGTCGTCGCGGGCGAGCGAGACGAGGCCCTGGAACTTGCCGCCGTCGATGGCGCGCACGCCGATCGTCGCGGTATAGATGCCTTTCGTGTAGGTGGTGTCTTCCATGATGGATTCGCCTCCAGGCAAGGACGAACCCATGCTAGCACGCTGATATGTAACGCGTGCGACGCGCTTTCAGATCATTTCAACAGGTCTTCGACCTCTTCCAGCGAAGGCGAATGCGCGCCCGAATGACGGCACGCCGCCGCGCCCGCTGCGAGCGCGAACTTCAGATGATCGGGCCAGTCGCCGTGGCGCGCCATGAGGCTGTAGAGCAATCCGCCGATGGACGCATCGCCCGCGCCGACCGTGTCCGCCACTTCGACGCTCGGCGGACGCGCGCTGTATTGCTGATCGCCGGCATAGAGCGTCGCTTGGCCCGAGCCGCGCGTGACGAGCACGGTGGCTTGCGGATTCATCGAGCGGATTTTCGCGAGCGCGTCCGCTTCGGGCATGCCTTTGAAGAGCATGTGCAAATCCTCGTCCGACACCTTGATGAGATCGGCGAGGCTTGCCATGTTGCGCAGGATCGGCTCGTAGCCGTGCTCCATCAGATTGCGATAGTTCGGGTCGAAGCTGATCTTCACGCCGTGGTCGCGCAATTGCCGCGCGAGCGCGGCGAGCGTCGCGCCGAGCGGCTGGCGCACGAGGCTGATGCAGCCGAAATGCGCCCACTTCACGCGCTCCATCCATCCTTGCGGCAGCCGCGACGGGTCGAACGCCAGATCCGCGCCGTTCTCGCCCATGAAGTAGTAGGTCGGCGGCTGCGTCTTGTGGACGATCGCGAGCAGCGGCGGACGCTCGACGCGCTGCATGAAGCGCATGTCGAGGCCCGATGAGACGCTCGCTTCCCACAGGTCGTCGGAGAAATTGTCGGTGCCGAGCGAGCCCGCGCAGGCCGTCGGCAGCCCGAGCCGCGCGACCGCACGCGCGACGTTCCAGCCCGCGCCGCCGGGACGCGAAAGCCAGCTCGACACGTCGGTGCGGATCATGTCGGTGAGGATGTCGCCCGCCGAGACGAATTGGGGGAAGGTGGTTTGCTCGCTAGCCATGCTTGTCACCGTTGAGTCGAGGTCGGGCCGAGCGCGTTCAGCACTTCGTAACACGCGCCCATGGTGTGATAGTCGGTCTTGCCGGCGGGACTTTTCTCGTCGCCGTACTTGCGGTTGTCGCACGTGAGAATGCGATACCACGCGCCGTATTCGTGATCGACGAAATGCGTCCAGCTGTAGCGCCACAGTTCGTCGTAGCAGTCCCAGAAACGCTCGCGGCCCGTGCGCGCGCCGAGCAGCGCCGCCGCCGCGAAGCTTTCCGCCTGCACCCAGAAGTACTTGTCGTGGTCGCAGATGGTGTCGTCCGGGCCGAAGCCGTAGTAGAGGCCGCCGTGACGGCTGTCCCACGCGCGGTTGAATCCGCCATCGAACAGCTCGATGGCGCGCGGTGCGAGCCACGGCAGCGCGCGATGCCGCTCGAGAATCAGCAACAGCTTGGCCCACTCGGTCTGATGACCCGGCTGGAAGCCCCACGGACGGAAGATGTTCGAGCTGTCCGATTCGTTGTAGTGCCAATCCACGGACCAGTCGCGGTGAAAGTGCTCCCACACGAGCCCATGCGACAGTCGCGCCTGCCGCAGCGTGATATTGCCCGCGATCTTTTCCGCGCGATCCAGATAGATGACGTGGCCCGTTGCCTCGTATGCCGCGAGCAGCGCCTCGGTTGCGTGCATGTTCGCGTTCTGCCCGCGATAGTCCGAAAGCTGCCAGTCAGGCGTGGCTTCGTCGGCGTAGAGGCCGGCGTCGGCGTCCCAGAAACGCTGCTCCATGAGCGCGAAGGTTTCGTCGATCATCGGCTTTGCTTCGTCGATGCCCGCCATCGCGGCGTGCGCGCAGGCGAGCAGCACGAACGCCATGCCGTAGCAATGACGCGTGCCGTCGAGCGTGCGTTTGTGCCCGTCGCGCCACTCGATTTCCCAGTCGTAGCCTTCGTTGACGGCGTCCCAGTGGGCGTCGCGCAGGAATGTGAAAGCGTGACGCGCGTCGTCTTGAAAACGCGCGTCGCCGAAATGGCGGTACGCCATCGCGTAGTTGAAGACGAAGCGCGTGCTGCTGACGAGATGGCGCGTCGTGCGATCGTAGACGCTGCCGTCGTCCTTGAAGAAATGAAAGAAGCCGCCGGACGGGTCGCGTGCGTTCGGCGCATAGAACGCGAGCGTGTCGCGCACGTGGGAGAGCAGGAAGTCGCGGCTGCGGAAGTCGATCGCGCGTTCGGCTGGCGCGCTTTCCGCGATGGCAGGTGAGGCAGTCATGTTCATGGCGTGCTGATGTCCTGTTTCATGCCCGAACTCGCGCGAGGAACGAAATTGACGGCGACGAGCGTGTCGGCCTGGCTCGGCGGGCTCGATTGATCTTCCAGCAGCAACTCGACGCCGCGGCGCCCGAGCGCTTCCTTGTCGACGGTCACGGTCGAGAGCGGCGGCGTGCTTTGCGCGGCGGCCGGAATGTCGTCGAAACCGACAAACGCGACGTCATCCGGCACGCGCAACCCGTGCGCGAGGCAGACGCGCATCGCGGCGAGGGCCGCTGCATCGTTATAGGCGAAAACCGCGTCGGGGAGGGGACTGGATTGCGCGCGGGCGTCGGCGATCAGGCGCTCCATCGCGTCGGCGGCGGCGAGGTCGGCGGGCAGGCCCGGCTGTGTCACGATTTCGAGCGTCGGATCGAAAAGCTGGCCGGCGTCGAAATATGCCTTGCGATAGCCGAGCGCGCGCTGCGCGATGCTGTAATGCGCAAGCGATCCGCCGATGAACACGATGCGCCGCCGACCTTGCGCGAACAGATGCTGCATCGCGAGCGATGCGCCTTTCACGTTGTCGATGTTGACGGAACGAAAGCCCGGCGCGCGCAGGTCGATGAGCACGGTAGGCCGCGCGAGCGAATGCAGATGCGCGAGCAGTTCCGGCTCGACGAAGCCCGCCACCGCGATGGCGTCGGGCGCATGTAGGCGCATCTGCTGCGCCAGGTCATGCGTCGGACCGGCGGTCAGCACGGACGGCACGAGCCGCCGCTCGCGACACGCTTCCTCGAAGCCGTTCAGGACGTGCGAGAAAAAAGGGCTGACGGCGAAATTGTTGTGCTGCCGATGCAGCAGGAACGTCACGCGACGAATGCGCGTGCGCAACTGTGCCGAGTCGTAGCCGAGTTGCTGCGCTACTTCGACGACGCGCACGCGCGTCGCTTCGGATAAACCCGGTTGATTCTTGAGCGCGCGCGACACTGTCCCGATCGAGACGCTTGCCGCACGCGCGACATCGCGAATGGTGGTG
Organism: Caballeronia turbans; assembly: GCA_001544655.2. Classification (GTDB taxonomy): domain Bacteria; phylum Pseudomonadota; class Gammaproteobacteria; order Burkholderiales; family Burkholderiaceae; genus Caballeronia; species Caballeronia turbans. The sequence goes on from FCOD02000003.1 coordinate 275,904, forward strand.
GCCATCGTGGTGTTCTCTGTCTCCGCCTGTTTGCGGCTGGTGTTCGGTCAGCGCGATGTTTACCGCTTCTGGCCGGTGCGCATGTTTCACGGCGATTGTATAGTAAAAAAGCCGGGAAAATCGCGCAAACGAGATAGGAGAAAACCAGTAGACCCTTGTTGTATATGAGTTTCCTCGCGGTTTGTTTGTTTAGTAAAAACCAGAAAACACTACGCCGACGCTTCCCGGTCGTGAACTGAGCGCTTGTCAGGCGTCCAGACGTCGAGAACCAGATCGTCGTCCCAATAGTGGCTCAGCAGCGGAAGACTCATACGGCCGCGCAACATCGCGTGCACTTCATCGCCGTTCTGCGCCCAGCCTTCGATCGGCCGGCGCCAGTGACATGCGACCACGGCGCCATCTCGCGACAGCGTCTGGTGTATGTGCTCGACGATATGCCATAGCTGCGGCTCGTCAAGGTAATAACCGATCTCGCTGATCACGACGAGATCGAGCGGGCCGCTCGGCCAGGCATCGGGCAAAAGCATCTGCTGGACTGTTACGTTGTGACACTGCGCGACGCGTTCCCGCGTGAGCGCGACGGCATCCTCGGCGATGTCCGTTGCGATCAACTCGTCGCAGCGCGGCGCGAGCAGTGCGGTCAGCTCGCCGTTGCCGCAGCCGGGCTCGAATGCGCGGGCGTACCGCTCATGGGGAAGCGAGGCGAGCATGAGTGCCCGCTTACGCCGCTCATACCAGCGATGCCTGATCTTCCAGGGATCGTCATTCTGTCGATACAGGTTATCGAAGTACTGCTTAGTATTGTCGTTGATGTTGTTCATATGAGTACGACTTCGAAAGGCCGGGTGAGCCGGGCCAGCACATGCTCGGGCAGCACTGGCGCCTGACCGGTTGTGGCATCGGGATCGAGCTGGCTCCGAAAAGCCTGCACGGCCCGAAGCTTCCGGGCATGCGTGGCGCCGTCCAGAACGATGCGGCGAGCACGGCTCCATGGCACGCGCGTATCGTCCGGCGACGCCCAGTGCCAGGTCCAGAGCGGCACTTCCACGCAGGGCAGGTCGAGCGCTTGTGCCGCGGAATGAACGGCGCGCCCGGCTGCCTCGTGGTCGGGGTGACCATCATAGCGCCAAGTGGTGAAAACGATATCGCCGGGTTGAAGAAGTTCGGATAGGGCTCCTGACAAACTGGCTTCTATGCGGGCAGGCGCGCCGTCCTGAAGCCCGAGCCTGACCACCTGAACCTGGCGCAGATGCAGCCGCTGGAGCGCGGCTCTCGTTTCCTGCGGACGTACACGCGCAAGGCGTTCCGGCGGCCATTCGGTGGAATCCGGGTGACTTGCGGTGCCGTCCGTGACGGCGACAATGAGTATCTGCCGGCTTATTTCCGAGAGACGAGCGAGCAGTCCGCCGGTGCCGAGCACTTCGTCGTCGGGGTGTGGCGCAACTACGACAGCCCGGCCGCCGAACGGCACCAGTTCGGCGGGCTGGACTTCGGGCAGCGCATTCAGACGCGTCCATCCCTGCCATGTTGCCTCAGGCGTGCCTTCGCCGGATATCGCTCGGTCGGCGGGATTTTCGTCTGTCGGCGCTCGCGGGGTCACAGTTGCCATGAAGTCCGTTCCTCTTCTATGACACGCTCGGCGAGCGATGCTTCGTCCCGCTCGGCGTGGCTTTGTCGAATGAATACCGGTAGATCGGCCATGAGTTGCGCGAAGTGCGCGTCGCGGCACAGCGGGGCGGCGCCCAACGCACGGCCGGCGCGTGCCGCGACGCGCGCCGCCGCGGATTCAGCGGCGATGCGTGCGCGCATCGCAGGCGCCATCGCGTCGGCGTGCGGGGCGCGGTCGATGAGCGCGGCCGTCTCGCGCAGCAGCGCGGCGGTGGCGCACAGCGTCGTATCGATGACGCCGAGATGCGCGAGCTTGTGCGGCCCCGCGCGATGCTGCGCGTCGCGCGCCACGAATGAGGCGATGCCGGCCGCTGCGCCGAACCAGCACGCGGCGATTCCTGCGCCGCCGTGCCAGAAGCCGGGACGCTCGACATACGCACGCGGGGAGCCGATGCGAAGCGCGGGCACCCGCTCGAAGCACACGTCAACACTCGCGCTCGCCTGCATGCCTACCGCTTGCCAGCCGGCTCCGGTGATCCGCACGCCGTCGTGTCGCAGGTCGACCGTGGCGAGCACGGGTTCGTCTCTTTCATTCCAGGCCGTCACGAGCGCATGGGTGACCGCCGCCGCCCCGGAACACCAGGACTTCGTGCCCTGCAGGAGCACGGTCTGCGCATCCGGGTCGCCCAGCGCCGATAGCCGCGCGCTCGGCGGCTCGGCCGCCCATACCGCCCACGCGCTGCCCGCGTCCGGTCGCGCCGCCCCCAGTTCAGCGAGGATCGCGAGCGCGTCGGTATGGCCTTCGTACAGCTTGACCAGCGACAGGTCGAACGCGGCGACCGCGCCGAGCGCGCGCCAGCGTTCGAGCGTATTGCCGTGGCCCGGCAAAGGCAGGCGATCCAGACCGGCCCCGATCAACGCACGCAGTGCACGGCCTGCGTCTTCCGCGCTGCCGCGCTGAAATGGCATTTCGTCGAGAAAGGCGCGCAAGGCGGACGCCGTGTGATGTTCGACGTGGTTCATCGTTCCTTCCGCGGTGGATGCATGATGCGTGGTGTGCACATGCTTGTCTCGTATCCGTTTCTGCACGGTGTTAAGCAAGAGTGTGGCAAGGCACATGCCCGGGCGCCATTCAGCCGAAAGGCATAGGCCGAATCGTCGGACACCGGCCAACGCAGATTCGCAACTCGATGCGGAAGGTCAGTCTTTTCGGCCTATGCCATCCGGCCGAATCGACTTCGGCGCGCGGGCGGGCTCAAATGACGCAAAGGCCGCACGAGGCGGCCTATGTGACAGAAGGAGGAACGATGGTGAGGGGAACGACGCCGCCTGTGGTCGGGCGCGAATCAGCGACGCGCTGGCGCGGCGACGGCCTTGTTCTCGCGCACCGGCTCGGGCGCCGTCTTGCGCGCTCCCCAGCGCTGCGCGAGCACCGCGCACACCATGAGCTGGATCTGATGGAAGAGCATGAGCGGCAGCACCACCGCGCCAACCGCGTGCGACGCGAAAATCACCTTCGCCATCGGAATGCCGGAGGCGAGGCTTTTCTTCGAGCCGCAGAAGATGATCGTGATCTGATCGGCGCGGGAAAAGCCGAGGCGCTTCGCCGTGAACGCCGTGATGAGGAGCGCGGCCGCCAGCAGCAGGATGTTGACGGCAAGCAGGCCCGCGAGCGTCGACAGCGAGATCGAATGCCAGATGCCTTCGTTCACGGCCTCGCTGAACGCCACGTAGACGACGAGCAGGATCGAGCCTTGGTCCACGAACTTGAGCATCGCGCGGTGCCTGTCGATCCATTTGCCGATGGCCGGCCGCAGCAATTGCCCGGCGACGAACGGCACGAGCAGCTGCAGCGTGATGTTGCCGACGGTATGCCACGGCGACCCGGTCGTCGCGCCGTGATTGCTCACGACGAGTCCGACGAGCGCCGGCGTGATGAAAATGCCGAGCAGGCTCGACGCGGATGCACTGCACACAGCCGCCGGCACGTTGCCCTTCGCCATCGAAGTGAAGGCAATCGACGATTGCACCGTGGACGGCAGCGTACAAAGAAAGAGGATGCCCGTGTAGAGCGCGGGCGTGACGAGCGGTGTGAGCACCGGCTTGAGCACGAGGCCGAGCAGCGGAAAGAGCGCGAAGGTGCTGAGCAGCACGACGAGATGCAGCCGCCAGTGCGTCGCGCCCGCAATGATCGCCTCGCGAGAAAGCTTTGCGCCGTGCAGGAAGAACAACAAGCCGATGGCGATATCGGTGATCCAGTTGAACGCGACCGCAGCGCTGCCCCGACAAGGCAGGAAGCTGGCGATGATGACAGTGCCGACGAGCGCCAGCGTGAAATTGTCCGGAAGAAGTTTGGGCCGTGCCATCAGAGATTCTCGTACCTGGGAACGCCGGGCGCGCTGCCGCGCGTAGCCATCGTCAAGTCAGGAAAAACCATGATTTTCGCTCGCGCGCGATTAAATTGGCAAATTCATTTACTGGATCGATTGATTACCAATGCGCATGAAAACGGTAAAAATTGTGCGCGGGCCGAAAGTGTTCTACAGCAACATTCGGGCCGCGCGTGGGTCAATTTCACGGCTTTTCAATCGTCTGGTCAGCATGATTTTCGTCACATCTTTGGGCATCCGAAACGGTCGGCCAACGCGAAAAAACTCTGACGTAACATGGTGTTACAACCATCGAGCAGGCCTAACACTTTTTGGCTCGACTGCCGCGACCGGTCCAAATAAATTGTTGGATACACCGGTTGGCGGGTTTTTGCATCGTCTCGATGCAGGCGCCTGAAACCTCCGACTACAGCCGGTTGTCCGCCTGATCGAAATCTCGTGTTTTCGACCCGCGGACGGGAATATCGGTCGGACGCAAGGCAGTTTCGACATGACGCTCACTGGCTTTCGCAAGACTACCCGGCTTTTCGCATCCGCTGCGCTCGGCGCGCTGGCGGTGGCGGGTTCGCTCGCGCTCGCGGGGCCGCGCGTCGAGTGGCTGTCCTCGGCGGTGTTCAGCGATTCCGCCCCGAGCAGGCAATCGCTGCACTTCACGCCGGTCGCCGCCAAAGACGGTTTGACGCCCGTGAGCGCCGAAGTGCGCCCCGGTCCGCGCGCCGATCAGGCGGTGCCCATCCGCGGCGCGGGTTCCATTCGCGCCGACATCACGCGCTACAACGAAGAGCGCAGCCTGCCGCGCCCGCCCGGGCGTCCGGCGGACGATGGCCGCGCGCCGGCCAACGCGAATTACCGCAACTGATTCTCCCTTCCCGTCGGCATTAGCTGTCGTTCCGTGCGTTTACCGTGCAGAACGAAAAACTATTGGCACGTCTAGTTCCGCTGCCGCGATGACGTAATCTCGCCACAGTTACGCAGCGATTTTCTTTAAGACGTTCCGCTCTTTTTTCCGCGCACGGACAATGCGCCCTGCGCGGAGAAATGTCGTATTTCCAATATTTCGAATGGCTTTCGGCGCTTCGACAGGCGCGCCGCTGCTCGCTTCGCAAAGCATTGAGCCACATGAAATCCTGCGCGCGCGTTCGACTCGATTCGCTTCGCGGGATGCGCAGTCGATCGGCATTATCCGAACCGCTATACCCGCAATAACCAAAAACATTTTTGACCGGAAAAATGGTCCGTAAAGATGGTGCCGCTCCACACGCGATGCCACTCTCGCCCACATGAACCGTCAACCGGTCAAACGAGGCGAGGCAACGCTCCTCGCCCGCCAAGCTTTTAATTTTCGACAAAAGACAGGAGAGTTCATGAAGTCAACCGTCAACCGTGCGCCGAAGACTACGGTGAAAGCAACGGTGAAGGCCACCGCGGTCGCCGCAGCGATGCTCGGCCTCTTTGCCGCGGGCGCGGCACACGCGCAATCGAGCGTTTCGCTGTACGGGCAGGTCGACGAATGGGTCGGCGCTACAAAATTCCCGGGCGGCGATCGCGCGTGGAACGTCAGCGGCGGCGGCATGTCGACGTCGTACTGGGGCTTGAAGGGCGCCGAGGATCTGGGCGGCGGCTACAAGGCCATCTTCACGTTGGAAAGCTTCTTCCGCGCACAGAATGGCCAGTACGGGCGCTTCCAGGGCGACACCTTCTTCGCGCGCAACTCGTACGTCGGCATACAAGGTCCGATCGGCACGTTCACCGCAGGCCGCCTGACGACGCAACTCTTCGTCTCGACGATTCTCTTCAACCCGTTCGTCGATTCGTACGTCTTCTCGCCGATGGTCTATCACGTGTTCCTCGGCGCAGGCACGTTCCCGACGTATCGGACGGATCAGGGCGTGGTCGGCGATTCGGGCTGGAACAACTCGGTGCAGTACACGTCGCCTGACTTCAACGGTCTGTCCGGCAGCGTGATGTACAGCTTCGGCAACACCGCCGGCGACGGCCGCTCGAAGAAGTACAGCGCGCAGTTCCTGTACTTCCACGGCCCGTTCGCGGCCACGGGCGTCTATCAGTACGTGAACTTCAACAACGTACCCGGCGACCTGACGACGATCGACGGCTTCGCGACGCCCGGCTACAAGAGCCAGAGCGTCGGGCAACTGGGTGCGTCGTTCGACATGAAGTACGTCAAATTCTTCGCGCAGTACATGTACACGAAGAACGACTTCGACGGCCCCGGCACGTTCCACGTCAACACCGGACAGGGCGGCGTGACGGTGCCGGTCGGCCCGGGCACGGTGATGGCGTCGTACGCGTACTCGCGCAGCAACGGCGGCCTCGACCAGACGCACAAGAGCTGGGCGGTCGGCTACGACTACCCGCTGTCGAAGCGCACCGACGTCTACGCGGCGTACCTGAACGACAAGTACACGAGCATGTCGTCGGGCGATACGTTCGGCGTCGGCATCCGCGCGAAGTTCTAAGCAGCGCACACGCCCAAACGAAAACACCGCGCTTCATGCGCGGTGTTTTTTTTGCGGCTATCGGAAAAGGATCAGCCGATCGCGAGGCGCGTCTTCGCGTCGTCGTACTCGCGCTTCAGGCGCTGGACCAACTCGGCCACGCTCGGCACGTCCTCCATCAGCCCGACGCCTTGCCCCGCGCCCCAGATCTCCTTCCATGCCTTCGCCTTGCTCGTGCCTTCGGCGAAGTTCATCGCTTCCTTGTTGGACTCCGGCAAAGCGTCTGGGTCGAGCCCCGCTTTGACGATGCTCTCGCGGATGTAGTTGCCGTGCACGCCGGTGAAGAGGTTCGTGTAGATGATGTCGGCGGCTTTCGCATCGACGATTGCGCGCTTGTAGGCCTCCAGCGCGTGCGCTTCTTTCGTCGCGATGAAGCGCGTGCCCATGTAGGCGAGGTCCGCGCCCATCGCCTGCGCGGCGAGAATCGAGCCGCCGTTGGCGATTGCGCCCGACAGCACGATCGGACCGTCGAAGATGCGCCGCACTTCGCCGACGAGCGCGAACGGTGACGTCGTGCCCGCATGGCCGCCCGCGCCCGCCGCGACGAGAATGAGGCCATCGACGCCCGCTTCGAGCGCTTTCTGCGCGTGTCTCAGATTGATGACATCGTGCAGCACGATGCCGCCATACGAGTGAACGGCGTCGATCATTTCCCTGACCGGCGCACGCAGGCTCGTGATGAAGATCGGCACCTTGTGCTCGACGCACACGCGCACATCCTGCTCGAGCCGCGCATTCGACTGATGAACGATCTGGTTCACCGCGATCGGTCCGATGACCGCTTCCGGATTCGCCGCCCTGTGCTCCGCGAGCGCGGCCTGAATCTGCGTGAGCCATTCGTCGAGCAATTCGGCGGGGCGAGCGTTCAGCGCCGGAAACGAGCCGACGATCCCCGCCTTGCATTGCGCAAGCACGAGTTCCGGATAACTGACGATGAACATCGGCGAGCCGACGACGGGCAATGTGAGGTGCTGCAAGATGGCGGGCAGGGCCATGGCACGAATCTCCTGAATGTGTCCGGGCAGCATTGAAACCATTCTACGAACTGGCGCTCGTTTTCGGGAAAGCGTGCGCGCCCGGATAGCGAACGATCGTTCGATTATAAGCACGGCATCGTCGGCGAAACATCCGCCATTTCCCGAAGAAGTCTTCGGTTTCCGCGTTCGCACGCCCTCCGGCGCGTGAGCAATGGCGCCCCCGCGCCTACAATGACCCGCAATGCCACGAACAAGAAAACACCATGTCTTTCGGAGACTACGAGCCGTTTCGCGTCGATGCGGGGGACGTCGAAATCGTCGGGATGAAAGGCGGTGACGGGCCGCCGCTGCTCCTCATGCACGGTCATCCGCAAACGCACGAAATCTGGCACAAGTGCGCCGGCGAGCTTGCCAAGCACTTCACCGTGATCGCCACGGATCTGCGCGGCTACGGCGCGTCGGGGAAGCCGAAAAGCGACGCGCGTCACACGCCGTATTCGAAGCGCGCGATGGCCGCCGATCAGGTCGCGGTGATGCGTCACTTCGGCTTCGAACGCTTTCTCGTCTGCGCGCATGATCGCGGCGCGCGTGTCGCGCATCGCATGGCGATGGACTTTCCGGATGCCGTCGATCGTCTGATGCTGCTCGATATCGCGCCGACGCTCGCGATGTACGAGGCGACCGACCGCGCCTTCGCGACCGCATACTTCCACTGGTTCCTGCTGATTCAACCGTCGCCGTTGCCCGAGTTGCTGATCGGCGGCAATCCGAACGCCTATATCGATCGCGTGATGGGCAATCGGCACGCGGGACTCGCGCCGCACGCGTTGCAGGCGTATCGCGACGCGCTCGCATCGCCCGGCGCGATCTTCGCGATGTGCGAGGACTACCGCGCATCGGCGAGCATCGATCTGGACCACGATCGCGCCGATCTCGAACGCGGCCTGAAGGTCGCGTGTCCGCTGCGCGTGCTGTGGGGAGAAGAAGGCGTGATCGAGCGATGCTTCGATGCGCTCGATGAATGGCGGCGCGTCGCACGCGACGTGAGCGGCCGCGCGCTGCCGTGCGGGCACTACATTCCCGAGGAACAGCCCGACATGCTGCTCGCGGAAATGCTCGCCTTCTTCGAGGCCGATGCGCCCTGAAACCCGCGCCGGCATTGGGTCTTACGCCGATTCAGGTGATCGTTAAAGTTTTGTAGGGAAAGCACCGATGCACGTGAAACAGCGTCGCGCTACGATACGCTGGACGTTGATCACGTCCCTATGATTCTGCCGCTTGCCGTAGCTGACAAGCGGCTTTCTTTTGGGCGTCCGGTTTGATCAGGCCGCCGACACCATCGCGCCGCTCACGTTCACCGAGCCGCCGCGCGCCAATTCCCCGACGATCGTCTCGATGAGCCTCCGACGCTCGCCCGGCCGCGCGAGCGCATCGGCGGCGGCGCGCATCGCGCGGGCTTGCCCGGTCATTGCGAGCAAGGCGTCGAAGGACATCGCGCGCACTTCCATCAGCTTGAACACGATCAGCACCTTGAGCGCGTTCTTCGCGTTGCGTGTGGGATCGGCTTGCAGATAGTCGAGCCGCGACGCAGCCACTTCGAGCGCGCGCGCGACATCGGTGAATGGCGCGCCGTGCCCGGGAATCACGAGATCGACGTCGAGCGTCGAGATCAGTTCGAGCACCGCGCGCTCTTCCGCGAAACCGCTGTCGCCTTCCAACTCGGGAAAGATCACGCCGAAGCCGTTTTCCCATAACGCGTCGGCGCTGATCAGTACGCGCATCTGCGGACAATGCAGCATCAAGGAATGCGGATCGTGGCCCGGCGCGCCGAGCACGTTCCATTCGAAGCCGCCGAGCGCGAGCGTCGTGCCGTGTTCGATCGTTCCCGTGAAGTCGAAGCGTTCGCAGCGCTGGCCGGTTGCGCGAAACGTGAGCGCTTCTTCATCCCACGTGCGCACGGCGTGCGCCTCGCTCGCGGGAATCAGCGTGCGGCACGCATGGTTTTCCTGAAGCAGCGCGTTGCCGCCGCAATGATCCGAATGCAGATGCGTGTTGACGATCAGATCGAGCGTGCGCGCGCCGAGCTTCTGCTTCACGAGCGCGAGCGTCTGCGGCGCGTGCGACGCATAGCCGGTATCGACGATCGCGGTGCCTTCATCGCTCGCGAACAGCACATTGTTCGAGGACAGCCAGCCGCGCTCGAACACCGTCATGGATTCCGGAAGCGCCTTCACGCGCGCGGCTCCTTCGGCATCACGAGGATGGTGGCCGTCCCCTTCATCACCGTCTCGCCGTGCTGATTGCGCGCGCCGCCTTCGAGCTTCACGAGGTCGCCGCCGAGGCTCGCTTTCCACTTCGCTTCGGTGACGCGCCAGAACATCGTGAGCACGTCGTTCGCCTTCGCGGCGCGCGTCAGCTTGATCCCGAACTCGAGGCCGAGCGGCTGCGCGTCGCGCGAGAAATGCGCGGCGAGCATCGCCATCAGATGCGCGGTCGGCTGCGTGCCGGAGGCGATCAGCGAACCGAAGCGGCTCGCGCGCGCGTAGGCGTCGTCGTGATGCAGCGGGTTGAGATCGTTGACGAGCGTCGCGAAATGTTTGATCGAATCGGGCGGCAGCGCGAGCGTCGCTTCGAACGATTCGCCGATCGTCACGACGCGCGCGCCATGGCGGCGGCTCTCGACGCGCGCGAGCACCGCGCGCTTTTCATGATCGTCGCTGGAGGCCCACGCCGCGATTTCGCCGATGGTGCGAAGGCAGCCGTCGCAGAAGCCGGTCTCCGGGTTCATGCGGCAGACGTCGACGCACGGCGACGCCAGGCCGGTCATGACTCGGCCGTCTCGCGCAAGGCGACATCGACGACCGGCGCGCCCGTCAACTCGATCAACTCTTGCGGCGACAGATTGAACACCGCATGCGGATGCCCCGCCGCGGCCCAGAGACTGTCGAGCGCGAGCAGGTCTTCGTCGATCAGCGTGACCGGCTCGACCGCGTGGCCGATGGGGCACACGCCGCCGATCGCATAGCCGGTCTTCTCGCGCACGAACTTCGCATCCGCGCGCGCCAGTGCGCCGACGCGCGCCGCGACCTTCGCCTCGTCCACGCGATTCGCGCCGCTCGCGATCACGAGCACGGGCGCATCGTCCTCGCGGCGCCGAAAGAGAATCGACTTGGCGATCTGCGCGACCGCGCAGCCCAGGCCGGCGGCGGCCTCGGCGGAAGTCTTTCCGGTTTCCGGCAGCATCACGACGTCGTGCGGATGGCCGCGTTCCTTCAGCAAGAGCGCGACGCGGCGCGCGGAATCGGGTAATTGATCGATCATCGTGGTCCTTTGTCGTTCAGGCGCAGGCGGCGACGCCATCGCGCTTTTTCGTGAAGAGCGCACGGCCGGCGCGCGACGAACTGGGCTTGGCGATAGCGCGCGAAATGAAATCGCCGATATCGACGAGCTGATCCAGATCGACGCCCGTCTCGATGCCGAGCCCGTTCATCAGATAGACGACGTCTTCCGTCGCGACATTCCCGGTCGCGCCCTTGGCATACGGACAGCCGCCGAGCCCCGCGACCGATGCGTGGAAAATCTCGATGCCTTCGAGCAGCGCCGCATAGATGTTGCCAATGGCCTGTCCGTACGTGTCGTGAAAGTGCCCGGAGAGCCGCTCGCGCGGAAACACCTTCTGCGCCGCCGCGAGCACTTCGCGGGTGCGCTTGGGCGTGCCGACGCCGATCGTATCGGCGATGTCGATTTCATCGCAGCCGAGCGCCTTCATGCGCTCGACGACATCCACGACCGACTCGATGCTCACTTCGCCCTGATACGGGCAGCCGAGCGCGCACGAGATGCTGCCGCGCAGGCGCATGCCCGCGTCCTTCGCGGCTTTCGCGACCGGCTCGAAACGCGCGATGCTCTCCGCGATGCTGCAGTTGATGTTCTTCTGCGAGAACGCCTCGCTCGCCGCGCCGAAGATCACGATCTCATCGGCCTTCGATTCGAGCGCGCCTTCGAAGCCGCGCATGTTCGGCGTCAGCACGGAGTAGATCGTGCCCGGACGGCGCTCGATGCCAGCCATCAGGGCGGCGGCGTCGGCCATCTGCGGCACCCATTTGGGCGACACGAACGACGTCGATTCCACATTGACGATGCCCGCGCGCGCGAGCCGGTTCACGAGCTCGATCTTGGTTTGCGTGGGCACGAACTCCTTTTCGTTCTGCAGGCCGTCGCGCGGCCCGACTTCGACGATTTTCACCTTGGCCGGAATCATGGCTGTCTCCTTTTATGTGCGATGCGTTCAGTACCCGCGCTTGAAATCGACGATGCCGCTGATCGGTTCGCCGCGCGCGAGCGCTTTGATCTTGCCGGCGATCTGCACGATGCTTTCTTCGCGCAGCGTTTCCGCCGAAATGTGCGGCGTGACCGACACGCGCGGATGCGTCCAGAACGGATGATCCTGCGGCAGCGGTTCCGTGTGGAAGACATCGAGCGTGGCGGCGCCGATCTGGCCGCTGTCGAGCGCGGCGAGCAGATCGGCGTCGACGAGATGCGGGCCGCGCGCGACGTTCACGAGATACGCGCCGCGCGCGAGCCTGCCGAACGCGCGCGCGTTCAGAATGCCTTCGGTGTCGGGCGTATGCGGCAACAGGTTGATGAGCACCTTCACGCCGTCGAGAAAAGCATCGAACTGATCGGGGCCTGCGTGAACCTGCACGCCTTCGATCATCTTCGGCGACCGGCTGTAGCCCCGCACCGGCACGCCGAGCTTCAGCAGTCCCTTTGCGACTTCAGCGCCCAGCACGCCGAGCCCGAGCACGCCGACGGTGAACGACTCGCGCGCGTGCTGCGGCAGCTTTTCCCAGCGGCGTTCGCGTTGCAGCGCGTCGTATTCGTCGAAACGGCGCAGATAGCGCAGCACGCAGTAGGTCGCGTATTCGACCATCTGCCGGGCCATGCCGGTATCTTCGAGACGCACGAGCTTCGCGTTCGGCGGCAACGTGCCGGGTTCCTTGCGCTCGACATCGAGAATGGCGTCGACGCCCGCGCCGAGATTGAACACGGCCTTCAGATCCGGACGATTCGCGAAGAGCTCGCGCGGCGCCCGCCAGACGATCGCGTAATCGGCGGGCGCGGTGTCCCCCGGTTCCCACACGCGCAGGTCCGCATCCGGCAACTCGCGTCTCAGGCCGCCGAGCCACGCGTCGAGATCGGCGCCCTTTTCGTAGAAGATGATTTTCATGCGTGGCCGTGTCCGCACGAGCGCCCGGTGCTTTCGACGCCGACGTTCTGCGCAGACTCCGCGCGCATGCCGAGACGCTCGATCAGCTTGCGGTCCGCTTCGGCTTGCGGGTTGCTCGTCGTCAGAAGCTGGTCGCCGTAGAAAATCGAATTCGCGCCGGCGGCGAAGCACAGCGCCTGCAGCGCTTCGTCCATCTGCTCGCGACCGGCGGAGAGACGCACCATCGCCTTCGGCATCGTGATGCGCGCGACCGCGATCGTGCGCACGAACTCGAACGGATCGAGTGCGTCGACGCCCGTGAGCGGCGTGCCCGGGACCTGCACGAGATTGTTGATCGGCACCGATTCGGGATACGGCTCCATGTTCGCGAGCTGCGAGATCAGCCCCGCACGCTCGCGCCGCGACTCGCCCATGCCGACGATCCCGCCGCAGCAGACATTGATGCCCGCGTCGCGCACGTGCTCCAGCGTGTCGAGACGATCCCGATACGTGCGCGTCGAGATGATCTGACCGTAAAACTCCGGCGACGTATCGAGATTGTGGTTGTAGTAATCGAGACCGGCTTCGCGCAGCCCTTGCGCCTGATGCGCTTCGAGCATGCCGAGCGTCACGCAGGTTTCGAGGCCCATCGCCTTGACGCCGCGGATCATGTCCTTGATCGGCTCCAGATGACGATCCTTCGGATTGCGCCACGCCGCGCCCATGCAAAAGCGCGTCGCGCCGTTGGACTTCGCGACTTCGGCCGCCTTCAGCACTTCGTCGACGTCCATCAGCTTGTCGGCCTTGAGGCCGGTGTCGTGATGCACCGATTGCGGACAGTACGCGCAATCTTCCTCGCAGCCGCCCGTCTTGATCGAGAGCAGCGTGGAAAGCTGCACCGCGTTCGGATCGAAATTTTCGCGATGCACGGTCTGCGCGCGATAGAGCAGATCGTTGAACGGCAAGTCGTACAGCGCGACGACATCGGCGACGCGCCAGCGCTGCATCGGCTGCGGCGTGGTCGTGGAAGTGGTCTCTGCGGCGGTTTGCTGTGTCATGGGGTCAATCCTTTCGATGAAGCTGGTCTGTCAGAAGGCCGATGTCGAGCGAATCGGCGGCGCGCCGTGCGTCGTTCGGCGCGAGATGCGGGATCACGCCGATGAGCGGCGCTTCGATGCGTTGCTTGAGCGTTGCGATATTTTCGTCCGGATACAGCATGTTCGGGTCGACGCGATTCGCGACCCAGCCCGCGAGCGTCAGTCCGCGCGAGGCGATGGCTTCCGCGGTCAAGAGCGCGTGGCTGATGCAGCCGAGCCGCATGCCGACCACGAGCACCACCGGCAGATTCAGCGCGACGGCGAGATCGGCGGTGTCGTGGGTATCGTCGAGCGGCACGCGAAACCCGCCGACGCCTTCCACCACGACGATATCCGCTTTCGTCGCGGCATGGCGATGCGCGTCGACGATGCGCCCGATATCGAGCGCGATGCCTTCACGCGCGGCGGCGATGTGCGGCGCGATCGGCTCGCGCATCATGAACGGCGTGCGGATGTCGTTGGGCAGTGCGACGCTCGCGGCGGCGTCGAGCTGATCGGCGTCTTCGTTGTGCAGCACGCCGTCGCGCTCGCTGGCGCCCGACGCGATCGGCTTCATCGCGGCGGCGCGCAGGCCGGCGCGCGCGAAGCCGTACAGCAGCGCCGCGGAGACGAAGGTCTTGCCGATTTCCGTATCGGTTCCGGCGACGAATAGCGATAAGGCGGTCATAGCGTGTTCAAAGCGTGATCAAGGCGCGCGAGATCGTCCTCGCTGTGCGCGGCGGAAAGCGAAATGCGCAGCCGCGAGGTGCCGGCGGGAACCGTCGGCGGGCGAATCGCGGGCACCCAGAGGCCGTGCTTGTCGAGCGCGGCGGCGATTTCCAGCGTTTCGTCGTTGCCGCCGATCACGAGCGGCTGCACGGCGGTATGCGAATCGACGGGCATCCAGCGCGTGCGTTTCAGCATCGCGCGGGTCGTCTCGATGAGCGATGCGAGATGCGCGCGCCGCTGATCGCCCTCGTCGCTGCCGATGATCCTCACGCTCGCCGACACCGCATGCGCGACAGCGGGCGGCGACGCCGTCGTGAAGATATACGGACGCGCCCGCTGCACGAGCCATTCGGCGACGGTTTCATCCGCCGCGACGAACGCGCCCGCGACGCCCGCCGCCTTGCCGAGCGTGCCCACATAGACGAGATGCGGCGAGCGCAGCGCGTAATGCGCCAACGCGCCGCGTCCTTGCGGGCCGAGCACGCCGAAACCGTGCGCATCGTCGACGACGAGCCACGCGCCGTATTTCTCCGCGAGTTCGACGAGACGCGCGAGCGGCGCGATGTCGCCGTCCATGCTGAACACCGTATCGGTGACGATGAGCTTCGTCGCGGCGCAGTCACCTGAGGCGTCGAGCATCGCGTCGAGTGCGTCTATGTCGGCGTGCGGGTAGATCTGCGTTTCCGCGCGCGACAGGCGCACGCCGTCGATGAGCGACGCGTGGTTCAGTGCATCGGAGAACACGAGCGTGCCGCGCCCGGCGAGCGCGGTCACGACCGCGAGGTTCGCCATGTAGCCGGTGCTGAAGAAGAGCGCGCGCGGGTTGTCGACGAAACCGCCCGAGAACGCGGCGAGATCGTCTTCGAGTTGCGCGTGCGCGCGCGAATGGCCGCCGAGCAGATGCGAGCCGCCGCTGCCGGCGCCGAACAGCGACGCGCCCTGCCCGAGCGCCGCGCGGATCGCTTCGTGCGCGGCGAGGCCGAGATAATCGTTGCTCGCGAAGCCGACCATCTCGCGGCCATCGACCGTCATGTGCGCGGAGCACGCGCTGTCGATCGTCTTGCGGCGGCGTCGCAGGCCGCGCGCGTCGATGTCGGCGAGGCCTTGCTTCAGCGTTTCATACAGCGCTTGCGAACTGTTCGTCATGCTGCGTCTCCGCCAAGCGTCGCGTCGAGCGTGTCGCGCGTGCGTTGCGCGAGGAGCAGGAGTTCGTCGTCGGAGAGGATGTACGGCGGCATCAGATAGACCGTCGTGCCGATCGGACGCATCAGCAGTTCGCGCTGCAACGCGTTGGCGAAAAAGCGGCGCGAGAAAGTCTTGTCGTCGATATCGACATCGAACGCGAAGATCGTGCCGCGCTGGCGCAGATTGCGCACGCGCTCATGTTCGAGCAGCGGCTGCAACGCTTCGTGCAGCAACGCGGACTTGCGCCGGTTCTCCGCGAGCACGTTCGCGCGCTCGAAGAGATCGAGCGTCGCCAGCGCGGCGCGGCACGCGAGCGGGTTGCCCGTGTACGAATGCGAATGCAGAAAGGCGCGGGTGATGTCGTCGTCGTAAAAGGCGGCGTAGATATCGTCACGCGTGAGGACAATCGAAAGCGGCAGGTAGCCGCCGCTGATGCCCTTCGACAGGCAAATGAAATCCGGCCAGATTCCGGCCTGCTCGCACGCGAAAAACGTACCGGTGCGCCCGCAGCCGACCGCGATTTCATCGGCGATCAGATGCACGCCGAATTCGTCGCAAAGTGCGCGCAACTGCGTGAGATACGACGCGTCATACATGGCCATGCCAGCCGCGCATTGCACGAGCGGCTCGACGATGACCGCCGCGAGTGCCGACGCGCGTTGCTCGAACAGCGCGCGCATTGCGCCGATGGCTTCATCGACGCCCACCGCGGCCGGCGACGCGACCACATGCGCATGACGAATCAGCGGATCGTAAGCGTCCTTGAAAATGGCGACATCGGTGACGCCGAGCGCGCCGATCGTTTCGCCGTGATAGCTGTTCGCGAGGCACGCGAACTCGCGCTTCCCGCCCCGTCCGCGATTGCGCCAGAAGTGAAAGCTCATCTTCAGCGCGATCTCGACCGCCGAGGCGCCGTCCGACGCAAAAAAGGCATGTCCGAGCGTGCGGCCGGTCAGCGCACAAAGACGCTCGGCCAGTTCGACCGCCGGTGCGTGCGTGCAGCCGGCGAGCATCGCGTGTTCGAGCGTGTCGAGCTGATCTTTCAGCGCGCGGTTGATGTCGTCGTTCGCGTGGCCGAAGAGATTCACCCACCACGAGCTGATCGCATCGAGATAGCGGTTGCCTTGCGGATCGTAGAGCCACGCGCCCTTGCCGCGCGCGATCGGCACGAGCGGCACGCGCTCGTGATGTTTCATCTGGGTGCACGGATGCCACACGGCCGCGAGCGAGCGGGCAACCCAGTCCTGATTGGCTTCTGTGTTCAAAAACGGCTCCCAGGCCCGCGCGCGCGGTGCGGGCCGGATACGTCGGGCAGGCGCCTGGACGCCTGCGTTGCGGGGAAAACTGCGCGAGTCAATTATCCCTAAAAGATGCGCAGGCTTCCGTATTCGGAAGGTTTTTTTGGGCATGCGCGCGTGCCCAACGGAAATGCGAAAACGCGCTATCGCACGCAACTTCGTTCAATTCGAAGCGTTGTCGGCGGATTGGCGCGGAAGATGCGGGTTCGATAAAGGCGAACGCCGGTGCGAAGACCGGCATTCGGAGGAATCGGGAAAGGGCGCGGTCAGCGCGATGCGGTCTGCGTCTCGGCCGCCTGATCGTTCCAGACGACGCGATTGTTCACCGCGTAGAGCCTGCAAGGATCGGCGCTCTGCTTCTGGCAGCTCGCAATGGCGACGGCCATCGGATCGTCGCCGCCTTCGGCCCACGACCACGCGCCGGAATCCGACACGGCGAACGCGCGGCTCGAATACTGCGAGAGGAAGTTGCGATAGCCGGCGCGGCCGTTTTCATCGACGTACGGAACGGCCTGCACCGAATCGAGATCCGCGAAGTGGGTCGCGTTCGGCATGTTCGGCTCGGAAACCTGGTACTGCACGGCGGTCGGCATGGCGATCTGCGCGAGGAAGGTCTTCACGCGCGGCCACCAGATCTGCACGCCGTCGCGATCGCCGACGAGCCGATGCGCATCGTTCTTGTAGGTGCCGAAATCGACCATGTTCGCGCGCGCACCGTGCGACGTGAAGGCGGTGAACATCTGCGTGGAAAGATCGCCCTGCCAGACCGAGTCGTTGTCGCCATAGAGCCACAACGACGGCAGGCGCACGTTCTGGCCGTAATCGCCGAACGCGCTGACGAGGTTTTTCTGCCAGCCCGTGCATTCGTCCTGACGCAGGCCGCCCGAGAAGTTGATGAGGCCGCGCACGCCGGGCGCCGCGACGGCATCGCGCGCGCCGTAGGCGATCGTCGTCAGGCCGCCGTGCGACGTGCCCGCGACGACGATATGTGTCTTGTCGACATACGCCTGCTCGCTCATGTACGCGACGGTCGCCGCGACATCCTGTGCCTGGGCGAAGCCGTTCGCCTCGACGTCGCAGCCGTGGCCGGCATAATCGCCGCCCGAGCCCGCGAAACCACGGCGATTCGGCACGACCACGACATAGCCGTGGCGCACGAATTCACGCGCGAGCGCGACCGGCCGATTGCGCGGCTGCGCGTGCGAGTCGCCGGGAAGCTTGCCGTGGTTGAAGACGATCATCGGGAACGGGCCGGCGCCGTCCGGCTTGAATACCGTGGTTTCGAGCGCGATGTCCGCTTCGGGAATTTCGATGACGGCTTCGTTCAGCCCATTCGAGACGGCGGGCAGGCCGGCATCGAGCGAATCGGGAATGCGGGAAAGCGGCTGGCCGAATGCGGGCGCCTGGAGACCTTCGGATTGACGCACGCCGCCGATCGGTTCGGCGCGCACGGCGGACGTGACGAGTGACGTCGCGAGCGCGCACACCATGCTGCATCCGACCAACCAGGTTCTGATCGCCATCCGTGAACTCCGACTGCGCTTCCAATAAGGCGTTGATCCGGCGCGGCCCAACGCTTTTTGAAGTCACAAACCTATCGCGCTGCTCGTGAAGAGCAGTATCGGCTGCGGGTTCCGGGAGTCATGCCCGAAAAAGGCATGACAATTGGCTTCAAAACGGGGCTTCGCTGCGAGCGTCCGGGCACGGAGATGACTGCGCCCTGACGAACACAGATTAACCGTTCAAAATTGCACTGCACAATAAGTGGTACCCCGTAACTGTTTAATCTGAAAGGAAATTCTTAGGAAATTAATACCGTACGCCACTGCATATTTCTTAAAGACATATTTACTTTTCTTTTATCTGTCCATCGACGTAAATCCAGTTTCCATCGATGTTGCGCGTGAAGCGGCTCGCCTCGTGCAACCGGTGCGCGCGCCCGCCTGTCTTGTGGCGCGCAACGAACTCCACTTCCTCGTGATCGGCATCGATTCGTGTGTGGCGCATGATCTGCAGGCCGAGCCAGCGCGTGCCTGCGTCGGCTGCGTCGAGGTCGGGCGGGCACGTGGATTCGGCCCATGTCGCACGAAGATAGGCCGTGTCGCCGAGCACGTAGGCGGTGTAGCGCGAACGCATCAGTTCCATCGCGCTGGCGGGCTTTTCGCTGCCCTCGATGAACCGCCCGCAGCACGCTTCGTAACGCGGCGCGCGTGCATTGGGGCGCTGATCGGGCGCGGCGCCGCCGCAGGGACAGTCCACCGGCTTCATTGATCGACGCCCGGCATCTCGACATGCCGCGGCTGGCTGCGCACGCGTTCGAGCCACGCGCGGATCGCCGGGTAGCGCGACAGGTCGATATTCGCTTCACCGGCGACGTGCGTGTACGCATAGAGCGCGATATCGGCGACGCTGTACCGCTCGCCGACGAAATACGTGCGGGTGGCGAGATGCTGCTCCATCACGTCGAGCGCGCGATAGGAACCGGCGATCTTCTCGGGCAGGCGGGCATCGCCGGGATTCTTCTGAAACTGCAGGATGAAGCGCGCCACGGCCACATACGGCTCATGGCTGTACTGCTCGAAGAACATCCATTGCAGCGCTTGCGCGCGCTCGAGGCGATCGGTCGGCATGAGGGGAGTGCCGTCGGCGAGATAGCAGAGGATCGCGTCGGATTCGGAGAGCGTCGTGTGTTCGTCGATGACGAGCACCGGCACCTTGCCGTTCGGATTGAGCCGTTTGAATTCGTCGGTGCGGGTCGCCCCGTGCATCATGTCGACTTCATGCCACGCGTAAGGCAGGCCGAGCTGTTCGAGGACGAGGCGAACCTTGTAGCAGTTGCCCGATGCGGAAACGCCGTGTACTTGATAGGTCACATTCCCTCCAGTTTCACCATTCGAGCTTCGTGCCGTCGTATTGCACAAAGGTCCCGTTGAACGCGTCGCGCATCGCGCCCGCTTCGGCGATCACCGCGCGCATGCCCGACACGCTGTGCGCGACGTCGATCGCCGCCGACGGTCCGCCCATTTCCGTGCGCACCCAGCCCGGATGCAGCGCGACGCACGCCGAATGACGCGATTCCAGCGACGCCACTTTCAGCGCCGAATTGAGCGCCGCCTTGCTCGCCCGATACAGCCAGCCGGTCGTGCCGCTCGCCCCGCCGATGCTGCCCATCTTGCTCGACACGACCGCGAGCACGCCGTTCGCGGCATCGGTGAGCGGCAGAAGCACGGGAATCAGTTGCATCGGGCCGCGGACGTTCGTGTGCATGACCTGATCGAAATCGTCGGCGCCGATGGTTTCGACGCCTTCGGTGCGCGGACCGTACACGCCCGCAACCACGATCGCCACGTCCAGCTTTTCCTCGTCCAGTTGCCACGCGAGCGCGGCGATCTGCTCGGGCTGCGTGACGTCGAGCGGGAAGGTTTGCGCGCCCATCGCGTCGAGCGCGGAGAGCGAGGCCTTGTCGCGTGCCGTGGCGAGCACGCGCCAGCCATCGCGACAATATTCGCGCGCGAATTCGTGGCCGAGGCCGCGCGACGCGCCGACGATCAATACCGTTTTCATGACCGATACGTTCCTTGTTTGGACGACCTTGCGACTATAGCGCGCGACTCGGCGTCGCGGATCGTTCGCCGGCCTTTCGGCTATCGTTGTGCGCTTTCAGAAAAGCAAGACGGAAAAATGAGGCATACCGATATCGTGATCGTCGGCGCGGGGCCGGCGGGTTTGTGTCTGGCGAATGCGTTGAGCGGCGCGGATTTGTCGATCGTGCTCGTCGAGCAGCAGAGCGACGACGCGCTGCGCGAGCCCGCGTTCGACGGACGCGAGATCGCGTTGACGCAGAAATCCGTCACGTTTCTGAAGACGCTCGGCGTGTGGGCACGTATCGACGCGCACGCGAAATCGCAGCTTGCGGACGCGCGCATCTTCAACGGGTCGTCGCCGTTCGCGCTGAAGATCGGTCACGCGCTTTCGGGGCATGCCGAGCTCGGCTGGCTCGTGTCGAATCATCTGATCCGGCGCGCGGCGTTCGATGCGGTCGGGCATCGTCGCGCGTCGGGCGCGGACATCCGCATCATCGCGTCCGAGCGCGTGATCGATATCGATACCGATGCTTCCGGCGCGCGCGTGCGGCTCGAAAGCGGCGAGACGATCGAGGCGCAGCTCGTCGTCGCGGCGGACAGCCGTTTCTCCGCCACGCGCCGCATGCTGGGCATCGCCGCCGACATGCACGATTTCGGCAAGTCCATGCTGGTTTGCTGCATGACGCACGACGCGCCGCACGATCACGCGGCGTGGGAATGGTTCGGCCATCGGCAGACGCTCGCGCTGCTGCCGATGAATCCTGATCCGGAAACAGGCGCGCATCGGTCGTCGGTCGTGGTGACACTCGACGCGCGTGACACAGAGCGACTGAACGCGCTCGATGCCGATGCGTTCAATCGCGAAATCGAGCGACGCTTCGAGCGAAGGCTCGGGACGATGGCGTTGCGCACGACGCGGCATGTCTATCCGCTGGTGTCGGTTTATCCGAAGCGTTTCGTGGCGAAGCGTTTCGCGACGGTCGGCGATGCGGCGGTCGGCATGCATCCGGTCACGGCACATGGGTTCAATTTCGGGCTGGCGGGCATCGAGATGCTTTCACGCGGCATTGGCGATGCGCGCGCGGCGGGGCTCGATATCGCCGGCGATGCGCTGCTCGCGCGATATGAGCAGAAGCATCGGCAGGAGACGCGGCCGCTTTATCTGATCACGCGGTTCATCACGGAGATCTATACGCGCGATTCGTTGCCCGCGCGGGTCGCGCGTGACGCGATGTTGCGCATCGGCGAAAGATTGACGCCGTTCAAGCGCGCCGTGGCGATGTCTTTGGCGGGGCGATGAAGGGTCGTTGCAGTAAATTCCTATATCGTTTGGATGACTAGGGATGCTTATTGAATCGGAGTACAGTCTCGCTACTCGTAACGCTCAGACGAGGAGCAGACCATGTTCAAAATCATTCAAGGAACCTTACCGTCGAATATCGACGAGAGCGAGCTTCGGGAGCTTCAGGCGTATACCGCCCGACGCATGAAGATCGAGGCGGAAGTGCGAAGGCAGATGGGGGAGCCGGACGATGACGATAACGCAGGCTTCATCAGAGCCCTCATGAGTTTTCCGAAAATCGACTGCGACGATTCCATTTTCGATCGTCACGCCAGCACCGGAGATTCCGATGTTTCTGGCTGATACGAACGTCATCAACTAGCAACCGCGCCGGCCCCGGCACCCGGCACCCGGACCGGCCCGCGGCACTCAAACCAGTTCCACGCCCATCGCGGTCGCTTCGCCGCCGCCAATACACAAACTCGCGACGCCACGCTTCAGCCCGCGCGACTTCAACGCGCCGAGCAACGTCACCAGAATCCGCGCCCCCGAAGCCCCGATAGGATGCCCGAGCGCACACGCGCCGCCATTCACGTTGACCTTGTCGTGAGGCAGATCGTGCTCGCGCATCGCGGCCATCGTCACGACGGCGAACGCTTCGTTGATTTCATACAGATCGACATCGCTCGCGCGCCAGCCGTTCTTCTCGAAGAGCCTGTTGATCGCACCGACGGGCGCCGTCGTGAACAACGCGGGCTGCTGCGCAAACGTGCTGTGCCCGACGACGCGCGCAATCGGATACACACCGAGACGTTTCGCCGTCGACTCGCGCATCATCACGAGCGCCGCCGCGCCATCCGAAATGGACGACGAATTGGCCGCCGTCACCGTCCCGTCCTTGGCAAACGCGGGCTTGAGCGACGGAATCTTGTCGATGTTGGCCTTGAACGGCTGCTCGTCGCGATCGACGACCGTATCGCCTTTTTTGCCCGGCACGGTGACCGCCGCGATCTCCCACTTGAACGAGCCGTCTTCGTTCGCCCGTTGCGCGCGCCGCAGCGATTCGACTGCGAACGCATCCTGCGACTCGCGTGAGAACGCATACGACGATGCGCATTGCTCCGCGAACGTTCCCATCAGGCGGCCCTTCTCGTACGCGTCTTCGAGGCCGTCGAGGAACATGTGATCCAGCACCTGACCGTGGCCCATGCGCATGCCGCCGCGTGCCTTCGGCAAAAGATACGGCGCGTTCGTCATGCTTTCCATGCCGCCCGCGACGATCGCATCGACCGATCCGGCGAGCAGCATGTCATGCGCGAACATCGCGGCGCGCATGCCGGAGCCGCACATCTTGTTGATCGTCGTGCAGCCGGTCGACAGCGGCAGCCCCGCGCCGAGTGCAGCCTGACGCGCGGGCGCCTGGCCCTGGCCGGCGGGCAGCACGCAACCCATGATCGCCTCGTCGATCTGCTCGGGTTTCACACCCGCGCGCTCGACTGCGGCCTTGACCGCCGCAGCGCCGAGCTCTGCCGCGGTCAGCGACGCGAAATCGCCCTGAAACGCCGCCATTGGCGTGCGCGCCGCCGATACGATGACGACGGGATCGGTTTGTGTCTCACTCATGTTTCAACTCCTTGATGACGCCTTGAATAACGGCGGGAATATCGCCCAGACGCGCCGCATCGGACGCGAGTACATCGTTCTCCGCGGAATGCGCGCCGCTTCGGCTCATCGCGGCAATGCACGACTGATACACCGGATCGATCTCATCCGATGCGCCGATCATCATGCCCATGTTGCGCAGGCGGCCATCGTGCACGCCGTAGGTCCAGCCGTGCACGGTGAGTTCCTGACCGCGCGCCCATGCATCGTTGACGACGGTCGTGCGGCATACATTGATGGTCTGCTCGATCGTGTTCAGCTCCACGAGACGGCGATGCCGCGCGTCGCCCATCGGCCATTCGTCGAGCAGCCCGGCGTGCTTCTCGCGCACGTCTTCGACATGGCGCAGCCAGTTGTCCGCGAGACCGACGCGCCGCCCGACGAGTGCCGCGCCCACGCCTGAGCAACCGTAATGGCCGACGACCATGATGTGCTTCACCTTCAGCAGATCGACGGCGAACTGGATGACCGAAAGACAGTTGAGGTCCGAGTGCACGACCACGTTCGCGATGTTTCTGTGCACGAACACTTCGCCCGGCGGCAGGCCGATGATTTCGTTGGCGGGCACGCGCGAGTCTGCGCAACCGATCCACAGATATTCCGGCGTCTGCTGATGCGCGAGACGCTGGAAGAAGTCGGCGTCCTCGGCGAGCTTGCGCTGAACCCATTCCTGATTGTTGGCGAACAGGTGAGCAAGCGGAGTCGAGGTTTCGTTGTTGTCGGAAGTAGGGTTCATGTTCGAAAGTCAAAGCGGGACGGCGCGCGTCAGGCGGCGCGCGCGTCGTGTCGGCCGGACTCGTCGAAGCGCTCCGGATAACGGATGCAGAATCGGACGTCCCGGTCATAGGGAAAGAAATCGGCGAGTTCGCCGCGCTGCAGTTGTTCCTTGTAGCGCTGCCAGAGCGCGGGATCGAAAAAATCCGCGTGATGGCGCATGAACGCCTCGCGCACGCGCGGATCGCCGAGCAGAAATGTGCCGTACGTTTCGGGAAAGATATCGTGCGGCCCGACGGTATACCACGGTTCGCCCGACAGCTCGTCTTCCTCATTGCGCGGCGGCGGCACGCGGCGCACGTTGCAGTCGGTCAGATACTCGATTTCGTCGTAGTCGTAGAACACCACGCGACCGTGCCGCGTCACGCCGAAGTTCTTGTACAGCATGTCGCCGGGGAAGATGTTGGCCTGGATCAGCTGCTTGATCGCATCGCCGTATTCCTTGATGCCGTGATCGACTTCGTCATCGCTTCCGTCTTTCAGAAAGAGATTCAGCGGCACCATGCGGCGCTCGATATACACGTGCCGGATGACGAGATTGTCGCCTTCGTACTCGATCATCGACGGCGCTTCCTTCTCCAGTTCGCGGATGAGCGCGTCGTCGAGGCGCGCGACGGGCAGCGCGACGCTCGAATATTCGAGCGTGTCGGCCATGCGGCCCAGGCGATCGTGACGCTTCACGAGCTGATACTTGTCCTGGATCTTCTGCCGCGTGGTTTCCTTCGGCGGCGGAAACGCGTCCTTGATGAGCTTGAACACATAAGGAAACGACGGCAGCGTGAAGACGATCATCACGAGCCCTTTGATGCCGGGCGCGACGATGAACTTATCGCTCGAATGCGACAGATGATGCAGCAAGTCGCGATAGAAATCGTTCTTGCCCTGCTTCTGCAAGCCGAGCGACGTATAGATTTCGGCCTTCGGTTTGCGCGGCATGATCGTGCTCAGGAACTGCACATACGCCGATGGCACTTCCATATCGACCAGAAAATACGAGTGCGAGAAGCTGAAGATAATGAGCACCTGCTCGCGCGACAGCAGCACGGTGTCGAGCGCGAGCAGCCCGGGCGACGTGTGCCGGATGGCGATGGCGAAGGGCAGCAGCGCATCGCCGTTGATGACGCGCCCGACGATATACGCCGCCTTGTTCCGGAAGAACAGCGACGACAGCACATGAATCTGAAAATTCGGCGCGGGCGTGATATCGCCGAAAGCATCGCGCATCGCCTGTATCACGCATTGCACGTCGCGCTGCAAGTCTTCGAACGGCGGATCGAGCTGAAAATTCGTGACGACGCGCTCGAGCGTCGCGGCGAGGCCGTCCTTCTGCGGGTAATACGCGCGATAGGTGGGCTTCGCGGCGGGTTCATCGTTTTCGATGTATTCGGTCGAGATTGCCGGCCGCACGAAGATGAAATCGTTGTTGAAGTACGAGCGATGCAGGATCTTGCAGCACACGGAATTGAAGAACGTCTCCGCGCATTCGGGCTGGCGGTGCGTCGTCAGCAAGCCGATGTAGTGCAGCTTGATTTGCTGCCACACGTCGTCGTCGATGTTCTCGGCGTCGTATTCGTCTTCGAGCAGCGTCACGCATTCGGCGACGCGATCGTCATACGATGCAATGCGCTCGCGCGCCAGTTGCTGCACCGCGAGCCATTCGCCGCGCTCGAACAGACCCTTCGCCTTGATCGCGGCGTCCCGGAACACGCGGTAGTGATGCTCGAAGCCTTCGAGTATCGTCTGCGCGACATCGAAGCCGATTTGCGACGAGAGCAGCTTGGGGAAATGATTCATGTCGACCCTGCGCTTCGGGTGGGGCAGTCACGTCATGCCGCTTTGGGTTTGCGCGCGCGCTTTTCCGTTCCTGCTGCGATCAGCGCGCGGCCTTGTTCCTCATACGCGGCGAGCTCGGTGAGCGTCGTGTTCAGGTCTTCGAGCTGACGTTCGAGCACCTCGCGATGCGCCGCGATCGTATCGACGAACGCTTGCAATTGCGTGGTCGAGCCGGTCGGCGAGTCATAGAGATCGAGCAGCGTGCGGATTTCCGACAGCGTGAAGCCGAGCCGCTTGCCGCGCAGCGTGAGCTTGAGGCGCGTACGGTCGCGCGGCGAATACACGCGCCGCAGGCCGTTCGAGCCTTCGCGCTTCGGCGCGAGCAGGCCCTGATCTTCGTAGAAGCGAATCGCACGCGGTGTGATGTCGAATTCGCGCGACAGTTCGGTGATCGTGTAGTGCGTCGGCTGAGTCATCGCGGGCCGGCAGCGCAAATGCGCGCGCAACGTTAGAATGGATGTTTACGTTATCGTCAACTTCGCTAAATTGCAACGCGGCGCAAACCCGGAGACACGGACCGAATGAACGCACTCGAACACCAGCTCGATTATGTTTTCGCCGACGCGCTGCCCGAATCGGGCGGTGTCAAGGAAGTGGCGCCGGGCGTTTTCTGGCTGCGCATGCCGTTGCCGTTCGCGCTCGATCACATCAATCTCTGGCTGCTGCGCGACGAGATCGACGGCGTGAAGGGCTGGACCGTGATCGACTGCGGCATTTCGAACGACACCATCCGAGCGAACTGGGAGCGTGTGTTCGACACCGTGCTCGATGGCCTGCCCGTGCTGCGCGTGATCGTCACGCATTGCCATCCGGACCATCTGGGCCTTGCCGACTGGATCTGCAACGGCGGCGACAAAAAGCGCTGGAACGTGCGCCTGTGGATTTCGCTGGGCGAATACGCAATGGGCCGCGTGATGGCCGCCGGCGACGGCTCCAACGCCGGCGGAGAGCGCGCGGCGGCGCATTTTGCCGCGCACGGCCTGACCGACGAAGCCTCGCTCGATGCCTTGCGCAAGCGCGACAGCTACTACCCGACGCTCGTGCCGTCGATGCCCGCCGAATACCGGCGCATCCGCAACGGCGATGTCATCCGTATCGGCACGCGCAATTGGGAAGTGGTGTCGGGCTACGGGCATTCGCCGGAGCATAGCGCGCTCTTCTGCGCGGCCGACACGCTGCTCATTTCCGGCGACATGGTTCTGCCGCGCATCTCGACGAACGTGTCCGTGTTCGCGGTCGAGCCGGAAGGCAATCCGCTCGCGTTGTATCTGGAATCGCTCGGCCGCTATGAGACGATGCCCGCCGATACGCTCGCGCTGCCATCGCACGGCAAGCCGTTTCGCGGCGTGCAGACGCGCATCGGGCAATTACGCGAGCATCATCGCGCGCGGCTCGCGGAGGTGCGCGAGGCGTGCGCACTGAAACCGTGCAGCGCCGCGGATATCGTGCCGATCATGTTCAAGCGAAAGCTCGACATTCATCAGATGACATTCGCGCTCGGCGAAGCACTCGCGCATCTGAATCTGCTCTGGCTCGATGGCACGTTGAGGCGCGAAACCGGCGATGACGGCGTGATCCGCTTTTCGCCGGTTTGACATTGCGGTAGTTACTGCACGGAAACGCCGCCGAAGTTCACGCGCCCGAACGGACTCACGTTATAGCCGCTGACGTTCGCACGCGTGAGCGCCGCAGCCGTCGGATAGACGAGCGGAATCCACAGCGCCTGGTCGTGGATGATCTTCTGCGCATCGACATAGGCCTTGGTGCGCTGCGCGACATCGGGCGTCGATTTGCCGTCGGCGATGAGCTTGTCTAGCCGGCTGTCGCAGTAGCGCGCGAAGTTGATGCCCGACTTCACCGCATTGCAACTGAAGAGCGGCGACATGTAGTTGTCGGGGTCGCCGTTATCGCCGGCCCAGCCCATGAACAGCATGTCATGCTGACCTTGCTTCGCCTCCTTGATCAGTTCGCCCCACTCGATCACCTTGACCTGCGCCTTCACGCCGATCTTCGCGAGGTCGGCCTGCAGCAATTCGGCGCCGGCTTTCGGATTCGGATTCAGCACGCTGCCGTTCGGGCGCACCCAGATGGTCGTGTCGAAACCGTTCGGGAAGCCTGCGTCGGCGAGCAGTTTCTTCGCATCGGCGGATGAATACTTGTACGCCGCGATGGTCTTGTCGTAGCTCCACGTGTTGGGCGGATACGGATTCACGGCGGGCGTGGCCGTATTGTCGAACACGGTCTTCATGTACGTCGTGCGATCGAAAGCCATGTTGATCGCCTGACGCACCTTCGGGTTATCGAGCGGCTTCTTCTGCGTATTGAGCGCGACGAACGCCGTCATGAACGCGGGGGCTTCGCTGACTTTCAGCGACTTGTCCTTTTTCGCGTCGAGCACGTCCTGCGGCTTCGGCGACAGCGCGATCTGGCATTCGCCCGCCTTGATCTTCTGCGCGCGCACGGACGCATCCGGCGTGATCGCGTAGATCAGGCGATCGACCTTCGGCTTCGGACCCCAGTACGCCGGATTGACGTCGTAGCGGATCACCGAATCCTTCGTGTAGCTCTTCAGCACGAACGGGCCGGTGCCGATGGGCTTGCTGTTCAGATCGTTTTGCTGGTTCGCCTTCAGCAGCTTGTCCGCGTATTCGGATGAATAGATCGATGCGAAGCCCATCGTGAGAATCGGCACGAAGGTCGCGTTCGGCTCGTTGAGCTCGAATTTCACTGTATGGTCATCGACTTTCGATACGGCCTTGATGAGCTTCACGAGGCCCATCGACTGCGCGTGCGGAAAGCCGCTCGCGCCCGCCACTTTGTGCCACGGATTGCTGTCCGACAGCATGCGCTCGAACGTGAAGACGACATCGTCGGCGCCGAGCGGGCGCGTCGGTTTGAAGTAATCGGTCGTCTGGAACTGGACGTTCGGACGCAGATGGAACGTGTAAGTCAGGCCATCGCTGCTCACGTCCCACTTTTCCGCGAGCGAAGGCGCGACCTTCTTCGCGGCTTCGTCGTAAGAGACGAGCGTATTGAAGACGACATCCGCCGACGCATTGGTCGTCACGAGCGAATTGAATTGCACGACATCGAAGCCGTCCGGGCTCGATTCGGTGCAGACGGTGAGCGGCTTGCTCATCGCGATTGTCGGCGCGGCGAGGATGGATACGGCCGCTGCCGCGGCGAGAAGTTTCAGGCGCATGAGATCTCCCGTGACCTTGCGGTCACACAACGTTTGGTTCTTGTTGCAGTCTTGTAGGATCGCTTGGGCGCGCGCAGCAAGCGACGCGCCCGGCGCGGCCAGATTACCGAATGCACTCGGCGCCGACAACGATTCGATCGGCATACGCATATTCATGACGGTTCTGTCCCGTGCATGCGCGGCTTGCCGAAATCGGGCGCAACGGGCTAAACTTGCGCCGTCTTTGGGGAGTAGCCTTCCTTCGCGAGCGAAGGAGAACGCGTCAACATCCTCGGCCCTGCTGCCGTGGCGCGTTCGACCGGAACGGTTTGGCGAGACCATCGATGCGCTATGTCGTTCTTGGTCGGACGGCGCGTGGCGCATCGTGGTTCGCTCGACGTCCGGCCGTGGAATTATCGTGTCCCTACAACTACAACATCCCTGTCTTTCGCGCACGCTTGCGCGCTTTTCGCATAGTTCGATGCGAGGTGCCGCATGACGATGCTCTTCCTCGAACTCGCGTTGATGCTTGCGATCATTCTGATCGCGTCAGAGCTATTCACGAACGCGCTCGAACATCTGGGCGAACGGCTCGGTATATCCGAAGGCGTGACCGGGTCGCTGTTCGCGGCGGTCGGCACGGCGTTGCCGGAAACGACGGTGCCTATCATCGCGCTGCTCGGCGGCACACCGAGCCGTGCGATCAATGAAGAGATCGGCGTCGGCGCGATTCTCGGCGCACCGCTCATGCTCGCGACGCTTTCCACTTGCCTGATGACGGTCGCGATTCTCAAGTCGCGCGGCTTGCGCGGGCGGATCACGCCGGAGCGCAGCGGGTTCACGCGCGATCTCAACTTCTTTTTGTTCGCCTTCCTGATTGCGTGCGCCGCGATGTTCGTGCCGCATCACGCGTGGCAGGTGCGTGCGGTGTTTGCGGCGGGTCTGGTCGGGGTGTACGTCGTTTATGTGATTTCGACGTTCAGGGCTTCGGCGAAGCTCGTCGAGGGCGGGCATGGGACGGAAGCGCCTGAGGCGCTGTTCGTGTCGCGTGCCGGGCTGAAGACGACATTCGGCACGATCATGCTGCAGTTTCTCGTCGGTATCGTGTTGCTCGTCGGCGGCGCGAAAGGGTTCATTCACGGCGTTGAAGGCGTGTCGCATGCGTTGGGGATTTCACCGCTGTTGCTGTCGCTCATCATCATTCCGATTGCCACGGAATTGCCCGAGAAGGTGAACAGCATTCTCTGGGCGCGCAGAGGGAAAGATACGCTCGCGTTCGGCAACATCACCGGGGCGATGGTGTTTCAAGGGACGTTGCTGCCGGGAATCGGCATCATGCTGACGCCGTGGGAGCCGCGGGTCGAAGTGCTGACTGGCGTGCTGATCACGCTCGCGGCGGCGGCGTGGCTGCGGTTCAATGCGAAGGAGAATGGGGTGGTGTTGTGGGCGTTGCTCGGCAATGGGGTGCTGTATGCGGCGTATCTCGTGCTGACGCTTGGGCGCTGATGTTCGTGTCTTTCGGCGATGCGCGCGCGGATGGGAGTTTTCGGGTTTTTCCTTTCGGGTCATGCGGTTATGATCGAGGGGTTCCTCCGCGTGTGCGGAGATAGACCCCGCGAGCTGATCGCCGATGCGGTACTGCCGCGGGTTCCTCCGCGTGTGCGGAGATAGACCCAGCGGCCGTCATTGCCGCACCCTCCGCGCATCGGTTCCTCCGCGTGTGCGGAGATAGACCCATCGCCGACACAGCGGGGCGAAGCCGGTGGCGGTTCCTCCGCGTGTGCGGAGATAGACCCCTGAGCGACGAGGATTTCATCATCGCGCTCGAGGTTCCTCCGCGTGTGCGGAGATAGACCTTACGCAGACCATAAGGGCATGGCGGCATTCCCGGTTCCTCCGCGTGTGCGGAGATAGACCCTCATGCGCGCTGCTGAGCAACGAGCCGACGCGGGTTCCTCCGCGTGTGCGGAGATAGACCGCCGGCGCCTACGACCAGCGGATCCCGAATAGGGGTTCCTCCGCGTGTGCGGAGATAGACCCGATGCGCATCCTGCAAGCGCTCGACGTCGCGCGGTTCCTCCGCGTGTGCGGAGATAGACCCGGCGGCCGCGCGCCGACGATTGCTCTCCGGCGGGTTCCTCCGCGTGTGCGGAGATAGCCCCTGGTTTGCCCAGACGAAGCGCAGCACCGAGGACGTTCCTCCGCGCGTGCGGAGATAGACCCTACGCGCCGGCGGCAAACAGTGACGCGATGGCAGTTCCTCCGCGTGCGTGGAGATAGACCTAATCACGCTCATTTGCCGCAAATCTCGAACGGCTTCCTCCGCATACACAGAGATACACCCAATCGCGGCCGCGGCGACTGCATCTGCCGCAGGCTCCTCCGCGAACGCGGAGACAGACCCGGCGAGGAACTCGCCAGGACCACCGTCAAGGACCATCCCCGGCCCCTGCGGACCCTAAAAAACAAAATGCCCGCCGAAGCGGGCATCCAAGAGCGAAGCAGCGCGCCAAAACATCAGCGCGTCTTTCTTGTTGTTCTTGTTCAGATTATCGGCACGCGAGGCGCTAACTTTAGCGAAACCTTGCCGTCCGTCAGTCGACGATGTAGATCGCGCGCCGATAAAACTCGCCGATGTGCTGATCCAGCGCGTACGGCGCGAGCGCGTCGGCGAAGAGTCGCAGTTCGCGTTCTCCATGCTCCCCGTTGAGCGCCTCGATGACGTCCTTGCCGAGATCGGCATAAGCGATCGGCGCGTCCGGTGTCTTTGTCGCATAAGCCACATCGCGAATGCGCCAGCCGGCATCGGTCAGCAGCTTCGATACATAGGCGAGACGCTCGGCATCCGTCGCGCCCGGCTGCAGCGGATGCGACTTGTCACCCCACAAGTTGCAACCGAGCTGAAACACGAGCGAGCGCGCCGCGCTGCGAAGCTTCTTCAGATAAGCAACCGCATACGCAGGAAAGTCATGCGCGCCAGTCACATGCTCCCGGTCGAAGTCCGCGCCCGCGTGATGCAGCACGTTCAAGTGCAGAAGCACGTCGATGTCCGACAGCTTGTCGAGACCGTCGAACGGAAGCGCCTCGTGATGCACATCGACATTGCCGATCGAAAAGGCATCGCCGAGTTCGCCCAGGAACTTCGCATGTTCGGCGTTCGCTTCGATCGCCGTCACACGCGCATCCGGATATGCATGCGCGATCGTGTACGTGAAGAAGCCGGTGTTCGCGCCGAAGTCGGCCCAGCGTTCGCCGGCCCGAGGCGCGCGATGCGCGAGGATCCAGTCCAGACGGTTACGGTCGCCGCGCCACTGGCTCTGGATGGTCTCCTGATAGCCGAGCGTGCTCGCGACGAAGTCGGGGATCGTCTGATACCCCGAGTGCTTGGAGACTTCGCCGTAAAGTCGAGCAAGCCGCTCCTTGACTGCGATCGTGCCAGAGGTCATTTCCATAGTTCCTTGTAAAAGATTCGCCAGCTATCGCTCGCGAGATAGACGTCGCCCGCCAGAGCGCGCAGCGCAGCGCCCGCGAGGCGCATCTCGCTGCCATAGCGATGTACGATCGTCCGGCGCCGGCGCCACGTGTTCACGATGCCGCCCGTCCAGAGGTAGGTGGCGTTGCGTGCCCGCGAGAGGCGCCGGCTTTGATAGGCGCTTGCATCTTCTGTCGCCCAGTCGCCCACGAAGGCTTCGACGATGCCGCAGTCGTGGTTCAGGCACAGGTCGAGCGGGCCCCAGGGACGGGGATTCATTTCGATGAAGTACGCGCCGTCCTCGCCGACGATGCATTCGATCATCGCGAAGCCGAAATAGCCGCATTGCGAAAGCGTTTGCCGAAGCCTGACGCCGGCGGCGCTCTCGTGAAAATCGGCGGTACGGGCGAGCACGATCGACTTGCCGCCCGGCTGTTGCGCGAGGTTCTCCTGCGATGAGCAGAAGACCTCGCCCGTGCGCGCGAAGTAGGCGAGCAGATAGAAGCTGCGTCCCGTCACGAAGTGCTGGAAGAAGTAGTGCGACGGATCCTCCGCCGCTTTGAAGGCGGCGAGGTCCGCGTCGCTCTTCACGAGCACCGGATAAAGCACCCGCCGGCCCTCGACGTTGCATTTCGGCTTGGCGACGAACGGCACCACGGCATCGTCGATGCCCGCATACTCGGGCGGTGACGCGACACCGGCGCGCGCGAAGAATTCGGTCGCGCTCGCCTTGTTGGTGAGTTTCGCGTAGAGCGACGGATCGACGAGCGGCACGCGCACGCCATCGATCGATTCCAGCGCTTCCTTGTGATTCAGAAGGAAGGTGTTGAAAAATTCGGAGATCGGCACGAGCGTCACCCGGTCGGCGCGATGCCTGGCCTTCGCCTGCTCGATATAACCGCTCAGAAGCGGCACCGAGAGCGCATCGCTTTCACGCACGGCGACCACGAGTTCGCGATACGCGCTCGAAAGAACCGGATCGGCGGCAGAACGCGCGACCACCGCCGCCCGTTGCCCGAGCTTGCCGATCGCGCGCAGCAGCGCGAGCACGGCGCGTTCGTTGGTGCCGCTGAAGAGAAGAAAGACGTGCATAGGTCGATCCCGCATGCGTCGAACCATTGCGCCTTACGCGTTGCCCTTGCGGATCACGTCCACGACCCGCTCCACATCACGGTCCGCGAGCGCCGGATAGATCGGCAGGCACAACACCTTGCGCGATGCTTCCTG
Organism: Caballeronia turbans; assembly: GCA_001544655.2. Taxonomy (GTDB): domain Bacteria; phylum Pseudomonadota; class Gammaproteobacteria; order Burkholderiales; family Burkholderiaceae; genus Caballeronia; species Caballeronia turbans. The sequence goes on from FCOD02000003.1 coordinate 309,907, forward strand.
TGCGTGCGGCAGACGGCTCGGTTGAGCCGAGGGCAGGCCGCGATACATCGGGAAATCCGAAATCAGCGGATAGAAGTAGCGGCGACCGAAGATGTCGTGATCGCGCAGGCGCTGGTACAACGCATCGCGCGTCAACTTGTAGTCGCCTTCCACAAGCACGGGGAAATACGAGTGATTCGTCGTGCCGGCCGCCAGGCCGGGCAGCGGCACGATACCGTCGACATCGGCGAGCAACGTGCGATACAGCGCGTCGATCTCCTGACGGCGCGCCAGCGCGCGGTCGATGTGCTGGAGCTGGAGCAGGCCGAACGCGGCATTGATCTCGCTCATCTTGCCGTTGATGCCGGCCGCGACCACGGTCGTCTCGTTGACGAAGCCGAAGTTCTTCAGATGATCGATCCGCTGCTTGACCTTCGCATCCGGACAGACGATCGCGCCGCCCTCGAACGTATTGAAGACTTTTGTCGCGTGGAAGCTCAACACCGACAGGTCGCCGTGCGTCAGGATACTGCCCGCCTCGTTGCGCACGCCGAACGCGTGCGCGGCGTCGTAGATCACCTTCAGGTTGTAGTTGTCGGCGATGGCCTGGATCGCTTCGACGTCGCACGGCTGGCCGTAGCAGTGCACCGGCATGATCGCGGTGGTCTGCGGCGTGATGGCGGCTTCGATCTGGCGCGGATCGAGATTCAGCGTGAGCGGGTCCACGTCGACGAACACCGGCTTGATGCCGTTCCACAGCAGCGAATGCGCGGTCGCGACGAAAGAATACGGCGTCGTGATCACTTCGCCCGTGATGCGCAGCGCCTGCAACGCGGTGACGAGACCCATCGTGCCGTTCGAAAACAGCGCGAGGTGCTGGACGCCGAGGTATTCGCACAGCGCCTTTTCGAGTTGCTGATGAAACGGGCCGCCATTGGTCAGCGTCTTGTTTTCCCAGATCTTCTCGAGGTACGGAACGAATTCTTCGAGCGGCGGCAGGTGTGGCTGCGTGACGAAGATGCGTTCATCGACGGCGGGTTGCTCGCGAAAGAGAGGAATGGCGCTCATGATCAACCTTGCGTGGTGGCTGCTGAAGTCGCTGCGGCGGGCGCGGCGGCGAGAAGTTCGGTATCGAAGGATGCGGCGGGCAGGCCGGCGCACCAGCGCTGCCACATGTGACGAAGCGCATGGCTCATGCTCGTCGCGATCACGTCCGGACAAAAGCGCGCGGATTGCGAGCAGCGCTCGCGCATGCCGGTGCGCAGGGCGGCGAGCGCATCGACATCGCTCGCGTATGCGACGCTCTTCGCGACGAATTCGTCCTTGTCGCGTGCGATAAACGCGTCCAGTCCGACCTGGCTCATCAGGGTGCCGCCCGCGCGGCCCGGCATCGTGTCGCCGAGCAGCGTCAGGGTCGGCACGCCCATCCACAGCGCATGCAGCGTCGTCGTGCCGCCCGCGTACGGGAACGTGTCGAGACACAGATCGACCTGATGGTGCTGCTGCAGATACACCGACACATTCGAGCGCTTGTGCAGCGACAGCCGGTTCGCGCCGATGCCTTCCTCCGCAAACCACTTGCTCAGTTCGGCGACGGCGCTGTCGTCGGGCATTGCGCCCATCAGCATCTTCGAGTCCGGCACGGCATGCAGCACGCGCGCCCACAGCGCGATCACCTCGCGGCGCAACTTCGACACGCGGTTGAAGCTGCCGAAAGTGACGAAGCCCTTGTGGAGCGCGGGCAGCAGATTGACGGGCGGCGAATTCGGGTCGGGCAGGAACGGCGCGGCCGCCGGCAGAAAGGCGAGTTTCTCGACGAACTGGTCGTCGATCGGCGCGAAGTGCGGCGTGCGGTTCGCGAAGTAGTAGTCGATGGCGCCGACGCCCGTCGTCTGCGGATAGCCGATCCACGATGCCTGGACCGGTGCGGGCTTGCGCGCGAAGGCGCGCAGGCGGTTACGGCCGGTATGCCCCGACAGGTCGATCAGGATATCGATGCCGTCGGCGCGCACTTTTTCCACGAACGCGTCGTCCGAGACGCCCGAGATCACGTTCCAGCGCGGCGCATGTCCACGCAGACGCTGGGTCGTCGAATCCTCGCGCGCATGAGTGCTGTACACGTGAATCTCGAGGCTCGGGTCTTTCGCGAGCAGTGCCAGCACCGGTTCGAGGAACGAGGCGACGGCATGGCGGAACAAGTCGCCGGACACGAGGCCGACGCGCAGCGTCTTGTGCGGATCCTTCGCGTTCGTATGCGGACGCCACAGGCGGCGCGCGGGATCGCCATGACGGCGGTCGAATTCGCGATGTTCGTCGAAGAGTTCGACGGGCGTCAGATCGGTTCGGTGCGTGAGGCAGAACAGCAGGTTGCTGTGCGAAATGAAGTCGTTCGGGTTGTACTCGAGCGCCTTGCGGAAGCCGTCTTCGGCACGTGCAATCTGACCGTCGTCGAGCAGCACGACGCCGAGGGCGCTGTGCATGTCGGCGTTCTTCGGGGCCAGTGAGATCGCCCGCTCGCACACTTCGATGGCTTCGCCGTGGCGGCGCATCGCCGACAGGGACACGCCGAGCACGCGATGCGCTTCGGCGTGGTTCGGGTCGCGCGCGATCACCAGGCGGCACTCGCGTTCGGCGCCGACATTGTCGCCGCGAACCTGCAGCGCGCTCGCGAGCAGCATGCGTGAATGCTGGTCCGTCACCTCCAGTTCGACGGTGCGGGTGAGCGGCTCGATGGCTTCGACGTAGCGGCCGTTGGCGTAGAGCGCCAGAGCGAGCGAGCGCTGCGCGGCGACGTGATGCGGATAACGCTCGACGAGTCCGCGCGCCAGCTTGATCGCTTCTTCGTGGCGGCCCTTGTTGTAAAGCGACGCAAACTGGTTCATGTCCTGCGGCGTCGGATTGCCGCGCTTGCCGGCGGGCGTTTGCGCTGCGTCGCCTACGGCGTCATCGACGGTCTTGGGCGCGAGGCGCGCGAGATGCGCGGCCTCGGCGAGCACGGCCGCCGCGTAGCCCAAGGGATGCGACAGGCGCTCGATCAGGCCGTCCATCGCCGGACCGCGCACGCCGCGCTGCTGCGCCATTTCCACGGCGAACCAGGCAGCCTGACTCTGATTAGTGCGCGCGAGCGCGTCGATATACGAGACCCAGTATTGGCCGTTGTCCGGGCGCAGGCCGAGCACCGTCTCGAACAGCGGCACGGCGTCGCCCGGGCGCTGCGTCTGGACGAGCAGGACCGCGAGGTTATACAGCACGTCCGCGTGATCCGGCTTGTGGTCGAGAATCGCGCGATAGAGCGCTTCGGCGTCGGCATGATTGCCGGCGTGATGCTGCTCCAGCGCCGACTGCAGCACGGTCGCGATGTCCTGCTCGAACTGTTGCTCCGGCGTCAGCGTCGTGGCGTCCGGAAGCTGTGTGGAAATGCTCATGGTCTGGGCGTGCTCCTTGCGATTGAACTGATTATCCAAGCGAGGTCGCCAAACCGAAGCGCGGAGATGAACCCGAAAGCCGCCGCAATTCAGCGGATCGTCGGCGGGGGCGTTGACGGCGCTGCCGCGGCGCGGGCACGGGCAGGTCGTCCCGAAGGAGGCGGCGCAATCGCCGTCACGGCCGCAGCCGCGTGCATCGTCGGGGCGTAAAAATGCCCGCATGAAGCGGGCACGGCGGAAACAAAACGATGCGCGGTGACGTCTAGAACCGTGCGCCTTGCTGATAACGGTTTGCCGCATTCACGCGCGTCATCGCCGCGTGATATTCGGTGGCGAGTCCGGTGCGGATTGCACTCGCGTGCGCGAGCACGGCGGCGTCGATGCCTTGAATCTCCCTGATCTTCGCGAGCGCCTGCGGGCCCTGCTCGCGCGTCAGCGCACGCAAGAGCGGCGTGCGCGCGGCATCGAGTTCCGCTGCGCGCGGCCAGTCCGCGAGCGTGGCCGCCGCCTCCATGTCCTTCGTCAGTGCGAACAGTTGTTCGACGAGTGCATCCTGGTTCATCGTGTCGGTTCCCGGGTCTTAGGACTTGTTGGTCGCCATGGCGCCCGCGCTGTTCGTGCCGCCGAAAAGCGCCGTCAGGTACTGCGTGTTCTGGTTCATGTTCGCCATCAGCGTATTGAGCGCCGTGAACTGCGCATTGTAGTCCGACGTGAGTTGCGCCGCATAGTTGGTCAACGTCGTCTGCTGCGTCGAGATGTTGGCGAGATCCTTGTTGATCGAGTCGGTCTCGGACGTGAGCAGGCCGTTCGGTCCGAGATAGCTCGTGATCTTGTCGGTCAACTGCGCACCGACGCCGTTGATCGCGTTGAAGAGCTGCGACACGCCGGTCGCATTGTTCGTCAGCGCGCTGTTGAGCTTGTCGGTGTCGATGGTCAGGGTGCCGGCCGGCTGCTCCGCTGTTGCATCGAGCGACGAAACCTGGTTGATGCCGAGCGACGCCAGCGAGATCGAGCCGCTGCCTTTGCCGACCGCGCTGCCGATGATCGCGGAAAGCTGGTTCTTGATCGTGTTGACCGCGGAGTTGCCGAGCAGCACGCCGCCCTGCGAGCCGACCGACGCGGTGCTGTCGAACGAGGTATAGGAGCTGATCGTCGAGACGACCGTGTTGTACAGGTTGACGAAGTTCGAGATCGCGCTCGAAATCGACGACGTGTCCTGCGTGACGGTTACCGTCTGCGTGCTCGCGGGCGTCGTCACGGCCGCCGACGTGAGGTTCAGCGTCACGCCCTTGATCGCGCTCGTGACCGTATTGCTCGAGCTCGTGCCCGAGACGCCGCCGACCTTGTACATCGCGTCCTGCGCGGAGGCGCTTTGAGACCAGCCGTTGCTGACGGATGCGTCCGAGATCGTGGAAGCCGCGCCGTTCTGCCCGGCCGTCGATGAGACCGCGAGCTTGTTCAGGTCGCTGCCGTCCGCCGCGCCGCTGATCGTGGTCGAGATGACGTTCGAGGCGCCCGTCGTCGTGGAGTTGAGCACGAGGTGCTGGCCGTCGGTGCCCGTCACGATGGTCGCGCTCACGCCCGGGTTGCCCGACGCGTTGTTGATGGCGGCGGCGATGCCCGAGAGCGTGTTGTTGCTGCTCGTGATGTTGATCGACATCGACTTGGAGCCGACGGTGATCTGCATCGTGCCGGTGCCGAGGTGCTTGTCCGTCGTGAAGCCGGTCGAGGTCAGCGATTGCGCCTTCGCGATCTGCGAGACCGTCACGTCGTAGCTGCCTGCCACGGCGCCGGTGGCGCCCGTCGCGGTGATGCCCGTGCCGGTCACGTTGGTCGTGAACGTCGACATCAGCGAACCGTCGGTCAGGCTCGTCATCGTGGTCTGAAGCGTCGAAAGCGCCGACGACAGCGTGCCGATCGCCGAAAGCTTCGTGTTGTCGTTCGTTTGCGCGGCGGCCAGGGATGCGCTTTGGCCGGCCGTTTTCGCGTTCACCATCGCCGTGACCAGCGAATTGACATCCATCGACGAGTTACCGGTCGCGCCGCTGATGATGGATTGCGCTGCTTCGGCAAGCGCCGCGTTTGCAGCCGCCTGGGTCTGCGCGGCGGTCGCCGCCGTGGTGGTCGTACTGATCGTGGACATCGGGTAACTCCGTGTATCGCGCTGTCGATTGGATGCGCGTGATCGCAGTCAACTGCTCGTTGCGGGAAACAACCTCTTGCGTGTGCGTTCGTGAGTACGGGCGCACACGCAAGCGGTCGAAACGCGGCTTCGTCGCCGTGACGGCCCGACGCCGGATCTTCGAAATCGAAGATCCGGCGTCGGGTGCTGCCTGGGCGGATTGCTTAGCCGAGGAGCTTCAGAACTTGCTGCGGCAGCGAGTTCGCTTGCGCGAGCACCGAGATACCAGCCTGTTGCAGCACCTGCGCCTTGCTGAGGTTCGCCGTTTCCTGCGCGAAGTTCGCGTCGGTGATCTGCGATTGAGCCGACGACAGATCGGTCGATTCAGCCTGCTGCGACGACGCGATTGCGCTCAGACGGTTCTGGGCGGCACCCAGCGTCGCCTGCACGTTGTTGAGCGTCTGCAGCGCGTTGTCGATCGAGACCAGCGCGACGTTGGCACCCGTCGTCGTGCTGATGTCGAGGTTCGCCACCGTGTCCGGCGTGTTGATCTTGTTGATCGACTTCGTCAGGTCGGCGATCGCGGAGCTCACGGCCGCGCCCATCGAACCGGCGACGCCCGAGCTGAACGACAGCGTGTTTTCATGCGGCGCTGCAGCCGTGCCCGTGCCCGCGGTGCCCGTGCCGAAGATGGCCGAGACAGCGGTCGAGTTCAGCGCGACGTTGTTCTGGTCGGTGAACGTGAAGCCGCCCTTGCCGTCCGACAGCACGTTGATCGAGGTGATCGCCGCGCCGGAAGACGTGTAGCCGCCGCCCGTCGTCAGCGACAGGTTGGAGAACGTGCCGAGCGTGTTGCCCTTCTGAACCATGCCGCCGCCGAGCGAATTCGCGCCCATGTCCTGGCTCAGGTCCAGGTTGATCGTCTGACCGACGTTCGCGCCGACCTGGAAGCTCAGGCTGCCAGCGGAGCCGTCCAGAATGTTCCGGCCGTTGTACGTCGTCTGCGAAGCGATACGGTTCACTTCAGCGATCTGCTGCGACACTTCCTTCTGCAGCGAAGCCTGGTCGCTCGACGAGAGCGAACCGCTGGCGGCTTGCACGGCCAGCGTACGGATACGCTGCAGGCTGGAGGTCATCGACGAGAGCGCGCTCGAAGCCGTTTGCGCAATCGACACACCGTCGTTCGCGTTCGAAACGCCCTGGTTCAGGCCGTTGATCTGCGTTTGCATCCGGTTCGAGATCGCGAGGCCGGCAGCATCGTCAGCAGCGCTGTTGATGCGCTTGCCCGACGACAGGCGGGTGATGGCCGACGACAGCGCGCTCTGCGTGCTGTTGAGGTTCTGCTGGGCAACCAGCGAGTTGATATTGCTATTGATACCGATCATTTTTTGCTCTCCTGGGAGACTTTGTATGGCTTTGGCTTTGGCACCGAGTGTTGCCTGGCGGTCCTGCGCTCGGTGATAGCCGGCCGCCTACTTGTGGTTATCGGGCCCCTCGAAAAAAACTTAAGGCCCCGCGCAAACGATTTGTGTAATGAATGCGTTCGTAAGCCTGCGGAAGCTCGCCGGGCAAGGCACCGCTTTCCCGCGTATCCTTTTTCGTCCGTCCTTTTCGCGCATTCGGAGCACACATGCAGACACGCAGCATCGGCACATCGGAACTGAAAGTCGCGCCGCTCGTCTTCGGCGGCAACGTGTTCGGCTGGACCGCCGACGAGCGCACGTCGTTCTCGATCCTCGACGCGTTCGTCGATCACGGCCTGAATTTCATCGACACTGCCGACGTCTATTCCGCCTGGGTGGACGGCCACCAAGGCGGCGAATCGGAGACGATCATCGGCAAGTGGTTCAAGGAAAGCGGCAAGCGTCACAAAGTCGTGCTCGCGACGAAAGTGGGCAAGCTCTCCACGCGCGCCGGGCTGACGGCGGCCAACATCGCGGCGGCCGTCGACGATTCGCTGAGGCGCCTGAAAACCGATTACATCGACGTCTACTTCTCTCATTACGACGACGAGAACACGCCGCTCGATGAAACGCTCGCCGCGTATCAGCAGCTCATCAAGGCGGGAAAGGTGAGGGTGATCGGCGCGTCGAACTACTGGGGCGAGCGGCTGGACGCGGCGTTGAACCTCGCGAAGGAGTCGGGCTTGCCGGCCTATCAGATCCTTCAGCCCGAATACAACCTCTACGATCGCGAAGAGTACGAAACCGGTCTGGAGCCGGTGGCGACACGGCACAAGATCGCGGTCGTGCCGTACTACGCGCTTGCGAGCGGCTTTCTGTCGGGCAAGTACCGGTCGAAGGAAGACACGCTGCACAAGACACGCGGCTCGCGCGTCGAAAAATATCTGAACCCGCGCGGCTTCAGGATTCTCGATGCGCTCGACGAAGTCGCGAAGCGCAACGACACGACGCCCGCGACCGTCGCGCTCGCATGGATGATCGCGCGCCCGAGCGTGACGGCGCCGATCGCCAGCGCCACGTCGGTCGCGCAACTGAAAAGCCTCGCCGCCGCGACGCGCCTGCGACTCGCCGCCGACGACATCCAGCTCCTCGACGAAGCCAGCGCGTGGCAGAAATAAATCTGTTGCATCAATGAGTTGGATGGATCGGGGGAGTTGGCAGTGGCGCGGTGTTCTGGTAACATCGCGCCCGAATCGAGAAATGTGCCCGATTTCATGCCTTCGCCTCTGAAAATGACAACGTCAACGAGCAGCGGCGAACGGCTCCGAAACGCGCCTTCGTGTGGTTCTTTCGAAAGCGCATGCCGCTTCCGCGGCTGAATCCCAACGCTCTCTTTTCCGGCCTCCGTGGCCGCTTTGCTCGTGTCCGTCGCGCCGTTTCGTGTCCGGCGGACGATCGGAGTGCCGGGGCGCGGCAGCTCGTAACGTCGCGCGCTTGAAAATACGTTTAGCAAACTCAGGATTTACATGACCACTATCGTCCTCAAAGAAAACGAGCCGTTCGATGTCGCGATTCGGCGTTTCCGCCGCACCATCGAGCGCAATGGCCTGATCGCCGAACTGCGCGAGCGCCAGTCGTACGAAAAGCCGACCACCGAGCGCAAGCGCAAGAAGGCCGCCGCTGTCGCGCGCCTGCGCAAGCGCCTGCGCAGCCAGATGCTGCCGAAGAAGATGCACTAAGCGCCTTTCGCGGGCGAGGATTTTCGGGTCCTCACCCGCATGGCAAAACGGCGGTGCGACCCGTAAGGGCGCACCGCCGTTTTGTTTGTGCCTCGAACTACAGGATTGCAGGCGTCACACGAAGGCGTGACGCTTTCCGAGCGCCGCGAGCTGATCCGGCCCATCGGAGATATCGGCGTAATCGTGCACTTCCTCCAGCTCGATCAGCAGATCGATGACGTTCGGATCGTAGGCATTCACGTTCGATGCGTACAGCGCGCGCAGCAGCTCGCCGTCGCGCGCGTGCCGATAGTACGAGATCCCGACGCCTTCCAGCTCCGGCTCATACAGATCGTCGCGCACGAGCGAGCCGATCGCGCACTTGCGGCCTTCCGGACTGCGGAGCCGGCACGACCCGTTGTCGTCTTCGGACACCGCACGCTGCGTCAGCAAGTGCTCGCTGACGCGCTCGTAAATCTCCTTCAGGCTCAACATCGTAATAGGGCTCAACATCACAGCACCTGCAATATCACGCAGCCGTTTTGAGAAGTTCGGCGGACAGCCCGAACTGACGCGCGATCGATGTCAGACGCTCGCGCCATTCCCATCTGCCGAAGACGTCATGCACGTTCTGCAGGCAGGAGAGCAATTCGACGGTGTTGGGATCGAACACGTTGATGCGCGCACGAAGCAGCGCGCGCCTGAGCGCCGCGACGCCGACATCCATGTACGCCGGCACCTGCTCGGGCGGCTTCGCGATGTAGCGAATGGGCACGCCTTCCATCGCGGTGATGTAGTCGCGCGGCTTGATGAAGCTCCCGACAGGACAGCCGCCGCAATATCCGCGATACGCGCCGCCGCCGCGCGGCAGCAGAGCCGCTTGCCCTTGCACGAAAAGATGCTGTACCGCGCCGTTGAAAATCTCCTGATGGGTCAGGAAGTTCAAGCTTTTCATGATCATCTCCCCTGCGCCCCTGCGCAGCGGCCAAGCGTTATGTATTCGAGAACCTGCACCTGCTTTCCGAAAGCGGCGGCGTCGTTGCGAAAGTGATGCAACCTGAATCAACGCTTCGCCGCCCGGACACTGCCTCGAGCATGGCGGTTTCCCGGCCTGGGCCTGCGGTCTCACAAGGCCCCGTGTGCTCGCGTCGGATTTCTACACTCAGTGAACGGTCCGTACGCCGTCAGTTATAACGGTTCGGTCCGGTAAAAAGGTGCGCCAGCGCACGCGAGGACGCCATTTTTACACGGGCCGTACGTTCGTGCAGTGCGGAAAACCCGGCCAAAACCCTTGCAGTTCGGGCGATTGCGCGTGCTTCTCTGCAAAAAACTCGCCTTCCATAAGGATTTACCCTTATGTGTGCGTGCTGTGCTCAAATATGTTGTCAAAAAGCAAAAATTTTCCGCATAGGAATTGCCTCAATGTGCGGATTTGGCCACGACCTTCCGTTTGGTCTTGGGTTCTCCTCGCGAAAGGCAACTCGCGGCGTGATCGTTGACCATGCCCGTGGCCTGCATGAAGGCGTAGCAAATGGTCGTGCCGACGAACTTGCAGCCGTACTTCCTGAGCGCCTTGCTCAATGCATCCGATTCAGGCGTGGACGCGGGCGTGGGGTTCGCGGCATCGCGCGGCGTGTCGATGGTTTTGCCGTCGACGAATGACCAGACGAAGTCTGCAAACGAGCCGTGTTCCTGCTGGATCTGCTGCACGGCCCGCGCATTGAGCACCGCCGATTCGATCTTCGCCCGGTTACGCACGACCCGCGCATCCTGCACGATCCGCTCGATGTCCTTCTCGGTGAAGCGCGCCACCTCGTCGATGTCGAACGCCGCGAAGAGCGCCCGATAACCTTCGCGCTTGTTGAGGATCGTCGACCAGGAAAGGCCGGCTTGCGCGCCTTCCAGCACGAGCATTTCGAACAGATGCTGATCGTCGCGCGAGGGCACGCCCCATTCGTCGTCGTGGTACTGGATCATCGCGTCGGTCGTGGCCCAGGCGCAGCGGATGTGATCGGTGTCTGCCATTGCGAGTCCTCGTCATTGTTCTGGATCGCGCCAGCATAGCCGAACGTTCGCGCCGCGCCATCTATGCCATTCGGCCGATTGGCGCGCGCCGTGGCCACCGGTAAGCTTGCGCGCATGACTACATCTTCGACATCGGAATTCAAAGGCTTCCTGCTCGGCATCGACGGCGGCGGAAGCGGAACGCGCGTGGTCCTCGCAGACGCGCAAGGCACCGAACTCGCCCGCGCGAGCGGCGGGCCTTCGGGTCTCGGGCTTGGGGTCGAACGCGCCTGGCAATCCATCGGCGATGCGTGCCGGCGCGCGTTCGACGCCGCGGCGCTGCCCTTCGACTGGCGCAACTGCGTGCTCGGCTGCGGACTCGCGGGTGTGAACAACGCGGACTGGCTCGCGGCGTTTCATGCGTGCGCGCCGGACGTGCACGCGCTGAGCGTCGAAAGCGACGCCTACACGACCGTGCTCGGCGCGCACGGCGGCAAATCCGGCGTGATCGTCGCGCTCGGCACGGGCAGCATCGCGGCGTCGCTGGACGAGGCGGGCGTTTGCCGCATCGCGGGCGGCTACGGCTTCCCGAGCGGCGATGAAGCCAGCGGCGCGTGGCTTGGTTTGCGCGCGGTCGTTCATCTTCAGCGCGTGCTCGATGGACGCGCGGCGGAAGACGAATGGTCGCGTGCGCTGCTCGCGCGCACCGGCGCGACGGATCGCGACAGTCTCGTCGTGTGGCTCTGCGCCGCGAACCAGACCGCCTACGCGACGCTCGCGCCGACCGTGTTCGAGTTCCACGATCATCCGGTCGCGGCGCGGCTGCTCAAACGCGCGGCACTCGAAATAGAGCGTCTGGTCTCGGCGCTGGATAAGTCGGGCGCGTTGCCAGTCGCGTTGTGCGGCGGACTCGCCGTGCCGTACGAGCCGTTCGTGCCGGCCGCGTTGCGGGAACGGGTACGAGCGCCGCGCGCGGATTCGGCGGCGGGCGCGCTCGAACTGGCGCGGCGCGCGGCGTCCGCATTCGGGGCTGCCGGCAGACCGGCGCGATAAAATACTGAGCTTTGCGGCACCACAAAGGCAGTCATGTACTCGGTCATCGCTACTGATCTCGACGGTACGCTTCTCAACAGCGACCATCAGCTGGACCCCTTCACCGCTGAAACCGTGCGCACGCTGGCGGCGCGCGGTGTGCCCATCATCATCGCGACGGGCCGGCACTACCGCGACGTCGCAGGCATTCGCGATCTGCTCGGCGTCGACGCCTATCTGATCACGTCGAACGGTGCGCGCGTGCATGCGCCCGGCGACGAACGCATCTACTCGCGCGACCTCGATCCCGCCGCCGTGCGCCGACTCGTGCAGCCGGATCTCGCGGGCGCGCATGGGCGCGTCATCGTCAATCTGTTCGCCGACGACGCCTGGCTCATCGACCGCCACGCGCCCGAACTGCTGGTCTTTCACCAGGATTCAGGCTTCAAGTACGAGGTGATGGATCTGCGCGAGCATGATGGCGAGAACATCGCGAAAGTGCTGTATATCGGCGATCCGGCCGATCTGAAGGAAATCGCCGCGAATCTCGAGCGGGAATTCGGCGACTCGCTCTACGTCACGTATTCGCTGCCGGATTGCCTCGAAGTGATGACGTCGGACGTATCAAAAGGACGGGCGCTGCGTTTCGTGCTGGAGCGGCTCGATGTCGATACCGCGCAGTGCGTCGCGTTCGGCGACAACATGAACGATATCGACCTGCTCGAAACTGCCGGGCATCCGTTCATGATGAACAACGCGAACCCCGATCTCATCAAGCGGCTGCCGAACGTGCCGCGCGTCGGGAACAACTTCGAGGCCGGCGTCGCGCACCATTTGCGCAAGCTGTTCAGTATCCGCGACGAGCTGGCGTCGCCGGGACAGACGCCCGACTGAGCGTCCGTGGCGCCGGGCCGCCGGGTTCGCCGGCGGCGCTTTGCGCTTATCCGCGGTGGCCCCAGTTGTTGCCGTAGCCGCGGTGGTTCCAGCCGGCGCGGTCATAGCGGCCATAGTCGTGGTCGTAGCCACGGTGCCAGCGCGGCGCTTCATGGCGATAGTACGGCGCGCCATACGCCGGCACCGCAGGACGCACGTACACCGGAGCCGGCGCCACGTAAGCCGGCGCGCCGAGCGAAACGCCGATGTGCAGATCGCTATGAGCCTGAGCCGCTCCCACAGCACCGATTGCAAGGCCGGTCGCGACGAGCATTTGGGTGACGATGCGCTTCATTGTCTTTCTCCTTTAAGGCGACGTGTGTCGCATGAGTTCAATGTAAGCGCCCGCCGTCTTACATGCTTCGAGGACTTGTTACGGTGTGCAAGGGCGGCGTAAGGGACGCGGGAAGCGGACTTGATCGGGCGATATCGCTGAACGCCTTACCGGGCGGCGCTTTCGCGTCATCCTGTTTCGTGGCGAAAAGGGCGCCGAGACAATTCATAAGCAGGCTGCGTAATTCGGCATTACATTTGTCGCGCCCGTTTAATCATTCGAAGGCGCGCCGTGGCGCAAAAACAAAAACGGGCGCCTGTCGCGCCCGTTTTCCTTTACTGCTGATTTTTCCGCCGACGCTTATTTCTGGCGCGTCAGAGCCGGATAAAGCACGCCCGCGAGAATGGCACCGACGATCGGCGCGATCCAGAACAGCCACAGTTGGTCGAGCGCCCAGCCGCCGACGAAGAACGCCTGGCTCGACGAGCGCGCCGGATTCACCGACGTATTGGTGACCGGAATCGAAATCAGGTGAATGAGCGTCAGGCACAGGCCGATCGCGAGCGGCGCGAAGCCTTTCGGCGCGCGGTCGTCGGTGGCGCCGAGGATCACGAACAGGAAGAAGAACGTCATCGCGACTTCGCAGACCAGCGCCGCCGCCATCGAGAAATGACCCGGCGAGTGTTCGCCGAAGCCATTCGCGGCAAATCCGCTCGACGCGAATTCGAAGTTCGGGTTGCCCGTGGCGATCAGGTAGATGACCCATGCGCCGAGCGTCGCGCCGATCACTTGCGCGGCGATGTACGGCACGAGATCGCGCACCGGGAAGCGGCCAGCCGTCGCGAGACCGATGCTCACAGCCGGATTCAGGTGGCAACCGGAAACGTGACCGATGGCGTAAGCCATCGTGAGCACCGTGAGACCGAATGCCAGCGAAACGCCGGCGAAACCGATGCCGAGTTGAGGAAAGGCAGCGGCGAGCACGGCGCTTCCGCAGCCGCCCAGCACGAGCCAGAAAGTACCGAAAACTTCAGCGCCGAGACGCTTCGACAAATGCATGATTCTGCCTTCGTGAAAGAATGAAAAGCCGTTGATTTAAAACAAGAACGCGTGGCGCGCTTGCGCAGCGGAGTTTAAGCGCGGAGTCTTTTGCGAACTGTCAAAAATGGTCGATCGGCTCTCGATTCACGGGCATCGGACTGGACTTCGGATTCTTCCTTATGGGCGGGGAAAGCGCAGCGCCCGAAGGGCGCGTGCATAAAAAAATGCCGCCCGGCAGCGGGCGGCATTCGATGCGATTTTGACAAACAGGCGGCGGTATCAGCCGACTGCAACCTGACGCAGCACCGGGCGCTTCGCGGCCTGGAGCATCGCGGTATAGCTCTCGACGTAGTTCTGCGCCATCGTGTGTGCGCTGAATCGGCGTTCGAACTGCGCGCGGATTTCGGTGCGCGACAGCTCATCGAGACGTTGCAGCGCGCCGACTGCGCCCGGCACGTCTTCGCAGATAAAGCCCGTCACGCCGTGATCGATCACTTCAGGCACCGAGCCACGGTTGAACGCGATCACCGGCGTACCGCAGGCCATCGCCTCGATCATCACCAGACCGAACGGCTCGTTCCAGTCGATCGGGAAGAGCAGCGCCTTCGCGCCCGACAGGAATTCCGGCTTCTGCGCCTCGGTGATCTCGCCGATGAACTCGACATGCGCCTGCGAGAGCAGCGGCTCGATCGTCGACTTGAAGTATTCCTGGTCGGCCTTGTCCACCTTGGCGGCGATCTTCAGCGGCAGACCGCTCTGTGCCGCGATCCTGATCGCCAGATCGGCGCGCTTCTCCGGGCAGATGCGGCCCAGGAAGGCGAGATATTCCGGCTTCTTGTGCGGCTGCGGCGTCAGCAGTTCGTTCGGCAGACCGTGATAAACCGTGTTCAGCCAGTTCGCCTGCGGCAGCGGGCTGCGCTGGTTATCCGAGATCGAAATGACGTTCGCCTTGGTGAACGTGTTGAAGATCGGCTGCAGTTCCGGCAGGTCGAGGCGGCCGTGCAGCGTCGTCACGAACGGCGTGTCCATCTGCGTGAACAGCGGGAACGGCATGTAGTCGAGGTGAAAGTGCAGCACGTCGAACTCGTGGGCGCGCTGGCGGACGGTTTCGAGCAACAGCATGTGCGGCGCGAGCGCGTCGCGCACGGTCGGGTCGAGACGCAACGCACGCGGCCACACCGCGTCGAGCGTCGCCTTGGTTTGGGAATCGCCGCTTGCGAACAAGGTTACATCGTGGCCGAGCTCGACGAGCGCATCGGTCAGATAAGACACGACGCGTTCAGTGCCGCCGTAAAACTTCGGAGGTACTGCTTCGTGCAACGGTGCAATTTGTGCGATTCGCATAACGTGACTCTCCATGTAGGTAAGGCATTGCAGTCACGCTCCGGTCGAGCGCTCAACACATGCCATTCGGGCGGGCTGCGTGATGGTGTAGACGCCGCCCGAGATCGGCCCGGAGCTGAAAACCATCGCGACCGGGTTATCCCTTACTGCCCATTATCGGTATCGAGAGCGGCATTTCACGTCATTTTTCAATCGCTTATCGTTGTTACAGCGCGAAACATGTGCTGTTACGAAGTCAAAAATTGCACCGAAAAAGACGTTGTCGACGGATTTGAAGCGTGAAACACACCGCAGGTTTTAGGAAGCAATTCCCGTTCCCGAGCGGAGGACGTTGCTCGTATTGTCTCTCCGGCACGCCCGGCCTCGATAAAACGAAATTACGGCATTAAGTCAGACGAATGAATGCCGATATTCCTGTCTGCCGATCGGCAATCGGCGGGCTCGGCGTGTAAGAAATATTCCTACATGAAAGTTCGCGAAACTCCGTCTTCTTGTCGGAAGGTTTGTCCGACAGGCGCGGCCGCGAGCATCGGCGACAATCGAAGCGAAACCAGACAACGTGCGCGGGGCCGCATTCGCTGTCCTTTGCGAATTCGAGCAAACGTTCCCGCCGGGCCTGACCAGCCAAAGTATCGATTCGGGGAAAACATGACGATCAGCAATACGAGTACGCTCGCGGAAATCCGCGAGGTGAATCTGTCGTACTTGCTCCTCGCACAGCGGCTCCTTCAGGAAGACCGCGTTTCGGCGATGTATCGCCTCGGGCTTTCCGAGCAGGTCGCGCAAGTGCTGACCTCGCTCACGCTCGCCCAGGCGGTGAAAGTCGCGTCGTCGAGCCATTTGCTGTGCCGCTTTCGTTTCGACGACCACACGCTTCTCTCATCGCTCGCCGACAAGGAGAAGAGCGCTGCGCTCGCGCACGCCCATGCAGCGATCCTGCTGGCCGACGGTCCCGTCGAGCAGATCGCCTGAATCGCCCGCGAAAACAGATGGCGACGAAAAGCGTGGTCGGGGAAGTCCGCGAAATCACCCTGGCGATCGAGTTGATTGAGCTGGGCGCGCGGCTGCAACTGCTCGAAGCGGAAACGAGCCTGTCGCGCGACCGTCTCATCAAGCTCTACAAGGAGCTCAAGGGCGCGTCGCCGCCCAAGGGCATGCTGCCGTTCTCGACGGACTGGTTCATGACCTGGCAGCCGAACATTCATTCGTCGCTGTTTCACGGCATCTACCGGTTCATCGACCAGCACGGCGGCGCCGGAGGCACGCAGAGCACCATCCAGGCGATCGTGAAAAGCTACCGCCTCTATCTGGAGCATGCCGCGCTTTATGGCGACGAGCCCGTGCTGTCGCTCACGCGCGCGTGGACACTCGTGCGCTACTTCGAATCCGGGATGTTGCAGACGAACGCCTGCACGCGCTGCGGCGGGCGCTTCGTCGCGCACGCTTATGATCTGCGCACGGGTTATGTCTGCGGTCTGTGCCAGCCGCCGTCGCGCGCGGGCAAGACGCGCAAGGCGGTTGCATCCTCCGGCGCTCAGGCGTCTGCGCCGCGCATCGCGGCCTGAAGCCGCACTTGCAGCGCAGCCCCGCTTCCACGCGGGGTTTACCGTTTGCCGTCCCCGCGGATTTGCCCCCAAAGTTTTTCAGTCGAGTGCCGTAAACCACTTAACGGCGGTCTTACCGCATCAAAACGTGAGGACTCGACTGTGCTGATTTTCGTTGGATCGCTCGTGACATTGCTGTCCGTCTTTGGCGGTTACGCGCTCGAAGGCGGGCACCTTGGCGCGCTCATGCAGCCGGTCGAGATTCTGATGATCGGGGGCGCGGGCGTCGGCGCGTTCATCCTCGGCAATAACGTCAAGACCATCAAGGCGACCATTCAGGTCCTCCCGACGCTCTTCAAGGGCGCGAAGTACGACAAGAACATGTACATGGAGCTGATGGGCCTGCTCTACGTGCTGCTGGCGAAGGCGCGCAAGGAAGGCACGCTCGCGCTCGAGGCGGATATCGAAGATCCGTCGAAGAGCCCGGTCTTCAGCCAGTACCCCAGGATTCTCAACGATCACCACATCGTCGAATTTCTGACGGATTATCTGCGCCTCATGGTCAGCGGCAACATGAACGCGTTCGAGATCGAAAGCCTGATGGACGAGGAGATCGAGACGCATCACGTCGAGGGCGAGGCGCCCGCGCACGCGCTGACGAAGGTTGGCGACGCGATGCCCGCGTTCGGCATCGTCGCGGCGGTGATGGGCGTCGTGCACACGATGGCCTCCGCCGACCAGCCGCCCGCGATTCTCGGCGAGATGATCGCGCAGGCGCTCGTCGGCACCTTTCTCGGCATTCTTCTTTCCTACGGTTTCATCGGACCGCTCGCGAACGTCGCGGAGCAGCGCGTCGCGGAGCAGACCAAGATGTTTCAGTGCATCAAGGTGACGATCCTCGCGAGCCTGAACGGTTACGCGCCCGCGATCGCGGTGGAGTTCGGCCGCAAGGTGCTGTTCTCGACGGAACGTCCGTCGTTCTCCGAGCTGGAAGAACACGTGCGCCGGGTCAAGTCGAAGTGACCGGAGCACAGCGATGAGCAACGACAGCGAACGCCCCATCTTCATCAAGCGCGTGGTCGCCGGCAAGAAGGGTCATCACGGCGGCGCGTGGAAGCTCGCGTACGCGGACTTCATGACCGCGATGATGGCGTTCTTCCTGCTGATGTGGCTGCTTTCGTCGACATCGCCGGTGCAGCGGCGCGGCATCGCCGAGTACTTCAACATGCCGCTCAAGGCCGCGATGGTCGGCGGCAAGAGCGTCGGCATGGACAACAGCATCATCACCGGCGGCGGGCGCGACATCTCCAGCAACGAAGCGGGTTCGGCGCGCAGGTCCGATGGCAGCACGCAACTCGCGCAGCGCGCCTCGTCCGACACCGACGAGCAACTGCTCAAGGCCGCGCAAGGCGAACTGGAGCGACGCGAGCAGGTGCGCCTGCACGACCTCCAGGTGAAGCTGATGGCGGCGATCGAGGCTAATCCGACGCTGCACCAGTTCAAGCAGCAAATCCGCATCGAGTCGACGCAACAGGGCTTGCGCATCGAAATCGTCGATACCCAGAAACGCCCCATGTTCGCGCTCTCCAGCGACGCCGTGCAGCCTTATATGCGCGACATCCTGCGCGAGATCGGCAGAACGCTGAACGACGTGCCGAACCACATCGTCGTGCAGGGACACACCGACGCCGTGAAGTACGCGGGCGGCGAAAAGGGCTACAGCAACTGGGAACTGTCGGCGGACCGCGCGAACGCGTCGCGGCGAGAGCTGGTCGCGGGCGGCATGGACGAAGCGAAAGTGATGCGCGTGCTCGGACTCGCCTCCACGCAGAACCTGAACAAGAAAGATCCGCTCGATCCGGAGAACCGGCGCATCAGCGTCATCGTGCTCAATCGCAAGACTGAAATGTCGATGCTGCGCGACGACGGCTCCCCGGGCGCCACGCTCGACAACGGCACGGATGCGCAAGGCAAGCCATCGGCCTCGTTCGGCTTCATCGGCGGTAGCGCGGCCAGGCCTGCGGCGCGGTGAGCAAATTCCCCGAAAAACAGGCTCAAGACTCGGCACGTTTCGACCGTCATCACGGCAAGAGACAAACATGATCAAAAACATTCTGGCAATCGACGATTCAGCCGCGATGCGGCAAATCCTCTCGGCGACGCTGGCGACGGCGGGTTACGAAGTGACCGTCGCGTCGGACGGCGACGAAGGGCTGGAGTGGGCGCTCGCGGAGCACTTCGATCTCGTCCTGACCGACCAGCACATGCCGGGCAGAAGCGGGCTCGATCTGATCGTGGCGCTGCGCGCGAACCGCGCCTACCGGGCGACGCCGATTCTGGTCCTCACGACCGAAGGCGGTGAGCCGTTCAAGGACGCGGCGCGCTCGGCGGGCGCGACGGGCTGGATCGAGAAACCGCTCGATCCGGACCTGCTGACCGAACTGGTTGCCGCGCTCTCTGAAGACACGCAGCACTGAACTGAACTGAAGCGAAAGCCAAAGACAACCCGCGCACGAACGCGCCGATGGTGACTCAAGCATGACACTCGACATTACCCAGTTCTATCAAACCTTCTTCGACGAAGCGGATGAACTGCTCGCGCAGATGGAGCAACTGCTGCTCGTTCTGGACATCGCGAATCCGGACCCGGAAGACCTCGCGGCGATCTTTCGCGCGGCGCATTCGATCAAGGGCGGCGCGGCGACATTCGGCTTCACCGCGCTCACCGAAACGACCCACATCCTCGAATCGCTGCTGGACCGGGCGCGTAACAACGAGCTCGTCCTGCGCCGCGACATGATCGACACGTTCCTCGCGACGAAGGACGTGCTCTCGGATCAGCTTGCCGCTTATCGCGCGAGCGCGGAGCCGGATGCGGCCGCGGCCGCGGCGATCTGCGCAAAGCTGGAACGCCTGAAGAACGAGCACGCCGAAGGCGGCCAGGCGAGCCAGATCGAGCCGCCCGCGCTGCCGGGCACGGAGAACGAAGCGGCAAGCAAAGCGGCGACCATGAACGCCGCGCCCGCCTACGAAGGCCCGAACGCGCCGCCCGTGCATGTGATCGCGCAGGCGACGGACGCGATCGAGGACGACGGCAACTGGGACGGCGCGTTCGAGCTGACCGATGGGAACACGAATGCAGGAGCCGCTGCCGGCACGCCGGCGGCGGAAGCAGGACCCCACCTGAAAATTACGCTACGGGGGGTGGGCGAGAAGGACCTGGCGACTCTGATCGAGGAGCTGGGGAATCTGGGAAGCATCGTCGGAGACAAGAAGACGGACGCCGAGTATGTGGTTTGGCTCGACTCGGACGTCCCGGCCGACGATATCGTCGCCGTGTGCTGCTTCGTGATCGACGAAACGCAGATCACGATCGGCCGTGGCGACGCGGCGGCGCAATCCGCCGAAGCAGCGCCAGCAGTACCGGCAGTGCAACCCACGCTACACGAGGAGCCGAAGCAATCGCAGGCGCACGCAGCGCCCGCATCCGCGGCTGGCAAGGAAGCAGTGAAAGAAGAATCGGCGGCGGCGGCGGGCTTGCAGGTCCCGTCCGCTGCCCAACCGACGAAATCCGCGGCGAGCGACGCCGAGAAGAAAGGGCGCCCGCAGGCCGCCGCATCGGCGGAAGGCAGCTCGATTCGCGTCGGCGTGGAGAAGGTCGATCAGCTCATCAATCTGGTGGGCGAGCTCGTCATCACGCAGGCGATGCTCGCGGAAACCACGAGCACGTTCGATCCCGCCTTGCACGACCGTCTTTTCAACGGCATGGCGCAGCTCGAGCGCAACGCGCGCGACCTGCAAGAGGCCGTCATGTCCATCCGCATGATGCCGATGGATTACGTATTCAGCCGCTTCCCGCGCCTCGTGCGCGACATCGCCGGCAAGCTCGGCAAGGAAGTGGAGCTCGTCACGTTCGGTCAGGCGACCGAGCTCGACAAGAGCCTGATCGAGCGCATCATCGATCCGCTCACGCACCTCGTGCGCAACTCGCTCGATCACGGCATCGAGACCGTGGAAGCGCGCCGCGCGGCGGGCAAGTCCACCACCGGCCAGCTCGTGCTGTCGGCGGCGCATCACGGCGGCAACATCGTCATCGAAGTGAGCGACGACGGCGCCGGCCTGCGCCGCGACAAGATTCTCGCGAAGGCGCAGAAGCAGGGCATGCAGGTTTCCGAGTCCATGAGCGACGAAGAAGTCTGGCAACTCATCTTCATGCCGGGCTTCTCGACCGCCGAACAGGTGACCGATATTTCCGGCCGCGGCGTCGGCATGGACGTGGTGAAGCGCAACATCCAGTCGATGGGCGGCCATGTCGAAATCATGTCGCGCCAGGGCGCGGGCACGACGACGAAGATCGTGCTGCCGCTCACGCTCGCGATTCTCGACGGCATGTCGGTGAAGGTCGGCAACGAGATCTTCATTCTGCCGCTGAACTTCGTGATGGAGTCGCTGCAGCCGGTCGCCGAAGACATCTACACGGTCGCGAACGGCGAGCGCGTCGTGCGTGTGCGCGGCGAATATCTGCCGCTCGTCGCGCTGCATCGCGTGTTCGACGTCGAAGGCGCGCGCACCGAGCCCACGCAGGGCATCGTCACCATCATGCAGACGGAAGGACGCCGCTTTGCGATGCTGATCGACGAGCTCGTCGGCCAGCAGCAGGTCGTCGTCAAGAACCTCGAAACGAATTACCGCAAGGTGCACGGCATTTCCGCCGCGACCATCCTGGGCGACGGCAGTGTCGCGCTGATCGTCGACGTGGCCGCGCTCAACCGCGAATCGCGCGCACAGCACGGCGCGCACTCTCACTAACACCATCAGACCAACGACAGGCCAAAAGGGAGCTCTCGTGGCAGACATTCAATCGATTCAAAACGCATCGCAGACCGGCACCATGCGTCGCGACGCCCAGCACGCCGAAGCCGCCGGACAGGAATTCCTCGTGTTCACGCTCGGCGCCGAGGAATACGGCATCGACATCCTGAAGGTGCAGGAAATTCGCGGCTACGACAACGTTACACGCATCGCGAATGCGCCCGCGTTCATCAAGGGTGTGATCAACCTGCGCGGCATCATCGTGCCGATCGTCGACATGCGCATCAAGTTCAATCTGGGCCGCGTCGAGTACGACAACCAGACGGTCGTGATCATCCTGAACGTCGCGCATCGCGTGGTCGGCATGGTGGTCGACGGCGTGTCGGACGTGCTCACGCTCACGCAGGAGCAGGTCATGCCCGCGCCCGAATTCGGCGGCACGCTGGCGACGGAATATCTGACCGGTCTCGGCACGGTCGACGGCCGCATGCTGATCCTGATGGACATCGAAAAGCTCATGACGAGCCGCGAGATGGAGTTGATCGACTCCGTCGCCGCATAACGAGCGAAGCGAGAAAGAAGCCATGCTGAAGAAGTTGTCGATCCGCACGACGCTCACGCTCGTTGCCTTGCTGTTCACCGGATGCGCGGCGCTGATCGGCGCGCTCGCGCTCACCGGGCTCAACTCCGCCGGCGCATCGCTCGCGTCGCTCGCGCAGGAAGACCTGGTCGCGATGCGCGCGCTGTCGGAAACGTCGTCGTATTTGTTGCGCTCGCGCATCACGCTCGACCGCGTGCGCTCGCTCACCGAAGCGGGCAGCACGGAAGAAGCGAAGAAGGCGATCGATCGCGGCCAGTATCTGCTCGACAAGAGCAACGAAAACTGGAAGCTCTACCTCGACACGCCGAAGCCGATGCTGCCGAAGGAAACGCTCGACGCGCTCGTGGCTCAACGCGACGCGCTCGTGAAGACCGGCGTGGAGCCGGAATTCGCCGCAATCCGTGCGAACGACATGGCCGCGTATCACGCGATCGCCGACACGAAGATCAGCCCGATGTTCGTCTCGTTCGATCAGGCGGTGACGGCCGCGGTGGCGTCGCATCAGGAGCACGCGGAACGTTCGCGCACGAGCACGGCTTCGCATATCGCGGCGCTCAACATGGCGATCGGCGCGGTGCTCGTGCTCGCGGTGCTGATGCTGATCGGCACCCGCATGGCGCTCTCGAGCCTCATCGTCAAGCCGATCAACGATGCCGTCGATCACTTCGACCGCATCTCGCGCGGCGATCTCACGCAGTCCGCGCACACCGACCGGACCAACGAAATCGGCCGCCTGTTCGCGGGCATCGAACGCATGCGCGGCAACCTGACCGCGATGGTCGGCTCGGTGCATCGCGGCGCGGAATCGATCGATGTCGGCGCGCATGAAATCGCGAGCGGCAACACGGATCTGTCGCAGCGCACGGAGGAGCAGGCGGCGTCACTGCAGGAAACGGCGTCGAGCATGGAAGAGCTGACGAGCACCGTGAAGCAGAACGCCGACAACGCACGCCAGGCAAGCCAGCTCGCGGTGAGCGCATCGGATATCGCGTCGCGGGGCGGCGCGGTCGTGGAGCAGGTCGTCGAGACGATGCACGCGATCGCGTCGAGCTCGAGCAAGGTCGTCGACATCATCGGCGTGATCGAAGGCATCGCGTTCCAGACCAACATTCTCGCGTTGAACGCGGCCGTCGAAGCGGCGCGTGCGGGCGAGGAAGGCCGCGGCTTCGCGGTGGTCGCAGGTGAAGTGCGCTCGCTCGCGCAACGCAGCGCGGCGGCGGCAAAGGAGATCAAGGCACTGATCGGCGATTCGGCCGCGAAGGTCGACAGCGGCACGGAACTCGTCGCGCGCGCCGGCCAGACCATGGGCGAGATCGTGCAGGCGGTGCGCCGCGTGACCGACATCATGGGCGAAATCAGCGCGGCGTCCGAAGAGCAGTCCGACGGCATCGAGCAGGTCAACCGCGCCGTCACGCAGATGGACAGCGTGACGCAGCAGAACGCCGCGCTCGTCGAGCAGGCGGCGGCGGCCGCGGCGTCGCTCGAAGAGCAGACGCGCCAGTTGAAGGACGTGGTCGCGCAATGGCGCCTCGAAAGCGCGGCGCCGGTGCGCGCGAGCGCATCGACGGCGGCGGCGCGCATCAAGGCGTCGGCACCGGCGGCGCGCATCGAGCCTTCGGCTGTTCCCGCGCCGACAGTCGAAAAGCGCGTGACGCCCGCAGGAAACGCGAAAGTTGCGCCGGAAGCGGCCGTTATCAAGGAAGCAGGCAAGCCCGCCAGCAAGCCGACGGTCAAGCCCGCCAGCGTCGTGAAGTCCGCACCCGCGCCGCGCGCCAAGGCGACGACCGCCGACGACGGCGACTGGGAAACCTTCTAACCGAATCCGAAACGAACACGGCCATGCAGGCATCGCGCATCAGGATCGAAAGCCGGCGTTTCATCGAAACGCACGGCGCGCGCGAGTCCGCATGGCCACGCGCGAAGAACGCGCCACATCCGGCGCCGCTAAGGGTGTCAAGGAAGCACGAAACATCATGATGGCAACGCGCAACCCGCGCATCGAGCTGGCCGCCAGTGTGCGCGGTCCGGAAGTCGAGCGCGATTTCGAATTCACGACGGCGGACTTTGCCCGCATCCGCGAGCTGATTCATCGGCGCGCGGGCATCTCGCTGTCGGATCACAAACGCGACATGGCGTACAGCCGCCTCGCGCGCCGACTGCGCGCCTGCGGCATCGACACGTTCAGGCAGTATCTCGATCGCCTCGAAACGAACGACGACAACGCCGAGTGGGAAGCGTTCGTCAATGCGCTCACCACGAACCTCACGGCGTTCTTCCGCGAGTCGCATCACTTTCCGATTCTCGCGGAGTTCGTGAAACGTCGGCAGCAGCCGTTCTCTGTGTGGTGCTCGGCGGCATCGACGGGCGAGGAGCCGTATTCCATCGCGATGACGCTCGTCGAAGCGCTGGGCGAGCACGCGGCGCGCCAGTGCACGGTGTTCGCGAGCGACATCGACAGCCAGGTGCTCGCGAAGGCCGAAGCGGGCGTGTATTCGCTCGATCAGGTGAAGGCGTTGTCCGTCGAGCGGCTCAAGCGTTTCTTCCTGAAGGGCACGGGTTCGCACGCGGGGCTCGTGAAAGTGCGCCCGGAACTGCGCGCGATGGTGAACTTCGGCCGCGTCAATCTGACGGATGCGCGCTACGACGTGAAAGGCCCGTTCGACGCGATCTTCTGCCGCAACGTGATGATCTACTTCGACAAGCCGACGCAAGGGCAAGTGCTTTCGCGCTTCGAACCGCTGATGAAGCCGGGCGCGCTGTTGTTCGCGGGGCATTCGGAGAACTTCACGTATGTATCGCAGGCGTTCAGGCTGCGCGGGCAGACCGTGTACGAGCTGTCGCGCGACCTGAAGCCGACGGCAAAGCCGCAGCGCGCGCTCGCTGGGGAGGCGGCATGAGCGGACTGCCGATCGCGTCGAATCTCTATTTCGACAATCATTTCAAGAAGCCGGGCGTAAAGCTCCTGCCGAACGAGTTCTACATGACGAGCGAGGACATGGTGCTCGTCACCGTGCTCGGGTCGTGCGTGGCGGCGTGCATCAATGACCGCACGGCGGGCATCGGCGGAATGAATCACTTCATGCTGCCCGACGACGGTTCCGACGCGTCGCATGCATCGTCCGATTCGATGCGCTACGGCGCCTACGCGATGGAAGTGCTCATCAACGAGCTCATCAAGCGCGGCGGCCGGCGCGAGCGCTTCGAAGCGAAGGTGTTCGGCGGCGGCGCGGTGCTCGCGGGCATGACGACCATCAACATCGGCGATCGCAATTCGGAGTTCGTGCGGCGCTATCTCGCCCTGGAGAAGATTCGCATCGTCGCCGAGGATTTGCAGGGCATGCATCCGCGCAAGGTCGCGTTCATGCCGCGCTCGGGCCAGGTGATGGTCAAGAAGCTGAAGACCGCGCACGATCCGATCGTGGTCGAACGCGAGCAGGCGCTCGTGCAGCGCACGCCGGAAGAGCGCGCCGAGCGGCTTGCGAAGGCGCGTGCGCGCGTCGAATTGTTTCAGTCGAACGCGACGGTCGCGAAGCCGCGCGCGGAGTTGTTCACGGCGCAGGGCAAGCCGCGCGCGGAACTGTTCACATCGCGCATGAAGACCGTGGAGGAAGCATGACACTCACCCACGCAACGAATACGAAGGCGCAGGCCGTGCCGACGATCAAGGTGCTGTGCGTCGACGACTCGGCGCTCGTGCGCAGCCTGATGACCGAGATCATCAATTCGCAGCCCGACATGCACGTGTGCGCGACCGCGCCGGACCCGCTCGTCGCGCGCGAGCTGATCAAGCTGCACAACCCGGACGTGCTCACGCTCGATGTCGAAATGCCGCGCATGGACGGCCTCGATTTTCTCGAGAAGCTGATGCGCTTGCGGCCGATGCCGGTCGTGATGGTGTCGTCGCTGACCGAGCGCGGCAACGAAATCACGCTGCGCGCGCTGGAGCTCGGCGCGGTCGATTTCGTCACGAAGCCGAAGGTCGGCATTCGCGACGGCATGCTCGACTACGCCGAAAAGCTCGCGGACAAGATTCGCGCCGCGTCGCGCGCCCGCGTGAAGCAGACCACGCACGCGGCGGGCGCGCCGTCGAACGCAGCTGCGCACAAGCCCGCGCCGCATTTCAACAACCCGCTCGTGTCGACGGAAAAGCTCGTGATCGTCGGGGCTTCGACGGGCGGCACGGAAGCCATCCGCGAAGTGCTCGTGCCGCTGCCGCCCGATGCGCCCGCGGTGCTGATCGCGCAACACATGCCGCCGGGCTTCACGAAGTCGTTCGCGCAGCGCCTGAACGGCCTGTGCCGTATCACCGTGAAGGAAGCCGAGCACGGCGAGCGCGTGCTGCCGGGTCACGCCTATATCGCGCCGGGCCACGCGCATCTGGTGCTCGCGCGAAGCGGGGCGAACTATGTCGCGCATCTGTCGGATGCACCGCCGGTAAACCGGCATCGGCCGTCGGTCGACGTGCTGTTCCGCTCGGCGGCGCAGCACGCGGGCAAGAACGCCATCGGCGTGATCCTGACCGGCATGGGCCGCGACGGCGCCGCCGGTCTGCTCGACATGCAGCAGGCGGGCGCATACACGCTCGCGCAGGACGAAGCGAGCTGCGTGGTGTTCGGCATGCCGCGCGAAGCAATTGCAATGGGCGGCGCAAGCGAAGTCGCGCCGCTCTCTGAAATGAGCCGGCGCGTGATGGCGCGCCTTGCCTCGATGGGCGAACGCGTGCAGCGCGTCTGAACTTTTTGGATTTAAGCGGCGCGGCCGCGTTGAGAACTCAAGGGAGTAAAGATGGACAAGAACATGAAGATCCTCGTCGTCGACGATTTTCCGACGATGCGCCGTATCGTGCGTAACCTGCTCAAGGAACTGGGCTACGGCAACGTCGACGAAGCCGAAGACGGCGCGGCGGGTCTCGCACGCCTGCGCGGCGGCGGCTTCGACTTCGTGATCACCGACTGGAACATGCCGAACCTCGACGGCCTTTCGATGCTGCAGCAGATCCGCGCGGACGCGGCGCTCGCGCATCTGCCGGTGCTGATGGTGACGGCGGAGTCGAAGAAGGAAAACATCATCGCGGCGGCGCAAGCGGGCGCGAACGGTTATGTGGTGAAGCCCTTCACGGCCGCCACGCTCGACGAGAAGCTCACCAAGATTCTCGAGAAGATGGCCAAAGCCGGGAGCTGATCGTGAACGATCTGACCACTGAATTCGCAGCCGCGGTCGCCGAAAGCGAAGGCGATCCGTCGAGCGATCGCATCCTCGCGCGCATCGGGCAACTGACGCGCACCTTGCGCGACTCGATGCGCGAGCTCGGCCTCGACAAGCAGGTCGAAGCCGCCGCGCAAGCCGTGCCCGACGCGCGCGACCGGTTGAAATACGTCGCGACGATGACGGAGCAGGCCGCCGAGCGCGCGCTCAACGCGATCGAGCTCGCGAAGCCCGTGCAGGAAGCGATGCAGACGGAGGCGCAGTCGCTCGATGCGCGCTGGGCCAAATGGTACGAGGCGCCGCTCGCGCAGGGCGAAGCGGGCGAGCTTCTCGCGCAGACGCGCACGTTCCTGCAAAGCGTGCCCGAGCGGACCCAAGCGACCAACGCGCAGCTGCTCGAAATCATGCTCGCGCAGGACTTTCAGGATCTGACCGGGCAGGTGATCAAGAAGATCACGGACGTCGTGTATCTGATCGAGCAACAATTGCTGGGTGTGTTGCTCGAAAATATCGCGCCAGAGCGGCGCGAGCAGTTCGCGGCATCGGCGGCGGCGCTGATGTCGTCGGCGACCGGCAGTCCGGAAGGCCTGCTCAACGGACCGCAGATCAATCCGGAAGGGCGCAGCGACGTCGTGCAGGATCAATCGCAAGTGGACGATCTGCTCGCGAGTCTCGGCTTCTGAGGCGTTTCGTAGGTAGCCGTCAATTCGACGTACGCAGCGTTGTAAAGTCACGCGAAGCGCATACCATTGCGCTTCGCGTTTTTTATTGTGTGCGCTCGCGAACGTTTGGTCTATTCCTCGTGGCTGGCATACTGGCGATATCCCGTGGTCGAAAAAACAGGGACGAATTCCAGTGGCGCATCTGTCACTTAATCGTCAAGAGCCGGCCGCGAGCAGAGGCGCGCGGGCAATCAGTAACCCAGAGGAGGCCCAGTGAAGGCACCGAAGCAATCCCGTCATGGGCATCTTGTAAGCGCGCTCGCGTTCGTCGCCGGCGCGTTGAGCGTGTGCGCAGCTGCACCCGCCTATGCAGTGCTCGGCGGCGAGCCGATGAACGCGCCGCAGGGCGCCACCGCCGAATCCACGAAAGCGGTCGCGCGCGCAGCTGTCGCAAGCGGTGCGTCGAACGCATCGGCGACATCGGCGTCGAACTACACCGTTCGCTCGACCACGCTCGCGAGCGGCACGATCGTCAATGAATACCTGTCCGCGCAGGGCGTCGTGTTCGGCATCGCGTGGCATGGGCCGCGCGTGCCGGATCTCGCCAGCCTGCTCGGCAACTATTTCCCGCAGTATCAGCAGGGCCTGAAGGCGCAGCGCGCCGCACGCGGCGGCCGTGGGCCGGTGAGCGTGCAGGGTTCCGGGCTCGTCGTGGAATCGGGCGGTCACATGGGCTCGTTCGCGGGCAGCGCGTATTTGCCGCAATCGTTGCCCGCCGGCGTGTCCGCCAGCGATATCCAGTAAGCGACGGGAGTCTCAGTATGCATCGAACGACAAGCGGTGATCCCGCCATCTCTTCCTCCCGACGCGGCGGCTTCGCCCGCTGGCTCGGCGTGCTCTGTCTTTCCGTCATGCTCGCGGCGTGCGGCGGCGGCGGCGGCGGCGACTCCAGTTCCAGCAGCGGCGGCTCGTCCGGCGGCGGCTCGGGTGGCGGCAGCTCGAGCACCAGCAGCGCGAACGCGCAGCCCATCGCGCCCAACGGCACGAACGCGGTGCCGATCAACGTCAACTCGGGCGTCGCGGGCTTCGTCAACATTCCGAACGTGTCGGTGACGGTGTGCGCGCCGGGCTCGTCGGTGTGCCAGCAGATCAACAACATTCAGCTCGATACAGCGTCGTTCGGCCTGCGCATTCTCGGATCGGCGGCGCAATCCGTGCTCGGCAGCCTGCCCGGTTCGCGCGCATCGAACGGCGGTCAACTCGCCGAATGCGCGGGCTTCGCCGACGGCTATACGTGGGGCACCGTGCGCACCGCCGACGTGAAGATGGGTACGGAAGTCGCGTCGAACGTGCCGATCCAGATCATCGGCGACCTCGACGCGTCGGCGGCGCCGACCGGCGATAACGGCTGTCCGTCCGGCAGCGACGAAAATACGATCGACGACATCGGCGCGAACGGCATTCTCGGCATCGGCCCGCAAACGTACGACTGCGGCAACGGATGCGTAAGCACGTCGCTCAACGCAATGTACTTCTCGTGCAATAACGGCGCGAATTGCTCGCCCGTCGCCGTGCCGCTCGCGCAGCAGGTGACGAATCCCGTCACGAAGTTCGCGGTCAACAACAACGGCGTGATCGTGCAGTTGCCGCCGGTCCCCGATAACGGCGCGGCCAGTGCGACCGGCGTGCTGATATTCGGCATCGGCACGCAGAGCAACAATTCGGTGAGCAACGTGACGAAGTACGGCACGGACCCCTACGGCGACCTGAGCGGCACCTACAAGGGGAAGACGTACAAGACGTTCTTCGACACGGGATCGAACGGCAACTTCTTCCAGGACAGCTTCCCGCTGTGCTCGAGTTCGAGTGCGTTCTATTGCCCGAGCTCGCAGCAGTCACTGTCGACGACGATCGCCGGCACGGAAGGCAACAGCGCGGTCGTGCCGTTCCTGCTCGCCAACGCGAGCACGCTGACCCAGGGCAGGAGCAAGTTCGCCTTCAATAGTCTCGGCGGCCAGTTGGGCATGTCCAACTTCTTCGACTTCGGCCTGCCGTTCTTCTTCGGCCGGCATGTGTATGTCGGATACGAGTTGCCGAACAACCGGGCTTATATCGCGTTCTGATGTGCCGATGACCTGACCGGGATGATTCCGGTCAGGCGCTCCGCCAAATGAAAAACCGGCTGCGTTTTGTGCGCAGCCGGTTTTTTTTCACTCGCCCGCGCGGGGCTTGCGCGGAGCGCGCTCGGCGAGCGCGTCGTAGAGCCAGCGCGGCAACGCGTGCATCAGCGCGCCTGCTATGCGCATCTGCCAGGGAAAGGTCGCATAGCGCACCTTGCGTTCGATCGCGTCGGCGGTTTTCTCGGCGAAGCGGTCGGCGTCCATGAGAAAGGGCATCCGATACGGATTGTGCGCGGTCATCTCCGAGCGCACGTAGCCCGGCGCGATCGTGACGACGGCTACGCCAAGCGGTCGCATCTCGACGCGCAAGGCTTCGAGATATTTCGCCACCGCCGATTTCGACGCGCTGTACGCACCGCCACCCGGCAATCCGCGCACGCCCGCGACGCTCGCAATGCCGACGAGCGTCCCGTGCCGCGCGGTTGTCATCGACGCGACGAAGGGCTCGAATGTCGCGACCATGCCGAAGTAGTTCACGTCCATCACGGCGCGGAAGGTGTCGAGATCGCCGTGGCCTGTCAGCGCGCCGCGGCTCATGCCGGCGTTCGCAATGACGATATCCGCCGCGCCGTGCTCCGCGATGAAGCGGCGCGCGGCATCGGCGAGTGCGTCGGCGTCCCGCACGTCGGCGGGGTAAATCGAGATGGTGCTTTGAGGATGGCGGGCCGCGAAGGCGGCGAGGGAATCGGCGCGGCGGGCAACGAGGCCGAGCACGGCCCCGCGCTTTACATATTCCTCGGCCAGTGCGAGGCCGATGCCGCTCGATGCGCCGGTGATGAAGACCTTCAGGCGAACTGCAGTCATGCCGGCGAACGGGATTACAGCTTTTTGTCGCGGACTTGCTGAACGAGGAAGTCCATCACCTGCGTCGTGCCCGGCAGGCTGTTGGTCATCGCCGGACCGGTTTCGTACTTGCCCTGCACGACGATCGTCGGCACGCCGTCGATCTTGTAATCCTGCAGCAACTTGGCGTCGCGCTGCACCGCGCTTTGCGTCGAGAACGAGTTATACGCGTCCATGTACTTCTTCGGATCGACGCCCTGCGTCTTGAGGAAGTCCGCCTGCGCCTGCGGCGTCAGCAGATAGTTCTTCTTCACGTGGATCTCGTTGAACACGGCCGGCGTGACCTTCTCGGCGACGCCGAGCGCATCGAGCGCGTGATACATCTTCGAGTGCGGGATGAAGTCGTCGCGGAACGCCACCGGCACGCGCTTGAACACCACGTCCGGGCCTTGCTTCTTCGCCCATGCCTCGATGTACGGCTCGAATTCGTTGCAGTGCGGGCAGCCGTACCAGAAGAATTCGATGACCTCGACCTTGCCTGCGGGCGACGCGATCGGCTGAGCCGCCTGCAGCACGGTGTAGTCCTTGCCTGCGGTGGGCGCGGCCATCGCCGAACTCGCGACGCTCATCGCTGCGGCTGCGATGCCAAGGGAGAGAGCCAACGCGCTAAAGATTTTTTTCATGATTGAAGAGGGTACGCAATGGATACGCGACGGAACAAAAAGCAGGTGCATAAGTGGGACATACGACGCTTAAGCCACACTTAAACGCCCGGGCGCTTGCGCCTGCGCGGCCGTCTCGCGGCCGCGCACACACGCGATTTCGTTTGCTGCGTTATTGCTTCGAGAAACGGATCACGGCCGTATCGACGCCCGCGTCGGACAGCCGCTGACGCGCGGTGTTCATGTCCTCGAACTTCGCGAACGGCCCGATGCGCACGCGATAGTACGTCACACCGCCCGCATCGCGCTGCGTGACCTTCGATTCGAAGCCCTGGAAGCCGAGACGCGCGCGCTGCTGCTCGGCATCCGCCTGGGTTTTGTATGCGCCCACTTGCAGGAAATAACCGGTGTTCGGTTCGCCGGGCGCGGGCGGCGTGGCCTTCGCCGTAGCGGGCGCCGAGCCGCCCTTCGGCGGCGTGGCGTTGGCGTTGCTCGTTGCGTTCGGCGCGCTTTCGGGCTTCTTCGCGGGCGTCGTGCTCGCGGTCTTCGGCGCGGATGCAGTACCCGCCGACGGCGGCACCTCGACGATTTGCGGCTCGTCGAGCACGCCCGACGACTGCGTCTGGTTGTTGGTCTGGCCCGGCGCGGTGTTCGGCGGCGCAGGCTGCGCGGCTTGCGGCACGGCCTGGCCCGGCGACTTGCCTTGCAGCGGACGGTTCGGGTCGTACGGCTGCGCGGCGGCGGGTGCGGAGTTGGCGTCCGCAGGCGGCGCGACCTTCGCCACGAAGGGCGTGGGCGCGCGCGTGATGTAGAGCGCGACGATCACGGCGATCGCGAGGCCGACGATCAGGCCCAGCACGATGCCGATAAACGTCCCCCCGGTTTGTTTCGACTGCTTCGATGTACGGCGTGGTTGTGCCATCGTATGAATCACCTGCGTGAAAGTCTTCTGGTTGGGCGACGATTATAGCCGTGGGTCAAGACACGCCTGCGCCAGGCTCCCGTCCGCGCACGCCGAAAATTCCGAATTTCGGTGCGCGTAGCGGGGCAGCGGACGATTACATCTTTCGAGGAGCGGAAACGCCGATGGTCGCGAGACCGTTTTCGAGGACCTGGCGCGTGGCGGCCAGCAGCGCGATGCGCGCGGTGCGTTCCTTCTCTTCGTCCACGAGCACGCGCTCCGCATTGTAGAACGAGTGAAATTCGCCAGCGAGGTCGCGCAGATAGAACGCGACCGCGTGCGGCGCGAGCTCGTCGGCGGCGTGGGCGAGCATCTCCGGAAATTCAGCGAGCTTGTTGAGCAGCGCCATCGCACGGTCGCTCGACAGCGGCGAAAGGTCGGCCTGCGCCGCCTTCGACACGTCGCCCGCGTAGCGTTCCTTCCAGTCGCTGAGAATCGTGCAGATGCGCGCGTGCGCGTACTGCACGTAGTAGACCGGGTTTTCGTCGTTCTGCTTGAGCGCGAGGTCGATGTCGAACACGAATTCGGTATCCGCCTTGCGCGAAATGAGGAAGAAGCGCACGGCGTCGCGGCCGCGGCGGATGGTGTCCTCGTCGATCTGGTCAGGCGCGGTTTCGTGGCCCGGCGTGAGGCCGCCCGACCATTCGATCAGATCCCGCACCGTCACGTAGCTGCCCGCGCGCTTGGAGATCTTCACTTCCTGGCCGTCGCGCATGACGGTCACCATCTTGTGCAGCACGTAGTCGGGATAGCCCTTGGGAATGCCGACGCCGAGTCCTTGCAGGCCGGCGCGCACCCGCGCGATCGTGCCGTGATGGTCCGAGCCCTGAATGTTGATGACCTTCGTGTAGCCGCGCTCCCATTTGGTCACGTGATACGCGACGTCCGGCACGAAGTACGTGTAGGTGCCGTCGGACTTCTTCATGACGCGGTCTTTGTCGTCGCCGTCGTCGGTGGTGCGCAGCCACAGCGCGCCGTCCTGCTCGTAGGTCTTGCCTGCATCGACGAGCGCCGCGACCGTCTTCTCGACGCGGCCTTCCTTGTACAGCGACGACTCCAGATAAAACTGGTCGAACTTCACGCCGAACGCGGTCAGATCCATGTCCTGTTCGTGACGCAGATACGCGACCGCGAAATGACGGATGGCTTCGAGATCGTCGACGTCACCTTTACCCTTGACCGGCTCGCCATCTTTCGCCGCGACGGTTTCGCCCGCCATGTAGTCGCGCGCGATGTCGGCGATGTACTCGCCGTTGTATGCGGCCTCGGGCCACTCGGCGTCGCCCGGCTTGAGGCCGCGCGCGCGCAGTTGCGTCGAGACGGCGAGGTTGTTGATCTGCACGCCCGCGTCGTTGTAGTAGAACTCGCGGTGCACGTCGTAGCCCTGCGTTTCGAGCAGGTTCGAGAGCGCGTCGCCGAGCGCGGCCTGACGGCCGTGGCCGACGTGCAGCGGGCCGGTCGGATTCGCCGACACGAACTCGACGAGCACGTGCCTGCCCGCGTCGCGCGTCGAGCGGCCGAACGTTGCGCCATCGCCCAGCACGGCCGGGATCACCGCTTGCTTCGCCGTGGCGGCAAGACGCAGATTGATGAAGCCGGGACCCGCCACTTCGGCGCTCTCGACGAGACCCTTCGCGGCCGGAAGACCGAGCAGCGCATCGACGATTTGCTGCGCGAGCTGGCGCGGATTCGCGCGCAGCGGCTTGGCGAGCTGCATCGCGACATTCGATGCCACGTCGCCGTGCGCCGCGACCTTCGGTCGTTCGAGGACGATCGAAGGCGTGACGAAGGCCGCTTCGCTGGCGCCTTGAGTGGCTTGCGCGACCTGCTGGACCGCGTCGGTGATGAGCGTTTCGAGAGTGTGTTTATGTGCGGGCAGCATGCTGAATGTGATCCAGTGGAGCGAGTCCGGATGGGTATGGCGATTGGATTGAGGATGGCGCGCGCTTGCGGCCCGGTTGCGGCTCGTTGCGGACGCCATTCGCCATGTCTGCGAGGCCTCGCAGACATATAACGGAGTAAGCCCGGTTATATACCTACAAAGTGGGGATTTTAGCAGGTGCTAATATGTCGAATCAGGGTGTCGTCATGTTGTCAGGGAGACCGGCTCGTCTGCGCGTTTGGTTTGCAAACCGCCCATGACCCAACATAAACAAAAGGACCATGCCATGCTCATCACATTCAAAACTCCTGCCGCACCGGATGTCATGATGCTCGAAGACCTCGCGGAGTACTTGCTCGGCATCATCGGCAAACAGCTCACCGAGAGGGGCGTCGTCACGCACGAAGAACTGCCTTCGGCCATTCAGAAACTCGAAGCCGCTATCGTCACCGACAAGAAAGTGCGCGCCGAGCACGACGGCCATTTCCACGAAGGCGAGGAAGGGCACGAGCCGCACGAGATTCCCATCGGGCTCGCGCAGCGCGCTTATCCGTTCCTCGACATGCTGCGCCTCGCGCAAAAGCACAACACGGATATTCTCTGGGGCGTCTGATTTCACGTGATCCGCCGCGCCGGCAAACAAAAACCCGCATCGTTGCCGATGCGGGTTTTTTTCTTCCGATGAAACGTCTGACGGCCTAGTCGCTGTGCTGCGGATTATTGCGACTGGCCGCTTTCCGCGCCGGCGGGCTTCGCAGGCGTATGCGGCTTTTTCGGCTTCTTCGGCTTCTTTTTGTGCTCCGACTGCGGCGGCGAGTACGAAGACGCCTGAGTGCTGCTCGCCTGCGCGAACGCAGCCGAACTCGATGCTGCTAGCAAGGCCGCGGCGAAAGCTACGGTTACGGCGGACGTCATCTTCTTCATGCGACTTTCTCCGTTGACGAAAAGAGTGCGTGTGCCGTCATGGCGACGGCCTTTCGCGCTGACAAGTCTACGGAAACCAAAAATTTCCCGCCTGTTTCGTGCATATTTCCGCCATCAGGCGAGGGATATGTCGTTTGTCATTGCTGGGCTTCAGCGCAGCGGTGCAAGCGCGCGTTCGGCATCCGCAGTCGACAGCGCCATGCGTTCGGCGTAGCTCGCGAGCTGATCGTCGCCGATCTTGCCCACCGAGAAGTACGTGCTGTCGGGATGCGCGATGTAGAAGCCCGACACGCTCGCGGCCGGCAGCATCGCGAGCGACTCGGTCACGCTCATGCCGATTTCGTTCGCCTGAAGCACTTCGAACATGTCGCGCTTCACGAGGTGATCCGGGCACGCCGGATAACCCGGCGCCGGGCGGATGCCGACATACTTCTCCGCGATCAGCGCATCGTTGTCGAGCGTTTCGCTCGACGCGTAGCCCCACAGTTCCCGGCGCACGCGCGCGTGGAGCGCTTCGGCGAAAGCCTCCGCGAAACGGTCGGCCAGCGCCTTGAGCATGATCGCGCTGTAGTCGTCGTGATCGGCTTCGAACTGTTGTTCCTTTTTGTCGACGCCGAGGCCCGCCGTCACCGCGAAGAGCCCGATGTAATCCTTCACGCCCGACTCCTTCGGCGCGATGAAATCGGCGAGCGAGCGGTTCGGGCGCATCACGCCATCGACGACCGGACGCACGCTCTGCTGACGCAGATTGCGCCAGGTCATCGCGACTTTCGAGCGTGATTCGTCCGTGTAGATCTCGATGTCGTCGTCGTTTACGGTGTTCGCGGGCAGCAGCATGACGACGCCGTTCGCCGTGAGCCAGCGGCCCTGAATCAGGCGCGAGAGCATCGACTTGCCGTCGGAGAACACGCGCCGCGCCGACTCGCCGACGATCTCGTCGTTGAGAATCGCCGGATAGGGACCCGCGAGATCCCACGTCTGGAAGAACGGACCCCAGTCGATGTAGTTCGCCAGTTCCGCGAGGTCATAGTTCCTGAACACGCGCCGCCCGATGAAGGTCGGCTTTTTCGGCGTGTACGCGCTCCAGTCGATCTTCGTCTTGTTGGCGCGCGCCTCGTCGTACGTGACCATCGGCTGCGCTTTTCTGTTGGCGTGCTGCGTGCGGATGCGGTCGTAGTCGCTCTTCAGTTCATCGAGATACTTCGCCGCGCCTTCGTCCGACAGGAGGCTCGACGCCACCGACACCGAACGCGACGCATCCGGCACGTACACGACCGGCCCCTCGTAATGCGGCGCGATCTTCACGGCGGTATGCACGCGCGAAGTCGTCGCGCCGCCGATGAGCAAAGGCGTCTGCTTGCCGCGGAAATAATCGTCGCGCTGCATTTCCGAGGCGACGTAAGCCATCTCTTCGAGACTCGGCGTGATGAGGCCGGAAAGCCCGATGATGTCCGCGCCTTCTTCCTTCGCCTTCTGAAGGATGGTCGCGCACGGCACCATCACGCCCATGTTGACCACTTCGAAGTTGTTGCACTGGAGCACGACCGACACGATGTTCTTGCCGATGTCGTGCACATCGCCCTTCACGGTCGCGATGACGATCTTGCCCTTCGGCCGCACGTCCGCGCCGGCATCGGCGAGACGCTTCTTCTCTTCTTCGATGAACGGAATCAGATGCGCGACCGCCTGCTTCATCACGCGCGCCGATTTCACGACTTGCGGCAGGAACATCTTGCCCGCGCCGAACAGGTCGCCGACGATGTTCATGCCGTCCATCAGCGGCCCTTCGATGACGTTGATCGGACGCCCGCCGGCCTTCTCGATCTTCGCGCGCACTTCTTCGGTATCTTCGACGATGAAGTTCGTGATGCCGTGCACGAGCGCGTGCGACAGACGCGCCTCGACCGGCTGATTGCGCCATTCGAGGTTCTCTTCCTTCTTCGCGGCGCCGGTCTTGAACTTGTCGGCGACTTCGAGCAGACGGTCCGTGCCGTCCTCGCGGCGATTCAGCACGACGTCTTCGACTCTCTCGCGCAGTTCGGCGTCGAGGTCGGCATACACGCCGAGCTGGCCCGCGTTCACGATGCCCATGTCCATGCCCGCCTGAATCGCGTGATACAGGAACACGGTGTGAATCGCCTCGCGCACGGGATCATTGCCGCGGAACGAGAACGACACGTTCGACACGCCGCCGCTCACCTTCGCATGCGGCAGGTTCTGCTTGATCCAGCGCGTCGCATTGATGAAATCGACCGCGTAGTTGTTGTGCTCCTCGATGCCCGTCGCGATCGCGAAGATGTTCGGATCGAAGATGATGTCCTCGGGCTCGAAGCCGACCTCGTTGACGAGGATGTCGTAGGAGCGCTTGCAGATTTCCGTCTTGCGCTGGAACGTGTCCGCCTGGCCTTTCTCATCGAATGCCATCACGACCGATGCCGCGCCGTATCGGCGGATCAGTTTCGCGTGATGCCGGAACGCATCTTCGCCTTCCTTCAGCGAGATCGAGTTGACGATCGCCTTGCCTTGCACGCACTTCAGGCCCGCTTCGATCACTTCCCATTTCGACGAGTCGATCATGATCGGCACGCGCGCGATGTCGGGCTCCGATGCGATCAGATTCAGAAAGCGCACCATCGCGGCTTTCGAATCGAGCATGGCTTCGTCCATGTTGATGTCGATGATCTGCGCGCCGTTTTCGACCTGCTGCCGCGCGACGGCGAGCGCTTCGTCGAACTGGCCGTTCAGGACCATGCGCGCGAACGCCTTAGATCCGGTTACGTTCGTGCGCTCGCCGACGTTGATGAAGAGTGAGTTGTCGGTGACGTTGAACGGTTCGAGGCCGGAGAGACGCATCGTGTGATCGGTCATGTCTGTTATCTCTTGTTCGATGTCAGGCTGCATCGCGATATTGCGAGGGGAAGGCGCGCGGCTTCACTTCAGCGAGCGCTTTCGCGATCTCCGCGATGTGCTCCGGCGTCGTGCCGCAGCACCCGCCCGCGACATTCACGAGGCCCGCCGTTGCGAATTCCTTCAGCAATCCCGATGTCACGTCCGGTGTTTCATCGAATCCGGTGTCGCTCATCGGATTCGGCAGGCCCGCGTTCGGATAGCAGGACACGTAGGTGTCGCACAGCTTCGCCAGTTCGGCGATGTACGGGCGCATCAGCGCCGCGCCGAGCGCGCAGTTCAGGCCGAACGTGAGCGGCTTCGCGTGACGCAGCGAGTTCCAGAACGCTTCCACCGTCTGCCCGGACAGAATGCGGCCCGATGCATCGGTGACGGTGCCCGAGATCATGATCGGCACCAGCTCGCCGGTATCGTCGAAGAGTTGATCTAGCGCGAACAAGGCCGCTTTCGCGTTCAACGTGTCGAAGATCGTTTCGACGAGAAACAGATCGACGCCCGCATCGAGCAGCGCCTTGGCCTGTTCGTAGTACGCGTCGCGCAGCTCGTCGAACGTGACGTTGCGCGCGCCCGGGTCGTTCACGTCGGGTGAGATGCTCGCGGTCTTGGGCGTCGGTCCGATCGCGCCCGCGACGAAGCGCGGCTTGGCCGGCGTCGAATACTTGTTGCAGGCTTCGCGCGCGAGCTTCGCCGACTCGATGTTCATCTCCGCGGCAAGGTCTTCCATGCCGTAATCGGCCTGCGCGACGCGCGTGGCGCCGAAGGTGTTCGTCTCGACGATGTCGGCGCCCGCCGCCAGATACTGCTCGTGAATCTCGCGGATGACCTGCGGCTGCGTGATCGACAGCAACTCGTTGTTGCCCTTGATGTCGCGGCCGTAGTCCTTGAAGCGCTCGCCGCGATACGCGGCTTCGTCGAGCTTGTAGCGTTGGATCATCGTGCCCATCGCGCCGTCGAGGATCAGGATGCGTTTCTGCAGCAGCGCGGGCAGCGCGGCGCCGCGCGTATAGGCGCGCGCAGGGGCTTTCGGAAGGGCGTTCTGGGTCATGACGGACGAGGCCTGCACCAAGTGTGAAATAGCCTGACATTGTAGCCGCAGCGCGGAGCGCTCGCCTCCGGGCGGCGGGCGCGCATCGGCGTGAAGCCGCCGAAAAAAACCCCGCCGTTTGCAGGGCGGGGTCTTCGGGGGATGGCGAGTGTCGCCTTAACCGCAGGGCCGTGCGGCGGCGGGCGCGGACAGTAGCGAGCCGCCCGCGCGTGCATGCATCAGTGAAGCACGACGGGCTGGTTCATCAAGATGTCGAACTGGCCGAGGAATTCGTCGACATCTTCGAGCGACGGCTCTTCCGCGATCAGTTGCTGCACGTGCTCGCGAAACTTCGCGGCGAGCTCGCCGTCGATGAAAATTTCCCGCTGCGTGTTCTTGTCCACGATCTCATAGCCGCCCGCCTTCATGGCGAGATGGTTGTCCTGCGGTGGAAACTCGACTACGCAATAGTTAGGGCTGTTGTAGATCATTTGCATGGCGACACTCCTCATTCCTTGTTTGCTCCGTGGCAATCCTGACGCTTAAGTGGAGCGACTGGGTTGGAATTCAAGGGGTGGCCTCGATGTGATGCCCGCTGTATCGAGGCTTCTTTTGCAGCAAAAAACAGAAGAACTACGTGGAATCGCGCATAAAACCCGCCAGTATTGCGGAAAAGCGTTGCGATTCCTCCACGGGTGAAAGGTGCGCCGCATTGAGAAGTTCGAATCGCGCGCCGGGCACCATGTCTGCGACAACTTTTGAAGCAGCATGCGGCGTGCCAACGTCATGCTCACCTGCAACGACGAGCGTGCGCTTCCTCACGGACGCGAGTTTGTCTCGCGCATCGAAACGGCCGACCGCTTCCGCGGCGCGTGCGAATCCTTCGGCGGGCGTGCCGGCGATCGTATCCGCGATTTGTTCGATCACTTCGGGGTGCGCCTTGCGGAATTCAGGCGTGAACCAGCGGTCGAGCGTCGCTTCCACGATACTCGCTGTGCCGCTTTCGCGCACGGAGGCTGCCCGTTGCGCGAATGTCGGACGCGCATCCTCGGAAATAAAGGCCGGCGCGCCCACGACCGTCAGCGATTCCACTTTGTCCGCATGGTTGATCGCGAACTTCTGCGCCACCATTGCGCCGATCGACAGCCCGACGACATGCGCCGACGGCGCGCCTAGCCTGTCGAGCAGAACCGCGAGATCGTCGGCGAGGTCGTCAATCGTGAACGGATCCGGCGAAACGGCCGTTTCGCCGTGGCCGCGCAAGTCATAGCGCAGGACAGTAAAGTCGTTGCGGAAGTAGCCGGCCATCTGATCCCAGACGGAGAGGTCGCCCGCAAGCTGATGGATGAAGACGAGCCAGGGACCGCCGCCTTCGTTGTCGAGAACATAGCGTGTGTCGATGCCATTGATCGTCAGCTGCATATCGGTTCCGTAAAGAGTGCGGTTTGCGATGCTGTTACCGAAGCAAAGCACTGCGCTTCGGCCGTGAACCCGTGTCACGCAGTGTGACGGCCGCGTTACGGTTTGTCCGGCTGGGACGTCGCAGGCGGGGCGGGCGCGGTTTCCTCAGACGCATCTTGCGTGCCCGAGGTGACACCTTGTCCTGCCGACGAAGGCATGCTGAGGCTGCCGGCCCAGAGCAGCTCGATCTGCATTCCGTTCGGTTCGGTTTGCAGAATCCGCACGGGCAGCCAGCCGATCGACGGCGCGAGCCAGATGTCGAGCTTGCGGCGGTCGCCTTCCTTGCGGGGCAGACGCGTGAAATGGCGGGCGGTCGTAAAGCCGCCGCGCGCCTGCACGGTTTCATCGCCGACGGTTTCTATCGGCCAGATCTCGTTGCTGTCGTTGTCCGCGACGCTGAATTGCCGCGTGACGCCCGGCTTGTATGTGTCCGGCGCGCCGCGCACGAGACTCGCCAGCTGCATGACGACGCTGAAGCGGTCCTGGGCGCCATCCGCGAGCGGCTGACTCTGCGGCGTCTTCGTATAGACGATCTGCTTCGCCTCGCGATTGAAGATGGCGACGTCGGCGGCGCGGCGGCCGCGCTGTTCCGAATACTGTTCCGGCGCAATGCCGAAGCCGTCGATATGACCCTTGCTCGAATACACATATGGACCGACGAAAGGCAACGGGATCGACACGACCATTTCGTAATGCTGGCCGTCGTTGATCCAGTGGATCGTGCCGGTCTGGTTCATCATGCCGTTCACGAGCGTGTCGTAACGCAACTCGCCCGAGGGCGGAACGCTGAGCTTGTCGCCGGAGACGGCGGCGGGTTGCGCCGCGGGCGATGGCGATGGCGCTTGCGCCTGTGCTTGCGCTTGCGCGGGCGCCGACGCCGCCACGCCTGCGTCCGCCGCCGGCGCGTCCGGCTGAGGCGTCGCCGCGGTCAACACCGGAGCGGGAGCGGGCGCCGCTGTGGGCGCGGGGGCGGCAGGCTTGCGCGGCGTCGGAGTGGGCACGCGATCGGCCGGTTTGGGCGGCTGCGGCTGCGGCGCGGGCGGCGCAATCGGCTTGGGCGTCAGCAATTCGACCTGTACGGGCGGCGCCTCCGGCGGCACATTCGTCGGCTGCCGATTGTGCTCGATCCACCGCATCGCGCTCCAGTGCAGGCCCGCGACGATCAGCACGACCAGCACCCAGCGCCCACAGCGGCGCGGAATGGCGGAATCGAAAACAGCGTGGGGCGGCTCGCCCGACGCGGGGCGAGGACGGCGGAATTGAAACAGTGACATCGTGGAGGCGTGAAAGGGAGCAGTGCGGGCCAGGCGAAACGCGTAAGACACGCGCAATGAAAGCGATGTTCCTTACCGCATCGACGGGCGCGGTCAGCGCTCGCCCGCTTTATATCCCAATTCGTACGACAGGCCGCGCGCGCATTCTCGCAGGGCGGAATCGATTTCGCCGCCCCAACGCGTATCGAAGGTGCCTTCGTGACCGAGCGCGATAAGCCCGAGCGCGAGCTCGCCGGTCGAGTCGAAGACCGGCGTGCAGAACGCGTGGATCGTCGGCAGCAGCATGCCTTCGACGCGCGCCGCGCCGTGCTCGCGCACCTCGGCGAGAAGCGGCTCGACGTCGGCCATCGTCTGCTTCATGGCGGCGAGTTCGCGGTCGAGCATCGGTTGCGTCTTGCTGCGCGGCAGATAGGCGGCGAAAAGCAGGCCGGTCGCGGACGAGAGCAGCGGCATCACGTCGCCGAGCTTGAGCGACGCCTTCGCCGGATGACTCGATTCCATCCAGTGCACGACCGTCGGTCCCTGATTGCCCCACACCGCAATGCCGACAGTCTGATCGAGCCGGTCGCGCATCTGCGCGAGCGCGATGCGCGCGAGCCTCACGCCGTCGACGCGCGCGAGCCGCGCCAGTCCCATCTGCAACGCGAATCCGCCGAGTTCGTAGCGCCCCGACACCGGATCCTGCGACGCCACGCCAAGCCGCAGGAAACTCACGAGATAGCGATGCGCCTTCGCCGGGCTCATGCCCGCGCGCTGCGCGAGATCGCGCAGCATCATCGCGCGCGGCTCGTTGGTGAGCACGTCGAGCAGCCGGAAGCCGACTTCGATCGATTGAATGCCGGAGCGCGTTTTCTCCTCGGTGGCGTCGGTGGCGTCGAGGTGGTCTTCGTCGTCGGGAAGAGCGGATTGGGTCGATTGCATGAAGCGCGAAATCACAGCCAGGGGATTCACCATCGTAAAATAGATTTCCCTTAACGTCATCTCAAGTCAACGACTCCCGCTCTATGAAACTTGCCACGCTGAAGGACGGCACGCGCGACGGCCAACTGATCGTCGTCTCGCGCGAGCTGCGCACGGCGGCCATCGCCGATGAAATCGTTTCGACGCTGCAACGCGCGCTCGACGACTGGACCTTCTACGCGCCGCAGCTCATGGACGTCTACGAGGCGCTGAACGCCGGCCGCGCGCGCAACACGTTTCAGTTCGATCCGAAAGCCTGCATGGCGCCGCTGCCGCGTGCGTTCCAGTGGGCGGACGGCTCGGCGTACGTGAATCACGTGGAGCTCGTGCGCCGCGCGCGCAACGCGGAAATGCCGCCCGAATTCTGGACCGATCCGCTCATGTACCAGGGCGGCAGCGATGATTTCATCGGCCCGACGGACGACATCGTGTGCGCGACCGAATCGTATGGCATCGACTTCGAGGCGGAAGTCGCCGTCATCACGTCCGATGTCCACATGGCCGCGATGCCCGACGAAGCGCTCCGCAGCGTGCGTCTGCTGATGCTCGTGAACGACGTGTCGCTGCGCAATCTCATTCCCGCGGAACTCGCGAAGGGCTTCGGCTTCTTCCAGAGCAAGCCCGCGACCGCGTTCTCGCCCGTCGCCGTGACGCCCGACGAGCTCGGCGACGCGTGGCGCGATGGGCGGGTGCATCGGCCGATGATCGTGCACTGGAACGGCAAAAAGGTCGGCCAGCCGGATTGCGGCACGGACATGGTGTTCCACTTCGGGCAACTGATCGCGCACGCGGCGAAGACGCGCAACCTGCGCGCGGGCTCGATCGTCGGCTCGGGCACGATCTCGAACAAGGACGCGAAGCGCGGCTACTGCTGCATCGCCGAGAAGCGGTGTCTCGAAACCATCGAGCACGGCGCGCCGCAGACGGACTTTATGAAGTTCGGCGACAGCGTGAAGATCGAGATGTTCGACGAAAGCGGCAAGTCGATCTTCGGCGCGATCGATCAGGCGATCGTCCCGCCGGGGCACTGAATCCACGCATCGCAACGGGTTTCGCCCGATGCGATGCGCGCAAGCCTCGCCTTACACTTTGCCGGCTG
This sequence comes from Caballeronia turbans, assembly GCA_001544655.2. Classification (GTDB taxonomy): domain Bacteria; phylum Pseudomonadota; class Gammaproteobacteria; order Burkholderiales; family Burkholderiaceae; genus Caballeronia; species Caballeronia turbans. The sequence continues at coordinate 354,123 of FCOD02000003.1, forward strand.
CATGTGCGCGGCAGAAGAACTATCAAAAAAAGGAGACTCGGATGGCGGCAGGCAAGTGGAAATTTCTGGCGGGCGCGGCGCTCACGGTCGCCGCAACGACAGCGGCATTCGCGCAAACGGCGCAGCACGTGAAGATCGGCCTCGTGTTGTCGCTCACGGGGCCGGCCGCGTCGCTCGGCATTCCCGCGCGTGACACCGTCGCGCTGCTGCCGAAAGAGATGGGCGGCAAGCCGGTCGATTACATCGTGCTCGACGATGCTTCCGACACCACGCAAGCCGTTCAGTCGACCAAGAAGCTCATCAGCGAGGATCAGGTCGATGCGATCATCGGCTCGTCGATCACGCCGAACTCGCTCGCGATGATCGATGTCGTCGCGCAAGGGCAGACGCCGATGATCTCGCTCGCGTCGTCGTCGAAGATCATCGAGCCTGTCGACGACAAGCGCCGCTGGGTGTTCAAGACACCGCAAACCGACGCGATGATGGCCTCCGCGATCGCCGAACACGCGAGCAATCACGGCGTGAAGACGCTCGCGTACATAGGACAGGCGGACGCGCTCGGCGAGACCTTCTACGCCGAAGTCGCGAAGTTCGCGCAATTGCACAAGATCGAAGTGGTCGCGAACGAGCGCTTCAACCGCACCGATCCGAGCGTGACCGGGCAAATCCTCAAGATTCTCGCGGCGAAGCCGGATGCGGTTGTCGTCGGCGCGGCCGGCACGCCCGCCGCGTTGCCGCCGAAGACCCTCGCGCAGCGCGGCTACAAAGGCAAGGTCTATCACAATCACGGCGTGGGCAATCGCGACTTCCTGCGCGTGTGCGGCGCGGACTGCAACGGCACGTTCCTGCCCGCGAGCCCGGTGCTCGTCGCCGCGCAGTTGCCCGACGATCATCCGGCCAGGCGCCTCGCGCTCGAATACATCAAACTGTACGAAGCGAAGCAGGGCGCGGGCACGGTATCGGCGTTCGGCTCGTATGCGTGGGACGCGGGCGTGCTGCTCAATCGCGCGGTGCCGATCGCCCTGAAGGCGGGCGCGCCGGGCACGCCGGCATTCCGTGGCGCGTTGCGCGATGCGCTCGAAGGCACGAAGAATTTCTCCGATACCAACGGGCAGGTCAACATGACGCCCAACGATCACATCGGCCTCGATCAGCGCGCGCGCGTGATGGTCGAGATCCGCGACGGCAAGTGGATCTATCAGCCGCGCTAACTCTCGATTGAACAGAACCATGAGCGATCTCTCCTTCTACGCGAGCTACAAGTCGCTGGAGTTGCGCCGCCGTCCGCACGGCGTGCTCGAAGTGGTGATGCCCGGCGCGGGCGCGAACAAGAGCGGCCTGTCTACCGCCGACGCCAACATGCATCGTGAGCTGGCGGATATCTGGCGCGACATCGATCGCGATCCCGAAACACGCGTCGCGCTGATCCGCGGCGAAGGCAAGGGCTTTTCGGCGGGCGGCGATCTCGGGCTCGTCGAGGAGATGGCGAACGACTTCGATGTGCGCGCGCGCGTATGGCGCGAGGCGCGCGATCTCGTCTATAACGTGATCAACTGCGGCAAGCCGATCGTCTCCGCGATGCATGGCCCCGCGGTCGGCGCGGGACTGGTCGCGGGCCTGCTCGCGGATATCTCGATCGCGACGAAGTCGGCGCGCATCATCGACGGGCACACGCGCCTCGGCGTCGCAGCGGGCGATCACGCGGCGATCGTCTGGCCGCTGCTGTGCGGCATGGCGAAGGCCAAGTACTATCTGCTGCTATGCGAGCCGGTGAGCGGCGAGGAAGCGGAGCGCATCGGTCTGGTGTCGCTCGCCGTCGACGAGAACGAACTGATGCCGAAGGCGATCGAGGTGGCGAATCGTCTTGCACAAGGCTCGCAAACCGCGATCCGCTGGACCAAGTACGCGCTGAACAACTGGCTGCGCTCGGCGGGGCCGACCTTCGATGCGTCGCTCGCGCTCGAATTCATGGGTTTCGCGGGGCCGGACGTCCACGAAGGCATGCGCTCGCTGCGCGAGCGGCGCGCGCCGGACTTTCCGGGCGGCGCGCCGTTCTGAGCTACGCGAATCTCACACGCACGAAAACAAGGAGAGTCGAATGACCGATAACACTGGCGGCACGCCGCCCTACACGATTCCCGGTTTTCCCGGATTCGGCCAGGCCGACATGATGGGCAAGATGTGGGAACTGATGCGCCTGAATCCGTTCGCCGCCGCGATGCCGGGCGGCGGGCAGGGCGTGGGTCCTTCCCTCTCGATGATGTCCGACATGCTCGCGCCGCTCACGAACATCGAAGAACTCGACAAGCGCGTGACGGACATGCGCGCCGTCGAGCACTGGCTGAAGCTCAATCTCAATATGCTGCAATCGGCGATTCAGGCGCTCGAAGTGCAGCGCGCGACGCTCGCGACGCTGCGCGCGTTCGGGGCGTTTGCGCAGTCGTCTGTCGAGGGTGCGCAAAGCGCGGCCACCGAGAATGCGAAGGCCGCGACCGCAGGCTGGCCGATGAGCGGCGCGGCCAAAGCGGACGCGCCGAAACAGGAGCCCGTGCGCGAAGCGCCGGCGAGCGGAACATCGGCGCAAGGCGAGACGGCGGCGGGCGACGCGTCCGCACCGCCGCCCGGCTTCGACCCTGCCGGCTGGTGGAACGTGCTGCAATCACAGTTCAATCAACTGGCGCATCTCGCCATGCTGCAGCCGGGCATGACTGGCCCGCTGAACCCGACGGGCGAATCGGGCGAGCAGCCCGCCGCAGACGAGACCGATGCCGGGCAGCCGGCGCACGGCGACGCGGATAAATCGGAGGCCGCCGCGAAAAAAGCGCCCGCTCGCAAGGCTGCGCCGCGCAAGAAGCCCGTCTGAGTTCGCGTCTACTGGCGCTCCCGTTCTGATCCCATGCCGGCGGCGCGCAATGCGCCGCCAGTTCCTTCGATGCGCAACGTTGCATCGAACCGCGTCTCGCGCCATTGCTTCGTCTACTTGCCGGAATGTATTTCAGCCCCGACGAGCGTCTCGATTTTGTCTATGATGAAACATCGACGTCGATAGGACTTGTCCACCTTTAATACCGGGCACGTAATCTGCATCGAACGCGACGTGTGGTTTCGAAACGATTTGTCCATGACGAACTCATCAGAACAAGACTTCGATTCAGAGCCGGTTTCCGATGGCGCCGACGCGCCGGAACCCGACCCGCCGCGCACTGCGGCGACGGGCGTCACGGGAATCGGCATTGGCGCAATCGCTCAGGAGATTGGTCTGACGAAGGACACGCTGCGTGTCTGGGAGCGCCGTTACGGCTTTCCGCAGCCGATGCGGTCGCCCGGCGGCGAGCGGCTCTATCCGCAGGAGCAGGTGACGAAGCTGCGGCTCGTGAAGCGCCTGCTCGACGCGGGGCACCGGCCGAGCAAGGTGCTCGGGCAATCCATCGATTTATTGCAGCAGTTGGCCGAGAGTTCGGGCGTCGGGCAGGACGCACCGGACGCCGAGCTGGATCATCTGATCGCGCTGTTGCGTACGAGCGCTTACGACGAGTTCCGCTTCGTGCTTCTCAAACGCGCGACGCGCGACGGGCTCGAGCGTTTCGTGCTGGATGTCGCGGCGCCGTTGTCGGCGCGGATCGGCAATGCGTGGGCGGCGGGCACCTTGCAGGTCTATCACGAGCATCTGTTCAGCGAAGCGATCCAGTCGGCGATGCGCACGCTGTTGCGTCCGCTCTCCGACGCCGTGCGCGGGCGCGGCGGCCGTCCGCGCGTACTGCTCACGACGCTCTCCGGCGAGGGCCACGGCCTCGGCATCCTGATGGCCGAAGCGATGTTCACGCTCTCCGAGTGCGATTGTGTCCAGCTCGGCCTGCAGACGCCGTTGCACGATATCGTCAATGCAGTAGCGGCGCATGACGTCGATATCGTTGCGCTGTCGTTTACCGCGGTGCTGCCGGCGCAGTCCATCGCGAACGGCCTTACCGACCTGCGCAACCTGCTGCCGCCGCATGTGCGCATCTGGGTCGGCGGAAGCAGCCCGGCGCTGCGTCGCAAGCTCGACGATGGCGTGCAACACGTCGCAGGGTTGACCCCGATCGATGAAACTGTCGCGCAATGGCGTGAATCGACCGTGCTAAGATGAAAAACGCTCGCCGCGGCGAGCTTTAAGCGCGGAGTTCGCGTGGCATGCGCGTCGCTGTCATGTGAGCACGTCATACTGGCCGGCCCGCACGGTTTCGGCGGCAGGATCGCGCCACTTGAAGATACCCCAGGCACAGGTTTCGCTCCTCACCCACGGTAGAACAAGACGCACAACAGCAACATCTGCACGGGGAAGTGCAGTGTTTCGCAGGGCGCGAGCGTCCCGCAGCGCCAAATTTGCGCGCTCGTTGTCGCTTTTCGGCTTTGGCCGACCGAATCCCGCGTAAAATTGAAAGCTTGGCTGCTTGCGTGCAAGCTTTTCGCGCGACTCAGCCAAAGTCAATACAGATATAACGTCGCATAAGTGGCATCAGGGGTGGACAATGAACACCATGCTTTATCCGGAACTTTATAAATCGCTGGAATCCGTCCGCTGGGATATGGAGAAGGACATTCCTTGGGACAAATTCGATGCGTCCCTGCTCACCGACGAGCAGGCCAGGACGATCAAGATGAACGCGATCACTGAATGGTCCGCTCTCCCCGCAACGGAAATGTTCCTGCGTGACAACCACGATGACAGCGACTTCTCCGCTTTCATGAGCGTGTGGTTCTTCGAGGAACAGAAGCACTCGCTGGTACTGATGGAGTATCTGCGGCGCTTCAAGCCCGACATGGTGCCGACCGAAGAGGAACTGCACGCGGTGCGCTTCGAATTCGACCCGGCGCCGCCGCTCGAAACCTTGATGCTGCATTTCTGCGGTGAAATCCGTCTGAACCACTGGTATCGCCGCGCGGCCGAATGGCACACGGAACCGGTCATCAAGCACATCTACGAAACCATTTCGCGCGATGAAGCCCGCCACGGCGGTGCGTATCTGCGCTACATGAAAAAGGCGCTCGCGAATGCGGGCGACACCGCGCGCGCCGCGTTCGCGAAGATTGGCGTGCTGATGGCTTCCGCGCGCCGCACGGAAAAGCCGCTGCATCCGACTAATCTGCATGTGAATCAGGCGCTCTTCCCGCGCGATACCGTGCAGTCGCGCCTGCCCGACCCGGAATGGCTCGAGCGCTGGCTCGACGACCAGATCCGCTTCGACGACAGCTGGGAGAAGAAGGTCGTCGAACGTATCTTGCACAACCTGTCGATTCTGTTCGAGCGTTCGTTTGCGACCGCACAGGAGCTGAATCGCTATCGCAAGGAAGTGACGCAGCGTCTGCAAGCCGCGTCGGGCGGGGCGGCCGAGCAACCGGCCTGAGCGTCAGGCCTCCACGCCTTGAAGACGAGACGGCCCGCCGGGTAGAACCGGCGGGCCGTTTGCATGTGTGTCCGCATCGATTCGAATTGCGTGCAAAGCGCCGTGGCACAATGCGCGCTTTCAGCACATCGCAACCCGCGCCGCCATGCCCGCCATTTTCGAACGCAAGATCACCACGCGCGAAGCGCTCGCCGTGCGCCGTCCGACCCTTACCGGTCCCGTCGTCTTCACCAATGGGGTCTTCGACATTCTTCATCGCGGTCACGTGACCTATCTCGCCGACGCGAAAGCGCTCGGCGCGACGCTCATTGTCGGCGTGAACAGCGATGCCTCCGTGCGCACGCTCGGCAAGGGCGACGATCGCCCGATCAATCGCGAGGACGATCGCATGGCGCTGCTCGCGGCGCTGGAGAGCGTCGACTGGGTCGTAAAGTTCGAAGAATCGACGCCGCTGGAACTCATCGGCGCCTTGCGCCCGGACGTGCTCGTGAAAGGCGGCGACTACGACATGGACAAGCTGGCGGAATCGGCGCTCGTGCGCGGCTGGGGTGGCAAGGCGCTCGCCATCGCGTTCGAGCACGATCGATCGACGACCGCGCTGCTCAAAAAGGTCCGCGCGCAGTCCTGATTCGCGCTCGCGATTTCATTGCCCGAGCGGCGCGGCCTGCACGTTGGCGGCAGGCGCCGGTCCGCCGACACGCGGCTGATCGAACGCTTCCTCGGGCCCGAGCGGGCGCGTCGCGAGCGCTTCGGGATGGACCTGCTGCAACAGATGATGCGGCTCGCGCGCGCCCGCGGCGGGAAGCGGGCCGAACATGCCGCGCATGACCGCGAACATCAGCAAGTTGGCGAGAATCAGAAGGGCGATCAGCCAGCGCAGCATTCTTTGCTCCGTCCGTCAGTCAAATCAGTTAATCAGGATGAATGCCGCGCCGTCGCGTCGCGCGCAATGAGCGCGAGCCCGGACAGCACGAGGGAATCGTGGCGCGTATGCGGCACGTCGAGCGCGCCCGCGATTTCATTTGCGGCGCCGCCGCCGAGCACCAGCCGGACGTCAGCTTGCCAGTCCGCTTTCAGGTCATGCCACGCGCGCTCGATGAGCGCCGCCTGCGCGAGCAGGCAGCCGGCCGAGAGCGCGGCGGCGGTATCGGTGGCGAAGAGACTGCGTGTCTGATTCAGCGCCTCGCGCGCCGATGCGGCGTCGAGCGTCGGCAATTGCGCGGTGTGGCTGCCGAGCGATTCCATCATCAGCGACCAGCCGGGCGCGATCAGGCCGCCCGTGAAGACGCCGTCGGCGCGTAATGCTTCGAGCGTCGTCGCGGTGCCGAAGGTCGCCACGAGCAGATGCTCGCCGGGATACGCGGCGCGCGCGGCGATCATGCCGGCCCAGCGATCGCTGCCGAGACGCGTCGGGTCGGCGTAAGTGTTGATCACGCCGCACTGCTCGGCGCGCGCGCGCACGACGGTGCGCGGCAGCGTCGGCCAGCGCGCGTCGATCAAACGTTGCATGCGGTTCTGCACCGGCATGCCCGCGACGTTCGAAATCCATGCGCTCGCCGGCGTCGGCAACTCGGACCATTCGCCGAGCGCGGCGTCATCGGCGACGGTCGAATGATGCGCGTGCTCGAAGGCGCCGGTCGTCAGCGACGCGCCGGTTTCATCGACGAGCGACCACTTGATGCGGCTGTTGCCCGCGTCGATGAGCAGATACGGCGCTTCGCTCACGGACGCTCCCTCGCGAGGCGCAGCGTGAGTTCGCCGGTCGTGACGGTGCGCGGGCCCTCGGGCGCGTCGATCAGCAACTGGCCGCTTTCGTCGACGCCCGATGCGATCCCGCGCGTCACTTCCATGCCTTGATCGATCAGCACGACCTCGCGCCCGGCCCACGCGTGCGCGTCGAGCCAGCGCTGGCGAAACGGCCTGAAGCCTTCGGCTTCGAAACGCGGCAGCGCCGCGTCGAGCGCGTTGAGGAGCGCGGCGAGGGTGTCGGTGAGATTGGCGTCGGGCCATGCGCGCGCGAGCGTGGCGGGCGCGGTGCCGGGCGCGGACTGCGAGGCCTTGCGATTCGCATCGTCGACCTGGGCGGCGAGCTGTTCCGCGCCATGCAGGTTCAAGCCGATGCCGATCACGACCGCCGTCGCGTCCGGCGTGTTCCACGCGGTTTCGATCAGGATGCCGGCGAGCTTCCCGTCGTCGAGCAGGACGTCGTTCGGCCATTTCAGCGCGGGCCGTGCGGAAGGCGAAAGCGGCAGATGCGCAAGCGCATCGAGCACCGCGACGCCGATGGCGAGACTCAGCCCCGACAGCCCTTCGATCGGCCGCTTCAGCACGCAGCCGACCGACATCAACAGCGCATTGCCCGGTTCGGCGAGCCACGCGCGGCCGCGCCGTCCGCGTCCGGCGGTCTGCGAATACGCGACGCGAGCTATCGGCGCGGGCGTGCTGCCGCGACGCGACGCGCGCAAGCGCTCCATCAGGTCGGCGTTCGTCGAGCCCGTTTCGTCGACGATGTCGATGGTCCAGTCGCGGGCGGGCCGTTCGGCGAGCGTCGCGAGCCGGGTGCGGTCGATGCGCCAGGGCGCGTCGGGGGCGAAGGGAGTTGAGTTCATGGCGGATATTGTAGCGGCGCGATGGGCGTTTTTCGCCTGCTGCGGCGGCGTCCGCTCCGCGCGCCCGAACCTCGCCTCGTAACGTGCGGCGCCGGGTCCGGGCGCCTGCTGCGCGGGACCGCCCGCGAATTTGTCCGTTCGCCATGCGCGCCACCATCGCCGCGCCTCGATGGCACACTTCGCTACAATGTCCTCTCCCTTTCAACCGCGTCTCACCGCGCCATCGATCCTTGGACTTCGACACGCCGCCGCGCCTAAGAGTGGAAGCCGGCCAGCACGGCAAGGTGGTCCGGCTCTCGGGCCAGTGGACCGCGCTCGCGCTCGCCCGCGACCGCGCGAAGAGCGGCGTCACGCGGCGGCTGCGCGCCATCGGGCGTGAGGCGATCAGCCAGTGGGATCTGTTGTCCGTCGAGCGGCTCGATCACGTCGGCGGTCAGGCGCTGTGGCGTGTCTGGGGCCGCAGGATGCCTGCGACCGTCGCACTGTCGGATACCCAGCGCGAAATCTTCGAGCGCGTCGCGCTGCTCGATGCCGAGCGCGAGGAACCCGAGCCCGTCGATCGCGTCGATCCCGTCACGCGCCTCGGCCAGCTGATCTTCGGTTTCTTCGATCACCTCTACGACGGTCTCGCAATGTTCGGCGGCTTCATGCTCGATCTCGCCGGGCTCGTCCGGCGTCCGCAGCGCATTCCGTGGACGGAAATCTCGGCGAACATCTACAGCGCCGGCGCACAGGCGCTCGCGATCACCGCGCTCGTCGCGTTTCTGATCGGCATCGTGCTGAGCTATCTGTCCGCGCAGCAGTTGCAGGCGTTCGGCGCAAATCAGTACATCGTGAATATTCTCGGGCTGTCGGTGATCCGCGAGCTCGGACCGGTGCTCTCCGCGATTCTCGTCGCCGGGCGCTCGGGTTCGGCGATCACCGCGCAGATCGGCGTCATGCGCGTCACGGAGGAACTCGACGCGATGCAGGTCATGGGCATTCCCCACGGCCTGCGGCTCGTGCTGCCGCGCGTGGTCGCGCTCGGCGTCGCGATGCCGCTGCTCGTCATGTGGACCAACATCATTGCGTTGACGGGCGGCGCGCTCGCGGCGAAGCTCGTGCTGTCCATCGACATGAACTTCTTCATCCGCTCGCTGCCGTCGGTGGTGCCGATCGCCAATCTGTGGATCGGGCTCGGCAAGGGCGTCGTGTTCGGCATGCTGATCGCGCTCGCCGCGTGTCATTTCGGCTTCCGCATCAAGGCGAATTCGCAGAGTCTCGGCGAAGGCACGACGACGTCCGTCGTGACGTCGATCACCATCGTCATTCTCGCGGACGCCGTGTTCGCGATCCTGTTTCAGCACGTCGGACTCTGACCGCCATGTCGACCACGCTCGCCACCGCCGTTCGCCATCAGCCGCCGCCCGTCATCGCGGAGCCGGTGATCGAGGTGCGCGATGTCACCAAGCGCTACGGGCGCACGGTGATCCACGAGCATCTGAATCTGGATGTGCGGCGTGGCGAGATCGTTGCGCTCCTGGGCGGATCGGGCTCGGGCAAGACGACCCTCGTGCGGCAGATTCTCGGGCTGGAATCGCCGACATCGGGCACCATTCGCGTGCTCGGCGAGGAATGGGCGCGCATGGACGAAGAAACGGCGAAAATGCTGCGCACGCGCTCCGGCATGATGTTCCAGCAAGGCGCGCTGTTCTCGTCGCTGACTGTATACGACAACATCGCCCAGCCGTTTCGCGAGCTCGGCAAGATTCCCGAGGATCTGATCCGCGAATTCGTGATGCTGAAGCTCGAGATGGTCGGGCTGTCGTGCAAGCATGCGAGCAAGATGCCGTCGGCGCTGTCGGGCGGGATGGTGAAGCGCGTGGGCATCGCGCGGGCGATCGCGCTCGAACCCGAGCTGCTCTTTCTCGACGAACCGACCGCCGGCCTCGACCCGAAGGCATCCGACGAGTTCGTCGATCTGATCGCCACGCTGCATCGCGCGCTCGGGCTGACCGTCGTCATGGTCACGCACGATCTCGATACGATGGTCGCGCTCTCGACGCGCGTCGCCGTGCTCGCGGACCGGCGCGTGCTCGTCGCGGCGCCGGTGGAGGAGGCGTGCGCGGTGGATCATCCGTTCATTCGCGAGTATTTTCTCGGGCGGCGCGGGCGTCGCGCGCTGCAGGCGCTGCCGCCCGAGCGTCGCGCGAAACTGCCGCCGGCCGCGCTCGAGGACGCGCCGATCGCCGTCAACAAATAGCCGAACGACGCTCCACCGACGCCGCCGCGAAGTCAAAGGAATCTGCCGATGGAAAACAAATCACACGCGTTCTGGACCGGGCTCTTCACGATCGCCCTCGTGCTGGCCATCGCTTTCGCCGTGTTTTTCTTCAACGTGGATCGCACCGTGCGCGTGCCCTACGACCTGATCGCGCGCACCAACGTGACCGGCCTTTTCACGGACGCGTCCGTGCGTTATCGCGGTCTGGGCGTCGGCAAGGTGGAGTCGATCCGCTTCGACAAGGCGCATCCGGGGCAGATCCGAATCCGCATTCTCGTCGACAAGAACGCGCCGATGACGCATTCGACCTTCGCGACGCTCGGCTTTCAGGGCGTGACCGGCATCGCGTTCGTGCAGCTCGACGACACCGGCAATGATCCGAGTCCGCTTGCTTCGTCGCCGCAGCACGTCGCCGAAGTGCCGATGCGCCCGGGTCTTTTCGAACAGTTGCAGCAGCGCGGCGACGTGATCCTGAAGAAGTTCGAGCGCCTGTCCGAAGACGCCGACAAGTTCCTCTCCGACGACGTGCGCAATCAGCTCATGGCCACGACGAAGAGCCTGCAGGGCGCGGCGGACAGCATCGCGACGCTTGCGGGGCAGGTGCAGCCGGTCACGGCGCAGTTGCCGCAGACGCTGAAGCAGATCAACACCACGCTCGCCTCGACCAACCAGCTCGTGCAGAACCTGAATCGTCCGGATGGCCCGTTCGTCATCAATCTGAACAAGGCGGGCAAGGCCGCCGAGGACGCGAGCGCCGCGCTCGCGGACATGAACGAGTCGCTGCGCTTCGTGACCGCGCGCGTCGGCTTCGAGGCGTTGCCGCGCTTCTATTCGTTCAGCGACGACGTGAGCGCAGCCGCGCGTTCGGTCGATCGCGCCGCCGACGCGTTCAGCACCAATCCGCGCAGCGTGCTCTTCGGCGCGCCGCAAAAGGAGCCGGGACCGGGCGAGCCGGGCTTCACGTGGCCCGCGAAAGCGGCGCATTGATCGAGAAAAACACATGGCAGACATCGACATGAAAGGAGCAGTCGCGGCGTTCGCGCTCGCTTGCGTCACCTTGCTCGCGGGCTGTGGATCGACGTCCACCGCGATGCCGAACGCGCATTACGACCTCGGCGCGCCGCCTGCGGCCGGCGCGACGGCCAACGCCTTGCCGACGCCGCCGGTGAAGGTGCTCGCGGTGGCCGCGCCGCGCAGCCTGGAAACCGATGCGTTCGCGTATCGCCTGAGCTACGTAGACGCCCAGCGCACGGGCAGCTATTCGGACAGCCACTGGACGATGCCGCCCGCGCAGCTCCTCACGCAGCGTCTGCGCAACGCGCTCGCGGCGCGCGGCCCGATCCTGTCGGGCGCCGATCCGGTGCGCGCCGTGCCGCTGCTCGAAGTCGAGCTGACGAGCTTCGAACAGGTCTTCGACGCGCCCGAGCAAAGCCATGGCCTCGTGTCCGTGCGCGCGACGCTGACGCAGCAAGGCCGCGTGGTCGGCCAGCGCAGTTTCGCCGCGAGCGCGCCTGCGCCGAGCGCCGATGCATCCGGCGGCGCGCGGGCGCTCGCGGCCGCATCGGACGATGTAATCGCGCAGCTTTCCGCGTGGCTCGCCGCACAACCCCTTTCCGCTTCGCGATGACCTTCTGTTGTTTCACCATCCGCCCAGCGCGGAGGCGTCCGGGCGGCTCATGACGATCAAGCAATGGCAGCGCCGCCCGTCGGCGTTTTCCCGGCAGGCGCTCGCCGCATACGCGGCGCTCGTGGTCTACGGTTCGCTCTATCCGTTCTCGGGCTGGCGCTCGCTGGGCCTGAGTCCGTTCGCGTATCTCGCCGATCCGCTGCCGCAGTATCTGACCGCCTTCGATGTCATCACGAACGTGCTCGGCTACATGCCGCTCGGCTCGCTGATCGTGCTCGCGCTCTATCCGCGCTTTCGCGGCACGCTCGCGGTGGGCGCGGCGCTCGCCGGCGGCGCGTTGCTGTCCGGCACGATGGAAGCCATTCAGACGTATTTGCCGACGCGCGTCGCCTCGAATCTCGATCTCGCCGCCAATGCGTTCGGCGCGCTCGTCGGCGGCGTGCTCATCGCGCCCGCGACGAGTGCACTGCTCGACCGCGGCCTGCTGCGGCGCATCCGCTTCACGTGGTTCGAGCGCGACGCGGCGTATGTCATCGGGCTGTCGGCGCTGTGGCCGTTCGCGGCGATGTTCCCCGCGCCGTATCTCTTCGGCGGCGGCGACCTGCCGCGCGTGCTATGGGACGAGCTCGACCCGTCGATGCAGGACGCGATCCTCGCGTGGACGCCTGCGCCATGGGACATCGAAAGCTGGCCCGACCGGTTGGGCGCGCTGCTCCCGGACGACGCCTGGGAAGCGCTGATCACGTCGACGAGCCTCTTTGCGGCGCTCGTGCTCGCGACGCTGCTCACGCGCAAGCGCGCGCCGCGCATCCGGCTGATGCTCAGCCTCGTCGCGATGACGCTCTTCGCGAAAGCGGGCGCGACTTTCCTGCAATCGCGCGCGGGCCTGACCTTCGACTGGGCGACGGACGGCGCGCTCGAAGGCATTGCCATCGCGGTGACGGCGGGCGTGCTGTCGGTGTCGCTGCCGCGCGGACTGCGCGCGGCGCTCGCGGGCGCCGCGCTCGTCGCCTCGCTCGCGCTCGTCAATCTGCTGCCGGTGAATCCGTATTTCGACATCGTGCTCGCCGACTGGCGGCAGGGACGCTACCTGCATTTCAACGGGCTCGCGCACTGGCTCGCGTGGGTCTGGCCGTATGCGGCGCTCGGCTGGCTCGCGTCCGCGGCCGAGCGCGCGTGGCTCGCGCGGCGTCGCGCGCGCAAGGCGAGCCGCCCGGCGTGACGCCCGGCGTGTCGCGGCGGGCACGAACATCGCTCGCTATAATCGACCGACACTCTCATCGCACCCCGCTCATGGATTCCTTCTACAAGTATCACGTGTTCTTTTGCCTGAACCAGCGCGACGCCGATGCGCCGCGCCCCAGTTGCGCGAACTGCAACGCACAGGCCATGCAGGAGCACGCGAAAAAACGCGTGAAGCAACTCGGCCTCGCGGGCGAAGGCAAAGTGCGCATCAACAAGGCCGGGTGTCTGGACCGCTGCGAGCTCGGGCCGGTCGTGGTCGTGTATCCGCAAGGCACGTGGTACACGTATGTCGATGAAACCGATATCGACGAAATCGTGGAGTCGCATCTGGCCAACGGAAAAATCGTCGAACGTCTTCTCATCGATCAACCGGCATGAACGCGCAAACCGAAAAATTTCTGATCGACGGGCCGGTCGGCAAGATCGAATGCGCGCTCGACCGTACCGATTCAGCGCCGCGCGGCATCGCGCTCGTCGCGCATCCGCATCCGCTCTTCGGCGGCACGATGGACAACAAGGTCGCGCAGACGCTCGCGCGCACTTTCGTTCAGCTCGGCTACACGACGTATCGCTCGAATTTTCGCGGCGTCGGCGCGACGGGCGGCGAGCATGACAACGGCATCGGCGAGCAGGACGATCTGCTCGCGCTGATCGACCACATGCGCGCGCAACCCGGGCAGGCCGATGTGCCGATCGTGCTCGCGGGCTTTTCATTCGGCACCTTCGTGCTGTCGCATGTCGCGAAGCGCATGCTCGAAGCGGGCAAGCAAATCGAGCGGATGGTGTTCGTCGGCACGGCCGCGAGCCGCTGGGAGGTCGCGCCCGTGCCGGACACCACCCTCGTGATCCACGGCGAAGTCGATGACACCGTGCCGATTCAATCCGTCTACGACTGGGCGCGGCCGCAGGAACTGCCGGTCGTCGTGATTCCGGGCGGCGAGCATTTCTTTCACCGCAAGCTGCATATTCTCAAGCGCGTGATCGTCGACGCGTGGCGCTGAGCACGCGCTCGACCCGCGAGCGGCGCAAGGCTTCTGAAGGGCTGTGCGCGCGCATCGTTTCCTGATCGGTAAAAGCGGCTAAGCGCAGCCTGAAAAACGTTAAAACGCGCGGCAGAAGGGCAGATTCAAAGGAAAACGGAAGCGGGCCACGCGTATAATGGCGCAGAATTTTTTCGCTGTTTCCGGCCGTGCGATGCTCCGACGAACTTGTCGCGGTCATCGAAACTCCGGCTTCCGAGAACCGTTTTCGCGTCCGTCTGTCGAACGAGCGCTTTTCGCCGCGGCGCCCCGTGCCGCTGTCCTGGCGATCAGCCCGACCGACAGCGACGGTCAGCCTGTTCAACCCGTGCTTCGCCGATCATCCGATCCCCGATCGTCCTCGTCGCAGCCTGCTTTTTCCGCCGATCGATCCTATGCGCTTTGTCCCTGCCGGCCTGTCTCTCCCTTCTGTTTCCATCGTTCAACATCGCGCCATCAAAGCCGCACTCGTGCTGCCGGCCGTGCTGGCCGCCGCGAGCGCCTTCGCGCAAGTGCCGCCGCCCGACGTGACCGCGCGCTCGTGGGTGCTCGTCGATGCCACCAGCAATCAGGTGCTCGCGTCGGGCAATCCCGATGAGCGCGTCGAGCCCGCATCGCTCACGAAGCTGATGACCGCGTATCTCGTCTTCGATGCGCTGAAGGCGAAGAAGATCAACATGGATCAGACCGTCATGCCGAGCGAGGCCGTGCGCCGCGTGCGCACGGACGAGTCGCGCATGTTCATCGAGGCGAACAAGCCGGTCACCGTGCACGATCTCGTCTACGGCATGATCGTGCAGTCGGGCAACGATGCGGCCATCGCGCTGGCCGAACTCGTCGGCGGCAGCGAAAGCAACTTCGTGCAGTTGATGAACGCGGCAGCGAAGCGCATCGGCATGACTCACACGAACTTCGCCGATGTGAACGGCATGCCCGATCCGCAGCACTACACGACCGCCGGCGATCTCGCCGTGCTGTCCACGCGCCTCGTGCGCGACTTCCCCGAGTACTACAGCATCTTCTCGGTGAAGGAATTCACGTACAACAAGATCAAGCAGCCGAACCGCAACCGCCTGCTGTGGCTCGATCCGACCGTCGATGGCCTCAAGACCGGCCACACGAAGGCCGCGGGCTATTGCCTGATCGCGACCGCGAAGCGCTCGCTCGTGGGCGTGCCCGATGCGAGCCGCCGTCTCGTCGCCGTGGTGATGGGCGAGCCCAAAGAGCACAACCGCGTGCAGGACAGCCTGAAGATGCTGAACTACGGCTACACCGCGTACGACGCACTGCGTCTGTACAAGGCGAATCAGGTGATCGAATCGCCGCGCGTGTACAAGGGCGCCGCGGACAACGTGCAGGCGGGCGTCACGACGGATCAGTACATCACCGTGCCGAAGGGTTTGGGCGAGAAGGTCAAGCCGACCGTCACGCACAACGATCTGATCGTCGCGCCTATCAAGAAAGGCCAGCAGATCGGAACCGTCAAGATGATGGCGGACGGCAAGGAGGTCGCGCAGTTCCCGCTCGTGGCGCTGCAGGACGTGCCGGAAGCGGGCATCTTCGGCCGCCTGTGGGATTCGGCGCTGCTCTGGTGGCAGAAGCGCAAATAATCGAAGTCAGCGAAGTTTGAGCGGCAGTTTTTGAGAAAGGAGCGGTCCCGATGAGCCAAGCCGAAGTTTTCGATCCGACGGTTTATCTGAACGGCGAGTGGGGGCCGCTTTCCGAAGCGCGCATTCCCGTGCTCGACCGCGGGTTCATCTTCGGCGACGGCGTGTATGAAGTCGTGCCGCTCTACGGGCAAGCCGATGGCACGCGCCTGCCGTTCCGGCTCAAACAGCATCTCGCGCGGCTGAATCGCAGTCTCGGCAAGATCCGTATCGACAATCCGTTCGACGATGCCGGCTGGCGTGCGTTGATCGATCGCGCGATCAGCGAAAACGCCGGCAACGGCGACGCGCTCGTCTACATTCAGGTCACGCGCGGCGTCGCGAAGCGGCGCGGGCATGCATTTCCGGCCGGCATCACGCCGACCGTGTTCGTCATGCTCGGCCAGCTCGTTTTTCCGAGCGTGGCGGATCGCGCACGCGGCGCGGTGGCCGTGACCGCCGAGGACAAGCGCTGGCTGCATTGCGACATCAAGTCGGTGTCGCTGCTCGGCAATGTGCTGATGGCGCAGCACGCCGCGGAAAACGACGCGCTCGAAACCATCCAGTTGCGCGATGGCTTGCTGACCGAAGGTTCGTCCTCGAATGTGTGGGTCGTGAAGCGCGGCACGCTGCTCGGCGCGCCGCGCGGACCGCGCATCCTGGAAGGCATCCGCTACGGGCTCATCGAGGAGCTGGCGAGCGAGGCGGGCATTCCATTCGAGGAGCGTGACATCACGGAAGCCGAATTGCGTTCGGCCGACGAAGTCATGATCAGCTCCGCGACGAAGGAAGTCATGCCGATCACGACGCTCGACGGAAAAAGCGTCGGCGACGGCCGTCCCGGTCCAATCTATGCTGCGCTGTACGACGCCTACCAGCGGGCCAAGGCGCGCGAGTTCGCGCACGAGGCCGCGCGAGCCAAGCCAGGCGCGAAGTAAAGGAGAACGCCATGTCTGACAAGCCACAATCCACCGATCCAACCGATTCCGCCGCGCACAGCGCCGACGAACTGTTCGACTTTCCCTGCGACTTCCCGATCAAGGTAATGGGCAAGACGCATCCGGAATTCCACGACACGATCGTCAGCCTGCTCAAGGAGTTCGACCAGGATTTCGACGCCTCGCGTGTCGAGGCCCGTCCGTCGTCCGGCGGTAATTACACCGGTCTCACCTGCACCGTGCGTGCGCAGAATCGTCCGCATCTTGACGACATCTATCGCGCGCTCACCGGCCATCCGATGGTCAAGGTAGTGCTTTGAGCTTGCTCGCCGGCGCGTCGCACACCGCCGGCGTGCGCTCGTAGAGCAGCCTGAACTGCTCGGCTTCCTCGAACACCCATTCCCTGAACGCCTGCACGCGCTTCGTCTGAAGGAGCGCCGTCGGACACACGAAGTAGTACTTCCACGGACTCGGGCCGTCTATGTTGAAGAGGCGCACGAGCCGTCCCGCGATGATCTCCTGCATCGCGAGCGATCGCCGCACGAGTGCGACGCCTTGTCCGTCGATGGCCGCCTGCAGCAGATTCGACGAATCTTCATACAGCACGCCGCGCTTCGGCTCCGGAAGATCCGTGAGGCCGGCCGCGTCGAACCACGGGCGCCACAATTCCTCATCCGACCGCAAGAGCGGCGTGGCCGCCAGATCGCCGGGCACGCGCGGCAACGCGCCGCCGCGAAAATTCGGCGAGCACGCGGGAAAGAACACCTCGTCCAGCAACTCCTCCGCGTGCAGACCCGCGTACTTGCCGTAGCCGAAACGGATGGCGACATCCACATCGTCGCGGTTGAAGTCGGTGAGCGCGTTCGTCGACAGCAATTCGAGATCGACTTCCGGATGTTTCTCGATAAACCGGCCGACGCGCGGCGTCAGCCACCGCGCCGAAAACGACGACAGCATCGACACGATCAGCCGCCGGTCGCGATCGCCCGAGCGGATGCGGCGCGTGGATTCGGCCAATGCGACCAAGGCCGCGCGCACCTCCGCGGCGTATTGCCTGCCCCGGTCGGTGAGACGCACGCGCTTGCCGTCGCGCGCGAAGAGCGACACGCCCAGTTCGGCCTCCAGCGCGCGGATCTGATGACTGACCGCGCCGTGCGTGACGAAAAGCTCGTCGGCGGCGCGGGAGAAGCTCTCGTGACGGGCGGCGGCCTCGAAGGCACGCAACGCGTTCAGGGCGGGAAGCTGTCGGAGGTCCATGTGGATCGTTGGCGTGGTCGTTGTCAATACAGCTCACATAGCGGTGAAAATTGATCGTTTTGTCTGATGCCTTGCCACGCCTAGGATTGTAGTCATCGAAACGTTCCTCTGGCGGAGTGGATCATGCGAGAAATATCAACAAGCGTCACCTTCGAAATCAAGCCCGGCGAAACCGTGCCGATGCGCATTGCGCGAGGCTCGCGTCTGACGGTCCACGGCACCGCCGTCTGGGCGACGCGCAGCAACGACATCGAAGACTACTGGCTCGTCCCCGGCGACCACCTCAAGCTGCGCGAACGCGAGCGGCTCTGGCTTTCCGTCGAAGGCGACCGTCCGGCGCACGTCGTCTTCACGATCCTGCCGCGCTGCGACGAGCGTGCGATGCACTGGCTTTCGACGCGCATCGAGCGTCTTGCCCAACGTCTTCGCGCCGGATGGCGCACCGTCTGAGCCAACTATTCGAATTTGCCATCGAAGGCATGCGAATTCACCATCGGCGGGCATGGGCCTATTTCGGTAAACTACCGGCACCATGTCCGCCACACCGCTCGCAGTCCCACAAGAAATTCACGACGCGCCCGACACCGTGCTCAGTTCCGGTGAGTTTCCGGTTGCGTTGCGCTGGCGCGGCCTCGAGCCGTACAGCCAGAGCTTCGACGCGATGCGGGCCTTCACCGACGCCCGCACGCCCGACACACCGGACGAAATCTGGCTCGTCGAGCATCCGCCGGTTTTCACGCTCGGTCTCGCGGGCGATCCGGCGCATCTTCTGCTCGCCGAAAGCGGTATTCCGCTTCTCAAGGTGGATCGCGGCGGACAGATTACCTATCACGGGCCGGGACAGATCGTCGCTTATCTGCTGATCGATTTGCGTCGCCGCAAACTCATGGTGCGCGAGCTGGTGCGGCGCATCGAAGAGGCCGTGATCGAAACCCTCGCGACGTATAATCTCGCGACCGACCGCAAGGCCGGCGCGCCCGGCATCTATGTCACGCGGCCATCGGCGCGGCAGGTCGAACATAATGCGAACGTTCGTTCGCATGAACGCCATGAGGGCGCGAAGATCGCCGCGCTCGGACTCAAGATTCGCAACGGCTGCAGTTATCACGGCGTGAGCCTCAATGTGAGCATGGACTTGCAGCCGTTCCTCGCAATCAACCCGTGTGGCTACGCGGGGCTCGAAACGGTCGACATGGCGACGCTCGGCGTCGCGGCCGACTGGCGCGACGTAGCTCTCGTGCTGGCCGTTCGGCTGGCACTTCAAATCGGCGGCCTCCCCGCAACTGCCGCCGCAACAACCGGATCGACCGAATGACTGACGCAACCGCAAACCTGGCCGGCGATACCGCTGCTCCCGCCTACGACGCCACTGCCAAGCAAAAGGCCCAAGCGAAGACGTCGCGTATTCCGATCAAGGTCATCCCCATCGAGAAGCTGAAGAAGCCGGACTGGATCCGCGTGCGCACGGCGACGGGCAACTCACGCTTCAACGAGATCAAGCACATCCTGCGCGAGCACAACCTGCATACGGTGTGCGAGGAAGCGAGCTGCCCGAACATCGGCGAATGCTTCGGCAAAGGCACCGCGACGTTCATGATCATGGGCGACAAGTGCACGCGCCGCTGCCCGTTCTGCGACGTCGGTCACGGCCGCCCCGATCCGCTCGATGCGGACGAGCCGCTGAATCTCGCGCGCACCATCGGCGCGTTGAAGCTGAAGTACGTGGTGATCACGTCCGTCGATCGCGATGATCTGCGCGACGGCGGCGCGGCGCACTTCGTCGAGTGCATCAAACAGGTCCGCGAGCATTCGCCGGAGACGCGCATCGAGATTTTGACGCCGGACTTCCGCGGCCGCCTGGATCGTGCGATCGGCATCCTTACCGCCGCGCCGCCCGACGTGATGAACCACAACCTCGAAACGGTGCCGCGTCTCTATAAGGAAGCGCGTCCGGGTTCGGATTATCACCATTCGTTGAAGCTCCTCAAGGACTTCAAGGCCCTGCATCCGGAAGTCGCGACGAAATCGGGCCTGATGGTTGGCCTGGGCGAAACGGAAGAAGAAATTCTCCAGGTGATGCGCGATCTGCGCGCGCACGACGTGGACATGCTGACGATCGGCCAATACTTGCAGCCGTCGGAGCACCACCTGCCGGTGCGGGCTTACGTCCATCCGGATACGTTCAAGATGTACGAGGAAGAGGCGTACAAGATGGGCTTCACGCACGCGGCTGTCGGCGCGATGGTGCGGTCGAGCTATCACGCGGATTTGCAGGCGCACGGGGCGGGCGTGGTCTGAGCGCTTCTGGCTGACCGAAAAGAGAAACCCACGGGCGACCGTGGGTTTTTTCATGGCTGAACCGAAACCGCAGCCGTCCGGATCGCCGGACGTCCCTATTCCGGATTTCCAGAAACACAGATTCCGCATGATCGCTTCATAAAAAAGATCTCGACAAATCAAAGGTTTAAAAACAAGTAGAACTGGCATCGCCCTTGCGATATAGAGTGCACGGCCGATGAGCCGCCCATAAAAGTCAAGGAGACAACCGATGACCCCTCTCGCACCCAAACGTCCCTGAATCCGTCGACGAAGCGGCTATCGCTACGCGGCGCGTTTCGGCGTGCGCATCCCACAGTTTCATCCGCGCACCGGGAAAGCTTCCGCAGGTTCAAGCTCGCCGCTGGCCGTACTTCCGCCAATTGCTAGTCCTTGCCTGGAAACATCGTGAAAAAACCTATCTATAAAGTCCTGTACGTGCAGGTGATCGTCGCCATCATCATCGGCATCGCGCTCGGGCACTTCCAACCGAATCTCGCCACCGACATGAAGCCGCTCGGCGACGGGTTCATCAAGCTCATCAAGATGGTGATCGGGCCGATCATCTTCTGTACTGTCGTGACCGGCATTGCCGGCATGGAAGACATGAAGAAGGTCGGGCGCGTCGGCGGCAAGGCGCTCCTGTACTTCGAAGTCGTGTCCACGTTCGCGCTGATCCTCGGCCTCGCCGCGACGCACATCCTGAAGCCCGGCGTCGGCTTCAACGTCGATCCGGCCACGCTCGATCACAAGGCTGTCGATTCCTTCGCGACGAAGGCGCACGGCCAGAGCACGGTCGACTTCTTCATGCACATCATCCCGGACACGCTGGTGTCGGCGTTCGCGCAGGGCGAAATCCTCCAGATCCTGCTGATCGCGCTGCTGTTCGGCTCGGTGCTCGCGCATATCGGCGAGCGAGGCAAGGTCGTGACGAGTTTCATCGAGGGGTTGTCGAGCATCCTGTTCGGCATGGTCGGCATCATCACGAAGCTCGCGCCGATCGGTGCGTTCGGCGCGATGGCCTTCACCATCGGCAAGTACGGCATCGGTTCGCTGCTGCCGATGCTCAAGCTCGTCGGCACCTTCTATCTGACGTCGTTCATCTTCGTCGTCGTCGTGCTTGGCGCCATCGCGCGCATGGTCGGCTTCAACATCCTGAAGTTCATCGCGTACATCAAGGAAGAAATGCTGATCGTGCTCGGCACGTCGTCGTCGGAAGCGGCGCTCCCGCAACTGATGCTCAAGCTCGAAAAGCTCGGCTGCTCGCGCTCGGTCGTGGGTCTCGTCGTGCCGACCGGCTATTCGTTCAACCTCGACGGCACGAACATCTACATGACGATGGCTGTGCTGTTCATCGCCCAGGCAACCAACACCGACCTCTCGTGGGGCCAGCAACTGACGCTGCTCGCGGTGACGATGCTCACATCGAAGGGCGCGAGCGGCGTGACCGGCGCGGGCTTCATCACGCTGGCGGCGACGCTGGCCGTCGTGCCGACCATTCCGCTCGCGGGCATGGTGCTGATCCTCGGCATCGACCGCTTCATGTCGGAATGCCGCGCGCTGACGAACATCGTCGGTAACGGCGTGGCGACGGTCGTCGTGTCGGCGTGGGAGAAGGAACTCGACCGCAGCAAGCTGAAGGCGGCGTTGTCACGCGAGGTCGACGTGACCGATACGGAAGAAGTGAAGTCCGTCTAAGCAGCGTCGGCGACCCCTTCCGGACACGCGATCATGCAAGCGGCGAAGCCTCAGTCCGAGAGTGCTTCGCCGCAATCGCTTGCGGCGTCCGCAAAGCCTTATCCAGAAGGCGCCTATGCCACAATGACAGATCCTCACTCGCGGGAATCTGCTCACGTGACGCGCCGCATCCTCGTGTTCTTCGCGCTATGCGCCGCGCTCGTGGCGTGCTGCGCGCTCACGTGGCAGCTCGCGTGGCAAAGCGGCATCGACGAGCTCAGGCTCAATGCCGCCGCGCGCGTCGATCGCACGACGAACACGCTCAAGAGCACGCTCGACCGCTACGAATATCTGCCGTATCTGCTCTCGCGGCATCCTGTCGTGCAGAACGCGCTGGATCATCCCGATAAGGCCAATGTCGAGCGCGCGAACCGCTATCTCGAAGATCTCAACGCGCGCGCACATGCCACGGTCACCTATCTGATCCGCTCGAACGGGATCAGCGTCGCCGCGAGTAACTGGAACGCGGCGGACAGCTTCGTCGGCGTGGACTATAACTTCCGGCCGTATTTCATCGATGCGATGAAGGGCGGCGTCGGCCGGTTCTTCGGCATCGGGACGATTTCCATCGAACCCGGCTATTACATTTCGCAGCCGGTGTACCGCGAAGGCACGCGCGAGGTCATCGGCGTTGCGGTCGTGAAGCTCAATCTGGAATGGCTGCAAGGCGCTGATGCGGCCGAGCCGCTCATCGTCACGGACGATCACGGCGTCATCTTTCTCTCGTCGGTGCCGGCGTGGAAATATCACACGGTGCGGCCGCTGCCGCAGAACATCGAGGCTTCGGTGTATGCGACGCGCCAGTACGCGCAGCAGGCGATCACGCCATTGCCGATGACCGTCGTGAAGACCTTCAGCGACGGCGCGCAGATCGTGCGTGTCGGCGGCGGGCGCAACGCGCCGGCGTTTCTCGCGACGCATCGTTCCATCGGCGAGCCCGACTGGCAACTGATCACGATGGCCGCGCTCGATCCCGTCGAAAGCGCCGCGCAGAACGCGGTCATCGTCACGGCGCTCGTGTTCGTGTCGCTGTGCCTGCTCGCGTTCTACTGGCGCATGCGCCGCGCGCGCGTGCGAGAGATGATCCGCAGCCGCGAGTTGCTGCAGACCGCGTATGCCGAGTTGAACCAGCGTGTCGCGGAGCGCACGGCCGATTTGTCCGAAGCGAACGCGCAACTGACGAAAGAAGTCAACGAGCGCACGCGCGCGGAGCAGGACTTGCGCGCGGCGCACGACGAGCTCATTCAGGCGAGCAAGCTCGCCGCGCTCGGCCAGATGGCGGCCGGCATCACGCACGAACTGAATCAGCCGCTCGCCGCGTTGCGCAGTTTCTCCGACAACACCCGCGTGCTGATCGAGCGCGGCGATCAGGCGGCGGCGCGTGAGAATCTCGAAGCGATCGCATCGCTGACCGAGCGCATGGGCAACATCACGAATCAGCTCAAGCTCTTTGTCACGAAGGCGCGGCCGAAGAACGCACGCGCGGACGTCGCGCGCGCATTGCGCCAGGTGTTCTCGATGCTGCGTCCGCGCATGAAGAATGTCGTCATCGATATCGCGCCGGAGCTCGCCGAAGGCAGCGCGCCTGTGTTCGTGCGTTGCGAGGATTTGCGGCTCGAGCAGGTGTTCATCAATCTGATCGGCAATGCGCTCGATGCGGTCGCGTCGTGCGACAAGCCGCGCATCGTCATCGAACTGAACACGCGCGCGGATACGATCGAACTCATGGTGCGCGACAACGGCCCCGGCATTCCCGCCGACGCGCTGCCGCGTCTTTTCGAGCCGTTCTTCACGACGAAGGAAATGGGGCAGGGCCTGGGCCTCGGGCTCGCGATTTCCTCGGCGATCGCGCGTGACTATGGCGGCACGCTCGTCGCGCGCAATCGCGAGGCGCCGATCGTCGCGGACGGACCGGAAGGCGGCACGCAGGCCGACGCGGACGGATCGTACGGCGCAGAATTCGTATTGACGCTGCGTCGCGCGTAGCATCCGAAACTTTGAATCGAGACAAGACAATGACGCCCGGTTTGCAGGTGATCTTCATCGAAGACGACGAACTCGTGCGCCGCGCGAGCGTGCAGACCCTGCAACTCGCGGGCTTCGACGTGACCGGCCACGGCAGCGTCGAGTCCGCCGCGCGCGCGATCGACGCGAGTTTCCCCGGCGTGATCGTGAGCGATATCCGTCTGCCCGGCGCGAGCGGCCTCGATCTGCTCGCGCAATGCCGCGAGCGCGCGCCCGAAGTGCCGGTGATCCTCGTCACCGGCCACGGCGATATCTCGATGGCCGTGCAGGCGATGCGCGACGGCGCGTATGACTTCATCGAAAAGCCGTTCGCCTCCGAGCGATTGATCGAAGCGGTGCGCCGCGCGCTCGAGCGCAGATCGCTGGTGCTCGAAAATCAGGCGTTGCGGCGGGAGCTGGCGGGACAAAGCCGCATCATCGGGCGCAGTCCGGCGATCGAGCAGGTGCGGCGGCTGATCGCGAACGTCGCGCCGACGGATGTCTCCGTGCTCATCAACGGCGATACCGGCGCGGGCAAGGAACTGATCGCGCGAAGCCTGCACGAAATGTCGCCGCGTCGCGACAAGCCGTTCATCGCGGTGAATTGCGGGGCGCTGCCGGAGCAGATGTTCGAATCGGAGATGTTCGGCTACGAGCAGGGCGCCTTCACCGGCGCGCAGAAGCGGCGCATCGGCAAGCTGGAGCATGCGTCGGGCGGCACGCTTTTTCTCGATGAAATCGAAAGCATGCCGCTCTCGTTGCAGGTCAAGCTGCTGCGCGTGCTGCAGGACGGCGTGCTGGAGCGGCTCGGCTCGAATCAGCCGGTGCGCGCGAATCTGCGTGTCGTCGCGGCCGCGAAGGGCGACATGAACGAACACGTCGCCGACGGCACGTTCCGCCGCGACCTGTTGTACCGGCTGAACGTGGTGACGATCACGCTGCCGCCGCTCAACGAACGGCGCGAAGATATCGTCCCGCTCTTCGAACATTTTCTGCTCGATGCAGCCGTGCGCTACGAGCGGCCCGCGCCGCTCATCACGGATCGCCAGCGCGCGGATCTGATGCAGCGTGACTGGCCCGGCAACGTGCGCGAGCTGCGCAATGCGGCGGATCGCATGGTGCTCGGCATTCTCGATGATGGCGGCGCGGCCGCACTCGACCTGTCGACGCAATCGCTCAAGGAACGCACCGAGCAGTTCGAGCGCGCGGTGATCGCGGAGGCGCTTGAGCATTGCGGCGGCGCGGTCGCTGTGGCCGCGGACCGGCTCCAGCTCGGCAAGGCGACGTTGTACGAGAAGATAAAGCGGTATGGAATCGTCGTGAAAGGCGATTCGTCCGAGCGATAAAAAAAGCCCGCTGGTTGCGCCAGCGGGCTTTTTTCTGATTTTCGGAAGCGGCGCTTAGGCCGAACCGAGCGCCTTGTCGAGCAGTTGATCGAGTTCCGCGAACGTCGGCTCGCCGACATAGCGCTTCAAAATCTTGCCGTTCTTGTCGATGACGAAGGTCGTCGGCGTCAGTTGTACGTTGCCGAACTGCTTCGCGGCGCTGCCGTCGTCCATCGCGACCTTGAACGGCAGGTTGCGCGTCTGCGCGTAGTTGCTGACGTACATCGGCGCGTCGTAGTTCATCGCGACCGCCACGAACTCCAGGCCGCGGCCCTTGAACTTGTTGTACGTGTCGATCATCTGCGGCATTTCCTTCATGCAGGTCTCGCAGCTCGTCGCCCAGAAGTTGACGAGGTAGACCTTGCCCTTGAGATCGCCCGACGTGGAAATCTTCTGTCCCGAAAGCAGCGTGAAAGTCGCATCCGGCACCTTCTGCTGGCCGCCGAAGGCGAAATACCCGGTGCAGGCGATCACGCCCGCGACGAGCGCCATCACGATGTAGCGCAGCGGGCTCTTGGCGCGCGTGGATGTGTCTTGCGTGGATTGGGACATGTGGAACCTCATGTTGCTCATTTCCGCAGTTTGCGGACTCCGCCGGAACGGAGACTGCTGGCTATTTTAGCGCCAATTTCGGGATGGATTCCTGACGCGCCGATAAGTCCGGCATTGCAGCGCGATAATGATGCTTTTCCACGCAGCGGTTCCTTATGAAGCGAGTTTTCTCCGTGTTTCCGTCTCTCTGGCATCGTGCAACATCGCGCATTCTTCCGAGCCTGAAGTCGGCCACCAAATGGGTGTGCGCATCTGTCGCATGCGGCGCCTTACTCGCGTGCACGCCCTCGTACGACTGGCGCACCGTGATGAACAACGACGATGGCTACGAAGTGACGTTGCCCGCGAAGCCGCGTTCGGAGGAGCGGCAAATCGAAATTGCCGGCCAGTCGATGACGATGCGCATGCAAACCGCCGAAGCCGGCGATGCCGTCTTCGCCGTCGGCACGGTGGTGCTGCCGCATGCCGACCCGCAATTGCAGCGGGCGACGCTCGATTTCCTTCAGCAGGGGCTCGCGCGCAACGTCAACGCGCAACCGGGCGCGCGTGCGACGCAAATCGAACTCGCCGCCGGCGGGCGCGTGCTTGGAAGCGAGATGGAAGTGAAAGGCGAAGGCGGCGAGAAACACCAGTCGCGGACGATTCAGGCGAGATTCGTCGCGCGCGGCGCGCACGTCTATCAACTGGCGATCGTGTCGGACAAAGCGCCGCCCCGAGAGCAGGCAGAACAATTCTTTACGTCCTTCAAACTCTTTTAGAGGAAGGCCTCGAATTCTGCACGCGTTGATTTAAGAGCGCCCTGCATTCGCGAAAACAAGCTAGGTTTCCTCGTAAGTTTACGCGCTAATTCACGGATTCATATGGACTTTTTCCGCTATCCACAATGTCTGTGGATAACATTGTGGAAAAGAATGTGCGGTGGCGCGCAAAAGCCCAGTTCATACGGTTTACGTTAGTTTGCCTTCGTTCGTGGCAAGTTAAATAATTCAATAAAATCAATGGTCTGCAAAAACGACTGGAAACGGGGGTTTGATCGGATGAAAGATCGTCCCGGATCGCTTCAATGTGCATAAGTCAAGTCTTGACAAGCACTTTTCGTGGTAGCAGGGCTTGGACCCGTGCTTGGCAGCGTCGACGTTAGGCAGCCGTCGGCAGCCGCCGATACTGAACTGCCTCGGCGACGTGCGATGCATTGGGCATATCGGCACCGGCGAGGTCGGCGATCGTCCGCACGACTTTGAGCACGCGGTAGTACGCGCGCGCCGACCAGCCGAAGCGTTCGCCCGCCGCGCGCAACAACGCTTCTCCGGTCGAATCGGGGCGGCAGACTTCGTCAGCCTCGCGACCGTCGAGGTCGCGGTTGATCTTGCCCTGACGCTGCACCTGAATGTCGCGCGCCGCCGCGACGCGCGCCGCGACCGTGGCGCTCGGCTCACCGCGTTTCACGTCGCGCGCCGACAGTTCCGCCGGCGATAGTGCCGGCAGTTCGATTTGAATATCGATGCGGTCCATCAGTGGCCCGGACAGTTTGCGAAGATAACGTGCGGCGACATCGGGTGAGCAGCGGCACCGTCCGCTCGGGTCGCCCCGCCAGCCGCACGGACATGGGTTCATCGCGGCGACGAGCTGGCAGGCCGCCGGAAAGTCCGCCTGCTGCGCGGCGCGCGAAATCGTGATTTGGCCGACTTCGAGCGGTTCGCGCAGGGTCTCCAGCACTTTTCGATCGAACTCGGGAAACTCGTCGAGAAACAGGACGCCGAGATGCGCGAGCGTGATCTCGCCCGGCTGCGGCGGATTACGCCCGCCGACGAGCGCCGCCGCACTCGACGAATGATGCGGCGCGCGAAACGGCCGTCGCCGCCACTGCCCGGGCGTGAAGCCGAGCGAGCTCGCCGAGAGGATCGCCGCGGAGGTGAGCGCTTCGTCGTCGTTCATTGGCGGAAGCAGGCCCGGCAAGCGCGCGGCGAGCATCGATTTGCCCGCGCCGGGCGGTCCCACCATCAGCAGATGATGTCCGCCCGCGGCGGCCACTTCGAGCGCGCGCCGCGCGGCGGGATGGCCGATCACGTCGGCGAGATCGGCGGCGGGCTCGGCTATCGGCGCAAGCGGCGCGGCGTGCACCGGCCTGAGCCGCGCATCGGGGACACCGTTCAGATGCGCACAGAGCGTAGGCAAGTCCGCCGCGCCGAACACCTCGATGCCCGGCACGAGCGCCGCCTCCGCCGCGCTTGCGAGCGGCACGTAGATCTCCGGGATGCGCGTATCCGGATCGCGGATCGATGCATAGTGACGCGCCGCGCCGCAGACCATCGCGAATGCGCCGCGCATCGGACGCAGCGCGCCGGTGAGCGACAGTTCACCGGCGAACTCGCGATGCTCGAGCGATTCGGCCGGGATCTGACCGCTCGCTGCAAGAATGCCGAGCGCGATCGGCAGATCGAAGCGGCCGCTTTCCTTCGGCAGATCGGCTGGCGCGAGATTGACGGTGATCCGGCGGACGGGAAAATCGAAACCGCAGTTCTGAAGCGCGGCGCGCACGCGCTCCCGGCTTTCACGGACTTCGAGATCGGGCAGGCCGACGATGGAAAACGACGGCAACCCGTTGGCGAGATGGACTTCGACGACGACTTCGGGCGCGCGCCCAGGAGCGGGCGCGCGGCTGCGTACCACGGCAAGCGACATGATTTCACCTGAAACGGCGCTTCGACCGCGCCGGCAAAAAAACTAGAAACTCACGGCTCGCTAGCCGAGGTATGCAGGACCGGCGCTCAGTCCTGCGTGGTGCTGGAGCCTGCGCCCGCGAGACGCTGCTCCAGTTGCGCGACGCGCTTCTCGAGTTCCTCCAGACGTGCGCGTGTGCGCACCAGCACCTGCGTCTGCGTGTCGAATTCCTCGCGCGTCACGAGATCCAGCTTCGAGAACCCCTGCGAGAGCATCGCCTTCATATTTTTTTCGACGTCTTTCGCGGGCGAATTCTTGAAGAGATCGCTCATCTTCTGCTGCAAATCGTTGAAAACGTCGTTGGGCTGCTTCATCGTTTCTCCCTTCTTGCACAAAAAAAGTGCATTCATTGTTAGGTCAGTGCCCCGTTTTTTCGAATGTTCGAAATTGGTGCGCGCGACTCACTGCGCCGGCATGCCCGGGGCACCGTCGAGGCGCCGCGATTTTAGCGCTGCCGCGCGCTCGCGTTGTCCGCCCATGCCCCTTTTTGCGGGACCTCCAGACCACTCTAGCAACGAACCTACCCCGGCGCCAGCATGCGCGGCGCGCGTTGGCCGTTCGGCCGACCCTTCGAACGAAGGTTTCCGTAAACCGCCGAAACCCGCATGAGTGCTCGCATGGCATACGAGTTGCATAACTGGCGCGGACCTTTTCTGCACGCTTCTTTGAGCGGCCCCGGCAGGGCAGACGTCGCGGTAACACCCAGCGCATCCCGCTTTAGAAGGCATCGAAGGATCAGCACACCACAGCGAGGGACTCATGAAGCTCATTACCGCAATCATCAAGCCGTTCAAGCTGGACGAAGCGCGCGAAGCGTTGTCGGCCATCGGCGTCTCGGGCATCACGGTGACCGAGGTGAAAGGCTTCGGCCGACAGAAAGGGCACACCGAGCTTTATCGGGGCGCGGAGTACGTCGTCGACTTTCTGCCGAAAGTGAAGATCGAGGCGGCCGTATCGGACGACATCGTCGATCAGGCGATCGAGGCCGTCGAGCGCGCCGCGCGCACGGGAAAGATCGGCGACGGAAAGATTTTCGTCACCGCGATTGAACAGGTCATTCGCATCCGCACCGGCGAGACCGGCGCCGACGCGCTCTAACAAGAAATTGGCGATAAGAGGAACCAGAAGAATGCGTAACTTTTTGATGTCACTGCTGGTGGCGGGCGCGCTGGTCGGCGCGAATGTCGGCACCGCTCTCGCCCAGGATGCGTCCGCTCCGGCCGCTGCCTCGGCACCCGCGTCGTCCGATACCGCCGCAAGTGCACCGGCCTCCGCCAACACGGCGATGGCGTCGTCGGCGGAAGCCGCATCGGCGGCGGCAGCAGCGTCGGGCGCGTCGGATGCAGCGCCCGCCGCGCCGACGGAACCGGTCATGATCGATTCGTCCAAGATCAGCTCGGGCGACACCGCCTGGATGCTGACCTCGGTCGCCCTCGTGCTCTTCATGACGATTCCGGGTCTCGCGCTCTTCTATGCGGGCATGGTGCGCAAGAAGAACGTGCTCGCCACGGCGATGCAGAGCTTCGCGATCTGCTGTCTCGTGACGATTCTCTGGACCGTCGTCGGCTACAGCATCGCGTTCACACCGGGCGGCTCGTTCATCGGCGGCTTCTCGCGCGTGTTCCTGCACGGCATGGCCTACATCAAGGGCGACAAGGCGACCACGCTCACCGTGAGCCACCTCGCCACGACCATACCGGAGTCGGTCTACTTCGCGTTCCAGCTGACGTTCGCGATCATCACTCCGGCGCTCATCACCGGCGCATTCGCCGACCGCATGAAGTTCTCCGCGATGCTCGTGTTCATGACGCTGTGGTCGCTGATCGTCTACTCGCCGGTCGCGCACATGGTCTGGGAACCGACCGGCTGGCTCGCGTCGGCTGGCGTGCTCGACTTCGCGGGCGGCACGGTGGTTCACATCAACGCCGGTATCGCGGGCCTGATGTGCTGTCTGGTGCTCGGCAAGCGCGTCGGCTACGGCCGCGAAGTGATGGCTCCGCACAATCTCGTGCTCTCGCTGATCGGCGCGTCGATGCTGTGGGTGGGCTGGTTCGGCTTCAACGCGGGTTCGGCGGTGGCGGCTGACGGCCGTGCCGGCTTCGCGATGCTCACGACGCAGATCGCCACGGCGTTCGCCGCATTCGGCTGGATGTTCGCGGAGTGGATCACGAAGGGCAAGCCGTCGGTGCTCGGCATCATTTCGGGCGCCGTCGCGGGTCTGGTCGCGGTGACGCCGGCGTCGGGCTTCGTCGGCGTGACGGGCGCGATCGTGATCGGCATCGTCGCGGGCGTGGTCTGCTTCTGGTCGGCGACGTGGCTCAAGCACAAGTTCAACTACGACGACTCGCTCGACGCGTTCGGCGTGCACGGCGTGGGCGGGATCATCGGGGCGTTGCTGACGGGCGTGTTCGCCGTGAAGGACATCGGCGGCTTCGACGGCAGCGTGCTCGTGCAGGCAAAGGGCGTGCTCGTCACGCTGGTCTACAGCGGGGTCGTCAGCTTCATCCTGCTCAAGGTCATCGACATGACGATGGGCCTGCGTGTCACGGAAGAACAGGAACGCGAAGGTCTCGACGTCACGCTGCACGGCGAGCACGTCGAATAAGGATTCGTCGCAACCGGACGTCCGGGGAGGGCGTCGGTTGCCACGTAAGGAACGAGCGCAGCGACTTCGCCCGCCTTCACGGCGGGCTTTTTTTCGCTGAACGGTTTTCGTCGGGCTTTCGTCGAACCACTCGCGCGCAACGGATCGTGTGAAAGGGCGAACCGGGCGTTCGTACTCGGGTGTCAATGGCCGGGAGACCTTGTCGACTGGTGGTTCATACCCAGTTAGGCAAAGCAATTGCTCTACAATCTTTCGTCCCCAGTTCGCGAGTGATCAATGGTTCCGCACCTAGTTACGGCGTTAAGTGGCCCGCTGCTCGACCTCGAGCGGAAGATCCTCGAGGCCATGCCCGCTATCGAGCGCTGGTTCCGGCTCGAATGGCAAGAGCACACGCCGCCGTTTTACTGTTCGGTCGATCTGCGCAACGCGGGGTTCAAGCTCGCGCCCGTCGACACCAATTTATTTCCCGGCGGTTTCAACAATCTGCCGCAGGAAGTGCTGCCGCTTGCGGTGCAGGCGGCGATGGCGTCCATCGAGAAAATCTGCCCGGACGCGAAGAATCTGCTCGTGATTCCCGAGCGCCACACGCGCAACGCGTTCTATCTCGAGAACGTCGCGCGCCTCGCGCTGATCATGCGGCAGGCCGGACTCAATATCCGCTTCGGGACGCTTGACGAGAACATTCACGGTCCGGTGACCATCGCGCTCGCGGATGGCCAGAAGATCGTGCTGGAGCCGCTCGAACGCACGCCGCGGCGTCTGGGCCTGAAGAACTTCGATCCCTGTTCGATCCTGCTCAACAACGATCTCTCCGCGGGCATCCCGCCCGTGCTGGAGAATCTGCATGAGCAGTATCTGCTGCCGCCCTTGCACGCCGGCTGGGCCGTGCGCCGCAAGTCGACGCATTTCTCCTGCTATGACGACGTCGCGAAGAAGTTTTCGAAGCTCGTCGAGATCGATCCGTGGATGGTGAATCCGTATTTCGCGCACGTGGAAGGCGTCGATTACGAAGCGCGCACCGGCGAGCAAGCGCTCGCCGAGGCCATCGACGGCGTGCTCAAGAAGATTGCGAAGAAGTATCGCGAATACGGGATCAGCGAGCGGCCGTATGTCGTGATCAAGGCGGATGCCGGCACCTACGGAAAAGGCGTGATGACCGTTCACGACGCGAGCGAGGTCGCCGCATTGACCAAGCGCGAGCGCACGAAGATGAACGACGCGAAGGAAGGACTGCAAGTCCACGACGTGATCGTGCAGGAAGGCGTGCATACCTTCGAGCGCGTGGAGAATGCGGTTGCCGAGCCGGTGGTGTACATGATCGACCGGTATGTCGTCGGCGGTTTCTATCGCGTGCACGAGTCGCGTGAGCGCGACCAGAACCTCAACGCGCCGGGCATGCATTTCGTGCCGCTCGGTTTCGAGCACACCGCGCTTCCCGACACGCACGCCAAACCCGGCGCCGCGCCGCCGAACCGCTTCTACATGTATGGCGTCGTCGCGCGGCTCGCGTTACTGGCGGCATCGCTCGAACTCGAGAAGACCGATCCGGAAGCCATTCAGGTGTGATACGGCGGCTTGCGGTAAGCTCGCAGGCCGCGCACCGAACTAGCGAATTGTCATGAACATCCTCTTTATCGCCGACCCGCTCGATCGCTTCAAGATCTACAAGGACACGACCTACGCGATGATGGCCGAAGCCGCGCGCCGCGGCCACGTGCTCTTTGCGTGCGAGCCGCAGCATCTCGCGTGGACGGGAAGCCGGGTCGAGGCGAGTGTGCGACGCATTGCGATCGTCGGCGACGAGGCGAACAGCGACCGCTGGCCCTGGTATGCGGCCGAGCAGGCGGAGCATCTGCCGCTCACGCATTTCGATGCCGTGCTGATGCGCAAGGATCCGCCCTTCGATCTCGAGTACGTCAACGCCACATGGCTGCTGGAGATCGCCGAGCGCAACGGCGCGCGCGTCTTCAACAAGCCGCAGGCGATCCGCGATCATTCGGAGAAGCTCGCCATCGCGGAATGGCCGCAGTTCGTCACACCCACGCTCGTCACGCGCGACGCAGCGCGTTTGCGTGCCTTCCACGCCGAACATGGCGACGTGATCCTAAAGCCGCTCGACGGCATGGGCGGCATGGGCGTGTTCCGCGTGAAGGCGGACGGCATGAATCTCGGTTCCATCGTCGAGATGCTGTCGGAGGACGGCGCGCGCACGGTCATGGCGCAACGGTTCATCCCCGAAATCAAGGACGGCGACAAGCGCATCCTCGTGATCGGCGGGCAGCCCGTGCCATACTCGCTCGCGCGCATTCCGCAGGGCAGCGAAGTGCGCGGCAATCTCGCGGCGGGCGGTCTTGGCCGCGCGCAGCCGCTGTCGGCGCGCGATCGTGAAATCGCCGAAACGCTCGGGCCGGTGCTGCAAGCGCGCGGCTTGCTGCTCGCCGGGCTGGACGCGATCGGCGACTACCTGACCGAAGTCAACGTGACGAGCCCGACGTGCTTCCGCGAGATCATGGATCAGACCGGCTTCGACGTCGCCGGCATGTTCATCGACGCGCTCGAGCGCGCAGCCGACTGAGTCCGCCGGCGCACGGAGCGCGCGGACAGCGCGTCAAACTCAACTCGGCGGCACTGTTACAATTGACTTCCCGCTGGCTGCGGTTTTGGGGCGCAATCGCGTCTTAAAGCTCGGTTAAGCATCGAGGCGCAGGCTGCAGGTCATCAAGTGGAAGCGGTTGATTTCCGCCTGATCCGCGCCCACGTAGGAGTTGTGTTCCGCGCCGCTCGCGCGCTTTCGAGCGAACTTTGTACGTTATCGTCTGACTTTTGCCGATAAATCGTCGCTGGGGCAATATCCTGACATGGCTGGCATCCTGATCATCGCGCATGCACCTTTCGCCACCGCGCTACGCGAGTGCGTGGCTCATATCTACGGCGGTCTGCCGGCGCGCATCGGCGTCATCGATGTGATGCCGGACTGCGATCCGGTCGAAGTTCGCGCGTTCGCACGCGCCGAGATCGATCGTCTGAAGGAAGAAAACGGCGCAATCGTGCTCACCGACGTGTTCGGCGCGACGCCTGCGAATATCGCGGCGAGCCTCCACGATACCGACGTGCGCGTGCTCGCCGGCTGCAATCTGCCGATGCTGGTGCGCGCCGTGTGCTACCGCGCGACGCCGCTCGACACGCTGACCGAAAAAATCCTGCAGGGCGGCTCGAAGGGCATTCAGGAACTGGATTCGTCCACGCCGCTCAACCCCTGCGCCCTCGCGACGAAAGCTGCCGGCTCGCCCGATCCGGCATGCTCGGCGAGCGCGGATCTCGTCAGCACGAAGGCCGCCAGCCACTGACGCCGCTCAATTCATCCATCTAGCGTTCGGAGCATCATGCTGCAACAAGAAACAACAATCGTGAACAAGCTGGGGCTCCACGCACGCGCTTCGGCGAAGCTCACGCAACTGGCGGGCAACTTTCAATGCGAAATCTGGATGAGCCGCAACGGCCGCCGGATCAACGCGAAGAGCATCATGGGCGTGATGATGCTGGCGGCGGGCATCGGCAGCACGGTGACTATCGAAACCGAAGGCGCCGACGAAGCCGAAGCGATGCAGGCAATGCTCGCGCTGATCGCCGACAAATTCGGGGAAGGGCAGTAAGCGCTTCGCCGCCCTGGAGATTCGATGAAGAGCCGCGCATCGACGCGGCTTTTTCGTATCTGCGTCACGCGCTCGCGTAACTTCGCGCAACCGTTCCGGCCCTGACGCCGCAGTGTGTTCAGGGACTTACCGCGTCAATCGAACTTATAATGGACGCGCGGTTTGCGCCCGCCGAGGGGGCTCCCGTCAGACCGCGACAATCAAAATTAGAGGAGGTGCGCGTGTCCTTCACGCTGCATGGAATTCCCGTCTCGCGCGGCATCGCCATTGGGCGCGCGTACCTGATCGCGCCGGCAGCGCTCGACGTAGATCATTATCTGATCGAACCCGATCAGATCGACGCCGAAATCGCTCGTTTTCACGCGGCGCAGGCGGGCGTGCTCGCCGAGCTCGAAGCACTGCGCGACGATCTTTCCGCCGACGCGCCCAGCGAAATGAGCGCGTTCATCAACGTTCATACGATGATCCTGAACGACGCCATGCTCGTGCAGGAAACCATCGATCTCATCCGCACCCGCCGCTACAACGTCGAGTGGGCGCTTACCGAGCAACTGGAAATTCTCGGCGGCTATTTCGACGAAATCGAGGATGAATACCTGCGCGAACGCAAGGCCGACGTCGAGCAGGTGGTCGAGCGTCTCTTGAAGGCGCTCGCCGGCGCGCCGACGGCCGCGTCGCTCGTCGTGCATACGGCCGCGAGCAACGGTCACAACGAGATGATCGTCGTCGCGCACGATATCGCGCCGGCGGACATGCTTCAGTTCAAGACGCAGGCGTTCAAGGGCTTCGTGACCGATCTCGGCGGCCGCACGTCGCACACGGCGATCGTCGCGCGCAGTCTCGGCATTCCGGCGTCCGTCGGCGTGCAGCAGGCGAGCGTGCTGATTCGCCAGAACGATCTCATCATCGTCGATGGAGATCACGGCATCGTCATCGTCGATCCGGCGCCGATCGTCCTCGAAGAGTATTCGTACCGGCAAAGCGAGAAGGTGCTGGAGCAGCGCAAGCTGCAACGCCTCAAGTTCTCGCCGACGCAAACGCTCTGTGGCACCAAGATCGAGCTGTGCGCGAACATCGAACTGCCGGACGACGCCCAAGTCGCGGTCGAGGCGGGCGCGATGGGCGTGGGCCTGTTCCGCACGGAATTCCTCTTCATGAATCACAAGGATCAGTTGCCGGAGGAAGAGGAGCAGTTCGAGGCGTACAAGCGCGCGGTCGAACTGATGAACGGCAAGCCGGTGACGATCCGCACGATCGACGTCGGCGCCGACAAGCCGCTCGATTCGATGAGCGGCGGCGACGGCTACGAGACCGCGCCCAATCCCGCGCTCGGCCTGCGCGCGATCCGCTGGAGCCTGTCCGAGCCGCAGATGTTCATTACGCAGTTACGGGCGATCCTGCGCGCGTCGGCGTTCGGCCCGACGAAGATCCTGATTCCGATGCTCGCGCACGCACAGGAGATCGACCAGACGCTCGATCTGATCCGCGAGGCGAAGCGTCAGCTGGACGAGGAAGGCATCGCGTATGACCGGCAGATTCAGGTCGGCGCGATGATCGAGATTCCCGCTGCGGCCATCGCGGTGAGGCTGTTCTTGAGCCGGCTCGATTTTCTGTCGATCGGCACGAACGACCTGATCCAGTACACGCTCGCGATCGATCGCGCGGACAACTCCGTCGCGCATCTCTACGACCCGCTGCATCCGGCGGTGCTAAACCTGATCGCATTCACGCTGCGCGAGGCGAAGCGCGCGGGCGTGCCGGTGTCGGTGTGCGGGGAAATGGCGGGAGACCCCTCCGTCACGCGTCTGCTGCTCGGGCTTGGACTCACCGAATTCTCGATGCACCCGAGCCAGTTGCTCGTCGTGAAGCAGGAAATCTTGCGCTCGAATCTGAAGGCGTTCGACAAACCGGTCGCGGACGTGCTCGCGGCTTACGAGCCTGCGGAGCTGCAGGCCGCGCTCGCGCAGCTCCAGAAGGTCTAGGCCAGACCGTGATCGGCGATCAGTCGTTCCACCTGAGCGATGACCTGCTCGGGTGAGATCGCCGAACTGCATTGAAAGCGCCCGGGTTTGTCGCGGCGGCGCGGACACCACTGAAAGTCTCTGTCATCGAAGTCGCAAGTCGTGTCGTTGAAGCAACTGTTGCATGCGTGGAAATTGATCACGCGATACGGCGTGCGGAACTCGGTATGCGGATGGGTGAAGCCGCTGATCATCACCACGGGCGTGCCCGCCGCCCACGCGAGCCAGGACAGTCCGCTGCTGAGTCCCACAAAAAAATCCGCGTGCCTGAGCAGGGCCGCCCGCTCTTCGAGCGGACGATCGCCGGTGAAGTCCTCGCAGCCTTCCGGCATCGTGTTGAGGGCGCCATCGGCGCCGTATTCGCGATGCCGATCGATGCAAAGGACACGGTATCCCCGCGATTTCAGATGGTCGATCAGTGCCGGCCAGCCACGCGGGTTGTTCCAGTACTTGCACTGCGCCGTCGATTGCGTCGCGATGCACACGTAGCGCTGAGCGACAGGCCGCGCCGAATCCGCAACCACGATGTTCGGCCGTCGCTCTTTGCATGGCACGCCAAGCAGATACGCGGCCGCATCCTGCAGGCTGCTCATCCGCGGATCGGTTGGCTGGTGATCGCGATCGGTGTACGGCGAGAAGAAGCCGAGAAGGTACGTGGCGTAGAACGGTTCATCGAGCGAATCGGCGGATTCGGGCGACACGAAGCGCATCTCCGGGTAGCCCTTCACGAATAGCGCTTGCAGATGCGCGGGCAGCGCGACGTGAACTTCGCACTGCTCCTGCAGCCGGAAGGCTTCCACGGCAGGCATCCACGCGAGCGTGTCGCCGAGCGCCGTGCCGGACGGACGAATCAGGACGTGACGGCCGCGCGCGTCGTACGCGTGACGAAAAACGAGGCGCTCGCCGTCGAACACCTGCAGTTCGAAGCGCACGAAATATTTACGCCTGCTCGTGACGATCGAATCGGCTTCGACGGCCTCGTCGAAAACCAGGCTGAACGTGTCCAGGTCGACCATGCGGACTCGCCAGCCGTCGACCGGCACCCGCACGCGGCACCCGTAATTGAAATCATAGAGAATGCCTTCCGGTCCGACGAATTTCGGAAGCGATGGCCGGACGAACGCGCTTTGTGTAAGGCCGCGCTGCGTGCTTGCCGATGAAGTGACGATGCTCAAGTGACGATCCGGTCTTTGACGGCGCACCCGCTGCCGGGCGGCCGATTGAAGGATCGAACAGCTTAAGTGGATCGACCCGAACGCCGCCTAGGACGTGACCCAATTAGCGCGCCGCTTCACGAATCGCCGCGTTTGCGCAGACCGGGCAATCCGGCTGTCGCGCGATCTTCATCGTGTTCCATTCCATGCGCAGCGAGTCGAGCATCATCAGCCGGCCCGCAAGCGTCTCGCCGAAGCCGCCGATCGCGCGCAGTGCCTCGGCCGCCTGCATCGCACCGATGATGCCGACCGTCGGCGCGAACACGCCCATCGTCGAGCACGCGACTTCCTCGAACGGCTGATCCGGCGGAAACACGCACGCGTAGCA
Source organism: Caballeronia turbans (assembly GCA_001544655.2). Lineage (GTDB taxonomy): Bacteria > Pseudomonadota > Gammaproteobacteria > Burkholderiales > Burkholderiaceae > Caballeronia > Caballeronia turbans. The sequence continues at coordinate 392,647 of FCOD02000003.1, forward strand.
GGGCGAGTCCGGCGAGCGGAAATCGAAGGTGCTGATCTGCCCGTCGAAACGCAACGCCGCGCCCGACACGAGCGGCACGCGATGCGCAACGCAAGCCGCGTTGATCGCGTGGCGCGTTGCGAAGTTGTCGCTGCAATCGAGCACGACCGAGCTGCCGGGCACGTTGGCATCGAGCCATGCGGCGTCCGCGCGCGTGCTCACCGCGATGACTTCGACACCGGGATTCAATGCGTTCAATGTCTCGCGAGCCGATTCCACTTTCAGCGTGCCGACCGATCGCGTCATGTGCACGATCTGGCGCTGCAGATTCGTGAGATCGACGGTATCGGCATCGACCAGCGTGATCTTTCCGACACCCGCCGCCGCGAGATACATCGCCGCGGGCGCGCCGAGGCCGCCTGCGCCTATGATGATCGCGTGCGCGTCGAGAAAGCGCTCCTGCGCCTCGATGCCGATTTCATCGACGAGGATATGGCGGGAGTAGCGAAGGAGTTGATCGTCGTTCATCGCGGAAAGAATCGGCTTGCTCGAACGAAGCATTCTAAGCGCGCAAAAGAGAAAAGGCTTCGCAACGTCATGCTGCGAAGCCTTTTGTCGGACTACGGGAAACTTACTTCGATTGCTGCGCGGTCGGCGACGAGGCCGGCTGCGCGCCCGACGCCGGCGCGGAGCCCGGCGTGGCCGGCAGCGCCGGAGGCGCCACGACCGGCGCCGATGCCGAACGCGGCGGCTTGTTCTGCGCGAGCTTGCGTTCGCTGTACGACTTCGACTCCACGACCTGCTTGCCTTCGAGCTTGTTCAGCCCTTGCTGGAGCATGAAGTCGTCCGAACTGCCGAACTCGACCGGCTTGCGCTCGCGATCCTTGCGGCGCTGCTCGGGCGTCTTCTTGTCGTTTTGCTCTTCGAGAATGCGCAGTTGCTCCAGGCGATCGGCCTCGCGCTGTTCCTGCTCCTTCTTCTCGTTCGGATCCTGCGTGTTGGCGAGGTGGTTCGAGTAATCCACTTCGCGCGTGACGAGCGCGTCATCCGGATCGCCGTCCGCGTACTGATCGACCGGAACGTCCGGGCGCACGCCCTGGTTCTGAATCGACTTGCCGCTCGGCGTGTAGTAGTAGGCAGTCGTCAGGCGCAGCGCGGAGTCGGCGGTCATCGGGCGAACCGTCTGGACGGAGCCCTTGCCGAACGTCGTCTTGCCCACGATGAGCGCGCGGTGATGATCCTGCAGCGCGCCCGCGACGATTTCCGAAGCCGACGCCGAGTAGGCGTTGGTCAGCACGACCATCGGCACCTTCTTGAAGATCTCCGGCACGCTCTTGAGCGGATCGGAATCGAAGGAGGGCAGGCGGTAGTTGTCGTAGGTGTCGCGGAAGGTCTGCTTCGCGTCCGCGATTTGTCCATTGGTCGACACGACCACGGCGTTGTCCGGCAGGAATGCGCCCGCGACGCCGACCGCGCTTTGCAACAGGCCGCCGCCGTTGTTGCGCAGGTCGAGCACGAGCCCCTTCAGATTCGGCTGCTGACGCGCCAGATCCTGCAGCTTCGCGGCGAGATCCGGCACCGTGCGCTCCTGGAAGCTCGTGATGCGGATATAGCCATAGCCCGGTTCCGGCACTTTCATCTTCACCGACTGCACGCGGATCACGGCGCGCGTCACGGTGAGCGGGAAGGTGCGGTCGTCGCTCTTGCGGAAGATCGTGAGCGTGACCTTCGTGCCCGGTTCGCCGCGCATCTGCTTCACGGCTTTATCCAGCGTCATGCCGCGCACCGGCTTGTCGTTGATGCGCGTGATGAGGTCGCCCGGACGAATGCCGGCGCGGAACGCGGGCGTGTCCTCGATCGGCGAGATCACCTTGATGAGCCCGTCTTCCGAAGAAATCTCGATGCCGAGGCCCGCGAAGCGGCCCTTGGTCTGCTCCTGCAGTTCTTCGTAATCGGTCTTGTCGAGATACGACGAGTGCGGGTCGAGGCTCGACACCATGCCCTTGATGGCGGCGGTGAGGAGCTTCTTATCGTCGACAGGTTCGACGTACTCGTGCTTGATTTGCCCGAAAACTTCGGCGAACAGCCGCAATTGTTCGAGCGGCAGCGGCGAGGAGGCGGATTGCTGTGCGGATGCGGAAATCTGCAATGTTGCGAGTGCGCCGGCAGCAACGCCTGCGGCGATCAGGCCGAAATTTTTCAGGTTCTTTCGCATAGGGGGTGCGGTCGGAATCGAATGAGCAGCAACGTAGGTGACGGGCCAGTATACCCGCTCGTCTTGATCGACGACTTAAACGCAACTTAAATGCCAGAGGCTTTGACGCCTCGCAGCGTAGGGTTGCGCAAGTTTCAACGCCAATATGTCGATGCCGCCGGCACGCCGTCAGCCGCGCGTCATATGCGGCGAGGGCGCTTTTTACGACGCCCTCGCATGCGAATCGCACCGCGCGACCAAGTCATCGCGCGGCCTGCGATACGGCCTCAGCCCGCCTTGCCCTGCTTGGCGACAGCGGCCTCCGCAGCCGCGATGGCTTCCGGATCGCCCAGATAGTAGTGCTTGATGGGCTTCAGGTTTTCGTCGAGCTCGTAGACGAGCGGCACGCCGTTCGGGATGTTCAGCCCGACGATGTCGTCATCGGAGATATTGTCCAGATACTTGACGAGCGCGCGGATCGAGTTGCCGTGCGCCGAAATGACGACCTGCTTGCCCGACTTGATGGCCGGCGCGATCGACTCGTTCCAGATGGGCAGCACGCGTGCGACCGTGTCCTTCAGACACTCGGTGAGCGGCAACTGCTCGCGCGGCACCTTGGCGTAGCGCGGATCGTTGTACGACGCGCGCTCGTCGCCCGGTTCAAGCGCGGGCGGCGGCGTGTCGTAGCTGCGGCGCCATACGAGCACCTGATCGTCGCCGTACTTCTTGGCCGTCTCGGCTTTGTTCAGACCCGCGAGCGCGCCGTAGTGCCGCTCGTTCAGACGCCACGAATGCACGACCGGGATGTACATCTGGTCCATCTCGTCCTGCACGTGCCACAGCGTGCGGATCGCGCGCTTGAGCACCGAGGTATAGGCGATATCGAACGTGTAGCCAGCTTCCCTCAACAGCACGCCGGCCTGACGCGCCTCCCGGTTGCCCTGCTCGGTCAGGTCGACGTCGACCCAGCCGGTGAAGCGGTTTTCCTTGTTCCACGTCGATTCGCCGTGGCGGATGAGCACTAGCTTGTACATGATTTCGGTCGGTCAGTTGAAAAAGCGGGTGCGCCGATCGCACCCCGGCATCTTGCGCGTGCAGGCGGGGCGTCGCCATCGGCCGGACGGCGGAGGCCATCGCGGGAAACGGTTATTTTATAATGCCCCGATTGCCCCAATTCCCCTTTCTTCCTTTCCTACTAAATTCTGGCGGCCCTGACGTGACGTTTTTCACCAATTACACGAATATCGCACTCATTGTCATCGCGCTCGTTTCCGGCGCGCTGCTCCTCTGGCCCGCCATCTCGCGGCGCGGGCGAGGCGGCATTTCCGCTGCCGAAGCCACCACGCTCATCAACCGGCGCAATGCCGTGATCGTCGATCTGCGGCCGGCTGCCGAATTCGCGAAAGGGCATCTGCCGCAGGCACGAAACGTCGAATTGACGGAGCTTCAAGCAAAAATCGGCCAGATCGCAAAGAATAAGAGCAATCCGGTCGTGCTCGTTTGCCAAACCGGTCAAGAATCGCAGCGTGCGAGCCGCGCCGTGTCCGAAGCGGGTTACGCCGAGGTCCACGTTTTGCAAGGTGGAGTCGACGCCTGGCAAAAAGCCGGCATGCCGGTGGTGAAACAAGGAGCAGTCAAGTGAAGAAAGTGATGATGTACAGCACGGTCGTGTGCCCGTATTGCCAGATGGCCGAACGTCTTTTAAAGTCCCGCGGGGTCGAGACAATCGAGAAGATCCTGATCGACCGTGAACCGGGCCGGCGTGAGGAAATGATGACGCGCACCGGCCGGCGCACCGTGCCGCAGGTTTATATCGGCGAAACGCATGTCGGCGGATACGACGATCTGTCCGCGCTCGATCGCAAAGGCGGTCTCGTGCCGCTGCTCGAATCCGCCTGAAGGCACACTAGCGGCGCGTTCAATGAATAGACGCGCCGCATACCGAATTACCTAGGGAATTACTATGTCCGACGAGAACAATCAGCCGTTTTTCAATATCCAGCGCATCTATCTGAAGGACATGTCGCTCGAGCAGCCGAATTCGCCGGCCATCTTTCTCGAGCAGGAAATGCCGTCGGTCGAAGTCGAAGTCGACGTGAAGGCCGACCGGCTCGCCGAAAGTGTCTTCGAAGTGCTGGTCACGGGCACCGTGACGGCGAAGGTCGCGGGCAAGGTCGCGTTTCTGATCGAAGCGAAGCAGGCAGGCATCTTCGATATCCGCAACATTCCGGCCGAGCAGATCGATCCGCTCGTCGGCATCGCGTGCCCGACCATCCTGTTCCCGTACTTGCGCTCGAACATCGCCGATGCGATCACGCGCGCCGGTTTCCCGCCGATTCACCTCGCGGAAATCAACTTCCAGGCGCTGTACGAGCAACGCATCGCCCAGCTCGCGAACGCGCAGGAAGGCGCGGCCAACGGCGCGACGCATTAACCTTGACTCTGCCGAACCGGAGCCGGGCATGAAAGTAGCCGTTCTCGGCGCCGGCGCGTGGGGCACCGCACTTGCGGGCCACCTTGCGACCCGGCACGACACGAAGCTCTGGGCGCGCGACGCCGCGCTCATCGAATCCCTCTCCCGCACGCACGAAAACACGCGCTATCTCGAAGGCGTCGCGTTGCCGCACACGCTCGCATTCGAGGCGGATTTCACGGCGGCGCTCACACACGCATCGGCCGACGAAGCGTTGTGTGTCGTCGCGACGCCTGTCGCCGGCTTGCGTGCACTGTGCCGCGCGATGCGGCAGGCCGGCGTCGTGCCGGCGCATATCGTCTGGCTTTGCAAAGGCTTCGAGGCGGATACGCAATGTCTCCCCAACGAAGTCGTCGCCGCCGAACTGCCGGCGCATCGCAGCAACGGCACGCTCTCCGGCCCGAGCTTCGCGCGCGAAGTGGGGCAGGGCTTGCCGGTCGCGCTGACGGTCGCGAGCACGTCCGCGCAACTGGGCGCGCGCACGGTCGCGGCTTTCCACCACGGCGCGATGCGCATTTATACCGGCGATGACGTCATCGGCGTCGAAGTGGGCGGTGCCGTCAAGAACGTGCTGGCGATCGCCACGGGCATTTCGGACGGCCTCGGCCTCGGTCTGAACGCGCGCGCGGCGCTGATTACGCGCGGGCTCGCGGAGATGTCGCGGCTGGGCGTCGCGCTCGGCGGCCGCGCGGAGACCTTCAACGGTTTGACCGGCCTGGGCGATCTCATTCTCACCGCGACGGGCGATCTGTCGCGCAATCGGACGGTCGGCAAGCAACTCGCGAGCGGACGTACGCTCGACGAAATCCTCGCGGCGCTCGGCCACGTCGCGGAAGGCGTGCGATGCGCGCGCGCGGTGCTTGGACTCGCGCAATCGCGTGGCATCGAGATGCCGATCACACAGGCGGTATGCCGCGTGCTCTTCGAAAACGTGGCTCCGCGCGATGCGGTGCAGGCGTTGCTGAGCCGGGACGCGAAGGCCGAATAGCATCGCGTTCATCCGCAAGGAGGTGTGCGATGGTCAAACTGGAAGCGCAGGTCGTTGACATCACCACGCTCGACGTCGACGCTATCGTCAATGCGGCGAACAAATCGCTGCTCGGCGGTGGTGGCGTCGACGGCGCGATTCATCGAAAGGCGGGCAAGGGTTTGCTGCGCGAATGTGAGACGCTCGGCGGCTGTGAAACCGGCGATGCGAAAATCACCGGCGGCCACGATCTTCCCGCGAAGCACGTCATTCACGCGGTCGGTCCGCGCTGGAGCGGCGGCCACAGAAAAGAGCCTGAACTGCTCGCAAACTGCTACCGCCGCTCGCTCGAACTCGCTCAGGAAGCCGGCTGCGAGTCGCTTGCGTTTCCCGCGATCAGTTGCGGCATCTACCGCTTTCCATCGGACCAGGCCGTGCGGATCGCGGTGCGGACCGTCATCGACACCTTGCCCTCCACGCCTGCTGTGCGACACGTCATCTTTGCGTGTTTTCAGGACGACATGCTCGCGCTCTATCAGGCCGAGCTCGATGCTCAGGCGCCGCCTTCGAAGCCCGCCTGACGCCACGCCTCGAACGTCACGATCGCCACCGTATTCGACAGATTCAGGCTGCGATTGCCGGGCCGCATCGGCAGGCGCACGCGCTGTTCCGTCGGAAAGCGCTCCAGCAATGCGGGCGCGAGGCCGCGCGTCTCGGCCCCGAACACGAACCAGTCGCCTGTCTTGAACGCGTGATCGAAGAACGGCGTCGAGCCGCGCGTGGTAAACGCGAACATGCGCGTGGCATCGGGTGCTTCTTTGGCAATGAAGGCATCCCAATTCGCATGCACGTTCATTTCGGCGTACTCGTGATAGTCGAGGCCGGCGCGGCGCATCTTCGCATCGTCGAGCGGGAAGCCGAGCGGCTCGATCAGATGCAGGCGCGCGCCCGTGTTCGCGCAGAGGCGGATCACGTTGCCGGTGTTCGGCGGAATTTCGGGTTCGACGAGTACGACGTTGAACATGGATTGCTGTGAATGAAGGTGGTTAATCTTTCGGCGTACGGAGCGCCACGAAATTGGTCACGCGGCGCGCACCGGCATGCTTGAGCGTGCGGGCGAGGGCGTCGAGCGTCGCGCCGGATGTCATCACATCATCGACCACGCCCACGTGCCCCCCGCGCACATCGCCCGAAACGGCGAACGCGCTCGCGACATTGCGGCGGCGCGTTTCCTGATCCAGCCGCGATTGTGCCGATGTGTGCCGCACACGCGTCACGACAGACGCGTCGCTTCGCACGTTCATCATGCGCGCAAGCGGACGCGCCATCGCCCACGCCTGGTTATAGCCGCGTGCGACGAGCCGGGCATGGGACAGCGGCACGGGCACGATCAGGTCCGGCGCGGGCAGATCGCTGTCCTCGAAGACAGCAAGCAAATGCCGCGCAATTGTTTCGCCCGCTGCAAGCCGCGCACGAAACTTCAATTCGACGACGAGCGTATCGAGCGGCGCGCGATAGTCTGCGAGCGCGAGCGTGTCGTTGAACGCGGGCGGCGATTCGAGGCACGCGGCGCAGTGCGCACGCGTGTCGTCGCGTTCCCGTCGGAGTAAAGACGCGGACAGCGGCAGCGCGCATGTCGCGCAGCGCAGACGCGGCTCGTTCCAGTACTGCGCGTCGCAACCGTCGCAGAGCAGTCTTTGCGACAAATTGCCGCACAACGCGCACTGGCTCGGCAGCGCGTAGGCGGCGAACCGTTTCGCGGCCGACGCGAATTCGCGAAGGCGCGCTGCCATGGGCGTTTGAATTGGAGGACGGTTGCTGTCGGCTTTCATGACGGCGAGATCGGGAAAATCACGGCTCGAAGCGCTAAACACGCCCATTCGTTGCGCCTCAGGAAGCGTTTATGCCTCGTATCAGCACTTCGCACGGGTTGTTTTCGAGACGACCGAGTATACTTCGCACTCTCCGCAAAAAGATCGACATGTCCCCGACATCCCCTGAAACCGGCCGTTCGGCCTATGATCCGCGCCGCTTGCGCGCGATCTTCGACGATCGCGCCGCCGCCTTCGACGAGGTCGCGTTCCTGCCGCGCGAAATCGCGCAGCGCATGCGCGAGCGTCTCGAATACATCAAGGTCGCGCCGGTGCGCGTCCTCGATGCGGCGTGCGGCGTCGGGGCGGACCTGGGCGGTCTGCGGGAAAGGTTTGCAGAGGCGTCGGTGACCGGCATCGATATGTCGTCCGCGATGCTCGCGCGCGCCCGTGCCGCCGAAGCGGCGGACGCCGACAATGGCGCGGGCTGGCGTCGCTTTCTTCCGTCGACCCTCGCGAAGGCGTTCGGCGCACGCGGCCCGCAACTCGCACAGGCCGATTTCTCCGAGCTGCCGTTCGCACCAAGTGCGTTCGAGTTGCTGTGGTCGAACCTCGCATTGCATTGGCATCCGCGTCCGGACGTCGTTTTTCCCGAATGGCAGCGCGTGCTCAAGGTGAACGGCCTGCTGATGTTCAGCACGTTCGGCCCGGATACGTTGCGCGAGCTCAGAGCCGCGTATCGGGAAGCAGAGCGCACGCTCGGGCTCGATCCCCAACCGCACACGATCGATTTCGTCGACATGCACGATCTTGGCGACATGCTCGTGGAAAGCGGCTTCGAAATCCCGGTGATGGATCAGGAAGTCCTGACCATCACATACAAGTCGCCCGAATCGCTTTTCGCCGACGTGACGCGCTGGGGCGCGTATCCGTTCGAGCGCGCGTTCGGCGCAGGGCGCGCGGATCCGAAAAACGTGCGCAGCGCGGTGCATCAGGCGCTCGACGCCCTTCGTCGCGACGACGGCACGATCCCGCTGACCTTCGAAGTGATCTACGGCCACGCCTGGAAAGCGGTGCCGCGCACGACGGCCGAAGGACACGGCATCGTGCGTCTGGAAGATATCGGCCGAGGCTCGAAACCGAAACGCTGAATCGGTAAATAGGGCGTTCGTTATGTCTGAAATTTGCGCGAAAAATGCGCGCAAAAAGGTGCGTCAAAAGGGCGCAGAGGCTTGTGGCGCTTGGCTCTGCGACGTTACGACCCTTGCTTGTGGATGCCACTTAACACGCCTATAATGCGTCAGTTTGTCGCCTGGGTTGACACAAATTTGGGCGAAATCCGAGCGAAAGTATGTGATTACGTGCGGATTGATGGAGGCAGCGATGCAAGCCAGCCAGACGCTGACGGAGTCCGAGCCGGTCATCAAAGACTGGCTGATGAAGCGAAACTGCTCGGTGTCGCCGCGTCAGTTCGTGGGCTTCTATTTGTCGCTTGCGTTGTTTTCGCTGGCAATCGCAACGCCGCTGTTCCTGAATGGCGCCTGGCTGGTGCTGCCGTTCACCGGGGTCGAGTTGGCGGTCGTGGGCATCGCGTTCGTGATTTACGCGCGCCATGCCGTCGACTACGAACGAATCCGGCTGTATCAAAACCGGTTGTTGATCGAACAGATGAACGCCGAAGTGCTGACGCAGTTCGAGTTCAACCCGCGCTGGGTGCGGGTGGAAGCGGGCGCGACGCCGAGAGAACCGCTCACGATCGTATCGCGCGGTCAATCGGTGAAAATCGGACAACACCTTGCACAGCATCGTCGCAAACAATTTGCTGCCGAGTTGCAGGCGTCGCTGAGACGCCTTTGAGAGGAGCCGGCAGGCGCATGATGCAACGGGGGTCGAGGGTTTGAATGGAAAATTTGGGTAAGGATGCTATGAAAACAATCAAGCGAGCCCTCTCGGGCGTGCTGGCGGCAGGCGCACTGCTCACCGCCGGCGCGGCCCTGGCGGTCGAAAACAGTCCAGGCGGTCCCGCTGTCAACGAGATCAACTTCCAGCAGCCTGTGACAAAGATCGCCGAGGAGCTCTACGGCCTCCATATCTTCATGCTCATCATCTGTACCGTCATTTTCATTGGCGTGTTCGGGGTGATGTTCTATTCGCTCTTCAAGCATCGCAAGTCGAAAGGCTTCAAGCCGGCCAACTTCCACGAAAGCACTACGGTCGAAATCATCTGGACGATCGTGCCGTTCATCATCGTCATTCTGATGGCGCTGCCGGCAACGAAGGCCGTCGTCGCGATGAAGGACACCTCCAACGCCGACCTCACGGTGAAGGTCACCGGCTACCAGTGGAAGTGGGGCTACGACTACGTGAAGGGTCCGGGCGAGGGCATCAGTTTCCTCTCGACGCTCTCCACGCCGCGCAGCGAAGTGAACGGCCAGAAGCCGATTTCGACGCTGTATCTGCAGGAAGTCGACAACCCGCTCGTGGTGCCGGTCGACAAGAAGATCCGCATCATCACCACGGCGAACGATGTCGTGCACTCGTGGTACATCCCGGCGTTCGGTGTGAAGCAGGATGCGATTCCGGGCTTCGTGCGCGATACCTGGTTCAAGGCCGAGAAGGTGGGCACCTATCGCGGCTTCTGTACGGAACTGTGCGGCAAGGAGCACGCGTACATGCCGGTGGTGGTCGAAGTGCTGTCGGCTGACGACTACGCGAAGTGGGTCGACGCGCAAAAGAAGAAGATGGCCGCCGGCGCCGACGATCCCCTCAAGACCTACACGATGGAAGAGCTGAAGGCGCGCGGCCAGCAGGTCTACACGTCGAACTGCGCGGTCTGCCACCAGCCGACCGGCAAGGGTGCGGGCCAGTTCCCGGCGCTCGACGGCTCCAAGATCGCGAACGGCTCGATCGCCGACCATCTGAATATCGTGTTGCACGGCAAGGGTGCGATGCCGCCGTGGCAAGGCGTGCTGAACGACGTCGAGATTGCATCGGTCGTCACGTTCGAGCGCAACAACTGGGGCAACCACACGGGCGACCTCCTCCAGCCGAAGCAGGTGATCGACGCCAAAGCGGGCAAGATGCCGGCAGGCGGCGGCACTGCGGCGGCGGCATCGGCGCCTGAGGCTGCGAGCGCCGCGCCCGCGGCAGCCGAAGCAGGCGCGCCTGCGGCATCGGGCGCCGAAGCGTCGCAAGCCGCCGGGCTGCCCGCGAGCATCTACTTCGAGACGGGCAAGGACACGCTGCCCGCCGACGCGAAAAGCGCGGTGGAGGCCGCCGCGGCCTACGCAAAGGCGCATCCGGACGCGAAGATTGCGCTGTCCGGCTTCACCGATGCGACCGGCGGCGCCGATCTGAACGCCGATCTCGCGAAGCGCCGCGCGCAAGCCGTGCGCGACGCGTTGAAGGCCGCGGGCGTGTCGGAAGACCGTATCGTGTTGAAGAAACCGGAAACCATCACGGGCGGCGCCGATAACAAGGAAGCCCGCCGCGTGGAAATCAGTCCGGCTGCTTGACGTGCCGAGCGTGTCGCTTTCCTTCGCCCGACAGCAACGGAAAGCCACGCGTCATTGCCAAGTGCCCCGAGTATTCGCTTTAGGAGATGATTGTCATGTCTAGCATCGGACACGATGTAGGCGCAGGTCACGACCACGCGCACGACCATGCGCACGAGACGCCGCATGGCTGGCGCCGGTGGCTCTTCGCCACCAACCACAAGGACATCGGTACGCTGTACCTGTTGTTCTCTTTCATCATGTTCCTCTCGGGGGGCGTGATGGCGCTCGGCATCCGTGCCGAGCTGTTCGAGCCGGGCCTGCAGATCATGCGTCCCGAGTTCTTCAATCAGCTGACCACCATGCACGGCCTCATCATGGTGTTCGGCGCGATCATGCCGGCGTTCGTCGGTTTCGCGAACTGGATGGTGCCGCTGCAGATCGGCGCATCGGATATGGCGTTCGCGCGGATGAACAACTTCAGCTTCTGGCTGCTGCCGGCCGCTGCGGTGCTGCTCGTCGGCTCGTTCTTCGTGCCGGGCGGCGCAACCGCCGCGGGCTGGACGCTCTACGCGCCGCTCTCCACGCAGATGGGCCCGGGCATGGACTTCGCGATTTTCGCGGTCCACATCATGGGTGCGTCGTCGATCATGGGCGGGATCAACATCGTCGTGACGATCCTGAACATGCGCGCGCCCGGCATGACGCTCATGAAGATGCCGATGTTCGCGTGGACGTGGCTCATCACCGCGTACCTGCTGATCGCCGTGATGCCGGTTCTCGCCGGCGCGATCACGATGGTGCTCTTCGACCGTCACTTCGGCACGTCGTTCTTCAACGCGGCGGGCGGCGGCGATCCGGTCATGTACCAGCACATCTTCTGGTTCTTCGGTCACCCCGAGGTGTACATTATGATCTTGCCGGCGTTCGGGATCGTGTCGCAGGTGATCCCGGCGTTCTCGCGCAAGCCGTTGTTCGGCTATAGCTCGATGGTGTACGCGACCGCGTCGATCGCGATTCTGTCGTTCATGGTGTGGGCGCACCACATGTTCGCGACCGGCATGCCGGTGACGGGCCAGTTGTTCTTCATGTACGCGACGATGCTGATCGCGGTCCCGACGGGCGTGAAGGTGTTCAACTGGGTGGCGACGATGTGGCGCGGCGCGCTCTCCTTCGAGACCCCGATGCTCTTCGCGATCGGCTTCCTGTTCGTGTTCACGATGGGCGGCTTCACGGGCCTGATCCTGTCGATGGCGCCGCTCGACATCCAGATGCACGGCACGTATTACGTGGTGGCGCACTTCCACTACGTGCTCGTGGCGGGTTCGCTCTTCGCGCTGTTCGCGGGCTGGTACTACTGGGCGCCGAAGTGGACCGGCTGGATGTACAACGAAATGCGCGGAAAGATCCACTTCTGGGCGTCGATGATCTTCTTCAACATCACGTTCTTCCCGATGCACTTCCTGGGTCTCGCCGGCATGCCGCGCCGCTATGCGGACTACCCGGCGCAGTTCACGGACTTCAACCAGGTCGCGACGATCGGCGCATTCGGCTTCGGCCTCGCGCAGGTGTACTTCCTGTTCGCGGTCGCGCTGCCTACTTATCGTGGCGGCGGTGAACTCGAGAAGGCGGGCGACAAGCCGTGGGATGGCGCGGAAGGCCTCGAATGGACCGTGCCGAGCCCGGCGCCGTTCCATACGTTCGAGCATCCGCCGACGGTCGAATAAGTAGTCAGTCTGGTTCGCGGGGCTTCGTTGAACGTGCCCCGCGAACGAAAAAGTCAGGAAAGCATGGCCCCGAATCCACAAAAAAGACGCACGCCCGAGGAAATTCGCGCGGGCAACAAGCGGCTCGGAATCATCATGGTGTTGGTTGCCGCCGTCTTCTTTCTGGGTATCGTCGTCAGGCAATATCTGTTGTCGCGAGGGTAGGAAAGCAACGTGTCCACTCAGCAGGAAAATTCGCATGTCGACCGGTCCTTCAACCGGTCGATGCTGGTTAAGCTCTTCGTCGTGGCGGCGCTGATGTTCGGCTTTGGCTTCGCGCTCGTGCCGATGTACAGGGCGATCTGCCAGATCACGGGCATCAACAATCTCGTGCAGCGCGATGTCGGTGCGCGTGAGGCGAAGAATACGCAGGTCGACATGACCCGCACGATCTCGATCGAGTTCGACGCGAACGCGCGCGGGCCGCTGAGGTTCAAGCCCGAGCAGAACACGCTGGATATTCACCCGGGCGAAGTGATGACGGTGATGTACGACGTGACCAACGAGCAGAATCGCACGGTGAACGCGCAGGCGATCCCGAGCTATGCGCCGAAGCAGGCCACCGAGTACTTCAAGAAGATCGAATGCTTTTGTTTTACGCAGCAGACGCTCGCGCCGAACGAGACCAAGCGCATGCCGGTCGTGTTCGTCGTCGATCCGAAGCTGCCGAAGGATGTGAAGACGATCACGCTGTCGTACACGTTCTTCGAGTTGAACGCGCCGAAGTCGGTCGCGAAAGGTTCATGACGCCATGCGCGCGGACACGCCGAACAAGGGCGGTTTCCTCAAGCTCGTGAAGGCGGTGTTCTGGTCGTTCTTCGGGGTGCGCCGCCGGGCCGACCTGGAACGCGATGCCGCGCAGTTGAACCCGCTGCATCTGATTGCGGCGGGCGTCATCGGAGCGGTGCTGTTCATCGTCGTGTTGCTGCTCGTCGTGCGCGCGGTAGTGGGATAGACGGAAAAGGCAGGGCATGGCCGACGCACGTGCAGTCGGGCAACCGGCGGCAAAAGAAAATTCAAGCAACTGGATCGAAGTGGAGAATCAACAATGAGCGGTCAAAACGAGAGCCCGTACTATTTCGTGCCGCATCCGTCGCGGCATCCGGTGATGGCTGCAACTGGCTTGCTGATCATGCTGGCCTCGCTGGCGTCGTGGGTGAACGGCCATAGCTTCGGGCCGGCCGGCACGTTCATCGGCCTGCTGTTCGTGTTGTTCGTGCTGTGGCACTGGTTCGGCGACGCGATCTCCGAATCCGAAGGCGGCATGTACGGCAAGCGCGTCGATGTGTCGTACCGCTGGAGCATGAGCTGGTTCATCTTCTCCGAAGTCATGTTCTTCGCGGCGTTCTTCGGCGCGCTCTTCTATGCCCGCGCAATCGCGATGCATGAACTCGGCAGCCTCGACTACAAGCTCATTTGGCCTGACTTCACCGCCGTGTGGCCGAACAACGGCCCTGCCGCGCTCGTGCCGCATTTCCGCGCGATGGTGCCGTGGCCCCTGCCGACCATCAACACGGCGCTGCTGCTGTCCTCCGGCGCAACGCTGACGGTGGCGCACCACGCGCTGCGTGAAGATCATCGCATGAAGGCGATCATCTGGCTGGGTGCGACCGTGCTGCTCGGTCTGATCTTCCTGTTCTGCCAGGGCTACGAGTATTTTCACGCGTATAACGAACTCAACCTGACGCTCAACTCGGGCGTGTACGGCTCGACGTTCTTCCTGCTGACCGGCTTCCACGGCTTCCACGTGTTCCTGGGCGGTACGATGTTGGCCGTGGTGATGTTCCGTTTGATCCGCGGCCACTTCTCGGCGGAGCACCACTTCGCGTTCGAAGGCGCGGCGTGGTACTGGCACTTCGTCGACGTCGTGTGGCTGGGTCTGTACGTCGTCGTCTACTGGCTGTAATGAATATCGAAGCGGGCGCGCGCGGTGCGCCGTCCGCGATGCAAGGCCGGCGGCGACGCCGGTCCGAGAGCAAAGAAGCAGTGACCAACACGCCGCCCTCGACGTCTCAAGGGGCGGCGTTGTCGTTTCGAGGACGTCGAAAGGTGCCGCGGCGCGACAATACGTCTCGTAGGGCCGTACCCGGGCGGTGGGTTATCGTCCGATGGGAATGCCCGACGACTGAATCCAGCCCATCCAGTGCGCGAACAGGATGAAGAGGAAGAGCGAGATGGACAGCCCCACGCGTGCCGCGAGCGACCAGACCATCCGCTTCGTCCTGCCCCGGTCGGTCATCATGAAGTAGAGCGCCGAACCCAGGCTGCCGATGATAAGGATGAATGCAATAGCAACGATGATGTGCATGAAACCAGCCAGCGTTTTTGCTCAGGAACCACAGCGAGCAGTATGAATTTGGATCATCTCATTATCTCACTCGACAGATCGCGCCGTGCGGCGCCCGACCGGATCCCGGCACTAAGGCTGGCAGCATGAAGATCCGGTTCTGGCCCGCGCTGCTGATTCTGATCGTCGTTGCGGTGACCGTGCGGCTCGGCTTCTGGCAACGCGATCGCGCGCATCAGAAAGAAGCGCTCAACGCACAGATCGTCGCGTTCGAGGACGCACCGGTGCGAGAAGTCGGCGTCGAGCCGATACCGCTCAAGTCGATCGAATTCCACCGCGTGGAGGCGCGCGGCGAGTTTCTGCCGGAACGCGTCGTGTATCTGGACAATCGTCCGTATAACGACCAGCCGGGCTTTTATGTCGTGATGCCGCTTAAACTCGAGGGCGGCGGCTATGTGCTCGTGAATCGCGGATGGCTGCCGCGCAACATGGCGGACCGCACGGGCATCGAGTCGTATGAAACGCCGAAGGGCGTCGTCGAGGTGCAAGGCATCGCGCGCGCGAATGCGTCGCAGGCGTTCGAGCTGGGCAGCGGCGGATCGGCCGCGCACAAGGAAATTCGGCAGAACCTCGATATCAGGTCGTATGCGGCCGAAACCGGGCTCGCCTTCCAGCCGTTCGTGATTCAGCAGACGAACGACACCGGCGACAAGCTCGTGCGCAACTGGCCCGCGCCGACGCTCGGCGTCGAGCGCAATTACGGATACATGCTCCAGTGGTGGGGCATGGCGGCCGCGGCTATCGGGTTTGGCCTGTATGCCGCGCGCCGCGCCGCGAAGAAGGGCGACGAGCCCGACGAGCGCGACGACGAAGCCGAGCACCACGCCTGACAATCGACCGAACAGAGACAAGTCTCCACCGATGCAATCACAACGCCCCACCGCCGCCGCCGACAAGGCGCGCACGCCACAACGAACCGCCAGAAAAGGCTCCTGGATCAGCGGCCGCTGGATGCTCCTGCTGCTCGCGCTGGTGTGCGCCGCGCCGGTGATCGCGTCGTACCTGATGTACTACGTGTTCAAGCCGGCAGGCGGCACGTCGAGCTACGGTGCGCTGATCGACCCGCAGCGCCCGATCCCGGCGCAACTCGTCGTCATCGACGAGAAAGGGCAGAGCCTGCCGTTCAAGTCGCTCGAAGGCAAATGGCTGATGATCACGGTCAACGGCAGCGACTGCGACGAACAATGCGCGACGCGCCTCTATTTCATGCGCCAGGTGCGCGCGCTGCAATCGGGCGAGCGCGATCGCGTCGTGAACGTCTGGCTGCGAACCGATGACAAACCAGTGTCCGACGTCATCAAGACCGCATACCCGCAGCCGGATACGCGCATGCTCGTCGCGGACGACAAGTCGATCGCGGCGTGGCTGCCCGTCGACGACGGCACGAAACTCACGGATCACATTTTTCTCGTCGATCCGAATGGCAATCTGATGATGCGCTTTCCGAAGAACCCCGATCCGAAGAAGATCAACGCGGATCTGGCGAAGCTTCTGAAGTGGTCGCGCATCGGTTAAAACGCGGGCTGAAGGTAAGAGAGCATGTTTTTACTGCAACTGGGTCTGATCGGCATCTGCATCGCGCTGCTGCCGCTTTCGTATGTCTGGGTCAAGGCCGATGACAACAAGTTCAGGAAGCTCGTCTGGCTGACGACGTTCCTGACGCTCGATCTCATCATGTTCGGCGGCTTCACCCGCCTCACCGATTCCGGCCTCGGCTGCCCCGACTGGCCGGGCTGCTACGGCACGTCGTCGCCCTTCATCGCGCACGCGCAAATTTCCGCCGCGTATCAGGCAATGCCGACCGGCCCCGTCAGCATGGTGAAGGCGTGGATCGAGATGCTGCATCGTTACTTCGCGATGGCGATCGGCGTGCTGATCATCGCGCAGGTGATCATCGCGTGGACCGCGCGCATCAAGAAGCGTCCGCTGCATGTGTCGCCGTGGTGGCCGACCGGGATCCTGGCGCTCATCCTGCTGCAAGGTGCGTTCGGCGCGTGGACCGTCACGCTCAAGCTGCAACCGGTGATCGTCACGACGCACCTGCTGCTCGGCCTCGCGCTGCTCGGCGTGCTCGGCTGGCTCGCGGCGCGCATGACGCCGATTCCATCGCTCGATTCGGGCGCCGCGCGCTGGATGCCCGCCGCGGCATTCGGGCTGCTGCTGCTCGTCGCGCAGATCG
Source organism: Caballeronia turbans (assembly GCA_001544655.2). Classification (GTDB taxonomy): domain Bacteria; phylum Pseudomonadota; class Gammaproteobacteria; order Burkholderiales; family Burkholderiaceae; genus Caballeronia; species Caballeronia turbans. The sequence goes on from FCOD02000003.1 coordinate 409,857, forward strand.
CGCTCGGCGGCTGGGTCAGCACGAACTACGCGGTGCTGGCGTGCACGGACTTCCCGCTGTGCAATGGCCAATGGGTTCCCCCGATGAACTTCGAGCATGGCTTCCATCTGTGGCGCGCCCTCGGCATGACCGGCGACGGCGACGTGATCTCGCAGGACGCGCTCGTCGCAATTCACTGGACGCATCGCACGTTCGCGGTGGTCGTCGTGCTGTATCTGCTCTGGCTTGCACTGAGACTGCGACGTTTCGAATCTCTGCGAAAGCCCGCAAACGGCGTATTGTTGATGATCGTCGTCCAGTTCCTGACGGGCATGTCGAACGTCGTGCTGCAATGGCCGTTGGCGGTCGCGGTCGCGCACAACGGCGGGGCCGCGATCCTGTTGCTGCTACTCGTTATGCTAAACTTTCGAATCTCTTCCAGCCGTCCCGGCCGCGCCGCAGTTCCCGCGCGCGACGTCGTTTCAGCGTGACTCCACATCATGGATAGCACGACACTCAATTCCCCACTCGGCAATCGCGCGTCGCAATACCTCGCGCTGACAAAGCCGCGCGTCACGCAGCTCGCCGTGTTTTGTGCCGTCATCGGCATGTTCCTGTCCACGCCCGGCATGGTGCCGTGGGACAAGCTGATCGGCGGCGTCGTCGGCATCTGGTTGCTGGCCGGTGCGGCATTTGCAATCAATTGTCTCGTCGAGCAAAAAGTCGATGCGAAGATGCGCCGCACCGCGTGGCGTCCGTCGGCACGCGGGCAAATCACGCCGACGCAGATTCTGACGTTCTCGGCGGTGCTCGGCGGCATCGGCATGTGGACGCTCTACACGTTCACCAATCCGCTCACGATGTGGCTCACCATCGCCACGTTCGTCGGCTATGCGGTCATCTATACGCTGCTGCTCAAGCCTTATACGCCGCAGAACATCGTGATCGGCGGCGCGTCCGGCGCGATGCCGCCCGCGCTCGGATGGGCCGCGGTAACCGGCACGGTGCCCGGCGACGCGTGGATTCTCGTGCTGATCATCTTCGTGTGGACGCCGCCGCATTTCTGGGCGCTCGCGCTGTATCGCCGCAAGGACTACGAAAACGCCGGCCTGCCGATGCTCCCCATCACGCACGGCGAGAAATACACGCTGCTCAACATCTTCCTGTACACGCTCGTGCTGTTCGCGGTCACGCTGATGCCCTATATTTCCGGCATGAGCGGCGTCGTGTACCTGGCGAGCGCGATTGCGCTCGGCGCGGGCTTCATCGGCTACGCGTGGAAGATGTATCGCGACTATTCGGATGCACTCGCGCGCAAGACCTTCCGTTATTCAATCGTGTATCTGTCGTTGCTGTTCGGCGCGTTGCTCGTCGATCATTACGTGCGTACGGTGATCGGCGCATGATGGCTCTTCGTCGCGTATTTGCGCTGCTGGCGCTCGTGTTCTCCTGCGCGGCGCTGCTTTCGGCTTGTGAGAAAGCGCCCGATTTCAAGAATCTCGATATCACCGGCAACAAGCAGTTCGGCAGCGATTTCTCCCTGCCCGACACACACGGCAAGACGCGCACGCTTGCTGACTTCAAAGGCAAGGCTGTCGTGCTGTTCTTCGGCTACACGCATTGTCCGGACGTGTGCCCGACGACGCTCGCCGAACTCTCGCAAGCCATGCAGCAACTCGGCGACAAATCGAAGGACGTGCAGGTACTGATGGTCACCGTCGATCCGGCGCGCGACACGCCCGATCTGCTTGGCCAATACGTGGCAGCGTTCAACTCGTCGTATATCGGTCTGCGTCCGGCGAACGATGCGCAGCTCGCACAGGTCGCGAAGGACTTCCGGGTGTATTACGCCAAGTCGCAGGGAAAGACGCCCGACGATTACACAATGGATCACACCGCCGCGAGCTACGTGTTCGACAAGGACGGGAAGCTGCGTCTCTTCGCGCGCGACGGGCAGGGCGTCGAGCCGTGGGTTCACGACTTGAAGCTGCTGGTCGACTGATGGTGAAAGTGGCCCGCGCGGGCCACTTTGTTTTTCAGCTATCCAACGATGGCTCGGGCAGATTCAAGCCGCGCGCAAGCCGCGTCGCCTTGAACTCGGTGATGTCGTAATGCGCGAGTCCCTGTTGCGCGAACGGATCTTCCGCGATGATCGCATCGAGCCGATCGCGCTCGATGCCCGACGCCAGAATGATGCCGCCTTCGCGCGGCACCTTCGGCCCTGCGATCACGAAGACGCCCGCCGCAAAATAACGTTCGAGATAGACGCGATGCGCGTCGAGGGCATCGTCGATCTCGGCAAGCGCGCCGGTATATCGCAGATTGATTACGTACATGATGCTTGCCTCCGGCATGAGAGTTCGTGACGTTCCATGGCAATTCTATCCGGACCTCGCGCAGGTGATATTCACATAAGCATTCTGTATTTCGTCCCGCACCGTTGCTGTGCGAACATCCGTCACCCGGTTTGAATCGTTCGCCGGGCACGACTCAGGCAATTCCAGCAAGAACGCATCATCGAAACAGGAACACCATGCAGCGCAGAAATTTGCTCAAAGCCATTACCGCCGTCGCGGCGTCCGCCGCGTTTTTCACGAGCCTCGCCGCTCACGCCGATGACAAGGTGATCAAGGTGGGCACCATCAGCGGCCCGGACGCGCAGATCTGGCAAGTCGTGCAGAAGGTCGCGAAGCGCGAGGGGCTCAACGTGAAGGTGATCGAGTTCAACGATTACGTTCAGCCAAACGCAGCGCTCGACGCCGGCGATCTCGATGCCAACAGCTTTCAGCATCAGCCGTATCTCGACAGCCAGATCAAGCAGCGTGGCTACAAGATCGTGAACGCGGGGCTCACGTATATTTCGCCGCTCGGCGTCTATTCGAAGAAGCTGAAGTCGCTGAAGGATCTGCCGCAGGGCGCGAAGGTCGCGGTGCCGAATGATCCGTCGAACGAGAATCGCGCACTTCTGCTGCTGCAATCGCAAGGCGTGATCAAGCTGAAGGCGGGCGCAGGCACGAACGGCAATAATGCGACGGCGCTCGACGTGGCGGAAAATCCGAAGAAGGTCAAGCTCGTGGAGCTCGATGCGGCGCAACTGCCGCGCACGCTCGCCGATGTCGATGCGGCCGCGATCAACACGAACTTCGCGCTCGCGGCGGGTCTGCAACCGACGAAGGACGCGATCGCGCTCGAGGACGTGCATAGCCCGTACGCGAACCTGATCGCGGTGCGCGCAAAAGACAAGGACCAGCCGTGGGTGAAGAAGCTGGTCTCGGCCTATCAGTCCGAAGACGTGCGCCAGTTCCTCAAGAGCGAGTTCAAAGGTTCGGTCGTGCCGTCGTTCTGAGAGCGATTGCGCACGAATATGCAGCGGCGTCCCACGGGACGCCGTTTTTTACTTGCGCGGCCGTTCAGTCTACGAAGATCGGCTGCAGTTCTCGTTGCCACACCATTCCCTTGGATCCTTCCATAACGGGCGTGAAGCCGGATCGCACGAACAGGGCGCAAAGCTCTTCATGCGGTTCATCCAGGCGGCAGATGACCCGCTCATAGCGAGCGCCGTGCGCGAAGTTCGTGCATGCCGCGACGAGCCGCTCGCCGAGCCCGCGCCGCCGCGCGCCCGGTTCGACGAACAATAGTTCGATTCGCGCCTGACTTTCGGACTCCGCAGTAAGCAGCGCCGCGCCGACGCGCATGGCCTCGCCTTGTTCGGCCACCCAGCAGGCGATGCGCGGTGTGCTCGCCTGCATCTCGGCGAGAAAGTGCGCCACCGCCCTCGCCGTGCGCGCCTCGCTGGAAAACTTCGGCCGCTCGCCCGAATACAGATGAGCCTGACGCTCGATCATCCAGCCGAAGTCTCCGGCGCGGGGGACGCGAAGCCGGGCTTCTCCTTCGGCGCACCCCGGTGAAAGAAGCCGTTCGACGTCTGCCATTGCAGTGCATAGCTGATCGATTTCGGCGGTAGTCAGCCGTTTGAGCAGCATGGCGGTTTCCGCGGAAACATGCAGGTCGATCTCGTCGACCTTTGCTTTTGCCTCGGGCGTGATGCGCAGCAGGTGCGCGCGGCCATCCAGCTCGTTCTTTCGCCGCACGACGAGGCCGAGCTTGTGAAAGTTGTTGATCAACCTGCTCAAATAGCCCGTGTCCAGCCCGAGGTTGCGCGACAAGTCTGCGGCCGTTGTGGCCCGCGCTTGTGCCAGCTCGTGCAGGATGCGTACTTCCGTCAGGGAAAAGCTGCTTTTATGTAGCCGCTCGTGGAGTGCGCCTGTGTGGCGCGCATAAAAGCGGTTAAAGCGGCGCACCGCTTCGACAGCCCGGCTCGGATCGGAACAGCCCATCGCGTCAGTCTCTCATCGATATTGTTGGAATTAATCGGAATCCGAATTAATGCGCGCATTGTGCCAAAGAAGAACGATCGTGCGAATACGAAAATGCCCGAAAAAAGGCTATCGGCCGTTTAATTGACCGGTTCATCCACTGGGCTGCGTGTAGGGGTAAGTCCTGATGGCATGTTTGTTCCGATTCGTCCTCGCAAAATCACTTAACTATTTGATTTGTTTGAAAATTTGACGATCGTCCTCCGATGCCGGTTTAACGTTGACTGGTATTATGTTGGTTATATAATGGGCTCCAATTCGGCACTGAGAGCGTTCGATGAAGCATCGCTGGCAGGATTTGACGCCGGAGGCGCAGAGCGATACGCCACTTTATTTACAGTTGGCGTCGCGTCTCGCCAAAGCGATTCATGCGGGAAACTGGGCGGCCGGCGAGGCGCTGCCTTCGGAGCGCACGCTCTCCGAAGGCGTCGGCGTATCGCGTATCACGGCGAGGAAGGCTCTCGCACTGCTCGTTGAGCAAGGCTTGATCAGGCGCGTGCGCGGCGCGGGCAGTTTCATCACGCCGCGTGTCGAAGACCCGCTCTCCCGGCTCACCGGCTTCACCCGAAAGATGGAATAGCGCGGCTTTACGCCGGATTCGATCTGGCTGGATCGCGGACTGCGCACAGCGAGTCGCGACGAAACGGTGCGGCTAGGTCTGTCGCCGGGCGCGTCCGTTGCGAGCCTAAGACGTCTGCGGCGCGCGGACGGCATCGTGATGGCGGTCGAGCACTCGGCCTTGCCCGTCGCCGTGGTGCCGGACCCGCTCGCGATCGGCGCGTCGCTGTATCGGCATCTCGAGGAGCGCGGGCTGTCGGTGGTGCGTGCATTGCAGCACTTCCGTGCAGTGAACGCGGGCGCGGAAATCGCGCGGCTGATGGGCGTGGCGCCGCGCGCCGCATTGCTCGTGATCACGCGGATCGGCTATTCGGCGGATCAACGTGCGATCGAATTGACGGACACCTACTGTCGCGACGACTACTACGACTTCGTCGCCGAACTGCATCGATAAGCGTCGGTACAGACGCGCATGACCCGATACGCATCGAGAGAGCAAACAAGAGAACGAGAGGACCCAAGGAAGCCGTTCGCTTTTTTCGTGACGAAAGCCTGCTCGCAGCACGGCGCGGACGGCACTGAACCTCATCCATGCAGCGCGTACTTCCAGAGAACTTCATGCTGAAAGGAAACATACTCACGACCGACGGCTGGATCCACGGTTCGATCCGCGTCGAGAACGGCCGCGTGACGGCGCTCGAAGGCCATATCGCCGATCCGCTCGCCAACGACGCGCCGTACATCCTGCCAGGCTTCATCGATCTGCACGTGCATGGGGGCGGCGGCCGCGACATCATGGAAGGCGGCGATGCGGCGGACACCGTGGCGCGTCAGCACGCGCAACACGGCACGACGAGCCTGCTCGCCACCACGATGACCGCGCCGCGCGACGAGTTGATGGAAGTCGTCGCGGGTCTCGGCGAACAGGCGAAACACCGCGCCGCCGGCGGCGCGCGCATGCTGGGCGTGCATCTGGAAGGCCCGTACATCAACCCGGGCAAGCTCGGCGCGCAGCCGGACGCCGCTGCGGTCGCGGTGCGCGACGAAGTGCTGAAGTACCTCGAGCTCGCGCCGATCCGCGTCGTCACGATCGCCCCGGAAATCTCGGGCCATCTGGACATCATTTCGGAACTGGCCGCGCGCGGCGTGCGCGTGCAACTCGGCCATTCGCTCGGCACGTATGACGACGCCGTCAACGCGCTCAAGCATGGCGCGCGCGGCTTCACGCACTTGTTCAATGCAATGTCGCCGCTGCATCACCGCGATCCCGGCATGGTCGGCGCGGCGCTCGCGCATGCCGAATACGCCGAGCTCATTCCCGATCTGCTGCACGTGCATCCGGGCGCCATCCGCGCCGCGATGCGCGCGATACCGCGTCTCTATGTCGTGACCGACAGCACGTCGGCGGCCGGCATGCCCGACGGCGAATATCGGCTCGGCAGCCAACACGTCACCAAATGCATGGGCGGTGTGCGTCTCGCGGACGGCACGCTCGCCGGCAGCACCCTGACCATGGATCAGGCGCTGCGCAATCTCGTCTCGCTGGGCATTCCGCTCGCGGACGTCTCGAATCGCCTGTCGCGTTTCCCCGCCGACTATCTCGGGCTCGAAGACCGCGGCCGCATCGCGCGCGGCGCATGGGCCGATCTCGTCGTGCTCGACCGGGAACACGCGCTGACCGCCACGTATGTCGAAGGAGAATCAATTGTCGAATATGCTTAATGAGGCGCTGGAGTCCGCCGACGTCGTCGCGGCCCAGCTCGCCGATACCTCGCGCATCGAAGAGCTCGCGGTCAAGCTCGCCGAGCAGCCCCGCCACGTCGCGCTGACGGTGGCGCGCGGCAGTTCCGATCACGCCGCCAGTTATTTCGCAAGCCTGACAATGAGCCGTATCGGCGTGCCGGTCGCATCGCTGCCGATGTCGGTCGCCACGCTCCAGCAGGCGCCGCTGCGTGTCTCCGGGCAACTCGCCGTCGCGTTCTCGCAATCGGGCAAGAGCCCCGATCTCGTCGGTACGATGCAGGCGCTGCGCGACGCGGGCGCGTTCACCGTCGCGGCAGTCAATGTCACCGGTTCACCGCTCGAAAGCGCATGCGAATATTTCCTGCCGCTGCTCGCCGGTCCCGAGCTGTCGGTCGCAGCGACCAAGAGCTACATCGCGATGCTGTCGCTGTCGGCCATCGTCATCGCGCACGTTCAGCGCGACGTCGAATTGCTCAATGCGCTGAAATCGCTGCCCGACGCGCTGCGTGCCGCGGGCAAGCTCGACTGGACGCGCGCCGTGACCGAGCTTACGGACGTCGATCGCATGATCGTGATCGGCCGTGGCCTCGGCCTCGCGATCGCGCAGGAAGCCGCGCTCAAGCTGAAGGAAACCTCGGGCATCCAGGCCGAAGCGTTTTCGAGCGCGGAAGTGCGCCACGGTCCGATGGAAATCATCGACCGCGACTATCCGCTGCTCGTGTTCGCGCCGCGCGGGCCGGAGCAGGCGGGCCTCATCCAGCTTGCCGCGGAGATGCGCGCTCGCGGCGCGCGCGTGCTGCTCGCCGCACCCGAGGACGTTGCGGACGCGGAGTTGCCGCTCGTCGCCACCGATCACCCGGCGCTCGATCCGATCGCCGCGATCCTTTCTTTTTATGTGATGGCCGCGGGTCTGGCCGCCGCACGCGGCCGCAATCCCGACGCGCCGCGCCACCTGAACAAGGTCACCGAAACCCATTGAGCGAGATAGCCGATGCGCCGTGCCGAGGAGTCACTGTTGAACCATTCCGTCAATAATCCGAACGATGTCGTGCTGCTCGCGCCGTTCACCGGTCCCGTCGTGCCGCTCGCCGACGTGCCGGACCCCGTATTCGCCGAGGGCATGTTCGGCGACGGCATCGGCATCGATCCGCTCGATAACGTGCTTGTTTCGCCCTGCGACGGCACGATCACGCATCTCGCGCGCACGCATCACGCGGTGACGGTGCGCACGCAAGAGGGCGCGGAGATTCTCGTGCATATCGGCATCGACACGGTCGAGCTGAGCGGCAAGGGTTTCACGCCGAAGGTCGAGCAAGGCGCGACGGTGCGCGCGGGCGATCCGCTCATCGAATTCGATGCGGACTTCGTCGCGCAGCACGCGCCGAGCCTGGTCTCCGTGATTGCAGTCGCAAACGGCGATGCCTTCGACGTCATCGATCGCGCTGGCCGCGGCGTGCTGAAGGCGGGCTCCCGCATGCTGGTGTTGCGCGCAAAGCAAGGCGAGAAAGCCGAAACGGCACGCGCGGGGGCGGTCGTGCTGGAGGAAGCGCGCCGCAGCGTGACGCTGGCGCACGCGGGCGGTCTGCATGCGCGTCCGGCTGCCCGGGCGCGCGAAGCGGCGCGCGGTTTCGACGCGAAGGTCGAACTGCGCTACCAAGGCAGGAAGGCGCCGGTTGAAAGCGTCGTCGGTCTGCTCGGTCTCGGAGCGGGCGAGGGCGCGACCATCGAACTGGTTGCTATCGGCGGGCAGGCGCAGCAGGCGATCGAAGCGGTTGCCGCCGAATTGCTGCGCGCGGCGCAAGGCGAAGTCGAAGAGACGCCCGCGCGCGCGAAGTCGCCCGCGCCGGTCGCCAGGGCAGCCGGTGCAGGAGAGCCGCTGCCGCCGAACACGCTTGCCGGCGTGTGCGCGGCGCCGGGCATCGCGGTCGGCAAGCTCGTGCGCTGGGACGATCAGGAAATCGTGCCGCCCGAACAGGCGGGCGGCTCGTCGGCGGCGGAAAGCCGTGCGCTGGACAAAGCCATCGCCCAGGTCGATGCCGAACTCGGCGAAACGGTGCGCACCGCGTCGCAGCGCGGCGCAGTCGGCGAAGCGGGCATTTTCGCGGTGCATCGCGTGCTGCTCGAAGATCCGACGCTCGTCGATGCCGCGCGCGATCTGATCAGCCTCGGCAAGAGCGCGGGCTTCGCGTGGCGCGAGGCGATCCGCGCGCAAATCGCGCTGCTTTCGAACGTGCAGGACGACCTGCTCGCGGAGCGTGCCGCCGATCTTCGTGATATCGAAAAGCGCGTGTTGCGCGCGCTCGGTCTGAACAACACCGCGGCGCCCGAACTGCCCGAAGAGACCGTGCTCGCGGCCGCGGAATTCACGCCGTCCGATCTGTCTTCGATCGACCGCACGCGCGTCACCGCGCTCGTCATGGCGCGCGGCGGCGCAACCTCCCACGCGGCGATCATCGCGCGGCAGATCGGCATTCCGGCGCTCGTCGCCATCGGCGATGCGCTGCACGCGATTCCCGAAGGCACGCAAGTGGTCGTGGATGCATCGGCGGGACGGATCGAGCATGCGCCGACCGCGCTCGACGTCGAACGCGCGCGCAACGAACGCGAACGGCTCGCGGGCGTGCGCGAGGCGAATCGCAAGCTTTCGCGGCAAACCGCATCGACGAAGGATGGCAGGCATATCGAAATCGCCGCGAATATCGCGACGCTCGACGACGCGAAGGCCGCCGTCGAAAACGGCGCGGATGCGGTCGGCCTGTTGCGCACCGAACTGCTGTTCATCCATCGCCAGTCGGCGCCGACGGTCGCGGAGCACGCGCAGAGCTATCAGGGCATCGTCGATGCGCTGCAGGGCCGCACCGCGATCATCCGCACGCTCGATGTCGGCGCGGACAAGGAAGTCGACTATCTGACGCTGCCGCCCGAAGAAAATCCGGCGCTCGGTCTGCGCGGCATCCGCCTCGCGCAGGTGCGCCCCGATCTGCTCGACGACCAGTTGCGCGGCCTGCTCGCCGTGAAACCGCTCGGCACCGTGCGCATCCTTTTGCCGATGGTGACGGATGCGGGCGAGTTGCAGCGCTTGCGTGCGCGCATCGACGAACTGTCGCGCGAAGCGGGCCGAACCGAGCCGATCGAAGTGGGCGTGATGATCGAAGTGCCGTCGGCGGCGCTGCTCGCGGATCAACTCGCGAAACACGCGGATTTCCTCTCGATCGGCACCAACGATCTCACGCAGTACACGCTCGCGATGGACCGCTGCCAGCCCGATCTCGCCGCGCAGTCCGATGGCCTGCATCCCGCTGTGCTGCGCCTCATCAAGGCGACGGTGCAAGGCGCGGAAAAGCACGGCAAATGGGTCGGCGTGTGCGGCGCGCTCGGCGGCGATCCGGTCGCGGCGCCCTTGCTCGTCGGCCTCGGCGTGACCGAGTTGTCGGTCGATCCGGGGTCCGTGCCCGGCATCAAGGCGCGCGTGCGCAATCTCGATTACCAACTGTGCCGCCAGCGCGCCGAGGACTGCCTCGCGCTCGAATCGGCGCAGGCAGTAAGAGCGGCAAGCCGCGAAATCTGGCCGCAGGACTGAACGTCCGATTCGTCGACCAGAGCTGGCGCCTCGGCGCCCGCCCTGGTCCCGTTCGAAGCCACAGACGGATTCGCGGATCCTTCAATCCCAGCAATCCCCGAAGCAGTAACGACAAGACTTATATTTTTGGAGAATCCGATGGACGCCAACCCGTTTGCAAAGATGCAGCGACTAGGTCGCGCGCTGATGCTGCCGATCGCCGTGTTACCGGTGGCCGGCCTGCTTCTGCGTCTCGGCCAGCCCGACGTCTTCAACATCAAGATGATCGCCGACGCCGGCGATGCGATTTTCACCAACCTGCCGCTCCTGTTTGCGATCGGCGTGGCGGTGGGTTTCGCGAAGGACAACAACGGCACGGCGGGTCTCGCCGGCGCGATCGGCTACCTCATCGAAGTGGCCGTGATGAAGGACATCAACGACAAGCTCAACATGGGCGTGCTGTCGGGGATCATCGCCGGTGTGGTGGCGGGCTATCTGTACAACCGGTACAAGGACATCAAGCTGCCCGAGTATCTGGCGTTCTTCGGCGGCAAGCGCTTCGTGCCGATCGTCACGGGCGTCGCGTGTCTGATACTCGGCATCGTGTTCGGCTACGTCTGGCAGCCGGTGCAGGCGGCCATCGACGCCGCGGGCAACTGGCTGACGACGGCCGGCGCGCTCGGCACCTTCGTGTTCGGCGTGCTGAACCGGATCCTGCTCGTGACGGGTCTTCACCACATCATCAACTCGCTCGCGTGGTTCGTGTTCGGCTCGTTCACGCCGCCCGGCGGCGGCGCGGTGGTGCATGGCGACCTGCATCGCTTCTTCGCGGGCGATCCGACCGCGGGCGGCTTCATGACCGGCTTCTTCCCGATCATGATGTTCGGCCTCCCGGCAGCCTGCCTCGCGATGTTCCATGAGGCGCCGAAGGAGCGCCGCGCGATCGTCGGCGGCCTGCTGTTCTCGATGGCACTGACCGCGTTCCTGACGGGCGTGACCGAGCCGATCGAGTACAGCTTCATGTTCCTCGCGCCGGTTCTCTACGCGATCCACGCGGTGCTGACGGGCCTGTCGCTCGCTATCTGCTCGGCGCTCGGCATCCATCTGGGCTTCACGTTCTCGGCGGGCGCGATCGACTACGTGCTGAACTACGGCCTGTCGCAGCGCGGCTGGATGGCGCTCGTCGTCGGCGTCGTTTACTTCATCATCTACTACGGTCTGTTCCGCTTCTTCATCCGCAAGTTCAACATGGCGACGCCGGGCCGCGAGCCGGCCACGACCGATGCGCAAACCGACGCCGACACGACCGTCGCAGGCGGCCTGATTCCGCCGGTTCCGGGCGCGGCGGTGGCGGCATCGAACACGCGCGCTGCAAAGTACGTCGCGGCGCTCGGCGGCGCGTCCAACCTGACGCTCGTCGATGCCTGCACGACGCGTCTTCGTTTGTCGGTGGTGGATTCGGAGAAAGTGTCGGAGCCGCAGTTGAAGACCATCGGCGCGCGTGGCGTGCTCAAGCGCGGCGCGACCAACGTGCAGGTGATCATCGGACCGGAAGCGGACCTGATCGCCGATGAAATCCGCAGCGAGCTCGAGCACTCGTCGACGCGCGGCGCAACGCCCGCATCGTCGACGCCGGCGCAACCGGCCGTGGCAGCGGTGAGCGTCGATCAGACGCCCGGCCCGCTCGATCCGGACCCTTTCCGCTGGCTCGCCGTGTTCGGCGGCGCGACCAATGTCGCATCGCTCGATGCGGTCGCCCAGACGCGCCTGCGCGTGGTCGTGCGTGATCCGTCGTCGGTGGATCGTCAGCGTTTGTCGTCGCTGGATGTGGCGTGGGTGTCGGCCGATACGTTCCACATCGTCGTGGGCGCGGCGGCGCAGCGTTATGCCACGCAGCTTTCCTCGCGCTTGTCGGGTAGCGGCGGCGGTGCAGCGCCGATGCCGGCGTGATGCAGTAGACCATGCTTGAAAGCGGGCGGCACCCTCTGGGTGCCGTTTGCTTTTCGCGCAAGGTCAAAGAAAAAGCCCGCCGTCTCATCGACGGCGGGCTTTGCAATTTTTGTTACGACACAGTCAGGTGTTACGCGAAGTCGTGCAGCGCCGAGCGCATCTTCTTCATTGCGCTCGCCTCGATCTGGCGAATACGCTCCGCCGATACGCCGAACTCGTCCGCCAGTTCATGCAGCGTTTTGCCGCCCGAACCGTCGTCCTGCACGTCGAGCCAGCGCGCCGTGATGATGCGGCGGCTGCGCTCATCCAGCGATTCGAGCGCTTCGGCAAGGCCGTCGCTTTGCAGCTTGTCGAACTGGCGCGCTGCAATGACGTTAGTCGGCTCGTTGTGCGAGTCCGCCAGATAGGCGATGGGCGCGAACGCTTCCTCGCCGTCCTCGACCTGCCCTTCGAGGGCGATATCGCCGCCCGACAAGCGGGTTTCCATCTCCGCCACTTCCTCGCGCTTCACCTTCAACTCGTTGGCGAGACCGTCGATCTCGTCCGGCGTGAACGCCGAATGGCTGGTCTTGTGACTGCGCAGGTTAAAGAACAGCTTGCGCTGCGCCTTCGTCGTTGCGACCTTCACCATGCGCCAGTTGCGCAGGATGTACTCGTGAATCTCGGCCTTGATCCAGTGCATTGCATACGACACCAGGCGCACGTTTTGCTCGGGGTCGAAGCGCTTCACGGCTTTCATCAGACCGATGTTGCCTTCTTGGATCAGATCCGCGTGCGGCAGTCCGTAACCGAGATAGTTACGGGCGATCGACACGACGAGGCGCAGGTGCGAAAGCACAAGCTGACGCGCGGCGTTCAGGTTGCCCTGCTCGCGGAACTCGGTGGCGTACTGACGTTCCTCTGCCGGCGAAAGCATCGGAATACGGTTCACTGCTTGTATGTATGAATCGATGTTGCCGATCTGGCCGGTCAGCATCGACGACTGTGCGTACGTCAGCGCGCCTGCCGAAGATGCCTTGGCAGGTGCCGAGTTCACAACATTCGGTAGGGTCATCGCATTGGTCACGCTCATAAGCTCCTTATCAACAATTCATTCGCCGCTTAACAGCAGCGGAAGTCAGACATGATATTAGCACTCCGGTTCAACGAGTGCTAAGTGTTAGAGGAGAGGGGAATGTGAGAGTTCCCACAAATACTATCGAATTTGCGGGATCAATAGGACAGTCCGTTGCATCACAAACGGAAGAATCTACCGATACACGGCATGCGTCGAATTCTTTACCGCTTTTGCGCGCTGGGGCGAAAGAAAATTCAACAAACCGGGTGGCCGGCTGCGTTTCCTGCAAGTACTGAAAAAGGTCACTAGAATTCGGCGAGACGATGCTCTTCGTGAAACACGCCCGTCATCCGAGAACATGGGGTGCTCATGCATAAAAACAAGAGTTCGTGGCATCGCACGCTTTTCCGCGTGGCGATCTGCACGGCGTTCGGCCTGGCGTCGGCGGCAGCGCATGCCGATCGATTCGGCCTTCAGATTGCAGGCGGCGTCGCCGATCGCGACATCAAGAAAGCCGACCTCGGCGTGGCCTGGGATCCTGGCCTCACGTGGTGGGAGATCGGCGGGTTCCACTTCACGCTCATCGGCGAAGGTCACGTGTCCTACTGGCACACGACCGAGGACAATGCCGTCCACCCGAACATCTGGGAATTCGGCATTACGCCGGTCGTGCGCTTCGTAAAAAGCTCCGGCTATTTCCGGCCGTTCATCGAGGCGGGCGTCGGCGTGCGGCTGCTTTCGCATACGCGCATCACGGAGGATTTCTCCGTCGCGACGGCGTTCCAGTTCGCCGACATGGTGGGCGTCGGCATGATCTTCGGCGCGAAGCAGAACTATCAGGCGGGCTTTCGCTTCCAGCATCTGTCGAACGGCGGTATCAAAGAGCCGAATCCTGGTATAAATTTCAGCCAGCTATATCTGCAATACAACTTCTGACGAGGCGCCGGTGCATCGGTTCCTCGACACAAGGGGACTCGACAGATGCCGGCAAAAACCATTGAGGCCATTCGCGGCCTCGAGCGCGACCGCTTCCGTGCGATGGTCGACGGCGACGGCCCGGCGCTGGACGCGCTGCTGGCCGAAAACGTCAGCTACGTCCATACGAACGGCAAGCGGGAGACGAAGCGCCAGTTCATCGACGCGATCACCGCAGGTCGCCGCCGTTACCGGCAGATCGAGATTCAGTCGCAGGACGTGCTGCCCGCCGGCCGCGATACGTGCCTCGTCTCGGGCCGCGCGCTGGTCGAGATGGAATCGAAGAACGGCGCGCTGCTATTTCCGATCGCCTATACCGCCGTCCACGTGCAGACCGAGGGCCAATGGCAACTGCTCGCGCTGCAGGCGACGCGCGTGGCACTCGAATAGCCACGCGCGCCGTTCGTCAGGCTTCTACGGCTTCGTCCTGCCGCACATTCTCTGCGACGCGCCCGGAGCGGTTCACTGCGCTCACGACCGCATCGGCGACTGCGAGCGCCGGATTCGCATGTACGGCGACGCCGAAGCGCGTCTGGCCCTCGCCGACGCGGCAGCCGACGAACGCCGCCGTGTCGCCGCTCGCCGTCACGGCCGTCTCGAACCAGTTCACGTTCGCGTCCACGCCGAGCGCTGCGGCGACCGTCTGCGCGTAGGCATCGCCGCTCATCGTGCTCGCCGGCGGTGCAACCGTGACGCGCTTTCCGAACACCGACAACGTCGATACATCGACCCGCGAAACCGGCCCGCCGGCATCGAAATATTCGCGCTTGAAGAGCTCGCAGATCGCGTCGCCGCCGATTTCGGCGCCGGATGCATCGGTGATCTGCTGCACGGCGTGGCTGAACTCGATCTGCACGCGGCGCGGCGGCGTGAAGCCGAGCCCGCGTTCGAGCAGAAAAGTCGAGCCGCCCTTGCCGGACTGGCTGTTCACGCGAATCACGGCATCGTAGCTGCGGCCGAGATCGGCGGGATCGATCGGCAAATAGGGCACTTCCCACATCGTGCCTGGCACGCGCTGCGCGAGACCCTTGCGGATCGCGTCCTGATGCGAACCCGAAAATGCGGTGAACACGAGGTCGCCCGCATACGGATGACGCGGATGCACCGGAATCTGGTTGCAGCGCTCGACGACGCGGCGCACGGCGTCGATATCGGAGAAATCGAGCCCCGGGTCGATGCCCTGCGTGTAGAGATTCATCGCGAGCGTGACGAGATCGACATTGCCGGTGCGCTCGCCATTGCCGAAAAGACATCCTTCGATGCGGTCCGCGCCCGCGAGCACCGCCATTTCCGCCGCGGCGACCGCCGTGCCGCGATCGTTATGCGGATGCACTGACAGCACGATGCTGTCGCGAAAGCCCATGTTGCGGTCCATCCACTCGACCTGATCGGCGAACACGTTGGGCATCGCGGCTTCGACCGTCGCGGGCAGGTTCACGATCATCTTGTGATCGGGCGTCGGACGCCACATTTGCGCGACCGCGTCGCACACTTCCCGCGCGAACGGCAACTCCGTCATGCTGAAGGTCTCGGGCGAGTATTGATAGATCCAGTGCGTTTGAGGCCGCGCGGCCGCGCATTCCTTGATGAGGCGCGTGCCTTCGACGGCGAGCGCCTTCACTTCGTCCTTCGACTGATTGAACACGATCTTGCGGAACGACGGCGCGATCGCGTTATAGAGATGCACGATCACCTTGCTCGCGCCCTCGACCGCTTCGAACGTGCGCTCGATCAGCTCGCGGCGCGACTGCACGAGCACTTCGATGGTCACGTCATCCGGAATGCGCTTTTCGTCGATCAACTTGCGCACGAAATCGAAATCGGTCTGCGACGCCGACGGGAATCCCACCTCGATTTCCTTGAACCCGATTTTCACCAGCATCTCGAAGAACTCGAGCTTCGCAGCAATGCTCATCGGTTCGATGAGCGACTGGTTGCCATCGCGCAGATCGGTGCTCATCCAGATGGGCGCCTTCTCGATCGTGCGGGTCGGCCAGCGACGGCCATTCAGACGGACTTGCGGAAACGGGCGGTATTTCTCGGCGGGGTTCGGCATCATGATCGTCGATCTCTCTTCGGACAGTTTGCGTAGCGCCTGCGAGAGAGGCCGTGTCCGGCGGCTGGCCGGGCGTGGCGGGATGCACGTGAGACGGAGCGGCGCGCGCGTGTCCCGGAATCACCAGCGACGGTGACGCCTGTGACCAACGTGAACGTGCGCGGAGCAACGTGCATTTGACCCTCGCGTTTCCGTTTCGCGGGATGCGCGAACGAAAAGCTGACGACTACAGGTGGTAAGAAAAGGAACTACTGGGACTTCTGGCAGGACCGGGCGCCTTGCGACGCGCGGCGCTACATCTGGCGACTTACGCTAGACGTAGCGATAGGGGCCGCGCTAGGCGGCCCGGAATAATTCGGAGGGAGGCGGGCTGGGTGAAACTCATGTAGTCGACTTTAAACCACCGTTGAATAGCGTGTCAAATGGGATTTGCCTGACCGACAGCTGGTTTACGCACCACATTGGCAATCACTTCGACCTGGCGCGTGACCGCGGGCGGCACCGGCACGTCGCCGCGCAGCACGCATTCGATCCACCGCGCGGTGGTCGCTGCGTCGAGGGTGTCGGGCAGGTCGACCGGAGGCGTGTGCGGCTGAGAGTGCTCGGGCGTGATCAGCGTCTCGACGTGGCCGTCGTGGAACCAGTCGACCTGCACCTGGCGGCGCGTGTCCGCGACGGCTTCGCCTTCGGTGCCGCGCGCGAGCAGTGCGCCGCCCGCCGCCGCGTCCGGGTGCTCGGTGAAAAGTCCGGTGAGGCTCTCGCGATACTCGGGATGCGTGTAGTTGACGAGCCTCAGGCCCGGCTCGGCGAAGGGCTGAAGGATCTTCACGAGCGTGTGCGTCGAATTGCGCACGCCCATGCGGCGTCTCAGCGCCAGCAGCCGCGCGAGCTTGGGCGCGAGCACGGCGATCGGCGCGAATGCGAGACGGCGCGACGCGAGGCTGTCTTCGATTTCATCGTGTGAAGCCGCGTGCGCGATACCCAGTTCGGCGAAAATCGCGGCGCTCGTGACGCGGCCCGGATCGTCGGTGACACCGTGCACCAGCACCGGCACGCCTTCGCGCGCAAGCAAGAGCGACAACAGCGGCACGAGATTCGGCGTCTTGCGTGCGCCGTTGTAGCTCGGAATCGACACGGGCCGCGCGTGCTCTCGTCCATCCTGGACATGCAGCGGCTCGAACGAGCGATGCGCGGCGGATAGCATGGCGGCGAGCTCGGCGGCAGTTTCGCCCTTGACGCGATAGGCGAGCAGTACCGCGCCGAGTTCGAGTTCAGAGACGCGATCCTCGAGTATCGCTTCGTAGAGCGCATAGGTGTCGTCGTGCGAGAGGGCGCGCGCGCCGTTCGGCCCGCGGCCGATTTCCTTGATATAACGCGCGCAGTTGAAAGCGGGGGGAGCGGAGTCGGTCATCGGAAAGTTGGGGCGGATCGGGTGCTCGATTTCGTACAGCGAGCGATGCCGTCGCGCGTTTTAAGGTGCAAGAAGATTATTGAGTACCGTATTTGACGAGCGCTGGCAAGCTGCACCGAGCGGGCGTCTCGCGCCAGGTGTGTCCGATGCTTACGAATGACGGCGCTTTCGTCGACCCGCCGATGGCTCGTCGAAAGCTCGCAAAGCCGCGCCCGACAAGCTCCGCCACGATTTGCGCGCGCACGTTAAA
Organism: Caballeronia turbans; assembly: GCA_001544655.2. Lineage (GTDB taxonomy): Bacteria > Pseudomonadota > Gammaproteobacteria > Burkholderiales > Burkholderiaceae > Caballeronia > Caballeronia turbans. The sequence goes on from FCOD02000003.1 coordinate 427,771, forward strand.
CTTCCTTTTCTCGCCGGCCGTCCGCGCTGGCGCGTTCGCCCATGAATCTGCACATCAAAACAGCAACAGGAGAGCGGGATGAGTTACGTGTTTCCTCCGGCGCCGGCCGCAGCGGTCCCCGTCGATGGTTCGAATGAGCAGTTTCCGGTGCGCCGGATCTACTGCGTCGGCCGCAACTACGAAGCCCACGCGCGCGAAATGGGCCACGATCCGGATCGCGAGCCGCCGTTTTTCTTCAGCAAGCCCGCGGATGCCGTGCTGTACGTCGCGCCGGGTTCCACGGGCGAATTCCCATATCCGTCGCAGACGAAGAACCTGCACTTCGAGATGGAGCTCGTCGCGGCGATCGGCAAGCAGGGCAAGAACATTCCCGCCGATAAGGCGCTCGATTACGTCTACGGGTACGCGCTCGGCCTCGACATGACGCGCCGTGACCTGCAAGCCGAAGCGAAGAAGCTCGGCCGCCCGTGGGACACGGCGAAAGGATTCGACCGTTCCGCGCCGATCGGCCCGATCCATCCGGTGTCGAAGGTCGGGCATCTGCAAAAGAGCGCGATCTGGCTGAGCGTCAACGGCGAGGAAAAGCAGCGTTCCGACATCTCGCAACTGATCTGGTCGGTGGGTGAAACCGTCGCGTATCTGTCGACGCTCTTCGAGCTCTTTCCCGGTGATCTCATTTTCACCGGCACGCCCGAAGGCGTCGGCGCGGTCGTGAAGGGCGATCTGCTGAAGGGCGGCGTCGACGGCATCGGTGAATTCGCCGTGCGCGTGGTCTGAGCTCATGAACATGAAGCTCTATAGCTATTTCCGCAGCTCGGCGGCGTACCGCGTGCGCATCGCGCTGAATCTGAAGGGGCTCGATTACGACTACGTCGGCGTGCATCTGCTGCGCGACGGCGGGCAGCAACTCAAGCCCGAGTATCGGGCGGTGAATCCGGACGGCATCGTGCCGGCTCTCGTCGATGGCGACGACGTGCTGACGCAGTCCCTCGCGATCATCGAGTATCTCGACGAAACGCATCCCGAGCCGCCGCTTCTGCCGAAAAGCCCGTCCGATCGCGCGTTCGTGCGCTCCGTCGCGCTGCAGGTCGCATGCGAAATCCATCCGCTCGACAACCTGCGCGTGCTCAAGTACCTGAAGCATCAGGTCAAGGTGCCGGACGAAGCAAAAGACGCGTGGTATCGGCATTGGGTCGAGGCCGGGTTCGAATCGCTCGAAAAACGGCTTGCCACGGACAGGCGCGTCGGTGCGCTGACCTTCGGCGACACACCGACGGTCGCCGATCTGTGCATCGTGCCGCAGGTGTTCAACGCGCGGCGCTTCGGCATCGACGTGACGCCGTATCCGACGATCGCGCGTATCGCGGATCACGCCTGCACGCTCGACGCCTTCGCACGGGCCGCTCCGGCGCAGCAGCCGGACGCCGAATGACGGCGGCTGTTCCCACAGGAGCGCTGTCGAGCTATTTGTCGGGTGCCGGGTTGGGGGCGAGCCTGATCGTCGCGATCGGGGCGCAGAATGCGTTCGTGTTGCGGCAAGGGTTGAAGCGCCGCCACGTGAGTATCGTCGTGTCGATCTGCGCGTTCATCGACGTGCTGTTGATCGCCCTCGGCGTTGGCGGAATGGGCGCGCTCATCGCGCGTGCGCCCTTTCTGCTCGACGTGATTCGCTGGGCAGGCGCGATCTTCGTGTTTCTGTATGGCTTGCGCGCGTTTCTCGCGGCGTGGCGGGGACCGGGGCATCTGAACGCGTCAGACGGCGACTCGCAGACGGCGATCGGCGCGGCGTCCACGGTGCTCGCGCTGTCGCTGCTCAATCCGCACGTCTATCTCGATACCGTCGTGCTGCTCGGCGGCATCGGCGCGCAGCGTGGCTGGCCGGGCAACGCGTGGTTCGCGGCGGGCGCAATGTGCGCGTCGGTGATCTGGTTCACGGCGCTCGGCTACGGCGCGCGTCTGCTGGAGCCGTGGTTCGAGAAGGACGTATCGTGGCGCGTGCTCGATGTGATCGTCGGCTGCGTGATGTGGTGGATCGCGGCTTCCCTGATACTTGCGCGATGAAAAAAGGGCGCCCACGTGGACGCCCTTTCCAGGTTCAACCGAGCAAGGCGTCGGCGAATTCTTCCGCGCTGAACGGCTGCAAATCCTCGACTTTCTCGCCCACGCCGATGAAGTACACCGGAACAGGCCGCTGACGCGCGATCGCGGCGAGAATGCCGCCTTTTGCGGTGCCGTCGAGCTTCGTCACGACGAGGCCGGTCAGACCCAGCGCATCGTCGAACGCCTTCACCTGCGCGAGCGCGTTCTGGCCCGTGTTCGCGTCGATCACGAGCAGCACTTCGTGCGGCGCGTCCGGCATCGCCTTCGCGATCACACGGCGCACCTTGCGCAGTTCTTCCATCAGATGCAGTTGCGTCGGCAGGCGGCCGGCGGTGTCGGCCATCATCACGTCGATCTTGCGCGCACGCGCCGCGCCGACTGCGTCATAAATGACGGCGGCCGCGTCGCCGCTTTCCTGCGCGATCACCGTCACGTTGTTGCGTTCGCCCCAGACCGTCAGTTGCTCGCGCGCGGCGGCGCGGAACGTATCGCCCGCGGCGAGCAGCACCGACTGATTGAAGCGCTGCAGATGCTTCGCCAGCTTGCCGATGCTGGTTGTCTTGCCGACGCCGTTCACGCCCGCGATCATCATCACGAGCGGTTGCGCGCGTCCGAGCATCAACGATTTTTCGAGCGGGCGCAGCAGGTCGATCAGCAATTCGCGCAGCGCAGCCTTCACTTGCGACGCGTCGGTCAGACGCTCCGCGCGCACTTTCTCACGCAGCGATTCGAGCAGGAACTCGGTTGCGTCGACGCCGGCGTCGGACATCAGCAGAGCGGTTTCGAGTTCTTCGTACAGGTCTTCGTCGATCTTCGCGCTGACGAAAATGCCGGTGAGGTTCGAGCTCGTCTTGGAAAGACCGTGACGCAGACGCGAGATCCACGATTTTTTCGCGACCGGATCGGGCTCGGGCGGCGGCACGATTTCCTCGCTCGCCTGATCCGTTTCCGGAACGCGCGCCCATTGCGACTCGGTGCGGCCTTGCCAGTATTCCTTTGAGTGGTCCGTCTCAGGCTCGACGGGCGATGCGGGAACGACGGGAGCCGACGGTTCCGCGGGCGCTTCAGGCTGCGCTACTTCCGACGACGGCGCTTCGGCCGTAAGCGCCTGCCGCTCGAGCTCGGCGTCGGATATTTCTTCGTCCTCGGCCGCCTCGACGGATTCTTCCTGAGGAGCGTCGAGCGGCGCGTCAGCCGACTTTTTGAATTTCTTGAAGAAGCTGAACATGGATTTTGGCGATGATGCGCGCGTGAACCGATGGCCTCGTGCGCGCTTTCGAGTCGCTGCGCGCGAGGCCCGCGCGATGGGATAGTAGCCGCGTATTTTATCAGGCGCCGCGGTGCGCGCCCGTGCGGCTCCCGGCATGGCGTGCGCGTGTGGTAACGTTGGCTTTCATTGCCCGCGCCGGCTGATCTTCAGGCAAAAAATGCCCGGCGAGCACGACTCCGACAACTCTTTTATGCCCCGCTTGTCCGCTACCCGATCCGCCTTGCCCAGCCATACGCCGTCGCGCGGAGGCAAACCGCACACGATCCGCATCATCGGCGGTGACTGGAAGCGCACGCCGCTGCCCGTCCTCGATCTCGACGGCCTCAGGCCCACGCCGGATCGCGTGCGCGAGACGCTTTTCAACTGGCTCGGCCAGGATCTGAACGGGCAGAATTGTCTCGATATGTTCGCGGGCAGCGGCGCGCTCGGTTTCGAGGCGGCGTCGCGCGGCGCGGCGCGCGTGCTGATGGTCGAAAGAAGCGGGAAAGCGGCCGCGCAGATCCGGGCGAATCAGGCGAAGCTCGGCGCGCGCAATATCGAGATTGCGGAAGCGGATGCTTTGCGGCTCGCCGCCAGCCTCGCGCACGGCTCGTTCGACGTGATCTTTCTAGACCCGCCGTTCGGCGATCAGGCGATGCTCTTGCGCGCGCTGGAACTGGCGGCGCCGCTCGTCGCGCCGGATGGGGCGATCTACGTCGAATGCGGCGATCCGCTGGACCTGACCGGCATCGATGCGCTCGCCGGCTGGACCATCGTACGTGAAGGCAAGGCGGGCGCGGTCCGCTATCATTTGCTGCGCCGCGAAAATGAGGAATAATGCGCGTTCCCGATTTTGGGCTATCCAAAGTCTCGGGAAATCAGGGAGAGTTGGTCGTCGCAGCCACGCGGCCCAATGTAAATAGAAGAGGAGAAGCTCATGGTTGTGGCCGTGTATCCGGGTACGTTCGACCCGCTCACTCGCGGGCATGAAGACATCGTCCGGCGCGCATCGAGCATTTTTGATCAGCTCGTCGTAGGCGTCGCGCACAGCCAGGCGAAGAAGCCGTTTTTCTCGCTGCAGGAAAGGCTGGATATCGCGCACGAGGTCCTCGGGCATTACCCGAACGTGCAGGTGAGCAGTTTCACCGGGCTGCTGAAAGATTTCGTGCGCAAGAACAACGCGCGCGTGATCGTGCGCGGACTGCGCGCCGTGTCCGATTTCGAGTACGAGTTCCAGATGGCCGGTATGAATCGCTATCTGCTGCCCGATGTCGAGACGATGTTCATGACGCCATCGGATCAGTATCAGTTCATCTCCGGCACCATCGTGCGCGAGATTGCGCAACTCGGCGGCGACGTGAGCAAGTTCGTGTTCCCGTCGGTGGAAAAGCGGCTGATCGACAAAGTCGGTATTCTGTCGCAGAAGGATCCCGCGGCGCCGTGAGCGCCGGGCCCGCGCGTTTCGTCGCTATTGGCGGACACTGCGCGCGGGCGTCATGCCGGATTCGAAACCGGCGCAAGAGAGTAAGCATGTCTTTGATCATTACCGACGAGTGCATCAACTGCGACGTTTGCGAGCCCGAGTGCCCGAACGACGCCATTTCGATGGGTCCCGACATCTACGTGATCGACCCGAACAAATGCACGGAATGCGTCGGCCATTTCGACGAGCCGCAATGCCAGCAGGTGTGCCCCGTGGAATGCATTCCGCGCGACCCGGCGCACGTCGAGACGCCTGAGCAGTTGATGGCCAAGTACCACGCGCTCATGGCGGCGAAGGGCCGATAAGCCCTTCGTGTCTTACCCGATCAGCCCGCTCAGCGCGGCGATGAGCGCATCGCATTCGGCGGGCGTGCCGATCGAGATGCGAAGATGCTGATCGATACGCGGCAGCTTGAAGTGGCGCACGAAAATCTCTTTCGCCTTGAGCGCGGCGGCGAGCGCCGCGGCATCGTGCGCGGGATGTTTCGCGAACAGGAAGTTGGCGGCGGACGGCACCACGTCGAAGCCGAGCGTCCGCAGTTGCGCGGTCAACGTCTCACGGCTCGCAATGATCTTCGCGCAGCTTTCTTCGAACCACGCCTGATCCTCGTACGATGCGAGCGCTGCGACCTGCGCGAGGCGATCGAGCGGATATGAGTTGAAGCTGTCCTTCACGCGCGTGAGCGCTTCTATGAGCGCCGGATCGCCGAACGCGAAACCGACGCGCATGCCCGCCAGCGAACGCGCCTTCGACGTCGTCTGCACGACGAGCAGGTTCGGATAGGCGTCGATCAGATTTACCGCCGATTCCGCGCCGAAATCGACATACGCTTCGTCGATGATGACGGGCGCGTCCGGGTTCGCCTTCAGCAAGACTTCGATTTCCGAAAGCGGCAGCGCGCGACCCGTCGGCGCATTCGGATTCGGTAGCAGCACGCCGCCGCGCGGCGCGCGGTAATCATCAACATCGATTGCGAAATCCGCGTTCAAGGGCACGGTCTCGTACGCGACGCCGTAAAGCTGCGCGTAGACGGGATAGAAGCTGTACGTGATGTCCGGGAAGGCGATCGGCTTGTCGTGCTTCAGCAGCGCCTGGAACGCGTGCGCGAGCACTTCATCGGAACCGTTGCCGGCGAACACCTGCTCGATGCGCAGCCCATGATGCTTCGCGACGGCTTCACGCAGCGCACGCGCGGTCGGATCGGGATACTTGCGCAGCGACGCGCCATCCTCGCCGAGCTCGCGACGAATCGCTTCGATGACACGCGGCGAAGGCGGGTACGGGTTTTCGTTCGTGTTGAGCTTGACGGGATGGGCCAGCGCAGGTTGCTCGCCCGGCACATACGGCGTCAGAGGATGGACGATATCGCTCCAGAAACGGCTCAAGGTCGGCTCCAATCAAGAGTTGCGGTGGAGGTTCATCATCGCACGCTCGGTTTCGCCGGCGACGACGAAGGGCATCACGGCGAGTGCGCGCTCGATCGACTGATCGATCACGTCCTGTTCTTCACGGCGCGGCGGCTTGAGCACGAAGTTCGCGACATCGGGTTTCGCGCCCGCGCGCGCGCCTTCGGGAATCAGATCGCGCGGATGTCCGATACCGATGCGCAGCCGCCAGTATTGCTGCGACGACAGATGCGCGGAAATATCCTTGAGTCCGTTATGTCCGCCGCTGCCGCCGCCGAGTTTCATCTTGACGGTGCCGGGCGGAAGATCGAGTTCGTCGTGCGCGACGAGAATCTCATCGGGAAGAATTTTGAAGAACTGCGCCACCGCGACGACCGATTGCCCCGAGCGGTTCATAAAGGTCTGCGGTTCGAGCAAATGCACTTCATGGCCGTGCAGACGTCCCTTGCCGTAGAAACCGTGAAAGCGGCGTTCGTCGCGCAGCGTCGCGCCGGCATCGCGTGCGAACTGGTCGACGAACCAGAAGCCCGCGTTATGCCGCGTCGCGGTGTATTCGGCGCCCGGATTACCCAGGCCGACGATCAGCTTGATCATGTCGAATCATGTAGAACGAAAAAAAACCCGCCGGGGCTTGCGCGCCGGCGGGTCACGTCGACCGTTCTTGCGAACGGATCGAGAGGATAGCGGTGTTCCGCGTGCTTACTCGGCCGCCGGCTTTTCGCCTTCAGCAGCTTCGCTAGTCCCTTCCGACACGACAGCGGCCGGAACGGTAGCCGAGGCCACCACCGGGTTTTCCGCTTCGACGGAAACCGTCAGGCTCACGCCCTTCGGCAGCGGAATGTCCTTCGCGTGCATCGTCTGACCGGCTTCGATCTTTGCCAGATCGATTTCCAGGAACTCAGGCAGGTCTGCCGGCAGGCATTCCACTTCCAGTTCCGTCACGACGTGCGAAATCACCGCGCCCGCCAGCTTCACGGCCGGGTTGGTTTCCTGGTTCATGAAGTGCAGCGGCACCTTGGTGTGCAGCTTCTTCTTCGCGTCGACGCGCTGGAAGTCCACGTGCAGCACGAGCTGCTTGAACGGGTGGTATTGCACGTCGCGCAGCAGAACCTGTTGCGACTTGCCGGCCACTTCCAGGTCGAGAATCGACGAATGGAAAACTTCTTTCTTCAGGGCGTGCCACAGGGCGTTGTGATCGAGTTCGACCAGTTGAACGTCCGTTTCACCACCGTACACGATACCCGGGGTCTTGCCCGAGTTGCGCAGGCGGCGGCTCGCACCCGTACCTTGCTTGCTACGCTCGAAAGCGACGACTTTCATGTTTCACTCCTATATCTGCCCGCGACCAGGCAGGGAAACCGGGATCATCGAAAAGGTGTGATCCCAAAACAAGCGACGCGAACCTTCGTTCGTTCGCGCCGATCATGCAAAAACGCGAAGCGTGTGCCTCGCGTTTCTTGCTCAATTCTGATTAACCTTCGGCGAAGAGCGACATCACCGAGTCGCCGCGCCGGATTCGGGAGAACGTCTCCGCGAGCAGACCCGCGCTCGACAGCAGACGGATCTTCGGGCACGCGAGCGACTCGGACGACAACGGAATGGTGTCCGTGACGACCAGTTCGTCCAGCTGCGACGCCGCGATGCGTTCGCCCGCGCCACCCGACAGCACCGGGTGCGTGGCATACGCGAAGACCTGCTTCGCGCCGCGGTCCTTCAGCACTTGCGCGGCCTTGCACAGCGTGCCGGCGGTATCGACCATGTCGTCCATGATCACGCAGGTGCGTCCTTCCACTTCACCGATGATGTTCATCACCTCGGCGACATTCGCCTTGGGACGGCGCTTGTCGATGATGGCGAGGTCGGTGTTCAACTGCTTGGCGAGCGCACGCGCGCGCACCACACCGCCGACGTCCGGCGACACGACCAGCAGATGATCATGGTTCTGCTTGCGCAGATCGCCAAGAAGGACGGGAGTAGCGTAGATGTTGTCGACGGGGATGTCGAAGAAACCTTGAATCTGGTCGGCGTGAAGGTCCATGGTGATCACGCGATCGACGCCGGCAATTTCCAGCATGTTCGCGACGACCTTCGCCGAGATGGCCACTCGCGCGGAACGCGGACGACGGTCCTGGCGCGCATAGCCGAAGTAGGGGATGGCTGCGGTGATCCGGCCAGCGGACGCGCGTTTGAGCGCATCGACCATGATCATCAGTTCCATCAGGTTGTCGTTCGTGGGAGCGCAGGTGGACTGCAGAACGAATACGTCTTTGCCCCGAACGTTTTCCTGAATCTCGACCATGATCTCGCCGTCCGAGAAGCGGCTGACCATCGCTTTGCCGAGAGGAATTCCAAGAATTTTGACGACTTCCTGAGCAAGCGCGGGATTTGCGTTGCCAGTAAAAACCATCAGGCCGTCACTGCTCATCGTGCACCTGTCTGCGGCTGGAGGCGAGAGGAAAAACGCGAGAAAAAGAATGGCAGGGGAGGAAGGACTCGAACCCTCGCATGCCGGAATCAAAATCCGGTGCCTTGACCAACTTGGCGACTCCCCTACACTAACTTTGAGTCTTGCCGGAAAGTGTAGGACATACCCGACAAAACAAAACCTATGACGCGAAAGCGAAGAGAGGATGAGAATCCAGACTCGCTGTTACCACGCTCCTCCAGCTCGCCGGCAGTTTGGCTTGCGCCATTTCTGCCTCGGCTCGGCTTCGGAAAGCGGCAAACACGCTTGCTCCGGATCCAGTCATTCGCGCCGGTGCGAGATTGGCAAACCACTCGAGCACCTGCGCAACTTCCGCGTACTTTCCCGCAACTACAGCTTGCATGTCATTTCGACCGAAGCTGTCGGGCCAGTTTGTGTCTGACCTTTGCTCTGCAAGAAAGTCCATCATTTTGGCGACTTTCGTATCCCTTGTCAAGGCCTTTTCCGAAAAAATCGCCGCGGTCGGGACGTGAACATCGGGTGTGACTACCAGGAAGAAGCGTTTCGGCAGATCGACTGCCTGGAGCGCCTCACCTACACCTTCCGCAAACGCATTCTGCCCGAAGACAAAAAACGGCACGTCCGCGCCGAGTTGCAGGCCGAGATTCTGCAGAATCTCACGCGAAAGATCAACACCCCAGAGACGATTCAACGCAAAAAGAGTGGTCGCCGCGTCGGAACTGCCTCCACCGAGGCCCGCGCCCATCGGCAGACGCTTGTCGATCTCGATCTCCACGCCGAACTTCGTGCCCGTGTACTGCTGAAGCAGGCGCGCCGCCCGCACGACGAGATCGTCGGCCTCGGGCACGCCGGGCACATCGGTCTTGCGCGTGATCGCGCCATCGTCGCGTCGCTTGAAATGCAGGCGGTCGCCCCAGTCGAGCAACTGGAAGACGGTTTGCAGCAAGTGATAGCCATCCGGTCGGCGGCCCGTGATGTGCAGGAAAAGGTTCAGCTTCGCGGGCGCGAGGCAGTCACGGAGCGAATCGTTCGATGAGGACATGCGTGTTGCAACGACGAAGTTATTGATCGAGCACGAGCTTGATGTCGAGCGGCGGTTCATTGCGTGAGAGATTCACGCGCTTCACGCCTGCCGCGGGCGCATCGGCGTATGCCAGGTAGTCGATCGTCCATCCGTCCTGCTTGATTTCCTTCGGACGACCGTTGTTCGCTTCCGGATCGAGCGTCGTCTGCGCGCGCGAGGTTGGCGCGGCCGACGGCTGCAGCCAGTAGCGCAGACCTTCGACCGGCAGCGCGAAACCAAGCGTGTTCTGCATCAGCAGCGACACGTTGTCGGCGCTCACCGGCTGCCGATTGGGCAATTCGAGCGTGGCGAGCGAAGGCGAGGACGTCACGATCGCCATCGTCTGGCCGAGCGGATTGCGCAACTGCAGCGTGACCGTATCGCCCGTTTCCTGCCAGTCGAAATTGCCGTATGCGTTGCGCTGGGTGCCGTTCTGATCGTTGTACTGCACGGCGAAGCGTCCGTGATATTCACGGCTCGTCTGCGTCGCGAGCGAAGTGGATGCGTTCGTTGTCGTAGGAACGCGCGGCTGGAGAGCGCAACCGGACAGCAACAGTGCGGCGGCTGCCGCGATGCCGAGGCCTCCGCGTCGAAGCGAAGCGCCGGCGAGAAAATCGAATGCCATCAAAGGTCGTTTACCTGGAGTCGTTTTAGCGTTTTGACGAGCGTATCGTTGTCAGGTTCGAGCTTTTGCGCCTGCCGCCATGTCGCACGCGCCTGATCCTGCTGCCCGGATTTCCACTGTACTTCGCCGAGATGCGCGCCGATTTCGGCGTTCGGCTGCAGGTTGTAGGCGTTCTTGAGAATCTTCTCCGCTTCGGCCGCGTTGCCCTGGCGGAAACGCGCCCAGCCGAGGCTGTCCATGATGAACGCATCGTTCGGTGCCAGCGAGACCGCCTTCTCGATCAGCTTCACCGCTTCGTCGAGCCGCTGATTGCGATCGACGAGCGAATAGCCGAGCGCGTTGTACGCCTGCGGATTATTCGGCTGCGTGCGCATCAGCGTGCGCAACTGCGTTTCCATGACGTCGTAATGGCCGTTCTTTTCGGCGGCCATCGCGTAGTCATAAACGAGGTCGGGATCGTCGGGGAACGCGGCCACTGCCTTCGCGAGACTTTCCTCTGCTTCCTTGTAGCGATGCGCCTCGAAAAGAATGGCCGAGTCGGTGCGCGCGAGCAGCGCGAGATCGCGCGGATCGGAGCTTTGCAGGCTGCCGAGCAGCGCACGCGCGTCGTCTACCTTGCCTTGCTTCGCGAGCAGTTGCGCGCGCGTGATCTGCGCGGGCAAATATTGCTGGCTGGTGCGCGGGATCTTGTCGAGCCACTGGCTCGCGGCGGCGTCGTCCTTCTGCTCGAGGGCCAGTTGCGCGAGATAGATGTACGCCTGGCCGGGGTCCGCGCCCGGCGTGCTTTCCGCCGTCTTCGCGTAGAGATTCAGGAAGTCCTGCGCCTTGTCGAACTGTTTCTTCTGAATGTTGATGAGCGCAAGCGCCATCAGCGGCGTCAGGTCCTTCGAGTCGTTCTTGCGCATGATCTCGAACTGCTTCTGCGCGTCGTCGAGCCTGTCGGACGACAGGTATAACTGCGCAAGCGCGAGCCGTGCATCATGCGATTTCGGATTCTTGTCGAGATACTTCTCGAACGAAGCGATGCCTTCCTTGCGTTCTTCCGGACCCATGCGCGCGAGCGTCAGCGCGGCGGGCAGATAGTCCGGCTTGAGTTGCAAGGCTTTTTCGAGCGATGCCTTCGCGCCGGGTTGATCGTTGGCGACCAATTGCTGGCGCGCGAGCGCAAGTTGCGCTTCAGGCCGGCCCTGATCGTTTTGCGTCAGATCTTTGAGCACGTTCAGCCCGCCGATGCGATTCGGCCCGCGCGCGAGCAAGCTCTGCAATGAAAGGATGGCTTCGCCGCGCTGCTCCGGCGAAACCTTCGCGAGTTCGCGTTCGAGCGTCGGCTTCGCGTCTTCCGGCTTGCCGCTCACGATCAGAAGCGATGCGCTCAACTGCGCCGCGCGATCCGAATGCGGCGCGAACTGCTGCCAGAGTTGCGCCGACGTCAGCGCGTCGTTCGGACTTTGCGCCGCGATCGCGATTTCGGTCGCACGCTGCGCGAAACGCGGATCGTGCGTGTCGCGGGCGAGCGAGAGATAAGTCTGGAATGCGGGCGCGGGCTGGCCGCGCTGCAACGCGACTTCAGCCGCCAGCACCTGAAACACGATCTGGCTGGACATTGCCACGTTCGGCAAATCCTGTGTCTCCGCGCCGCTGACCGGCGCGGTCAGAAGGTCCGCGGCGTTTTGCGCATCGGATTGATCATCGGCGCTCGGAACGGGCGTGGCGTTCGGCTCCTGAGCATGCGCGGGAACGCATGCGAGCGCGGCCATCGCAAGCGCAATGGCGCCGGCGATTCGCGACATTGGCATGGCGAACGAATGCGCCGAGCTGGCCTGACGCTTCGCAAACAGCTTCATGACGAACGAGTTCATGGAAATCCAGACGATGTTTCAGTCGATTGTAACGCGGTGGCTAAAATACCGGCACACTCGCCCCAGCAAGTCTCTCTCCAGAAAAATGCCCGAACTGCCGGAAGTCGAAGTCACCCGCCGGGGAATCGAACCCTACGTCGCCGGTCGTCGCGTCGAGCACGTCGATGTCCGCACGCCCGCGCTGCGCTGGCCCATCCCGCAGCATCTTCCGAAGACGCTCGATCATCTGAAGATCGAGAAGGTCGAGCGGCGCGGCAAGTATCTGTTGTTCGAAACGGCCGAAGGATGGCTGATCGTCCATCTCGGCATGACAGGCACGTTGCGCGTATTGCGTCACGTGCCGAAGCCGCCTGAAGCGGCGAAGCACGATCACGTCGATATCGTGTTCGACGATTTCATTCTCCGTTTCCGCGATCCGCGCCGCTTCGGCGCGATCCTCTGGCATCCGCGCGCGGACGGCGACGTGCTCGATCATCCGCTGCTCGCGACGCTCGGCGTCGAGCCGTTCTCGCCGGAATTCTCCGGCACGCTGCTGTTTCGCGAGACGCGCGGGCGCAAGGTGTCGGTGAAGCAGGCGCTGCTTGCGGGCGGGATCGTCGTCGGCGTGGGGAACATTTATGCCTCCGAGAGCCTCTTTCGCGCCGGCATTCGGCCGACGACCGCGGCCGGCCGCATCTCGCTCGTCCGTTACGATCTGCTGGCGGATGCGGTGCGCGTGACGCTCGCCGCCGCGATCGAAAAGGGCGGCAGCACGTTGCGCGATTTCGTCGGCAGCAACGGCGAATCAGGCTACTTTCAGCTCGACTATTTCGTCTATGATCGCGCGGGTTTGCCGTGCCACGTTTGCGGCACGGCGATCAGACAAATCGTCCAGGGACAGCGCTCCACTTACTTCTGCCCGCGCTGCCAACGCTAATTTCCGATGCTCGCTCTCACCGATTTTTCTTCGCGCCTCATCGCGTGGCAACGCATTCATGGCCGCCACGACCTGCCGTGGCAAAACACGCGCGATGCGTATCGCATCTGGCTCTCGGAGATCATGCTGCAGCAGACGCAGGTTTCGACCGTCATCCCGTACTACGCGCGGTTCCTCGAACGCTTTCCGACGGTGACGGCGCTCGCCGACGCGCCCATCGACGATGTCATGGCGCTCTGGGCCGGGCTCGGCTACTACTCGCGCGCGCGCAATCTGCATCGCTGCGCGCAGGTCGTCGCGCACGAGCACGGCGGCGCGTTTCCGCAGACGGTCGACGCACTCGCGATGCTGCCGGGCATCGGACGCTCGACGGCGGCGGCGATCGCGTCGTTCGCGTTCGGCGCGCGCGCGACGATTCTCGACGGCAACGTGAAGCGCGTGCTCGCGCGCGTGTTCGGCGTCGAGGGGTTTCCAGGCGAAAAACGTGTCGAGAATGCGATGTGGGCGCTTGCCGAATCGCTGCTCCCGGACGCCGTGAACAAGGACGAAGTGACCGCCTACACGCAAGGCCTGATGGACCTCGGTGCGACGTTGTGCGTGCGCGGCAAGCCGGACTGCGCGCGCTGTCCGTTCGCATCGGACTGCGTGGCGAAGGTCGAAGGACGCCAGCGGGAACTGCCTGCGGCACGCCCGAAGAAAGCCGTGCCGACGCGCAAGACGTGGATGCTGATCCTGCAGGACGGCGGATCCGTTCTGTTGCAAAAGCGTCCGTCGATCGGCATCTGGGGCGGACTGTGGAGCTTGCCGGAGGCCGCGGACGAAGCCGCGTTGGCGCAAGTCGCGCGCGATCTCGGCGCCGACGAGCCACTTCAGCGACTCGCGCCGCTCTCTCATGCCTTCACACACTTCAAGCTGGATATCGAGCCGCGGCTCGGCGAAGCGCGTAACGCGCCGCGCGAATTGATGAACACGGAAACGGTCTGGGCGCCGCTCGCGAAGATCGACGCCTACGGCGTTCCAGCGCCGGTGCGCAAACTTATCGACGCGCTGAGCGGTCCGCTCATCTAAAGCAGTTGATGGTGCTGCATGTAGTGATGCACCACGTCGATACGCGCGCCGGCGTCCATCAGTTCCATGAGCTTCTGCCGGGCGCGCATCGGGATCGGCAGGATTTCGGCGAGGCGGTTCGATACCCAGGTGGGATCGTCGAATAGAAACGGCTCGACAAACGGCAGGTTCTGCGGCTCGCGCTCCCGGATCGTATCGATGATGCGCTCCAGCACTTCCGCGCACGCGCCGAACTTTGCGAGCGCTTCCACGCCTTGCAGCGGCTGATCGTCGCCAAGTAACTCGGCCGTGCCGACGAGCAGATTGCTCGGCTCCACGCGATGATCCGTCAGCCTGAAGCGCTCGGTGCCCCGGGCCTGAACGAGCAGCAGGCCGAAGGTATCGACATCGCATTCCGAGATCTCGGCAAGGCAACCGATGGTTTCCGGCACCGACGGATCGCCCGGTGACGCGACCTCGTGCCCGCTCTTCAGCAGGCAGACGCCGAACGGCGTTTTCTCGCGCAGACACTCGCGCGCCATGTCCAGATAGCGCGCTTCGAAAATCTTGAGCGGCAGCAGGCCGCCGGGAAACAGCACGGTATGAAGCGGAAACAGCGGCAAGTCAGCCAGAACGGGATTCGAAGACATCGCGCCCCTCCAGGGTGGACCGCCAGCGCGGCGATCGGATTCGCGTGTGAGGCGCGCTGTCACCCAGCCGGGATGGGCGCGTCACGATGCCGCACGATCACGTTTGCCGTCTCGCAAAAGCGCGCGGCAAGCGCCTCCGCGATGAACACCGAGCGATGCTGCCCGCCCGTGCAGCCGATCGCGACGGTGAGGTAGCTGCGGTTGTCGTCGCGAAAACGCGGCAGCCATTTGCCGACGAACCCGCCGATGTCGTCGATCATCTCGCCCACCAGCGGCTGAGCGGAGAGGAAATCGATGATGGGTTTATCGAGGCCCGTGAACGGGCGCAACTCGCGGTCGTAATACGGGTTGGGCAAAGTGCGCACGTCGAACACGAGATCGGCGTCGAGCGGCACGCCGCGCTTGAAACCGAACGATTCGAACATCAGCGTGAGATCGGCGGCGTCCGTTTCGACGAAGCGCTTCACCCACGCGCGCAGCACGTTCGCGCGCAGATTGCTGGTGTCGATCTGATGCCCGTACTCCGCGAGGCCCGCGACCAGTTCGCGCTCACGCTCGATCGCTTCGGCGAGCGAGTTCAGCACGCCGACATCGGCTTCGCGCATCGGCGGGCCGGACAGCGGATGACGCCGGCGCGTTTCGGAGAAGCGCTGAATGAGCGATTGTGTGCTCGCGTTGAGGAACAGCACGCGCAGGTCGTAATCGTCCGAGAGCTTACGGATGAAGGCCGGCACGTCGTCGAGCGAGTGGCTCGAGCGGGCGTCGATCGCGACGGCGAGACGTGTCTGGCCTTCCTTCGCCAGATAGTCGGCGAGTTCGGGCAGAAAGCGCGGCGGCAGATTGTCGACGCAATAGTAGCCGCCATCTTCCAGGGCGTTCAGCGCGACGGACTTGCCGGAACCGGAGATGCCGGTGATCAGGATGATACGCATGGGTCTCGAGGGGTTCGCTTTCTCTTAGCTTAGCACCTGTGCCCGATTCGTTTCGGCACGCGCGACGTTCCCTGACGCCCTCAGATCAGCTTGCCGGGAAACTGGCTGTCGGGATCCTGCATCGCAAGGCGCTGGCGGTCCATGAAGTCGCGCAAGGTATCGATGCCGCGCAGTTGCAGGATCGTATTGCGCACCGCCGCTTCGACCAGCACGGCGAGGTTGCGGCCCGCCGCGACCTGAATCGTCACCTTGCTGATTGGCAGGCCGAGCACATCGACGGTCTGGCTTTCAAGCGGCAGGCGTTGGAATTCGCCATCCGGCCGGCGCACGAGCTGCACGATCAACTTGAGTTTCATCTTCCGGCGCACGGCGGTTTCACCGAAAATCGTCTTGATGTCGAGAAGGCCCAACCCGCGCACTTCGAGCAAATTTTGCAGCAAAGGCGGGCACCGGCCTTCGACAAAATCCGGGCCGAGACGCACGAAATCGACGGCGTCATCCGCCACGAGGCCATGGCCGCGGCTGATGAGTTCCAGCCCGAGCTCGCTCTTGCCGAGACCGGAGTCGCCGGTGAGCAGCACGCCCATGCCCAGGATGTCGATGAACACGCCGTGGAGCGTCGCGCGCGGCGCGAGGATGCGCGACATGTACGCGCGCAGGCTGTCGATCACGGCCGCCGCGGACATGCGCGTCGTGAAAAGCGGCGTCGACGAGCGCGTACAGCGCAGAACGAGTTCCGGCGGCGCGCCCACTTCGCCTGCAACGACCAGAAACGGCGGCTCGAGCGCGATGAGTTCCGCCATGTGACGGGAACGGTCCTCGTCCGACTGACGCTGGTAGTAGTTGATCTCGGCGTCGCCGAGCACTTGGATACGGTTCGGGTGAATCAGGTTCAGGTGGCCGACGAGGTCGGCGCTCGACGTCGCGTTTGCGACCGTCTCGCTCGAAAAGCCGCGTTCCCAGCCTTCGTGCCCGGTGAGCCAACTGAGCTTCAGAGCGGCGGCGTTGTCGTCGAAAATGCTTTGGGCGTTGATGCTGGACGTATCCATGAGACCGGAACTCCGTTGGAAGCCGGAAGCAGCCTTTGCGTCACGACGAAGCGGGTCGCTTCGGTACGTCGCATGGCGCTGCGTTTGACCGATTGTGCCGCAGAAGCTTCACGTAAGCGAGGCGCGCCCGGCGCGAAAGCAGCACGGACGCGCCTCGGCGCGTATCGCTAGGTTCGTGTGGCTGTTACGGTTGCCATTGCGTGAGCACTTGATAAAGCGCCTCACGATTTTCTTCCTTGTGCAGGCGCTCGCGCGCCTCGCTGTCAGAGAGCAGTTGGGCGATCTCCGAGAGAATTTCAAGATGCTGCTGCGTTGCCTGCTCGGGCACGAGCAGGAAGATGAGCAGCGAGACCGGCTGGCCGTCAGGCGATTCGAACGCGACAGGTTCGGCGAGGCGCACGAAGGCGGCAAGCGGCTGCTTCAGCCCCTTGATGCGGCCGTGCGGAATGGCGACACCTTCGCCTAGGCCAGTCGAGCCGAGACGCTCACGCGCGAAGAGATTGTCGGTGACGGTGCTGCGGGCGATGCCGTTCTGGTTCTCGAAAATCAGGCCCGCTTGCTCGAATACGCGTTTCTTGCTGGTAACGGACAGTCCGAGAACCACGTTCTCGATGGGAAGAAATTTGGCTAAACGATTCATGTTGGCAGGCTGATGCGTGGCCTGATAGCTCCTCATCGTGGCCGCTGTCTGAAAGCGCTCACGGCGATGGTGATACGGAAAGTGCGCTGGCGGCGTTCCCTGCAGCGTGCCTGTCGTGCGACCCCGAAAATTACCGGATCATTATAGAACAGGGCACAGCCCGATGGTGCGCCGCGCAATGGCACCGTTTTGCGATCCAATGTGCAGCACAAAGCCCTGAAAATCAATGGCTTGTCGCTCTTCAGGGCGAAAATCCAACAAAAAAGCCGCCAGTCGGAGGCGGCTTCGGTTCGGTGCATGCGCGCATCGATCTGGTTCGGATACTCGAGGTTTTCCTCGAATCTCGCCCGCCATCCTGTGGTGGCGGGGCTCGCTGTCATCCGTCGATTAATCGGCGAGCGTGCGTACGGTGCGTTCAGGGCGACGGCGCTTCCACTTCGTGCGGCTCGCCACGGTACTTCACCGATTCATGGGCGTGGCCCTGAATCTTGTCCTTGTGCCTGATGACCTGCCGGTCCAGCTTGTCCACCATCAGATCGATTGCGGCGTACATATCAGCGTCACAACTCTCGATAAAAATGTCCTTGCCCTTCAGATGCAGGTTGATTTCCGCCTTCTGCCTCTTTTCCTTTTCCCTATGATTGTCGACCGAGAGGACAACGTTGCCGTCGATCACTTGATCGAAATGACGGAGCACCCTGTCCAGTTTCGTGATCACATACTCGCGCAACGCAGGCGTCAATTCGAGGTGGTGTCCACTGATCTTCAGATTCATAGTTGCTCTCCAAGCTAAAGGCCGTGAGATCACGTCGGCTCGTCCGATACCGGTCGGCAATGCGTCCCGTCAGCGCGTCATTCTGGCGCGACTGAAATACGGGCCGCATTGGCCGGCACGTCCGCGCTCTCGCGATGCGGCCGGTAAACGCCCATCACAACACGCGATGGACTACAGAGACGGGTCATAGAGACTTGCGCAGATTCACTGCCGGGATCCTGAGGGCTTCGCGGTACTTGGCTACGGTACGCCGCGCGACCACGAATCCTTGTTCCGCCAGCAGTTCGGCGATGCGGCTGTCTGAAAGAGGAGTTTTAGGGTCTTCCGCTCCTATCAGTTGCTTGATGAGGGCCCGGATCGCCGTTGACGATGCCGCGCCTCCTGTGTCGGTCGAGACGTGCGATCCAAAGAAGTACTTAAATTCAAGCGTCCCGAATGGGGTGAGCATGTACTTGCCTGTGGTCACACGAGAAACCGTCGATTCGTGTAATCCCAGCGTATCAGCAATCTCCCGCAAAACCAAGGGCCGCATGGCGATTTCGCCATGTGCAAAAAAGTTCTTCTGACGCTCCACTATCGCCTGCGCGACGCGCAGAATCGTCTCAAACCTCTGCTGAATATTCTTGATGAGCCAGCGCGCTTCCTGCAACTGCTGGCGCAGCGAGCCGCTGCCCGGATCGCCGCGATTGTTGCGCAGGATGTTCGCGTACAAATGGTTGATCCGCAGCTTCGGCACGATCTCCGGATTCAGCTCTGCCGTCCATCCGCTCGCGGTTTTTCGCACGAGAATGTCCGGCACGACATAGTCCGCTTCGCTTTTGCCGTACGCCGCGCCTGGGAAAGGCTCGAGCGATTTGATCAGCAGATGCGCGTCGCGAAGGGCGTCGTCGCTGGCTTTCAGTTGCTTGCGCAGACGCGTGAAGTCGCGCGCGGCAAGCAGTTCGAGATGATTCGTGACGATATCGAGCGCCAGCGTGCGCGTGGGCGACCCGTCGAGCCGCAGCAACTGCAGTTTCAGACATTCCGATGCCGAGCGTCCGCCAACGCCCGGCGGATCGAAGCTTTGCAGCAAGGCGAGCGCCGCGCTCAACTCGTCGAGGTCGACTTCGAGTTCTTCGGGAAGATCGGTCTGCACTTCATCGAGCGATGAGGTCAGGTAACCGTCCTCGTCCAGTGACTCAATCAGAAACGTGACGAGCGCACGATCGCGCTGATTCGCCGCGGTCATGCGCAACTGCGCGCTCAGGTGGTCGCGTAGTGTCGTGGTCGATTCGTGGATTTGCAGCGGCGGGAGATCGTCGTCGTCGGAGGCGTTGTTCGAGCGGCCGTAGTCCTCGAGGTTCCACGAACTGGAATCCTGACTGCTGTCCGAGCCCAGGCCGTTGTACTCGTCGACCCCTTGCGGCTCATTGTTCTCCGAACGTTCGGAATTTGAGGTGCCGGATGACGAGCCGTTGCTCATCATCGAGTCGGACGGCGTGCTCGGCGCCGACGCAGCCGCGATCAGCGAGCCGTCCGCGGCGACGCGAAGCGGGCTCGTGATCCAGTCGTCGTCATTCTCGAGCAGCGGATTCTGAGCGACGGCCATCGCGACTTCCTGCTGCAGTTCGAGCGTCGACAACTGCAGCAGCCGGATCGACTGCTGAAGTTGCGGGGTCAGCGCAAGATGCTGCGAGAGGCGGAGTTGGAGGCTGGCTTTCATGGCAAAGTTTTATTCATTGTAGAGAGTTTGCCACGCGCGCGAAACCTCGCGGGGATTCCAAAAAAGCGCATGCCGCCCAAGAGGGCGGCACGTAAGTTTTGCTGCTTTCGCATGGTGCGGCGCATGATGCGCGCCGCTTTTCCAACGTTGCGTCACATGCGGAAATGCTCGCCGAGATAGACGCGGCGCACGTTTTCATTTTCGATGATCTCGCTCGGCGCGCCTGCCGCGAGTACGCTGCCGTCGCTGATGATGTACGCATGATCGCAGATGCCGAGCGTCTCGCGCACATTGTGGTCCGTGATCAGGACGCCGATGTTGCGCTGCTTCAAAAACTTCACGATCTTCTGAATTTCGAGCACGGCGATCGGATCGACGCCCGCGAACGGTTCGTCGAGCAGAATGAAGCTGGGATTGGTTGCGAGCGCGCGCGCAATCTCGACACGACGGCGCTCGCCGCCCGACAGCGACAGCGCAGGATTCTCGCGCAGGTGCGCGATCTGCAACTCGTCGAGCAAGGCTTCCGCGCGCTGGGTTATGGCGTCATTTGACAGGCGTTTGCCGCGCTCATCGGTTTGCAACTCCAGCACCGCGCGAATGTTCTGCTCGACGGTGAGCTTGCGAAACACCGAGGCTTCCTGCGGCAGATATGACAAGCCCAGGTGCGCGCGTTGGTGGATAGGCAAGAGGCTGATCGAATTGCCGTCGAGGTCGATCTCGCCGGCATCGAGCGGCACGAGGCCGACGATCATATAGAACGACGTCGTCTTTCCCGCGCCGTTCGGACCGAGCAGGCCGACCACTTCGCCGCTCTTGACGTCGAGTGACACGTCCTTCACCACAGTGCGCGACCCGTAACGCTTCTTCAGATTGCGCACGACGAGCGAACTCGACTGGCCTTCCGGCTTGCGGTGGGGCATGGAGGTCGAATTCACTGCTGCGGCTCTCCCTGAATGCTGTTCGACGGCGAAAGCGTGGCGGGCGATCCGTTCAGCGGCGCGGCGCCGCCCGAGCGGG
Organism: Caballeronia turbans; assembly: GCA_001544655.2. GTDB lineage: Bacteria > Pseudomonadota > Gammaproteobacteria > Burkholderiales > Burkholderiaceae > Caballeronia > Caballeronia turbans. Next base: position 448,730 of record FCOD02000003.1, read on the forward strand.
GCGCGAGCATCGCACGCACCCGGCCGCTCGGATTGCCGGGGCCTGCCTGGTCCTTGCCCGCACTCGCCGTGTAGAAGTCCTTCTGGCCGTCATAGGTGATCACGCTGCCGCGCACTTCGTCCTGCACTTTCGTCAGGCCTTGCAGGCGGCGCACGACAGCGCGTGTCGTGAGCTTCGTGAAGTCGTTCTTGCCGTCGTAGTCGATGCGCACCGCGTTGCCGTCGATGTACTCGTCGAGGCCGTCACGCTTCTGGCGGAAATAGGCGAGATTGTTGCCGGTCGACGTGCCGGTCGCGTACTGATAACCCTGCGGGTCCTGCGTGACGTCCACGCGGTCGGCCTTGATGATGATCGAGCCTTTGGTCGCGACCACGTGTCCGGTGAAGACGTTCTTCTGGTTGAGGTCGTCGTAGGACATGTTGTCCGCTTCGATGTTGAGCGGCTTGTCGCGGTCGGCCTTTTCGGCGTGCGCGGGCAGCGCGGCCAGCGCAACGGCGATGGCCAGCGCGGCGGCGAGCCCGGCCCGCGCGGCGTGCGCGGTGCGGCACGCGAGCGTTGCGCGCGCATGGCCGCCATCGGGACGAGGGAACCTTTCGTTCATGCAGTCACAATTCGGATGGGAGTGCCGGGGTTACTTGGACGAGCCGCCGTTGATATCCGTGGCGGCGATTGCGCCGCGCACGTTACCGAAGAGCTTCATTACCCGGGTCACGTTGTTGTAGTTCATGCCAGAGGCCGTCATCACGGACGGGCCGCGCTGAAGTCTAACCGGTTTTTCCGTTTCGATGACATCGTCGTTCACCAGCACGCGAAAATGCTGGGAATCAGCCTGCATCTGCGGATCGCCGTAGCCGGCCGCGCGCAGGATGCGCGCGTCGTCATAGAGATCGACGATCGAGACATCGCCATTCACCGTGCCGCGCATGGCCGTCGCCGTGACGGTCGGCTTCATCGGCTGGAACATGCGCATCGCGGGCAGCGTCAGGTCGCTGATTTCGTTGTCTTCGTAATGCACCATCGACTTCGCCGTCAGACGATATTGCGTCGTGCCGGTGGCATCGAGTTCGGAAACGGAAAAGTCGTTGGCGAAGTAGTCGGGCGTGTGGCGCTTCTCCGGCGCAGGCGCCTGCTGTGCAGGAGGCAGCGTGGCTTGCAGCAGCCAGTAAGTGATGCCGGCGAGCGCCGCCATCGCGAGGAGCGGCAGGAGCGAGGCGAGCTTTCCAGGGCGCTGCATGCTTCAGCCTCCGAGCGCCGCGGCGAGCAGTTCGTCGTAGCGATGTTGCGCGCGCAGGATCGCGTCGCAGACTTCGCGCACGGCGCCGTGGCCGCCGCGCGCTTCCGCGACCCAGTGCACGCGCTGGATCACTTCCGGATGCGCGTTCGCGGGCGCGGCCGCGAAGCCACAGCGGCGCATCACCGCGAGGTCGGGCCAGTCGTCGCCCATATAGCCGCATTCGTCGGCCGCGATGCCGGTCGCGGCGAGCAACTCGGCGAGCGCGACGGTTTTATCGGCGACGCCCTGATAGAGATGCGTGATGCCCAGTTCGCGCGCACGCGCCGCGACGATGCCGGATTGCCGGCCCGTGATGATCGCCGTCTGCACGCCGACGGACTGCAGCATCTTCACGCCGTGGCCGTCGAGCGAATTGAACGATTTCATCGCGTCGCCGTCGCCGGTGAAGTAGAGGCTGCCGTCGGTGAAAACGCCGTCGACGTCGAACACCATCAGCTTGAGGCGGTTCGCGCGTTCGGCGGCGGTGGGGGGCTTCTGCGCCATCAGATTACCTTCTTGGAGAAGAGGTCGTGCATGTTCAGTGCGCCGATCAGCGTCGCATCGGCATCCACGACCAGCATCTGATTGATGCGATGGCGCTCCATCAGTTCCACGGCTTCGACCGCGAGATGATCCGGCGCGATCGTGCGCGGATTACGCGTCATGACATCGACGATCTTCAGTGCGCGGAAATCGCCGTCGCGCTGCAGGATGCGACGCAGATCGCCGTCCGTGAAAATGCCGTGGACATGACGGTTTGCGTCGATGACGGCCGTCATGCCCATGCGCTTGTCGGTGATCTGAAAGAGCGCGTCCGAAACGGTCGCGTCGAGCGAGACCACCGGCACCTGGTCGCCGATGCGCATGACGTCGCGGACGTAGGTGAGCAGGCGCCGCCCGAGCGCGCCGCCAGGATGCGAGCGCGCGAAGTCGTCGGGACCGAAGCCGCGCGCATCGAGCACGGCGACGGCGAGCGCGTCGCCGAGCGCCATCGCGGCGGTCGTGCTGGCCGTGGGCGCGAGATTCATGGGGCACGCTTCCTTTTCGACGCGCGCGTTGAGATGCATGTCCGCCAATTGGGCGAGACTGGATTCGGGCCGACCGGTAATCGCGATCAGCTTCGCCCCGAGGCGCTTGATGAGCGGCAGAATGGCAACAAGTTCCTCGGTTTCGCCCGAGTTGGACAGCGCGATGAAGATGTCGTCGGCGGTGACCATGCCGAGGTCGCCGTGGCTCGCTTCGGCCGGATGCACGAAGAACGCCGGCGTGCCGGTGCTCGCGAGCGTCGCGGCGAATTTGCGCGCGATATGGCCCGACTTGCCGATGCCCGATACGACCACGCGACCGCGACAGCCGAGCAGCGTTTCGACCGCGTTCGTGAAGTTTTCGTCGAGGAGTTCGGAAAGCCCGCGAACGGCCTCTGCTTCGATCTGGATTACGTTGCGAGCCAGCGCCAGTGCCCGGTCGCCATTGATTTTCGCTATCATGCGCGGAGTATAGCAAAGGCGTTTTTCAGCCGCCCCGCCGGGAGCGCGCCGCGCCGCCGCCTATCCGCCCCCGCAAGCCCTGTCGTCAGGGGCCTTTTTAAGATGCCGGAGCGCCGAAGACACGCGCCTCGGAACGCTGACGAACGAGGACGCTAGACGGATGACCTCTCCGCTCGAAATGACGCTGTTGCTGCTGCTCTGCTCCGTGGCAGGCGTCGTCGTATTTCGCTATTTCAACTTGCCGCCGATGCTCGGCTATCTGACGGTCGGCATCATCGTGGGACCGCACGCGGCGGGCATCGCGCCGGATTCGGACCGCGCGCAGCATCTCGCCGAATTCGGCGTTGTCTTCCTGATGTTTTCCATCGGGCTCGAATTCTCCCTTTCCAAGCTGCGCTCGATGCGGCGCATCGTGTTCGGACTCGGCGCGAGTCAGGTCGCGGCGACGATCGCGCTCGCGCTGATCTTCGGCTGGATCGCGAATTTCTGGACCGAGATGTCATGGCAGGCGAGCTTCGCGCTCGGCGGCGCGATGTCCATGTCCTCTACGGCTATCGTCAGCAAGCTGCTCGCGGAGCGGCTCGAACTCGAATCGGAGCACGGCCGCAACATCTTCGGCGTGCTGCTGTTCCAGGATCTCGCGGTCGTGCCGCTGCTCATCATCATCGCGGCGTTCGGCAACGGCAAATCGTCGCAGCTCGCGATGTGGCTCGGCATCGCGGCAGTGAAGATCGTTGTCGCATTGACGGTCCTGCTCTTCATCGGCCAGAAGTTCATGACGCGCTGGTTCGATCTCGTCGCGCGGCGCCGCTCGCAAGAGCTGTTCATGCTGAACCTGCTGCTGGTGACGCTGGGCGCGGCGTTCATCACCGACAAGTTCGGGCTGTCGCTCGCGCTCGGCGCGTTCATCGCGGGGATGTTGATCGCCGAGACGCCGTATCGGCATCAGGTGGAAGAGGACATCAAGCCGTTTCGCGACGTGCTGCTCGGTCTCTTCTTCGTGACTACCGGCATGCTGCTGAATCCGCGTGTGATCTGGGAGCATCCGTTTCTCGTGCTCGGCTTTTTCGTCGTGCCGATCCTGCTCAAGGCCGTGATGATCACCGGGCTCGCGCGCGCGTTCGGCGCAACGCCGGGCGTCGCGATGCGCACGGGTCTCGGCCTCGCGCAGGCGGGCGAATTCGGTTTCGTGCTGCTCAACCTGATCCTGGATTCGCATCTGGTCAACCCGATCATCCTGCAAGCGATTCTCTCCGCGATGCTGCTCTCGATGCTCGCCGCGCCGTTCATCATCCAGAACGCGGACCGGATCGTGCTGCGGCTGTCGTCGACGGAATGGATGCTGCAATCGCTGCAGATGACGAAGATCGCAACACAGAGCCTCAAGCAGAGCGGCCACGTGATCATCTGCGGCTACGGCCGCGCGGGGCAAAACCTCGCGCGCATGCTGGAGCAGGAAGGGATTTCCTACGTTGCGCTCGATCTGGACCCGGACCGCGTCGCGGCGGCCGCGGCGGCCGGCGAATCGGTGGTGTTCGGCGACGCCGGGCGGCGCGAGTCGCTACTCGCGGCGGGGCTGCATCGCGCGGCGACCGTCGCGATCACGTATGCGAACACGCCTTCCGCGCTGCGCGTGCTGCACAACATCCACGAGCTCGCGCCGACCTTGCCCGTGATCGTGCGCACAGTCGACGACGCCGATCTCGATAAGCTCACCGCCGCGGGCGCGACGGAAGTGATTCCGGAGATCGTCGAAGGCAGTCTGATGCTCGCGTCGCACACGCTCGTGCTGATGGGTGTGCCGATGCGTCGCGTCGTGCGGCGCGTGGAGGAAATGCGCGATGCGCGCTACAGCCTCCTGCGCGGCTACTTCCACGGCGCCGACGATGTCGATGACGACGATGGCCACGAGCAGGTCCGGCTACAATCCGTACCGATCGACGCGAATTCCGAGGCCGTCGGGCACTCGCTCGACGATCTCGGCCTCGTCGGCAATGGTGTCGAGGTGACCGCGATCCGGCGCCACGGCATCCGGGGCGTCGAACCGGACCCCGAAACCCGGCTGCGCGCGAACGATATCGTCGTGCTGCGCGGCCTGCCCGAAGTGCTCGCGCAAGCCGAGGAACGGCTCTCGCGCAACCGCCGGGCGGCGTAATCTCTTTTGTCACCAAGGCGAACGCGCGGCCTCACGGCGCGGACTCCGGAGAAGTCATGTCCATTACCCCTTCGAGCGCTCAGCTCGACGCCGCGCGTTTCATCAAGGAGCGCGTGCGCACCGTCGAAAACTGGCCGCAGCCCGGCGTGCAGTTCCGCGACATCACAACGATCCTGCAAGACCGCAAGGCGCTGCGCATGCTGATCGACCTGTTCGTGCAGCGCTATATCGACGAGAACGTCAACGTGATCGCCGGCATGGATGCGCGCGGTTTCATCATCGGCCCGATTCTCGCGTACGAGCTGAGCCTGGGCTTCGTGCCGATCCGCAAGAAGGGCAAGCTGCCGTACAAGACGCTGTCGCAGTCGTACGACCTGGAATACGGCAGCGCGACGGTCGAGATTCACGAGGATGCGTGCAAGCCGGGCGATCGAGTGGTGATCGTCGACGATCTCGTCGCGACAGGCGGCACGATGATGGCCGGCAAGATTCTGCTCGAGCGGCTCGGCGCGCAAGTGGTGGAAGCGGCGGCGATCATCGACCTGCCGGATCTCGGCGGCTCGAAGCTGCTGCGCGAGAACGGCGTGCCGCTCTATACCGTATGCGAATTCGGTGGACATTGAGATGCCCAACTTTCTGCTCTTTCTTGCCGCATCGGTCGCGATTACGGTTGCGCCCGGCCCGGACAATCTTCAGGTACTCGCGCGAGGCATTTCCCAAGGGCGCCTCGCAGGCGTCGTCGCCGCGCTCGGCTTCGCATTCGGCGTGATCTTTCATACGACGCTCGCCGCGCTCGGCATCGCGGCGCTGCTGCGTTCGTCGCCCGTCGCGTTTCAGGCGGTGAAGCTCGCCGGCGCGGCGTATCTCGTCTGGATCGGCATCAAGGCATTGCGCAGTCACGGTCTCGCGACCGCGCACACGCGCCCGAGCCAGCCGCTTTCGACCGTGTTCCGCCAAAGCGTGATCGGCAACATGCTGAACCCGAAAGTCACGCTGTTCTTCATCGTGTTCCTGCCGCAATTCGTCGATCCGCACGGCGCGCAAAGCGTGATGCTCCAGATGTTCGAGCTCGGCGGGCTGTTCATGCTGCAGACGGTCGTCGTGTTTTCGCTCTTCGGCATCGGCGCGGGGATGATCGGCGCGTGGCTGAAGCGCCGTCCGCGCGTCGGCGTGTGGCTCGACCGGCTCGCGGGCGCGACGTTCATCCTGCTGGGCATTCGCGTCGCCTTGCGTTGACCGGAGTGCCCGCATGACGCTGCCTGCCATCATTTCCGCGCGCCGTTTCGATGCTGCCGCGCACGCGCCCTTTTTCATCGGCGACGAGCGTGTCGGCTGGATTCGCCGCACCGACGTCGACGCGCTGCGCCGCTGGCCGGACGTTTTCGAGATCGACGAAGCAGCGGTTCGGCTGAACCCATCGCTCGCCGATGTGAACGCGCGCAGCGCCGCGCTAGGCGCGGTCATCGGCGCGTTATACGCGGAAGGCAGAATCCCCGGCTGGCGCGACGAAACCTACGCGGTCCGCAACGACTTCGACGCGCCGCCGCTCGCGTTCATCGAGCGTGCGGCGTCGCGCTTCTTCGGCACGATGACCTACGCGGTGCATCTGAATGGCATCGTAAAATATCGAGATAAGGCGCCGCAGTTGTGGATCGCGCGCCGCAGCGAGACGAAGGCGACCGATCCCGGCATGCTCGACAACATCGTGGCGGGCGGCATCGGCTGGGGGTTCGAACTGATGCCGACGCTCGTAAAGGAATGCTGGGAAGAAGCAGGCATGAGCGCCGGGCTCGCGCAAACCGCCGAGCGCGGCCGCACGTTCCATGTGCTGCAATCCTTGCCCGAAGGCACGCAGGCCGAGCAGATCTTCGTCTACGACGTTTTCCTTTCGCCCGATTTCGCGCCGCGCAACCAGGACGGCGAGGTCGGCGAGCATCGCCTTGCGCGCATCGAAGACGTCGCGCGCTGGATCGAGGAGGGCGAGCTCACGGTCGACGCCAGTCTCGCGACGCTCGATTGCATGCTGCGCCGCCAGTGGATCGGGGAGGACGCCTGCGAAGGCATCGACGCGCTGTTCCATCCGCCGCCGCTCTGAATATCAAGAATCAAACGAACGAGGAAAGGTCATGTCGACCGAACATAGTTTCTACCTGAAGTTGTCGTGCCCCGACCGGCCGGGAATCGTGCATGCCGTGTCGGGATTTCTGTTCAATCTCGGCGCCAATATCCTCGACTCCGCGCAGTTCGGCGACAGCCGCACCGGCGAGTTTTTCATGCGCGTGCATTTTCAGGAGGTCGGCGGCGATCCTGGTCTCGACGCGCTGCGCAAGTCGTTCGCCGATCTCGCCGACGAATTCGGCATGCGCTGGGAACTGCATGACGCTTCGGTGAAGCCGCGCGTCGTCATCATGGTGTCGAAGATCGGCCACTGCCTGAACGATCTCCTGTTCCGCTATCGCACCGGCCAGTTGCAGATCGAGATTCCGGCGATCATCTCGAATCACAAGGATTTTTATCAGCTCGCCGCGAGCTACGACATTCCGTTTCATCATCTGCCGCTGCTGAAGGCGACACCCGATGCGAAGGCCGCGCAGGAAGCGCGCGTGCTGGAAATCGTCGATCAGCACGACACGGATCTCGTCGTGCTCGCGCGTTACATGCAGATTCTGTCGGCGAACATGTGCGAGAAGCTCGCGGGCCGCGCGATCAACATCCATCACTCGTTCCTGCCGAGCTTCAAGGGCGCGAAGCCCTACTATCAGGCGTTCGATCGCGGCGTGAAGCTGATCGGCGCGACCGCGCACTATGTCACGTCCGATCTCGACGAAGGCCCGATCATCGAGCAGGAAGTGGAGCGCGTCGATCACAACATGACGCCGGATCAACTGACGGCGATCGGCCGCGACGTCGAATGCGTGACGCTCGCGCGCGCGGTGAAGTGGCACGCGGAGCATCGCATTCTGCTGAACGGGCACAAGACGGTCGTGTTCCGCTAATCGTTCTTCAGACGCAAAAACGCCCGCGATGAATTGAACTGACCCCGCAAAGTTGGACAGGTTTGGGCTAAGGCCGTGAGGGCTGAGTTCTGTACATTACAGGACTCAGCCCTTTTAGCTTCAGCTTGATGCGGTGATGATTGTAGTAGTGAATGTAGTGTCTGATGCCGGCCTGAAGGGCTTCGATGCTCTCGAAGCGATTCGGGTAGAAGAACTCCGACTTCAAGGTACCGAAGAAGCTTTCCATGGTGGCGTTGTCGTGGCAGTTGCCCTTGCGTGACATGCTTTGCGTCAGGGCTCGTTGCGAGACCAACGCCTGATAAGCGTCCATCTGGTAGTGCCAGCCTTGATCTGAGTGAACCACGGGGCGATCGTCAACGCC
>FCOD02000017.1 GCA_001544655.2 Caballeronia turbans
CCGCCCAGCCGCAGCATCCGAGGCAGCGGTGAAAAAAACTTACCGTCGTGGGACAAGTACCCCAGGTCCACAAGTGTCAACAAACAGCGCCGGGCGGCCGGACGCGTGACGTTAGCTAACCGGGCCGCCTCGGCGACGGTCATCCGTGGGGATGCCGCACTGAATGCCTCGATGATGGCCAAACCCTTTGCAAGTCCACCCATTCCCTCCCGTAAGCGGGATCCGCCCTCGCCCTCAACTTCAGATTCCTGCTCAAAACCTGGCGCGCCGACGGACTCGTCAGCGTTGACTGCTTCGTTGGGGAATGTCATGATAGTTCCGTATTCGAACACTGTACGGTATTCGAACACATCCACCCGGCGGTGTCAAATGTCGAGCGGCATGGATTCAAGACGCTCGGCACATCAAATTTCGCGCAAGGAGAAACACTTGAACTTCATTCCCATCAAACCAGCGCCTCGTGCAGATATCAGGTGGCCCGAAAGAGGCTTGACGCGCGTGCCCTATACGGTGTTCCGAAGCGAAGCGGTGTACGCGGACGAGCAGGACAAAATTTTCCGAGGCGCAAACTGGAATTTTCTTTGCCTCGAAGTGGAAGTGCCGAACGCAGGCGACTTTCGCTCCACGTTCGTTGGCGACACCCCGGTCGTCGTCACGCGCGATGAAGACGGAGAGCTTTATGCGTTCGAGAATCGCTGTGCGCACCGCGGCGCAATGGTGTGCCTGGAGGATCAAGGCAATGCCAAGGACTTCAGCTGTGTCTATCACGCCTGGACCTATAACTTGCAGGGGGACCTGAAGGGTGTCGCCTTCAAGGACGGTATCAACGGCAAGGGGGGCACGAAGCCTGATTTCTGTATGGAAGATCACGGGCTACGCAAGCTACGTATCGAAACGCTGCACGGGCTTGTGTTTGGTAGCTTTTCGGACGATGTGGCGCCGCTGGAGGATTACCTCGGCGAAGAGATCGTGTCACGCGTCGCACGCATTTTGGATGGTCGGGTTCCGGTGGTGCTCGGCCGATTTACTCAAACGCTTCCAAACAACTGGAAGCTTTACGTTGAGAACGTCAAAGATTCCTATCACGCGAGTATCCTGCATCTATTTTTTACTACGTTCCAGTTGAACAAACTTTCGCAGCGCGGTGGAATCATTGTTGACCCAAGCGGAGCGCATCACGTCAGTTTCTCCGCGGTGGACCATGCGAAGGATGACGCGGGAAGCGACTATTCGAAGCAGAACATTCGCTCCGAGAGCGGACATCGTTTAGAGGACGTGTCCATCCTCAAAGGCAACGACGAGTTCGGTGATGGCATTACGCTGCAGATCCTGTCCGCGTTTCCAGGCTTCGTGCTACAGCAGATTCAAAACGCCATCGCCGTGCGTCAGATCTTGCCGAGAGGCATCGAGGAAACCGAGCTGAACTGGACATATCTCGGATTCGACAATGACACGCCGGAGCTGCGGGAAATGCGCTTGCGGCAAGCTAACCTGGTTGGCCCCGCGGGATATGTCTCGATGGAAGATGGCTGCGTCGGAGGCTTCGTTCAGCGTGGTATCGAAGGCGCGGAAGGATCCTGCTCGGTACTTGAAATGGGTGGCGACACAGCCGATAGCAGCGAGAGCCGTGTAACAGAAGCCTCCATTCGAGGCTTTTGGAAGGCGTATCGCCACGCTATGAACTATTGATCGCAGGGAACCCCATCATGCAAGACGTTTTTCAGTTGATTGCGCGAGCGCAGGCTGAGTATGTGCGCTGCATAGACGATGGAGATCTCGCCGGATGGCCAGACTTCTTCGTCGACGAATGCATCTACAAAGTGACTACGGCTGAGAATCACAAGCGAGGTCTCGAGGCAAGTCTGATCTATGCGGCGTCGCGCGGCATGCTAATGGACCGGGTCGCGTCGCTGCGGGATGCGAACATTTACGAGCGTCATGCGTATCGACATCTACTCGGACAGCCCTACATCGTGTCGGAGGACCTCGACGTCGTCCGCAGCGAGACTTCGTTTATGGTCGTGCGCATCATGCGCGACGGAACGAAGAGCCTCTTCGTCACAGGGCGCTATCTTGATGCTTACGTGCGTAATGGGAACAGCGTGCGATTGCGTGAACGCGTTGCCGTGTGTGATAGCTCGCGCATTGATACTCTGCTCGCGTTGCCGTTGTAGAAGGTATTGCGTCCATGGTTGCGCGGGGTGTGCGCAGCCTTCATGACATCACGCCGGAATCGATACGAAAGCTAGTACGGACCGGTTAGCGATGAGTGTCCGCGAGCAATGTAAGCGTGCAGGTCACTCGTCGCCGTCAATGTTCATAAGGAGTGAATGTGGCTCATCATATCAACGTCGCCGCGAGCGACATCAGCTTCCAGTGCAACGACGGCGAGACCGTTCTTGATGCCGCCGAGCGGGCCGGCTTTGCACTCCCGTATTCATGTCGCAAGGGTGTGTGCGCCGAGTGTGTCGGAGAGGTACTCAATGCGGAAGGGACGGAGAAGGCGCTCTTTTGCTGCACGCGTCCGACGACGGACTTGACCATCGTGCCTCGCAAGATCGAGAAGCGGGAGCGCATCGCGCGCAAGAAAGTTGATGCCTCGGTTTTTCGAATCACGCAGCCTGCGCCGGATGTGACAGTCCTACAACTTCGCCTGCCGATTGGAGTGCGCGCAAAGTTCAGAGCCGGCCAGTACCTGCAGGTTCATCTCGACGACAACACGGTTCGGAACTATTCGATGGCCAACCCGCCGCACCAGAATGACAGCGTGCATCTACACGTGCGCCGCGTGCCAGGAGGCCGTTTCTCGGACGGGGTGCTGAAAGAACTCGCAGTGGGAAGCAAGTTGCGGATAGAGTTGCCCTACGGCGAGTTCTTCTTTCGCGACGGGTCTACAAAGCCGGTAATCCTCGTTGCAACGGGAACGGGTTTCGCGCCGGTGAAGTCCATCATTGAAGATGCGCTCAAGCGCAAGTTTGCGCGTCCGTTGAAGTTGTATTGGGGCGCTCGCAACGAGAGTGACCTTTATTTTTTGGATCTTGCGCGTAAGTGGCACGTCGAAGGGCACGTCGAACTCGTGCCTGTGTTGTCGCATCCTGACGCAATATGGGCTGGCCGCACAGGTCTTGTGCATCGCGCGGTACTTTCGGATCATCCGTCGCTCACTGCGTATCAGGTCTACGCATGCGGTAACCCGGCGATGACGCGTGCTGCACGTACGGAGTTCATCCGTGCGGGCCTGCTGGAAGATGAGTTTTTCTGTGACGCCTTCGTCCAGACCGACGTGCTCGAAACTGTGCTCTAAGAATGGTCGATTCGCCCCAAAAAATTCTGGTCTACGCCCCAGCAGAACGAAGAACTTGCACTACCTTTGTGTTCCCTGGCATGTGGTCGAGCGCACGGCTCAACAATGCGACCCTGTCGTTCGTATCCGTACCGTTTTGCCTTCCGACTTATACAGCTTAACCACAAATCCATACGCCATCCGGCTTTGAAAGCTCTAAATGAGCAGACGTCTGCGATTGTCCGCGCTGACATCTATAATGCTGAGCAATTCCCACGACCCGACGGAAGCGGGGCGAATCCAACAATTTTTCGAAAAGATCATTCATGAAAGCCGCGTTCTACGAAAGACAAGGCGATGCCGTCGATGTCCTCAGGATCGGCGACTTCCCTGACCCATTACCGGCGCGTGGCGAAGTACGGGTCAAGATCGCGGTCTCCGGTCTGAATCCGTCCGACATCAAGGCCCGTACCGGCTTCACAGGTGCTCCGATGCGTTTCCCACGGGTGATTCCCCACCAGGATGGCAGTGGAACCATTGACGCGGTCGGCTCCGGTGTATCAGAGGAACGGATCGGAGAAAGGGTATGGGTGTTCAAGGCACAAACAGAACGGCCTTTCGGCACTGCGGCAGAATATGTAGTCCTCCCGTCCCGCCTGGCGGTCCCGCTCGGCAACGATGCATCGTTCGAGACGGGGGCATCTATTGGGATTCCAGCGATTACCGCTCACCGCTGCCTGTTCGCCGATGGCGATTTGCGTGGAGGGCGTGTGCTAGTGCATGGTGGCGGCGGCGGAGTAGGTACGGCCGCGATTCTCCTTGCGAAGTGGGCAGGCGCATGGGTCGCCGCGACGGTGAGTAACGAGACCCAGGCCGATGCGGCCAGAAACGCAGGTGCCGATGTCGTAATTTTTCGCCATTCAGAGGATGTTGCGCAGCGTGTCCTGACGGCCACAGGGGGTGTAGGCGTCGACCGTATCGTTGACGTCGACATAGTCGCGAATGTGCACATCGATCTTGCCTGTCTTGCAACGGACGGCGTCGTGACTGCTTATTCCAGTAGTCGTTCAGATGCGACGCTTGAAATACCCTTCCGTCCAGCGATGTTTGGCGGTCATGTTTTTCGATTCGTGTACCTTTATTCGATGTCCGAGAGGTCGATTCAAGACGCAGTGCGGGATATATCAGCGTGCATCAGCGCCAGGGCATACTCGCCGACGATAGGGCAGCAGTTCCCGCTCGAAAAAGTCGTGGATGCGCATCTCGCGCAGGAGAGCGGGACGGTGGTAGGGAAGATTCTTGTGAAAATCGGGAGCTAGCCTTCATGGGATGGCTATGATCGGCCCGGGTGTTTAGGTTGCATCGAGGCGTGACGGTTTATCGAGCGATCCAACGTCAGAGTCCGATGGCCCGGTCCTGCCTTCGTCCGACAGGCTGAGCGAGCTTGGTGAAATGGTAAACTGAGCGTACTTACGGGGGGCGGCGGAGATGAATTCAGAGAAGTCGACAGAAGAAGTCGCGTATCGCAATCAAGCGGCGCAACGAGTCCTGTCGGTTCTGAGCTTCCTGATCGACGAAGAGGGCAGCACGAGTGTCTCGCGGTTGGAAGCCGAGCTGTCACTCAGCCGCATTATCATTTCCAGGGCCTTGGATACGCTAGAGTCAGCGGGCTTCGTGATCTCCTCCGGTGACAAGAAAACGGTTTCGTTGGGTTACCGCGTTCTTGGACTGAGCAACGGCAAGGTCGACGACTTCGACATACGGGCACTTTGCCATCCGTATCTCATTGCCTTGCACGAACTTACCGGCGAGAGCGTCTTTCTCTCGATTATTGCCGGGGACAACCGAGTGCCGGTCGAGGTGATCGAAGCGAAGGGGCCGCGCGTCGCGCATAGTCAGCGAGGGCTTTCCGTGCCTTTGCATGTCGGCAAGACGTCCAGGACGCTGCTTGCATTTCTCGATGACCAAGACATTGAAGACTTCTTGCGCGCTGCTGCGCCAATCGATCAATATGTCGATTTCTCCACCGCGTCCAAGTACGAAACCGTGGATGACGTCTGGAAAGACATCCAAACCGTTCGAAGAGACGGATCAATCATGTGGCACGGCGCAGAACAGTTTGGCGCGCTTTACCTCGCATTCCCATTACTTGACCGGGCCAACCGTCCTCACGCGGCTATCACCATTGGCGGTCCGCGTGAAAGGTTCAGTCAAGCGCGGGCAGAAGAATTACTTCCGCAAATACGGACGATCCTGCGCCCGCTTCAAGAGCGAGCCCGATTGATACCGGCATCGCCGATCTTTGTGACACGTGAACACTCATGAGCAGTTCCGCGCTTCGAGCTCTGACGCTCCTTGAGATCATATGCACCGCTGAAGCGCCGATCGGCGTCACGGCTCTCGCCAATCAGCTTGGCCTTTCTGTTGCGACAGTATTTCGCAGTCTAGATGCGCTTGAGCGCCTAGGTTATGTCGCTCGGTTCCAGTCTTCCACTGACTTCGTTGCCGGTGATACGACAAAACGATTGCGTCAGACGGGATTCGCGCGTTTTTTTCTTCGCGATGTCGCTCTGCCGTACATGAGACAGATTGCGTTTGCGACTGGAGAGTCGGTGACGCTGACTATGCCTGTCGGTTGGTATGGTGTCACGGTTGCGACCGTTGCAGGGACCAATCCAATCAGGACGGCCTCTGCGGTGGGTTCCATCGGCGAATTATCGCGTGACCTTCCATCGAAAGTACTCTTGGCTTCGTTGGACGGACTAGAATATCAGCGCTTTGTCGCATGGGCTAGGAAGGAAGGAGTAACGCTCAAGAACGATCTGCCTCGCGAGCTGGACGCCATACGCTCCAACGGATATGGATGCGAGGCATTCAAGTTTGCGGAAGGACGAGCATCGATTGCGCTGCCAATCCGCTTGAGTAGCCGCACGCTAGGCGTCCTCGCCATCGAAGGCCCTGTGCTTGGTTCTCAGAATCAGCGTGCCGACGATAAGAAGATCCGCGACTGGCGTCAGATCGTGACGTCGATTGAGACCAGAATCGCGGACCAGCCGGCATTGTTCGAGAATCCGTATGCTCACATCGATCCCGACACTATCAGCTTGCCGGTTACGCAAGTCCGGTAGCCAGTGCTGTAGTCGCGTGCCGATCGATCCAGATGACTGACCTGACTGACCGGCATTCGCTTATCACCTTGAGTGGGTTGCGCCTCGAAAGGCGCAGGATTATTCATCGTCTGTGTCGATAGACTGCGATTACGTTACCGCGGCCTCTGTACGCTTGCTCTCGCTGTAAATCCAACGCATCACGAACGTCACCGCAGCGCCGAGGAGCACTGGAGCCGCCGCGATTCGAAAGATCTCGTCGATTGACAGTTGGGCGCTGTATAGCACGCCAGCGAGCAAGGGCCCGAGAATTCCGCCCAGCCGCCCCATGCCAAGGGCCCAGCCTGTTCCGGTCGCTCTTAAGCCCGTGGGATAAAAGTGGATCGCGAGCGCGATTGTTCCCTTTTGTCCGCCGCTTACGCAAAAGCCAACTGCAAACGCTGCGCACATCAGTACCTTTGGTTCTGCCGAGATAGACGATGCCATCCATAACATTGACGCAGCGCCGCCGAGATAAAGCGCGGCGAGTGTCAGGTAGGGCCCGGTCCGATCCATCAACGGCCCGATGACAAACGCGGCACAGAAGCCGCCTATCGTAGTCAAGGTCGTTACCCATACGATGGAATCTGTCGCGTACTTCAAAGAGTGAAGCATAGTCGGCAGCCAACTTTGAATGAAGTAGAACACGCCCAGATTCAGGAAAACGAGTATCCAGAGACAGATGGTGCCTCTGCGCTCGGCCGATCCAAGCAAGCCCAGCACGCCGATACGATCACATTCGGTCGTCGAGTTGACGAAGCGCGCGCCTCGAATATTGGGCAGGGTGGGGTAGTGACGGCGCAGAAGTTTTTCGACTGTGTCGGTTCGCCCTTTGCGCAGTGCAAAGTAGATCGATTCCGGCAGAAATTTCCAAAGAAGATACGTCAGGGCGAGCGGTGTTACTCCGCCAACGAGAAACACCGACCCCCAGTGGTAGCGCGACAGCAAGGCGCCAGCAACGAATCCTGACGCGACAAAACCGAGCGAATAGCAGCAGTAAATCAACATCACCGCCGTGGCACGAAACCTTTTCGGACTGTATTCCGAAGTTAATGCGATCGCGCTCGGAATGGCACCACCTAGGCCGATGCCTGCCAGAAACCGGAACGCGATGACCTCCGACACGTTGGTGGCGAAGGCTGTCGCAAGCGTGAACAGCGAGAACACGACCCAAGAGGCGATCATCAGTCGCTTGTGACCGATGCGCGGGGAAAGTGGCGATACGACGAGAAATCCCACCATCAGTCCGATCAGCGCGGCGGAAAATAACGGACCGAGTTCCGCGCGCTTGAGCTGCCATTGGGCGGCCATGTGAGGAACCGCATAACTGATGCACTGCGTGTCGAAACCATCGACGAAGAGGACAAGACCGCAGAGAAGAATGATGAGGTAATGCCGCTTTCCCATCTTCCCTTCATCGATTAAATCTTCGATACATAAAGTGCGTCCCGTCACAATCGTCTCCTTGTTTTCATATAGGAACCCTCATCGATCACCGCGCTTGAAGTGGCATGGGGGGTGTGTCATGCCGCTGGCGGGTTCGCAGTGCGAGGTGAGATCTACGTTGCGAACAAACACTATGTGAAATGTCATTTCACATATATTCATCCTAGGGTGTGGTGGCGTCCGTTGTCAACTAATCTCTTCCGCCTCATTGGACAGGGCCGTGGCGATGCCTGCGATTGGACGCTTGGTGACCGAAATCTAAGGATTTGGAGCATTGACGTCGATCCCAGGCAGCTCATATTCTGAATTAAGTGAAATGTATTTCACATACTGTCAAGGAGAGATATGGCTACTAGCAGGCTTACCGTCAACAAACTTGATATCGATGTCCTTCGCGCCGGTCATGGCCGTGCGCTGCTCTTTCTGCATCCGCATCTCGGGCGCGCCAGTTCAGTGGACGTGCTGACTGCTCTAAGCGAGTCATTCGATGTAATCGCACCGTCCCATCCAGGCTTTGATCAGTCGTCCATCAATGACGATTTCGATTCGGTCGACGACCTCGCGTACTTCTATCTCGATCTGTTGGGGGAGCTCGATCTAAAAGATGTCGTTTTGGTCGGAAGCTCATTCGGAGGCTGGGTCGCGTTGGAGATGGCGGTGAAGTCCGTCGAGCGCATCGGTCAGGTCGTTTTGATCGACTCAGTAGGCGTCAAGTTCGGACACCCGACAGATAACGACATTGCCGACGTGTTTTCGATGTCGGAAGCGGCCTTCGCCGAACATGCCTATTTCGATCTTCGCTTCGCGCCTCCGCCGAGGGATCGGCTCACTGACGAGGAGCTGTTGACCGTTGCCACGAACCGCGAGGCTTCCGCGCGATTCGCATGGCTACCGTGCCTTTACAACCCTAAACTCAGGCAGCGACTGGGTCGCGCGGACAGACCTACGTTGGTTATCCAAGGTGCGAATGATGCAATAACCGCGCCTTCATATGGTCGTGAGCTTGCCGCAGCGCTGCCGTGCGCCGAGTACCGCGAGATCGTCGACGCGGGCCACTTTCCACATATCGAACAGCCTGCCGTGGTTGCGCGGGAGATCGTCAGCTTCGTCCAGCGAGTCGCGTCGCAACATGAAGCAGCCGTGTCGATCGAGCAGTGAAACGTCAAGGAGGTTAATAATGAATGTCTTCTATTTCACCGAGCAGCCTTACCCCGATGCTTGGAATCCCGAGGCAACGTCGCTGCGTGTGACGCTGCCGAATAGCGAGTGCGATCCTTCGGTGATGGCCGACTTATATGCTCGCTACTTCGACGAATGGATGCTCGCGGATGAACTCGGCTTCGACCTTATGGTCAACGAGCATCACGCCACGGCCACCTGCTTGTCATCCGTCGCTGGCGTCACGTTATCGATTCTAGCAAGACAAACGAAACGCGCCCGCCTGCTCACGCTCGGTTATCCGATCGCCAATCGGCTGGATCCGGTACGAATCGCGGAGGAACTCGCGATGATCGACGTGATCTCCCACGGCCGGCTGGAAATGGGCTTCGTCAGAGGTGTCCCTTACGAACTCGGTGTCACGCAGAAATCCGCTGTCGGCATGACCGACCGTTTCTGGGAAGCGCACGACTTGATCTTGAAGGCGCTGAGCACGCGGGACGGCCCCTTCAACTGGCAGGGAAAGCATTTCCAGGCGCGCAATGTCAACGTCTGGCCTCGACCTTACCAGGATCCGCACCCGCCGGTCTGGATCTCCGGACGAAGCCGAAGCAACATCCGCGATATTGCGTCGCGCGGACACGTCTTCGCCACGTTCCTGAGCGGAAAGCAGACGGCAGGCATGTTCGACTACTACCGGGAGGTTGCGGCCGAGCTCGGACATGCCACGCCTTCTGCGGATCGCTTCGCCTACCTCGGGATCGTCGCCGTCGCTGATACGCATGACAAAGCCATGCAGCGCGCACGGATCCTCGTGAATTACCTGCGAACCTCGGCGCTGGTTGCCGAGCCATTCGACAATCCGCCCGGTTATATGTCAGCGGCCGACAGTGCGCGCATGATGCGGGCGAATGGAAAGCGCACCGCGAAGTCAGCATCCGGCAAAGCGGTCGATGTTCATAGCGGCTCGATCGAAGAACTCATCGATGCCGGTGCGATGTTCGTCGGCACGCCGGATGAGGTGTATGAGCAGATCGCCGCTTTCGATGACGACGTAGGCGGCCTCGGCAACCTTCTCATGATGGGCCATGCCGCGTCGCTCTCACATGCCGACACGGTGGACAACCTGACTCTGTTTGGCAAGGAAGTATTGCCTCGCCTCAAGCAGCGCTCGGCGTCGCGCATCACTGTCTCTCGTGAGCTCGAACAGGCAGGCACGTAAGCAGCAACGGTGTTGGTGGTGAACCTGTCGGGTCCGAGTGCCGGCTCAATGGTTCGCCGCCGCTCGTCTAGAACTGTTCATGGTCGCTTCTTACCAATCTACGGATTTGCAATACATGTCTCCAATGCAAAGTGCCCAAAGCCGGTTCGAGACGGTCAATGGGCTCAAGACGCACTACCTCGAAGGGGGCAAGGGACCGGCCTTGGTTCTTCTTCATAGCGGGGAGTTCGGTGCCTGTGGCGCGTTGAGCTGGGAATGGAACTTCGACAGGCTGGCAGAACATTTCCGCGTGATCGCGCCCGATTGGCTCGGCTTTGGTCAAAGCGAAAAGGTATTTTTCTTCGAAGACATGTGGAACGCCAGGGTGAACCACATGAGCGCCTTTCTTCGGCAGATCGGGGTAGAGCGCGCTCATTTCATGGGCAATTCCATGGGCGGCACTGTCCTCGTCAATGTTGCCGCGAGCGATGACAAGCGTTGGCCGATCGATCGCATGATCCTGGTCAGCGGCGGAGGGCACGTCCCGGAGAACGACGATCGCAAAGTGCTGACCGACTATGACGGTTCGGAGGAAGCAATGCACCGCATGGTCGACGTGCTCATCAAGCGTCCTTCGCTGCGCAACGACCTCGGATATATCAAGCGGCGTCACGCCTTGTCAATCGAGAAGGGCGCCTGGGAGTGCGTGGCGGCCGCTCGATTCAAGGCGCCAGTGCGCGCGGCGCGGCCTCTGGTGGACAAGCATCCAGACTATTCTCGCATCGATATTCCGACGCTGATCGTCGCGGGACATCAGGACACGCTTCGTGAGCCCGGCTACGCGCGGCAGTTGCAGAAGCAAATCGGCGGTTCCGAGCTCCTGATGCTCGACGGCGGACATTGCCCGCAAATCGACGTGCCCGACGTGTTCAACGAAAGGGTGCTGACGTTCCTTCTATCGTGAATTCAAACAGCTGGGCATCGAAGGGTACTCAAGACAAGTCCCTTACGAGCGACTCGCTACAGAAAATATGGAGACAGTCGGTGAGGAAAGCCCTAACCCTGATAACGTGTTCCTTGTTGGCAAGCTCGGCACATGCACAAAGCGCCGTAACTTTGTACGGTCTGGTCTTCGAGGGCTTTGTCTATACGAGTAATCAGAAGGGATCGTCGGTATTTCAAACCGCTACGGCGTTGACGAATCCCAGCCGATGGGGCTTGCGCGGTGAGGAGGAGCTCGGTGCAGGAATCAAGGCTGTCTTCACGCTGGAGAATGGATTTGACCCGAACAACGGGAAGCTCTCTCAAGGGGGGCGAATGTTCGGTCGTCAGGCTTATGTTGGCTTGACTGGGCCCTTTGGTGGATTGACGCTCGGCCGTCAGTACGAGCCGGTGTTCGAGTATATCGGGCTATCGAGTGCGACGGCGCAATGGGGATTCTTTGGATCGCATCCCGGCGACTTCGACAACATGAACGCCACAGCCCGGATAAACAACGCAATAAAGTACGCAAGTCCCCGGTTGGGCGGCGTCGCGGTCGAAGGCGTGTTTGCTCCCGGCGGAACGCCAGGAAACTTTGGCAACAACCGCGTGTACAGCTTCGGAGTCGACTATCAAACAGGCCCGGTTAAAGCGGCGGTTGCCTTCGCCAATTTGAACAATCCGTCGGTCACCGCGTTCGACGGCAGCGTGTCTCCCGGCTCGCCTGGTTACAGCTCACCGGTAACGAGTCCGGTTTACCGAGGCTATGCGTCAGCTGCATCTTTGCAGATCTTCGGCGCTGCATTCACATACAAGATAGGTGACGGAAAGGTCGGACTTGTCTACACGAACACCCGCTTCGTCGATATCCGTCCGATCGCCGGTATCCCGTATCGGGAACCGCAGGTACGGATCAACAGCTACGAAATCAACTCGTTGTATCGACTGACGCCATCGCTGGCGTTGGCCGGATCGTACGATTTTACCGATGCGGACACGGCGCGATATCACCAGGTCGATCTCGGCGCGATCTATTCGCTGTCGAAGAGAACCGATCTCACTTTGGTCGGCGTGTGGCAACGCGCTGAAGGGATCGATTCGACGGGACAGAAAGCAGTGGCGAACATTACTGGTCTGACGGCTTCCAGCAACGCTACGCAGCTAGCCATCAGAGCGATGATCGCCCACAGATTCTGACGTGCTTTCCATACCCCTGATTGTCTCCGCGACGAATCTTTCAGAAGATCGAATCGTGCGCTAAAGAACCGCACAGAAAGGGGAAACGAGCACAGGCATGTGTTGGAGTTTGACGGCTGTAATTAAATTCGAAACCTGTAGACAGTGAAAAAACGGAGTTCAAAATGGCACGTCCTTTTATTTTGGGTATTGGTGGAACTCTGCGTGACGGCTCTACCTCGGAGAGAGCCTTGCGAATCAGCGTCGACGAAGCCCGGTCCAGAGACTGTGAAGTCGAGGTGGTGTCAGGCGACAACCTCGTATTACCAATGTATGCGCCCGGCGTAACGGCCACACATCACGGTGCGCGCCGCCTCGTCGAACTCATCCGTCGATGCGACGGAATCATCGTCTCGACACCGTCTTATCATGGCGGACTTTCTGGACTGCTGAAGAATGCGCTGGACTATCTCGAAGACTTGCGAGACGACAGCCGTCCCTATCTCGACGCGCGGCCAGTTGGATGCATCGTTTGCGCGGGCGGTTGGCAAGGAGTCGGATTGACTCTTACTTCTCTGCGATCGATCGTGCATGCGTTGCGCGGATGGCCGACGCCGCTCGGCGTAGGAATCAACACGATCATTCCGCCGGGCAGCGAAGTACGCGACCCCTTGACGGAGCAGGAAAAACTGCTTCGTGCGGTCGGGGAACAGGTCGCTGGCTTCGCCTGGAATCAGCGAGTGTCTTGCCGAGCCGAGAGCGATGCAGAAACGTGCTGAAGCTCCGGCACGACGATGGCAGGGTCGGCTGACTGCACTGGCGTTGCGCCGTCACTTGCATTCCGGTGCCTAACACCGACGTCTGCGAACGGAGGAACGACACCTGGCACGTACTTTTGATGTTGTCGATGTACCTGACGATCAAGGAACGAATGAAGCGTCCGCACCTTGACACTCGGATGCGAGCGGTGCTGAGATCGTCCCCCTCAAGGTGGCGACGCGCAAGGGGCTTGCGCATCGCGAGATCGAGCTCACGTCACTCCGCGACTTGAGATTCCGCACGGGGAGGGGTCTACCTCAACGCGCTCCGCTCACAAGCTCGGCGTAGTCGAGAGGGATTCTGAAATCCGACCCCTCGTTTAGCGTGCGTTCTTGAAAGACTATCGCTGAGGTTGGGCACAAAATTCAGCAGACTCACGAGCCTAAATAATCCGCGTTTTTTCATCCGAAGAGCGGGGGGATGTGTTATCTCAATATCGGTTTCGCGGTCACCGAGCGCGGGCGGGGTGCTCCTGCACAAAATGGATCGGCCGCCGGCGCCTTCGTTGATGTGCATGAATTCAAATGTTGTCGACTCTGATGCTCTGAGATCAAGCGATCGTGTTTATGTCATGGCGCGACGCGCGCCTACCGAAGAAGCAAAAGACTGGCTTCTTGCACCCCAACGATTGAGGACCTGGACGCGAACAGACGGCCGAAAAGCACAGGTGATTGAGCATAGCCTCCTTTCACCCAAGCGGTTTCCGATGCAAAAAGGGAAGAGAGAGTCGAGGCACTAAGTCAGAGCACTCGACGTGTCGCATCTGCGTACAGGTCCGCGTGTAAAGCGGTTCTATGCCTCGGCGGCTACCAAGCAACAGCCATTGGACCCGGGCGCTCCGTGCGACCGGCAAAGATTCACTCTGCCTATCTCACGCGGGGCTTTTACTACGCGCGATACGGTGCTCACCTGCCCACTGCGGCCAACTCAAGGAAACGACCATGAAACTGTACGTTCATCCGCTGTCCGGTCATTCTCACCGTGCCCGACTGCTGATTTCGCTCCTTGCTATTACCCATGAACTCGTCGAAGTCGATCTTGCCGCCGGCGCACACAAGTCCCCGGACTTCTTGAAGTTGAACCGTTTCGGTCAAGTTCCGGTGCTCGTCGACGGAGACGTGGCGATCGCCGATTCGAACGCGATTCTGGTGTATCTCGCGCGCAAGTCCGGCAGGACTGATTTCCTTCCGCAGAATCCGGTCGAAGAAGCCGCCGTACAGCGCTGGCTGTCGGTAGCAGCGGGCGAAATCGCTTTTGGGCCGGCGGCCGCGCGGCTCATCACCGTGTTTGGTGCCAAATTCAATGCCGACGAGGTCATCGCGCGCGCGCATCGTATCCTCAAATTGATCGATGAAGAACTCAGCGGTCGTGACTTCCTCGTCACGTCCAAACCGACTATCGCTGACGTCGCGTTGTATGGGTACATCGCGCGTGCGCCCGAGGGCAACGTGGACCTGTCCAGCTATCCAAACGTCAATGCGTGGCTTCGACGCATCGAAGCACTGCCGGGCTTCGTCGAATTTGCCAAGACGCCGGTCGGACTTGCCGCCGCTGCATGACTGCTCCCGCCGCGGAGACGGGTTCTTGCAACATCGAACGCGCATTTTCGATCGAGGAGATAGATCGTGAGTTCTGTATCGAGCCAAATCGGCTCGCCCTGGCATCCGGGCGAACTACAACTACAAGAGAAGGTCGGTGTAATGCAGAAGATGGACAGCGTGGGCCGGCGTTTCGTCCGGGATCACATGCCCGAACAGCACCGAAGCTTCTTTTCCCAACTTCCATTCATCGTCGTTGGCGCAGTAGCAAACGATGGTGACGTGTGGGCGTCCTACGGGTGCGGGCGACCGGGCTTCATGCGTTCGCCTACCGATCGGATCCTCTCTATCGATGCCGCGTTCGATCCTAATGATCCAGCCGCCGGTGGCATCGGTGACGGCGCGGCGCTCGGGCTGCTCGGTATCGAGCTGCACACTCGCCGACGCAATCGGCTGAATGGCATGATCCGCCAGCGGGCCGCGCGCGCATTCGATCTTGAAGTCGTGCAAAGTTTCGGCAATTGTCCGCAATACATCCAGTTGCGCGACTTTGAGTTCGTGCGGGATCCGGATGTCTTCTCGGAGACGGCGCCGATAGAATACGATCGCATCGACGACCGCGCCCACGAGATGATAACAAGCGCCGACACGTTGTTTGTCGCCTCGTATCAAGGCGATGGCGACGCGCGCCAGGTCGATGTTTCGCATCGAGGCGGGAAGGCGGGGTTTGTGCGCATCGGCGATGACGGTGTGCTGACGATTCCCGACTTCGCTGGCAATCTGTTCTTCGCGACGCTTGGCAATTTTCTGGTCAATCCCCGCGCCGGCTTGCTATTCACCGACTTCGAAACCGGCGATGTCCTGCAAATGGCAGGCGACGCAGAGGTCGATCTCGAGTCGCCAGAGATCGCTGCTTTTCAGGGCGCCGAAAGGCTGTGGCGCTTCAAGCCGCGCAGAGTGATTCACCGCCGCGGCGCGTTGCCGTTGCGCTGGAAGTTTCAGACGAGCGGTTGGTCGCCCAACTCGCTTATGACAGGGAGTTGGGATGATGCAGCGAGCCGACTAAGGGCCTCAGACCTCGCGCGTTCATGGCGCCCTTTCAGGGTTGCGAAGATCGTCGACGAAAGCGCAGTGATCCGGTCCTTTCATTTGGAACCGATCGACGGTGCTGGGCTGATTCCGCACCTTGCGGGTCAGCATCTGCCAATTCGTGTCAGTATCGTGAGCGATGGCACGCCGATTCCGCGCAATTACACATTGTCGAGTGCGCCGTCGGACGGCTTTTACCGAATAAGCGTGAAGCGAGAAGGAAGCGTCTCATCATATCTGCACGACACCTTGCGCAATGGCGACGTGATTGAGGCGCGTGCCCCGGAGGGCCAATTCACGGTCGATGCACTCGAACGCCGGCCCGCAGTGTTGCTTGCCGCCGGTGTTGGTGTAACGCCGATGCTCGCCATGTTACGTCACATCGTCTACGAAGGCCTACGCAAGCGCGGAATTCGCAAGACGTGGTTCATACACTCGGCGCGTTCAATCAAGGACCGTGCGTTCAGCGAGGAGATCAGCCGTCTAGTGGCTTCCGCCGATGGTGCAGTGAAGGTCGTGCGCGCGCTGTCAGACCCGAGCGACGCGCGCGAGGGCGAAGACTTTGACGTTGCGGGACGTGTTGATATGAATTTGCTGCGTGCGACGCTTCCCTTTGACGACTACGACTTTTATCTGTGCGGGCCAGCGGGTTTCATGCGGTCGATTTATGACGGGCTGCGCGACCTCAACGTCGCAGACGCCCGCATCCACGTGGAAGCCTTCGGTCCGTCCGGCGTTAAACGGCGCACCGATGCGACGTTGAGCGTTTCCTTGCGCGCACCGGCAGATAAGCCGACGCCCGTCGCGTTCGTGAGGACAGGAAAGGAAGCGCGCTGGCAGCCGGATTCCGGATCTCTGCTTGAACTGGCCGAAGCACGTGGCTTGGCACCAGACTATGGTTGCCGGAGCGGCAGTTGCGGAAGCTGCCGGACGCGCATTGTTGAAGGCGCAGTGGCCTACACTGCAAGTCCAGAATTCAAGGTGCCGGAGGACGAGGCGTTGATCTGCTGCGCCGTGCCTGCACATCCCAGCTCGGGCGGTGGGGATCGTCTGCTGCTCGACGTTTGACAATACTGCTCGTCCCTTAGCGACTAGCCTCAAGTCCTCACCCTTAGAAAGGAATTGATCATGAAAGATGTCGACGCAGCGCGGCCGCCGTTTCCGCCCTTTTCGCTGGAAACCGCCATTGAGAAGGTGCGTCTTGCAGAGGACGGATGGAATTCGCGCAATCCTGAGAAGGTATCGTTTGCGTACAGCGCGGACAGCGTGTGGCGCAATCGAGCAGAGTTCGCTACGGGTCGCACTGCGATCGTGGCACTGCTTACGCGCAAATGGCAACGCGAGCTCGACTACCGTCTTATCAAGGAATTGTGGGCATATGAGGGCGCACGCATTGCCGTTCGCTTTGCATACGAGTGGCACGACGACGCGCAGAACTGGTATCGCTCTTACGGCAACGAAAACTGGGAATTCGGCGCCGACGGGCTTATGCATCACCGCTATGCCTGCATTAACGACCTGCCCATCAAGGAGAGTGAACGGAAGTTCTTCTGGCCGCTAGGGCGCAGACCCGACGACCACCCCGGACTGAGCGATCTGGGTCTGTAAGAGCCTGCCCCCGCCGCAACCATGCAGGAGTCTCATCGTCATGAACACTGCCTCCTATGTAGGATCTCCCGTCGAACGTGAAGCTTTGCTACGAAGGCTGGCCGGTGTCACGTTCGTGATCTTCTTCCAGGCTTACATGGTTGCCCCTATCGTGCCAGCGCTTTCGCACATCTTCGCGGCACCACAAACAGCTGTCGCTCACATCGTGCCGGCCTATCTTATTCCGTACGGTGTCGCGACGTTGATCTACGGCTTGGTTGCGGATTGGGCCGGCATCCATCGCGTGTTGTACGGGTCGCTCGCCGCGTTCGCAGGACTCACGCTCCTGAGCGCGAGCGCAACGAGTGTCGATCAGCTTGCGGCCTGGCGAATCGCGACGGGCCTCGGCGCAGGCGGCGTCGTGCCTCTTGCACTCGTCCTAGTCGGCCGCGCCTTTCCCTACGAACAGCGTGGGCGGCCGCTAGGCTGGCTTTTTGGCGCGATGGCAGGTGGCATGGCGTTCGGTTCCCCCTGCGGTGCCTTGCTCATGCCGCTCATTGGCTGGCGCGGACTGTTCGTCATGGTGGGACTTGTCGGCGCCATGCTTCTGCTTGTGCTGCTTCCTTATCGCAGATTCCTTGCAGCGGCGACACCACCACAAACCATAAAGCTTCCCGACGTTTTTTCTGGATACAGGCAGCTGCTCCGCAATGCTCGCGCTCGACGCACCTACGGCTATGTGCTGGTGAACTCGATGTTTCACTCCGGCGTCTTTACTTGGCTCGCGGTATATCTGGAACAGCGCTATCGACTTGATGCCGTGCATGTCGGCCTCGCCTTGCTCGGATACGGGGTTCCCGGTTTCCTGCTGGGGCCGTTTATCGGACGGCTGGCGGACCGGTATGGCCGCGCGCGCATCGTTCCGCTCGGTCTGGCCCTGAGCGCGCTGGGAGCGGCTGCCCTTTGCATGAGCGTGCCAGTGCAGGCAATTCCGCTCGTCGCGATGATCCTTTCGCTCGGATATGACATGACGCAGCCGCTTTTCGGCGGCATTGTTACTTCTCTTGGCGGTCAACGCCCGGGACAAGCAATGGGGCTCAACGTCTTCACGTTGTTCGTCGGATTCGGCCTCGGTAGTCTGCTCTTCGGCGTGATCCTCGCCCATGGATTTGAGATGGCCTTGGGCCTCTTCGCCGCCTGTGAACTCGTCGCCGCAGCGGTCTCATTGAGCCTGTTCAACTCTGAAAGGCGAACAGACGCAAGCGGTGGAAAGGCTGCTACGGCGGAAAGGCCTCGATGAGTTATCGACTTCCGATTGCGCACCCAAATATCGGCGCCCGGATGGAAGCCCGTAACGACCCGCGACGATACAGTATTGATTCGACCGCGCTCACATCGACGCTCCGGCTCCTTCAGACCAAGAGTCGCAGGCGGTTATAGCGCTCTACACACCAGACCTCAAAGAAAAGCGGGGTACAACATGAAGCGGCCAAATCGACTGTGGTCGGCTTGACCAGGAAATCCATATGGAATCCCTGTAAAACGAGCATGCTGTACCGGGTGAGGCGTCCGCGGGTCCGGCGCTACGCGAATCTGGGATAGGTCAGAGATGGGAATGAGCGGCGCGGTGGGAAGACGCGCCAGGTGCCGTCATCGTGCCGAAAGAAGTACATTTCCGCAGCCCTGCCGCTTTCCGAGGTTATGACCTTCACGAAGCACTCGTTCGTGCGTCCACGATTCTTAAACCGCAGTATGCGCACGAGCGCAGCAGGGGACGGCGAAAGCCAATACTCAACTGTCTTTCGCAGGGAATGTTTCCAGTCGTTCATCGATCTCTCCATATCGCGGCAGCTGCCGCTAGCGTGATGCGAGGTTCGCCGCACGGATCGGATGTTCGATTTACGGCGCAGGCACGAAATGTCGGCCACATAAATGCGGAGGCGCCAGATTGACGCAGTCCGCGTAGTATTATCAGACGATTGTCGTCTCGAGTTCGCCGAGCGCCTCGATCCATACCTTCATGACGTCGCCGCGCTTGAGGAACGTCCCAGTTTCCATGCCAACGCCGGCCGGGGTGCCGGTCAACAGAATATCGCCGGGAAACAACGTCATCCGCTGGCTCAGGTAAGCAATCTGGTCGGCCACGGAGTAGAGATGATTTGACGTATTCGAGTCCTGCTTGATCGCATCGTTGAGCCAGAGCTTGATGCCGAGCTTTTCCGGCGATGCCACGAACTGGGCTGGCGTGAAGTAAGGTCCGAGAGGACATGCGCCGGTAAAGCACTTGTGGCCGATCCAGTCGAAACGGAACGGCGACGATTCGTCCACCTTGTCGCGCTTAAGGTTATCCCGCGCCGATAGATCGTTCGCGATGCTGTAGCCCGCCACGTAGTCTAGGGCGTTTTCGACCGCGACGTTGTCCGCGCGCTTGCCGATGATCACTGCGAGCTCCGCTTCCCAGTCCAGCAACTGCGTGTGGCCCGGATACCTGACTTTCTGGCGGTGACCCGCTAGCGTGCCGCGTCCGGCTTTGATGAAATGCCAGGGCGGAATGCCGTCCCCGCGTGGGTCGAGCGTGATGCGCATGTTGAATGCGCGCGCCATGGCCTCCACGTGGTCCCGATAGTTTGCGCCGCATGCGTAAATGACACCGGGGCGGGTGACCGGTGCGTCGAACGAGAGGGCGTCCGCCTGAAGCCGCGCGGGCGCACTGTCAAAGGCGGCGTTGTCCAACGCCTGGACCAGGGCCTCCAGTTGCGCGTGAGCGCCCGCCCAGTTTCCGATCAGTTCATCGATACCGGCGTCCGAGCGATCAAAGAGCGCAGGACCCGCCCATGCAGAGTTGAGGGCCCGGAGGCTGAAGTGTTGTCCGCGATGCAGGAGACCCGGACAGGTGGCGCCTGACGAGTCGATGTAGGTGAAAAGCTGATAAGTCATCACATGCTCTCAGTCGATGCTGGCT
This sequence comes from Caballeronia turbans, assembly GCA_001544655.2. Lineage (GTDB taxonomy): Bacteria > Pseudomonadota > Gammaproteobacteria > Burkholderiales > Burkholderiaceae > Caballeronia > Caballeronia turbans. The sequence goes on from FCOD02000017.1 coordinate 20,387, forward strand.
CTCTGGTTTGACAGGATGATCGTGCAGTTGAGGCTTCCTTCCATCAAAAGCCACGGCCTCAACTCCGCTTCGAACACGCCTTCGGCGATGAAGGGATCTTGTGCAATAAGGCGCTGCGCTTCCTCGATCGACGGCGCGCGCAGTATGCTCATGCCCCCTTGCGAACCGGGCGGGCCGTCGCCGGTGAACGGCCCCGAGAGGAAGACTTCGCCGGTACGCTCGGCCTCAAGCATCCACTCGATATGGCGCGGTAGCACATCGGCCACGCGCTTAAGATCGAGTGGCTTGCGCAACGCAACGTAGAACGTCTTGTTGAGCATGTTTCGCAGAACGGTCTGAAGGTCGCTCATGGTCGCTTCGAAGATTCAGGTGACAGTCGTGGGGGACGCAAGACAGCGCGATCAATCGGGTTCTTCAAAGTTCATGATGAATTCCTTGGGCGCCGGCATGCCCGACCAGACTGCTTCGAGTACGGCCCGTACTTCATTCTCCGTCGAACCCATCGGTGTCCAGTCCGCGCCTTCGGGAATCACGTCGATATCCCAAAAGTATTCGATCATGCTGTTCCACGGGTCGCGAATGTAGTGAAAGTAGTTCGATCCGGCGCCGTGCCGTCCGAGGCCATATCCGTCGCGGTATCCGGAAGCGAGCAAGTGCTGAGCGCCCATTTCGATCTCGTCGATGTCGCTCACCTCGAAGCTCATGTGATGTAAGCCGGTATGCGACGATTTGGCGATGCCGAGCATATGATGATCCCCACCGAATGGCGAGCGCATGAACGCGATGATGTCCAAAGCACGGTCGGAAATCAGCAGGCCGAGCACGTCGGTATAGAAACGTACGGCACGGTCGACGTCCGGCGAGAACTTGATGAGGTGCCCGAGACGGCGCGGACGCGTGCGCTTTTGCGACGACGTTGCATCACATGCCCGCACGCCGAGACGACGGTAGCGCTGCGGTGAATTCACTTCTACCGGGGCGGGCAACGTCGAGGGCACATCGTCGGCCTCCTGCACGTTGATCCAGTCGCCGTCCGGATCCTTGAACCAGATGCCGTCGAAGGGCACGGCAAAAGGCGCATCGTGCAGTTGAACGTCAGCCGCTTTGAGCCGCGCGCGGAGTTCGGCAAGGCCACCCTTTGGCGTGCCGAACGATACATAAGCGAGGCGCTTCTTCGGACCTTGAATGAGACGGACTTGGTCCTGGTCGCGACCTTCGCAACGACAAACCAGATGGCCTTCGGACATGCGGGTCTCGAGGCCGGCGCATTCATAGAAAGCTCGACCGATTTCGAGCGAAGGAACGATCAGTCCTATGTGGTTCAGGCTGTGGATCATGTCGGCCTCAGCGGATAGGAGAGAAGGGCGCAGGCATCAGCAGTTCGCTGCGCTGTTCGATTACATATGACCCGGCTTTTGTGAGAAAAGCCCGCCACGCCTCGGACTGCGACAGCGCCCGGCGGCGTTGAAGGCGGTCCTCGAAGGTCTCGAAGCCCCACAGCTGTACGACACGGTTAAGCTCGCCGGTCTCTGTGACGAAATACCCGACCAGGTTGCCGAGCGCTTGGGCTTGCACGTCAAGTCCGTCGGACTGATAGAGCGCGAGGAACGGTTGCACGGTTCCGGGCTTAAGGGTGTAGGTTCGTTGCTCGATGATCATGAAATATCCTCACGCGTTTCTGGACTCTTGCTCGAGTAATGTGATGACCGCTGAGATGTCCTTCTGCCCGATGCCCTGATCGACGGCACGGCGAAAGTACGGTGCAGCGGCTGAAAAGAGCGGCATGGCGCTGCCGGTCTCGCCCGCCATTTCAGAGGCAAGATGTAAATACTTCTCCAACGCCGTGAAGGGGCCTGGCGCGGGCTCAAAGCGCCGGTCCGCCATCATCGGAGCGCGGATGTTGAACATGGTCGAGGCGCCCGCGCTTTTGCCGATCGCCTCCACCAGCACATGCGGATCGATGCCCGCGCGCACGCCGAGATTCATCGCTTCAGCGGCCGCGAGGGTATGCACTGCGAGGAGCGCATTCGCGATCAGCTTCATGCTCAGCGCGGCGCCGATCGGTCCGAGGTGGAACTGGGTCGGCGCGATCAGATCGAGCACGTCCTTGCAGCGGGCGTAGAGTTCCTGTGATCCGCCAACGAAGAGTGCCGCCTTCTTCTGCAGCACCATCGGCGGTGAGCCGCTCACTTCGCATTCGAGCAAATCAAGGCCGGCGTCCCGCAGGCGCTGTTGCATCTCGAGCTTGAATGCAAGGCTGTACGTGCCGAGCTCGACGACAATCTTGCCTCGCACGCCCGCTTCCAGGAGTCCGTGCTCGCCGCCGAGTACCTCAAGCTGCGCCTCCTCGCCAGGCAGACAGAGCAGCACGATGTCTGCGTCGCGCAGAAGCGTCGCAGGATCTGCAACGGCAACGCCGCCTATATTGCGGAATTCCTCCATGCTGCCACGTGCAACGCCCAGCACACGCGCTCCGGCCTGGACCAGATTGGACGCAACGGGGAGGCCGAGTTGCCCTAGGCCGATCATTCCCACTGTCTTCATGCCGCTGTCTCCCTCTTTATCGATCTGATGTGTTTGACGAAATTCTGATCGTGAGGTTGAACGCCGTCGAGGAAGTGGCGCTTATTCAAATGGATAAATGTGATTTATAGCCCGCCGAGGGCCGTTCTGAACGGGAACTTCGGCGCAGACGTGTAAACCCCAGTGCATGCCTGCCACCGGTCGTCTATAAACTGGATTAATAGCTGCAACGAGTCGAGCATTTCAAGTGAGAGACAGCTGGCAGAAATGAAAGACCTCAATTTGCTTTACGTTTTCGAGGCCATGTGGCGTGATCGGTCCGTCACGGCAGCGGCCGAGAATCTCGGGCTGACGCAGGCCGCCGTCAGTGCGTCGCTCAAACGGTTACGGGAAACGTACGGAGACAAGCTTTTTGTGCTTGTCGGAAGGCGGATGGAGCCGACCGCAGTGGCGCTGGAGCTAGCCGGGCCATTGATCGAATCGCTCAACCTTGTGCGCGGCACGACAGGCGTGCCACAGCCCTTTCGGCCCGAGAAATCAGATCGAACGTTCACCATTAGGACACGCGACATCGGCGAGGTCGTCCTATTGCCGATGCTATATCGAGAGCTCCAACGTACAGCGCCCGACATCAAACTGCATACGATGTTCACGCGCATCGAAGACACGATTCCAGCGCTCGGTAACGGGCGGATCGATGTGGCGGTGGGTTATCTGCCGACGCTTGAGCAGGACATTCACCGCAAACCGCTTTTCAAGCAACGTTATGTCTGCGTGATGCGAAAAGGTCATCCGCTCGCACACGGAACGCTGGATGCGCATGCATTCGGTCAGCTCGATCATTTGCTGGTCGAATACGGCGGCAGCGGGCATCTGTTGCTCGAACGGGCATTATTCGAAGCAGGGGCCAAGAACCGCATAAAAGTGCGCATCCCGCAGTACCTTGCCGCGCCACATTGCCTACTGAGTTCGGATCTCATCTGGGTAGCGCCCGAGATCCTCGCCGCCACGTTGAGCCGTCATTTTCCATTGACGTACCGGCCCGAGCCTCTCGGGCTCGAAGCGTTCGAGATCGCGCTGTACTGGCACGACCGTTACCATCACGACCCAGCAAATCGCTGGTTCCGGTCGTTGATTGTCGACCTCTTTCGCAAGGAAATCTCAAAACCGATGTCAGGTGGCCGAGAGATGTCAGGCGACCGCGACCTCGAAGTTCTTGCCAAGCCCTTCCAGCCGTCAGACATGGGTGACGAACCTCGCTACCAGGCCTAAGCCATGGGTGCAGTGCACCCATGGCATGGTTGTTCAACGAGCTAGAAGTGCTTAGCGATGCGTCTTGCTGCGGGCTATCGAATGGCGTCACGCGGAGAATGCTTGGCAGAGGAACTTTGTCTCCATGAACTCGTCGATGCCTTCACGCGCACCTTCCCGGCCAACCCCTGATTCCTTGTAACCGCCGAACGGTGCGACTTCGGTTGCGATCATGCCAGTATTGATGCCGACGATGCCCGCGTGCAATGCACGGGACACGCGGTGGATGCGCGAAGCGTCACGGCTGAACAGGTAGGATGCGAGGCCCATGCGCGTGGCATTGGCGCGTGCGATCAATTCGCGCTCGTCGCTGAAAGTGGCGAGTGCCAGCACTGGCCCGAAGGTCTCCTCGCACGACATCGCCATGGACTCGGTGATGCCGCTCATCAGGGTGGGCTCGAAGAAGTGGCCCTTGCGCTGAGCACGCTTGCCGCCGGCAAGAAGAGATGCACCGAGTTCCAGCGCGTTTTCGACATGCCGCTCGATCTTGCGAAGCGCCTCCTCGCTGATGACCGGGCCGAGCGTAACGCCAGCCTCCGTGCCGTCGCCAAGTTTGAGCGATTCCATCGCCTTGAGCATGCGCGCGACGAACTCGTCGTGCACAGAAGCCTCGACCAGAAAGCGATTCGGCGCGATGCACGTCTGGCCAGCATTGCGGAACTTGGCGAACAGTGCGCTGGACACGGCGACGTCGAGGTCGGCATCGGCAAAAACGATGAACGGCGAATTGCCGCCGAGTTCGAGCGATACCCGTTTCATCGTCGCCGCGCATTGCGCGGAGAGGATCTTGCCAACTGAGGTCGATCCCGTGAAGCTCAATTTGCCAACTGCCTCGCTGGAGGTCAGCGTCCGTCCGATCGCCTCGGCCGCGCTGCGGTCAGCAGTGACGACGTTGAGCACGCCTGGCGGAATCCCCGCGCGTTCAGCGAGTGCGCACAGCGCGAGTGCGGACAGCGGCGTGTGCTCGGCGGGTTTGAGCACCATCGTGCAGCCAGCGGCGAGCGCGGGCGCGGCCTTGCGGGTAACCATCGCAGAGGGCAGGTTCCACGGCGTGATGCCCGCGGTCACGCCGATCGGCTCCTTCACCGTCGTGAAACTCATGTTGCGGCGCGCAGCAGGAATAGTGTCGCCGTAGGTCCGACGCGCTTCTTCCGCGAACCATTCGACGAAGGACGCTGCGAAAATCACCTCGTTCTTCGCATCCGACAACGGCTTGCCCTGTTCGCTCGTCAGGATTGCTGCGAGTTCGTCCGCATGGTCAACAATGAGACGCGCCCACTTTTTAAGCGGCCCGGCACGCTCTGTGGCCGTGCGCTCGCTCCACTCGTCGAATGCACGTTGCGCGCTCGTGATGGCGTGCTCGACATCCTCGGCCGACATGTGTGGCACGGTGCCGACGAGTTCGCCGGTGGCTGGGTTGCGGACCTCGAAGGTCTCGCCGCTCAGGGCGGCGACCCATTCGCCACCAACATAAGCGCGGTCGCGCAACAGGGTTTGATGGTTCGATTTCATTGTTTCCTTGATTACAAGTCCAGTGTCAGGTCGCCGCACCGTGCCCGGGACACGCACACGCACATTTGCTTGCGGCTGGTTTTGTCATCGGGAGAAAGCACGTAATCGCGATGGTCGACCTCGCCTTCGATCACCGTAGTCGCGCATAGGCCGCACTCGCCGCGCTTGCAGTCGTAAATCGGTTCGACCCCCTGGCGGATTAGCGCATCGAGAATCGACTCGTCGCTTGCTACCTCGACCGTCTGCCCGCTTTGCTGAAGCACGACTCGAAAGGCGGCGTCACCGTCGGCGGGGGCCGCTGCGCCGAAGAACTCGAAGTGGATTCGTTCGTCCGGCCAATGCGCACGCCGTGCCGCGCCGATTACGGCTTCGTTCAGTCCGCGGGGACCGCATACATAGACGTCCGCGCCCGCAGGCGCATTGCGCAGCAGGAGGTCAAGGTCCACGCCACGGGTGGGGTCACCGCCGTCGCAATGGAGTGTCAGCTTGTCGCCGGCAAGGGCCTTCAATTCGTCGACAAACGCCGCGTCATCTGCGCTGCGCACGCAATAGTGGATGCTGAACGTGCGCGCCTGGGCGGCAAGGACATGCACCATTGAAAGGATCGGCGTAATGCCTATGCCACCTGCTACCAAAAGATAATGGGGCGATTCCGGCACGAGCGGAAAGTGATTCTTCGGAAGGCTGCACGTCAACAGCTGCCCGGCCTGCACGCGTCCGTGCATCGCAGCGGACCCGCCCTTTCCCGCGTCCTCGCGTAAGACGCCAAGCAGATAGTGGCTGCGGTCCGCGGGCGAACTCGCGATGGAATACGATCGCACCGCCAGCTCGCCGGTCGCGAGGGGAATCGATACGTCGAGATGCGCGCCTGCCTCGAAGGCGGGCAACGCATCGCCCTGCGGATGGCGCAGAACAAAGCGGCGGATGCGAGCCGTCGCCTGCAGCACTTCGGAGACGACTAGCTGTTGACTGTCTTTCATACGCTTTACTCCCGGGTATCACCTAACCGCCGCCTGACTGACGCGGCCCGCTCACGACGCCAGCGCGGTCGATTGCTGCTTCACCAGCTTCTCGACGATCCGGCGTGCCGCAACCGAGCCGCCGTCCGCGCGCACGCCAACTTCGGCCTTCATCGAATCGTCGGTGTCGATCATGATCTGCTGAGCTTCCAGAACCTCGACGTCTTCCATGAACGTGGTGTAGATCGAGTCATGAATCGTCTTCGTGACCTCCGCGTCGTCCTGGGCGAAGCAGCGCGTAATGGTCCAGTAGTACTTGCTCGTGCGCGCGTCGACGGGCGTGATCGTGTTGACGGAGAACCAGCGCAAGCCGCGTTCGAGATCGTCGGTGCCTGCCGGATAGGCGCGCGCATCGATGGTCACGCTCGCCGGCGGCTGGAAGCGAATGACCTGCCAGCGGTCGATGTTGCCCTCGAGCTTGCGAACGCGCGAGAACAGGGGCGGCGGCGGGGCGTTCTTGATGATTCGTTGCACATGCACTTCGTTGCCCTCGACACGCTGTGTCATCGGCGTTTCGACGATCTCGTTGGTACCGATGGTCCGCGTATGCACATACGTCTCGTGGGTGAGGTCCAGCAGGTTGTCGGTGAGAAGCTGATAGTTCGCCTTCACGTCGATGCAACCGCCGGTCGAAACCCAGCCCGGCTCGCTGTTGTAGCGGAAATCAGGAATCAGCGATTCATCTGCGGCCTCGGGATCGCCCATCCAGACCCAGATCCATTGCCACTTTTCGACCACCGGATAAGTGCGGACCTTCATGGAAGGAGGAATCTGCTGCTGGCCCGGAATGGCCACGCACGCGCCGCTGCAATCGAGCGTGACGCCGTGATAGCCGCATTGCACGGTATCGCCAATCAGATTGCCCTTGGAGAGCGCCGCGCGCCGGTGCGGGCAGCGGTCCGTCAACGCGACAACCTTGCCTGCCTGGGTGCGATACAGCACGAGCGGCTCGCCGATAATCCAGCGTTGCGTCAGAGAGCGCTGGATCTCGTTGCTCCAGCCAGCCACATACCATGAATTCTTGAGGAACATTCTTTTCAACCTTGATTAGAGTGATTAGGCGACAGGAGGGAGCAACCTCAGACGGGGTCGAGAATGCGGGAGGCGACCAAGCCCCCGTCGACCGGCAGATTCACGCCATTGATCCAGGCGCTTTGCGCTTGCAGCAGGAAGACAATTGCGGGCGCCATCGCTTCCGGCGTGCCGACCCCGCCTGCACGGCGAATCGCGTCGTCGACGTTCGCGGCACCGAGTGATGCACGGAAGTCCTTCAGGATCGGCGTGTCGGTCGGCCCCGGGCTGATGCAGTTCATGCGGATGCCAGCGGCACTGCGCAGGGTCGTGGCGCGCGCCATGGTCCAGACGATCAGCGCTTCCTTGAAGTACGCGTAGGCGCCCGCGTCCGGGACCGGATGCTGTTCGAGCCACTGCAGACCTTCCGTGAAGTCGCGGGTGGCCGCGAGCTCGACGTGAAGCGCGCGCCGCGCCTGCCAGTTTTGGCCGGCCGTAGAAGCCACATTGACGATGGAGCCGTCTGCGCGGAGCTTGGGCAATACGGCTTCAGTGAGCCGGCGCAGGCCGAGATAGTTCACACGGGCAACGATGTCGCCTCCCGCATTGCCGGGAACGCCCGCGACGTTACACAACCCGTCGAGCGTGCCAGGCAATTGAGCGGCGGCGGCGTCGATCGACAGCGGGTCGGCAAGATCGATCTGGATGAAACGGGTGACGTCGAAGTCGGGTGCGTGACGATCGAGTGCAATGACCTCGATATCCTGTGCGATAAGCAGACGAGCGGTGTGCGCACCGATACCGGACGCGGCGCCGGTGATCGCAACCGTCTTCAGCTGCCCGGATTGGGACGCTGACATGTGTTCTCCTGTTTCAGAAGCGAAGTGGCTGAGCTTTCTTTTCCAGCTTCACTTTGATGATGTGTCTCTTGATCTATTTCGTTCTATGTCTGTATCGGCCGGTCGCACTCGAAGTAGCAGTCTTGCGATGCGGCGATGTAATGATTGTCGAAGCGCTTGATTGACGAGTCCATATAACGAGGTTGATAGCGCACGTTCGATGCCGTTTATACGAGCCGAAGATGCAAGCCGGGATGGTGCCGTGGAGCCGAATAACCACAGAAGTCGCGAATAAATGTGATCGATAGCTGAATATTGGCCGTGCCAATGGTTGTTCCAGCATGGCCCACCTAGAATCAAATCCAGTGCATGGAACGTGTCCATCGCTGCAGAACCATATTTCACTCAAAGGAGACAGTAATGATCAGCGTCAGCCGCAAGCTGGAAGTCAATCCTGCAGACGGTTCCGAAAAGGTTCGCCTCAATCGTCAGCAAGTGTGGGAAGGTCTGGTCCGCAAGGCGGAGAACGCCGTGCCATACGTTGAAGCCATCGAGAAGTGCGACATCGTCGAACAGAAGCCGGACCGTTTAATTCGTGAAGTCGTGCTCCATGGGGAAACCCTGCGCGAGCTGATCCTGTTCTTCCCGCAGGAGCGTGTCGAGTTCGTGCGCCTCTCGGGACATGCGAAAGGACAGATCAAGAACATCATTGAGGAAGATGCCGACGGCACGCTATCGCTGCGCTTCACGTTCGATATTGTGCTCGAGGGCGAGGAGCCGGGTAGTAAGAAGGAAGCGGAATTCGCAGCAGGCATGGAGCAAGCCTACCTAGACGCCGTTCGCACCACGCTGCGACGCATTCGCGAGGATGCTACAACGCAGGTTTGAACGATCGCCCGACCGCGGCAAGCAATTACAAGAAAGGAGACAGATATGCGCTGCAATATCGAAGCAATGTTCACCGATATCGACGCGAAGAACGTGCAAGGCTTCCTCTCGAATCTCGCAGATGACGTGGTATTCCAGTTCGCCAATGCCACGCCGTTGAAGGGAAAGCGTGAGGTGGAGGAGGGTGTCAGCGGCTTCTACGCGAGCATTGCCGGACTGAATCACGAAATGACGGGCAAATGGGAAATCGATGAAACGACCGTATTGCGCTTCAGAACGGTCTACACCCGGCACGATGGCGGTGCTATCGAAGTGCCGTGCTCCGTGATCCTGCATCATGCCGAGGACGGCCGCATCGACGATTACCGCATTTATACCGACCTCTCCCCTGTCTTTGCTCCTCAGATGCACTAGCCCGTTAACCCGGAGGATGAAATGCAACATCCATTGGATGGCAAGGCGATCATCGTCACGGGCGCCGCGCGTGGGATCGGGCGTGCGGCGGCGTACGCATTGGGCGAGGCGGGCGCTTCACTCGCGCTGGCCGATCTCGATGAAGAGGGCCTGCAGGAAACCGCGGAGTACCTGAAGCGCTCTGGCGTGCAGGTAATGGCCGTCAAGACGAACGTGGCGCGGGAACCCGACGTTGCGGCGCTGGTCGAGCGTGCCGTGACGAAGTTCGGACGCATTCACGGGGCGTTCAACAACGCGGGCGTCGAACAGCGTAATGCGGCGCTGCATGAGATGACCGAGGAGCAGTGGGACGTCGTGATGGACGTTAACCTGAAGGGCGTCTTCCTCTGCCTCAAGCATGAGATCGCTGCGATGCTGAAGTCGGGCGGCGGCGCAATCGTCAATACGTCGTCGGGTCTCGGCCGTGTGGCGATTCCGAACGCGGCGGAATACTGCGCATCCAAGGCTGCGGTTCTCGGCGTCACAAAAAGCGCGGCGGTCGAATACGGTGCTCGCGGTATTCGTGTGAACGCGGTCTTACCGGGCATTATCCGCACGCCGATGATTGAGTCGCTCATTAGTCAGCCGCAGTTCTCGGACCTTTTGCCTCAGCTCGAGTCGCGACATCCAATCGGCCGTCTCGGGTCGCCCCACGAGGTCGGAGACGCCGTGGTTTGGTTGCTCTCCGATCAGTCTTCATTCGTTACTGGGGCGGAAATCGCCGTCGACGGCGGATATCTCGCGCTGTAGCCAATAAACATTCGCAGTCCGGTCACCCTTCGACGCTTCCTGGCTCACGTTGCAACGTGAGTCCCGGAAGCGTTTTTTTTGGCCTTCGAAGGCTCGCGATATAGACCGGATTTGTATCGAACCTTAGAGCGTAGCGAATGGTTTATCAAAGCGCACACCCATAGAATCGAATCGCCGTCTGTCTCTCTGGACAGGTGGAGCAAGCCATCCATCCACTTCGGAAATCATTCAAGCCTGCCTTGATCAAGTGAAAAAGATAAGACCAATCTTGTAACGCATATACAGGAGGAGACGGTCGATGTTAAAGAGGAAATCGGCGGCGCACGTGGCGACCGCCTTAGGTGTTTGCGTGTGCAGTACGCATGCTGAAGCACAAAGCAATGTCACGCTGTATGGGATTGTGGATAGCGGATTTTTCTACTCTAGTAAATCGATTGATTCATCGGGGAATAGAACAGGAAAGAAATTTGCATTGATTGATAGCGGTCTTTCCCCTTCGCAATTCGGCTTGAAGGGCACCGAGGATCTTGGCGGGGGATTAAAGCTCGATTTCGATCTGGAAAGCGGCATTAACATGACCAACGGGGGGTACAACAGCTCCAATGGCAATTTTTTTGGTCGGCAAGCCTGGATGCAGTTGCGCAGCGATATCGGCAACTTGAAGATGGGTCTGCAATTCTCCCCCTTCTTTCTGACTCTCTATGATCTTGATCCACGTGGCCTCGCACCGTTCGGCACCAGCGTCGTGCATTACATTGACAACGTGGTGGGGACAGGCCTGGCCAACGCCAACGCGATCTCTTACACCACCCCGGTCATGGCTGGTCTACAGGCGAGCGTCATGTATGCATTTGGTGGCTCGCCAGGCGATTTCCAAGCCGGCCAGCAGTACTCAGCCAGCGTGAAATACGACAACGGAAGCCTGCTGCTCGCCGCTTCGATTTACAACGGTAATGCAGGCGGCACTGCGGCCTCGACTCCTGTGCCTACGACCGTTGAATTCGCCGGCCGGATGATCGGCGGAGGCTATCGCTTCGGGAAACTGACGGTCAAAGCTTCCTACACGAGCTACAAGGTCGCTGGCGCAATGAGCAATAACGTCTGGGGCGGAGGCGCCGATTTTCTGGCTACTCCTGAAATCGATGTGAACGCTGGCGTCTGGTACGCCAGCGACCGCAATAACACGGCCAACCATTCATTGCTCGGATCCGCGGGGATTAACTACTACTTGTCAAAGGCCACCACCTTGTACGGTCAGGTAGCCGTCGTCAACAATCACGGCGCGATGACTACCGGGCTGTCCGTCAATGGCGCGCTGAAAGAGGGAGCCGGTACCTCGGTGGGCGGCGCAATCGGCGTTCGGCACATGTTTTAATTTGGCGGGAGATAACGCATGAACAGAAAGCACATGAGCGCCGGCTTGGCTGTCCTGCTTTCGCTGGCGGGAATCGGGGGCGTGAGCGCTCAGGGTAATGAAGCGGTTGCGTCGGATGTTGCCCCGTCCAGCGCGGTCCCGTCGGCAAGAGAAGCAAGACTTGCCAATCGACGGCTCGCGAAAACGGTGCGAAGCCGACTCGCGAAGGTGAAGGGCATCGACGTGCTCAATATCGTTGTGGTCGCGAAAAACGGTACGATCACGCTTGGAGGTTCGGTACCGGAGGCCGGTCAGATAGAGCTCGTCGTCGCTGCCGCGCGTGATACACCCGGCGTGGAGGCGGTCAATAACGCACTACGAGTAAAGGCAGCTGGGCAGTGAAGGCAGCGTCCCTCGCGTATAGCGAGGGATCTGTCGTGCTTTACCTTAGGCGCCGGACGAAGCCTCCAGTCCTTTCACTGTATAACCGGCGACTTGCTTGTAACTCGCAGTAATACTCTGAAGCTCGGCCTCGTCGATAATTCCTGCAAGCGACGTGAACGGCTGCCCATTCGTCCTTTCATGCACCACTTGCAGGATCTTGTCGGGCGGCGCCTTGCGATTGGTAAGCACCACCTCGCCCGTCGCCTTCACGCGTTCCCTGTCGTAAGCCATAAGTGCCTCCGGACCGACGCCGATGTCGACGAGATATGCGCTGAGCACATCGGCATCGACGATCGCTTGACCCGCGCCGTTGGAACCACGCGGCACCATCGGATGAGCCGCGTCGCCAAGCAGCGTGAGCCGACCGAACGTCCACCGCGGCAGCGGGTCTTGATCCACCATCGGGAACTGCAAAATGCCTTCCGTTGATTCGATCATGGCCGCCACGTCGAGCCAGTCGAAGTGCCAGTCAGCGAACGCTGGGAAGAAATCCTCAAGGCGTCCGGCACCATTCCAGTCGCGACGCGCAGGCTGTGGCGCATTGATTTCCGCCACCCAGTTCACGAGCTGACGGCCCTGTTCGTCGACATTGTCGCGAATCGGGTAAATGACCATCTTGCCGACGCCTGGCACCAGCGCGCCGGCGCGCACCATCGTAGCGCCGCTGAGAAAGGGCTTCCAGTGAACCGCGCCGCGCCACATGTTCACGCCCGAGTAACGCGGCGCCCCTTCATCCGGATAGAACTGCTTGCGCAGCGCCGAATGCAAGCCGTCACATGCGACGGCAACCGAAGCTCTAACGGCGTACGCGCGATCGTTCGAATCCACGAAGTTGACGATGGCTTCGTCATCCGAACTCGATGCACCAACGCACTTACGATCGAGCACGACGGCATCGTCACCGAGGCGTTCGCGTACCGCTTCCAAGAGCGTGGTTTGGAGATCTCCGCGATGAATCGAGAACTGTGGTGTCGCATAGCCGGCAGCAACGCCCGACGGCTCACGATAAATCAGTTGGCCGTGTCTGTTAAAGAAGGCAGCTTCCTTCGTTGCCACTGCGACTTGAGCCAGCCGTTCGTTAAGGCCGAGACGCCCCAACACCTTCGTGGCATGCGGCAACACGTTAATGCCCACGCCAAGCGGACGAAGCTCTGGCACCGCTTCATATACGCGGCAACTGATTCCTGCATCGTGCAGTGCAAGCGCGAGCGTCAATCCGCCGATGCCCGCACCGATCACCGCGACTTCACATTCCTTTGACATATCTCCTCCGTGCACAATCGTGCGATTCACGAACGACACCAGTTCTTGGCATCGGCGATAATTGACAGACGTCTGCCGAATATTAGTGAGAGCCGCGCGCCGTGTCAACAACGTTCGGAAGACTAGACGAGCTTGCTGCAAGCGCTAGGTTAAACTTGCTCGGCACAGACCTTATAACCCTTACGCGGAATGACAAAGAGAACCGCCCAATCGCCCACTTCCGACCCGGCGCTCGATGAACTCTATCGGCGCCCGGGCTTTTTGATTCGCCGGGCGCACCAGATTGCGATGGACATGTTCATCGAGGCGTGCGCGCCGATCGATCTGACGCCAAGTCAGTATGGCGTGCTCTATATTCTCAACGTAGCCGGGCCGATGAGTCAGATCGGCGTCGCACGTCTGATCGGTCTTGACCGGTCGACCACTGCGCTCGTCATCAAGCTGCTCACCGAACGCGGCTTAACGATGAAATCGCCCAGTCCGCTCGACGCGCGCAAGGTCGAAATACTGATTACGGCGGACGGCAAGCACGCGCTGCGCCAGGCCGCAAAGTTCGCCGAACGGGAGCGTAAGTCGCTGCTTGCGCCGTTCAGCGCGGAAGAAGCGTCCACTTTTCTCCGATTGCTCGAGAAGTTTGTGACGCACCATAACGAGAATACGCGCGTGAGTATCGTCGGATCCACCGACGCATAACTCACTCAGTCTGAAGCCCCGGTTCAATCGGTCTGCGACGAAGCATGCAGTCATGCATCGTCGCATTCCTATATTGACAGACGTCTGCCGAAATGTGACTATCGCTTCGTGATTGCGAGAGCGTGCTGTCGAAGAGTCGATGCGGGCCGTCGCGACACCTCGTCAAAACAATGCTCGTGGCGGAGCAGGAGACTGTATGCAACATATCGATATCACCCGGCTCGTCGACGAAGGCCCATTCGGCAAGACACGCTTTCTCGTGGCACTGCTGTGCTGTCTAGCTGTGTTCTGCGATGGCTTCGACACCCAAGCCATCGCGTACATCGCGCCGGCGCTCGCGGCGGAATGGCATGTGAGCAAGTCGGCCTTCGGCCCTGTGTTCGCCGCGAGCCTCGCCGGTCTGATGGTCGGGGCTCTATTGTTCGGTTCGCTGTCCGACAGGCGTGGCCGCAAAATCGGACTAATCCTGAGCGTGGTCGTGTTCGGCGTGTTTTCACTTCTGACCGCAAGCGTCGATTCGGTCGGCGCGCTTCTCGTCATGCGATTCCTGACTGGCCTAGGTCTTGGCGGCGTGATGCCGAACGCGATCGCGCTGACGTCCGAATACGCCCCAGCACGAATTCGCAGCACGGTCGTGATGGTCATGTTCTGCGGGTTCTCGCTGGGCGCGGCGCTGGGTGGCGTGGTGGCGGCATCGCTGATCGGCCATTTCGGATGGCGCAGCGTGCTGATAGCCGGGGGAATCGCACCGTTGTTGCTTACACCCGTGCTAATGCGCTATCTACCGGAATCGCTCGACTACATGGTGGCGAAGGGCATGGCGCGGGAGCGGATCGTAGCGGCGTTGGCGCGCATCGCGCCAACCGTCGACATCGATCCCGACGACCGGTTCATCCGCCATGCGCGTGATGCGGCCCGGTCATCGGTGGCCGAGTTGTTCTCGAAGGATCGCGCGCGCACGACAGTGCTGTTTTGGCTGATCTTCTTCATGAGTCTGCTCGAGGTGTATCTGTTTTCGAGTTGGCTGCCTATTTTGCTCAGCGAAAGCGGGCTGTCTGTCGATCGCGCGGTGACGACCAGCAGCCTATTCCAAGTTGGAGGCGTGGCGGGCACCTTGCTGCTCGGGCGCTTTATTGACCGTCGCTGGCCGTTCGCGCTGCTGTCGCTTGTCTATGCGGGGGCGTCGGCCGCCGTGCTGCTGCTCGGCTTGAATGTGCACGGCGCTTTTTCGGTGATGGTCTGCGCCATCCTTGCGGCGGGCTTCTGCATCGTCGGTGGTCAAATTGCCGCGAACGCCCTGGTCGCGCGCAGCTATCCGACTGCGATTCGCGCGACTGGTGTCGGCTGGGCATTCGGTGTCGGGCGCATCGGCTCCATCATGGGGCCGCTCATTGGCGGCGCCTTGCTCGAGATGCGATGGGATCCCGCGCATCTGTTCATGCTCGGCTGCGTTCCCGCGCTCGTGTCCGCTGGCGCCGCATGGGCACTCCACGCGCGCCGGGTAGCGGACAACGCGGTCACAGCGCTGGAGCAAGGCAGCGCCTGATGCCGGCTAATGAACGTCGCGGATTCATCGCGGAGCAAGACGCAGCATAGGGCGTTCCTACGCGTCGCACTCGATCGACCAACGTCAGAAGGAGACATGCAATGTCCACGGAACAGATCCGCGCATCGCGCGCGGCGTACTACACAAAGATTTCACAGCAACGCATGGCACCGCTGTGGGAATCGCTGCATAACTTGGTGCCGAAGTCACCGCAGCCGAAGGCCGAGCCGGCCATCTGGAAGTATGCGCAAGTGCGCGAGCTCGTCATGCAGGCGGGCGACGTCATCAGCGCCGAGGAAGCCGTGCGGCGCGTGCTGGTGCTCGAAAACCCAGGGCTGCCGGGAAAGTCGAGCATGACGCCGAATCTATACGCCGGGCTGCAACTGATTTTACCCGGCGAGATTGCACCGAGTCATCGCCATACGCAGTCGGCGCTGCGATTCATCGTCGAGGGCAAGGGGGCGTGGACGGCGGTTGATGGTGAGCGCACCACGATGCATCCAGGCGACTTCATCATCACGCCGTCATGGACCTGGCACGACCACGGCAATCCTTCAGTCGACGAGGGCGGCGAGCCAGTCGTTTGGCTTGACGGTCTGGACATTCCCTTGCTAGCGCAGATTGACGCAGGCTTCGCCGAGAATTATCCGGAGAAGACGCAGCCTGTGTCACGCGCGGAAGGCGAGAGCTTTGCGCGCTTCGGGCACAACATGGCCCCGGTGCGGCATCGCGTAAGCGATCCGACCTCGCCGATCTTTAGTTACCCCTACGCACGCAGCCGCGAAGCGCTGGACACTCTGTATCGCAACGGAGCAGTCGACGAGTGGGACGGCGTGAAGCTGCGCTATGTGAATCCGACGACCGGCGGCTGGCCGATGCCGACGATCGCCACGTTCATGCAGTACCTGCCGGCGGGCTTCAACGGACGCACCTACCGCAGTACCGACGCTACGGTGTATTGCGTCGTCGAAGGCAACGGCGAGGTGGCCATCGGCGAGCGCGTGTTCAGCTTCGCACCGCATGACGTGTTCGTGGCACCGTCGTGGGCACCGGTTCGGTTGAATGCGTCCGCGGAGAGCGTGGTGTTTAGCTACTCGGATCGCCCGGTGCTGTCCGCACTCAATCTCCTTCGCGAAGAGCGTCACTAAATTCATATTCACGAGCGTACTGCGCTTCCAATTTTCTCCATTTCGAGTCGATACCATCATGGCATTCGTTTTCCCTCCCGAAGCACCGGTCGCGGTTCCTGTCGCGGGCCGCGATGCCCACTTTGCCGTACGCCGCGTTTACTGCGTGGGCCGCAACTATGCCGCGCATGCGCGCGAAATGGGTTTCGATCCCGATCGCGAGCCGCCGTTCTTCTTCTGCAAGCCCGCCGACGCCATCGTGCCCGTCGGCTATGACGAGACCCTCGAACTTGCGTACCCGTCGGAAACCCAGAACTATCACTACGAAGCCGAACTGGTTGCAGTGATCGGCAAGGGCGGCTCAGACATCACGCTCGAGAACTCGTTGAGTCACGTATGGGGCTACGCGGTCGGTCTCGACATGACCCGCCGCGACCTACAAATGAAGATGCGCGAGATGGGCCGTCCCTGGGAAATTGGCAAGGCGTTTGACCGTTCTGCGCCGCTCGGCCCGATTCATCCGGTAAGCGACGTCGGCCACTTTGAACAAGCCGGGCTCTGGCTCGATGTCGACGGCGTCACAAAGCAGAAGAGCGATGTGTCGCATTTGATCTGGTCGGTCGCGGAGACGGTCGCATATCTGTCGAAATTCTTCCGACTGGAACCGGGCGACGTGATCTTCACCGGCACGCCGGAAGGTGTCGGCGCCGTCAAGCCGGGCAACACGATGAAAGTCGGCGTGGAACGCCTCGGCGAACTGACCGTACGCGTCGTGTAGCGCGACATCCGTCATCATCGACCATGGGATCCGCCGTGCAATTACATAGCTTCTTCAACAGCTCGACGTCATATCGCGTGCGCATCGCGCTGGCGCTCAAGGGTGTCGCTTTTGATACGCTGCCGGTCAACATACGCAAGGGCGAGCACCGCGCCGTCAACTACATCGCGAACGTAAATCCATCCGCCGCGGTGCCGGCTATTGTCGACGACGGCTTCACACTGGGTCAGTCCATCGCGATCATCGACTATCTCGACCAGGTTCATCCTGAGCCACGGTTGATTCCGTTGCAAACGCACAGCCGCGCGCGCGTGCTCGAGTTCGCTTCGCTGATCGCCTGCGACATTCATCCGGTGAACAACCTCCGAGTGCTGCGGTATCTGGAGACTGAACTGGGCGTGACGGCGCAGCAAAAGAGCGACTGGTACCGTCACTGGATCGCGGAGGGCATGGAAAGTGTGGAGCGAATGCTCGCTCGCGAGTATTCCGGACCGTGGTGCTTCGGCAACCAGCCGACGCTCGCGGATGTGTGCCTCGTGCCGCAAATCTCGAACGCCTTGCGGATGGGCTGCGATCTCCGTCCCTACGCGCGCAGCCTGGCGGTGTATGAATTTGCCGCGGATCATCCGGCGTTCGTACGCGCGGCGCCGGCGCGCCAGCCGGATTTCGTGGCCTGACAGAAGCTCGTGGATGAATGGTTCAGGGCAGATCCATGACTGGATCTGCCTTTTTTCATTGGTTGGTCGGCAGACGGAAGCTCCCCGATCCGCGCGGTAGCTCAACCACGATTCGTGAATCGGCAGGTCAGAACTTATGCACCAACCCGAGTTGCATGCCGCGTGCGGGAGCGCCCGGATAGGCGACCGGAATGCCCGCGGTCGTCGCACCGTTCATGGCGAAGGTAGCGCGGTTGTGGTTCTCGATCCAAGATGCGGCAACGTACACGTTGGTCCGCTTGGAAAGGAAATAGTTAAGCATCACGCCTACCTGATCAGCGTTATTGTCTAGGTTCGACTTGTCGTGCAAGTGTGCTGCTCCGAAGGAGAAGAACGTCGCCGGATTGAACATGTAGCGCACCGATGCCGTGAGCACGTCTCGATTTAGCGGCGTGTCCGATTGCCGGTTGTTGTTGTAGCCGAGATAGAAGGTGAGATTGCCCAAATCGTACGAGGCGCCGGCATAAAGCGCTTTCAAGACTGTGCCGGCACTTGAACCTGGCCAGACAACTCCCACCGGGTCTTCGACGCGCTGATAGCCGATTACCGCGCCTACCGGCCCTTTTGCGTATTGGATGCCGATGTGATAACTAGCGATTCCGTTCTGCGACGAATTGCTCGCATCGCGAAGACTGATCATCAACTGCGCCTTGGTACCTGCTATCTCAGGCGACTGGTAGGAGATGGCATTGCTCACCCGGGGCACGATTGCAAGAAAACTGATTAGGCCGGAACCAATTGTCTGGCCGTTGAACGCGTCGAGCGCGCCGGAGACCGGAATATACACAGGCGAGTTCTGTCGCCCGAAGCGGACCTCGCCATAGGGACTGCCGAACCCAACCCAAGCTTGACGGCCGAAGGCCGAGTTGGGAACACTTGCCGCGCCCGTCGTGGTGAGGATGCCTTGCTCCAAGATGAAATTAATGGAGTACCCGCCGCCAATATCTTCCTTTCCGAGCATGCCGAATCGCGAACCGAGGTACATGCCGGGATCCATGCGCGCAGTCGTGCCGCCGCCAGTGTTCGCTACTTCTATGCTGTTATCCAGCAAACCATAAAGCGTGACGCTCTGTGCATGGGCTTGCGAGGCGCAAGCGATCAGGGCGGCGCAAAACAAGTGCTTCGTCTCCATTCCGTATTCCTATTTTTTGATGCGCGCTTGGCAGGGAAACGACGGCGCGATGGTTTCGTGACTTCGAACGGGTTTCTATGTGACGGTCGCAACACTTCGCGAGGAGGTATGGCAGACGCGGCACCCGCACCAGTCGCCTATCGTCACTCAACAAGTTTGTGCATAAAACATATTTTGTGCAAGTAAGGCTAATCCCCGACCAGTGGCGGCGCTTCGATAAACGCGTGGAACGACAACGTAGCCCATGCGCAGGCGCAGTTTGATGCCCAGCTAGGGGCAAACCCTTTGTTTGCAGAATCCTTTAGAACATGCATACTTTGTCCAAGTCATTTCGAGGAGACAACCGTGCCGTTCGTAAATGTCCAGCATCTGGCGGGTGCGTTCACCCGAGAGCAACAACTGGCAATCATGGAAGACATCGTTGCGGCCGTCGTGCGACAGGGCGGCGAGGGCATCCGCCCCGCAACGATCGTCACGATTACCGAAGTTGCGGACGGACTTTGGTCAGTAGGCGGTCAGAGTCTGACTATGAAGGAAGTCGAGCGGCGCCGGGCTGCCCGTGCCGCCTCGTCCGATAAATCTTGAGTCTCGCCATCTTCAATCGTTAAGGAGAATCAGCCGATGTACGCCATTTCTGCAGCTTTCGAAGTAAATACGGCCAACGAGCCCGTTCAACTAACACGCGCCCAGATGTGGAAGGGCCTGGTTCAGAAGGCCGAATACGCGGTTCCGTTCGTGCCCGCGATGAAAGAGTGCGAGGTCATCGAGAGGTTCGAGGACGGGTTCATTCGCCAGATTTCGCTGCGCGGCAAGACGGTCCGCGAGCGCATCACGTTCACGCCCGAGGTGCAGGTGCACTTTCAGCGCATCGAATCGGCAGACAACGGCTGGATCACGAATGTGCTGAGCGATTCTGAGCGCGGTCTCACGCTGACGTTCACATTCGCGCTGGTGTTCGACGGCATCGCGGCCGGGTCGGAGGACGAAAAGCGCAAGGGTGAAGAAGTGCGCGAGAGTTATGTTGAAGCGATTTCGGCAACCATCGCGGAGACGCGCCGCCGCGTGCAGGCCGGTGAGATCTGATCACAAGACCCGACGATGAACAGAGATACTTTCGCAAACGTTCCTGCGTATCCGGTGCTCGTCTCGTATGAGTCGAGCCGTGGCGCGCGAACCGGTGTGCTGGTGAACGACCGGGTTCACGACCTTGCGGGCGTGTCCGGCAAAGAAGAATACGCCGAGATGAAGGCGGTGCTCGAGAGCTGGGCCGACGTTGTGCCGTGGCTTGCCAGCTTCGACCCCGCGCGGGCAGGCGAGTCGCTGGCCCAAAGTTCTGTCCGGTTGCTGCCGCCGATTGCAAACCCCGGCGGCATCTACGGCGCCGGTGCGAACTACACCGACCATGCCGAAGAGATGGCCAAAATCACGGGCTCGGGCACGCCGGCGGCCCGCGGCGATCGCTCGTGGCACTTTCTTAAGAGTTCGCATTCGATCGTCGGCCCGGAAGCGACCGTGAGACTGCCGGAGGGCGCAACATCAATCGATTGGGAAGTGGAGCTAGCGGCGGTAATCGGACGTCAAGGCAAGAACATCGCGCTGGAAGATGCGCTGAATCACGTCGCCGCGTACACCGTCGCTATCGACTTTTCGGCGCGAGACTGGAGCCGCCGCACCGATCTGTCGGAGCGTTCCCCCTTCCGTATGGACTGGCTCTCGCACAAGAGTTTTGACGGCGCTTGTCCGATCGGGCCTTGGCTCGTTCCCGCCTTCCGCGTGCTGGATCCTCAGAACCTCGGGCTGCAGTTGTCGGTCAACGAGGTCGTAAAGCAGAACTCGAACACCGGCAAAATGATCTTCTCGCTTGCCGAACAGATTCGCGATTTGTCGACGCGCATCACGCTTTGGCCGGGCGACCTCGTACTGACCGGCACGCCTGCAGGCGTGGGCAGCAGCCGCGGCGAATTCTTGCGTAATGGCGATGTGGTGGATGCAGCGGTCTCCGGACTCGGCGTCCTGCGCGTGAAAATTTCTGCTTGACCCAGGCGATTGCACCATGAAAAGCACCATGAAAGCCATTGTGATCCGCCGTTTCGGCGGTCCGGAAACGTTGGAACTGGCCGAGGTGCCGCGCCCCGTGCCGCAAGCGGACGAAGTCCTGATTCGGGTGCACGCGGTCACCGTGAATCGAACGCTCGATCTCGCTGTGAGAGCCGGGCGGTACGGCCGGCCAGTAACGCTCCCGCATGTGCTCGGCGCCGACCCGGTCGGCGAGATCGTCGAAATCGGCGATGACGTGGTCGATCGTAAGATCGGCGATCGTGTGGCGACCTCGCCGTTCGTCAAGGCCGCGACCGGATCCGCGCCTCCGGTGCTGCTCGGCGTTTCAGCATGGGGCGGCTATGCCGAATTCGTCGCGGTTCCGGCGCGCATCACGCATCTCGTTCCTGCGAAACTGGATTTTGCAGATGCAGCCGTCGTCGCGCGTCACGCTCCGCTTGCGCTGCATCTGCTGGAGACAAAAGCGAGAGTATGCCCTGGCGAGACGGTTTTAGTGATGGGTGCGAGCGGAGGACTGGGTTCTGTAGGCGTGCAGGTGGCGAAATCACTGGGGGCAACGGTCATCGCGGGGGCCGGTGCACCCGAACGCGTCGCGCGTGCGGTCGCCGCAGGTGCGGATTATGGCATCGACTACCGGCGCTCCGACCTTGTGCAGGAGGTCATGGTGCTGACGGGCGGACGCGGCGTGGATGTCGTGTTCGAGAACATCGGCGATCCGGATCTCTTTCCGCAAGCGGTCTCGAGTCTTGCGCGGGGCGGGCGTCTGGTCACCGCAGGGTCTCATGGCGGCGGAAAGGTCACGCTCAACGTGACGGAGTTGTATCAGAAGCAGCTCACGCTGTATGGATCGACAGGACAGACGAGCGGCGACCTCGACCGGGCCCTCGCGCTGGCAGCGAATGGTCTTCTTCAAGCGGAGATCGCCGACACGTTTCCGCTGTCGAGCGCCGCCCGGGCGCATGAGGACTTGGAAGAAGGGCGGATCACTGGAAAAATCGTACTGCTGCCGCAGCATATAAAAGTTCCTCTATCGAGCTAGTGCGCCATAATGTCGACATCATGAAACGCGACGAGCCCATCACCATCCAGTCAGCCTTGCCGCATGCGGGCGGCAAGAGCCGGCCGCTTTCAGAGCAGGCATTCAACACGCTGCGGCGCCGCATCCTGCGCGGCGAAATCGCGCCGGGTACCAAGTTGCGCATCGAGGTTTTGCAACAGGAGCATTCGCTGTCGAGCAGCCCGCTTCGCGAAGCCCTGAACCGGCTCGTAGCGGAAGGACTTGTGACGGCGGACGACAACAAGGGATTCCGCGCGGCCACCGTGTCCGCCGAAGACCTCAAGGACATCACCAATTTCAGGCTGCTGGTTGAGCCCGCCGCGCTGGCGCAATCCATCGCCAACGGAGACGGCGAGTGGGAGGGGCGCATCGTCGCAGAGTTCCATCAGCTCGAGCGCCTGCGCAAGCGTGTGGCTTCAGGAGGCGACTGGCCCGACGAAGAATGGACCGAGCGTCACAAGCTCTTCCATATGGCCATGCTCTCAGCTGCGGAGTCGCCGCGCCTGCTCGCGCTGTGTTCGAGCCTATTCGATCAGTCGGAACGCTATCGGCGTTTTTCGGTTATGAACCGGAAAGAGCCGCGCAATACGGACGAAGAGCATCGCCGTATGATGGAAGCGGTTCTTGACCGGAAGTCGGAGCTCGCCTGCGCGATCCTTCGGGACCATATCGCGCAAACCGCCCGAAATGTCATGCTGATCAAAAGCGTCCAGGACGCGTAAGCGTCTAGGATGCACGCGTTTGCCTCCCTGCGTTCGTCAGGAACGCCGCGGCACCACGGCCGCCCTCGCCATCGAGCCACTCGCGCTACATCAATTCTGTTCTTTCGTTTTTAGACCGAGCGCTCCCGTAAGCGGCTCGCTTTCTCCCATTTTTGTGCACAAAGTTTTCGGTAGACTTAGTCGACTACGCTGGCTCGGCTCTCTGCCTGTGGTCTCCGTTTGTTATAGGGAACATCTCTACTTGCACAAAACCGTCTTTGTGCACAAAATAATTTCATAACGAACCGGAGGAAGACAGCATGGCAACGAGCGACAGCCCGCGGTGGGGGCAACAAGTCAGGCCGATCAGCGGTCAGGATGCATCCAGGGAAGGTTTAGAAGCGGCGGCTTCGAACGAAGAGAACGGCATGGCACATCGCGCGGCGTCGACGGATTCGAAAGCCGCGGCATCGATGTTGCCGCTGTCCAGGGGTTACACCACGCTCGCGGTTCTCATCGTCGCGTACATCATTTCGCTGGTCGACCGCCAAGTCATGTCGTTGATGGTCGCGCCGATCAAGCAGACCCTTCATATCAACGATGTTGAGATCGGTCTTCTTCAGGGATTTTCGTTTGCGCTTTTTTACTGCATCCTGGGTCTGCCACTCGGGCGGATTGCAGATCGCAGCAGCCGGCGCATTCTGATCGCCGCAGGGATGGCGTTTTGGAGTGCCGCAACGATCGCTTGCGCCTTCGCCCACAGCTTCACGGAATTGTTCGTCGCGCGCATGTGCGTCGGCATCGGCGAAGCTGCGCTCGCGCCGGCCGCCTATTCCCTACTCGCCGATCTGTTCCCGCCGAAGCGGCTGATCCGCGCCAACGCGCTTTTCTCGATGGGCGCGATGCTGGGTGGCGGCCTTGCGCTCGTGGTCGGGGGTACGGCGCTCGACTACGCGGCGAAGTTCGCGGGAGTATTGTTCGGCGGGCAGTTCCAAGCATGGCAACTGGTGTTCATCGCGGTTGGTCTGCCCGGGATCCTGCTCACAGGCGCGTTGCTCGCGCTCGTGAAGGAGCCCAAGCGTCTGGACGACACGCCGGTTCCCTCCATCCGTGAAGCCTGCGGTCAACTGTGGGCCCTGCGCGGTCATCTGGTGCCGCTCTACACATGCGCGACCTTGTTGTCGATCGTCATGTTCGCGAATCTCGGCTGGCTGCCGACGCACTTCATCCGCGTCTTCCACATGACGGCCAGCCAGACCGGAATGGGCCTGGGGATCGCACTCATGGCCGGATGCGTGATCGGCGCATATTTCGGCCCGTCGCTTACTGGCATGCTGCTGCGCCGCGGTCAACAGGACGCACATATGCGCACGGTGCTCATCGCTTCGCTCGTCATCATCGTGCCTGTGATGGGGCCGCTTATGGACAACCGTTATGCAGCCCTGTTCGCAGCCTTCTTGTACTACCTCGTGCAGAACT
This sequence comes from Caballeronia turbans, assembly GCA_001544655.2. GTDB lineage: Bacteria > Pseudomonadota > Gammaproteobacteria > Burkholderiales > Burkholderiaceae > Caballeronia > Caballeronia turbans. Next base: position 45,041 of record FCOD02000017.1, read on the forward strand.
CGTACTTTGGCGCAATAACCGCGTCGGCCCAGTCCGTCACGCCGAACCGAATTCGCGCGATCAACTCGGGCATTCTGTTCCTCGTCATGAATCTGGTTGGCCTGGGTGGAGCCTCGGTCATCGTCGCCTGGGTTGCCGGTCACGTATTCGGGGGCGGCCCCAATGCGATCGGTCATTCAATTGCGCTCGTCAGTGCCGTTGCCGCGCTTGCTTCGTCCGTCATCGCCCTAAGGACGATGAAGCGCTATCGTCAGCCGGCGGGTATCGTCAACTTCACGGAGAACCGCTGATGTCATTGGAAAAGGAACACGGCCTCGCGAACCTCGAATTTCCTGCGCTCGCCCCGGCCGACGGGTACAGGCTCGTTGTCGTGGGCAGTCACGGCGGCATCGGTTCGGCGCTGTGCCGAGCCGCCGAGGCAAACGGCATGCAGGTCGTGGGACTGGATACGGAACAGGCGATCCGCGACAAGCCGGCCGCGTTGGCTGGACCAGCCATCGCCGTGGACGTGCGCGACGAAGTGTCGATCGCGGCGGCCTTTAAACAGGTCGGCGAGTTGCATGGTCGGATCGATGGGCTTGCCTATGTCACCGGGATCGGCATTCCGCCTACGCCTGCGGTGGATCATCAGATCGGGCAGTGGGACAAGACGATGGAGGTGAACCTCCGCGGTGCATTTCTGACTGCGGTAAGCGCACGGCCATTGCTGAAGCCTGACGCTTCGGTTGTTTTCGTCTCGTCGGGTCTTGCGGTTCAGGCGGATCCCGGTTTCGCCGCCTACAGCGCGTCCAAGGCGGGCCTGCTTGCGCTTGCGAAAACGCTTGCAAAAGAGTGGGCGCCGGTACGTGTAAATTCCGTCGCTCCAGGCCTCGTCAATACCGCCTTCCTGGGCGGTGGGAGCGGGCAAGGCAAGGCTGTCGATGGAACCGTCGAGGACTGGTTCGGACCCGAGCGGGCTCGCGCGATCTTGGAGACCATTCCGCTGAAGCGGATTGCCGTTCCGGACGACGTTGTCGCGCCGATGCTCTTTCTCCTGGGGGCGGGTTCTCGGTTCGTCACTGGACAGACCCTGCACGTGAACGGTGGAAGGCTGTCGCTCTAACGGCATCATTTTTTCATGGATCCAATAGCATGAGTATCATCAAATGTAACGAGCTGCTCTACATCCGGCGCAGCGTGCCGGACGTCACGCAAGTCGAGACATTCCTCAATCGCTTCGGTCTTATCACCTGCGCAAAGCAGGGCGAATCCGTGTACTTGCGCGCCACCGATCCCGTTCACCACTGCTATATCCTAGAACAGGGTTCGGCCCGCCTGTTGGGATTCGCCTTCTTGGCCAAATGTGAGGCGGATCTAAGAACGCTCGCGGCGGGCACCGGCCGTGACGTTGAAGAGATCGCCGAGCCGGGCGGTGGTCTGCGAGTGCGCCTGAAAGAGCCGAATGGCTATGACGTGGATATCGTCTACGGCATCGCCGTGCCCGCGCCGATCAACGTCGAGCGTCAGGCCGTCAACACCGGCCGCGAGCCGACGCTTCGTGCCGACGAACCGCTGCGCTTGCCTCGCGGCCAGGCAACGCCGGTCAAGCGGATCGCGCATGTCGTCCTCGGGACGCCGCTCGTCGAAGAAACCGCCGCATGGTTTCGCGAAACGCTCGGCATGCTGCCCTCGGACGAAGTCTTTCGCACGGCCGGCGGTGAACAGATTGCGTCGTTCTTGCGCGTCGATAAAGGCGCCGAGCATGTCGATCATCACGCGTTTCTGCCGATGCGTTCGGATACCGCCGGCTTCCAGCACGTTTCGTTCGAAGCGCAGGATATCGATGCCGTGATGGCCGACCACCATTATCTGAAGTCGATGGGCTATGAGCACCTGTGGGGTATTGGTCGCCACTTGCTTGGAAGCCAACTCTTCGATTACTGGAACGACCCGCTAGGCTATGCACACGAGCATTGGGCCGACTCGGACCGTCTTTCGGCGACTGCAACCACCGGAGTATGGGAGGCCAAGGAAGGCATGGTCACGCAGTGGGGTGAGGGCGCAAGCGAGCAATTCCGCCATAACGTGAAGCCGTGACTCTAGTTCGTTCAGGAGTAACCGACTTACCAGGGTCGTGCGCAAGCCAATTGTACATAGCGAGCCGGACGAAATAGTCGACCGTCGTAAGCGTCTCTCAGGGGCTCCGCTCGGAGCCTTTTTCCGACGCTCCGGCGTCGGCTTTTTTTGTGTGGCTTGAATGGAATTTACGATTCGGACAGGAAGTCTATTGAGCCCGGGGCACCAAAGGTCAGCTCGACGCCTGTTCGCAAACTCCCATGCGGGGGCTGAGCAACTTTTCGTTTCGTCGCAGAAGTGGGGGACCCCGCCATACGCTAAATTGGGGCATCCAGTTATTCCCCGACGGAGGGAACGGTGGCCTGCGGCGCCGACGACACTGAGTCGTCGGCCGCGCGCGAGGGAGTTGCCAACGGTAGCCTCAACTTCTCATCCAAGCGCGGCCCCAGCTATTTAGCGTGCGTTCGCCGTGAGGCCAAACACCGGGCTTGGCGCCGACCGCGACGCGTGCGAGTTCCGCCGAAAATTCGAGTCGGTTTCCATCGGGGTCGGTGACCATGAAGAAGAGGTTGTTACCCGGTCCATGACGTCCCGGCCCGAAGAAGATCGGCACATCAATTGCCGCGAACCGGTCGCCCCAATCGCGGATGTCGTTCCATTTATCGGTTTCGTAGCAATGGTGATCCCATTCGTTTCGCGAGCCCTGGAAGAACGCGAGGCTGTGATGCTCGTCGTCCGAGCGGAGGAATACCACTGCGACACGGCCGTTATCATCCACTACTTCGTCGGAAATAGAGAAACCGACGATATCGGTGTAGAAGGTCACAACGCGTTCGAGTTCGGTCGTTTGAAAAACGGTGTGCTGCAGGCGGGCCGGAAGACCGTCGCGACTAGCGACCGATGCCGCGTCGGACATCTCAAGTCCGAACGCCATCCGGCGACCTTGCGGATCGCCAATCACGAATGCGCCGGGTTGAAACAGCGAGGCGGTCAGAGCCTGGCAGGCTAGCCCATGATTCTGCAGTCGCTTACGCAGCGCGTTGAGTTCCTCCTGATTTCGCATCGCGTAGCCGAAATGCGGCCCCTGCCCGCTCGAACGCGCGGTGATCTCCATCGCGCGGTCCCGACCGACCAGGACAACCCGATCATGGCCTGTTCCACCCACAGAGGTCATCTGCATCTGCGATGTATAGAACTCGGCGAGCCGCCCGGGGTTGTCCGACACGACGTGGAGGTGATGCAGGCGCGCGGGCGTGCTTTGCTGAAGCGAAAAAGTCAAATGACCCTCCTGTTTATGTCCCTGAAGCGTTCCAAGCCGATCTGTCGGTCATAGCAGTTCGTCGACGACGATGTTTCTCAGCGTGCCGACGCGCGAGATCTCGACCTCCACAACATCGCCCGGCTTCATCCACAGCGGCGGATCGCGAAACGCTCCGACGCCGCCGGTCGTGCCTGTGATGATCACGTCGCCCGGCAAGAGCTCGGTGAATACCGAGCAGTACTCGATCAGCCGTGCGACGTCGAAAATTAGGTCATTCGTGAACGCTTCCTGGACGATCGCGCCGTTCAGGCGGGTGATGAGCTTGAGGGACGACGGGTCGCCCACTTCGTCGGGCGTGACAAGGCAAGGCCCGAAGCCGCCCGTGGCGGGGAAGTTCTTGCCCGGCGTGAACTGGATCGTATGTTTCTGCCAGTCGCGCACGGTGCCGTCGTTGTAGCAGGCATATCCTGCAACGTGTTGCAGGGCGTCGGCCTGCTTTACATGCCGCGCCCGCTTCCCGATGACGACGGCCAGCTCGCCTTCGAAGTCGAGCTTCTCCGAGACGTTAGGGCGCACGATGTGCCCCTCGTGACCGGTTTGGGAGTCGGCCCACCGCGTGAAGATCATAGGATGCTTTGGGACTTCGCGCCCTGTCTCCTGCACGTGCGACAGATAGTTGATCCCTACGCATAGGATCTTTTGCGGGTCCGGAATCACCGGCAGGAGGTTGACATTTGCAAGCTGAAGCGCAGCGTCGGCGGTTGCAGCCCAACCACCCAGGTCGGACAACGTGTCCTTCTGCAGCGCTTCTTTCAAAGTCGCGCCGAATCGCGATGCGAGCGGTCCGGCATCGATGACGCGCGCGCCATCGAGCAAGCCCCATGACGCCGTACCCTGGTGTTCAAAGCTAATCAATCTCATGTTTGGCTTCCTAGAATGACAGACGTATGCTAAATTTTTGATGAGGCTGCCGTCAACAGAATTATGGCGGTCCGAGATAGTTTCCGGAGGTTCGAAAACATGTCGGAAGGCGCATGCCCTTGAGCTTTTTTCATTTATTAGGACACCGTTCCTTGAGCTAGAAGAGTGATCGGTGCTGCGTTTTCAGTATCACGCGGCGGCACACGCCGTGTGATAGCAGATACACACGGAGGAGATTGAGATGGCGCGACGACTCGAAGGGAAGGTGGCTGTCATAACCGGAATTGGCAGCGGCATGGGACGCGCTGCGGCGATTCTATTCGCTGCAGAAGGGGCGAAAGTGGTGGGATGCGACATCGACGAGGAGAGCGGCAGCGCGACGATCGATTCGATTCGCGAAGCTGGCGGGATCGCTGTGGCGCTTGCTCCCTGCGACCCTTCCGAAGCGGATCAGGCTCAGGCGCTGATTGACTCCGCCGTGGCAAGTTATGGTGCCATCGACATCGTCTACAACAACGCTGCAAAGGTGCACTTCGCGCCCATCGAAGAGATGACTATCGAGATGTGGCGTGGCACGATGAAGGGCGAACTCGATATAGTGTTCAACGTGTGCAAGGCCGCGTGGGGACACCTCAAGGAGCGGGGCGGGTCGATCATCAATTGTGGATCGGTATCCGGGAAAATGGCCTATGAGGTGCTTCCCGCACTTGCGCACTCCGCGGGCAAGGGCGGGGTCATCGCAATGACGCGTCACCTGGCCATGGAAGGCGGCAAACATGGCATTCGGGTAAACAGTATTTCACCTGGGCTCGTGAGAACCGCGGCTACCGCTGCACTCATGGAAAACCCTGCATGGTTCGAGCCCATGAAACGCAAGCTGATGTTGAATGGACGTGTCGGAACGCCCGAGGACGTCGCGTATTGCGCGCTGTACCTCGCCAGCGACGAAGCCGGCTGGGTCACGGGCGCCGACTTCGCTATCGACGGCGGTACTACTGCATGGTGATGTGCCGCACGTCGCATCCTTCTTACGGATGTAGCCCTGCGATCCGGTGTGCGGTCCGAAGCGGCGATGGCGATCGAAGATCGAAAATCGCCGCGGTGCTGACTCGCGGTATCACATCTTCTATCGGGACAAGATGCGCGACGCCTTTAACGAACGGGACGTCGCCGCGTCCGCATTCAAGCGGCTGTAACTGAACGATCCGCTGAATGTGCCGGTCGTTTGAGAAGAGTCATGCGGCGGCGGCGCCGCGCTGAGGAGCTGCTCTGGACGGGCAGCGAGCGGGCGTCTTGGTGGACGGCGCAGTCTCGTGTCATCTGTCAGCAATCCGCCCGCATTCGCTGCGGGCGGCCGTCGACTTCATCCAACGGGCCGTGGCGGTGGTCTGATAGAAGCGCTTCTTGTTACCCGCCGTGATTGACACGCCGTCGAGCTTGTTGAGTTCGTCGACCGTGTGGCAGATCAAACGGCCATCAAAGCCACCCACGGTATGAGTGGCACGGACCGTGTCATGTATGCGATCGACTATCCCTATAAGCGGATCATCTTGGTTCACATGCTGCCGCGCGCCGCCCCGCGCCTTTATGCCTAACACGACGAGACGTCTTGAGCGCTTGCCTCGGCAGCACGATCGTCGACGTGCCCGCCACTCGCCCCGATGCGGCAGGCGCGCTGGACGGCGAGCGAAGGCTTAAGGAGGCTGAAACGGACGTGCCGCACCGATGCTGCACAACGAAGGCACAATCGTCGGCAGTCTGAGTATGACCATCAGCAAGACGTTGATGAAATTCGAGAGATCCAACGCATTCCTAAAAGCCTCACGTTCTCGGCCGCATTATGTCGAACCCGATATCGCAAACGGCGTGCGGCTAGCTCGCGCTTCGTGGCCAAGCATTCGTGAGCTCAGAACGGCTTCGTGGGAAGATATTTCCCGTCCAGTGTGATCACCGCCCGATGGCCGCCTTCCGGATCGTCGACCTTCTTGATGTCGAGCTTGAAGTTGATCGCACTGATGATGCCGTCGCCGAATTCTTCATGTACCAGAGCCTTTAGCGTCGAGCCATAGACCTGCACCATTTCGTAGAAGCGGTAGATCGTCGGGTCGGTGGGTACGCCGCCCGGAATGCTGCCACGCATCGGAATCGTCTGCAGGGCGCGCGCCGCGTCCGAGTCGAGACCGAGCCTGTCGGCCACGACTCTTGCCACATCCGCCGGCAGGGGATGCTGTCCGAGAAGCGCGGCGGTCACGAAGGCGATGCTGAGTCCGGTGCCTTCCGTGAGTTGCTTGAAGGTTAGGTTCTTCGCGATCTTGGCGTCGATGATTGCGTCGGACAGCGTTGCACGCGCGTTCTGACGGTACTGGGACTGACTCATGATGAATCTCCGGATGGGAAGTTAAGGTGCTGGTCAGGCGGCAAGGCTCGCACGGGCCGGTTCTGCACACGCGTTCGGATGCTTCGAAAGTGAGACGAAACGATGGGTGGCACCATCGAGCGCGTCGACGGATCCCGTTTCAATGTCATAGACCCAGCCATGGATCGCGAGGACGCCTTGCTCGATCGCGAGCCGCACGGAGGGATGAGTCTTGATGTTGGCAAGCTGGGCGATGACGTTTTCGCGAATCATCGAGTCGATGCGGTCGCGTTCGCTCGAATGCTTGCGTGCTTCGTTCACGACCCGCGCTGAGTCCGCATACTTGAGCCAGCTCCGGACCGACGGCATGTGATCCATGCAGGCACATGTCGCGATTGCAGTCATGGCGCCGCAGTCCGAATGGCCGCAAATGACGATGTCGGTCACGCCGAGTCCCGCGACGGCATATTCGACGGTCGCGGTCACGCCGCCCGGTTCCGGACCATGAGAAGGAACGATGTTGCCGGCATTACGGATGACGAACAGGTCGCCCGGTTCACGCTGCGTCACGAGTTCGGGCACGAGCCGGCTGTCTGAACACGAGATAAACAGCGCGCGGGGATTTTGGCTCGTTGCAAGCCTCTTAAAGAGTTTCGTGCGCTGCGGGAAGGCTTCCCGCTGAAACCTGAGAAATCCGTCGATGATGTCTCGCATCTTTCACTCCGCGATTGTGAACGGTGACTCGATGAGGTGAATGCTCGACGGTTTCGGCTATAGTGTCCAAGACCGGTTTCTTATCCGATCTATAGGGAAGACCAATACCGAAGGAGTCGCAACCATGCTGCTACGACATATCCGGTATCTGCTGGCCGTAGCGGAGCATCGCAATTTCACGCGCGCCGCGCAGGCCCTGCACGTATCTCAGCCCACGCTCTCGCAGCAGATCCGACAACTCGAAGAAGCCCTCGGCGCTCTCTTGCTGGATCGGACTGGGCGTTCTATTCGCCTGACCGACGCAGGGGAGGCCTATGTCAGCCACGCGCGGCGTGCGCTGCAGCAACTCGAGTCCGGCAAGCGCGCCATTTCCGATGTTCAGGACCTCAGCCGCGGCGTTCTGCGCATCGCGGCAACCCCAACGTTCACCGCTTACTTCGTCGGACCGTTGATTGAGGCATTTAACCGTCTGCATCCGAAAATCATGCTGAGCTTCACGGAGATGCCGCAAGATCGGATGGAGGCCTTGCTGTCCGACGACGCGCTGGACGTCGGAATCGCATTCGACACGGTCTCGAATGAGGAAATCGAGCCGCAGGTACTTTTCGTCGAGGAACTGGCGCTGATGATCGGCAAGGCGCATCCCCGAGCAAGAGGGCAGCTTGGCATGACGCTCAACGAACTCAAGGAGGAGCCGCTGATCTTGTTGAACGGAGAATTCGCGACGCGCCGATACATCGACCGTTATTTCCGCGAGAACGGCGTGGCGCCGCGGCTTGCAATGGAAGTCAATTCGATCAGCGCCGCGATTGAAGTCGTCAGCCGCAGTGCACTTGCGACGCTGCTTCCAGCCGCAATCACGCGTGAGCATCGCGAGCTGTGCAGCGTCCAGCTTGAGCCGGCACTGCCGCAGCGGACGGCCGCGCTGCTGCTTCGCAAGAGTGGGTACAGGAGCGCGGCGACACGGGCTTTCGTGGCTTTATCGGTGCTGCAAAGCGATGCCGAGCGTGCCGCTGGGAAGCGGGTCAAGCGGAGCAAACGTCCTACTACCGAGTGACGGTCTTGCATCTTCCGGCGGTTGGTTCGACGTTTGGCGACAATGCGACGAAGGTGTCAGGCGGACTCGAACGCCGACGATTAACAAATGCTTTAAGCAAACTGCTTTTCGCATACAATCTTCCGAATGTATGTATCGAGAGCGATGATGATCAAGCGGTGGGTTCCGGATATCAAAGCGCGTAAGGGTCCAATCTATCAGCGCATTGCCGATGCGATGGCCGCCGACATCTCGCATGGAACGCTAAATCGGGGCGACCGGCTTCCACCTCAACGAGCTCTGGCCGCGGCGATCGGCGTCGATTTTTCGACCATCAGCCGCGCCTATGCGGAGGCGCAGCGGCGCGGCCTTATCGATGCGCGAGTCGGCAGGGGCACATTTGTCCGTCATTTGCGCGACCGAGCGCCCACGCCGTCGTCCAATGCATCGACGGATTTCATGGTGAACTCGCCGCCCAATGTTTTCGAGGGCGAGGCGGGTAATACTCTCTGGAACGAGGTGTCAAGGGCAACGGTCGCACTCGATGCCAAGGCATTCATGCGGTATCAGCCACCGGCGGGAACGATCCACGACCGCGACGTGGGCGCGCAATGGCTGCGCCAGCGCCTGAGCGCGGTCTCGGCGGAGCAGGTGCTTGTCTGTCCAGGAACGCAATCCGCATTGCTCGTGGTCATCATGATGCTTGCTGCAAAGGACGACGTCCTGTGCGTCGAAAACCTCACTTATCCTGGCATCATTCTCATCGCGCGCTATCTTGGGATCCGCCTGGTAGGTGTCGAAATGGACGATCAGGGCGCTATTCCGGAATCTCTTGACAAGGTGTGCAAGGAACATCGGGTGAAGGCGTTCTATTGTATGCCGACCTTGCACAATCCCACCACGCGGAGCATGTCGCTGAAACGCAGGATGGCGATTGCCAGCGTGCTGTCACGCCATCGCGTTTCGCTGATCGAGGATGACAACTATTGGCCGCTTCTCGCTGAGCGTGGCAACGAGTTGCCGCCGCTTTCGAGTTTCTTGCCCGACCAGTCTTTCTATCTTTCGGGGCTCTCCAAATGTCTCACGCCGGCGCTGCGAATTGCCTATCTGGCGACGCCGGAAAAGTCTTTCGCCGAGCGTGCTGCTGTCATTTTGCGCGCGACCGCGTCGATGGCGTCACCTCTGAGCGCTGCGTTAGCAACCCGATGGATCGAAGATGGCACCGCGTCAACCTTACTTGCCGCAATATGCCAAGAGGTCGCAGCGCGGCAGTCGTTGGCGCGGGACATTTTGCCCGAACGGACGAAACACACGGACCTGCGAGCGTTTCACACCTGGTTGGTACTGCCGAAAATCTGGACCCGAGCGGCTTTCGCCGAGCGGCTTCGAGCCGACGGCATCAACCTCGCCTTGAGCGATGCTTTTTGCGTCGGCGTAGCAGAGGAGGCCGTGCGCCTCTCATTGGGTGGGCCGCCCACCATCGGCGACCTGAAGTTCGGGCTCGAAAAGATCGCATCGCTGCTCCGCTCTGACCTATCTGAGCCCAGCGTGATCGTGTGAGCTCGGCGTGCTGCGAGTACGCCGGCCTCGCCGGATGCGCCAGTCGTTACCGAAGCAGTTCGGCTGCAGTCGTCCTTTTACTGGGACGAAGATGCCGAGCGGTCGCAGCGAGACCGATACCCCTTTGTTCGACCCGCTGCGATACGGCCGACACTGCCGCCGTATCGCCCCCCGGTCCAGTTCCGACCCGTTGCATGCTGTGACGGCAATGGACGTCTTCTCACTTTAGTTTAAAGCCGACCGCCCTCAGTGTTTGTGACCACTGGCCCGCACCCTTGGAAGGATTGCTATCCCTCAGCGGATTGCACGATTGCACTCATCATGGGCGATGCGACCTAATGAATCTAAGACGCATATCCGGAGGAGCGCCCGGTACACCGATCCCAAGATTCTGCGAACATGTTTCTCATAGCGTTCGTTCGCCAGCGTGGCTGCATACAATCGATTTAATGTCTGCATCTCGCAATCTGAAAGAGACAGGCGTCCTGGTCCATATCGCCGGGTGTGCTTTCTAACTATTATGAAACTGGTTGCCTAGCCGAAGCTTTGCCAGCATCATCACGTCATGCCATTGTATGTATCTGTGTATGCGTACAATTGACCAGTTAACCAAACAACCGACGCTGGATGGATGGGAGCGAGCAATGAGGGCTATAACGGGTTTTATTGGCGGTGCGTTGTCGCTGACGCTGGCGCTCGCGCCGATTGCGGGGCGGGCAGACGATGCGATCGTCAAGATCGGCTTTGCGGCGCCGCTTACCGGGCCGTCCGCGGCCGACGGCAAGGAAATGGAAAACGCCGCGCGGCTGGCGGTCGAAGATGCGAATTCACGCCGTCCGACGCTCAAGGGAAAGGCGGTTCGATTCGAACTCGAACCGCAAGACGATCAAGGCGATCCTCGCATCGCTTCGCAGATTGCCCAGCGATTCGCCGACATCGGAGTGTCGGGCGTTGTAGGGCACTTCAATTCCACCTGTAGCATCGCCGCTGCGAGAACGTATTCGGCAGCCAACATTGCCCAGGTCAGTCCAAGTTCGACTAGCGCGTCCTATACGCAGCAGGGCTACAAGACGACCTTCAGGGTGGTGGGTCACGATGCCGTAGCCGGCGCGACGCTCGGCAACTATCTGGTCGATCAGCTGAAGGCCAAGCGAATCGCGATCATCGACGATCAGACTGACTTCGGGCGAGGCCTCGCCGACCGGGTCGAGGCGACCCTGCGCGAGCGCCACGCGAACGTTGTGGCGCATGAATATGTGACCGATAAGACCATCGACTTTAGCGCCGTGCTCACTAAGCTGCGCGCCAAGAACCCCGATGTCATTGTCTTCGGCGGCTTCGACGCGCAGGCGGCTCAGGTGGTAAGACGGATGCGCAGTTTGGGTCTGACGGCGACGCTCGTCGGCGAGGGGTTCAACAACGAGATCTTTCTTGACCTTGCCAAAGGCGAGGGAGAGGGTTCGCTGGCCGTTCAGCCCGGTATACCGTTTTCGCAGATGCCCGGAACGGACTTCGTCAATCGTTATCGCACGCGCTTCGGTACGAGTCTGAAAGGCTTCCAGGGGCCGTATGCCTACGACGCCGCGTCGGTGATCATCGAAGCGGTGCTTAAGGCTCAGTCGAAGGATCCGGCCAAAGTGCTGGCTGCTGTCGCCGACAGCAGCATCAAAGGCGCCACCGGACCTATCGCATTCGATGCACGCGGCGATCTGGCCAGCGCTCCATACACGCTCTACAAGCTAGAAGGAAAAGACTGGCGCGACATCGACGTGATCCGGGCGAAGCAATGACATGCAGGCTTAATGCGTTGGCAAGCGAAGTAAGGTCTCGCACGCGGGAGGGCTGAGACAGATGTCGGGCGAATCGAGGGTCGAGCAAAGCCGAGCGGTTTCGTTGGCATTCAGTGGGCTGGACAAAGTGTTCCTGCGCACGCGATTCGATGCCGCTGCAGCCGATGCCATCGCGATTGACCAGGCAGTCGCATCCGGCGCAAGCCTCCCGCTGAACGGACTGATTCTGGCCGTGAAGGCGTGCTTCGATGTCGCCGGATGGGTCACCGACGCGGCTTCGGCCGTTCTATCGGACCAGCCCGAAGCGACGCGCGATGCTCCGGTCGTTGCTGGGCTGCGCGCCGCCGGTGCAACACTGGTGGCGCACACTAACATGACCGAATTCGCCTTCGGCGCTCTTGGCATCAACAACACCACGGGCACGCCCGTTACTCCGCTCGATGCGCATGGAGAACGGGTTGCCGGCGGATCGACTTCCGGCGGCGCCGTTGCAGTTGCAAGAGGTTTTGCGGACATTGCGCTCGGTACCGACACGAGCGGTTCGATCAGGATTCCGGCGGCGTTTTGCGGGATCGTAGGCTTCAAGCCTTCGACGAATGTTATCTCGACGCAAGGGTGCATTCCGCTGTCGACCACCTTCGATGCGCCAGGCTTCATTGCCCGCGATGTAAGCACCATTGTCAGGGTGGTAGAGGCGTTGAAACTTTACAGGACACCCGTCGTGCGGGTTCGGCCGACGAGGCAGCTTGAAGGGATCCGGCTGGCTCTGCCCGTGGATTTCGCACTGACTGGTTGCGATCCGACTGTCGTCGCAGCGTTTGAAGCGTGTGTCAATCGCCTTGCCAGCCTTGGTGCTTCGATCGTTGAGACCGACTTCATGGACCTTAGAGCGCCGTCGCGTATTGCCGCCGAAAGCGGGATCATTGTGGCGGACGCCTTCGCATGGCACGAACCGTGGATTCGTACGCGACTGGCGCGTTACGACCCGCTCGTCGGGCCCAGGATATTGCGCGGTGAATCGATTCCGGCTTATCGATACCTGAAGGGCGCGGCAGCGCTCAAGCACGAAGCCAATGTGTTTGACGCAGAAATGGCGCGCTACGATGCTCTGTTGACCCCGACAGTGCCCATTGTTCCGCCTCGGATCGCAGACGTGACCGCGGACGAGATCGAGTATCTGCGTGTGAACGCGCTATCTTTCAGTCTCACCGAGCTGGCGAATCGCCTTGACGCGCCGAGCATCGCCATGCAGTTCGATCCGGCCATGCCGCGACCGTTCGGGCTGATGCTCACTGGACGCCGCCATCGCGACATCGATCTGCTCTCCGTGGCGCGCCGAGTCGAGGCGGCGCTGTCGAAACCTTAATGCGAGATCCATCGAAGAGGAAACAGAGATGATTGTCAGAGACGTTGCATCGATCGTTGGAACGGCACGGCACGCCTCCGGAAAAGGGTGGGAGAGCAAGCGGCTCATCGTCGCGAGCGATGACGTGGGATTTTCGGTTCATGACACCACGGTCCTCGAAGGAACTGAGCTGGAACTGGAGTACAAGCATCACATCGAGGCTAACTACTGTTTCGCAGGAGTAGGAGAAGTCGTCAACCTCGCCACCGGCGACACGCACACCATTCAGGCCGGATCCATCTACGTCCTCGATAAGCACGACCGTCATAAAGTGCGCGCTGTCAAAGGCGATCTTCGTTTGGTCTGCGTTTTCAATCCGCCTCTCGTCGGTGATGAAACGCATCGCGATGACGGCAGTTACGCACCTTCGCGAGATCAGTAGCCCACCGCTGATCGACGCGGCTCATTAAGGCGGACGGGGCGCACTCATGTTCTTCGCAAACACCGACTACTTTTCTCCGACATATGCTGTCGCACGCGATAAGTTTCGCGCCGCGGCAAGCGGCGCGGGGGCGGATCTAGACGTCTACGATTACGATCGCTCGCCCGGGATCGAGGAGGAGCGTCTGAGCATCGACGTCGCGTGTTTAGGAAGCGCAACGAGCCGGCACAAACTTGTGGTCATCAGCGGAACGCATGGAACTGAAGGCTACGCCGGCTCCGCGCTCCAGACCGCGTGGCTTCGGCTCTGTGCCTCGCGGCGAGAGCTCGACCACATTGGCGTGATTCTCGTCCACGCACTTAATCCCTATGGCTTCTCGTATGGCGTTCGGACCAACGAAGACGGCATCGACCTCAATCGTAATTTCGTGGACTTCTCGAGGGGCAGGCCGGAAAACCGGATCTACGACGAAGTGCATCGCTTCCTGAACGCGGACATTGCCGACGCGGATCGGTGTTCGCACGCCGAAGCAGGGCTCAGCGCCGCGCGCAACCGTCTCGGAGAGGACGCGCTTTTTGACGCGATCGCACGCGGCCAGTACGCGCACCCGGACGGCGTGTTCTTCGGAGGCACGCGGCGGACATGGGAAAACCATACGCTGCAAAGAATTGTGCAGGCGCATCTTCTACCGGCGGAGAAGGTGGCGGTAATCGACTGGCACACCGGCATCGGCGATTACGGCGAGGCATTTTTCCTGCCGTTCGCTGACGCCGAATCCGATGCATACCGGCGAACCACGCAATGGTGGGAGAAGGATGGCTTGCCTGCTGCGCGTCCGCATGGACGCAGCTGCCCCCGCTACCAGGGTCTGGTTTTTGACGGCATCCGGAAGCTTCTGCCGCATGCGGAAGTGGCAGGCGGCGTCATCGAGTGGGGCACGCGCGGCCGCGAGCCGGGCGAGCTGGCCATCCGGCAGGACCTATGGCTACGCCGGTTCAGCGATCGCTATCCGCGAGAGGCGGTCGTACAAGTGCGCGCAGACCTTCTCGACTCATTTGTTCCCACATCCTATGTCTGGCGTAATTCGGTGCTTTCGTCGGGTACGGGGATCGTCGATAAGACCGTGGACGGACTAATCCAATGGTAAGTTCTTTTGACCAGGGATCGTTAGGTAAATGAAGACGCCATTCCGGTTTGACCACCTCGTCGTGGCAGTGCATTCCTTAGAGGCGGCTGTGTTGGACTATCGGCGACTGGGCTTCAACGTTTCTGCCGGTGGACGGCACACCCATGCGCCGACGCGCAATGCGCTCATTTATTTTCACGACGGCGCTTATATCGAGTTGATCGAATGGGTCAACCCCGCGAACGGCGAGAAATGGTACGAACGTCTGACGAGACGAGGCGAAGGCGTCATCGACTTCGCGCTCTGCCCTGCGGATTTCTCGATCGAAACGCAACGGTCGGACAGGCGCTACGACTTCTACAAGAACGCTTCTGCAGGCTCGCGCGTTCAGGCGGACGGCGCGGAGATGCACTGGCTACTTGGCTGGCCGACAGACGAGGCGCTTCCATTCCTCTGCGCCGATGTGACTGCGAGACACCTTCGCGTCCCTGAGGGAGACTGTCGTGTTCATTCGAATGGCACGCTAGGAATTCGCAGCGTTTCGGTTCAGGTGCTCAATCTCGACAAGGCGGTGCAACGTTACGAACGCTTGCTTCTGTCGACCGCTGAGCGCATTGATCTTCCCTGGCTGGAGGATGTAGGTCTCGAGGCCGCGTCTTTGATGGTCTGCACGACGCGGATTTTCCTTGTATCGCCGAGAACCCACAGCAAGGTGGACATCGCGCAAGCGCTGGCACGCGATCTGTCGACCTATGGCTCGAGAGTGTATCGAGTTGCACTAGCGCATGACCGGCAGAATGCTCCGCCGACAATGCCGCTCGATCTGACGCACGGCGCGCACCTGACGACGCCCGAAGCGGACGATGATATCGAATCGCAACTGCTTCCTCTTCGCGCCGCGCGCTGAATACCGCGGCAGACGTTCCGGCAAATCGCGGCGGCGGCGTCGGGGCGACAGCCTTGCGTCATAAGAGAATTGATATCGAGGGGAACAGATGAAAGCACTAGTCGTTTTCGCCCACCCGGAAGCACAATCGTTCAACGGGCAACTTAAGGAAACTATCGTCGCGGCGCTTCGCGAACAAGGAGCCGACGTTCATGTTTCCGATCTGTACGCGATGGGCTTCGATCCGGTCGAAGGACCCACACATTTCGAGCATCGCGCGCGGCCTGATGTCTTCGATGTACAGACAGAACAGCGCCATGCCTTCGACGAGCAACTGATGAGTGAGGACATACGCGCGGAAATCGCCAAGCTGCTGGAAGCGGACCTCGTCGTCTTCCAGTTTCCGATCTGGTGGTTCTCGATGCCAGCGATGCTTAAGGGATGGCTGGATCGCGTATTCGTGTATGGGCTTTTCACGAGCAGGCGACGCTACGACGAGGGCTTCTTTGTCGGACGCCGCGCGCTGGTATCCGTGACCGCGGGCGGCCCGGAGTCGACCTTCAGCCACAACGGACGCAACGGCGACCTCGATCTTATTCTCTGGCCGCTGCACTTCACATTGCACTACATGGGGTACACAGTGCTGCCATTTTTTGCGACCTTCGGGATCTCAGCGTCTATACGCTACGCGGGTATATCAGCCGATGCGCCGCGTCTCGAGCGCTACAAGGCGGATTTGCGGGCGCATATTGCGAAGATCGACCATATGACGCCGCTTCGGTTCAACGGCTGGCAAGACTGGGATGCGCTGGGTCAACTGAAGCCCGACGCGCCGAGCTTCAGTCCGTTCATGCGCCATGCTTTTTGATCTTGTGTGCGTAGGCTCCTAGTAACGCTGAAGTGGCTTGGACTTTTTGGCCGTATCTTGTCAGAGTCCAAGTTCGCCGAGACTGGCGGTGGTTGCCCGGATGCGTCCGTACGGTCAGAAAAATTCCGATCGCTTCCTTGATACGGAAGTCGTTAATCCGTCCTGTGAGCCGAACGTTCAGAACGGCGGACGGCCGACGAAAGGCGGATAGGGCAGGCTTCACTGTTACAGAGTCATTCGACGCTAAAGCAAGTACAGCGATTCCATGCGGCCAAGTGCCAGCTCGGGGCAACAAGTGCGCAATCCATGGTGGTCTGTTGCAGTCACCGACCGGCACGTGGTGCGGCGGCCCAATCGAAGACATTGTATGCGCCTGCTTCAACGTGGTCGGCGAGGGCGCTCGCCAAGATCATCGCGTCGGAGTTGACCGGGCCTCCAACGCCCCTCCGAGATGGGCGGAAGACATCCGCGCCGCGCGTGACGGACTGGCCCGACAGAGAGCATATTCCGGCGCGCCGCGCTTTGCCTCTGCGCCATTTCTGATCCTCGTAATGACAAGCGGTAGAGTCATGCCACGACAGGGTCGCCGTTCGGGCGCTGAGCTCGGCGATGCGGATTCGAACGCAGTCATTCCTCGCCTGACTCTCGGCCGTTGGCGCGACCGCCTCTTTCCACCGCCTTGTCGCTTGAATGGTCCGTGACTTATAGCGCGGTGTCACCACGTTCAATCCCGCGCATTCGGGAAGCCGTCTTAACCGCTCGAGCGTGTCCTGCCAGACAAGAAAGTCGTTTTCTCGATCATTCATTCCTGACATCCCTCTGTGGCGACTGGTCAGCGTTTGATAGGAGCCGCTCCTCGCATGTTTTCACACACAAAAGCTGTCGGTCTTTCAATCCCGCGCGCTGCGTGGGGCATGAATTTCAAAAAAAGAAGAGCGGCCGCGGACATCTACAAGCGTCGTTCTCACATCGTGGGCAAACCGAACATCAGTCGAGGGGACCGACCGGCTGGTCACGGTGCTTCGACTTGGGCAGCGGAAGCGGCGCTCAGTCGCCATCGTTGCGGCGTCATGCCGGTCACTTTCCGAAACACGGTCGTGAAGTGTGCTTGCGAATTGAAGCCGACAGATATCGCGATTTGAGCGATGGGCATACGATTTTCCGCCAGCAGGCCCTTGGCGGTTTCCAGTCGCATGACAGTGAGGTATGTGTGAGGGCTTAGTCCTGTCAAGCGCTTGAACTGCGACGCGAAATGCATTCGGCTGAGGCCGGCGAGGTCAGCGATGTCACTGAGCGTCACCCGCTCGCCTAATCGGCTCTCCATATACGCGATCGTCCGTTCGAGCCACCACGGAGGCAGCGCTTGCCTCGGCTTGTCGTCAAGCTGCGACCCATTCTCCATCGCGCGGGTGAGAATGGCCATCGCGAGACTGTTAGAAAAAGCGTGTGCGTACGGGTTCCTGAGAGCCTCGGTCTCAAGCAGCATGCACGCGAGCTTGCCCATCATCGTATCGGCCGCAAAACCCGGATCCACAAGCCGATAATCCGGCGCAGCCGCCTTTCCGTGCAACTGGAGATGCACCGAAGCAACCACCGACCGAGGCACAAACACGTGAATAGCTTCGGCACTCCGGGTGAAGCTTGCCGCTAGCTGATCCTCCGGCGCGGTTACTTGCGTGGCGCCAAACGCAACGGGGCCATTACGCAGGTTTCTTCCGTTTTTGGAACACGTAATGGTGGTTGCCCGCAGCAGCACTTCAATGATGTAGTGCGAGCTCTGAGTCGGGGCGGAATACCGACGTTCGACGTGCGTCTCGTCTTTCCAGTAAGCAATGTTTATTCGATCGCCGCGGTGATCCATCGACGCTGCGATGGATCTCCACGAAACCTCCTTGATCAGGACGGGCAATTCGAAGTGTGGCGAAAGAAAATCATAAGCGGCAGCACGGTCAACCAACACAGGATCAGTCGTAGTCACCATCGAGCGCGTAGTAGCTGAAGCAATGTTTCAATCGGCACTTGCGGACTATTCCGGCGAGAGCCGGATTGATTCCCTGCGAACCACAACGTCAGTCGGCGACGATGGCCAGGACTGGAAGTGCCACCCGAAGTCCGAGGAGCCAAGCTTTCAGCGAATCAACGCCGCCTGGCTCGCTCGATGATTGCAGCGAACGCATCGTCCAGACAAGCCGCGGCCGAAGACCGGCGGCGATCAACGTCCGGTTGATACTTACATTACTTGCGTTCGCAGAATAATGCAAACAATTTGATTCTATGCTGCATTGAGTGCATACATTTCGACGCTGATCACATATTCGTCTGCATCGCGCTAACAGGCCGGCCACCGCAGCCCGGCGAAATCGCACGGAGATGTGGGTGGGCTTGAATCGCGGGCTTAACGGACGCCCAGCAGTGCCTTCGGTTCGAGGAACGCTTCGATGCCGAACGTGCCGTATTCGCGGCCGATGCCCGATTGCTTGAATCCGCCGAACGGCGCAGCAGGTTCATGCGCGAGCGTGTTGACGAGCACGCGCCCCGCGTCGATGCGCGACGCCACTGCGTTCGCTCGCGCGGCGTCCGATGAAGCGATGTACGCCTGCAAAATATAAGGCGTATCGTTGGCGATCGCGATGGCATCTTCGATATCGCCGTACGCGATGATCGACAGCACAGGCCCGAAGATTTCCTCTCGCGCAATGGTCATGTCGTTGGTCACGCCGCTGAAGAGCGTCGGACGCACGAACCAGCCCGCGCCGACGTGATCCGGACGCCCCTCGCCACCCGCGATCAGTCGCGCGCCCTCATCGATGCCAATACGGATATAACGCTGCACGCGCTCCCATTGCTTGCGGCTCACCATCGGGCCGATGCTCGTATGCGGATCGCGCGGATCGCCCGAGAGAATCTTCTCGATGGCGCTCACGATTTTCTCTTCGAACTCCGCGAGCCGCGCACGCGGCACCAGAACGCGCGTGCCCGCGATGCATGCCTGACCGCTGTTCATGAAGCCAGCATCGAGCGCGAGCGGCACGGCTTCGTCGAAGTTCGCATCGTCGAGCACGATCGTCGGCGACTTGCCGCCGAGTTCGAGCGTCACGCGCTTGAGCGTATCGGCGGCTGTGCGCAGGATCGTCTTGCCGACGACCGTCGATCCCGTGAACGACAGCTTCGCGACATCGGGATGCGCGCTGATCTCCGCGCCCACAATATCGCCTCGGCCCGTGACGATGTTGAACACGCCTGCCGGAAGTCCCGCCTCATGCAGCGCTTCGGTGACGACGCGCGTTTGCATCGCGCTCATTTCGCTCGGTTTGATGACCGCCGTGCAACCCGCCGCGAGCGCCGCCGCCAGCTTGCCGCAGATAAAGCCGGCGTCGCTATTCCACGGCGTGATCAGCCCGGCAACGCCGAGCGGTTGCATCACCACTTTTGCCGTACCCGCGTCACGCAGGAACGCATGGTCTTCGAGCACCTTCGCCGCTTCCAGCAGCACGTTGCTCGCGTGTCGCGCCATCCAGCGGCCGCGCGAAACCGGTGCGCCGTATTCTTCGACGATGGCCTCGAAAAGCTCATCCTCTTTCGCGATGACGGCGGCGTGCATGCGCTTCAGCATGTCGATACGTTCGCGCTTGTCCGTCCGCGAGAATGCGGGAAATGCGCGCTTCGCCGCCGCAATTGCATTGCGCGCATCGTCCTTGTCTGCGAGGCGCACGCGGCCGATAACTTTTTCTGTCGCGGGATTGAAGAGTTCGAAAAGCTCGTTGCCGTGCGGCGTGACAAACGCGCCGCCGATATAAATCTGGTCGATGTCATGCATGATGAATTCGCTCGGTCGATGTATTGAGCAAAAGATAAGGCGTTTGCATTGATTCGACTAGACGTACAATCCGGCATGACCTATTGAACGATTTAGCATAATGAAAACATCGGGGCTCACCGAACTCGAAGCGGTTCTTTCCGTCGCGCGGCATCGCAGCTTTCGCGCGGCGGCGAATGAACTGAGCGTATCGACGTCCGCGCTGAGTCATGCGATCGCCGCGCTGGAGGCTCGCATCGGCGTGCGGCTCTTCAATCGCACGACCCGAAGCGTGTCGCTTTCCGAGGCCGGCGCGCAATTCGTGCAGAACATCGCGCCCGCGCTTTCGACGATTCGCGACGCGCTCGAACAGGCCGGCAGCTTTCGCGACACGCCATCGGGTACGTTGCGTATAAATACATCGGTGGGCGCGGCGCATCAGGCGATGCCGCTTTTCATCGCGTTCTTGAAGCGCTATCCGGACATGAAGCTCGATATCGTCACCGAAGGCCGGCTCATCGATATCGTCGTCGAAGGTTTCGATGCGGGCATTCGTCTGCTGGAAACCGTACCGCAAGACATGATCGCGGTGCCGTTCGGCGATCGCCAGCGCTTCGCCGTCGTCGGCAGTCCCGCGTACTTCGAACAGCACAAGCCGCCACGCACGCCTGCCGACCTCGCGACGCATCGCTGCATTCGCAGCCGCATGCCGAGCGGGTCGATCTATCAATGGGAATTCGAGCGGCATGGCGAATCCATACGCATCGATGGCGACGGCGCGCTGACGCTCGACGAACCGGGCATGATGCTGACCGCCGCGCGCGCGGGGATCGGTCTCGCTTACCTGACCGAATGGAATGTCGCCGCGGATCTCGAAGCAGGCGCCCTCGTGCGCGTGCTCGAAGACTGGACGCCGCCGCTCGACGGACTATGCCTCTACTATCCCGGCCGTCGTCATGTGCCGGCGGGCTTGCGCGCATTGACGGACATGATCCGCGAATATGCCGACGCAAATCGAAAGCACCCGGCGCCGAAAAAGAAGCGTCGAAAGGTCAATTCAAAGACTTAACGCCGCCATCAGTTTCGGCGTTTTGAGCGTGAGGCGTGCGATCGTCGCTTGAAAGCGTCGTCGTCGACGAGCTCGGTCGTGAAGGCACGTGTCGGGACGCCGTTGACGGCGCGACGGGCGCGCAAGGCTTATCGGAGCATGTAGTCGCGTACTCGTGCCGACGCGTTGTTGTGGGCCGTTATCCCGATGATCCCGGCAGCGCAGCAGGTCCCGATCGAATTACAGAACAGAAAGGACGACCTGTAGATCGCAGGCACGGCGAGCAGTCGCTTGGGAACGTCTGGCGATATGCGTTCGGCACTATGTACCTCGCAAACGATGGAGCCGATGAGTGACCCCCCCGCCGAACTCGCCGTCAATCGCGGCGCGACCGCGTGGAACGCACGCGTCACGAGCATGTGGTGTCCATTCCCACCGTAAATAGTCATCCGTGCGCGTCCTTCACCATCAAGATATCGCACTCCCAGCGCCGCATGTTGATCATACATTCAAGATTGATCAACGCCGAGAAGCGCCATATAGTCGTCTCAACAGCACTATAAAAGACTAAGCCAGTGGAGACGAGAACGTGAGCGACAACCCTGAAATCGGACAGTCCATCCTCGCGCGAGAAATCCGGACGAATTATCATGACATTGGAACCGGCAAACCGGTTCTGCTGATCCATGGCTCCGGACCCGGCGTCACCGCGTGGGCCAACTGGCGAGGCACCATCCCGGCGCTCGCCCAGTATGGCCGGGTGCTTGCGCCTGACATGGCCGGCTTCGGCTACACCGATCGGTTCGACGACGGCATTTACGGACTCGATCGATGGATCGACCATGTATTCGGTTTCCTCGATGCACTCGACATAGTGTCGGTCAGCGTCATCGGCAATTCGTTCGGCGGCGCGCTGGCGCTCGCCATGGCCGCGCG
This sequence comes from Caballeronia turbans, assembly GCA_001544655.2. Classification (GTDB taxonomy): domain Bacteria; phylum Pseudomonadota; class Gammaproteobacteria; order Burkholderiales; family Burkholderiaceae; genus Caballeronia; species Caballeronia turbans. The sequence goes on from FCOD02000017.1 coordinate 67,181, forward strand.
CCGGCCAAATCGGGTCGAACGGCTCGTACTCATGGGAAGCGTTGGTGTCTCGTTTCCGATCACCGAAGGTCTCGACGCCGTCTGGGGCTACACGCCTTCGCTCGAAAATATGCAACGCATCATGCAGTATTTCGCGTTCGATCAGTCCCGCCTCACCCCGGCGCTCGCCAGCATGCGATACGAGGCGAGTATTCGCCCCGGCTGCAGCGAAGCCTTCGCCCAGATGTTCCCGGCCCCTCGCCAGCGCTGGGTCGAAGCGATGGCGACGCCCGTTGCGGACATCCAGGCGCTTCCACATGAAACGCTTATCGTGCATGGCCGCGACGATCAGGTCATCCCGCCCGCCACTTCCCTCGCGTTACACGAGCACATTGAAAACTCGCAACTGCACATGTTCGGCCGCTGCGGTCACTGGACCCAGATCGAGCAGGCGGAGCGCTTCAACCGGCTTGTCGTCGAGTTTCTCTTCAACGAATCGAAAGATTCGTGACCCCTTATAAATTACCGGCTCCGCGCCGCGACCGCGGCCGGGACATGAGCAAGCCGACGACAGGAGACATCGTGATCGAATTGAAGGATGTGTCATACGTGCGTCTTGGCACGCGCGATCTTGAAAGCGCGACCCGTTACGCGACCGAGGTCTTGGGTCTTCAGATTGCACGGCGTGGAGAGAAGAACGTCTATCTGCGCTCGGATGACCGGGACCACACACTGGTGTTCTCGGAAGGGGATCCGGCTCGACAGGTCAGTGGCTTCGAGGTCCCAACACCTGAAGCGCTCGATCATGCGGCTAAAGTGCTCGACGACGCGCGTATCGCGTTCACGCGCGGCAGCGCGGCCGAGGCGGAGCAGCGTTGCGTGCGTGACTTCATCAGCTTTGCGGATCCCAGTGGCAACCATATTGATCTGGTGGTGTCGCCGCATCATCGTGGACAGCGCTACTACGGTACGCGCGACGCGGGTATCACCGGTTTCAGCCATATCGGCCTGTGCACCACGGACGCGAAGCGCGACGAGAAGTTCTGGACCGAGGTACTCGGCGCCCGCGTGAGCGATCGAATCGGCGATGCAGCCCTGCTGCGCATCGATCCTGTGCATCACAAGGTCGCGCTGTTGCCATCGCCGCACGCAGGCGTGCAGCACATTAATCACCAGGTGGAGAGCATCGACGACATCATGCGGGCCTGGTACATCCTGAAGGAGAAGAACATTCGAATTCGCTTCGGGCCGGGGCGACATCCGACCTCCGGCGCGATGTTCCTGTACTTCGAGGGACCCGACGGCATGGTCTACGAGTATTCGAGCGGCGTTCGCGTGTTCAGCGAGGAAGAGCATCTCACGCATCTTCCGCGACAGTTCCCGTTCGAGCCAAGTTCCTTCTGCATGTGGGGTTCGAAGCCCGAAGTGCTGGAGTTCGGCTCATGAGCGCGATCGAAGCGTCTCCTGCGCAGCAGGCGACCGTGCGAATGGCGGCACGCGCATTAGGGCGCGCGGGACTGGTCCATGCCTACGGGCACTGCAGTCTACGTCTGAATCACGACTATCTGCTGGTGTGCGCGCCGATGCCGCCGGGATTAATCCAACGCGAGGCCGGCGTGGTCGTGCCGATCCGCGGCGAATTGCCCGATGGCGTGCTGGGCGAAGTCCGGATCCATCAACAAATCTATGCGAGAAGGGATGACGTGGGCGCCGTCGCGCGCAGCATGCCTCCTTCAGTTATGAGTCTCTCGACCGCCGGCATCACGCCGGTTCCGCGTCATGGGCCGGGCACCTATTTCGCGCCGTCTGCGCCGCTTTGGGACGACGTGCAGCTGGTTCGCTCCACGCCGCAGGCCGAAGGCGTGGCCCAAACCCTTGGCCACGCGCGGGCAGTCGTTATGCGCGGCAATGGTGCAGTCGTCGTGGGCGCCACCCTGGAAGAGGCGGTTGCCTTTACTTGGTTCCTCGAAGATGCTGCGCGGGTTGAATGCGCTGTTCGTGCAATGCGCCTTGAAAACGCGTCCGCGATGAGTGCGGAAGACGCGGCGCGACGTGCGACGACAGCGGGACGCGTCATCGAGCGAATGTGGGACTATCTCAGCGCCGGTGACCTCGAGCTCGACAGTTCGCAGCCCTAACCGACAATCAAGATCAGGAGAAGACATGGAGTCGATGCAGATCGGCACGGTTGCGCACGCGCTGTTCGATGCCCTTGAGGGTTGTGAGCCGATCGCGCCGCTCACGATGACCGAGCCTGGCATGACCATCCCCGATGCCTACGAGATTCAACGCCGCATGATCGCCACGCGACTCGCGAAGCGAGGCGAGCGCATCGTCGGCAAGAAGATCGGAATCACGAGCGAAGCCGTAATGAACATGCTCGATGTTCGGCAGCCGGATTTCGGGCAGCTCACCTCGGGCATGCAGTTCGCCAACGGCGCGACGATTCCGCTGTCGCAATTCATTGCGCCGCGCGCCGAAGGGGAAATTGCGTTTCTGCTGGCAAAGGAGTTGAGTGGGCCGGGGCTCACCGCGCATGACGTGCTGGACGCAACCGAGTGGGTCATGCCTTGCTTCGAGATCGTCGACTCGCGCATCCGCGACTGGAAGATCCGCATTCAGGACACGGTCGCCGACAACGCCTCGTCGGGTGCCTTCGTGATCGGCGAGGGGCGGGCAGATCCGCGCGCTCTCGACCTCGCGGGAATCACGATGAGATTCTCGCGCAACGGCGAAACCGTCGGCACCGGCCAAGGTTCTGCCGCGCTGGGGCATCCGATCAATGCGGTCGTCTGGCTCGCCAATCAGCTCGGCGAGTTCGGGATGCCGTTGCGTGCGGGCGAGATCATCTTGTCCGGTGCGCTTTCGGCGATGGTGCCGGCGCGCGCGGGAGACCACATGCGTGTCGAGTTCGACGGTCTGGGTCACGCCGACGTCGCTTTCGCATGACGCGTGCTCATCACGCGTTCGAATCAAACAGGACCAGAGGAAACGACAATGGATTCGAAAGAGGCAAATAGGCCACTCAAGGCGGCGATCATCGGTTCCGGGAACATCGGTACCGATCTGCTGGTGAAGATATTGCGTCATGGGCGAAATGTGGAAGCCGCGATCATGGTCGGAATCGATGCAGCTTCTGATGGCCTTGCGAGAGCACGGCGGCTTGGCCTGCAAACTTGCGACAGTGGCGTGGACGGCTTGTTGTCGATGCCGGAGTTTGCCCATATCGACATGGTGTTCGATGCCACGTCCGCGGCGGCGCACGTACGCAACGACGCGTTACTGCGCGCTGCAAAACCTGGCATCCGCTTGATCGATCTCACGCCCGCCGCCATTGGACCGTACTGTGTGCCCGTGGTGAACCTGGACATGCATCGCGACGTCCACAACCTCAACATGGTGACGTGCGGCGGTCAGGCGACCATTCCGGTCGTCGCAGCGGTGTCGAGCGTCACGCGTGTTCATTACGCGGAGATTGTCGCGTCGATTTCGAGCCGTTCGGCGGGACCTGGAACGCGCGCTAACATCGACGAGTTCACCGAAACCACGTCGCGTGCGCTGGAAACGGTGGGCGGCGCTGCACGCGGCAAGGCGATCATCGTGCTCAACCCCGCCGAGCCACCCTTGCTCATGCGCGATACGGTCTTCACGCTTTCCGAAGACGCTGACGAAAGCGCCGTCGAAACGGCGATCGTGGACATGGTCGAGTCCGTTCGTGCGTACGTGCCCGGCTACCGGCTCAAGCAACGCGTGCAGTTCGAGCGGATTCCTTCTAGCCGTCCGGTCGAAGTGCCGGGGCTCGGTCTGCGCAGCGGGCTCAAGACCTCGGTATTTCTGGAGGTGGAAGGCGCGGCCCACTATCTCCCCGCCTACGCGGGCAATCTGGACATTATGACGTCGGCGGCGCTCGCGGCGGCCGAGGCCATCGCGGCGCGGCAGACCGCTTCGGGGCAAGGCGCGTTCGACGACACCTTCGCGGGGATCCAATGAAGCAGAAGCTCTATATCTCGGATGTCACATTGCGCGACGGCGCGCACGCGATTAGACATCGCTACAGCCTGGATCAGGTGCGGCGCATCGCGCGCGCGCTCGACGAAGCACGCGTCGATTCGATTGAGGTGGCTCACGGCGACGGCCTGCAAGGCTCGTCCTTCAACTATGGCTTCGGCGCGCACACCGATGCCGAATGGATCGCCGCTGTCGCCGAAGTCGTCCAACATGCGCGTGTGGCGACCCTGCTGCTTCCAGGGATCGGCACTGTGCATGATTTACGCGAGGCCTACGATGCGGGTGCGCGCGTGGTGCGCGTCGCCACGCATTGCACGGAGGCGGACGTGTCGAAACAGCATATCGAGGCGGCGCGCAACCTCGGCATGGATACGGTCGGTTTTCTGATGATGAGCCACATGGCGTCGCCGCAGGTACTCGCGGAGCAGGCGCGCCTGATGGAAGGCTACGGGGCAACCTGCGTCTACGTCGTGGATTCTGGCGGCGCACTGACGATGAACGACACGCGCGATCGCGTTCGCGCGCTCAAGGACGCGCTGCACGCCAATACCGAAACCGGCATCCACGCGCATCACAACCTGAGCCTCGGTGTCGCGAACTCGATCGTGGCCGTCGAGGAGGGATGCAACCGGGTCGATGCCAGTCTCGCGGGGATGGGTGCTGGCGCGGGCAACGCGCCGCTCGAAGTCTTCATCGCAGCGGCGAACCGGCTGGGCTGGCTGCATGACTGTGACCTGTATCAACTGATGGATGCCGCCGACGACATCGTGCGGCCTTTGCAGGAGCGGCCGGTGCGCGTGGATCGAGAGACCCTAGCGCTCGGTTACGCAGGCGTCTATTCGAGCTTCCTGCGGCACGCGGAACGCGCGGCGCAACACTACGGCCTCAAGACGGTGGACATTCTCGTCGAGTTGGGCCGGCGCCGCATGGTCGGTGGTCAGGAGGACATGATCGTCGATGCAGCGCTCGATCTGCTGTCGAAGTCCGCCGTCGACGCGAGCACACATTAACGCCGATTGAAGAATCAGCCGGAGGCAACATGGAACAAGGATGTACGCATTTCGAGGGCGGCAGTGCCGGAAGCCCCGTGCGTTTCGTGTGTAACGCGCAATCGGTCGATGCCGCGACGCTGCGCCAACTGGTGCAGCCCGGTCGCGTTCACTCGGCCGTCTATACCTCGCCCGATATCTTCGAGGCGGAAATCGAGCGCATCTTTCATGGTTCGTGGCTCTACGTGGGTCACGCCAGCGAAGTGCCGCAGAAAGGCGACTATCGGGTACGCCGTCTCGGACGCCAGCCGGTCATCATGGTGCGCGGTCATGACGACGTCGTACGTGTGCTGATGAACCGCTGTCGGCATCGCGGCGCGGCAGTGTGTGAGCAGGAAGCGGGACGCGAAAAGTTTTTTCGCTGCTGGTTCCACGGCTGGACCTACGACAATACCGGCAAGCTCATCAATGTGACGGACCCGGCCGGCTATGGCGACGACTTCCGCATGGAAGAGTATTCGCTTACCAGCGCGCCGCGCGTCGAGATTTATCGGGACTTCGTGTTCGCGTCGCTGTCGCCTAAGGTCGGCTCGCTTGCGGAGTATCTCGGCCCTGCTGCGCAGATGATCGACCTGTTGGTCGACGCGTCACCGACGCGCCGTATCAAGCTGTCGGCGGGCGTCCACAAGACTGTCTACAACGGCAACTGGAAGATGGTCGGCATGGACGGGTATCACCCGCATTACGTGCACGCGTCGGTCGTGTCGATGTGGCAGCGTCAGGCGGACAGCGGCATCGGCGCCACGCATCGTGCCGACCCGTTCGACGGCAAGGCGAAAACCTACACGCGCGATCTGGGGCACGGCCACGCCATGCTCGACATGCGCGAACACCGCGTCGAGCACTACGCCGACTATGAAACGTACCTCAAGGGCGTACAGGGCGGTGCGGAATATATCGAAGCGCTTGCAGCGCGCGACGGTGCCGAGCAATCGAAGCTGCTTGTTGCGATCGCCGGCGATCCGCATATCGGCGTGTTTCCGAACATGCAGATCATCAATAACCAGGTGCGCATCATGGTGCCGTTGGAACCGGGACGCACCGAGGTGCTGATGTTCCCCGTGCTGTTCGACGGCGTGGACGACGCCATCAACACAATGCGCCTGCGGCAGCACGAGTCCTTCTACGGCCCGGCGGGCGCAGGCTCGCCTGACGACGCTGAAATCTTCGAGCGGGCGCAGCGCGGGATGAACGCGCAGGTCAATCCGTGGATCGACATTTCCCGCGGCATGACTCGCGAGCAGGCCCATCCCGACGGAACCATCACCGGGCACATCTCGGATGAAGTACCGCAACGCGGCCAGATGCGCTACTGGCTGGAACTCATGACCGAGGGAGCCGAACTTGAATAACGCCGTTCATCCTCAATGGCTGTCGTCGGAGGCGGGTGTTTCGCCGATCGAGCAGGCTTCGCAGTTCCTCTATCACGAGGCCGCCTTGATGGACGCGCACCGCTTTGATGAGTGGCTCGCACTGTGGCACGCAGACGGCTTCTATTGGGTCCCGTGCAATACCGAAGATCTCGAACCGGACAAATCGATCTCGCTCATCTACGAAAGCCGACGGCAGCTCGACGATCGCGTCTATCGGCTCAAGGGCCGTCATGCTCACGCGCAGAGTCCGCGTTCGAGGTTGCTGCGCGTCGTGTCGAACGTGACCATCGAAAGCGCGAGCAAGGAGGCGTTGATCGTGCATTCAAACTTCGTGCTCGGCGAGGTACGCAGCGATCGTCAGGAGACCCTGTTCGGACGCTGCCGCCATGTGTTGGCACTCGACGAAGGCGCGATGCTGATTCGCGAGAAAAAGGTCTTTCTGCTGAACAACGACACGCCGATGAGCAACCTCACGTTCCTGATTTGAGGCCGACATGGACGCACACGCGATGGAAAGTGGAACATCGACCGATGCAAGCGAATTGACGCCGCTCTGCCAGCTCGACGACGTGACAGATGGCGACGGTCTTCAGATAAAGATCGGCGAGAGGATGCTCGCGGTATGGCGTGTGGACGATCTCGCCTTCGTCACGGACGACACCTGCACGCATGGCGATGCATCACTCGTACTGACCGGCATGCTCGACGGTTTCTCGATCGTTTGCGGCCTGCATCAAGGCGAGTTCGATATTCGCACGGGCGAAGTCCGCGCGGCACCGTGCAGCAAACCGATACGCAGTTACGCGGCCACGGTGCGCGAGGGCGTTGTGCTCGCGCGACTCGCCGAATGACGATGACTGAAAGGGCGCAGAAATGAACGAGACGACAACGTCTGGGACTTCGCTGCCGATAATCGCGGTGATGGTCGGCGACCCGGCAGGTATCGGTCCGGAGGTGGCGGTCAAGGCAGCGGTGGACGCGTCGGTGCGCGCGGTGTGTCGGCCGATGCTGATCGGCGATATCGGGTCGATCAGGGCTGCCGCGCGAGCGGTGCCTCTTGGCGACGAAACGGAAGTAATTCAGTCGTTCGAGGCGCGCGCCTTCGCGTCGGGGCGCATCGTCGTGCTGGATCCGCTCGATCTTGCGCCGCACGAGTATGCAACGGGCCAGCCTTCCGCCGCGGCGGGGCGAGCCGTCGTCCGCTGGATGACGCTCGCCGACCGGATCGCGCATAACGGACTGATCGGCGGATGGATCATGGGGCCAGTCGATTCGATGTCGCTCAAGCTCGCGGGCGAAGTTGCGAGCATCGACGATCTCCAGCCCGACCATACCTTCATGTTTCGCATGAGCGGCAAACTGCGCGTGGTGCCACTGACGGAGCACATCCCGCTGCGCGACGTGCCCGCCACGGTGACTTTCGATGCGGTATTGAACCTGGTCACGCTGGTGAATGAGCGTCTGAAGAACTGGGGAATCGAGACGCCGCGCATCGCGGTTGCGGGACTCAATCCGCACGCCATGTTTGAGGAGGAGGAGCGGATCATCGGCCCTGCGGTCGAACAGGCCAGAGCGCAGGGCATCGATGTGCGGGGTCCTGTTTCGCCCGACTCCGTATTTCGCCACGGACTCGACGGGCGCTATGACGTGGTTGTCAGCATGTATCACGATCAAGGGCAGATCGCGCTCAAGTCGGCGGCTTTCGAAGGGGCGTGCACGCTCTATCTGGGGGTTCCTTATGTGCGCGCGACCGTCCCTCATGGGACCGCCATGGATATCGCGGGAAAGAATCTGGCGCAGCATCGCAGCATGGCCGCGGCATTGAGGACTGCGGCGGCGCTCGCCGCTAAGCGTGGCTTCCTCAACGAACAATGACGAGTCGCCGATATGACGAACCACCAAACCGATCCGCTGTACTCGCGCGTGGTGATCGTCGGAGCGGGGCAAGCCGCTGCGGCGGTCGCTAGGACACTGCGTGCGGAAGGACATCAGGGCGGGATCATCATGCTAGGCGAGGAGCGCGTAGGGCCGTACGAGCGGCCACCCTTGTCAAAAGCATGGCTGAGCGCCGAGAACGTGCCGGAAGTTGCGGCTCTGCTTGATCGGTCGCAACCGGAGCAGTTTGACGTCGATTTACGCACCGGTACGCACGTGACCCGCATCGACCGTCCGTCGCGTACCGTGCACGTCGACGATGGAACGCAGATTCACTTCGATCGCCTCGTGATCGCAACCGGGGGCCGCGCGCGGCGGCTCGCGGTGCCTGGCGACGCGAGTGACGATATCGCCTATCTGCGCACCATCGACGACGCTTTGCATATCCGCCGCGGGTTGATAGCAGGCAAGCGGCTGCTGGTGATCGGAGGTGGATGGATCGGACTCGAAACCGCATGTAGCGCCCGAAAGCTCGGCGTCGACGTGGTCCTGGTCGAAGCGGCGCAGCGGTTATGCGAACGGACCGTGCCGTCGATCGTGGGTCAGCATCTGCTCGAGATTCAGCGCTCGCTTGGCGTCGACGTGCGCCTGGGTGCCGGCATCGAGCAACTGTCGAAGCTGCCCGGCGAACGTTATGCCGCTTCGCTATCGGGCGTTCGCGAGGAATTCGACCTCGTGGTCGCGGGCGTGGGCATGGAAGCGAACGATGAACTCGCGGCTGAAGCAGGCCTCCCTTGCGCGGGCGGCGTGCTGTGCGACGTCGAAGGCCGCACGGTCGATCCATATGTCTTCGCGTGCGGGGATGTGGCGTCGTTCGAGCATCCGTTCGGACCGGTCGGAATGCGGCGCCTGGAATCGTGGGACAACGCGGAGCAACAGGGCGCGGCATGTGCCAGGGCCATCCTCGGCAAGCAGGCGGTGGCGCATTCGCTGCCCTGGTTCTGGTCCGATCAGGGCGACGTGAATGTGCAGATCCTCGGGTTCCCGAATGCGACCGCCACACCGGTCGTGCGAGAAGGCGACGGCAAGGTGACGCTGGTCTGGCTGGAGGAGTGCGCAACCGACGAACCCGCGCGAATTGTCGCGGCGGTCTGCATCAACGCTGCGGCAGACATGCCGGTACTGCGCCGCATATGGCAGAAAGGCGTGCGTGTCGATCGAGAGACGCTCGCCGCGAAGGACGTAAGTCTCAAAAGCCTTCTGCAGCGGACGGTCGGCGGGGCAAAGAATGGAGGTGCGAATAATTAGAGGCGCCTGAGGCATCGGGCTTTTGCATTTACATCGACAGAGCACATCAGAGCGTGGTGGTACCGGGGTCCGGCTGACCGTCCATGCCGAAAAAGGAGACAGGCGTGAAAGCTTTTGAAACCTCGCAGGAGTGGCACGACGCAGTCGCGAGCACGGGATCAGCTCCCGGCGCGAGCGCAACGGAATCGGGATCACGACGACTATTCTTTGCCAGCTTTCTCGGCACGATGGTCGAGTGGTACGACTTTTTTCTCTACGGCTTCATCGCGCCGCTCGTCTTCGAAGAGTTGTTCTTCCCAAAGTTGAACGCGCTCAGCGGCACTATTGCCGTGTACGCGACGTTCGCCGTCGGCTATGCGAGTCGGCCTCTCGGCGGACTTGTGTTCGGTCACTTCGGCGACAAGATCGGCCGCAAGTCGATGATGCTGGTAACCCTGCTGATGATGGGTATCGGTACGGCGGCCATCGGGCTCTTGCCAAGCGTCGCGCAAATCGGCATGACCGCGACCTGTCTGCTCGTCGCGCTGCGTTTCGTCCAGGGCTTTGCACTCGGGGGTGAGTCGGCGGCTGCCAGCCTGATGGTGCTGGAGAGCGCGCAGCAGCGTCGCCGGGGCCTGCTGGGGGCAGCGCTTCAGGCGGCAGGACCGCTGGGCGTGCTGCTGGCCTCGCTCGCGGTATTCGTCGTATCGCGTCTGCCGCACGAAGCCTTGCTTGCCTGGGGCTGGCGGGTGCCGTTCCTGGTGAGCGCCGTACTGGTGGTAATCGGCCTGTATATTCGTCTGCGAGTCGAGGAAACAGTCGCGTTCCGCAAGCAGCAGAGTCAGCACGACCTCACCCGCATCCCGGCGTGGGAGACCTTGCGCAGCTACAAGTGGCCTGTTTTCGTCGTGCTCGTGGTCAGCATCATGGAGAGCACGTTCTACTATCTGACGGGCGTCTATTCTATCTCGTACGTTACGAAGACGCTCCATATGCCCGGCTCCGTCGCGATCGGCGCGATCGCCTGCGCGAACGCTTTCGCCCTGGTATCGGTACCGCTCTACGGCGCGCTGTCGGACCGCCTCGGGCGCAAGGGCGTGTATTTGCTGGGCATCGTGGCGTCGGCGATCTACCTGAACTTCTTCTTTACGATGCTCGACGGCCGCTCGCCAATGGTCGTAGTGCTGACGGTCGTGGCCGCCGTCGGCGTGATTCATGCACCGATGTACGCCATGTTCGGCAGCTTCTACGGCGAACTGTTTCCCACGCGAGTGCGCTTCACCGGCTTCTCGATGGGCAAGGCGTTCGGCACGGTGCTCGGCGGCGGAGTCGCGCCTATGATCGCGGCCTCGCTCGCGGCGCGCAATCACGGCGACCCCTCCGGTATCGGTCTCTACTATCTGTGCCTCGCCTTCGTCGCGCTGTGTGTGGTGCTGCGCGTGCGCGAAACGCGGCACGACGACATCACCGTCTAGCAACCCCTCAGTTCTCACGTATCCATTGGACGAGCGTCGTGCGCCTCGCTGGAGGCGCACCGGACGCTGCTTTAGTTCGTCTCCAACTTCTCGAACAACACATCATGAAGAAGAACAGGCTTCTCCTCGGCATGCTCGCGCTCGGCGCCGGCGCCGCACACGCGGACAGCAGCGTGACGCTCTACGGCCTCATCGGTACAGGCCCCGCGTATGTGAACAACGTAAAGGGCAGTCATTTGTTCGAATCCGCAAGCGGCCTCATTCAGGGTAATCGTTTCGGTCTGAAGGGGCGCGAAGATCTTGGCGGAGGCATGTCGGCCATCTTCACCTTGGAGAATGGCTTTGACGGCAACACTGGCGCGCTGGGGCAAGGCGGGCGCATGTTCGGACGGCAGGCGTTCGTGGGTCTTGCGACCAGACAATACGGGACACTGACCCTGGGTCGCCAGTACGACACCAATTACGATTTCATGGCCGATACGGGCGCGGCCAAACTCTTCGGTGGCAATGGCGCGCATGTATCAGATAATGACAACCTGTTCGGCACCGTGCGCTTCCAGAACTCAGTCAAGTACACGAGCCCGAGCTGGGGCGGCTTTAGCTTCGCTGCCATGTACGCGATGAGCAACGCTGCCGGCGACTTCGCAAATAATCGCGCCTACAGCGCGACGGCGGCATACCGCAACGGCAGTCTGAAGCTTGCGGTCGGCTATCTGCAGATGAACCATCCGAATGCGGCTGACAATCCCAACGGCGCCGCCGGCAGCGATTATCCCGCACCGTTCAGTCTGTTCAAGACCAGCGCACTGGGCCCGCGAACCGCGCTCGTGGACGAGCAGCAGGTGATCGCCGCGACGGCGTCGTATGCCATCGGGCCGACGCAGGACAATCTCGTGTACTCGCACGCCAAATACCGCTATTTCGACGGTAGCCATCTACGGCTCGACAATGCTGAATTGAACGGTACCTGGCACATCACGCCGGATTTTTACACCGGCCTGGGCTACATGTTCACTTTCGGTCGCTATGAGGAACTGAATCAGTCACCGAAGTGGCATCAGGTCGATCTGGGCATCGACTATCTGCTATCGAAGCGCACTGACCTGTATGCCTTCGCGATCTATCAACGTGCGGTCGGTTCGGCCAGCAACGCTGCCATCTTCTTCATGCAGCCGTCGAGCACGAAGTCCCAGGTGGAAGTGTCGTTCGGTATTCGACACCTGTTCTGACCAAGACGTTCACGGCCGGCTCACTTGCCTTTGGCAGCAGATGAGCCGATGAACTGCGCACGCGGACGGAGAACGCTTCCATACATGCGTTGTTCCTGCACATGGGCGAGCCATCCGGCCACGCGCGCGAGCGCGGAAATCGCGCCGCTCGTGCGTCGCGGCAGACCTATGGCGCGCGTGAGCACCACGGTTCCAAGCTCCTGACGCGGAAGTAAGCCGTGCTCCTTCGCTATTTGATCGACGAACTGATAGATCGCGTTCATTTGGCGGCTGTTGTCGCTCCGTCGGCGTGCGAGATCGAGCATGTAGCGGGCTCGCGGATCGCCCCTGGGATAGATTGGATGCCCGAAACCGGGAACCGCGACGCCGCGTTCAAGCAGTGTATTGGCGCGGCGCATCAATGCCTGCATCGTGCTAGCGCTGTCAAAGAATTCCTCGACGCGGTCGTACAACTGGCCGGTCAGCGAACCAGTGCTCGCAGCGATGCCGGATACGACACAACGTTGCAGCGTGCAGCCCGTCGATGCCGACACGCGGGCGGCGACCGTCGCGGGCGAGAGTTCGTGATCGGCGAGCAGGATCAGCAAAGCTTCCATCGACTCGCGATTAATTTCGGTCGATTCGACGGCAAGCGAGGACAGGATGCCCTGTGCCACCGACTGACCGGTCTCCATCGACTTGAAGTGGCTGCGTGGCGACATCAGTCCGCAACATCCGACCAGCATCTGGATGATATCGATCCCGGCGGACGCCATGTCGAGGTCGGCCGGCTCGGCCGTCGCCGTCCTTCCACGGCGCTGTGACGGCTGCATGCCGAGGTGCAGCGTAACGATGGAGAAAACGTCGAGCAAATTGCCGGGCTGCATGCGCCACGATGCTTCAATGAGCGCGTTCAGTTCATGCCATGGTTTGCGCTTCGGCCATTCGAGTTCGACGTTAGTGTCGTTGAGCATTCCGGTCCATAGCAACTGCGCGACGGCCTCGAATGGAAGGCGTGCACGCGCAAGGTCGGTCGCGAGCCTGCCTCGATAGCGTGGTCCGTCAGGCGTGATCTCGGTCACCGAGGTTGGGATGATCGGCTCGCCAAAATTCATAGCGGATGCCGCGACCGCGCCGTGCCCATGCCGCGCGAGCGAACGCGATTCGAGACGCCTGAGGTCATCGCGCCAGTAGAGGCGGCCCTTGTGTCCCGCTTGTCCGATGCTGCGGATCAAACCGCGGCTCACGTAGGCATACAGCGTCTGTTGCCGGACGTTCAGGATCTTCATTGCTTCGGCAGCGGTCACGTAGTCCGTGTGGTCGGAGTTCGCCGCCGCGTGTTCGTCTTTAGTTGCCCGCCGTGCGGGACCGTTCGTGATGACGTCGGACATGTTGATTGGCTGTCGATATTGATCAATAGAACTCTACGGCGAAGCCGTCGTCGTGTCCATCAGTTCGGTGGGATCGCGCATCGCGCGTTGATCTAACAATCAATCTTGATCAACGGAACTGAAAACCTTACCGTTGGCTCCGCATGGGGCCCGCGATCCATCCTTGGCGTCGGCCACAACAACAGAGACTGATCAGGAGGAGGCACCATGACGGCTCGAAGAACCTTCCTCAAGGAAGCGATCGCCGCCGGAGCATCTACCGCGCTCTTAAAGCCGAATGCAGGCGTAGCGCAGCCTGTCAACAAGGCGCCGTCGGTCGCTAAGCCCGGCGCGCGTCTGATTGCCGCCGAGACGCAGGTGCCGTCGCTTCAGGAAGCGCCTTCAGCAGACGCGGCACACATCGGCAATCCGGGCTCCGACTTCATGGTGGATCTGCTGCGCATGGCGGGCATCGACTATGTCGCCGCCATGCCGGGCTCCACGTTTCGCGGCATCCATGAGTCGATCGTGAGTTATGCGGGAGACCAGCACCCGGCGCTCGTCGTCTGCACGCACGAAGAGGCGTCGGCGGCGATCGCGCATGGCTATGCGAAGGTCGCAGGCAAGCCGATGGCCTGTCTCGTCCACAGCACCGTGGGGCTTCAGCACGCCTCGATGGCGATCTTCAACGCCTGGTGCGACCGCGTGCCGATGATCGTCATCGCGGGAAACATCGCGGATGCGACGAAGCGCCGTCCCGGCGTCGAGTGGTATCACACCGCGCTGGATCTTGGCGCGCTGGTGCGCGACTTCACCAAGTACGACGACGCGCCTGTGTCGCTTCAGCACTATGCGGAGTCGTTCGTCCGCGCTTACACGCTTTCGATGACGCCGCCGATGGAGCCGGTGCTTCTTGTCGCGGACGGCGAGCTGCAGGAGCGCCCGATCGAGAACCCGAGGGAGATTTCGGTGCCGCCGTTTCGTCCGGTCTCGCCGCCCGTTGCGGGCCGAGCTGCGCTGGAAGAGACCGCACGCATGCTTTGCGGCGCGACGAATCCGGTCATCGTCGCGGACCGCGCGATCCGTTCGCAGGCTGGCATGGATGCGTTGGTGGCGCTTGCGGAAGCGGTGAACGCGCCGGTCGTCGACCTGCTCGGACGGCTGAATTTCCCGACCGGGCATTTCCTAAATCAAACCTATCTCAAGACCCAATTGATATCGCGCGCCGATGTCATCCTTGCCCTCGAAGTATCGGATCTTTGGGGGTTGACGGGAACGGTAGCGGACGTCATCGGGCGACCGACCAAAAAGTTTACGAAACCCGATGTCGATCTCGTGAGTGTGTCGACGTCCTATCTCTATTCGAAGTCGAACATGCAGGACGCGGAGCGGTTCATCGCGCCCACGCTTGCAATCGGCGGAGATGCGCAGGCCTCGCTCGGGCCGTTGCTCGAAGCGGTGAACGCGGTGTGCACGGCTCCCCAGCGTGAGACGATGAGAAAGCGTGCACCCGCACTGCGTCAGGCTCATACGCTGATGCGCGAGACCGCGCGACACGACGCGACGCGCGCCTGGGATGCGAGTCCGATCAGCACGGCAAGACTCTCGCAAGAAGTCTGGAACGTGATCCGACATGAAAATTGGGCGCTGGTGTCGTCGTCGTTGTTCATCAGCCAGTGGCCGCAGCGGTTGTGGGATTTCGACAAGACCTGGCAGTACATCGGCGGCGAAGGCGGCTATGGCGTCGGTTACGGCGCGCCGGCCGCAGTTGGCGCGGCGATCGCGCATCGGGATGCGGGACGCATTCCGGTCAATATTCAGACCGACGGCGATCTAATGGTGCTGCCCGGTGTGTTGTGGACCGCTGCGCATCACAAGATTCCCCTGCTCACCGTGATGCATAACAACCGCGCCTACCACCAGGAATCGATGCACATTCAGCGCATGGCTAACTGGCGCGACCGAAAACCTGAAAACGGCACGGCGGGCACGCTCATCAACGATCCGCCGATCGACTATGCCGGGCTCGCCAGAAGCATGGGCATGTGGGCCGAGGGACCGATCTCGAACCCGGCCGATCTCGGACCGGCTCTCGCGCGCGCGATGCAGCGAGTGAAGGCGGGCGAACCGGCCTTTCTCGACGTCCTCACGCAACCTCGCTAGGAGCGCACATGAAGCCGATACGCATGATCGCGCTGGCCGTAAGTGCGCTTGCCTGCTTGATCGATATGACCTCGCCGCCTGCGATGGCTGTACAGGCGGACGTTCATGCCGGACAGGGGCTGTACATGAAAAAGGGCTGTTACGAATGCCATGGTCCCGTGGGGCAGGGCAGCATCATGTCCGGGCCCGCCCTCGCACCGTCCCCGTTGCCGGTAGAGGCGATGACGGCCTACGTCCGCTCGCCGAAGGGGCAAATGCCTCTCTACAGCAGCAAAATCCTGTCTGATCGCGATCTGGCGCAGATTCAAGCGTATCTCGCGGCGGTTCCGGCGTCACCGGACGCGGACAGTATTGCACTGCTCGGCGGAGCCTCTACGGCATCGTCGTCTAAAGACGACTCCGAACGCGGACAGCAGGTATATGTCGCACGATGCGCGTCCTGTCATGGCGCATCGGGAGGCGGTGCGGTCGGGCCGTCGCTCGTCGATGTCGCGAAACGTCGTGGTGTGTCGGGCATCGAGTCATTCGTGCGCAATCCGTCAGGTGCCATGCCAAAGCTTTTCCCGGAAGTTCTGACCGAGTCGGATGTTCAGGCCGTCGCCCAATACGTAGCGAGGCTCAGGTAGGCCGCTGCGCGCGTCAGGCAGACGCTCCGGGCCGATACCGGAGCGCACGGCCGCAGTTCAACTTCTTGAAGCTCGGCCCTCGAATCTGTCTCATGAGAGACGCGTGTTCAGGTTCGCGCTGAACTCGCGGAGCACGTGCAGTACGCGTGGCGACGACGTCAGGGCGCGAAGGTTTCAAACATCGTCTGCCTGAGCCATTGATTGCCCGGATCACGATGGTTTCGCCCGTGCCATAGCACGGTGATGGTGATGTCGGGAATCTTGATCGGGCACGGGGCGCTGACGAGTCCGAAAGGCGCGAGCGTACTCATCGCATAGGCGTGCGGCACCACGGCGATCAGATCGGTCGTTTGCAGAATATGCCCAACTGCAACGAAATGCGGCACGCGCAAGCGGACGTTACGGCGTATGCCGGCCCGCTGAATGACGGTATCGACCATGCCGTGTCCGGTCCCCTCGGCCACGATCGACACATGCTCGGCGTCCGAGAACGTCTTGCTCGTCATGCCCGCGCCTGCCAGCGGATGATCGGCGCGAAACAGACAGACGTAACGCTGACGGAACAAGCGGCGCTGGAAAAATCCCCCCTTCAGATCAGGTAGAAAGCCGATGGCAAGGTCTACCTGGCCGTGCTCCATGTCCGCGCGAAGTGTGTCGGACTGGTTGCGCACCGTGCTGATCGTCACACCCGGTGCGATCAACGCGAGCTTGCGCATCAGGACCGGCAGGAACGAGATCTCGCCGATGTCTGTCATCGCGACTGTGAATGCTCGCGTGCTCGATGCCGGATCGAAAACCGACATCTGGTTCAACGTATGGTGAATCGCGCCCAGTGCATTGGCGATCGGCTCGGCCAGCGCCTCAGCGAACGGCGTCGGAACCATGCCTTTCGAGGTTCGCAGAAACAGTTCGTCGCCAAGCACCTTTCTCAGCCTCGCCAGCGCATTGCTGATGGCCGGCTGAGACGTGCCGAGCGCGGTGGCGACGGCCGAAACACGTCGCTGCTGCAATAGCTCCTGAAAGACGACAAGCAGGTTGAGATCGATATCGTGAAGTTCCATCGGCTGCCCCTTTTGGCAAAAGCATTATCAATCTGAGTGATTTTGCGTATCAAGGAGATTCTATTTATCGATTTCGCGGCTCCGTGCATCATGCATCAAACGCAGAACAGCATGGAGACACGGAAGTGATGAAGGTTTCTGTCCTGCCGCTAGAGCGCGATATCGAGGCGACGAGCGGCGCCAATCTGCTTGACGCACTGCGCGCTCATGCGATCCCGATTTCGTACAGCTGCATGGCAGGCCGTTGCGGCACGTGTCGTTGCACCGTGGTCGCCGGCTCAGCTGTGACGCTCGGCACCGAAGCAGGCGGTTCGCGCGTCACGGGCGGCCAGTCCGTGCTCGCATGCTGCACGACGCTCATCGAGGATTGCGTGATCGAGATTCCTGAGGTCGACGAGATCGTGGTTCATCCGCCGAAGATACTCAAGGCGACGGTCATCGACATAGAAGACCTGACGCACGATATCAAACGGGTGCGGCTGGCGTTGTCCAAACCATTCAACTTCTCTCCCGGTCAGTACGCGAACGTGCAGTTCACGCCGGAACACATTCGTCCTTACTCGATGGCGGGCACGGCGAACGGCCAGGAAGTGGAGTTTCATATACGGCTGGTGCCCAATGGGCACGTGACGTCCTTCGTCGCGGCCGATCTCAAGCCGGGCGATGCAGTTCGCATTAGCGGACCTCTGGGTACCGCCTACCTTCGCAGAAAGTCGGATGACCCGGTTCTGTGCATTGCCGGTGGCACCGGGCTGGCGCCGATCCTGTCAATTCTTCGCGGCATGGCCGAGTCGCAGACAAGCCGGCCGATCCATCTGTACTTCGGCGTGCGTTCCAAAGCGGACGTCTATGGCACCCACTGGCTCGACGCGTTGCGCGAAAGCCTGCCCGGCCTGCGTGTCCATGTCGTGCTGGCTTCCGGCGAACAGCGCGTTCCGTATCGCACGGGCATGGTGACCGATGCTGTCGACGGGGACTGGAACACGCTCGACGGATGGCGCGCGTATGTGGCGGGCGCGCCGGCGATGGTCGACGCTTCGTCCGCGCTGCTGCGCAGGAAGGGCGTCGACCCCGGCCGGATTTACGCCGATGCTTTTCATGCAAGCGAGTCTCGATCAAGCAGTTCCCAGTTGCCGCACCAGAGGAGACGTCATCATGAATGAGAGCCCGATCGACTTTATCCGGCCTGTCTGGAAGGGGGACGATACCAGCCAGATTCCGTTCTGGGCGTACAGCCAGGAAGCGGTCTACCGGAAGGAGCTCGATCGTTTCTTCTATTCCGGTCACTGGTGCTACGTGGGTCTGGAAGCGGAGATTCCCAACGCCGGTGACTTCAAGCGCACGTCCATCGGCGAGCGCTCGGTGATCGTGACGCGCTCTCAGGATGGCGAAGTAGCTGTGGTGGAAAACGTGTGCGCGCATCGCGGCGTGCGCTTCTGCCGGGACAAGTTCGGCAATCGAAAAGACCTGACGTGTCCATATCACCAGTGGAACTATGACCTTAAGGGCAATCTGATCGGTGTGCCGTTCCGGCGAGGCGTGAAGGCGGACGGCAGGGTCAACGGCGGCATGCCTGCGGACTTTGATCCGAAACAGCATGGTCTGACGCAACTGAAAGTGGCGACCCGCAACGGTGTGATCTTCGCTTCCTTCGACCACGATGTCGAGCCGCTCGAAGCATTCCTCGGACCGTCGATCCTTGCGCTATTTGACCGTGTATTCGACGGACGGAAGCTGAAGATTCTAGGCTACAACCGGCAGCGAATTCCGGCAAATTGGAAGTTCATGCAGGAGAACATCAAGGATCCGTATCACGCGGGCTTGCTGCATACCTGGTTCCTCACGTTCGGACTGTGGCGCGCTGACAGCAAGGCAGCGCTAAAGATGGACGAGAAGTTTCGCCACGCTGCAATGATCGGCGTGCGCGGTGCACAGGGAAAGAGCGAAGTGACCACGGGCGTGTCGAGCTTCAAGGAAGAAATGAAACTGAACGACGACCGCTTTCTCGACATCGTTCACGAACCGTGGTGGGGCGATCTGACCGTCGCCATGCTGACGATCTTCCCGAGCCTCATCATCCAGCAGCAGATCAATTCGGTGTCGACGCGCCAGATCGTGCCGAACGGCGTCGGATCGTTCGATTTCGTCTGGACGCACTTCGGCTTCGAGGACGACAGCGAGGAGATGACGCGCCGGCGTTTGCGCCAGGCGAATCTCTTCGGCCCGGCGGGATTCGTGTCGGCCGACGACGGTGAGGTCATCGAGTTCTCGCAGGAAGGCGTCGAACAAAAGCCGTTCTATCAGGCGCTCGCACAACTCGGCGGACGGGATATCGCCGATGCCGATCACAACGTCAGCGAGACCCTGATTCGGGGCATGTTCGAGTACTGGCGCAAGGTGATGGAGATTTGACATGCTCGATTTCGAGACCTATCAGGAACTTATCGGGCTTTACGCCGAGTATGCGGCCGTGCTGGACAGCGCCGACTGGGATCGCTGGCCTGAATTCTTCACCGACGAGTGCCTGTACCGCGTTCAGCCTCGCGAGAACTTCGATCGAGGCCTTCCGCTCGCAACGATGTCCTTCGAAAGCAAGGGCATGTTGAAAGACCGGGTGTATGGCATGACAGAAACGATCTTCCATGACCCGTACTACCAGAGGCATGTCGTCGGCGCACCCATCGTCCGGGAAGTCGACAGCCGTCATATCCGGTCGGAAGCGAACTACGCCGTGTTTCGTACGAAGCAGGACGAGTTGACCACCGTATTCAACGTCGGCCGCTATATCGATGTCATTCAGCGCACGCCGCAAGGCCTCAGGTTGAAAAGCCGAACCTGCGTGTTCGACAGCGAAATGGTCGCGAACTCGCTCATTTATCCGATTTGAGGTGCTCGATGACAAAGACCTGGGCGAAAGTGATCGAGCTTGCTGCAGTGCCCGCCGATGACGTGACCGCGGTTATCTCAAAGGGCCGGGAGATTGCACTTTATAGCGTCGACGGCTTGGTCTACGCGACCGACAATATCTGCACGCACGGCCACGCAAGGTTATGCGACGGCTTTCTTGATGGCCACGAGATCGAATGTCCGCTGCATCAGGGAAGGTTCGATGTGCGCAACGGCAAGGCCATGTGCGCGCCGCTCTCCGTGGATATCCGGACCTACCCCGTGCGGATAGAGGAGGGCCAGGTCTATATCGAACTGGAAGACGCCTGATCCTTGCTTGGGAAAAATGGAAGAGCAGTGTGTCAGGACATTCCATTTATTTTTTCGGATGCCTATCCAATATATCGCGATAGGAAGGGGCACGGCGCTTCATCCATCGTCACAGTGAAAGCCCTTTCACCTATCGCCGCCCCACGTTACAGAAGGAGTTCGCCATGAGCGCGCACGCAGACAGCGCCGTAAGAGCGCAGGAATCAGACCGTTCGGTTTCATATCGGGAGCGACTCGCAGCACTCAACGTCGCGCCGCTGTGGGACGTCTTGAAAGGGCTTGTCCCTAATGAGCCGCGGCCGAAGGCCAGGCCGCATGCGTGGAAGTGGGCCGTGATGCGTGACCGGCTAATCGAATCCGGCGCTGTGGTGAGCGCGGAAGAAGCGGAGCGGCGCGTTCTGATGCTGATGAATCCCGGGTTGGAAGGTTTGCCTAATGCGACCGATACGATCTATGCCGGCCTCCAACTGATTCTTCCGGGTGAGATAGCGCGGGCACATCGTCATAGCCAGTCTGCGTTGCGCTTCGTGCTCGAAGGCACGGGCGGCTATACGTCGGTTGACGGCGTTCGCACTGAAATGCTGCGCGGCGATTTCATCGTGACGCCCGCGTGGACCTGGCACGACCACGGCAACGACGGCGATGGACCGGTCGTCTGGCTGGACGGACTCGACGTTCCGCTCGTCAGTTTCCTGCGGGCCGGATTTCGCGAGGAATACGAGGAATCGAATCAGTTTCCCCGCACCGGCGAATCCGATCAGGTGCTGACACGTTACTCCGACGCTTTGCTGCCGATCGGTAGCAGCCACGCTGGGCCGACATCGCCGATCTTCAACTATCCCTATGCGCGCACGCGCGAAGTGCTCGACCGGCTCGCGCGCTACTCGGACGTCGATGCCTGTCACGGCGTCAACGTTCGCTACGCCAACCCGCTCACCGGCGGCTGGGCCATCCCGACCATTGCCGCGTCGATGCGCTTGATTCCGCGTGGCCTTACCACGGAGTTCTTCCGATCGGTGGAGGGTACGGTCATCGTCGGCGTCGAGGGTTCGCCTGCCGTCGAGATAGAAGGTGCCGGGCGCTTCGATATCGCCGAGAACGACGTCTTCATCGTGCCGGGATGGAGCCGCTGGCGCATGAGTGCCGGCGACATCAGCGACGCCGTGATGTTCACCTACTCTGATCGTCCCGTGTACGAGAAGCTCGGCCTTTACCGCGAAACGCGCGGTTGACTCACCCTGACGCAGGATAAGCCATGAAGATTTGCCGCTTTAACGATAACCGTATTGGCGTTGTCCGTGGGGACAGGATTCACGACATCACGCCGCTGTTCCACGCTCTGGGTGAGCCGGGCTGGCCATATCCGCCTTACGACTGGATCATCGGAAACTTTCCTCGTATCGAGGACCAGATCGAAACGTTTCTTCGCCACGCGGATACGGTGCGGCTGTCGGCGGCCAAGCTGCTCGCGCCGGTCGCCAATCCGGGCAAGATCATCGGGGCGCCGATCAATTACCGCGATCATATCGACGAGGCCAATGCGGATCAGCAGATCGCACACGGTAAGACCTTCACCACGCTCGAACAGTTTGGTTTGTTCATCAAGGCACCGACGTCGCTGAACGGACCCGAAGGTATCGTCGAGTTTCCGTTTCCGGACCGCCGCACCGATCACGAGGTGGAACTCGGCGTGGTCATCGGCAGGCGGGCCAAGAAAGTCTCGAGAGAGAAGGCGCTCGATTACGTGTTCGGTTATTGCGTGGCGCTGGACATGACGGTACGCGGTCCCGAGTTCGCGGGCTTCCGCAAGTCGGCGGATACGTTCGCGGTGATCGGTCCGTGGATCACGACCGTCGACGAGATCGAGGATCCCAACACGCTCGACCTGGAACTTACGGTCAATGACGCGCCGCGCCAGAAGTCCAATACGCAGTACCTGATCTACAACGTTCAGCGGCTCATCGAATACGCATCGGCGATGTACACGCTGCATCCGGGCGACGTCATCATGACAGGCACGCCGGCGGGCGTCGGCCCCGTGACGCCCGGCGACGTCGTCAAGGCGCGCGTCGAAGGCCTTGGCGACTTGACGATCCGGGTGGCGCGGTCATGAGCCCGGAGACATCTCACAGGTGGGTGCCGGCGGCGGAACGATCCTGGTCGAGACGCTCCGGCGTCGTCACGTCGTGCGTGGACCGGATTACGGCTCCGGCGTTGCTGATGCGCGGCAAGGCGCCGTTCATGTGACCGGTCCGGAGCAGGGCGCGACGCTGCCCGGCAAACCGTGGTGGCGGGCGCTCGAGCCCTGCATCTTCGACAGCAACTAGCGTGTAACGAACAACACCATTGAAGAGACCGACCCGACTCAAAAACAGGCATCCCACAAGAGGACGACTGCTCCACGAAGTCCGTCGGGGCAGCAATACTGGAGGAAGACAAATGAAACACAAGCTGACGAAGGCCACGAACGAGGGCCGAATGAGCTCGTTCCAGAAGATGGTGCTCGTCGTATGCGTCGCGCTGAGCATGCTGGATGGCTTCGATGTGCTGGCCGTCGCGTTTTCGGCATCGCACTTGGCATCGGACTGGCATCTCAATGGTAGCCAGCTCGGCGCGTTGCTCAGCGCCGGCCTGTTCGGCATGGCGGCCGGAGGCTTCATCGTTGCACCGTGCGCCGATCGCATCGGGCGCCGGCCGCTCGTGCTGCTGTGCCTGCTTGCGATCGTCGCGGGCATGCTGGCTTCCGCATGTGCTCAGACGCTGGAACAACTTGTGGCATTGCGCGTCATGACGGGACTCGGCATCGGCGGCATGATGGTGAGCGTCGCGGTCATCGCCTCGGAGTACGCGTCCGACAAGTGGAGAAGCGCAGCGATCAGCATGCAGTCGGCCGGCTATACGCTCGGCGCGACGCTGGGCGGCGCTGTGAGCGCACTGCTGTTGGCACGCTATGGCTGGCGAAGCGCCTTCCTGTTTGGCGGCATCAGCACGGCGCTGGTGATTCCGCTTGCATGGTACGGCCTGCCCGAGTCCCTGGATTTCCTGATTGCACGGCGACCACAACGTGCGCTGGACAAGGTGAACGCCATCTTGCGGCGCATGAAGCAGGACACGATCGATGAACTGCCGCGCATCGAGGACTCTCGGGAAGCAAGCGCTGGGTCGGACGAACTGACCACGGCGCCGTCGCTGATCGGGTTGCGGACGCTCCTGATCTGGCTTGCGTTCTCGCTTGTGATGGCCGGATTCTATTTCGTCATGAGCTGGACGCCGAGGCTTCTGGTCCAGGCGGGCATGTCCGCTTCGCAAGGCGTGACCGGCGGCGTCCTGCTGAATGCGGGCGGCATTATCGGGTGTACGTTGTTCAGCCTGGTCTCGGGCCGCGGGAAACTTAGAACGCTGCTGACCTCGGCTCTGGTGGTCAGCGGCGTGCTGCTCTTAATGTTCGGTGCGAACGCTTCGCAACTCCAGTTCGCCATGCCGGCAGCGATCGCATTGGGCGCCGCGATTACCGCATGCGTCGGCGGCCTTTATTCGCTGACGCCGCTTCTCTATCCGCCGAAAACTCGCGCCACCGGCGTGGGTTGGGCAGTCGGCATGGGCAGACTCGGCGCGATCGCGGCACCGCTCCTCGTCGGCATGCTGATCGACCACGGCTGGCAGGTCCATCACCTTTACTACCTGTTCGCAGCGCCATTTCTGCTGGCAGTTATCCCTGTAGCGGCCATCTTCTTCTTCATGAAGCGACAGAAGCACTGGCGTCATTCCGATGCAGTCGAAGCCGTCTAATTCCCATACGAGAACGGCGCAATTCGCTTATCGATTCACCACTTTGTTTGGAAATCACATGAAAAGGACTTGCCTGGTTGCGGCGGGAGCCGTCTGCTTGCTTGCGGGAGCGGCACACGCGCAAAGCTCCGTCACGCTTTACGGCATCATCGACACAGGGCTCGAATATGTGTCCCATGCGAATGCGTCGGGCGACCGCGTTATTCGCATGCCCGCCATCACCGGCTCACTGCCTTCGCGATGGGGCCTTCGCGGCAGCGAGGATCTTGGCGGAGGATATCGCGCACTATTTGTTCTTGAGAACGGCTTCAACGTGCGCGCGGGCGATGCGGGTCAAGGCGGCCGTCTTTTCGGACGGCAAGCCTGGGTAGGCCTCGGTTCGGAATACGGCACGCTGACGTTCGGCCGTCAGTACACGATGACGTTCTACGCGCTGCTCGAGAACGACGTGATGGGTCCGGCCATCTACAGTCTCGGATCGCTGGACAGCTACATTCCGAATGCCCGAAGCGACAACACCATCGCCTACAAGGGAACATTCGCGGGATTCACGCTCGGCGCAACCTATTCATTCGGGCGCGACGCGGCAGGAACCGGCAATCCGCCCGGACAGGGCACGTGCGCCGGATCGGTGCCAGGCGACTTCCAGCAATGTCACCAGTGGTCCGTGATGGCCAAGTACGACACGCGGAATTTTGGCGCGGTGGTCAGCTATGACCAGCAACGGGGTGGTACGAACGCAGTCGCCAACTTCTTTGATGGCGTGGCGACGACACCGATTCCCAGCAGCGGCGACAAGGACACACGGGCTCAGGCCAATGCGTACGTCAAATTCTTCGGCGCGACGATCTCGGGCGGATGGCTTGGACGCTGGGTCGATCCGGCGGCGCAAGCAGCCGCGAGCGTCAAGTCGAACATTTTCTATCTGGGCGCCAGCTACGTCATCACGCCTTCTCTCTATGTCGATGGAGCGGTCTACCGGATTCTCAATCACGATCACGACACTAGAGCGACGCTCAGTACGATTCGCGGCATCTATTCCCTATCGAAACGAACGGCCGTCTACGCGCAGGTTGGCTTTCTTGGCAATAGCGCGAGGGCGAGATATACGCCGAGCGCCGGTGGCCCGGGAACGACGCCGCCGCCCGGGGCGAATCAGACCGGCGTCATGATGGGGCTTCGACAGCTCTTTTGAAGATCAGGCGTCCGGCGCTCACGAGTCTGAGGGCAAGGGAGAGTCCGGACTTCCGAGGACGGAGCTGCCAGCCCGGACAAGCGCCATCGTTGAAATCCACCCAGACTTGGAGATACATAATGAATGTCAGCTCTCATACTGCGGCTTCACGGGCCTCGACGTTGAACGAACGTGCGGAGCGCTGGAACCGCTTTCGCTGGTCTTGGTCCCCCGCCACGTTTCAGTGGGACTGGATGGACCATCACGAAGTGCCGCTCGAATCGCATCGCTCGAACGATGGAACCGAACGACGCTGATTGCTTACTCGACGATTTGGGCGATCGTTACCTTGGCTACCGGTTCGCGCACCGCAGGCTCAGGTTGCAGCACAATCAGAAGTTGCGTGCAGGGTGCGCTAGCCTCGCGATTGAGCAGCACTGACCGGCGCGCCGGTGACGGCCGAGTTGGATGGGGAGGCCGTCGCGCATACGTAGCGAAGCTTGAGTAAGGCGGTGCGAGCGCCGGGCTACACCCTCCCGCCGTGCCGAAGCGCTCGTGGCATGGCGAGCGATTTTCCCATTTCTAGCGACAAACTGTCTCGCAAATCGGTATTTACCCTCATGAGACTAGCTCATAGAATTCGGGGGCAGCACTTAGAAGATGAATTGCTGCCACTCGAATCACGGAGGTTTCATGAAGGCGCTCGCCCGAATCGTTATAGCTGTTTCTTTTTTCTCTTTCGCGCTCGGTGCTTCGGCTCAAGCTGCGGGGGAACGCACCCGCGCTGAAGTCCGCGCAGAGCTCGCTCAGTACGAAAAAGCTGGGTATAACCCAGCCGACTGGATGCATTTTTCAGAGAACCTTCAGAGTGCCCGCGCGAAGATTGAAGCAACCGGAAAAGGGGCGCAGACCGACAACGAGCAATTCAATGTGACAAGGGAGCCGATTCGGTGACCGGTTCAGCTGCTAATCGCATAGGGACGTTGAAGCTGCGTTGAACGCACCTCCTGGTCTGCGCCAAGTGGGTCCAGGCGAGCAGGTATCTCTTGCTCTTACCCAAGATCTATGCATCGCGGAATGCCGGTTCCTCGTTCACGAGCCCACGCCGGCACTCAGCGCAGACTTTTTGAGGACACAATGCCCAATTTCAGAGCGCTTCTCTTGTCAGCAGTAGTTCTCGCCTCTGCATTAACCGGAAATGGTTGGGCGCAGCAGCCTCCGATCAACCCAGGACCTGCTGCGCGAGCATCGGACGTTCCGTCGACCGACGCTTACAGAACTGCCAACCAAGCCATGATTCAAGGCAAGACGAATTTGCCATACACCGGAGATGCCGACTACGATTTCGTGGCTCAAATGACGCCGCTTTACCAAGGAGCCGTAGATGTAGCAAAAGTGGAGCTCCAGTATGGAAAGGATCCGGAGCTACGCAAGCTGGCTCAGAGCATGGTGTATTCGCAGCAGGCGCAGCTAAATTTCATGCGTACGTGGCTTCAGACACACCAGCCAGCACGGACGTCAAAGCAATGAGCCTCTGCTCGCAGACGCAACGCACGCGGGCATCTTCGTGTGGAACCGCCGCGCGCCACCCCGAAAAACACGACGCCACATATCAGTTCTAGAAGTAACCGGCGAATGAGGAGTCGGTCTCAACTAGTACAATCGCCGTTAAATTTCGTGGCTTTCCTAGCGACGCTCGGGCAATACTCAAGACGCATCTCTTCGAGACAGCGACGAGCTGCGCCCCGGCTCGCCCTGCCTTGGCGACTCCCCGATAAGCAACGGCGCTCAGATGCGCCGCATGCGTTTCCGAACAGCGGAGTAGGTTATTGAAGCGTAGCCGGAATATACATTTCCCCCGCAATGCCGACGTGCCAGTCGTAAGGATGATAGCAGCAGCGCTCGCTTTAGAGAGATGTCGCACTCAGACGACAGCCAAAGCGTCACTTCTTAGTAGGCTCGAGCGATCTGAGCAAATCACTGTTGCGCGGTGAGCCGCTTAATCAGCCACGAACCGGCCGGTCCCGGCGGCGCATCCGTGCGGTACATGATTTGTAATGGATACATGCCGCCGGGAAGCTCGGGAATGTTGAGGCGAACCAAACGACCTGATGCAAGGTCGTCGCGCACCGAATGTTCGGGCATATAACCCCACCCTAGGCCTGCATTCAACAATGCTCGCTTCGCTCCGAGATCGGAAAGCGACCACGTCTCCGGAGCGAACACAGCCATTGTCGTCTTGTCTTCAAAGGCGCTCCGCACGGTAAGTAGTATTTGCCGATGATGCTTCGATGCGCCCACAACACCTCGTTCCGGCCCGGCTAAAGGATGAGATGGAACGGCGACCGGCATCATCTCGACGGCGCCAATCGCCACGCGCTCAAGATCAGTTTCGGAGCTATGCAGCAGTCCTCCAATACCTAACCGCGCCACCCCTTGCTGAACTAGCCGCGACACCGCGCTTAGGGCCTCGACATTGAGCCTTATCGTGACGGTGGGGAATTCTTCTTCAAAGGCCCGGATGGCGTCAATCAGCCTTTCAACCGGGAGCATGACATCAACGACCAGCGTTAATTCGGGCTCTAAGCCTTCAAGAATGCCGGCGACGCGTGCTTTTAAGTCGTTGAGTCCCCCTGCAAGATTGCGCGCCTGTGCAAGCACGATTTTCCCGTTATGGCTCAGAGTCAGTCGTCTTGAATTGCTTCGATCAAACAGTTCGATCCCAAGTTGCTCTTCAAGTGCCGCTACCGAGTAGCTAATTGCCGAGGTAGCGCGGTTCAGTCGCCGCCCCGCAGCAGCGAAACTACCCTCGTCCACCACGGTTATGAAGACGCGAAGCTGGTCAAACGTGGGCGTGCCTACGATCATCGTATTCAAAAGTTTTGAACAACAAGAACGGCATTTTACGGCTATTTCGAAAACGCGATCAAGGTTAAATTTGAAGCGTGCCCAGGCGAGAAGCGCCTTGGCAAAAATCTCAAAAGATAGGAGTTGGCCATGCATAAGAAAGCCTTTACCCCGGAAAATGCCGCAATTCTGTTGATCGATCACCAAGTTGGGACTCTTGCCTGGACGCATTCGCACGACTTGAATCTGGTGCGGGAAAATACCTTCAAGCTGGCGCGGATCGCAAAAGCGGCCAAGATTCCTGTGGTGCTCACATCAAGCATGGAGGACCGTGCTCAGGGGCCTTTGCTCCCTGAGCTACAGGAGATACTTCCGGAAGCCTTCGCTGCCCGTATTAAGCGGCCGGGCATTGTGAACGCTATGCACCACGACGGGTTCAATGAAGCGGTTGCCGCTACTGGACGTACGAACCTAATTGTCGCAGGTGTCACGACGGACATCTGTGTCAACTTTCCGGTCCTTCAGATGCTCGATGAAGGCTATGAAGTCCAGGTGTCGGCGGACGCATCAGCATCGAACACCAAATTCGGTAATGAGATCGCGCTGCGCCGCATGGAAAGGGCCGGCGCTGTCATTACGACGGTCGACCAGATCATCGCTGAACTTGCTGTCGATTGGACTACTCCTGTCGGCCAGCAACTTGTCGCCATTCTGAACTACCACTAAACAACCGTCTTACCGGCACGCCTAACTGCATCGTCCGCGGACGCTTAAAGCAATCATGGAGTACCCATCATGAATCAATTGTTTTGCCCGGTGCGCATCGGCCGGAATCAACTGTCGAATCGAATGGTCATGGCACCGATGACGCGCTCGCGAGCGCTTGGCGATGGAACGCCCGGCCCGCTTGCAGCGCAATACTACGCACAGCGCGCGGGCGTCGGTCTGATCGTGGCGGAGGGCACTCAGCCGTCCGACGATGGTCAGGGCTATCTGGCGACACCCGGCATCTATACCGATCGGCATGTAGCAGGCTGGCGAACTGTCATCGAAGCTGTACATGCAAAAGGCAGCCGCATGTTCATTCAACTGATGCACGTCGGTCGCATGTCGCATCCTGATAATACGCCCCACCATCGTCAAGGCGTAGCCCCGTCCGCCATTGCTCCGGGAACCGGAATGTTCACCGCCACCGGTATGCAGGATATTCCGGTGCCGCGAGCGTTGCAGACGGATGAGATCGCCGGAGTAGTAGATGAATTTCGTATCGCGGCCCGTCGCGCCATCGAGGCCGGTGCGGACGGCGTCGAAATCCACGGTGCGAATGCCTATCTCGTTCACCAATTTCTGGCGCAGAGCGCTAATACACGCACGGATCAGTATGGCGGGTCGATCCAGAACCGCAGCAGGTTCGCACTCGAAGTCGCTCGCGCGGTTGCCCACGAGATTGGAGCCGACAGAACGGCTATTCGATTGTCGCCGGGCCTGTCGATCTGGGGTATCGACGAGGGTGACGAGGGACCGGATTTGTATCGCTATCTCGTATCCGAACTCGATAAGATCGGGCTAGCGTATTTGCACATTACGATCAAGGACAACGACGCCTTGCTGACGGAGCTTCGACAGCGGTGGTCGAACCCACTGATGCTGAACCGGCCCGGTCGCACACCGGCCGAGGCAGGAAGCGATGTGGCATCGGGCCTGGCCGAACTCGAGTCCTTCGGGCAACTCGTGCTGGCGAACCCCGACTTTCCCGAGCGGCTGAAGCTCAATGTGCCGATGAACAAGCCGGACCCGGCTACGTACTACGGCGGAACGGACGTAGGGTACACGGACTACCCTTCGCATAACGAAACGTTGGTTGCGTAAGGAATATAATGTTCTCGCTTACACCACTGGAAGCGTTCACGCACGGCGATGACTTCAGAGCGCTCTCCGTGCGCGATTCGGAACGCATCCTAAATCCGTTTCTCGGTGTTGATCATGCGTGGATGGGTGGCCCGACGTTCCCGCCTCATCGTCACGCCGGGATGTGCGCGGTCTCCTATCTCTTTGCCGATTCCGAAACCGGTGTGCTTAACCGCGATTCGATCGGCACACGCAACCTAATCAGGCCCGGCGGGCTGCACTGGATGACTGCCGGTTCAGGGATCGTTCATGAGGAAGTGCCGGCCGAGTCGGGAAAGACCGTTCACTCACTGCAGATCTTCGTCGACCTGTCGGACGAGAACAAGAGCCTCGATCCATTTGCATTGATTGTCGAGCCTGAAGACGTTCCAGTCGTCCAGCGAGGGGGAGCGACCATCAGGATTCCCGTCGGCAATTTCGACGGAGTGCGTTCGCCGGTAACTCCGCCAACGCCGGTGACGATCCTCGACCTTTCGCTCGCGGCAGGGGCCGAGATCCGCATTCCGCTTTTGACTGCCGCAACCGGTCAGACGTTGTTCGTCTTGGTGATCAGCGGCGCAATCGCTTGTCTTGGTCGGCGCTTCGACGCCGACGGACCCGCGATTCCCGTAGTTCGTGGACCGCGGAAAGAGGAGGGCGTCACCGTCGCGGCGGCGGACGGACCCGCACAGGCAGTCGTCTTCATCGGTGCACAGCTGCCTTCATGAAGCATGAAAGCGCGAGTATCGCCTTTCCAGCCGTACTGAGGCCGTCAATCAGCAGGCCTTAGCGATTGCCGGATTACGCGTGTCGGTTGACTCGATCAAGTCCATCAATGCGCACGCGACGGCCAACTGTGCCGGTAAGAGGTGCCGCGCTTCGAGAATTCGCATGACACGACGCCGCCAGTAAGTAAGCGGCAGAACCGGTCTTGCGGCCGCGACTTCCAATGCGACGGCGCGGTGCAGATGCTCAAGATCCGCGTCGATCAGCAACAGTTCATAAGCGGCTGAGGGCGGCAGATGGTGTTGTTCCATGCCATCATATCGGCACTGGAGCGACTTTCCTAAGCCCTCGCCGATGAAATTCGATCGGATGCAGCGAAACCTTTGCGAGATCCTCGGGCTCCAGTAACTGCGTGATGAACAGCAAGGCCGGTTAAGTCGCCGTCGATCTTTCACGGCGGGCGATCTGGTGTAGGTCGGTTGCATCGGATAGTTCAATCAGCGAGCATGCGGACTGTACTCGCGCGGCGAGCGCCGCGCGACCCCTTCGACTCAATCAATGGGTGAGCGAGAGCCCTCACCGGAATAATTGTTTCGAAGCGCCTGCACTGCCGATCAACAGACCTAGCAAAAAGCTCGAGACCGCAACGATGCCCAGCACGGCCAGCGGATTTTCGCCGGTCTGATCTCGAACAATGTCCACCGTGCGGCCCGCGAACTCTTGAGTGGTCCCGGCGACTTGCCCGACCCTACCTTTGATTTGACTCATCGCGTCGCCGGCACCGCTGCCGATGGCCTCCTGTACGTGATTGCAGGCATGCACCATGGGGTTCGGACAGCTCGTTGCGCTTAAGGCGCAGCTGAACCAGGACGCGAAGGGCAAAAAGGCCGCATCGCGCCGACGTTGACGCCAGTAGGCGTCGAAAGGGAAATTAAGCAGCCACCGAAGCGTCCGCGAACATCTGCTGACGCGGCCACGCGCGCAGTCACTACGCTGCAACGACGTTTTCCGCACGCCTTTCGCCCAGTCCCGCGCCAAAGGTTCCTCTCAAGGTTGGGATTCTCAAGGATGTGCTTGCCCGAGCGGCGTCGCTTGGCAGCGAGCGAGACGCTGGTAATGGCGTCAAGCTCTGGTGTCGCGGCCAACGCTATTGGACCTGTCTCGTCGAAGGCAATATACGCGTTGATCTTACCGGCGCAATCACTGGTGTTGTCTCCGCTGCCGGAAGCGGAGTACGGCGCAAGTCGGGAGAAAGCTCGGCTCGCGCGCAGGCTAGAGCAGATTGCGAACCCATGGTCGACTGCGTTGACCGGCGAAAACACGCTTTAATTGCAGACCATATTTGACATAAAAGGAATGATCGTTCGCAATACGAAATGTATTCGCCGATAAAAGTGAGGCAAGTTAATCTTTCGGCTATCCTCACATTAAGGATTGTCTCGAGCGGAAAGGGGGAAGCACCTCGGACCCTCGCCTCAAACTTTGGCCACCCCAATGCGATACTGATTTACGAAAGCCGGCCAGTCGACGTGTTGCGCCAGCGGGAGATCGTCGACCACCACGACTTTCGCTCGTGCCCGGTAGAAGAGAGCGATGCATGTCGCGGGGAAATTATTCCGCGAGGGAAAGAGCAGACCGTCGAAGGCTGGTGTGCCGCTGCTGTCGAGCGCCTCGTAAATCTGCCGAGAGATACGCTGCGTGTGGATGTAACGGCGGCTCGCCAGTTGGCCGAGATTGAGGCCGAACTCCCGCGCCATCACGCCTGGCGCGGTCATGTCAGCCAAGTTCAGTGGCTCGACTACGCCGACAGCACGCACAATGCGTCCACGAATCTCGCTTAGCGTAATGGTCCGCGAGCGGCTTCGGTGCCATTGGTGCTGACGAAAGACCGACTCCATCAATACGGTCGGAAGGTCAAAGCCCAAGTACAGAACTCCATAGTCACCCGTCGGATCATCGTATCGATTTGCGGAGCTTGTACCAAAATAGAGCGGCGTAGCGGCGTATTCGGCTCGGCTAATGTGTTGGAGCAGTGCTCCGGCGGCAATGACGCGGCTTGGAATCGAAAAGGTCAAACCGCTTCCTCACCGTGAATACCGACCGCGTTCAGCACAACCTCGACAAGTTGATCGAAGTTGCCTAGCGTCACGGCTTCGATAGGTGAGTGACCGCCGAGCGTCTCATTTCGAGACGACAGCGCACGATAGAGCGTCCATGAGTCAACCGACGCCGCTCGGGTGAGCGCTTCGCGCGTGAATTTCAGCTTCAGTGGATCAAGCTGCCAGTCGGGCAGCCGCTGACCCCGACGACCCACGTCTAATGACAGAAGGCGCCGAGGCTGTGCTGACAGATCTTTATAGATCTGTTGGCGCGACTTGTGTGCGAACCGAGCAAACTCCGGCAGCGGAATGTTCCCGGGTGCATCATATTCGCGCAACAACGCTGCACGTCCGCGTTGCACATCAGTCGCCGACGGCTGCCACGGTGAATCTGCCCGAAGGGCGCGTGCTTTCGCTCGCAGGTCCGTGGTGAGCTGGAGCGGCGAGGGCGCGGCCTCCGCAAATTTCTCTCGGATCAACGCGTTCAGTTCGGCGATGAAGGCTTCCTCGTCATCGATCCGTACGGCGCGTTCGAAACGATGGGCGTCTTCAGCCGTGATTTCAGGGAAGTCCATGGCGGGCATTGGCTTGGACATGGTTCGGCCTCGGGCGAGACACAATACCAACATACTGACCGCTTGTGTCGCGTTTGTCAACTTTGTCGCCTTTGCTTGGTCTTCCCGCGGCGAACGATGCAGATTGGGCTTGACGACGGTGATGAAGGCGACTGGTAAAATGGGCCGATTGATTACAGGCACGCACGATGGGATTCGAACAGCTCGCTGCGCTCCAAGCGCAGCTGAAACGAGGCGAAAGCAGCAAAACGGTTGCTTCACGCTCGACGTCATCGCAAGTGAATGTCAAACGAGAAATCAAGCAGCCACCGAAGCCTCCGCGAACGTCCGCTAACGCAGCGGCGCGCGCGGTGACCACGCTGCAACGACATTTCCCGCGCGCCTTTCCGCGGAATCCCGCCCCGAAGGTGCCGCTCAAGGTGGGGATTCTTAAGGACGTGCTTGCCCGAGCGGCGTCGCTCGGACTGAGCGAGCGAGACGCTCGCAATGGCGTCAAGCTATGGTGCCGCGGCCAACGCTACTGGACCTGTCTCATCGAAGGCACGGTTCGCGTAGACCTTAACGGTGCTAATGCTGGCGTCGTTACCGCGGCCGAAGCCGAGTATGGGACCAGTCAGGAGAAGACTCGGCTCGCGCGCCGGCGTGAGCAGATCGCGAGAAGCGCTCAGGGCCAACCGCGTTGACCGGCAAAGCACTCCGCAACGGCACAGCCAAGTTGACATAAGTAACATCAGCACTTTGTCTGTAGGTATCCTAATGTTTTTTTGATGATACCCCATCCTAGTGATCCTCAACATTGACGGCCCCCCTGGAAGCGGAAGGAATAGGGCGTTAGCAAGCTGCCCCTGGGCACCCATCTTCAACAGCATTCTCGCATGCAAGTAAAGGCCGCGTCGCTAGCAGCTGACCACGTGGCGTCGAGGGCCTCACCGCGGGGCATGACATCGCCAAATAATATGGCGCCACGGTGCGTTCAAGTCTCTTCGCGGGCCCTCTGAATTGCGAGTCGAAACTTCCTACGCAGGAATATCAGGCACGTAAGGTAACATCCATAAACGCCTAAATTAATGGGCAACAACAACACCGGGAGGCGCCAACCTTCGGTGATGCCTTCGCTTCAGCTTTCGCCTTCCTGATTTCGTATTGCCATTTCATCGCACCGCCAAACGCTGTGAGGACAGCCCCCAGGCCGACAAAATATGGCACCCATGACTGATACTCTCCAGCGACGCTTGAAACCCATTCGAGCATGCCATACCTCCGCAATTTTCCACGGAGTTGACCAGCAATCAATGCGTCAGAAAGGTCACGCCTTTTTCTAATCGAACTCGCGAAGATAAGCCAGAGAGGCCTCCACCGTATCCGCTGCCTGCTGGTGCAGTCGAATCAACGCGTCGTCGATCTCCGCTCCGGTCGGTCGCTTTCTCCACTCCGCAGAGTCGAATAGCAGGTTGATCGCGGCCCGCAGGCGAGTGCCAGGGTTAGGTCTGCCATCTTAGCGTTTCCCAATTTTCAAACTGTCATGACCAGCTTGGAGTAGGCCGATAGGTGGCCATCGGCCGTCAGCAGGATCAGCGGTTCCGACATGGCTTGTGCCACCAGCAGTCTGTCGAAGGGGTCTCGATGAATGTCCGGCAGGTCGCGAACCAACACCGCATGTTTTCCAAGCACTGGCAGTTCACGAAAGCCGCTGCCCTCGATCTCCGCTACCAGCATCTTCGGATCCGCGTCGAGCTTCCCCAGCCCCGCTTTAATCGACGCTTCCCAAATCGACGCGCTGCTGACGAAAACCTCGTCGGCCTCGGTTATCAGGCCGCGGGCGATGTGGCTCAGTTGCGGATCGTCTTGAAGCACCCACAGGTAGATGTGCGTATCCAGGAGCACGCGCACCATTAACGACCCTCAAAAGAAGCGAGCACGTCGTCTGGCAACGGCGCGTCGAAATCATCGGCAATGTGCAGTTTTCCTTTTAGCCGGCCAAAAGTGCGCGTCGGCCGCGCCGGCTCGATCGGAACGAGCTTGGCCGTCGGCTTTCCTGCTTTGGCGATGATAATTTCTTCTCCGCCCGCCGCAGCGTCGACCAACTTCGAAAAGTTCGTCTTGGCGTCGTGAATATTGACGGTTTGCATGATTTCCTCCATGTGGACTAAGGTTAGTCTAGTCCATATTAGCCCACTCGGTCAATCTTTCTTGGCCGCGGCCGAGGGGACTAATGACATGACGCGGGGCTGAACGGCCGCGTATAAGTGGACGCAAGACCAGCGGCTCGCAAACCGCTATCTTGCATATTGCGCCGCGCCGGGCCTGAATTCGAAGCGCCGCAGCCGCCCGAGCAATTTCGGACGATAGCGCGGCTAAGTTCACCTTTCATTTTACATAATAAGTATTATCGGTTTTTTAGTAAATGACTAACTCGTACCTTGCTTCGCTAGCCTTTCCCATTCTAAAGTGTCGGCGTGACGGTGGCGCCCATCTCGGCCAGCAACTCGACGATCAGATGCTCGTAGTGCTCGATGTGCCGGGTCCGCTTCAAATCGACGATCGGCGCTGACACCCGGTCGCCGAATAGCATCACAGCCAATGACTGGTTGTCCTGCTTTGACATCCACATCAGCCCTTGCGCATCGGGCATGTTCTGCCATACCCATAGCGCCCATTCACGCGTGCGTGGATAGTCGGTCTTGTCGCCATCGAACAGATCCGATGGCGCCAGGCCCGGTCCACGCAATCCCGTCGCGGTCAGATTGGCCAGTTTCAGGTCGGCTAACCCGATCTGGCTTAGATGCAAAGACGAAGCAAGATCCCGCTCGAGGTCGTGCTGATAGCCGGCAGACGGCGTTGGCACGTCATGCAGAACCACTTCCATGATCGCCCCTCGCTCAGATGCGGCGGCGTAGATTGTCGGGATGACTTGCCCGTTGTCCGGTCGATGTAGAGGACTGAAACGAGCGTTGCCCAGACCGGAATCGTTGAAAGCGTCCGGCGCGTAGTTGCCTGTCGCCGAGTCGAGCGGATGAACACGGAACCACGTACCAGAAGAAACCTTGCCGAGCGTGAGCGCAGACGCAGGCGGCGGAAACACCAGACTACCCATGCACCGCCCCCACAACGTGGTCCTTCGCCGCTTCGATCACCGCTTGCGGATTCGTTGCGAGCACCTCACGCGGGCGCTTGCCGCGCAGCATACTGTTCGTCGACTCGAACCAAGAAGCGATTCGAAACGGCCGGTAGCCCGCGAAAATTCTGAGGATCTCCGCAACTTCGGGGATCGGGTTGCCGAGCTCGTCAAAGGCATACTTGGGATAAAGCGTCTGGCCTGCGCGTTCAATCGAAAAAATCTTGCCCTCCCGCTTCCACCTGCTCGTCACTGCATGCTGATTCGTCGCGTCAGGATTTTGCCGCTCGCCGACCCTTTGTGCAGTCAACCACGTCGTCCCGTTGAGTACCGCTTTCACCGACTTCGCTTCCAATTCTGCCCGCGAGTCAGTCAACAGCGTGACCGGAGACGCGTCGATAAGCCCCTGCAACACAAGCCCTTCCTGCTCACTGACGCTTAGGCGGACCTGGCGTGTCATCTCAACCTTCGCTGCCGGCGTGAAATCCGCTGTCTGGATCTTGTCGATTAGCATTGTCGCAGCCGCTCGAGTGGCGTCGAGCGCCATCACGTAGCGACCGACATCGCTGGCGACCGCCTGGGTGGTATTCCCCAGCGGCGATACTGACGCAATGTGCGCGGCGGCCGCACCCTTCCGATCCGCCGATTGCGCTTTGGCCATGTTCGTCCTCAGATTAGGATTGTGATGATTTCTATATGTATCACACTTCTCACATTGCAAGTGATCGCGGCGTGAAGCGCTGGAATCTTTCCGATCGTTCGTCGCCGAAGCAAACGTTTCCCGTGAAACTAATAACGTTTCGACCCTAAATCGCGAATGGCGGCGTAACGCGTGGCTGCTGCTGAAGTACTCGCGCTACCAGGCGTCGACGCGCGTCATGACCCGCCTGATCGACGCGGGAGATCCGCTCGACGAACGCGCGCAGCGCGGCGAAGTGATTGCGCGTGTACGCGGCGCGGGTTTTGGTGACGATCTGCGGTTTGGTTGGCCATGCGCCGCGGCTTCTTTTTTGTTCGCTGGGAGGCCGTTTAGACAGAATGTAGATGCCCTACCCCATTTCGCCCATTAAACCCAATGGTGATCATACGAATTATCACCATTAGGCAATGTGGTTTTGGTGGCGCTTCCTCGCGTTGCGCAGCGAGCGACGCGATGGGTTAGAAGCAACTGGACCCGTGTCAACGCCTTCAGCGTTTGAAATCTTTGCATTGCTTTCTTCGGGAGCCGATGCATGATCGAGATCAACCGGCCGGACGTGCTCGCTGAGGTAGACGCGGCCTTCGACGCCTACGAGCACGCACTCGTCACCAACGACGTCGCCGTGCTCGATACGCTTTTCTTCGACTCGCCGCACACGCTGCGCGACGGCGCAACCGAAAACCTCTACGGCTACGACGCGATCCCGGCGTTTCGCGCCGCGCGGCCGGCCAAAGGCCTCGCGCGGGAGATCACGGCGCGCCTCGTGACGACATACGGCGACGCGTTCGCCGTCGCCAATATCGAGTTTCGGCGCGATGGCGAACCGCGCATCGGCAGACAGAGCCAGACGTGGGTGAAGATGCCGGACGGCTGGCGCGTGGTAAGCGCGCATGTGAGCTGGATGGGCGCGTAGACGGTTTGCTCGCGTCTCATTAGCGATATCGGTCGATGATCTCGAACAGTCGCTGACACGATGTGGCGAGGTGCTGTTCAGGTGCCGTCGCAACCCCGAGCAAAAGGCCGGGTAGCGTCCAGGATGGATTCGCGAACCATACAGACAAGGGCGATGGCGCCATGCCGACGGTCATCGCCTCGCGAACGATTCGCACATCGGGCGCGCCGTCGGGGAGGCGGAGAAGCACTGCCAGGCCTGCATTAACCCACTCCGCGTCGCGCATTCTCAACTGCTCGCATAGTGCGTCACGCTGAGCGGAATACAGACGCTTGAGCCGACGCACGCGGCGGACGAAGTGGCCGTCATGCATGAATTGAGCCGTGGCAAGCTGAACTACGGGCGATGGCGCGGGAGCGAGTGTTGCGGCTACCTCGGCGAACGCGTTGGCCAGCTCGATTGGCGCCACGACGAAACCAAGTCGCAGAGCCGGGCTAACCGTCTTGCTGAAGGAACCGATGTGAACGACTCGCCTGCCCTCGCCCAAAGACGCCATAGCCGGTGCCGGCCTACCTTGCAGCTGAAGCTCGCCGAGGTAGTCATCTTCAATGATCCAGGCGCCGCTCGAGGCCGCCCACTCGAGCAACTGAAGACGTCGCCTTAACGACAGGGTCGAGCCCAGGGGAGCCTGTTGACCCGGTGTCAAGACAGCCAAGGCAGCGTCCGCGGCGTTCTCGATGCCATAGTCTACGTTCAGGCCGTCTGCATCGACCGGGACCGGCACGATATTCAGGCGAGCGAGCTCCAACCCTTTCCGGGTAACCATGAAACCGGGCTCCTCCATCCAGACTTTCTTGCCGTCCAGACTCAGCACTCGCAGCGCCAGGCCCAGGCCGGAGCTGTATCCCGATGTAATGAACACCTGCTCAGGGTGGCAGTGAAAGTTTCTGGCGATGGAGAGATTGCCCGCGACCTCCCTGCGCAGTTCAAGCTCCCCTCTTGGATCGGGATAGAGCAGTGACGACAGACATCCGGTTTTCAGCAGATTGGACGAACGCGCTCGTGAAAAGAGGTTGTCCGGCAACCCACCGAACGCCGGAACGCCGAGTTGGAAGATCGCCGGCCCCGCGTTCATCTCCTCATAAGCCTTCATGAACGCGCCAAGTCGCGGCGCTTTGGGTCGAGTCGCCGCCACGTAGGGTCGTGGGGCCACGCGTGTGCCCCCTGCCCCGAATGTTTCAATCATCTGGGCGTCGGACAACCGTTCATATGCCGCCTGAACCGTACCGCGTGCCACACCGAGCTGCGCAGCCAGGTCCTGCCACGAGGGAAGTCGAGTGTCGGGCGCGAGCACGCCCGACTCGATGGCCCTGCTGATGCTCTCGCGAATCTGTTCCGCCAAGGGCAGCTTCGCTGTCCGGTCTAGCTCAATCTGAAAGCCTGGGTCCACGATCTTGGTACACACAAAATTGATTGATCTTGGTTCTTCATCCCGCACCATCGATGGTACAGAATTCTTCCATCATAGTGGAAACAAAAGCAAGGCTAACGCGGACTTTGCGAGCGCAGGCGCTGCCGCACTCGGAACCAGCTAAATCGTGAAGCATAACCAATGAATGGTGCAAGCGGCGGCGTGGGGAAGGTACGCGGCGAGACCCGCCCACCTGATCCTATACGCGCACTCGTCTTTGAAGCAGTCGGAGAAAGCGTCATGAATATCCTGCATATCGATTGCAGCCCGCGACCGGAGTGCAGAGTCGGCAACTGTCGGCAGCGGTCGTTCGCAAGCTTATCGAGATCCTCCCGGACGCGCATGTGCAACGCCGCGATCTGGGGTGTGAACCGATACCCCATACGGGAGGCGCCTATGCTGCGGCGCTCTCGACGCCGGCGTCGCTGGCTGCGGCCGGGCGGTCCGCCGATGCGCTGCTCCTGGCCGAGCAACTCATTCATGAGGTCGAGCGCGCCGATGTCATCGTGATCGGAACGCCGATGAACAACTTTACGGTCCCGTCCGTCCTGAAGGCCTGGATCGATCAGATCCTCCGTGTCGGCCGGACGATGAAGTCGACACCAGCCGGCAAGGTCGGAATGCTTCGGGACCGTCCTGTATTCGTCGGCATCGCTTCGGGTGGTGTGTTCACGGGCGAACGAGCCAATCAGCCGGATTTCCTCACCCCCTACCTTTCCGCTGTGTTCGGTTGCATCGGACTGCACACAGTCCGTTATCTGCCGATGCAGGCCACCGCTTTCATCGATGAGTCACGCGCAGCCGAACTTCGCGGCTCGCTCATCGCCACGATTGAACCGGCAATGTCGAGCCTCGTGCGCCGTCCCGTTTGCATGAACGAGAGTCGGTAAAGCCCGCCCACCATGATGAACGATACCCCGC
Organism: Caballeronia turbans; assembly: GCA_001544655.2. Taxonomy (GTDB): domain Bacteria; phylum Pseudomonadota; class Gammaproteobacteria; order Burkholderiales; family Burkholderiaceae; genus Caballeronia; species Caballeronia turbans. Next base: position 108,067 of record FCOD02000017.1, read on the forward strand.
CATGCCAAACGAACATTCGCCCTTGCATATCTCAATTGTGGAAAAGCTTTCGTCGACGACCATTAGCGTGTGCTGGAGCGATCCTTGTCTGGGTCATTACGCGAATCAGATCTGGGGAATCGGTTCTGCGCGCGGAGATGCGATTTGTGCGCTGTCAGGTGAGCGAATCCGCCGCGGAGATTCCATCTTTCGCCCGCGTGCCTATGGTTCGCAGGTGCCCATCAATCGCCATCGGATGATGCTGGCTTCCGCGGTTTCTGGCCTGTTCCGGAAACCATCACCCTTGGAACATACCGAATCATGAGCACATCACCAAAGGTTGTCGTCGTCACCGGCGCGTCGCAAGGGATCGGTGCCGGAATCGTGCAGGCATTTCGCACGCTCGACTATGCCGTCGTTGCAACATCACGTTCGATCGAGCCGTCGAACGACTCGAACGTCCTGACGGTAGCCGGCGACATCGGCGATCCCGCGACTGCCCAACGCGTCATTTCCGAAGGCCTCACGCGATTCGGCCGGATCGATACGCTGGTGAACAACGCCGGCATCTATGTCGGAAAGCCTTTTACCGAATACACACGTGGCGACTATGCCGCAGTGATGAACGTGAATATGGCTGGCTTCTTCTACATCACGCAACTCGCCATCGCCGAAATGGAGAAGCAGGCAAGCGGCCATGTGGTGAGCGTGACCGCCAGCATCGCTGACACCGCGTACAGCGGCGTGTATTCGGTACTGGCAGCGTTGACGAAAGGCGGTGTGAACGCCGCTACGAAGTCTCTCGCGATCGAGTACGCGAGGAAAGGTATCCGTGTGAATGCCGTTGCGCCGGGAATCATCAAGTCGCCCATGCACCCACCGGAAACGCATGACGCGCTCCGCGCGCTTAACCCGCTGAAACGCATAAGCGAGGTGAACGATATCGCGGACGCGATTCTCTATCTCGATGCCGCACCGTTCATCACCGGAGAAATACTGCACGTCGATGGCGGCCAATATGCTGGCCGCTGACGCGTGGCGGCGCAGTAGACCGCACTACCACCGCCTTTCACGTACCGACACAACAGAAAGTCCTATGTCCCAAGTCGACTGGCTGAGCCACCTGCTGAAAATGATAACCGTCACTGGCCGGCCGGAGGTGCGCTGCGCCTATGGTGCACCTTGGCGTGTGACTTGGGGTCGGTCGGCCGCGCATGAGATTCCCTACCACGTCGTGCTAAAGGGCCGGGCCATCATCGAGGATCGGGAGACAGATACGGCGATGGAACTGGTGGCCGGCGATATCGTCCTGCTGCCCCACGGGTCGGCGCACGTTCTGCACGATGGCAGTGGGCAGGCGCCCGGACCTACGCGCGAACGCGAAGGTGCTGCCGGATTGACGTTCAGCGAGAATGACGGCCAGGGTGAGCATCTGGACATGCTGTGCGGGCGATTTTTCATCGGATCACTCCATGATCGGCTCATTCGCAATTACTTGCCCACCAATCTCGTGGTGCGGACCGCGATCGGCGATGATGAAACGCGTAGCACGTCCGCTTCGAGCCATCTGGCCAGTTTCGTCGAGCTTATGCGCGAGGAGTCTACCGGCGACAGGGTGGGCGGATACGCGATCCTCAACGCGCTCAGCTCGGCGCTATTCACGCTGGTTCTGCGCGAAGCGAGCAAATCCGATCAGGCACCGGCGGGCTTGTTGGCACTCGCCGGCCATCCACGGCTGACTCCGGCCATTTCGGCCCTATTGGGGGATCCCGCGCGGCCCTGGAATCTGCCTGATCTCGCCGCCCTGTGCAGCATGTCACGCGCCACCTTCATGCGGCACTTTCAGGACACGCTGGGGCGCTCGGCCATCGACTTCCTGACCGATATCCGCATGAGCATGGCTGCCAACGAACTGAAGAAGCCGGAGATGACCACCGAGGCCGTGGCCGAGTCGGTGGGGTATCAGTCCGTGTCGTCATTCCGACGTCTGTTTGCCGACAGGATGGGCATGACGCCGGGCCAATGGCGCCGTCTCGCGCGCCAAGATCAGTAGTGACCGCATCTCGCCGGGATGGAACTTGATCCTTTTGGATATTTTATTGAGTAAATCCAGTCTCGAGATTGTTGAACGGTAGGCCTAAAGTGGAAGCTCCTAACCGCCTGATGAGTACCTCGAACAATGAGCCGAATCGCTATCCCTGCTATTGAGTCCGCCACCGGCGCTGCCGCTGATATCTACGCGCGGATCAGAAAGAATACTGGCCGCGTTTCGAACACATACGCCGCGTTAGGCTACCTCGTACCGGCGTCTTTGGCCGCGGTACTCGATGCACAAGGCACGTTGAATTCAGGCAGCCTGAGCAGACAAGAACATGAAACCATCAAGCTGGTAGTCAGTGTGAAGACGGGTTGTGATCGTTGTGTGGCGGCCCACAGCTTTTTGGGCAGGATCGCAGGCCTTCCGGTCGATACGCTGCGCGCCATTCGAGCGGGGCAGCCCACGGGTGATGCCAGGCGTGATGCTCTGGTGCGCTTCGTGTCCCACCTGTACAGCACCAGTGGCACGATCAGCGACGAGGAATTCACTGCGATTCGTGCGACCGGCAAGACCGACATCCAGTTGGCGGAGATCTCGCTGACGTTTGCACTTGGCATCTTCACCAATACCTTCAACCGTATCAACGGTACCGACATCGATTTTCCGGCCGTTGAGTAAGGGCGCTTGCTAGCTAAGCGCGGTATCCGTGAATATCCAAGTCACTTCGCATACCGAAGTTCTTTTTTGTACCACAAACAATCTTTGTAGCCATAGGAAATCACCATGACCAATGCAGTCATCGAATGCATCCTGAATCGCAGCGCCGCCAAGTATTACGATTCCTCCGCCACCTTGAGCGACGATCAGATCCGCGAGCTGGTGCGGATCGGCACCAGTGCGCCGACGTCCTTCCACTTGCAGAACTGGCGCTTCATTGCCGTGCGCACGCCTGAGGCCAAGGCGCGGCTGAGTCCGATCGCCTGGAGCCAGCCCGCCATCACCGATGCGGCTGTTACGTTCATCGTCTGCGGCCAGTTGGTCGACACGAGTGTCATTCCCGAGCGCCTCGCTCCGCTGGTGAAAGCGGGCGTCATGCCGGCCGCGATGGTGCCGGAATGGGAGAGCCCGGCGCGCGAACTGTACATGGCGTATCCGCAGCGCCGGCGCGACGAGGCCGTACGCACCGCGACCTTTGGCGCGTCGGCAATGATCTATGCGGCCCGCTCCCTCGGTCTGGGTTCGACGCCGATGATCGGTTTCGATGCCGAAGCCGTGCATCACGAATTCGGACTCGCCACGGACGAAGTGCCGGTCCTGCTGCTGTCGGTAGGGCCGGAGCGGCCAGGAAACTGGGCGCAGAAGCCGCGCCGCCCCGTGGACGATGTGTTGGATCTCGTGTAAGCCCGCGTCGCCGCGGCAGTGATCACGCTGAAAATCAAACGGCATTAGAGGCGACCCGGAATCCGGGCAGTCAAACCAGTAACTTACGGAGATTACAATGACAAGGACTACTACTGTAAATGCGGATCAGGTGCCCGCCGATTCGAAACCGACACTCGACGCGTTCAGCAAAAATATCGGATTCACTCCGAATATGATCGCGAGCTTCGCGCAAAGCCCGATCGCGTTCAATGCATGGGCGACCCTGCTTGGCTCCCTGAGCAAAGCGCTCGACGTAAAGACGCGTGACAGCATCGGCCTCGCAGTCTCCGAAGTAAACGGCTGCAACTACTGCCTGACGGTTCACAGCTTTACAGCCGAGCACATGGCGAAGCTGCCGGCCGATGAAATCATCCTTGCCCGGAGAGGCCATGCGACCGATCCCAAGCGGAACGCCGCTGTCCAGTTCGCGCGCAAGGTCATCGAGAGCCGGGGGCAAGTCAGCGACGCTGATCTGAATGCCGTCCGCGATGCGGGCTACACGGATGCAAACGTGATGGAGATCGTCGCACTGGTGGCCATGTACTCGCTGACAAACTTCTTCAACAACGTGTTCGATCCCGACAAGGACTTTCCCGCTGTCGCGCCGGCCGGCTCGATCTGAATTCGGCGACGAGCGTGTACCTGGTAAAAGGAGATGGATGATGAAGGCGATCATTGTGACAGACCAGGCCGCGGGAACGGCCGGGATGCAGTTGACGGTGCGGCCCGAGCCGGAGGCCGCGATAAACGATGTTGTCGTTGAGGTGCATGCCTCGGGGTTCACCTGGGATGAACTGACGTGGCCCCCGACCTGGACCGATCGCCTCAACCGTGACCGGACACCGTCGATTCCTGGTCACGAACTCGCTGGCGTGGTGACCGCTCTCGGCTATGGCACGGCGGGGCTGTCAGTGGGACAACGGGTGTTCGGTCTCACGGACTGGACTCGCGACGGCACGCTGGCCGAGTATGTGGCCGTCGAGGCGCGCAACCTCGCGCCGCTGCCCGGTGACGTCGACTTCACGGTGGGCGCCAGTCTGCCGATGCCAGGCCTGACTGCGTGGCAGGGACTGTTCGAGCACGGCCGCCTTCGGTCGGGGCAGAGCGTTCTCGTGCACGGCGCGGCGGGCGTAGTGGGGTCGATGGCGGTCCAGCTTGCGCGTGAGTACGGCGCCCACGTCATCGGTACTGGACGCGCTTTGCACCGTGAGACGGCGTTCGACTTTGGCGTGCACGAGTTCATCGACCTCGAGAACGACACCCTGCAAGACGTCAGCGGCGTCGATCTGGTTTTCGATGTCTTCGGCGGCGACATTGCCAGGCGGTCCACAGGCCTGATTCGAGCCGGAGGAACGCTGGTGACCATCGCCGGGCCGACCGAGGCGCGGCCCGCCGACGGCCTGACAATCGACTTCGTTGTCGAGTCCGATCGCGCGCAACTCGGCGAGATCGTCCGGCGGGTGCGGGACGGACGGTTGCGGACGCACATCGGCAACGTCTCGACGCTCGACGATGCCATCGCGACCTTCAACGGGCCCAGGCGGCGCAATGGGAAGACGATTATTCGCGTTCGTCCTTGAAGGCGGTGGGGATCAGCAGCGCTGCCCTTCCTGTGGCATGGAGGCGGAAAGCGACGACTCGCCAACACTCGGAAGGGGAAGTCAATGAAGATCCGAACCATCATCGCTGCCAGTTACGTGGTACTCGCCATCGTGACGGCCAGTTCCGCCTCGGCCCATGACAGCGAAGGGGAAACCGTCACCAGGAATTTCGATGCGGTTGTTCCCAATATTCCCGGCAAGTCGATGATTGTCGTGGAAGTCGATTACGCGCCGAGCGCGGCCTCGCCGCCCCACACTCATGCGAAGTCGGCCTTCATTTACGCCTATGTGATCAAAGGCGCGATCGAATCGAAGGTGAATGATGGTGAGACGCGCGTCTATCGGACAGGCGAGAGCTGGTCCGAACCGCCGGGCGCGACCCATTCGATCAGCCGCAACGCGAGTAAAACCGAGCCTGCAAAGCTGCTAGCAGTGTTCGTCCTCGACACGAATGACAAAGCACTGACCACGCCGATCGAATAGCCGAAAGCTTGCCTATGAATCAATCCGAGTTTCAGGAGCATTCAATGCAATCGATTGAGATCAAAGCCATTGATAGCAACGATTTCGATATCTGGCTTCCTCTGTGGAAAGGCTATCAGCGATTCTACGAAGTGGATATCCCCGAGTCCGTGACGCTCGAGACATGGGCGCGGTTCCTGGATCCGATCGAGCCGATGCATGCCGCGCTCGCAATGGTGGGCGAACACGGCTTCGGCCTGGTGCATTCGATCTACCATCGCTCCACCTGGACAACGAGCGACTACTGCTATCTTCAGGACCTGTTTGTCGCGCCTGATGTACGTGGCGGCGGCATTGGCCGCGCGCTGATCGAGCATGTTTATGCCGATGCGAACCGTCGCGGGGTGTCTCGTGTTCACTGGCTGACGCACGAAACCAACTATACCGGCAGGCGGCTTTACGACGGAGTCGGTGATCGCTCGGGTTTTATCCAGTACCGGAAACTATTCACCTGAAATGCACACGCGAGCCGTCCCCAGGACTCTTGCGACGACCGGTTGAACAACCTTGAATTGGAAACTCAATATGAATGCTCGCGCAAATCAGTACCGTCTTCAAATCGCCGAAAAGAGCGTGGGCTCGCTCTCTGTTTTCGCCATGCTCAGATGGGCGCTGGTCGTCGTCTTTCTTTGGTTCGGCGCGATGAAATTCACCGCTTACGAAGCCAACGGGATCGCTCCGTTCATCATCAACAGTCCCATCATGAGCTGGTTGCACGCTCTATTCGGAACTCAGGGCGCAAGTTACGTGATAGGTGTACTTGAACTGTCGACGGCCGCCGCTCTGATTATCGGAGCCTTCCAGCCCATTTTCTCCGCATTGGGAGCAGCGATGTCGGCTGCGACTTATTTCATCACGCTCACCTTCTTCTTGAGCACCCCGGGCGTGGCAGAAGCGATGGCGGGTGGGTTTCCGGGGATTTCAGCCATGCCCGGCCAGTTCCTTCTCAAGGATGTCGTTCTGCTGGCTGCATCGCTTTGTCTGCTTCTCGCGTCCGTCCAAACCTCGAAGCCCGACGCTCAGAGATCGTGAATTGCGGTGTCGCTTATGCGCCTTTAAGGCGTCGCAACCAAGACAAAAAGGAAAGCAACATGGAACATGCCCCCCAGATCGGCGACAGAATCGCCGACAAATCCTCACAACCCGATGAGCGTGCTGTCCGCGAGTGGATGGGGCCGGAGGCGTTTCAGCATTGGGTCGAACTGCGGACTTGGATCGAGGCATCCTATCCCGGTGTTTTCGCGCCGGATTGGCTATATGGTGGAAAGACGCGCGGCTGGTCACTGCGCTACAAGAAGACCAAGGCCTTCTGCACCCTGCTGCCGGCATACAGGCTTTTATCGGTGTTGGTAGTCTTGGGACGAGTGGAGCGAGAGAATTTCGAGGCGCGGCGCTATTCCTGGAGCCCGCAGTTGGTCAAGCTCTACGATGAAACCCGGGCATATCCCGACGGAAAATGGCTGACTGTTCCGATCTCATCCGCGGATGATCGGGATGAGGTGACAGAGCTTATGAGTATGAAGCGCCCTACACTTACATGCGCTTGAATCTCGCGACGGACTCAAGGCCCGCGACACGTGTTCGCACTCGATTCAGTGCGAACCTCAGGACTTGAACGATGCTTCCATCCTGTCTCCGAGGCGCGCCACCGCGCGGCTGAGATTCCCGAGGTGAGGCGCATGCAAAAGCCACACATCCAGTTGAGGCGCGAAGCGTGCGACCTTCACGACTTCGAGCCGACGCTGCCACACACTATGAGTCAGCACACTTCGCGGAACCAGACCTAATCCCAGACCGGAGGCGATGAGCTGCAACTGCATTTCGCTGCCGTGCGTATCCGCCTTGACGCGCAAGGCGTAGCCGGCCGCTTCGACTGCGTGTTGCAGAGCCGCCCGATAACCGCATCCTTCGGGGTTCAGGATCCATCCACCGTCCGCGATGGCAGGGAGCGTCGCACGACTCGAAACCAGCGGGCGCCTTTTACTTTGCACGACGACGAGTTCCATGGTCGAGAGGTGTCGGCGCACATAGTTCTCGGCGGGTTCTCTGCCCTTCGGGCTCAGAATTGCGGCGACATCCAGTTCACCCGCATCGAGCAGACGAAGCAGGCCGGGACTCCAGTCCGACTTGAGTGTCACGTCGAGCGCCGGAAATGCATCTTCGAGCGCGGTCAGGGCATCGAACAGGACGATATTGGCGATACCCTGCGGCAAACCGAAACGCAGCTTTCCCGAAGGATCTCCGTCTTCCCGGGTGACATGCATCAGCCGGTCGAAGGCGGCGAGCAACGGCACGGCATGCTCGTGAATACGATGCGCAAGCGCAGTTGCACGCGGAGGTTTGGAATTGCGGTCGAGCAGTTGCGCACCGAGCACGTCTTCCAGTCGCTGGATGCGCTTCGATACCGCCGACTGTGTCACGCACAGCTTTTGTGCGGCACGCGTCAGAGAAGCTTCCTCGACCACCGTCACGAAAGATTTCAGTTCTTCGATCATTATTCCATTCCGTCATTCAAAGCAGTCTTAATATTCGCTTTTGGAAAGCATCGATTAAGTCTAGCCTAGTGATCGTTATCACGCACTCTCGTTTTGAGGCCACTATGCCACTCGTCCGAATCGACCTTTCGAAAGCCACGCCACCCGCCGTCGTTCAGGCTGTCAGCGACACCGTCTACGAGGCGATGACTTCGATCGCCAACGTTCCCGTCAACGACAAGTTTCAGATCGTCACCCGACACGACACTGATGAACTAGTCTATCCGGCCGATGGCTATCTCGGCATCTCTTACTCTGCGTCGATCGTTTTTATCCAGATCACCTGGAATACCGGTCGTTCGATCGATGTCAAGAAGGCTTTCTACGCCGCCGTGGCCAACGGCATTTCCTCGAAGACGGGACTTCGAAAAGAAGATATCTGGATCAGTCTGGTCGAGGTCGCCCGGGAGAACTGGTCATTCGGCAACGGGGAAATGCAATACGCGCCTGCCGATTAACCCTGTATCGGTAGCGGCATTGAACCGCGCCAGGCCGGCTGAAGAAATGACATCGGCATGGAGGAAGACATGAAACCGCTTGAGCAATTGACCTTTCATTCGGTCGAGTTACAGCCCGTGCTGATACCGTTGAAGCGACCCATCGTGTCGAGGGTTGGAAGCTTCTCGGACTGGCCGGTCGTCGCCATTACACTCAGGACAAACGAAGGCGTAAGCGGATGCAGCTATCTCGAACCGTATCTCGCTCATTCGATGAAGTACATCGTCTCGATCATGAGCGATCTGGCGGCCGATAAGAGAGGTAAGCGCATCGCGCCTCTGTCGGATTTTCCGGCCGACCGCAAGTCGTTGAGTCTGGTCGGTTACGAAGGTCTTGCGATGATCGCCATCGCAGGCCTGGATATGGCGGCCTGGGACGCGTTGGCGAAAGCCGCGAATCTCCCGCTGGCGCGACTGCTGGGCGGGGACATCGGCACGGTGCCCGCTTATAACAGCAATGCATTGTGGCTCACCGATCCCGGGAAGCTGGCCGACGAGGCGCTTGCGCTGATCGCGGAAGGAGGCTTTGGGGCAATCAAGCTCCGGCTCGGACGCGATCGATTGCAGCAGGATATCGACGCCATCGAAGCGGTCCGCCATGCCGTGGGCGCCGACATCAAACTCATGGTCGATTTCAATCAGGGCATGAGATTCGGAGATGCCGTGCGCCGCTGCCATGAACTGGATGACTTCGGGCTCTACTGGTTCGAAGAACCCATCGCCTACGACAACATCGACGGCTACTCGGATCTGGCTGCCGGGCTGAAGACCCCGCTTTGCCTTGGTGAGAATTTCTACGGGCCGCGCGCGCTGTCGCGTGCGGTCACGGCAAAAGCGGGAACCTTCATGATGCCGGACATGATGCGCATCGGCGGCGTATCGGGCTGGCTTCGCTCGGTACCCATTGCAGGCGCGCTGGGCATCGACGTCGCGAGTCATCTGTATCCGGAGATTTCCGCGCACCTTCTACGCGTTACCGAGACAGCCGATTGGCTCGAATGGCAGGACTGGGTGGACCCGATTCTGGAGGCGCCGTTTGCTATCAAAGACGGATTGATTGAGATTCCAGACCGGCCAGGCACGGGATTCGACTTCGATAAGGAGGCGCTCTCCCGTTTTGCGTTTGGCTGATTGGAGCCCGGACATATCTGCGCGGAGAACCGGCCCGTGTTACGAGACGCGGCGCCTACTGCGCCGTCCATCCTCCGTCGATACGCAAACTCGTTCCGGTGATCATCGCGGCGGCAGGAGACGCAAGATACAGCACCGCCGCAGCGACGTGATCGCTTGAGAGCAGACGGCCCATCGGGATCCGGTCGAATACCCAACCCCTGAATTGCTCGTTCTCGAAGAACGGCTGCGTCATCGGTGTATCGACGAAGGTTGGTGCTACCGTGTTCACACGTATTCTGGGCGCGAGTTCAACAGCGGCTGCTTTCGTGAGACCTTCCATCGCGTGCTTCGTCATGCAATACACCGATCGATCAGGCGCGCCCACGTGCCCCATCTGCGACGAAATGTTGATGATGGCGCGGTCGTCCGTTGCTTCACCTTCGAGCATCTTGCGGACGGCCGCTCGTGTCGCCAGGAACGTCGCTCTGACGTTCAGGCCGATCACGAAGTCCAGATCTGAAGTCCTGACATCCGCGAGTCGCGCAGGGATGTTGGTGCCCGCGTTGTTGACGAGGATGTCCAGCCGGGGTAGTTCGCTGAACGCCCGCTCCAGTTGATCGTCTTTCAGGAGGTCACATACGACAGGCGTGCACGCGCCACCGTTTCGGCGGATGCGAGCGGCCACTTCATCCAGTTCTCCCGCATCCTTGCTGAGAAGATAGACGTGAGCGCCGGATTGCGCGAGCAAAGAAGCGATGTCCGCGCCAAGGCCCCGCCCCGCGCCAGTCACGGCAGCGCTCTTTCCTTCAAGGTTAAAAAGTCCGTCAGACATATGTTCCTCCAGGATTTCAAATTCGGTTGAGCATTAGTTCGGTCAGCCTTCACGCGTCGTGCCGGCTGGAATCAGGGTCGCCGCTGGCGACGCTCTTCGCTCCTCGGCGACCCTCGCGAACAACGCACAAACCAGCGTGATGCCTGCCGCGACCATCGCGAAGATAGCCACGGGGGTGTAGTCGCCGTATTTTGCGAGCAGCGCCGTAGCGATCAGCGGCGTCGGCGCGCCGGCGAGCAACGCACCCAACTGAAATCCGATCGTCACCCCGCTATAGCGGACTTCGGGGCTGAACATTTCGGCGAACCACGCAGCCATCGGCGAGAACACGGCCGCATGAGCAATCGTGATCACCATGATCTCGGCAAGCAGGATCATCGTCGGATTCCCGGTTCCTACCATGTGGAAGAACGGGAATGGCGCTACCACCGCAACCAGCGCGCCGAAGATCACCACCTGCTTTCGGCCGAACTTGTCCGATAGCGCACCGAAGAGCGGATTCGTCAGCAGTTCAAGCGCGGCGGCCATCAGAATGGCGACCAGCACCGTCTTTCTCGGCAAGCCAAGATGGCTCGTCATGTACGTCAGGCCAAAAGTCGTAAATACGTAGTACAAAATATTGTCCGCAAAGCGAAGTCCGGCAGACATCAGAATCGCCCTCGGAAACCTGCGCACCGCCTCGACGATAGGGAGCTTGACGGTCGAGTCGGAGTCCAGCACCTTCCTGAAGGCAGGCGGTTCTTCAATGCGGAGTCGGATGACGAGACCGACCGCGACGAGCACCGCGCTGAACAGAAACGGAATGCGCCAACCCCACGCAAGAAACTCCGTTTCAGGCAGACGGCTCGCCAGCTCCATCCCGCCCACCGCCATACACAGGCCGGCGGGAAGTCCCATCTGTGGAAAGCTGCCATAAAGGCCGCGTCGATTCGGGTTGGCATGTTCGACCGCGATCAGCGCCGCTCCGCCCCATTCTCCGCCCACGGCCAGTCCTTGCACGATGCGCAGCAGTATCAACGCGATCGGCGCGGCGAGTCCGATGCTGTTGTATGACGGCACGAGACCGATCAGCGTGGTCGACACGCCCATTGCCAGCAGCGTCGTCACCAGCACGAACTTGCGCCCGACGCGGTCGCCGAGATGGCCCGCGACGATGCCGCCGAATGGTCGCGCGATGAAGCCCACCGCAAACGTGCCGAACGCCAGAAGCGTCCCCGTCAACGGGTCTCCACCGGGGAAATAGAGCTTGCCGAAAACAAGTGCCGAGGTGATGCCGTAAAGAAAGAAGTCGAACCACTCAATGGCACTTCCCATGAAACTGGCGATGGCAATCGTCATCATCTTCGGTGACGAATGCGCTGTCGCAGTCGAGTGCTTAGTATTCAAACCCGCCTCCTGATGCATAGGTATGCAATATGTATGAACTTATTGACCGTCTACTTTCCGTTCCGGCAATCACGCGTAGGGAGGATCGGGCAATTGCTGGCCGCCGCGAATGATGAACTTGGGATTGAATTCGAGCAGACCGGTCTCGATGCGGTCTTCCGAAATGCCCGCATAGTCACTGAAAATGGCGCTCACTTTCCTGACCAGCGAAAGCTTCGCGTCGTCCGATCGGCCCGCGCGGATGTTGCACATGATGAGTGTGTCGCCACCCCGTTCTCCGCCCACGTAGCTGCTTTCTGAAGCAAGGTCGTTGAAGACGACGCTGATGATTTCCAGCGGGGACTTGATGGTCTCGTTCACGGCGATGGTGATCGCCTTGGCGATCTTCCGCTTGATGTCGACGTCCAGTCCGGCGCGCGTGTTGCAAACGATGATGGGCATTTCCAGGAACTCCTTAAGCTAGTTGGGGGGATGCGGTGTGGCGGTCCGGCTTGACTATGCCTGCCCGACGTTCTGTTGCATATACATCTATATGGGCGCGGCGTAGCCGAACAAAGCCGATGCGCACGACAATCGTGTCTTGCCTCGACTCTTCGCCAGCCTATCTTCCGCGCCGGACCGTTGCAACGGTGCCGGCCTAAAACAGATGCAGCTAAAACCGATGTATATGCAACAGTCTAGTAAGAATCGATGCCTCTTCAACCTGGTGAGAACCCGTACCTGCCCCTCCTCCGGAAAACCTGTGCAAGGCTGACACGGCTCCTCCACTCAACGTGTCCCGTCAGGAAGTGCTACGATAGTTGCATATACACTGATCATTCTTTCAAAAGGGATCGTCGATGTTCACCGAATGCTATTGCACCCAGTTCAGGCGCTCCGCGAATGCCCTGACGAACATTTACGACGAGGCTTTGCGCCCGGTGGGCCTGAAAATCACACAGCACACCCTGCTTCGCGGCCTCGATCGACTTGGCTCGGCAACCTATAACGAGATTGCGGCCGAGCTGTCGCTCGACAAAACTACGATCTCGCGCAACATCAAATTACTCATCGATGCGGGATGGGTCGAGGTCTCCAGCGACGACGATGCGCGCTACAAACTGGCGACGCTCAGCCCTGCCGGCACCCGCGTATTGAAAGAGGCTGAGCCGCACTGGCGCGCGGCGCAGACTCAGGTCGAGAAAGAACTCAGGAAGTACCTCAAGGGGCCGGCCAGGAACGTGCTTCTGGAGGCACTCGAGACGCTGCAGAACGTGGGCGGTCAACGGTAGACCGCTTTGCCGCGTGTCGTCGATGCGCATTTTCAAAGTCCCTGAATCTGATGAACCGCTTGCCGCAATTCGTCAGGCAGCGAAACAGGCCTGCGCGTAACACGGTCGACGTAGGCGTGAACGAAAGTGCCATGCGCGAACGACTGAGCTCGGTCGTTTCTGAACAGGCTGATCTCGTATGTCACGCTGGTCGTCCCCACTCGGCTTACGCACAATCCGCAGGTGACGAGGTCCGGAAAGACAACCTCGTCGAAGTACTCGCAACTCGTGCGCACGACCAGACCGACAGCCACGCCGCGAACCGGATCGAGAAGACCGCGATCGATGAGCCATCCATTGACTGCGGTATCGAACCACGTGTAATGAACGGCGTTGTTCACGTGCCCGTAGATGTCGATGTCTTTCCACTGGGTGTTCATCTGACAAAACCAGTGGAAGTCGCTTCGAGGCCGCGGCCTGCTCCGTGTCATGAGCGCCTCCTTAGCGACAATTACGCGGGAACGGCCGTACCGTACGGCACATCGCGCTTGCCGAAGCGGCGCACACGGATGTTGGCTTGCTCGCCGTGCGCGATCATGCCTTCGATCGCGCACAACCGCGAGCAATACGAGCCAATCAGCGCGCTCGCCTCATCCGTCAGCACCTTCTGGTACGTGCAGGTCTTGATGAACTTGCCGACCCACAGACCACCGGTGTAGCGCGCGGCCTTGCCCGTCGGCAATGTGTGGTTCGTGCCGATGACCTTGTCGCCATAGGCGACATTGGTGCGGGCGCCGAGAAAGAGCGCACCATAATTTTTCATGTTCTTCAGGAGGTAATCCGGGTCGCGCGTCATCACCTGAACGTGCTCGGATGCGATGCGATCGGCCACCGAAACCATCTCTTCGAGCGTATCCGCCACGATCACTTCACCGTAGTCGCGCCACGAAACCCCTGCGGTGTTGGCGGTCGGCAGAATCTCGAGCAGGCGTTCGACCTCGGCGATGGTGTCCTTCGCCAACTGCATCGAGTTCGTGAGAAGCACGGCCGGTGTGTTGAAGCCGTGCTCCGCCTGGCCCAGAAGGTCCGTCGCACACAGTTCCGCATCGACGCTGTCGTCGGCGATCACGAGCGTTTCGGAAGGCCCGGCAATCAGGTCGATGCCGATGCGGCCGAACAATTGACGCTTCGCTTCCGCGACATAGGCGTTGCCCGGTCCGACCACCATGGCAGCCGGATCGATCGTCTGCGTGCCGAGCGCCATCGCCGCGATCGCCTGAACACCGCCGAACGTGTAGATCTCGTCGGCGCCACCGAGGTGCATGGCCGCGACCACAGCCGGATTCGGCTTGCCACCTACCGGCGGCGATGCGGTGATGATGCGCGGAACGCCCGCCACCTTGGCCGTCACGACACCCATGTGCGCCGATGCAACCAGCGGAAACTTGCCGCCGGGGACGTAACACGCCACGCTGTCGACCGGCATGTTCCTGTGGCCCAGCACCACGCCCGGCAACGTTTCGATTTCGACATCGCGAATCGACTCGCGTTGTGCCTGGGCGAAGTTGCGCACCTGAGCCTGCGCGAATTTGATGTCCTCGAGTTGGCCCGGAGACAGCGTGCGAATACAGCTTGCAATCTCGTCCTCCGACAGTCGGAAGCGCTCGGGCGACCAGTTGTCGAATTTCGCCGAGAGTTCGGCGACTGCAGTGTCGCCGCGCGACGCGACATCGGCGAGGATGCCTGTGACCACATCACGAACTTTTGCCGCGTCCTGTGATGACGCTTCCGCGCTGCGACCATGCTTCAAGTATTGGATTGCCATTTGCATTTCCCTTTTTGCGAGGTGAGGAAGAAGCAGCGTGCGCCGGTTGCTGGAAGGCGGGCTGCGTTGATGCAAATGTAGCGCAACTTTTTATGCAAATTTTGCGC
Source organism: Caballeronia turbans (assembly GCA_001544655.2). Taxonomy (GTDB): domain Bacteria; phylum Pseudomonadota; class Gammaproteobacteria; order Burkholderiales; family Burkholderiaceae; genus Caballeronia; species Caballeronia turbans. The sequence goes on from FCOD02000017.1 coordinate 123,173, forward strand.
AAATGCTCGATACTTTCCCTAGATGGCCGAATTCAAGCTGAAAGACAGCGTCGCATTCACACTGTATCTGTGCAAATTTATGCAAACGAAACCTCGTACCGGCATTCGCGTAAAGGCCTCGAAGGTCCGACTCGAAGATGTTGCCGAGCGCCTTGGCATATCGGTATCCACGGTGTCACGGTCATTGGCCGGTCACCCCGCCATCAGTAGCGAAACCCGTGGCGCCGTGCAGGCGGTTGCGGCTGAAATTGGCTACCGAATGCCGTCGCAGGGTCGATCCACGCGCAAGTCGGCGACGAAGCTGATCGGTGTGGTCGTCGGCGCGCTGCACAACCGGTTCATGACCTTGTTGCTGACGCATCTTCATGACGCACTGCTGGAGTTCGACTATCAGATCACCTTGATGATCGACCCGATGAACGACTCGAACAACCTGCTGGCATTTCGGCCCTTGATAGACGGCTATCTCGACGGGATGATCTTCGCCACCGCGACGCTCGACTCACCCGTCGTGGCAGAGATGCAAAGACGCGGCATTCCCCTGGTGCTCGTCGTCCGGTCCGTGGACGATGTGAAGGTCGACACGGTCGAGATCGACAACGTTCACGCCGGCGCCCTCGCAGCCGAGCATCTCTATCAACTGGGGCATCGCCGGATCGGGCTGGTCATGGGTTCACAAAACACGTCGACCAGCAGAGACCGTGTCAAAGGGGCCTTGCAGTGGCTCGCAGGCGCGGGCATACCGCCGACATCGGTGCCATTGATATATTGCGATTACACCAGCGAGGCGGGTTATTCGAGTGCCATCGCGATGCTGGGCGAGGAAAACCGGGTCACGGGCATCGTCGCCGGGAACGACACGATCGCACTGGGTGTGCTCGAAGCGGCCAAAAGGCAGGGCATCGCGGTGCCCCAGCAACTCTCGATCATCGGCTTTGATGACATGCCTCTGGCCGGATCGCCGCTGGTAGGATTGACGTCCATTCGACAGCCCGTCGAAGCCATGGCGCGCACCGCTGCCCGCAGGCTCGTCGAGCGCATACGAGCCGGAGGGATGAGTGCACCCGTCCACGATGTCCTGCCCATCCAGCTGGTCCGGCGCGATACGACAGGACCGTTAGGCTAACTCCGCCGCGAAGCGCGCCGGCTCTCGCAATTAAGGTGTCTTGCCATCGATGATTCGTGATCCACTCAGCGTGACCGCTCGCTCGATCGGGTCATCGCGAGGCCAATAAAAAAGGACTGGATTCAACGCATCCAGTCCTTCGCCATGCAAGCCCAGGCTCAGACGTCAGTGAGCGTGCGCATTCAGCTTCGCCACCAGCACGTCGCCGAATTCCGGCGCGGACATCGGCTGCTGACCCGTGATCAGTTCACGGTCGACGACCACGTTGCTATGCCAGTTCGCGACCGTATCGACATGCGCACCCGCTTCCGCGAGCGCATTCACCGGATAAAACTGGACATTGCCGCCGAGTCCGCTCGGGCCTTCAAGTTGCTGCTCCTCGCCCGTGGAGAAGACGGTCAGGCGATAACCGGCATACGGCCAGCCGGTCGCAAACGAGTTCGCCTTGCCGTCATTGGCGATCATCGACGCAATGAAGGCGTCCGGAACATGGAGCGTCGACAGCAGCACGATCGGTCCGTGACAGATGATGCCGGTCGGACGGCCGCTGTCATGGAAGCTGACCAGTATCTTGCCGAGATTGCGATCCTTCAGCAGATCCGCCATCGGCGCGTGGCCTCCGGGAATGAACAGGCCGACATAGCCGCCCGTTCCCTCGGCGACCACCGAGGCAAGCGTTTTCGGATGCTTCAGTTGAGCGATGCCTTGCGCGTACTTGAATGCATCCGCGCGCGCCGTGTCATCGCCGCCGAAAAACATCTTGTTGTTCGAATTGGCGTCCATGACGGGCATGTCGCCTTTCGGGTTCGCGATGACGGGCTCGTAGCCTGCCTCGACGAGCTTTCGATACGGCACGACGAACTCGTTCAGGTAGTAGCCGGTTTCATAGTGCTTTCCATCGCGCAGGTCGAGCTCATGCGCACTCGACATCACGACAAGTACCTTGCCGCGCGACTGTGCCGACGCGCTCGCCGGCAACGCAAAGGCAGTGGCCATCGCGAGCGCGGCCGCGCCGAATTTAAGGATGTTCATGGTGGTTCTCTTTCGCAACAGGGTTGGCGGGGTTACTCGGCCGTCTCAGCATTCGACGCATAACGCGGCGCAGCCTTGGCATTTGCGAACCGGGGCGCGAGCGCGCGACGGTCGGCTTCCCACTTCGTCCATTGGTCGCCGTCATGCAGCGTCGGGATGGTCACCAGTTCGCCCTGGTCGAGCCCGACGAGCGCGGCATCCACAAGATCGTCGGCCGTCATCGTGCTCGCCGCTTCCTTTTGCTTCGCATAACCCGCGACGTCCCAGAACTCGGTCGCGGTCGCGGCCGGCAGCACGGTCTGCACGCGCACGCCCTTGCCTGCGAGGTCGCGCTGCAATGCATGGCCGAAGCTCAGCACATAGGACTTCGACGCGCTATAGACACCGTTCAGCAGTTCGACCGCAATGCCGACCACCGAACTGATGTTGACGATGGTGCCCGAGCCCTTCGCGGCGAACGCGGGAGCGGCTGCATAGGTGAGGCGGGTCAGCGCGGTGATATTCAGGCCGATCATCGATTCCATGGCGTCGACATTGCCGTCGAGCACCGATGCAACCGAACCGACGCCCGCGTTATTCACCAGCATCGTGATGCGCGGGTCGTCGCGAAGCAGGGATTCAATTTTCGCGAGCGCAGATTTGTCGTTGAGATCCGCGGCAACGGTCTCGATCGAGCGGCCCGTCTCTCTCGCGAGGCGCTCTGAGAGCGCATTCAGTCGGGACTGGTTACGCGCCACCAGAATCAGGTCGAAGCCGCGGCGGGCAAGGCGGTCCGCGTAGATGGCGCCGATGCCGGCCGATGCGCCCGTGATCAGTGCAAAACCTTTCGTAGAAGCAGTCATGATCGTTCCTTTGAGTGAGTTGAGCCAACTGGGTGCTGGTTCATGGAGCGAATTCTGACCGTGGCCGCCTCCGACCTCAATGCCATATATGCAATGATTCAAGCCATCAATTTCCCGTTGTCTTTGTCCCTTTTGTGCTAACTTCAATGAATCAGGCCGTCAAACATTGAACATCATGCATACCGTCGGACTTCTCGTTTATCCGAATTTCCAGTCGCTCGCGCTCGCCGTGGCCAGCGTCTTCGAATACGCCAACCTTCTGCGCGACGAGACGTCGTACCAGTTCAGCATCGTGTCCGAGCATGGCGGCCCGGTCGCATCGTCGCAGGGATTTTCGGTTCACAGCGAACCGCTGGCCAAAGAGGGTTACGACACGCTGATCGTCGCGGGCGACAACGAATGCCGCCTGCCTTCGGCAGTGCTCGTCGAATACCTTCGGCAGGCACCGCAGCATTCACGGCGCATTGCTTCGATCTGCACCGGCGCGTTCGTTCTGGCTGCTGCGGGACTGCTCGAAGGCAAGCGGGCCACGACGCACTGGTTTCACGCGCGTGCCTTTCAGACGCAGTATCCGAACATCCGACTCGAAGAAGACCGCATCTACGTGGTCGATGGGCAGATGTGGACGTCAGCGGGTATGAGCGCCGGCGTGGATCTCGCGCTTGCAATCGTCGAAAGCGATTTCGGGCTGGAGACTTCGCGCATGGTCGCGCGCAAACTCGTGCTGTATCAAAGGCGTGGGGGCGGCCAGTCGCAGTTCTCGGCGTTGCTTGAGATGGGAGCACGCTCGGACCGCGTGCAGATGGCGCTCACCTACGCGAGTGAAAATCTGGCGAGCGATTTGTCGGTCGAACGGCTGGCCGAGGCGGCACGGCTCAGCCCGCGTCAGTTCAGCCGGGTATTTCGTGAGGAAACGGGTCAGTCGCCCGCCAAGGCAGTCGAGCGGCTTCGCGTCGAGGCCGCCCGCCTGATGATGGAGACGACCCGTCATCCGATCGAAGTGGTCGCGAGAGAGACGGGATTTGGCGACCGTGAACGCATGCGTCAGGCATTCCTGCGTGCATTCGGTCAGCCACCGCAAACCATACAGCGGGCGTCGGGCATCACGCCGCTTGCGCACTGAGCGCGGTTCGGCTTACTCCGCGCGTTTATTGCTCGCCGGGCGTCCATTCCGGGCTATAGCCACCGAGCGCCGGGTGATACATTTCATCGCCGGAATGCTGCGTGAACTCGACGTTGAGCCGGTCTTCACGCAGGCCGAGAATCTCGATGCAATGCGCGCAAAGTGCTTTGGCCACGTCCATACGCAACTCGGGCGGTCTGCCCTTTCTGATGTCCAGCATCATGACCGCAACCGGTGTGGGCTCTTCACCGGCTTCGGGAATCCGCCAGACGCCCCCTTCACCCAGTTCTCGAATCGCGACGCTGATACGCCGGATGTCCACCGACATCATCGTCGCGTAGGTCTCGCTCATCTTCAGCGCCAGGCGCCGCTTGTCTTCCACTGAATAGTGGTCGCATACATCCAGTTGCAGATAGGGCATGGTCGTCACACTCCTCGAAAGCCCCATTTTTTCATCGGACGCGGGGCCGTTCCAATGTCACATGCGCAAGGTTTTCGGACATGCGGTCGCGGACGCTATCCCGCATGCGTTCGAAGCGACCAATAATTCCTCGCTAACTTTGCTGGTTCAACATGACCACAACAAAGCCTCCCCTGCACAGCGAATGAAACGCCGCAGCGCGGGTGGCTCCCTTCCCTCCGACATGAAGAGATCACATGGTCATCGACACCATCCGCCAGTCCGCCTTTGCGATGCCGTTTCACAATCCGGCTTATCCGCGCCCGCCGTTCCGGTTCTGCAATCGCGAATACTTCATCATCTCCTACGGAACCGATATGGACGCGTTGCGCGCCATCGTGCCGGAACCGCTGCGGCCCGAGAACGCGCTCGTCCACTATGAATTCATCCGCATGCCGGATTCGTCGGGTTTCGGCGACTACACGGAAAGCGGCCAGGTGATTTCAGTGCGCGACATGGACGGCCGTCTCGCGAACTACACCCACTCGATGTACCTCGACGACGAAGGTCCGATTGCCGGTGGACGTGAAATCTGGGGCTTTCCGAAGAAACTCGCGCGCCCGACGCTCGGCGTCGACGGCAACGATACGCTGCTCGGTACGCTCGACTACGGCACGCAACGCGTGGCGACGGGCACGATGGGCTACAAGCATAACGCGCTAGATATCGAGGCGGAGCGCGCGAAGCTCGCCGATACGCCCAACTATCTGCTGAAGGTTATCCCGCACGTCGACGGCAGCGCGCGCGTCTGCGAGCTCGTGCGCTTCTTTCTGCGCGATGTCACCGTGCTTGGAGCGTGGGGCGGCCCCGCCGCGCTCGAACTGCACGCACACGCGCTCGCACCGGTCGCCGATCTGCCCGTGAAGCGCGTGGTCGCCGCGCGCCACGTCATTGCCGATCTCACGCTCGATATCGGCGAAGTGGCCTTCGACTATCTCGCGCAGAACACGCAACACGCGAAGCACGCGCGCGAATCTTCCCTTCACGCTGTCTGATCCGTTTAAAGGAAATCAATATGTCTTTGCAAGACAAAGTCGCGCTCGTGACGGGCGCAGCAAGCGGTATCGGCGAGCAGTGCGCGCGCAGGCTCGCGAGTCTCGGCGCCACGGTCGTCATCGCTGATCTGAATCTCGCGAACGCGCAAAGGGTGGCCGGGAGCATCGTCGAAAGTGGCGGCAAGGCGATCGCCGTCTCTATGGACGTGACGAGCGAAGAAGCCGTCAACGCAGGCATCGAGCGCACGGTGAAGGAACTCGGCAGCATCGACGTGCTGGTGTCGAACGCGGGCATTCAGATCGTCGCACTGGTCGAAGCGTACGCATTCGCCGACTGGAAGAAGATGCTCGCCATTCATCTCGACGGCGCGGTCCTGACCACCAAGGCCGCTATCAGACACATGTACGACAGCAAGGGCGGCGGCTCAATCATCTATATGGGCTCGGTGCACTCGCACGAAGCATCGAAACTGAAGTCGGCGTACGTCACGGCCAAGCACGGATTGCTGGGGCTTGCCCGCGTCGTCGCCAAGGAAGGCGGTCCGCGCGGGGTTCGCGCGAACGTCGTGTGTCCCGGTTTCGTGCGCACGCCGCTCGTGAAAAAGCAGATCCCCGAGCAGGCGAAAGAACTCGGCATCTCCGAGCAGGACGTCGTGAAGAACGTGATGCTGAAGGAAACCGTCGACGGCGAATTCACCACGGTCGAAGACGTCGCAAACACAGTGGCCTTTCTCGCGGGTTTCGAATCGTCTGCGCTGACGGGCCAGTCGATCATCGTCAGCCATGGCTGGGCGATGAAATAAGGGGTGCCCCATGCGCAACGAACTAGAGGAAATCAGCCGGCCATCCGATGCGTTCGCGATGCCGCGCTACGACGAGATCGTGCTCGTTCTGCAGGGCGGCGGCGCACTGGGCTCGTATCAGGCCGGCGTGGTCGAAAGTCTCGCGCAAGCGCGCATCGAGCCGAACGGGATTGCCGGCGTGTCGATCGGCGCGCTGAATACGGCAATCATCGCCGGCAATGCGCCGGAGAACCGCGTGAAAGCGCTGCACGGCTTGTGGAATGCGATCTGCCGGCCGCGCGACTGGGTCGCGAATGCCGGCGCATGGATGTTGCCGTACGCGGGCGTCAACGAGCTGGTGCGCAAGTGGACCAGCAACTGGGCGGCAGGACGCGCTCTGGCGGAAGGCCAGCCGGGCTTCTTCGTGCCGCGCTTTCCGTTGCCGCTCGCGGGGTTCGACAGGCTCGATCCCGCCCGTGTCAGCTTTTACGACACCACGGCGCTCAAGGCGACCCTGCTGAAATACGCCGACTTCGATCGCATCAACGATGATCGACGCCGATATCTTGCATATACGCCTCCCTATTGAACCCGTCCTGCAGGAGCCAAATTCGGCGCTCCCGCTCAGCTACTGGCGCGGGCGGCTTGAGCAACTTTTGCGTAGCCGTCATCTTATGCACCGTCAGTTCTCCGCGGTAACCGACTTGCTCAACGGGCTCGCGAAGATGCGTCTTCGCCAGCAGCAACACATGCACCTGCGAAGCGTCCCTCTTTCGTCTTACAGGCTTGACTTCAAACACCATTGGATAGGCTTACACGTCGGAAGGCGAAAGCACACAGGACTAAAAACCGTGCAGCGATGCCGTTATCCACCGGTAGGGTCGGCATTAGCCATTAATCGACCCACTATTAACGTGCACCACACAAAACAATCACGGGGCGGTTTCAAGGATGAAGTGCAACAGCGGGTTTAGTGTTTAGAGTCGTGAGGCTGGCTTGCTGATGCAAGGGTCGCAGCAAAGACCTCGAATGGTGAATGAAAGGCGTGAGTCGCGCGTGGCCTGCTGTTCAGACTGTCGGCAATTGCATCGAGTTCGTCCTGACTGTAGACCGAGAGGTCCGTGCCTTTGGGCAGATACTGGCGCAGCAGCCCGTTGGTGTTCTCACAGGTGCCGCGTTGCCAGGGACTGTGCGGGTCGCAGAAGTACACGTTCACGCCGGTTGAGGCGGTCAGTTCCTTATGCCGCGACATTTCTTTGCCTTGGTCGTAGGTAAAGCTCTGCCGCAGTGGCGCGACAATCGAATTGAGTTTGGCAGAGAAGCCCGCCAGCGCGGACGCGGCGGTGGCATCTTCCATCCTGGCAAGCAGCACCAGGCGGCTGGTCCGTTCGACCAGAACGCCGACTGCGGACTGGTTGCCGGCACCTTTGATGAGATCGCCTTCCCAGTGTCCAGGCAGCAGTCGGTCTTCGATTTCAGGCGGTCGCACATGAATGCTGACCATGTCGGGAATCTGTCCGCGCCGGTCAATGCCCCGTGTGCGCGGCATGCGCGTGCTGTGGCCGTGGCGCAAGCACGCAATGAGCTGACGGCGCAGTTCGCCACGCGGCTGGGCATAGATGGCCGTGTAGATGGTTTCGTGTGAAACCTGCTGGGTCGGGTCGGTCCGATACATTCGCTTCAGTGTGCCCGATATCTGCTGGGGCGACCATTTCCACTCGAGCAGAGTGAGAACGACACGCCAGCAGACGCCTTGCAGGCAAAGCTTTGCGGGCCGGCGCCCCCCGCTGCGGCGCGCGGCCCTGAGCGTTTCAGCCGGCACCGACGCGTAGCCGGCAGGACAGCTGTTTCGCGTCAGTTCACGACTCACGGTGGCCGGCGAGCGCCCGAGTATCCGGGCCATGGCCCGGATACTCGAACCCTGCAGATGCAGGCTTGCAATGGTCAGGCGCTCTTCTGGTTGCAGTTGCTTGTACTGGGTTCTTTCGTTCATCGCAACACCTTATATGAGACAGGTGTTGCACTTCAGATTTGAGGCCGCCCGGGAAAACCAAGGGCATGTTGAAGCCAAAAGTAAATGTTTTTATCGCTGGCGAAGCCTTATTGGCGGCCAAGAAGAAAGTGATCAACCAGTGCGTTGAGAACGCTAAGTCTGAAGGGTCGAGCTTGGCCGCAGCTGAGAAGAAAGGGGCGAGGCTGTTTTTCGCCTTCTCCAGAACGTGCTACGGTTTCTCTGAGGCGACCACAGCCCAATACCTGCGCGTCTACGAGCGCTTCGTCGACTCCCGCCACCGAGCCGAGATGGAGGGGCTTTTCAGTGCGAGCGAACTCGCGGTTCTCGCGGCCTACTCGGACGACGAACTGACGGAGATCGTGTCGGCGAAGGCAGCAAACCTTAGTCTTACTCGCGACGGGATCAAACAGCTACTGAAGACCCGTCAAGCAGCTTGAACGAGCACTTCGGCACCGACATCGCGCAGGGCGATCAACCACTAGTGTCCCGAGTTGAAAATTCATTGAATGATGGCGATTGCGTACTAGAGTGTCTGTATGTCACTTGATGCGAGGC
>FCOD02000005.1 GCA_001544655.2 Caballeronia turbans
AATCGATGACGGCTTCGTGCTGACTTGCCAATGTCATCCGGTGAGCGAGCGGGTGGTCGTGAGTTTCGACGAGCGCTGAACGTCGTTCTTGCTGCAGCGAAAGACGCGCATCGCAACGATGCGTGTGAAGCCGAAGATTTCCAATCAATCAATTCAAGCGCGAAGTCGTTAGCAATGCAACCATTGCACGGCTTCGTTGTGATCGATCATCCTCCACATCGAGACTTGTCATGACTGAAGCCTTCATCTGCGATGCTATTCGTACGCCCATCGGCCGCTATGGTGGTGTTTTCAAGGACGTCCGCGCCGACGACCTCGGCGCCGTGCCCATCACCGCGCTCATGAAGCGCAATGCATCGGTGGACTGGACGCAGGTTGACGATGTGATCTACGGCTGCGCGAACCAGGCAGGCGAGGACAACCGCAACGTCGCGCGCATGTCGGGCCTGCTGGCGGGCTTGCCCATCGACGTACCCGGCTCGACAATCAACCGCTTGTGCGGTTCGGGCATGGATGCGGTCGGCAGCGCGGCGCGCGCCATTAAGGCGGGCGATGGCTCGCTCTATCTCGCGGGCGGCGTCGAGAGCATGACGCGTGCGCCTTTCGTGATGGGCAAGGCGTCGAGCGCGTTCTCGCGGTCGGCCGACATCTTCGATACCACCATAGGCTGGCGTTTCATCAATCGCGCAATGCGCGAGCGCTATGGCGTCGATTCGATGCCCGAGACCGCGGAAAACGTCGCCGTCGATTTCGGCATCACGCGCGATGCGCAGGACCGCTTCGCACTGCGCAGCCAGCAACGCGCCGCGCGCGCACAGGCCGATGGCACGCTCGCGCAGGAGATCGTTGCAGTGAACGTGCCGCAAAAGAAGGGCGAAACGATCGCGATCGATCGCGACGAGCATCCGCGCGAAACCACGCTCGAAACGCTCGCCAAACTGAAGGGCGTCGTGCGCCCTGACGGCAGCGTGACGGCGGGCAATGCATCGGGCGTAAATGATGGTGCGTGTGCGCTCATCATTGCGAACGAGGAGGCGGCCCGGCGCCACGGACTTACGCCGCGCGCACGCATCATCGGCATGGCGACGGCGGGCGTCGAGCCACGCATCATGGGCATCGGTCCCGCGCCCGCGACGAAGAAGCTCCTCGCGCGCACAGGGCTCGCGCTGGAACAGTTCGACGTCATCGAACTCAATGAAGCCTTCGCATCGCAAGGCATCGCGGTGCTGCGTCAACTGCGTCTCGCCGAAGACGATCCACGCGTGAATCCGAACGGCGGCGCCATTGCGCTCGGCCATCCGCTCGGTGCATCCGGCGCGCGTCTCGTCACGACCGCGCTGTACGAGCTGGAACGCCGCAACGGCCGCTATGCGCTGTGCACGATGTGCATCGGCGTGGGCCAGGGCATCGCCATCGCGATCGAGCGCGTCTGAGGGCTGCGAAACATGACACAGGCCATTCAGTCATCGGCGGTCGTCGGCGTGATCGGCGCGGGGGCGATGGGCGCGGGCATCGCACAAGTCGCGGCACTCGCGGGACACACCGTGCTGCTTTACGATCTCGACGGGAAAGCGCTCGACAAGGCGCGCTCGAGCATCGCGGCCAACGTGCAGCGCCTGATCGACAAGAAGAGGCTCGATCAGGCCACGGGACACAAGGCCATCGACCGCGCGCATAGCGTGACGAACCTCGCGGACATGCGCACGGCATCGCTCGTGATCGAAGCCGTCGCCGAGAGGCTCGATGTCAAGCGTGCATTGTTCAGCGAACTCGAAAGCATCGTCACGCCCGAGTGCATACTCGCGACCAACACGTCGTCGATTTCGATCACGGCGATCGCTGCGCCCCTGAAGCATCCGTCGCGTGTGGTCGGCATGCACTTCTTCAACCCCGCGCCGCTGATGGCGCTCGTCGAAGTCGTGCGTGGACTCGCAACATCGCATGACGTTGCGCAAACGGTCTACGCGACGTCGGCCGCATGGGGCAAGAGGCCGGTTCATGCAAGGTCGACGCCGGGTTTCATCGTCAATCGCGTGGCGCGGCCCTTCTATGCCGAAGCTCTGCGCGTGCTCAACGAGCAGGGCGCGGACGCAGCTTCCATCGATGCCGTCATGCGCGATTCGGGCGGCTTCAGAATGGGCCCGTTCGAACTGATGGACCTGATCGGTCACGATGTGAACTTCGCCGTGACGCTATCGGTGTTCAACGCGTACTTCAACGATCCGCGCTTCACGCCTTCGCTGATTCAGCAGGAACTGGTGAATGCGGGCTTTCTGGGTCGAAAGACGGAACGCGGCTTCTATGACTATGGCGCCAACGCCGCGAAGCCTGCTGCGCGCATCGAGACGCATACGCGCACGCCTTCGAAGATCGTGCCCGGTGAAAGCGCCCCGTTGTATGAGCGACTGCAAGCGCGCCTCGCCGAAGCGAGCGCGAGCCGTAACGATATGCCCGGCCTCGTCGCGCAAATCGACGATGCTTATCTCTTTCTGACCGATGGACGCACCGCCACCGAACGCGCGCACGCGCTCGGCATCGACAACATCGTGCTGATCGATCTCGCGCTCGATTATGCGACCGCGCAAAGCGTCGCGATCACGCGAGCGCGTCAATGCGCCGACGATGCCTACGCTGCCGCAGCCGGCGCACTGACGAAGGCTGGCTATGCCGTGGTGCCATTGAAAGATATCGCCGGCATGGCCGTGATGCGCACCGTTGCGATGCTCGTCAACGAAGCGGCGGAGGCGGTGAATCAGGGCGTCTGCACGAGCGCGGATCTCGATCTCGCGATGGAGAAGGGCGTGAACTATCCGCTCGGGCCGCTTGCGTGGGGCGAGCGCATCGGCATCGCGCGCATTCACGATGTGTTGCTCCATCTCACGGCGCATTACGGCGAAGACCGCTATCGCGCATCGCCACTCATCGCTGGCTTGCGCTATTCAGACCAACGCTTCCACTAAAGCGAATTCGCGTCATTCACTCATCGATCATTCATGCAGGAGACAACCATGGTCCAAACCATTGCACAGCAGAGCGAACTGGAACCGATCGAACGCGCGAGCCGTGACGAGCTTCAGGCGCTGCAACTCGAACGCCTGAAGTGGACGTTGCGACACGCCTATGAGAACGTGCCGCACTATCGTCGCGCATTCGACGCGGCAGGTGTGCATCCCGACGACTTGCGCGAGCTGTCCGATCTCGCACGGTTTCCGACCACGACGAAAACCGATTTACGTGACAACTATCCCTTCGGACTCTTTGCGGTGCCGCGGGATCAGGTCGTGCGTGTGCATGCATCGAGCGGCACGACAGGCAAGCCGACCGTGGTCGGCTACACGGCGAAGGATATCGACACATGGGCGAACGTCACCGCGCGTTCGATTCGCGCCGCGGGCGGGCGCAAGGGCGATACGCTGCATAACGCCTTCGGTTATGGCCTTTTCACAGGCGGCCTCGGGATTCACTACGGCGCGGAACGTCTGGGCTGCATGGTCGTGCCGATGTCGGGCGGCCAGACCGAGAAGCAGGTGCAACTGATCCGCGACTTCGAGCCGAAAATCATACTCGTCACGCCTTCGTACATGTTGAATCTGCTCGACGAGATGGCGCGACAGGGCATGGACCCGGCCAACACGTCGCTCAAGATCGGCATCTTCGGGGCGGAGCCGTGGAGCCAGGGCTTACGCAGCGAGATCGAAACGCGCGCGGGCATTCAGGCGCTCGATATCTACGGGCTTTCGGAAATCATGGGTCCGGGCGTCGCATGCGAATGCATCGAAACGAAGGACGGCCCGACCATCTGGGAAGATCATTTCTATCCCGAGATCATCGATCCGGTGACGGGAGAGGTGCTTCCCGAAGGCGCCACGGGCGAGCTCGTTTTCACGTCGCTCACGAAGGAAGCGATGCCGATGATCCGCTACCGCACGCGCGATCTCACGTCTTTGCTGCCGCCGAGCGCGCGTTCGATGCGCCGCCTCGCGAAGATCACGGGCCGCTCGGACGACATGCTCATCATTCGCGGCGTGAATGTGTTCCCGAGCCAGATTGAAGAATTGGTTCTCGCGATTCCGCGTTTGAGCGGTCAGTATCAATTGTGCGTATCGCGCGAGGGCCACATGGATTCGCTGTCGGTTTCGGTCGAAGCGCGCGCCGAAGTCTGCGCGACGTTGAACGAGAGCGAACGTGCCGGTCTGTCGCGCGAGTTGCAAAGCCGCGTGAAGACGATGGTCGGCGTATCGACGCAAGTGCGCGTGCTCGATTCCGGCGCACTGCCGACGACTGCAACGGGCAAGGCGAAACGCGTGCTCGATCTACGTTCCGCAACCGTCTGAACCCTGTTTATTCAGCGCCTCGCGTTCCGCGAGGCGCCATTCGATTCCCACCAATTGGAAGCACTTGTTCCATTTCCGGTGCGGCTCCGCATTCTTCTGCAGAAATCTTTCCGCATAAACCCTCGCAACCGTTTGCGCGAATTGTTTTGTAAGCTTCTGTTGTGTCATCGTAGCGGGTGCATTCGCGCAGTCGTCGAACAGTATTCGAATAACGAACACCAAACGGGGCAGGCAGAATTTAGATGTGGATCGTCAGACTCGCGCTCAAGCGCCCGTACACGTTCATCGTCCTGTCGCTGCTCTTGCTGATCATCGGTCCGCTCGTCATCCTGCGCACACCGACCGATATCTTCCCCAACATCGATATTCCGGTAGTCAGCGTCATCTGGTCGTACACGGGCCTGCCGCCCGATCAGATGGAGCGCCGCATCACGCTGAATTACGAACGCGGCTTGTCGGTGGCGGTCAACGACATCGAGCACATCGAGTCGGAATCGCTGCCGGGCATCGCGGTCATTCGCATCTACTTTCAGCCGAACGCGAATGTCGATGAAGCGATCGCGGAAATCACCGCGCTTTCGCAGACGCAATTGCGCTCGCTGCCGCCCGGCATCACGCCGCCCAACATCTTGCGCTTCAATGCATCGACGGTGCCGATTCTGCGGCTCGCGTTGTCCTCGGCTGAACTCACCGAGCAGCAGCTCTACGACTTCGGCAACAGCTTCCTGAAGACGCAACTCGCGACCGTGCAGGGCGCGTCGGTGCCGCTGCCTTATGGCGGCAAGCAGCGGCAGATCATGGTCGATATCGACTCGCGCAAGCTGCAGGCGAAGAACCTCGCGCCCACCGATGTCGTCAATGCGATCAGCGCGCAAAACCTCATTCTTCCCACGGGCACGACGAAGATCGGTTCGACGGAGTACTCGGTCGGCCTGAACGCGAGCCCGGGCTCGATAGAAGGGCTCAACGACATCCCGATCCGCACGGGTCCGGGCGGCACGATCTATATCAAGGACGTCGCCCATGTGCGCGACGGTTTTCAGCCGCAGACCAATATCGTGCGCGTGAACGGCACGCGCGCGTCCTTACTCACGATCAACAAGAGCGGCAATGCATCGACGCTCGATATCGTCGCGCGCGTGAAGAACCTGTTGCCGACCTTGCGCGGCATGGTGCCCGACTCGCTCAAGATCGAGCCGGTCGCGGATCAATCGCTCTTCGTGCGCGCATCGGTGTCGGGCGTGTTGCGCGAAGCGGTGATCGCGGCTGGCCTGACCGCGCTGATGGTCCTGCTCTTCCTGGGAAGCTGGCGCGCGACGCTCATCATCGCGATCTCCATACCGCTCTCGATGCTGACGTCCATCGTCGCGCTTTCCGCGATCGGGCAGACCATCAACATCATGACGCTGGGCGGCCTCGCGCTGGCGGTCGGCATTCTCGTCGACGATGCGACAGTTGCAATCGAAAATATCAGCCAGAACCTGGAGCAGGGCAAGGAACTGGAGCAGGCGATCCTCGACGGCGCTCAACAGATCGCAGTGCCGACGCTCGTATCCACGCTCTCGATCTGCATCGTGTTCATTCCGATGTTCCTGCTGACCGGCGTCGCGCATTACCTCTTCGTGCCGATGGCCGAGGCCGTCGTGTTCGCGATGCTCGCGTCGTACTTCTTCTCGCGCACGCTCGTTCCGACGCTCGCGAAATACCTGTTGCGTCATCACGAGCACATGGGCGGCGATGTCGAGTCGATGAAGGGATCGCGCAATCCGTTCGTGCGCATCCATCTCGCGTTCGAGCGTCACTTCGAATCCGTGCGCAATCGATATCGACGTTTTCTCGAAGCGCGGCTTTTGCATCCGGGACGCTTTGCATCGCTGTTCCTGCTGTGCTGCCTGCTTTCGCTCGGGCTTGCACCGTTCCTCGGACGCGACTTCTTTCCGTCGATCGATTCAGGCGTGATTGCGCTGCATTTGCGCGCGAAGACCGGCACGCGCATCGAGGAAACGGCGGCACTCACCGACCGCGTCGATGCGCGCATCAGGCAACTCATTCCACGCGGCGAGATTCGCTCGATCATCGACAACATGGGCTTGCCGGTGTCGGGCATCAATCTCTCGTACAGCAACACGGGTACGGTCAGTTCCGCCGATGCCGACGTGCTCATCAGCCTGAACGAAGATCACGCGCCGACCGAAGGCTATATCCATGAGTTGCGCAAGCGCCTGCCGCAGGAGTTTCCCGGCGTGACGTTCTCGTTTCTGCCCGCGGATATCGTGAGTCAGATTCTCAACTTCGGCGTGCCCGCGCCGATCGACATCGCCATTACCGGACGCGATGCGCAGGCCAATCGCGCACTCGCGAACCGCTTGCTGGAAAAGATCCGCCGCGTGCCGGGGCTCGTCGATGCGCGCATCCAGCAGCCGTCCGATCTGCCATCGATCAATGTCGAAGTGGATCGCACCAAAGCGCTGCAAGCGGGTTTCACGCAGCGCGACGTCGCGAACAACCTGCTCATCACGCTCTCCGGCAGCCAGCAGACGACGCCCACGTTCTGGCTCAATCCGGTGAACGGCGTGAGCTACAACGTCATCACGACGGCGCCGCAATACGACATGAACTCGCTGCAATCGGTGGCCAACATTCCGGTCACGTCCGCGAGCGGCAAGACCAATATTCTCGGCGCGCTCGCAACGCTATCGCGCGGCGCGCGCGATGCGGTCGTGTATCACTACAACGCGCAGACCACCATCAATCTCTATGCGACGACCGAGCGGCGCGATCTCGGCGCGGTATCCGACGACGTGCAACGCATCATCGACGAAGCGCGCGGCGAGTTGCCCAAAGGCTCGTCGATCGACATGCGCGGCCAGGTCGAGACGATGAACGGATCGTTCTCCGGGCTCGCGTTCGGCCTCATTCTCGCGGTCGTGCTCGTGTATCTCTTGATCGTCGTGAACTTCCAGTCGTGGCTCGATCCGTTCATCATCATCACCGCATTGCCGGGCGCGCTCGCGGGCATCGTGTGGATGCTGTTCCTCACGCATACGACGCTGTCGATTCCCGCGTTGACGGGCGCGATCATGTGTATCGGCATCGCGACGGCGAACAGCATTCTCGTGGTGAGCTTCGCGCGCGCGGCGCTCGCCGAGCACGGCGATGCGGTGCGCTGCGCGCTCGAAGCAGGCTACTCGCGCTTCAGGCCGGTGCTGATGACGGCACTCGCAATGATGATCGGCATGGTGCCGATGGCGATCGGTCTCGGCGAAGGCGGCGAGCAGAATGCGCCGCTCGGGCGCGCGGTGATCGGCGGGCTGATGGTCGGCACGGTCGCGACATTGTTCTTCGTGCCGGTCGTGTTCTCGATGATCTACCGGCGCATGGAAGCACGCGGCAAGGGACCAGGCGCCACGGCCAGAGAAGCGGCGCAATAAAACAATCGATCAGTGGGTGGAGCAAGAATGGAAGAGCAGGGGTCGCAACGATCGGGCATCACGCGGCGAGGGCGTTTATGGCTCGTGATCGCGCTCGTGGTGGTCGTCGGGCTCGTCGCGCAAGGCATACTCTCGCGGCGCGCGGCGCATGCGGAACTCGAGCGCGATGCGAACGAGCATGGCGTGCAGACGGTGGAAGTCATCAAGCCGACGCGCATGAAGGCGTCGCAGGATCTCGTGTTGGCCGGCGATATCCGCGCGTTCTCCGATGCGCCGATCTTCGCGCGCACGAATGGTTATCTGAAGCGCTGGACCGTCGATATCGGCACGAAGGTGAAGAAGGGGCAGTTGCTCGCGGAGATCGATGCGCCCGAGATCAACGATCAGCTTCGCCAGGCCCGCGCCGATGCGCAAACGGCGCGCGCGAACTATCTGCTTGCAAAGACGACCGCGCAACGCTGGGCGGAGATGCTGAAGAACAATTCGGTGTCGCGTCAGGAAACCGATGAAAAGAACGGCGACATGCTCGCGAAGGAAGCCGCGCTGAATGCGGCGCAGGCGAACGTGTCGCGGCTCGAACAGCTCGTGTCGTTCCAAAAGATCTATGCGCCGTTCGATGGCGTCGTCACGGCGCGCAATACGGATGTCGGGCAGTTGATCGATGCGGGCAGCGGCAGTGCGGGCCGCGAGCTCTTTCACATTCAGGATGCGTCGACGTTGCGCGTGTTCGTCGATGTGCCGCAGGCGTATGCGCGCATGATTTCGGTCGGTTTGCCCGCGGAGTTGCTGCTCAACGAGGAGCGCAACCGCAAGTTCGACGGCGTCACGGTGCGCACGGCGGGCGCGGTCGATCCCGTCGCGCGCACGATGCGTGTCGAAGTCGATGTAAAGAATCCGACGGGCGACTTGCTCGCAGGTGCATATGCGCAGGTGCGCTTTCGTCTGACGAGCGCGAATCCTTCCTTCACGCTGCCGGGCAATGCGCTGCTGTTTCGTCCCGATGGCGTGCATGCCGCGAGCGTCGATGCGAACAATCGCGTGAAGCTCCTGCCTATCATGCTCGGCACGGACTACGGCACGCGCGTGTCCATCGTTTCCGGGTTGAATGGCGACGAGCGTGTGATCGTGAATCCGCCCGATTCGATCATCGACGGCGCGGCGGTGCGTATCGGACGCGAGGGCGCGCGCGGCGGGGCGGCGAAGCAGGAAGGAAACGAATCGTGATGATGCGCGCATCGGTCCGAATCGTTGCAGGGCTAACTATCGCCGCATCGGCGGGCTGTGCGGTCGGCCCGGATTACGTTCGGCCCGACGTGCCGGTGCCCGCGGCCTATAAATCGCAGACGCCGTCCGATGTGCCGCCTGCTGCGTCCGCCGCGGCATCGCAAGACTGGAAGCCCGCGCATCCCGCCGATGCGAAGCCGCGCGCGCCCTGGTGGGAGGCGTATGGCGACCCGCAACTGAACGCGCTCGAAGAACGCGTCGCGACTGCGAACCAGACCGTTGCCGCTGCCGCTGCGCGTTATCGCGGGGCGCGTGCCGCGGCCGCGCAGGCGCGTTCGGCTTACTTCCCGACGATCACCGCGAATGCTGCATTCAATCAGTCGCGCGTGTCGTCGAACGTGCTGTACAAATCGAGCGCGGGCATCACCGTGCCCGACTATCTGGTCGATGCGCAAATCTCCTGGGAGCCGGATCTGTGGGGGCGCATCTCGCGTGCCGTCGAGGGGGGGCGCGCGGTAGCGCAGGCGAGCGCGGCCGACCTGCAAAGCGCGATTCTGTCGATGCAGGCCGAACTCGCGACCAACTACTTCGATCTGCGCGGCACCGTTGAGGAAGAGCGGCTGCTGGACGCCACGCTGCAAGCCTATGAGAAAGCGCTCGCACTCACGCGCGATCGCTTCGCGGGCGGCGTCGCGGCGGAATCGGACGTGGCCCAGGCGGAAGAGCAGTTGCGCGCGACGCAGGCGCAACGGATCGATCTCGAGACCACGCGCACGAGCCTCGTCAACGCGATCGCGATCCTTGTCGGCGAAAATCCGTCGAATTTCGCGCTCGATGTCGCGCCGCTCAACGAAGCGCATTCGCCGCATCCGTCCGCGGCGCTCGCCGTGTTGCCGCTCAGCGTGCCGTCCGCGCTGCTCGAGCGGCGTCCGGACATCGCAGCGGCGGAACGGCGCGTCGCCGAGGCGAATGCGCGCGTCGGCGTGGCGACGGCCGCGTTCTTCCCGAACCTGCTGCTCGCCGCGACGGGCGGTCTCGAAGCGACGCGTTTTACGTCGTGGCTCGAAGCGCCGAGCCGCTTCTGGTCGCTCGGGCCGCAACTCGCGTTCACGGTGCTCGATTTCGGCGGACGCGCGGCGGCTCAAGATGCGGCGCGCGCCGCCTACGACGAGAACGTCGCGGATTATCGCCAGACGGTGCTGACCGCGTTCGGACAAGTGGAAGACAACCTGAACGCGCTGGAAGTGCTGCGCCGCGAAAGCGAAGCGCAGCGCGATGCCGTCGATGCCGCCCAGCGCGCGCTCGGCAAGGTGAGCAACCGCTACGAGAACGGCGCGATCACGTATCTGAGCGTCGTGGTGACGCAGGCCATCGTGCTGTCGGATCAGCGCACGGCGGTGCGCATCGAACGGCGGCGCATGGCGGCGAGCGTTGCGCTCGTGAAGGCGCTGGGCGGTGGATGGACCACGGTCGAACTGCCTGGCGCCGAAGCAGTGTCGCAGCGGGATTGAATTCCGCACGATGCATGCAAAATGCCACCGTGCATCACGCATGCAAAGTGCGTTTTTTCCGGCGCGCCGGGAGACACGCCGGGAACGCGCATCGAGGCTAGACGAGCAGAAACACGCCGCATGCGATCAGCGCCGCGCTCCAGAGCCAATCGACGTTGATCCAGCCGCTGCGCAGAAAGCCTAGGCCGCCGCGTTCCTGAAGGGACATCGCGAACATGGAGATCGCGGCGATCACGGCGAGCATCGCAGCGGTGTGGACGGCGAGCGCCAGCGCGGTGGCTTCGAACGCGGTGTTCGCAAGCTGGCCGGTGCATAGCGGCAACAGCGCCGGCACGAGCATCAGCCCCGCGCCGTGCGCGCTCGACATCACGAAGGACCACAGCGCGAGGCCCGCCAGCCCGGTGCGCATGCCGACGGTCGGCCGTCCGCGGTGCCCGCGCCACGCACTCCACACGCCCCAGCCGATCAGAAGCGCCCCGGATGCGCGCGCGAGCACGTCATGGCCGATCACCATGCCGAGCGTGAGCGCGCCCGCGAGCACGAGCGCGACCGATGCCGCGTGACCCAGCGCGATCGGCACGAGCGATACCAGTGCGACACGGCGGCTCTGCGCATACAGGCCGAGCGCGACCGCGAAGAGCCATCCCATCGCCGGATTGAGGCCGTGAAACGCGCCGAGGCCCGCGGCTGTCAAGAGGAGCGCGGGCGACGCGGCGTCCATGCGAAGCGGCTCGCGGCGTCTCAGGGATAGCAGTACGAATCCGACGAACAATCGCCGCCCTGCAGCCGGATCTGATGCGGCCGATGCCCCTTTGGCCAGTCGATGAAGAACTTGTCGTCGACGGCGAGGCCGCCGTTCGGATCGGCGTCGAGCTTCACCATCCAGCCGTCTATGCCTTCTGGATAAAACTGCGCATCCACCGCGCCGTAGAGCGAGTTGGTGAAGTAGACGCGGCGGCCGTCGCGGCTCACCTCGACCATCTGCGGTCCGCCGTTCAACGCGCCATTCGCGGCGCCCGGATGCGTCGCGCGCGCGACCACGCCGCCGATGCGCACCTTGCCCGTCAGCTTCGGCGCGAACGGATCGGAGACGTCGTATTGCAGCATGTCGCCCGTGCCCCAGCAGGACACGTAGAGAAAGCGATCGTCCATGGACAGATCGATGTCCGAGACGAGCGGCGGGACCGCGCCGAAGCCTTTGAGGAGCGGCGGCAGCGCATCGGCATCGGCGGGCTCGGCGGGAATGTCGATGATCTTCTTCACCGCCCATTTGTCGCCGTCGCGATACCACGTCCAGATCGACGACGACAGATCCTTCAGGCTGATCACGCAATTGACGAAGCCGTATGGCTTGGTCGGATCGTGCGCGGGGCGCAGTTCGAACACGAGCTGATACTCGTCGCCGAAGTCGATTTCCTGAATGTGCCTGCGCTTCGTGAAGTCCCAGAAATGCAGCTTGCGGCCGTACTTCGCGCCGAGCAGCAAGTCCGGCACGAGGCCGTTCTCGAAGGTATCGGGCGTGCCCCATTCGCTCGTGACCATCGTGTCGTAGCCGAGATGCCACCATCCGTCATACGCGAGCTGCTGCGGGCCGCGATCGACTTCCCAGCGGCCGAGCGGATCGAAGCTCTGCTGATCGAGCATCAGCACGCCGCCAGGCGCCTTGCCTTCGGCGTTGCCGAGCGCGGTGATATAGATCCCGCCCGGCCCGCAGTGCACCGTGTGCGGACGCGTATAGCCGGTTTTTTCCGCGAGCTCCGCGGGCTCGATCGTTTTGACGATGACGGGCTTCTTCGGATCGGGCTTCGTGTCGAGGATATGAATGCGCGACGACCGCAGCCCCGGCACGACGAGATAGCGCCGCTCCATGTGCGGATGCGGCGCGTTCGGGCACAGGCATGACGAGCAGGCGTTCCAGCCGAAGTGATGCAGCTCGTCGCCGGTATCGGGCATCGAGATTTCGCCGACGATTTTCGTGTAGTCCGGCGAATCCGGATCGACATCGACGACGGCGATCCTGTCGGGCGTCTGGCGTTCAGGATCGAACGTCGCGACGTAGGCCAGCGTTTCACGCGGCGCTTTCGCCGCGAGCCGCGGGGAAGGGTAGAAGCTCGGATCCGGTTTCCATGTCGCCATGCTGCGTCTCCCAGTTGTGTCGTCGTCGATTCGCTTGCAAAAGCACTATAGGACACGCGGACGCGACACGCTTGCGATGCCCTCGCGGCGCAACGATGCTTTTGTGCTTAGCTTTCGCATGACGCATGAATCGGCGGCGGAAACAAGGCCTAGAATACAGGCATCGCCCCTGGACCAAAAAGGAGGTAGCGATGGCCGAGCCGATGATCAGCCTGATGGCGGGAGTCATTCTGGTGCTATGCGTCGCGGTGGTTCTCGTGATGCATCACCGGCACCCGCATATCCATACCCCCAAAGCGCGCTGGCTGGATTCCCATCCGCCGCGTGACTGGCGGCACAGGCATTGAACGTGCAGCAGGACGTGAATTAAACGGATAGGGCGCCGGCATCGACCGGCGCTTTTTTTTCGCACGGCGCGCGAAGCGCGTCAGCGTCTTGGCCCTTTCATCGCCTCGGCTTCCATCGCGGCGTGCCATTCCTCGCTATTCTCGATCGGGTCCATGCCTTCGTCGATGAACGCGGACGCGCGTTCCGCCACCGAGCGCGTTTCGTCGTCGGTGTCGTCCTCGGTGACACTGTCCTCGTCGGCGGGCGGCTCCAGCATGTCCTGCAACATCGCCTCCAGTTCGGGCGTATCCCACGGTTCGCCGCGCTGCTTTTTCCTTTTGATGTAGTGCCGTACTTCGGCATCCTGCTCGGATGTCAGCGGAAGCCCGCGGAAGGTGCGGTTGGCGTCGAAGTCACTCATGTTCGTTCCTCTCGCGCAAAACCTGTGATGCGTCGGCAAGCGCCTCAAGTGTAACGCCGTTCGTCTGCGCATAAAAACGCGCGATTCAGTCAGCCGAGCGGCGGCAGGCGTCGTTCGATCGGCGTCGCTTTCACGATGGCCGTGCTCGTCGCGGCGCGCTCGGTCACTCGGGAAAGAATGTCGTCGAGATGCTCGATCGAGCGCAGAAAGAGGCGGCATACGAAGCAGTCGTCGCCCGTCACCTTGTCGCATTCGACGAACTCGGGAATGCGCCGGATCGCGTCCTCGACGAGATGCAACTGCCCGGGCAACGGCTGCACGCGCACGATCGCCTGCAGCGTGTAGCCGAGCGCGCGCGGATCGATATCGACGGTGAAGCCGCGAATCACGCCCTGCGTTTCGAGCCGGCGCATGCGCTCGGCAGTGCTCGGCGCCGAGAGGCCGACGCGTTTCGCAAGTTCGCTCACCGCGATGCGCCCGTCGCTCGCGAGCACGTTGATGAGTTCGCGATCGATGGCGTCGATGCCCACGTGGGGCGCGCTGCTGAGGTTCTTTCCCATGATGGCCTTGGATTCGAAGGTCGAAAGATGCACTTGCCTAATTCTAGGCATGGTTTCAGCGCGAGCGCCCGGATAGACTTGAACCCATCGAAAATTGCATGGCGGGCACGAGATGAACACGGAAAGAATCAATGCGCGTTTTGCGGGCGCATCGAACGCGAATGAACTGCGTCGCGGCGCGATCGAGATGTCGCTCGCAATGTTGATGTCGGGCACGATCGGCTGGCTCGTCGTGTCGTCGGGGCAGACGCTGTGGAACGTCGTGTTCTTTCGCTGCGTGTTCGGCGCGGCGACGCTCGTCGCCGTGTGCGCGGCGTTCGGCTTTCTGAAGAAGCGCTATTTCTCGTGGCGCATGATGGGGCTCGTCGCGCTCGGCAGCGTGGCGATCGTCGGCAACTGGCTGCTGCTGTTCGCCGCGTATTCGCGCGCGTCGATCTCGATGGCGACGACCGTCTACAACACGCAGCCATTCATGCTTGTGGCGCTCGGCGTGGTCGTGCTGCGCGAGCGCGTGTCGGCGTCGACGATCGCGTGGCTCGGTGTCGCGTTCATCGGCCTTGTGATGGTGGTGCGCGTCGAGCCCGCCGTGCTGGCGATGCCGGGGCAATATTTCGAAGGCATCGCGTATGCGCTCGGCGCGGCGTTCCTGTACGCGATATCGTCGATCGTCACGAAGCGCCTGAAGGGCACGCCGCCGCATCTGATTGCGATGCTGCACGTGCTGTTCGGCATCGTCATGCTCGCGCCGTTCGCACGTTTCGACCAGACGCCCGCGTCGATTACCGGCTGGTCCGATCTCGTCATGCTCGGCATCGTCAACACGGGACTCATGTACGTGCTGCTCTACGGCGCCATCCAGAAGCTGCCGACGGCGATGACGGGCGCGCTGTCGTTCATCTATCCGGTCGTGGCGATCGTCGTCGACTGGCTCGCGTTCGGGCAAAGGCTCGCGTGGCTGCAAGTGGCCGGGGCGGTGCTCATTCTGCTCGCGGCGGCGGGCGTGAATCTGCAGTGGCGGATCGTGCCGCAAAAACGGCGCGCGAACGATTGACGCGCACTCGTATAGAATGGCGCCCCTTTCCGACTACATCGAAATCCCGCGCCATGTGGTTCAAGAACCTCCAGCTTCACCGTCTCCCCGCACACTGGTCCGTCACGCCGCAACACATGCAGCAATGGCTCGCGCCGCTCGCGTTCAACGCGGCGTCGAGCATCGAGAACGAGCGGCGCGGCTGGGTCTCGCCGCGCGGCGACGATGAACTCGTCTACACGGCGAATCGTCAGACGCTCATCGTCTATCGCGCGGAGAAGAAGCTCCTGCCCGCATCGGTCGTCACGCAGTTCGTCAAGGAACGCGCGGCCGAAATCGAAGAGCAGCAGGGCTTCAAACCCGGCAGAAAGCAGTTGCGCGAACTGAAAGAGCAGGTCACCGACGAACTCCTGCCGCGCGCGTTCAGCATTCGCCGAGATACGCGCGTATGGATCGACCCGGTGAACGGCTGGCTTGCGATCGATTCGTCGTCGGCGACGGTGTGCGACGACATCATCGGCTTGCTCGTGAAGTCCGTCACCGATCTGCCGCTCGCCAGCGTGCGCACCGCGCGCTCCCCCGTTTCCGCGATGACCGACTGGCTGCTGTCGGGCGACGGTCCCGCGGGCTTCACGCTCGATCGCGACACCGAACTGCGCTCGACGGGCGAAGGCAACGCGACGGTCCGCTATGTCGGCCACGCGCTCGAAACCGAAGACATGCGCCGGCATATCGAAGCGGGCAAGCAATGCATGCGTCTCGCGATGACGTGGGATGACCGCGTTTCCTTCGTGCTGACGCCATCGCTCACGTTGAAGCGCGTGAGCGCGCTCGACGTCATCAAGGAAGCCGCCGATCCCACCGCCGCGAACGACGACGAGCGCTTCGAATCCGACTTCATCCTGATGACGGGCGAACTCGCGCGCATGTTGTCGGCGCTGACCGAAGCACTGGGCGGCGAAGAGGATCTGCGCGCCGCCGCGTAGGGAAACAGGCGAATCAGGCGGACGGCGACGGCGAGAACGCGTAGCCGTTCTTGCCATTGCGCTTCACGGTGTACATCGTGTCGTCGGCGGCGGCGACGAGCCGCCAGTAATCGTTGACGCGATCCGGGAAGCTCGCGATGCCGATGCTCGCGCGCACGAGCGACAGGCCCATCTGCGCATCGGTTTCGCCGACGCACGCGATGATTCTTTGCGCGATCACGGCCAGTTCACCATCGCTCGAAAACTCGCTCACGAGCAGCGCGAATTCGTCGCCGCCGATGCGCGCGACGAGATCGCCGCCGCGCACCGCATGGCGGAAACGGCGTGACACCGCGATCAGAAATTCATCGCCGATGCGGTGGCCATGCGTATCGTTGACGCGCTTGAAGCCATCGAGATCGATGTACAGCACCGCGATGCGCGTCGAGCCGCGCGCGCCGCTCGCGAGCGCGTTGGCCGCTTCCTCCAGCGCCGCGAAGAGCTTGCGGCGGTTGGGCAGGCCGGTCATCGGATCGTGCAGCGACGCCTGCTCGAACTCGTTGGAAATGCCGAGGAGTTGCCGGTTGCGTTTTGCATACATGCCGAGCGCGGTGATGAGCACGCCGAAGACGATCGCCGAGAGCGCGATCAACGTATGCGACACGCTCAGAATGCGTTCGCGCACGTCCGCGCTCGCGCGATCGCGAGCGGTGCGCCACCAGGCATAGGTGGAATCGAGCGCGGAACTCGCCTCGCCGAGCGCGGTGGCGGGCGAGAGGACGGCGGAGGGCAGGGACGGCGCCGACATGGGGCTTGCCGCCACCAGCGCGTGCAGCGCCGCGAGCCGTGCCGCCAGTTCGATGCGCGACTCGCGATAAGCCGCCTGACGCTGGGTGTCGCCGGCTGGGGCGTTCTGCAGCGACAGCGCGGCCGCGCGGGCGGTATCGGCGCGCTCGACCGCTTCGAGCACGAGCCCGACATACTCCTGTTGCAGTTGCGCGGAAAAGATCGCGCGGATCTGCATCGCGAGGAACAGCAGGCCGATCAGCAGGCACAGCAATGCGGCGCCCGCGAGCGGCGCGGGGCCGGGCATGCGCATGCGTTCGAGCGCGCGCCGCACGCGGCCCGCCAGCGTGTCCTCAGGGGCGTGAATACTCCTCTCGCTGACGGTTCGGGACATTGTGTCGATAGCTCACTCGGTTAAAAAACGCGCCCACGCGGGCGAAGAGACCGCCCTCGGGCTTCGCGTGCGCCTGGCGCTTGCGCGCCTGCGCGTAGGAGTCGTTGCCGGCGCGATTCGCGGCGGCGGCCCGCGCCGTCGCCGATGGCGCGCCGCGGCGTTGCACGGCGGCGCCCTGGACGGGCGCGGCGGTCGATCCGTCGGCCTGCGACGGTCGTGTCGAGGACTGCGCGTAGGCCGTCGTCGCGAGGGTCGTGTCGGAGCCGTCCGTGCCGGTGTCGGCGACGGTGGGTTCGTCGGCGGCGTCGGCGACCGGCGCATTGTCGGCAAGCGATGCGGTGTCGATGGGCGCGGGTCCATCGTTCGACGCATAGCGGACCGCGTTGCCGGGAGCCCCGGCCAGGGGCGTTTCCACGGCCCCCGCCGACTGCGTTTGCGCGGCGATGGCGGGCTGGTCGATGCCGAGCGTGCGGCGCGCGCTCGCCATCGCTTCGGCGTACACCCGCTGATCGTGGTTGAACCACATGCCGTACGCCACGGTGCCGAGCACGCCGATGCCGAGCGCGGTCGCCGATGCCATCCACAGCGCGAGTCGCCCGAAACGCAATGGCATGCGCATGGGGCCGGGTTCGTCGTCGTAATCGATTGCAGTCTCGGGCGAATTGGTGACAGTGGGATCATTCGCGGGACTTGCGTGCTCCGCGATGCTCTCCTCGGGTAGCTTTGCGTGCTGAGGCATGACAGCGCTCTCCAGAACGTATTCGTCAGACAGCGGACCAGCGCGGACGCACGGCGCGCGCTCGCCCATATTCGCCCCGCGCGTCCCATCATCTGAACAATGAATGCGATGTGCCTGCGCGGAACGTCACAGCCGGATGCCGGTTCAGCCTGCACTGCCGGGCCATTTTTTGCCAAACAATGTAACTCGCGCCACATACCGCGACAATCCGGGGCGGCGATGAGGCGCGTGAACGAAGATGCGGATGATCGCGCGCAACACCCGGCGAAAAGGGCGCGAGCAGGGTCGGACGGACCGGTGCGCCGTGATTTCACCGCATCGCGCGAGACGATGGCGAAGCAGGTTCGGCCACTCTGCAGCATTCTTCATTCCAGCCCCGATTTGATGAGCGGCGCATACATCATTCTTCAGAGGAAGTTCCCGCACGTATGTGAGGTGGCGCACATACGCGCGTGGCGGGACTTTCGGTGTGGAGTGCGCGCCACATGCCCTCATCGGCGTTTGGACGATACGACGAGCGCGATGCCGCCGAGTATCGCGACCGCGCTCGCGGCGAGGCGCGCGGTCAGCGGTTCGCCGAGCAACAGCACGCCGCCCGCCGCCGCGATTACGGGCACGCTCAGTTGCACCGTGGCGGCCGTCGCAGGCTTCAAGCCTTTCAACGCCGCGTACCAGATGACATAGCCGAGTGCCGAGGTCAGCGCACCTGATGCGACGGCGTAGGCGAAGCCCGCAACATCGAAGCGCGCATGCGCGAACGCGAGCGCGAGGGCCGACACGGTGAGGGCGAACGGCAGCGCGCGCAGGAAATTGCCCGCCGTCTCGGCGACGGGGTCGGACCGGCCGCGTCCGCGCAGCGAGTAGACGCCCCAGCCGATGCCCGCGGCGATCATCAGCGCCGACGACAGCGGATCCGGCGCGGCGAGTCCCGGCAGCACAAGCCACACGAGGCCGGCGAGCGCGAGCAGCAGGCCGAGCCACTGCGTCGCGGCGAGACGCTCGCCGATCGCGATCCCGTAGCCGATCATCGTCGCCTGCACGGCGCCGAAGAGCAGCAGCGCGCCCGCGCCCGCCGCGAGCCGCACGTAGGCGTAGGAGAACGGTGCAGCATAGACGATGAGCGCGAGCGCCGACGTCCAGTTGCCGGCGCGTCGCGCATCGTCGCGAACATGGCCGCCGCGCACGAGCAGCATCATCCACAGCACGAGCGCCGCCGACGCGATGCGCACGAGCGTGAAGCTCGCAGCGTCGATTTGCGTGCCCTTGAGCGCGAGACGGCACAAGAGCGAGTTGCCGGCGAAGGCGAGCATCGCGATGACGGTGAGCACGGCCACGCGCGCGCCATGCGGCGAGGACGCGGCTGAGGCGGCCGTAGACGTGAGCTTGGACATCGGAAGTGTGCCGGACGGTGCCGCATCACTGTAGCGCGGGCGCGCCGTGAAGGCATGCTGCAGTGCTTCAGCCGGTGGTGAAAGGCTGCGGCGGCGCATTGCCTTCGATGCCGAAGCGCTCGAATTCGGAAATCACCTGCGCGCCGAAGAGCAGCAGGGTGGCGAGCGCTTCGAGGCTGAACAGCACGACGATCGACGTCGTGAGCGAGCCGTACACGACGCTCACTTGCGAGAGCGTCGCGAAGTACCACACGAGCACGTGGCGCGTGATTTCCCAGAGCACGGCCGCCGTCACGCTGCCGAGCAGCGCGAGCCGCAGCGACGGCCTTCCGACCGGCATCACGAGATAGATCGACGTGAGCACGAAAATCTCACCGGCGACGCCGAGCAGATAGAGCAACACCCGCGACACGCCTTTGAGCGACACCTCGACGCCGAGCAGATCGACGCTATTGCTGCCCATCGCCTGCAAGCCGTTCGAGACGAGCGTGACGATCAGCATGCCGACGCCGAGAAACAGGATGTAGCAGTACGGCAGGAGCGCCGAGAGCAGAAAATGCCGCCGCCGGATCGCGACGCGATGCACGAAGATCACGGACATCGCGTTCTCCAGCACCGTGAAAGCGAGCGAGCTGAAGAAAATCATCGTGACGAGCAGAAGCCAGCCGAGCACCGCGCGATGGGCGAGAAAGTTGGCGAGCTCACGTACCACTGCGCGCGCCTGGCCGGGCACGAGCCATTCGAGCAGATGCGCGAGTGTGTCGAGCAATTGCTGCTGTCCGATGAATTTCGACAGCACGATCACGATCAGGATCAGCAGCGGAACGATGGACAGAAGCGCGTAGTACGCGACCGCGCCCGCGAGCAGCATGCCCTGATTGGCGCGAAAAGCCCGCAGCGTGCGCATCGCGAAGGCGAAAGGATGACGTGCGACGCTTTTCACCTGCGGGCCCAGCACGGGGCCCAGAATCTTCGACATGGAACCTCCGCGGCGCGATGCTGCCCATCTTGTCCGGACGAGCAAGTATCGCTCCCGTTTGCGCTCGCGCGTACGGAAGATGTCAGCCCGGGCGACGCGCCTCGCTGCGTGCGGCCGCCTGCTGCGCGGCTTCTTCGAACGCAAGATCGAGCAGGGTGTCGACTTCCCCCGCGGGGAGCTCGGTGGCGTCGACGTTGCGCAGTCGGCAGAAAAGCGCGAGCGCCTCGGCTGCGGCGGCGAAAGCGTCGTTCATGTCGCGGGAATTAAGGCGTCGTTTTCTCATGGTTCACATAACGGCAGCCGCACGGCCGGACTTTAATATGCCGCGACGCAGCGCACTGCCGCATGCACCTTCATCTTTTGGATGGATTAATCTAGGTACATAACACGCGCCCGTCGAAGGCACAGGAGGACATCATGGCCGCATCCCACGCAACCTCCGCCGCCGACGCGCTCGGCGCCGACGCCGAAATCGTCAACGCCGACGAACGCCTCTACAACCACGATCTCGCGCCCGTACCGCGCGCGAAGCGAACCTGGACCGGCTACAGCATCTTCGCGATGTGGATGTCCG
This sequence comes from Caballeronia turbans, assembly GCA_001544655.2. Taxonomy (GTDB): domain Bacteria; phylum Pseudomonadota; class Gammaproteobacteria; order Burkholderiales; family Burkholderiaceae; genus Caballeronia; species Caballeronia turbans. Next base: position 20,803 of record FCOD02000005.1, read on the forward strand.
ACGTGCACAGCGTCGGCGGTTATACCTTCGCCGCGAGCCTCTTTCTGCTCGGCATCTCCGGCTGGCAGGTGCTGCTCGCGCTCACCATCGGCATTCTCATCGTGTATGTGCTGATGAACTGGGTGGGCAAGCCAAGCCTCAGGCACGGCATTCCGTTTCCCGTGATGGCGCGCGTCTCGATGGGCGTGATGGGCGCCAATCTCGCCGCGCTGATCCGCGGCGTGGTCGGCATCGTGTGGTACGGGGTGCAGACGTATTTCGCGTCGAAGGCGGTCGCGACGCTGCTGCTTCTGTTCGTGCCGTCGGTCGCGGCGTGGCGCGATACGAGCTTTCTGCGCCTCGACATGCTCGGCTGGGTGAGCTTTCTTTTCATGTGGCTGCTGCAGCTCGTCATCTTTCAGCGCGGCATGGAGATCATCCGCAAGTTCATCGATTTCTGCGGGCCGGCGGTGTATGTCGTGATGTTCGTGCTGATGGGCTGGATCCTGTACCGCGCGGGTCTCGGCAGCCTCAATCTCACGCTTTCGGGCAAGGTGCTGTCCGGCGACGAGCAACTGCACGCGATGGTCAACGCGACCCTGCTCGTCGTGAGCTACTTCGCCGCGTTGCTGCTGAACTTCGGCGACTTCTCGCGCTTTGCGAAGAGCGAGCGGCAGATGAAGATCGGCAATTTTCTCGGCTTGCCGTTCAATTTCGTTGCGTTTGCAATCATCACGGTGATCGTCACGGCGGGCAGCGAAAAGGTGTTCGGCACGATGATCATGGACCCGGTCGAGATCGTCTCGCGCATCGAGAACAAGGTGTGGGTCGCGATCGGCAGCATCACGTTCATCATCGCGACGATGGGCATCAATATCGTCGCTAACTTCGTCTCGCCCGCCTATGACATCGCCAATCTGTTCCCGAAGCATGTGGACTTCAAGAAGGGCGGCCTGATCGCGTCGATACTCGCGGTGATCGTGTGCCCGTGGATCTTCGTCGACAGCCCGAAGGCGATCACGATCTTCGTGTCCGTGTTCGGCGCCGTGCTCGCGCCGATGTACGGCGTGATGATGGCCGACTACTATCTCGTGAAGCGCCAGCAGGTCAAGACCGCCGATCTCTACACGATGCAGCCCGGCGGACGCTTCTACTACGATGGCGGCTGGAACAAGGTCGGGCTCGCGGCGCTCCTCTTGTCGGGCGCGATCTCGGTCGGTTGGGAGCTGTCGACCCAAATGCTAAAGCTCCTGCCGCCGAACAATCTCGGCTGGCTGATCGGCGCGGCCGCGGGCGCGCTGCTCTACGTCGTGCTGATGCGCATGGCGAATCGACAATAGAACGACTTCATTTGATCCACTTGCGCACGTCCTGCTCCCATTCGGGCTGGCCGCAGTTCGGCGGATTCTCCGGGCCGAGCACGGTGATGTAGCCCTTGTCCTTCATGCACGCCTCGTAGGCGCGCACCTGCACGCAGCGGCCTGCGCCGGCTTTCTTCGCGGCGGCCTTGCACGCGGACATCGAATTGTCCATGCCGCTGAAATCGGCATCGGCGTTGGCATCGTTCCATGAGGGCGGGTTCGCGCTCGCCGAGAACTCGACGGGCGTGCTGCACGCGGCGAGCGCCAGTGCGGCAGCGGGAAGAAAACACGAGCGGAAAAGTCCATTCATCTGCTTGAACTCCTTTTTCTTAAGCTCTTGTTGAAGGCCCACGATCCGCCGCCTATTATTTCCCGCTGTCGTGACGCGCGTCGCGTTTTTTATTCCGCCCGGAGCCTTCGATGGAACCCATGCCGCTCGCTCGCGTCGCTTGCGCGGCATATCGATGCATTCGTATCGAAGTGATTCGCCGCGCGCAAACGGCCTCGTTGCTTATGGATGCGCGTGCAGCCAGTGCCACGCGAGCGGGCCGCAGATCACGCCCCAGGTCATCGCGGCGATCAGGAGCGCGATCGTGACGGCGGCGCTGCCGCAATCCTTCGCCCGTCCGGAGAGTTCGTGACGTTCGAGCGAGATGCGATCGATCGCCGCTTCGATACTCGAGTTGAGCAGTTCGACAAGTAACACGAGCAGCACCGATCCTGCGAGCAGCACACGTTCCGCGGCGCTCACGTCGACGAGCGCGGCGATCGGCAGCAGCACGATCGCGAGGCACACTTCCTGGCGAAACGCGCTTTCCTCACGCCACGTGGCGGCCATGCCCGCCCATGAATGACGCAGCGCGAAGAGGGCGCGCAAGGGGCCGCGCCGCTTGACGTGCGCACCTTGCGTGGACGTCGATGAAGAACGTGAAGTGGAATCAGTCGGCCGGTTCATGACGGGAATGTTATCGCGTTGGCCGGAGTGTATCGCACGTGCCGATACGAAAACGTTTGCCGATCCGAAGCGCACGTAGCGGCGATGAATGGGCTTGTCAGGGGATTCGCCGGACCTTCATACTGTCGCGCAATCGCGAGGCGAAAGCACTCACGCCGATAACTAAAAGAGAGCCGGGGAATCATCATGAAGTCACGCTTCACCGCTGTTCATCGACGTCCTGTCGAGCTTGCCGATCCGCATCTCGCGCATCTGTACATGGAGTGCGTCGATGCGCAAGCGCGCCTCTCCGGTGCGAGCAAGCTCGCGGCGGCAGCCGTGTTCGAGGCGCGCGAAAAGTCGCTCGATGTCTTGTGGTCACGTCTCGATGCGCTCGACCCGAGGCTATGCCGCGAACTGAAGCACGCGGTGCAGGACTGGCACGACATCGCCGTGAAGCTGCGCGGCGGCGAATGATTTGAGACGCGCGAGCAGCGCAACGAGACGCTGCGACATTCGCGCGAAAGGCCGCCGCCCTTAACCTTTCTCCAACGACACGACGCGCGCGCTCCTTCGCTTTCGTCGGAAAATTTACGGAGAAGGGCAATGGACAGCAACAATGGTACGAACAATCATGCACCGATGCCGGTCGCGTTCTTCGGCATCGCCGTCGGTTCGCTCGCGCTCGCGGGCGCATGGCGCGCGGCCGCCCGCGTATGGACGATTCCCGAGGCGGTGCCCGCGCTGCTGACGGCGAGTGCGCTCGTCGTCTGGCTCGCGTATCTCGTCGCCTACGGGCGCAAGTGGCTCGTGCAACGCGACGCGGCCGTCGCCGAGATGCGTCATCCGGTGCAGTCTTCGTTCGCGGCCCTCGTGCCGGTATCGACGATGCTCGCCGCGCAAGCCGTGCAGGCGTATTCGCGCGATTTCGCCATCGCGCTCTTCGTGATTGGCGCGGTGAGCTCGCTTGCGCTCGGCGCGTATCTGCAAGGACGGTTCTGGCAAGGCGGCCGCAAGCCCGAGCCGATCACGCCCGCGATCTATCTGCCGACCGTCGCGCCGAGCTTCGTCGCGGGAACGGCAGCGGCCGGTCTCGGCTTCACGCAACTCGGCATGTTGTTCTTCGGCGCGGGTGTGTTCTCGTGGCTCGCGATCGAATCCATCGTGCTGCATCGCGCCGCCGTGCATGAGCCACTGCCCGAAGCGCTGCGCCCGAGCCTCGGCATTCAGCTTGCGCCGCCGGTCGTCGGAGGCGTGTCGTATCTCGCGATGACGCATGGCGTACCGGATATGTTCGCCTACATGCTGCTCGGCTACGGTCTTTATCAGGCGCTGATGCTGACGCGTCTCGTCCCGTGGATTCGTCAAACCGCGTTCACGCCTTCGTACTGGGCCTTCAGCTTCGGCGCGGCGGCATTGCCGACGATGGCGATCCGGATGCTCGAACGCGGCGCGACGGGGCCGATGGTGTGGATCGCGCCGGCGGCGTTCGTCGTGGCGAACGTCGTGATCGGTCTCATGATCGCGGGGACGCTGCGGGCGATTGCACGAGGCACCCTGTTGCCGGTCTCAACGCCTGCTGCGCCCGCGAATGTGACACCGCTCAAGGACAACGTGCGCTCCATCGAAAGCCGTGCCGTAGCAGGCTCAGGTTGAGCGCTGATGCAATCGATTAGCGATGCAACTATCGGCGGGACGTTACAAGATCAACACCTCGCCAGAGCGCAACGCACGTAGCGACACTCCCGGCAACGCGGCGCGCAGTTCATCGAGAATCTGCGCGCCGTGCGGCGGTTTCAGATGCGAAATCAGCAATTCGGCCTTCATCTCGACGCCGCGCACATCATCCGCGATGAGACTCGGGCAATAGTGATGCGCCGCATGCGCCAGCTTGATCTGCGCATCAGGAAACGCGGTCTCGACGATCACATGGCGTAATCCGGGCAACGCCGAAATCGCCGCCCAGAACGCGGGATTGGTCGTCGTATCGCCGCTGAAGGCGAGACACGCTGTCTCACTCGATACCGCGAAGCCCATCGACGGCACCGTATGTCGCGCAGGCAATGCCGCCACGGTGCGCTCATTCAACGTAATGCGCTCGCCGACCTCCAGTGCTTTGAACCGCACGCCCGGCGCCTGCGGCGAAGGAATGCGCGTGAAGTCCGGCCAGATCAGGTTGTTGAAGATATGCGCCTGCAGGATGTCGAGCGTCGCGCGGCTCGCGTGGACGATCAGTGGCGCGTCGCGGGCATCGCCCACGGCATCGATCATGAGCGGCAGATACGCGATGTGATCCAGATGCGAATGCGTGAGAAACACATGATCGACGCGCGCGAGCTCATCGTCGGTCAGAACGGCGACGCCTGTGCCGGCGTCGATCATGATGTCGTGATCGACGAGCAGCGCGGTCGTGCCGCCGGCGTCGTTCGCCGCGACCGGGCCGCTGCTGATCGCGCCGCTACAGCCGAGTACCCGAACCTTCATGATGCGCCCCGCCTGATGGTCTATTTCGTATCGAATGCGCTTACGCAGTCCCAGTCCTCGGGCAACGCGACGCCTCGCAGCGCATCGATACGCTTGCGATAGATCGCATACACCTGTCGCTCAGGATACTGCGCCGCGAGCGTCGCGAGTAGCGTTTGCGCTTCGTCCCACTCGCGCGCGCGATAGTGCGCGAGCGCCGCGTGCCAGCGCGCGAGCGCATCGGCATGTTCGTGCGGCGGCTGCGGCTCGAACACCGCGATCGGTGCGACGCGTCCCTTCACGCGCACGCGATCGATCTCGCGGAATACGACATCCGGCACCCGCTCGCGCGTCGCCTCGCCGACGATGATGTCGATATCGAAGCGTCGCGTCAGTCCTTCGAGCCGCGCCGCGACGTTCACCGCATCGCCCATCACGGTGTACGCCTTGCGCACGGACGAGCCCATGTCGCCGACCGTCATCGGTCCCGTATTGATGCCGATGCCGATCCACAAGGTCGGCCAGCCGCGCGCCGTGAGCGTGCGGTTCAGTTCGACGAGCGCGGCGCGCATGCCGAGCGCCGCGGCGAGCGCATGGCGCGCATGATCCGGATCGTCGACGGGCGCGCCCCAGAAGCCCATGATCGCATCGCCGATGTACTTGTCGAGCGTGCCGCGATGCGCGCGGATCACCTCGGTCATCGTGCCGAGATACTCGTTCATCAGCCGCGCGAGCGCTTCCGGCTCCAGTGTCTCGGCGATCGCGGTGAAGCCGAGCACGTCGCAGAAGAGCACGGTGAGTTCCGCGCGACGGCCCGCCATGCTGTAGTCCTCGGGATGCCGGCTCATCTCCTCGACCAGTTCCGGCGGCACGTATTGCCCGAAAAGCGCGGCGAAATAGCGTTTCGCGCGGGCCTCCACGAAATAGCCGTAGGACATGTTGAGCACATGGAGCGCGAGCACGGCAAGCAGCAGGGACGCCACGGGAATCGACCAGCCGAGCCGCGCGAACGCGAAGAGATCCGCCGCGACGATCGCAGCGAACAGCATCGCGCTGGAAAGCGTCGCGCGGGCGGGGCTGCGCCACGGCCACAGGAAGATCATCGCGAGGCCGGCGAGCACGAGCATCGACGCCTGCAACGCCGCCGCGAAAGGCGGCTCGAAGCGGATCGTGCCGTCGAGCATGCCGGCGATGAGGTTCGCGTTCACCTCGACACCCGGATACACCTCGCCGACGGGCGTCGTGCGCTGATCCATCAGCCCCGGCGCCGTCGTGCCGACGAGCGCGATCTTGCCCGCGAGCGCGCCCGCCGGAATGCGCTGCCCGAGCACATCGGCGATGGAGTAGTAAGGGAAGCTGCCCGTCGTGCCGCGATAAGGCACGAGTGCCGCGCCGTTCTCATCGACGGGAATGACGCGCGTGCCGCGCGGCGTCGTGAGCGCGAGTCCGGCGAGCGGTGACGTTGGATCGGACGGATCGTCGAAAACGGGTGTGACCGAGGCATCGCCTAAAAGGGCGCGGAACACTTCGAGCGAGAGCGCGCCGTACACGCCGTCGCGAAATGCGCTGATGAGCGGCACCCGGCGCACGGAGCCATCGAAGTCGATCACCGGATTGAAATAACCCGCGCGCCGCGCCGCGCTTTGCAGCGCGCTCAGGTTGCCGCCATAGCCCGTCCAGTCGAAGAGCGTGAACGGATGCGTGCCGAACGCGCGCTCGTTCATCAGCGGCGACGGAATCGCGCCGCTCGATGCGTCCCGATTCGAGAAGTAATAGCCGAGCACGACGGGACGACCCGCGAGGGCATCGGCGAAGCGCTGATCGTAATCCAGACGCGGCGCGAGCCGCTCGAGCGCCTGCCGGTAAGCGGCGTTGTCCGCGAGCGGGCCGCGCGCGAGCTCGTCGAGCACGGCGAGGCCCGAGCTCGCGTCGGCTTCCGCGAACACCATGTCGAAGCCGAGCACCGCGACATGCTCGCGCGAAAACAGCGTATCGGCGAGCGTCGCCATGCGCGCGCGATTCCACGGCCAGCGGCCGAGTTCCGCGAGACTTTTTTCGTCGATGTCGAGGATCGCGATGCGCGCATCGGTCGTGCGCGGCATGAAGAGGCGCACTTTCGCGTCGTAGAGCATCGCGGCCAGCGAATCGATGAAGCGGATGTCGTAGCGCGCGAGCGCGTGCCCCGCGAGCGCGACGACGATCGCGAGGCCCAGAACCCAACGCACGCCCGAGCGTTTGAGCACGGACGCAAAGAGTTCGCGCGCACTCATTGCGCGGCCCGGATCTGCTCGTTCGCGGCGACGAGCCGCGCCGCGAGCACCCGCGCGACGAACTTGTGCATGCGCGCGGCGAGCGCGGGATCGTCGCTTTCCAGTCGCTTCAGGGTCGCGAGCGCGAGGCGCAGCACGACGGTCGGCTCGTCGGCGACGACGTCCGCGCTGCGCCGCGCGCCGGTGTACACGGCCATTTCGCCGACGATCGTGCCCGCGCCGAAGCTGCGCAGCCGCAACGTGCGCCCCTCGCCGACGCTGAGCGCCACCGTCACGCGTCCCGTTTCGACGAAATAGATCGAATCGCCCGGATCGGCCTGCCGGAACACGTACTCGCCGGGCGCGAGCGCGAGCGTGTCGAGATGCGGGCGCAGCGCGTCGAGCGTGTCGGGCAAGGTCGATGCGAACCCGCCCGCGCGCGTCTCACGCGACGGATCCAGCGCGCGCAGCATCTGCGTTTCGATCCATTCGAGGCCGCTGTCCAGATCGGCGAATTCATGCGGGCCGCTCGCGCCTTTCGTATCGGTGATGCCTTTGGCGAACCACGCCTTCAGCCCCGGCGAAAGGCCGGTCAAAACGAGCTGCGCGTTCGCGCGCGCGCAGGCCTCGCGCAGCCTCACGAAGCTCGCGGTGCTCGACGCATCGACGCCATGCACGCGCGCGAAATCGACGAGCACGAAGCGCACGCCCGGGCGTGCATCGGGGGCATCGGCGCTCGCTTCGAGGCGTGCGAGGATATGCGTGAGGATCGAATACGCGGTGCCGAAGAACAGAAACCCCTGCAACGCGACGCCGTAGAGCGCGCGCGCCTCGCCATCGAGCGCGCGGCTTTCGTCGACGGTGCGCTCGACGTTCGAGCGCCGGCCACGCCCGTCGAATTCGAGGCGAAAGCAGCTCACGCGGCCATAGCGCACGACGAACAGCATGCACGCGGCGACCACGCCGAGGAGCACGCCCGCGACGATCCCATACACGGCGATGATCGCCATGATCGCGGGAATCAGCAGATAGTCGTGCCACGGCAGGCGCCGCAACGAGTTGATGAGCCATTCGTTCAACATGGCCGCGCCGATGAAGATCTGCAGCCCCACGAGCACGGGCTTCGGCAACAGCGCCATCAGGCTCGGAAAGCGCGCGACCACGATGAGGCAGAAGAGCGCCGCCAGCACGCCCGCGCGCCGCTCCCGTACGCCGAGACGCCAGTTGGTGATCGTGCGCGTCATCGACTGCGCGCCGACGAGTCCGCCCGCGAGCCCGGTCAGCACGTTCGCGATGCCGGCCGCGCGCATCTCGCGATTGAAGTCGACATCGCGCGAGGTCGTCACGCCGATGCTCGTCGCGTTGAGCAGCACGGTCATCGACGAGACAGCGGCGACGGCGAGAATCTCGGGCGTGCGCGAGACGAGCGTCGGCAGCCAGGCGTCGTGCAGCAGCGAGAACGGCAGGCGCATGCCGGTGATCGACTCGTAGTGAAACAGCAGCCCCATGCGGCGCGCGTCTTCCAGACTCTTGCCCGCTCCGTGCAGCCCGCCGTAGAAGATCACGATGCCGAGCGCGATCATCGACGGCAACACGATCACGTAGCGCGACAGCGGCGTGATGCGCGTGAGCACGAAGAGGCCGACCCCCACGACGAGCGCGGGCACGCTCGCGAGCCACGGCAGCGTCATGAAAAGACGCGGCGTCGCGGCGCCGACGGGCGCATCGGTGAGCACGCGCAGCGCGCCTTCGAGCAAGAGCAGGCCGGTGCCCGCGAGAAAGCCGCCGATCACCGGAAACGGGATGTACTGGATCAGGTTGCCGCGTTTCCAGTGCGCGAGCGCGAAGAGCAGCGCGCCCGTCGTCAGCGACGACACCGCAATCAGCATCAGCACGGTGGCGAGCACGGCGCCGTCGTCGCCGCCCGCGGCATGCACCGACAGCGCGACGGACGAGGCCAGTCCCGCGAGCAGCGCCGTCGCGTTCGAATCCGGCCCCGCGATCATGAAGGGCACCGAACTCGTCAGCGCGACCACGAACGCGACGATCACGCAGCTCAGAAGCGCAGTCGGCATGCCGGCGGAGATCCACGGCGTGAGCCCGGCCGAGAAGATCGTCGCGCCATAGCCGGCGGCGTAGGCGAGCGCGAGCAGCGCGGTGAGCACGCCCGCGAGGGCATCGACGCCGAACGCCGCGATGGCCGAGCGACCGTTCGATGCGCTCGCATCGGTCCTCGCGCGCATGAGTTTCGTGTCGCGGCTCGCGTTCTCGCTCATCGCGGCTCCCGCTAGCGGCACGCCGCCGAGGGCACCACCGGCGTGACGCGCGACGCCGGGAGCACCCCGAACGGCGAGCGCGCGCTGATGACGATCGTGCCTTCTCCCGCGCGCACGATCTGCCGGTCCACCTGATTGATCACGACGATCTGCCCGTCATAGACGACGATCTGATCGCCCTTGCAATCCGCATTGCCGCCGGGTTCGAGGTTCGCGCAGTCCGTCACGGAATATTCGGTGCCGCGTATGCCGATGGTCGAAGTCGGCGTCTTCACGCGATAGTTCTCCGGCTTGCCTTCCTTCGCGACGAGCCCGTCCACGGCGCGCAATCCGCCTTTCACGAGCGAGAGAAAGCTGCGGTCTTCCTGCGGCGCGTTCGCCGCGTAGCGGAAATCGTCGACGCGAAAGACCGAGCCGGGCTTCAGATACACGCGTTGCTTGTCGGTGAAGATCATCACGATCTCGGACGCGACGCCCGTCTGCACGGTGTCGCCGTTTTCGATGTTGCCGCCGACCGCCGCCACGCGCTGCGCGCCGTTCGCGCCTTGAATGGCGACATTGCCGACGAGCGCCGTGATGGTGGCGACCGGCTCGGCCGCCGCCACGCACACCGATATCGCCAGAAGGAGAAGCAGAAGCGGGAGGAATCGTCGGGCGCGCGTCATGATCGGTTTCAGAAGGACTTCGTGAGCGCGACCCAGAAGCGGTTCGCGTGGCCCGTGCCGAGGGTCGGCGGGACGTAGCCGAGGGTGTGCGCATACGACATCGACAGCAGGAACGCATGCGGCGCGGTGAAGGTGGCGCCGACGCCCAGTCCCGACAGCCTCACGTGATCGCTGCCGGGCACGACCGGATGCGCGACGATCCTGCCATCGGCGGTATCGATGAAACCGGCCAGCGTGACGAGCACCGGCACGAGCGATTGCCTGAGCGTCTGACGCACTTCGAAGGTCGCGATATACGCTTCGTCGACGGGCGCGTCGCCGGTCGCATAGGCGCGCACCGCGTAGGGGCCGCCGAGCGAGATCTGTTCGGACGAGTCGAGATTGCGCGAGGTCGCCTGGCCGCTGAGCGAGAAGTAGAGTTGCGTGCCGTTGGCCTGATCGCCGATCACCTGCGTATGCGTGACGGCGAAGACGAACTTCGTGAACGAGCCGGCGATCTGCGAGGCGACTTGCTCCGGCTGCGGCGACTTGAAGCGCAGGTTGCCTTGCTGGATGCCCGTGTCGAAGGTCGTGATGCTTTTTTCGAGCGTCAGATTGCCCGACAGCCCGAGGCGCGCGACATCGCTCGTTTTGTCGCTCACGGAATCGAACGCGCCCAGATGATCCGACAGCAGCTTGTGGTCGTAGCCGAGCGTCGTGTACACGTTTGCCGCGGGCGCGCGCAGCAGCGGATAGCTGACGAACGTCGAGAAGACGTTCGCGCTGCCGTAGGCGTCGAGTTCGTCGAACTGGCCGCCGACCGAATAAGTCGAGCGGGTATAGCCGATGCCCCACGCGAGGCCGCTGCCGCCGAGCGGCACCGTATAGCCGATGTTGCCGTAGAACTGCCCGGTGATCGAGCCGAGCAGCCGCGCACCCAGCTGATCGCCGATGCCAAGCGGATTGTTCCATTGCAGCGCGCCGATGAGACGCGCGGTGCCGGTCGTCGTCTGGCCGTAGTTGTCGGCCTGCATGCTGCCCGACAGGGGCCGCGCCTTCGGCACCTGCAGCGTCATGTCGGACGTGCCGGGAAGCAGTCCGGGCGAGATCGTCGCGTTCGCGCCCGTCGTGCCGGCCGCGTCCTGCGCGAGCAGCGTGGCGCGGGTCAGCGCGTGCTCGTCGATCACGTCGCCCGGTTCGAGCCCGCCGAAAAAGCGCGCGATGACCGTATCGCGCGTGCGTGACCGATTGTCGATGCCGATGCGCCCATAGCGCCCCTCGCTGAGCGCGATGCGCACGATGCCGTTGTCGATCTGTTGCGGCGGCACGTAGGCCCGCGCGACCAGATAGCCATGCCGGCGATAAAACGCGCTGACGCGATCGGCCGCGCTTTCTAGGTCGTCCAGCGAACGGTCCGCGCCGATGAGCGGGCGCACGACGTCGAGCAGCGTCGCGGCCGGAAAAAGCGTGTTCCCGGTGAACTCGAAGCCTTTCACCTCGAAGCGGATGCCGCCGGGCGCGCTCGACGCGGGCGGCGGCCCGGGCGCGGGCGTCACGTTCAGGCGAAGGTCGGAGGGCGGCACGGGCGCGGGCGATTGCTGCTGCTGTTCGCGCAGGATGCTGCCCGCGTTCGGCAGTGCCTGCGCGTGCGCCTCGCGCATGTCGCGCGCCGTCGCCGCGACGAGCGTCGCGAAAAGCACGGCGAGCCGGCGGGCTGCGCCGCTGCGGCGTCGTTCGCGGGGCCCGAAGCGTCGCACGCGCCTTGGCTTCACATGCGGCATACGTGACCGGGCCATGCGTCGTCAGGCAGGCGGCTGCCGTCGCTCGACGAATCGGTGCGCTGCTGCACGAGCGGCGCCGACTCGGGCTGAAGCCCGGGCGTCGCATTGGACAAAGGCGCGGGATTGGCGGCGTCGGTGCGTACGGAATCGAGAATGCCGGGCAGCGCCGCGGCGGTTGTGACGGCGGTTCCCGGCGTTTGCGGCACTTGCGGCGCCACCGGCTGCACGGGCGGCGTCACGGGTTGCACGGGCGCGCCGGCGATGCGCAGCGTGCCGCCTTGCGTCGTGATCTTGTAGCCCGTGGGGCCGCCCGTCGCGGTGATCGTGATCGCGTAGGTGCCGACCGCGGCGCCCGGCACCGCGCCCGTGCTCGTCACCGTGAAGACGAAAGGTTCGTGCTTCGTCGGACTGTCGGCGAATGCGCCGCCATAGTTCGCGCCGTTGTAGCGCAGCGCGAGCGTGACGTCGTTCGGTCCGAGCGTGCGGGGCATGTCGAACGGCACGTCGATGTTGATCGCCGTCAATGTGACTTGCTGGAGCGCATTGAACGCGAAACGGTTGCCCGGGGACGTTGCGGCGCGCGCATCGGCGCCGCCCGTGTACGCGTCGCCCCAGAGCGCGAGATTGCCGCTTTGCAGACCGCCGAATGCGTCCGCATCGGGCGCGTCGGAGTAGACGAGCCAGCGTCCGTTCGGCGAGGAAAGGGCACGCGCGCCCGCGCGGTTGACGAAGGTCGCGGCCGCGAGCGTGATGGCCGTGCCGCTCGCGCGGCTCGCGATCGGCGCGGCGAGCGTGAGCAACGGCGCCGTGAGCGTCACCGCGCCGCTCGCCGAGACGCCCGTCAAACCCGCGACGCCGCCGATGGTGAGCGGCGCGTTATCGTCGAGGGCGATCGAACCGGCGTCGGCGGCGAGCGTGCCGATGCGATTGCCCGCGTTCGTCAGTCGATAGGCGCCGGTGCCGCCTCGCAGCGCGACATTGGCTACTTCGATGGGCGCGCGCTGCGTGGCCGTGCCGCCCGTCGTCATCGAGAGCGTGCCGCGCGGCGCGCTGATGGGCGCGTGGAGCCGGATGCCGCTTTGCGCCGCGAGCGAAAGCGTATTCGCGCCGCGCCACGCGACCGGGCCATCGATCAGGACGAAGCCGAACGGCTCGAAGCCCGAAGGCGATGCGGCGCTGATCGACACATTGGTCGATTCGAGCACGCGCGAGAGCGTCGCGCTCTGAATCGTGCCGAAACGCCGTCCGATGGGATCGTCCGCGCCGACGAGCGCCGCGAAGTCGCTCGCGATGCGCCACGTGCCGGTCTGTCCCGAGGCCGCCGCCGTCGTGACCTGCGCATCGGGCGCGACGCGCACCTGCGTACCCGCCGTCTCGATGACGCCGCCCTTGCCGCCATTGGGCGCGGATGCGTCGAGCGTGCCGCCGACCTGCACGACGCCCGTGTCCGCGACGAGCCGGATCACGCCGTTCTGGTGCACGGCGCTGCGCGCGCGGATGATGCCTGTGTTGTTCACGACGTTGGCGAACAGCGCATCCTCGGCGCTCGCGGCGAGCCACGCCTGGCCGCCGTCGGCCTGAATCAGCCCGTGGTTGGCGGCGAGCGCATTCAGCGCGCCACGCTCCACCGACAGGCCGATCATGCTGTGGTCGCCGAGCGTGACGGCAATGCGTTCGCCCGCCGCGAGCGCGGCGAAACCGCCGGGCGCGTCGATCGTGCCGGCGTTGATCGCGCGCGTGCCGATCAACGCGACATAGCCGCCGGGCGCGCTCTCGATCGTCCCGAGATTGACGACCGCGCCACCGCCGCGATGATGATGGTGACGCTCGCCGCCCGCGAACGTGTAATGGCCGCTCATGAAGTCGTTCGCCGACAGATCGAGCGTCGACGCGAGCAATCCGCCGACGTTGACCTGCGCGCCGGGCCCGAAAATCACGCCGTTCGGATTGACGATGAAAACCTGTCCATTCGCGTCGAGCTTGCCGAAGAGCGCCGAAGGGTGCGGCCCGACGACGCGGTTGAGCGCGATCGCGTTCGCGCCCGGCTGATTGAACGTGACCGATTCGCCGGGACGCGTGCTGAATGAATGCCAGTCGATCGCCAGCCGGCCGCTATTCTGCTGAATGGACGTATTCGCGCCCGCGCTCGTAACAGAGCCGGAGCCCGCGACGATGCGCGCGCCGGTCGGCTCCGCGTGCGCATACGTGGAGAACACGCTCAGGAGCGTGATGGAGCACAGCCGCAGCGCGGAGGAGGCGGGGCTTGCGCGCAGAGCCTTGATCATGTCGGCAGACTCCTTTCTGTTGCGCTGCATCGTCGTCACGAAATGCAGGCGCACCATCAAGCAGTTTAGTGTTCCGAACCATGCTTGCAACTACGCGTTTAGAGAATGTTTGAGCGCATCCCGCGCGTTATTTGTCTTAGGGATGCGATGTTTATATGACGTTCGCGCCGGCTCGCGCGCGAGCGTGCCTTCGACGAACTCGCGCAGGAACGCAACCCACGTGCGGATCTTCGCATCGAGATACTGGCGGGACGCATACATCGCGTAGATCGTCATGGTCTGCAGTTCCCATTCGGGCAACACGCGCACGAGCGCGCCGCTTTGCAGCCACGGGAGCGCGGCGAGCATCGGCAACGGGGCGATACCCAGGCCGTTCGACAAGGCGACGGCGAGCGCGTCGGCGGAATTGACGCGCAGCCGGCCGGGCTCGAGTTCCACTTCCACCTGTCCGCGCGGGCCTTCGAAGACCCATCGGTCGACCGGGAAGAAGGTCGTCACGAGTTGCAGGCACGTGTGATCGGTCAGATCCTCGATGCGCTGCGGCGCGCCCGCGCGCTTCAGATAGCCGGGCGACGCGCAGAGCACGCTCGGCATCGAGCAGATTTTCGTGGAAACGAGCGCCGAGTCGGGCAGGGTGGACGTGGTGACTTGCAGGAAGACGTCGAAGCCTTCGTCGAGCATGTCGGGCACGTGCTGCGAGAGCGTCAGCTCGACGCGCACCTGCGGATGCTCCTCCAGATAGCGCGTGAGCGCCGGCACGACGTAATGCTGGCCGAAGGTGATCGGCGCATGCATACGCAGCACGCCGCTCGGCGAAACCTGCGCGTCGCCCGCTTCGGCCTCGGAGAGATCGACGAGCTCGAGCACCTCCTTGCAGCGGGTCAGATAACGGTTGCCGGCGTCGGTGAGCGCGACGCGCCGCGTCGTGCGATTGAGAAGACGCGTGCGCAGATGCGTCTCGAGTTCGGTGACGGCGCGCGATGCCTGCGCCGTCGTAATGTCCATTTGCTGCGCCGCGATCGTGAAGCTCGCTGCTTCCGCCACGCGCGCAAAGATCCTCATGCTGCGCAGTAAGTCCATTGGCCCGCCATCCGTTTGACGAAGCCGGAACTATCCCACGGCGGCAGAAGGGTGTGCAACCGGCGGCGTTTTCCGCACATTCGTTTCAGTGTTCACATCTGTTACAGGGCTTGTAACTCAGCGGGCAAGAGGCGCGGCTACTATCGATTCATGGCTGCATGCGAATTCAGGATCGCATCGCGGTCTGCTTGATCGACTTCTCGGAAGAGGACGAAATGAATATCAGGAGCTTGGTCGGGATCGGAGTCGCGTTGTCGGCGGGCCTCGTTTGCGAAGCCGCGTCGGCGGGCGTGAATGTCGGTGTAAATCTCGGGGTGCCGGTCGCGCCGGTCTATGCGGCGCCGGTGTATGCCGCGCCTGCGCCCGTTTATCAGGCGCCGCCGCCTCCGCCAGTCGTGTATCAGCCGGCGCCGGTCGTCGTCACGCCTGCGCCCGCGGTTGTCGTCGGCTGGCATGGCGACCGGTACTGGGATGGTTATCGCTACTGGGGACGCCGCGACTGGTATGCGCATCACGGCGGCTATGGCTATCGCCACTGGTAAGCCGAAGACAACCGGAAGCAGGGCATCATCATGAAAAATTCAATTCGAACTCGAACCAGGGCGCTGATCGCGCCTGTCGCATTGGTGCTGGCCGCGGGGCTCGGCGGTTGCGTCTATGCGCCGCCTTATGGCTATGCGCCCGCGCCGGCGTATGGCTACGCGCCCGCTTATGGCTACGGATATGGGCCCGGGTATTACACGGCGCCGTCGGTGTCGCTCGGCATCGGCTTTTCTAACGGCGGCGGACACTGGCACGGGCGTTGAAGCGGCTCGAGACGAAGTGGAACGCCCGTTGCTGCGTTTTCCCAGACTCTTGGGAGAATGCGCGAGATGGCTGAACAAACCGCAAACCTGCTCGCGCAAGGCGCGCGCTGCGAACACTTCATGCTGCCGCCCAACGGCTGGGTGCCGAACAATTCACGTCTGCCGGTACTCGTATGGCGCGGCGCGGTCGATCCGAAAGGCGATTGCGCCGCGCGTTTCGAAGCCTTGTTCGCGCAGAACGGCTGGCCGCCGCAATGGCGCGACAGCGTTTTCGACTATCACCATTTTCATTCGACGGCGCATGAGGCGCTCGGCATTGCTTCCGGCGACGCTGAGCTTATTCTCGGCGGTCCGCACGGCCGCGTGATCGCAGTCAGCGCCGGCGATGCGCTCGTTCTCCCCGCCGGCACCGGCCATTGTCTGCTGACGGCAGGCCGCCGATTTCAGGTGGTCGGCGCGTATCCGCCCGGCCAGCAGTGGGATATTCGGCGCGATGCGATCAGCGAGGCCGAGCGCATCGCGATGGAAGCGTTGCCTTTCCCGAGCAGCGATCCGGTTGCCGGAGAAGACGGGCCGCTCGCACGTCACTGGCACTGACCGCCTCAGGCCTTACTTTCCTTCGCGCACGACGTCCGGCGCGCGCCGAGCAACGGCACGCGCTTGACGACGCCCGTTGCGAGCGCGGTGCCGATCAGCACGATCGAACACGCCACCGCCATCCCCACTGACACACGCTCGGCGAGAAACAGCGCGCCCCACAGGATCCCGAAGATCGGAATCAGAAAGGTCACCGTGATCGCGCGCGCAGGCCCAGCCACCGCGATGAGATGGAAGAACATCATGTAGGCGACACCGGTGCACGCGACGCCCAGTCCGAGCACCGCGCCCCACGCGTGCAGCGATACCGTCCCCGCGGGCCAGAAGAAGAGCGCGAACGGCAGGAGCACGAGCGTGGCCGCGCTCATCGTGCCGGCGGCGACCGTCAGCGAATCGACGCCCATCAGATGCTTTTTCGTATAGCTCGCGGCCACGCCGTAACTCGCGGACGCCGCGAGCGCGGCCAGCGCGGCGAGCGCGGTGGTCATCGGCGAAACGGGCGCGGCGCTCGCGTCGTGCGCGAACATCTGGTTCCAGACGAGCGCGAGCACGCCGGCGAAACCGATCGCGAGGCCGGCCACGCGCATGCCCGTGAGCCGGTCGTTGAGCCATAGGTACGCGACGAGCGCGCCCCAGAGCGGCGTCGTCGCGTTGATGACGGACGTGACGCCCGCCGATAACGTCAGCTCCGCATACGCGAACAGACAGAACGGCGCGGCAGAGTTGAGCACGCCCACGACGATAAGCGGCCAAGCGCGCTCGCGCATCGTCGAGAAAGCCTGTCGCGCCGTGCCGCGCAAGGCGAGCATCAGAAGCAGAAATAACGCGCCGATGCCGACGCGCAATGCCATCAGCGGCGCGACGCCGAGATCGGTCACGCCGACGCGGATGAACAGGAACGAGCCGCCCCACAGCGCGGCGAGGATGAACAGTTGAGCGAGATTGACGGGCTTCATGGCGGGCTTCGCAAAAGGAGTCGGGAGGCGAAGCCATCGTATCGGCGTGTGGCGGCCCGACGTTTCGGCCCGGCGTGAAACGAAAGATGCAGCGCTGCCGGCGTGGTTTCGGCTTCGCCGCTTCTTTCGGGACGCTCGCCCGGCTTCGCTCTACGCCGGCATCGTAGGCGCGTGCGCTTACGCCGACAAACGAGCAATTCTCACCGTTATGTGAGAAAAATTGCCATGCGCGGCACGGGGTGCGTGGCGGCTTGCACGCGGGTTGCCGGCATGTGGATTCGGTGCGACTCTTGCTGTATTGAAAGTTGGATAGCGGATGTTGCAATGCGACGGACGCAGTCAACCGGAGAAAAGCCATGGACAATGCAAACGGCAGCGCATCCCCGATTCATTCGATGCAGGCGGGCGATCCGCCGCTCACCCGCAAGTCGGTCGAAAGCGCGATGGAAGCGGCGCTCGCGCCCGGCATGGCGCACGGACAGGGCGCGAGCGTGACGCCGCTTACGCCGGCCACGGCGCACGAGCCGGCGGCGTACGCGCCGTATCACGTGCACGGCAGCGTGCTCGAAGGCGGCGACAGCCCGACCGTGCTCGCGCAGCCCGCCGCCACGACGTCCGCGGGGCTGGGCAGTCAGTATCATCCGTCCCGGCCTATGCCGCGCCGCGCGCGCGCCGTGCTGGCGGGCGCTCAGGATGTCGTCGCGACACGTTATCGGCAGGCAAGGGAAGGCACCGATGACTACGTCCACGAAAATCCCTGGAAGTCGATCGCGCTGGCGGCGGTCGGCGGCTTGATCGTCGGTCTGCTGGCCGCGCGTTGAACGAGCCGCCGACCGGGTTCTCGCGGCTCCTCGCGGATGACAGCGGGCCTCATCCTTGCTGAACTAGAGGTATCGGCATGTGCTTTTTCGCGGTGCCGGGCCGACATGGAAGAACGTTCGTACGACATCCGCACCGAGAAGTGCGAAATATTCAACCCGGTCACCACCGCGCTCGCCGGTCCGCGAAGGGTGTTGTTCGTACATTCGGAAACGAACGTCGGCGATTCGTTCGCGCTGCTGCTCGCGATGCGCGGGTTCGAGGCTTTGCAGATCGGCAATGCGCCCGGCGTCCTTCAGTTTCTCTGCAACTGGCGGCCCCAAGTGCTGTTCGTCGATACGCTCATCGGTGACGCGCACGATCACGCGTTGGCGCGCGCGCTGCGCGTCGCATTGACGGCGGATCGGATGGAAGGCGAAGTCGAGTTGCTGATCGCGCTGGCCGCCGATGCCCAACGCGACCCGCGCGATGCGCTCTGTGCCGCCGGCTACGACGGCTTTTGCAGAACGCCCTGTCCGGTATGGTGGATGATCGACGTACTGAAGTGCTTCTATGCCGATTGACGCAGGCGGCCGGCCGACGAGCCGCCGCCCGACCCTATGCTTCAGACCGCCCGGGATGCCTTGAAATCGCTGGTTTCCAGTTCGACTGACTGGCCGTGGTTGCGCTCGAGCGCTCGCCGGGCCGCGTCTTCTATTTGCACGCGTCCTCCTTCGAACGCGGAGAGGAGGTCGTGCGACGACGTCCCGCTGTTGCCGAAGTGATCGTTGAGCGCATCGAGGGAGACGCTGCACCATACCTCGCGGCCGTCCACGCTGGCCTCGAAAGCGACACGCGCTGCCGCCACGACATGACGCCGCCCGCTGAACTCTATCGTCATCCTTATCACCTCCTGTTATCCGATCGGAACACGTTAAGCGCAATCACCGCGAAAACCGCAACTGTCAGCGGCCCGCGATGGCGATGCCCTCGACTGCGCGCGGCCTTGCACACCGCGCATCGTCGTTTTGCATGATACGCCCGCCATGCGCGGGACGTTCGGCACGGTGGCTTTGCAATGGCCGTGCCCGCGGTGGCGGCGTAGCGGGGCTAGCGGCAGCAGAAGCAGCCGCCTCGATGCGACATGCCGTAGCTGCCGGCACCCTCCGCGACGTCGCCGGATGAACTCGCGCCGCCCACGCTCGGTGCGCCGATGGTCACGCGTGCCGCCGTCGCGCCGCAGTGCGGACAGGCCGCGGGATCGTCGCGCTCGGCGATGCGGCGGACGGCTTCGAATGCGCCGCAATCCGCGCACTCGTAATCGTAGACAGGCATGACGTTTTCCATTCGAAGAAGATCGCTGATCCAGTCAGTCTAGCAATCGAGACGCCAGCGCTTTTGTTCCGGCTGTGAAAAGGCCGTGGCACCTTCATTGCTCGAATGAAACGGATCAATCGGGAATCAATCGGGAATCAACTGCTCAGGAGGCCATTCTCATGAATCGCAATGCAAAACTGCGCACGACACTCGCTGCGGCGCTCATCGCGACGCTGCCGCTCGGCGCGCTCGCACAAACAGAGGCGGCAAGCACGACCATGGCGAACGACCTGGCGCCCGTGGACAAGGCGTTCGTGCAGGCGGCGTCGGCGGCGGGATCGACCGAGATCGACGCCGCCAAGCTCGCCACGAAGCAATCGCAGGACAAGGACGTAAAAAGCTTCGCCCATCACATGATGGCCGATCACACCAAGCTCGCGATGCAGTTGAAGATGGCCGCGCCGCACGGCGTCACGGTGCCGAGGAACAACTCCGATACGTCGGTGCTCGACTCGCTGAAGCCGTTGCACGGCAAGGAATTCGATACCGCGTACATCCAGAAGGTGGGCGTGCAGGGGCATGAGGAGGCGGTGCAGGTCTTCCAGAAGGAGGCGAACGAAGGCCAGAACGCGAAGCTCAAGCAGGCCGCGCAAAAAGCGCTGCCGACGATTCAGCAGCACCTGAAAATGGCGCAGGATTTAGCCGCGAAGAAGGGCGCGCAGTAAAGCGACGACGTGCCGCGCGTGGAGCACGCGCGGCGTCGCGCGAGCATCAGCGCGCGTCCTTGCGCAGCATGCGCAGGCGCGCTTCTTCCAGCGATTCGAACTTGCTGTCGGCTTCGTCGAAGACCGACACCTTGCCGCGTCCGATGTCGTAGACCCAGCCCTGCACCTGGAGCTTGCCGAGCGCGAGCCTGCCGGCGACCGCCGGATGCGTGCGCACGTGAGTGAGTTGGAGGCGGATGTTCTCCTCGACCATCGCCTGGACGATGCGCTCTTCTTCCAGCTTTCTCGCCATCACGACGCTGCGTGCGGCTTCGGCATTGCGCAGCCACGCATGGACGGTAGGCATTTCATCGGCGATTGTTGCACCGGACGCGAGGCCTTTCATCGCGCCGCAGTCCGAATGCCCGCAAATCACGATTTGCCGCACGTTGAGCGCGAGCACCGCATATTCCACGACCGCCGATACGCCGCCGAGCATTTCGCCATAGGCCGGCACAATATTTCCGATGTTGCGGCATACGAAGAGTTCGCCGGGGCGCGTCTGCGTGATCATTTCCGGCGAGACGCGGGAATCCGCGCAGGTGATGAAGAGTGTGTGCGGTGCCTGCCGCCGCGCTAGGCTCTTGAAAAGGGCTTCGCTGTCGGGGAAAACGAGGCGGCTGAATTCATCGGCGCCTTGCAGCAGATACAGGAGATCGGGCGCTTCGGCGCCGCCGCGTTCTTCGCTCATCGATTTGTCGGGCATCGTGGGGCCTTTGGTGTGCGGTTGCGGCGCGCGCGACGCGCGCCGTTTCAAACCGAGAGCTTGCGGGGTTTTGAGATGGATC
The DNA here is from genome assembly GCA_001544655.2 of Caballeronia turbans. GTDB lineage: Bacteria > Pseudomonadota > Gammaproteobacteria > Burkholderiales > Burkholderiaceae > Caballeronia > Caballeronia turbans. The sequence goes on from FCOD02000005.1 coordinate 41,881, forward strand.
GCAAGTGTGTACCGCTCCGAGCACGCGTGAGCAGTCTATGCGCGCCCGCGCTGCCAATCCTCCGATGTGTGCCGCTTACTTCGGGTTTTCCGAACTGAAGCGCTCAAAATCTCCCATTTTTCGATCTCGATTCTTCCGTTAGATTGACTTTCATTGAAAGCAATCAGAAAGGAATCGACATGAAATGCCCCGTGTGCCCCGATACCGAACTGCTCATGACCGTGCGCGAGGGCATCGAGATCGACTATTGCCCGCAATGCCGCGGCGTATGGCTCGACCGTGGAGAACTCGATCAGATCATCCGGCGCGCGGCGCAGGCGTCGGCGGCCGAAGCGCAGGCGGGCGGACGCGAGGAGTGGCACGAGCGCGGCCACGAGCGCGAGCACCGCACCCATCGCCACGACGACTATCAATACGGCGATCAGCGCGGCAAGCGTGAACACGCGCGTCGCAAGAAATCGTTTCTCGGTGACCTTTTCGATTTCGATTGAACGCGAAAACATGAGGCTCATGGGCAGGCTTTGAAACGCTACGGAAAACAGCAACGGAGAACGGCAAATGTCAACGGTGAAGCAAGTCCTGAAGGCGAAAAGCGACATGACGGTACACACCATCGACGCGGAGGCGAGCGTGTACGAAGCAGTGGCGCAGATGTCGCGGGCGGAAGTGGGCGCGCTCGTCGTCATGGTGGGCGACGCGGTGTGCGGCATCGTCACCGAGCGCGACTATGCGCGCAAGGTGATCCTGCAGGACAAGGCCTCACGCACGACCACGGTGTGCGAAATCATGACCGCGCCCGTGATGGCCGTGAGACTCGGAACGAACACCGACGAATGCATGGCGCTGATGACGCGGCACCGCATTCGTCATCTGCCGGTGATCGAGGGCGGAGGGCTCGTCGGCATGATTTCGATCGGCGACATGGTGCGGCATCTGATCGAGGAACAGCAGTTCGCCATCGACCAGCTGGAAAGTTACGTGCGCGGCCCGCGCCACGACATGCCGACGTGCGCGCTCACGCGGCGCAGCCCGATTCCGCAGACGCTCGCGGCGCGCTTCGCGTAGTGGATCGGGTTTGATCGGCTGTCCGCGGTTGGGCGAGTATGAAGCCGGCCGCGGATAGTTGGTCAGGAACGCTGACGTTTTCGAGCGCGGCAATCGTCGAGGTCGTGCTTTGCAGCGGCGCAGGGCGGGGCCAGCCGGCAACGCATCGCTAACCCGTTTGCACGACCGTCAGCGCATGTCAGAGACGAGATGCTGTTGAAGCTTGCGCACGACATCGTCCCAATCGCCGAGGCGACGGGCGCGCACCAGTTGCATCGTCGGATACCACGGCGTGCGATGCGGATCGCTTTCGTAGCGCCAATCCGCTACCTGATTGAGGAACAGATAGCAGCGCTTGCCGAGCGCGCCCGCGATATGGGACAGTCCGCCGTCGTTGCCGACGAACGCATCGAGTCTGTCGATGATGCTCACACTCTGCGCGAGCGTCATGTCCGGAGGCAGCGTCGTGAAGCGCTCGAAATCGTGCGCGCGTGGGTCGTTCAGCCAGCGCTTGCGTTCGAAACCGCGCTGCATGATGACCCAGTGAATATTGTTCGTACTGTCCAAAAGCGGCGCGAGATCGGGCAGGCTGAGACTGCGATTGGCGAAATTGTTCGCCGATTCACACGAGGACCAGAAGATGCCGACGCAGCGTCGTCCAGCCGCGCGCTGTCGCATTTCATCGACGACGGCATCGGTGGCGCTGGCATCGACTGGCTCGATGTAGCGCGTCGTGGACGCATAGCCGAGCACCGGGAAGAGTGCGGTGAAGAGGGCGAAAGGCTCCGTCCACTGGGAGCCATCGGGCGCCACGACGAAACCTGCTGCGCGCATGGCTTCGGCGTCTCGTTGCCGTTCGGCCTCGGGCATCACGAAACGATACGTGTGATCGGAGCCGTCGGCGTACGTGATCTGCACGCCCAGTGCCTGAAGCGCTCCGGCGTAGCGCGCCCAGTTGACGTGATCGCCGTGGCCCGACGCGATCGACACGAACGTCATGTGCGCCGGCAACGCGCGCGATCCGCACCAATAATGTTCGACGTCGACGTGCGGGAACAGCACGCGCCGCGCCTCGTGCGACGACCAGTGGCGATGCATCAGCTCGACGCCGCTCGCGATGCCGTTCAGGCGCATCGCGCTGCGCCCCTGGTGATGGCCGAGCACGCACGCCGAATGTTCGTCGATGCCTTCCGCGCTCAACTGGAGGACGCGCCCGTCCTCGCCAAGGTAGTGCCAGCCGTAGACGCGCCACAAGAAGGCGCCGATGGGCACGGTGGAAGGTTTGCGCGCGAAGTATTCGATCAGGGTGAGCGCGACTTCATTCAGGCCGAGGTGCGCGCATACATCGCTCATGCAATGAATCTGGTAACCGAACTCCGATTCACGCGTAAGCCGGCAGCAAATCTCGAGCGCCTCCTTGAAATCTCCGCCTCGCAGATGCGTGACCGCGCGCCAATGCCAGTAGTCCGAGAGGTGGCTGTCCTCCGCGGCGCGCTCGTCGAGAAAGCGGAAACATTCGTCGATCTCGCCTGCGAATAGTTTGGCGGAAAGCTGCGCGTCGTATTGTTCGATCATGAGAGAGGCGTCAATTCCTTGATGCCGGATTATTGCGCGCACGCGCGCGCGGGCACGTTAAGACTACGTTATTGGCACAAAAATTTCAAAACGTTGATTAATGTTTAAGAAGGTCAACGATTTTCGAAATATCGAGCAACGTCTGATTCGTTTGAGTAGTTCAATGCCGTGGCATTCCCGTAATTTCTCGCACGCCAGCGTCGGACCAAAATCGGCATAGCGCTCACGGATCAGCGCGAGCGCACGCTGCGCCACGCCGTCCGGCGACCGGTGATTACTCGTGCGTGCGCGCTTGCCGGACACCAGACCGCGTGCACCGTCCGCACGATAACGCATGACAAGCCGTTCGATCTGCCGCACGCTCCCGTGTAGCCGCTCGGCGGCACGGCCAGGCTTGAGTTGGCGTTCGGCGACGGCCTGAATCACTCTGAGTCGGTCCAGTTCGTGCATCGACAGGGTGGTGGTCCCGGTCGTGTTCATCGCCAGCGCTCCTGAAACGCTTGTCTGGCAACGAACCTACGTCAAAATGCGACATTTCTACTTGGCAGAAACGCGACATTTGAACTTGCGACCTACAACCATGTCATGGCCAGATACAAATGTCGGGGTGCGGGCTAAATACAGATGTCGTATCTATCCAAGGATTTTGCGCTCACACGGTGTTGAAGAAAGCGGGTTGCACGGGCAGGGCGCGGATGCGTCGACTTCCCCGTTTGCTGAGCGCCGAGCTGTTTTTACTGACGCGGCACCGCGTTCGTGTTCATGCAGCGCGATCATCGTTGCCTCCAAGTCCTGTTGCGTGAGCTCGCGCTGTTTCTTGGTGCCGGATGCGCGGCGTGGCGTGCGTACCTGCGCGCCGCGATGCGTGCGCGAGGGCGCCGTGCCAATGCTGCGGTTGTCGCGCTGAGCCTGCACCGCCTGCGCCAACTCAAGCACGTGCGCGAGACGCTTGCACTCGACGATCGCCCCCTGATCGACCTCGGTGAGACGGTCGTACTGCCGGCATACCAGCGCCCGCTCGCCGGCCCGCAACTGCGTGCGTCCGTCCGGATATTCCCACACCTCGATGTCACGGTGGATCAGCGCGCGGTTCGCGTCGGTATCTTCCAGCAGATACAACACGCGGTCGTATTGCACGGTGAGCGTCTTGGTGACCCGTCGCGCTTCGCGCCACGTCAGCGCCCGCTCCAGACTCTCGTCGGCGCGCAGTGAACGATGCGCGTCATGGTCGCTTCTCGGTGGCTTGGCAAAGCGCGCGTTGTAGTCGGCCATGAAGCAGGGCGCATAGGCGTTGGCTTGCGCCACCGTGCTGATGCCGCGCAGGCGTAATTCCTTGACCAGCCGGTCCTGCAAGGTCAGATGCGCGCGTTCCACGCGACCCTTGGCCGGGCTCGAATTGGCGCAGAAGGTGTCGATGTTGAGCTCGTACATGGCCCGGCCAAATTGCGTCATGGGGTTGCCGGTCTTGCCCGCGCGCGCATTGCGAAACACCGTGAACTTGTCGCTATAGAACGCGCCTGGCTTGCCATGGCGCTCGATGTACGCGCGCGTGGCCTCGAAGTAGCTGAAAGTCGACTCGCTGCGCGTGAAATGCAGCAACATCAGCCGGCTGGTGGCGTCGTCGACGTACACCAGCAGCGTGCATTGTGGCGCGCGCGCCTCGAACCAGCGATGCTCGCAGCCGTCGATCTGAATCAGTTCACCCAGACACGAACGGCGCGCGCGCGGCTGATAGACCTTGGGCGGGCGCTGCCGGCGCGGCACCCATAGGCCCGCTTCGGTCATCAGATGCCGCACCGTTTCCTTGGCCAGCCGGATGCCGTGGCATTGCTCGAGCTTCTCGCGCGCCAAAGTCGGGCCGAAGTCGGCGTAGCGCTCTCGGATAATGCTCACGGCGCGCTGCGCCAAGGCATCGTCGAGCTTGCGATTGCCCGGTCGGCCACGCTTGCCCGAAGCCACGCCTTGCAGTCCGTGCTCACGATAGCGCGTCACCAGCCGCTCGATCTGGCGTACCGTCAGGCCCAAACGCTCTGCCGCGCGTCCGGGCTTCAAACCCGACTCGACTACCGCCTCGATAACCTTCAGTCTGTCCCATTCGCGCATGGTCAAGCTCACAGGTGGGTTCGGTGACATGGCGGACTCCCGCTGACGAACAGTCGCCAGCTTGCCACCGGTAAAAAACCCGACATCTGTAAATAGCCAGAACACGACATTAGGATAAAGCCGCAACAAACCAAAAGTACGCTAATTTGTCTTATGTTAAATCACAAATGCGACTAGCTGAAGTCGAACCCATCACCCCATCTCCCCAGCCCGTCCCAACAAGAACTCCCGCTCCCGCACATTCTTCGTGAGCGCCGCAGCACGCTCGAATTCCGCGCGAGCCTCGTCCTTGCGCCCGAGCCTCGCCAGCAAATCGGCGCGCACGCTCGGCAGCCAGTGATAGCTTCGGAGCGCGGCCGTCCCGGAAAGCGCATCGACGATCGGAAGTGCCGCGTCCGGCCCATACGCCATGCTCACCGCGACCGCGCGATTCAGTTCCACCACCGGCGTCGGCGCGGTCTGCATAAGCGCGTCGTAGAGCGCGACGATCATCGGCCAGTCGGTGTCGGCGGCGGTCGGCGCGCGCGCATGGCACGCCGCGAGCGCCGCCTGCAGCGCGTACACGCCGAGCGCACCGCCGAGCGCTTCGGAGCGTTCCAGCGCCGCGAGCCCGCGCCGGATCAAAAGCGGATCCCAGCGGCTGCGGTCCTGATCCGGCAGGAGCACCGGCCGGCCTTCACGGTCGACGCGCGCCTTCGTTCTCGACGCCTGAATCTCCATCAGCGCGACGAGCCCGTGGACCTCGCTCTCGTCGGGCGCCAATTCGGCCAGGATGCGTCCGAGCCTGAGCGCGTCTTCACACAGGCCCGGACGCATCCAGTCGTCGCCGGCGGTCGCCGAATAGCCTTCGTTGAAAATCAGATAGATGACTTCGAGCACCGAGCCGAGCCGCGCGCCGCGCGCGTCGGCCTTCGGCACCTCGAACGGCACGCGTGCCGCCGATAGCGTGCGCTTTGCCCGCACGATGCGCTGCGCGATCGTCGGCTCCGGCACGAGAAACGCGCGCGCGATCTCATCGGTCGTGAGTCCGCCGATCAGGCGCAGCGTCAGCGCGGCGCGCGCATCGACGGATAACACCGGATGGCATGCCGTGAAAATGAGTCGCAGCAGATCGTCGCCGATATCGTTCTCGCGCGCGGCGTCGAGCGAATCGACGAAATCCGGCGTGATGTGCGCTTCCTGCGCGTCGAGATCGCGCCCGTATTCCTCGTGCTTGCGCGCGTGCAGCGCGTGCTGTCGCAGACGGTCGAGCGCCTTGTTCTTCGCTGTCGTCATGAGCCACGCTCCCGGCTTTTCGGGCACGCCCACGCCCGGTTGGCTCCAGTGCTCCAGCGCGGCGACGAACGCGTCCTGCGCCAGTTCCTCGGCGAGCGCGACATCGCGCACGACGCGCGCCACGCTCGCAATCACCTTCGCGGACTCGATGCGCCACACCGCGTCGATGGCGCGACGGGCCGCATCGTCCGCGGCGCCCCGCTCCTTCGCGCGCCCGCTCACGCCGCTTCCGGATTCATGTGAACGAGTTCCCAGATATGACCGTCCGGATCTTCGAAGCCGTGGCCGTACATGAAGCCGTGATCCTGCGGCTCGCGCGGCGCGCGTCCGCCCGCGGCGACGGCCTTCGCGACCAGTTCGTCGACTTGCGCCCTGCTCTCGCACGACAGGCACACGAGCGTCTCGGTGCTCGCGTGGGCGTCGGCGATCGGTTTTTCCGTGAACGTCTGGAAGAAGCGTTCCACGAGCAGCATCGCGAAGATGTTTTCGCCGATGACGAGGCACGCGGCGTCATCGTTCGTAAATGCCGGGTCGAAACTCAGGCCCAGTGCCTTGAAGAAGGTCATCGAGCGCTTGAGGTCGCGGACCGGCAGGTTCACGAAGATTTGTTTGTGCATGATGTGCGGTCTCCGGATTGGATCGTTACGCGGCATCGCAGCCGTTATATGCACGACGATCCGCGCGCGCCAAAATCGACACGAACGTCACAAATAGCAAGGCCCGACCTTGCGGACTTCGATGGTGCACCACGTCGCCGCCGGACATTCGGCTGCAATCGCCACGGCCTGCGCATGCGTTTCGCAATCGATCAGAAAAAAGCCGCCGATCATTTCCTTGGCTTCGGCGAACGGTCCATCGATGATGCGGGCATCGCCATTGGCGTTCGTGACGCGCGCCGCATCCTTCAGCGACGTCAGTGATTCCACCGCGCGCAGCACGCCGCGCGCCTTCAGCGCATCGGCGAATTCCGCCATCTGGCGATACGCCTCGCGCCCCTCTTCCTGCGTGCGACGGCCGCGCTGTGCGACCGGTTCCACCACGAGTAACAGATAAGCCACGACGAACTCCGAAAGGTTTGGATGGCGTCCAAGTTAAACCGTCGCGCGCGCGCCGGCAAGGTGTTGCCGGGCCGCGCATGTGCATCGCGCGTCTATCTCGATATTGACAAGCGTCATCGCGCCACACGATACTGCGACACATGCACGCAATCCTCACTCTCTCCATCGCCGCGATTAAAAACCGTATGAACGCCATCCGTGGCGGGTCATCGGGACAGCGTGTGCGCTAGCGAGACAGGCAAGCAAACGAATTCCGAAGGCCCCGCCGCAAGACGGGGCCTTCTTGTTTTTGCGTGCAAGGTTCCGTCTTCGGCTCACATCATGGAGAGCAGAGATGGAAGAGGTATCGCAGGTTTTCGCGCGTCATGGCGTCGGTCACGGCGTGGCGTCGGGCCGCCTGAGCGCATCGGGCGCGCGCGTCGTGGTCTATGTCGACGTGCATCCGCATCAGATGGTGTCGTGGCGGCTTACGCGCGATGCCGAATTGCGCATCGGCGGCGCGTCGGCGTGTTCGCTCTGGCTCACGCGTCATCGCGATCCGTACGACTACTGGATGAAGCCCGGCGATGTCGTGCGCCTGTCGCAAGGCGAGCGCGTATGGCTCACATCGGAGAGCGATCAGGCGATCGAGGTGTCGCTCACGTCGTATCGAGTCGCTACGCGCGGGTTCGTGTCGCGCTGGCTTGCCAAGTTCTGGCCACGCATCGCGGACCATCCTGCGAAGGCGCGCTGACGATGCAGTTGCTCAGGGCTCCATGCAGCGAAAGTTCGCCGCGAGGTTGATACTGCCCTTGCCGAGATAACGCGGATAGCCCGGATAACGGCAGATCGGTCGCGTGCGTCCGTTGGTGGCGGGCGCGATATCGCTGCCGAGGAGCGTTTCCGGCGCGACGCCGTTGCTCACCCATTCGTCGAGCGCGCCGAGTTCGTCCCACGCGGGAATGAACACGCCGTTGCCGTGCTGAAATCCCGGCACCATGTAGAGCCGCATGAACGAATCGACAGTGTCCTTCCCGTAGCGATCGATGAGCCCGCGATAGAACGCGATCGTCTGATTCGGGCTGATGACTTCGTCGGCGAGGCCGTGCATCGCGATGAGCTTGCCGCCGTGCGCAATGAACGCGGAGAAATCCGGGTTCATTGCGCCGACGGTGTACGCGAGCGTCACGAGGCGCTGCCTGAAGCGGCCGGGATTGTCGAGGTCGAATGTGAGGGCGCCGAAGTCGAGATCGCGCGTGACGAAGTGGCGGATATAAGCGTCGCCCTGCGCGAAGAGATAGCCGTTCGCGGCGAAAGTCGGCGGAGTCAGAAGCGTCGGCGAGTCGCCGAGTCCGAGCGTCCCGGAGAAGTCGACGCCCTGAAACACGTTGTAGCCCGGATAGGTATCGACGCCGTACGCGAGCGGATACGGCAGCGTGACGCCGTCGCGCAGCGTATCGAGCGTGTCGATCTGCGCGTCGGACAGGCAACTGTCGCGCAAGGAAGGACGCTGCCCGTTCGCGCAACGCAGCGATGCGATGATCTGCGGTTCCAGCTTCCTGCACGCCTCCACGTTGCCGACGATGCCGTCCGCCGCGCCGTCGAGCCGGTCGCACTCGTGCACGACGGTCTCGAACACGCGCCGCTGCTGCGCGACGCCGACGAAGCCTCCCGGCTTCGCATACGACGCCTGGCCCACTTTCACGCCCATGAGCCGCACGCCGGAGAAGTTGATCGCGGGCGCGTTGGCGATCACGCCGTCGTAGTCATTCGGAAAGCGCTCGATCACGGTGAACCCTTCGCGCCCGCCCGTCGAGCCGCCCGCGAAGTAGGTCTTGTCGGGCGTGCGCCCGTAGCCCATCTGGATCAGCGCGAGCGCGACGTCGCGCGTTTTCTTGAGATGACCGAAGCCGAAATTGACGATGGCTTCGTCGTTGCCCGCGAAGTCGGCGCGCCCCGCGTTGCCGACGTGGCCCGAATCCGAACCGAAGGTCGCATAGCCGCGCGCGAGCGGCGTCGAGTCGGGCGCGAAAGGCATCGGTTCGGTGCCGGAGACGATCGTGCCGTTGTACCCGCCGCCGCCCATCTGCAGCGCGCGGCCGTTCCAGCGGCTCGGCAGATTGACTTCGAAGCGGATATCGGGCGTCGAGTCCTGCAGCGCCTTGATGAAGCCGGTGATGCGGCAGTATTCGCCGTTGCGGTTGCCGGGCGCGGCCGCCTTGACGACCCACGCGGAAACGATCGTCGCGCCGCGCGTCGGCAGTCCGATGATCGACGCGGGCACGTTCTTGCCTTCGAGGTCGTCGCAATGCTTCGTCACGTACGAGGCCGCGTGGGCGTTCAAACACGCGGCGAGCGCGATTACCGCGAAGAGCGCACGGATGCTTACGTCGGACGAAAATAGGCGGAAGGAGCGAAACACGTCTTGGAAGTGGCTACTTCAAACGCCGCACAATATATAAGAACGAATTGGCGATAGCCATTCGGGTCTGCCGGTCGTTGCAGCGGCACAACCGGCCTCCCTGCCCTCGCGGGCTCCTTTCGATTTCATTCGCCGTCCCACTCGCCGCGAAGGTCGCTGTTTTCGAGAAGCTGCAGCAACGTTTCGGCCGGACGGCTCAGATGTTTCGCGCCGAACGCGATGAACTCCACTTCGGGCAATTCGGGCAGATCCGCGCGATTGACGGGCGCGGCCAATCCCCGGGCCGCGAGAAAATGCGAGCGCACGGTCAAGCCGAGGCCGCCGCGCGCCGCGGCAATGCAGCCCGCGTGACTGCTGCTCGTGCAAACCATTTGCCAGCTCGCGCCGCTCATCGCGAGCGAATCGAGTACGACGCCCCGCGTGACACTCGGTTCCGAGACGAGGATGAGCGGCAGCGGACCACTCGTATCGACGATGGTGCCCGGCTTCGCGAGCCATTCGAGCCGTCCGGAGAAAAGCCGCATGCCGCGTGCATCGCCGATGCGCCGCTTGCCGACCGCGAGATCGAGCTCGCCGGCGTCGACCATCTGATAGAGCCGCCCGGTCATGCCGATCGTGATTTCCAGCTCGACGTCCGGGTGCGTGTCGCGAAACGCCGCGAGCACGCTCGGCAGCGGCCCGAGCGCGATATCGTCCGATGAGCCGAGCCGAACGCGTCCGCGCAGTCGCGGCGAACTGAATTGCGACTGCGCGTGCGCCATCGCTTCGAGAATCACGCGGGCATGGACGAGCATCGCTTCGCCGTCGGCGGTGAGTGCGAGCGAATGCGTGTCGCGCACGAACAGGCGTCGGCCGACGCTCTCCTCCAGGCGCCGGATATGCTCCGAGACGCTGGACTGTCGAAGGCCGAGTTGCCGCCCCGCATCGGTGAAACTGTGCGACGCGGCCACGGTCGCGAACGTGTTCAGCCAGAGTGGATTGAGCATGCGCCATTGTGATCGGCATTAACGATGACAGTCAATGCGGTTAGCGGTCTTCCCGATGACTCGGTAAGTCATTAACATTTCACATATTGCGCGACGGGCTTGTTTCCAAGCGGTTTCTTCGTCGCGCGGCGACCACCACCCGCTTCCCACATGACCAAGAGTTCTTCGCACACGGCGCTCCTTTGGATCGTCGCCGTGGGCTTTTTCATGCAGGCGCTCGACACGACCATCGTGAACACGGCGCTGCCTTCCATCGCGCGCAGCCTCCATGCCGCGCCGCTCGCGATGCAGTCGATCGTCGTCGCCTACACGCTCACGATGGCGCTCTTCACGCCTGCTTCCGGCTGGCTCGCGGACCGCTTCGGCACGCGCCGGGTCTATCTCGTCTCGATCTCGCTCTTCGTGATCGGCTCGCTCGCCTGCGCAGGCGCGCATTCGTTGAACCAGCTCGTGCTTGCGCGCGTGCTGCAAGGCATCGGCGGCTCGATGCTGCTGCCGATCGGACGTCTCGCCGTGCTGCGCGCCGTCTCCGGCGAAGCCTACGTCTCCGCACTCGCGATGATCTCCGTCGCCGGCCAGGTCGGCCCGATTCTCGGCCCCACGCTCGGCGGCTGGTTCGTCGAGTCGTTTTCCTGGCACTGGATCTTCCTGATCAACGTGCCGATCGGCGCGGTCGGCCTCTACGCGGTGCAGCGCTTTCTGCCGAACGACACGCTGCACGATGCGCCGCCCTTTGACTTCATCGGCTGCGGCTTGCTGTCGATGTGCATGGTGTCGTTCTCACTCGCGCTCGACAGCCCCGTAGAGACGCATCGCGGCGCGGTGTCCGCGGCGCTCTTCGCGCTCGCGGCGGTGTCGGCGTTCGCGTATGTGCCCTACGCGCGGCACAAGCGCAATCCGCTCTTTCATCTCGCGCTCTTTCAGGAGCCGAATTTCAGCGTCGGACTGATCGGCAATCTGCTGTGCCGCATCGGTTCGAGCGCGGTGCCTTTCCTGCTGCCGCTTCTCATGCAGCTCGAACTCGGCTACAGCCCGCTGCATTCGGGCCTGATGATGCTGCCGATCGCCATCGCCGGGACGCTCAGCAAGCGCTGGATCGCGCAACTCGTGAAGCGCTACGGCTACGGCACGTTCCTGCTCGTGAACACGGCGCTCGTGGGCGCGTCGATCGTCGCGTTCGCGCTGTTCTCGCCGACCTTGCCGCTCGTCGTCGAGATCGCGATCCTCGTCGTGTTCGGCGCGTGCAACTCGATGCAGTTCGCGGCGATGAACAGCGTCACGCTCAAAGGCCTCTCGATCAAGGATGCCGGCAGCGGCAACAGCCTCTTTTCGATGGTGCAGATGCTCGCGATCGGCCTGGGCGTTTCCATCGGCGGCTCGCTCGTGCAGGTGTTCCAGGGGCCGTTCTCGACCGCGGCCGGCTTCAGGCTGAGCTTCGTCTGCATGGGCGTGGTGACGCTGCTGTCGGGCCTCGTGTTCCGTTACCTCGATTCCGCGCCGCACAGCGCCGCGCCCGTGCGCGCCGGCACGTCCTGACAGTTGCGGCTATTCTGACGGTCCCATCGAAATCGTTTCTTCTGGAGCGCAACCGTGCAATACCGCAAATTCGGCAATACCGGTCTCACCGTTTCGCGTCTCACGCTCGGCACGATGACGTTCGGCCTGCAGACCGAGGAAGACGTGTCGCGCAGCATCATGGACCGCGCGGCGGACGCGGGCGTCAATTTCATCGATACGGCGAACGTCTATCCGCTCGGCAGCGGACACGATCTCGCGGGCCGCACCGAGGAGATCGTCGGCCGCTGGCTCAAGGGCCGCCGCGATAATTACATTCTCGCGACCAAGGCCGTGCATGAAATGGGGCCGCTCGCGTGGCACAAGGGTGCATCGCGCAAGCATCTGCTCGATGCGATCGACGCGTCGCTCAAGCGGCTCGACACGGATTATGTCGACCTGTACCAGCTTCATAACGACGATCACGACACGCCGCTCGACGAGATGCTCGAAGCGCTCGACACCATCGTGCGGCAAGGCAAGGCGCGGTATATCGGCGTGTCGAATTTTCTGGCGTACCGGCTCGCGCGTGCGCTCGGCCGCTCGGACGTATTGCGCGCCGCGCGCTTCGTTTCCGTGCAGCCGCGTTACAACCTGCTGTTCCGCCAGATCGAGCGCGAACTGCTGCCGCTCGCGACTGAGGAAGGTCTCGCCGTGATTCCGTACAACCCGCTCGCGGGCGGTTTGCTGACGGGCAAGCATAGCTTCGATGCCGGCCCGAGCGAAGGCCGCTTCACCGGCGCGGTCGGCAAGGCGGGCGCGATGTACACCCAGCGTTACTGGCACGAGCGCGAGTTTCATACGATCGAGCAGATCAACAAGATCGTCGCGCCGACCGGGCGCTCGCTCGCGGGCACAGCGCTCGCGTGGGTCCTGGCCAATCCGGCGGTGAGTTCGGCGATCATCGGCGCGAGCCGGCCCGAACAACTCGACGAGACGCTTGCGGCCGTCGATCAGCCGATCGATCCGGACATCAAGGCGAAGCTCGACGAGGCGACGGTCGAATATCGTTTCGGCGACGCATTGCGCTGATCTCGTTTCAGACGCGGGCCGCGCGTGCGCGATACACGCCTTCGAGCGAGTAAATCGCGAGCGCGGCCCAGATCGCGCCATAGCCGATCAACTGATCGTGCCCGAAGAATTCCTGATAGATCACAACGCCGATCAGCAATTGCAGCGTTGGCGTGATGTACTGGATAAGCCCGAGCATCGATAGCGGAATGCGCCGCGCCCCCGCTGCAAAAAGCAGGAGCGGCACCGCGGTCACGGGCCCGGCCGCCGCGAGCAGCAGCTTCACACCGGGCGACGCGTGCGCGAAGCCGCTGCCGCCGTGCGAAGTCAGAAAGAAGAGATAAAGCAGCGCGACGGGACACAGCAGCATCGTTTCGAGCGTGAGACCTTCGAGCGCGCCGAGCGACGCGGTCTTGCGCAAAAGTCCGTAGCCGCCGAACGTCAGCGCAAGCGCAAGGCTGATCCACGGCGGTGCGCCGTTCACCCAGGTCAGCCACAGCACCCCGAGCGCGGCGATCGTCACCGCGATCCATTGCACCGGCCGCAGCCGCTCGTGCAGGAACGCCATCCCGAACACGACGTTGACGAGCGGATTGATGAAGTAGCCGAGGCTCGCCTCGACGATGCGCCCGTCGTTCACCGCCCAGATATAGATGCCCCAGTTCGCCGACAGCAGTACGGCGCTCGCGGCGAAGCGCGCAAGCAGGCGCCTGTCGCGCAGAACCGGGCCGAGCCACTTCCATTGACGGCGCACGGTCATGACGATCAGCAGGAAGACCATCGACCACGCCATGCGATGCGCGAGCATCTCGACCGCGCCGATCGAATGCAGGGCCTTGAAGTAGATCGGGAAAAGGCCCCAGATGACGAAGGCCGAGAATGCGTAGATGACGCCTGGATTCATTGTTCGATACGTAGAGCGGAGTGGCCGCGCACGAACGATCGGCTCGTTCGTGCGCGCTTGCCTGGCCGTTTGGCAGGAAAGCGATCCGCAAGGATTGGAAGCCGGATTTTAGTCGACGCGCGGGGTAGCGCTCCAGCGGCAATCGAACGATGGCTGATTCATGGCGAACCCTTGGACGATTTCTTGCTCGAATCGAGAGCGCGAACTGAGCGCGAACCGAGCGCGAACTGAGCGCGAACCGAGCGCGAAAGCCATTCGGAAGGCTCGTGTTAGCATGCCGCCGCGCGCTTGCCGTTCGCCCTCCCCGCCTGCCCCTATGGTTCCCTGATGAATAACCGCACCGTCCAGCAGAACTTCTTTCACATCTTGTTGTGCGCCGTGACCCTCGCGCTCGCGTGGGTGTTGCTGCCGTTTTTCGGCGCAATCTTCTGGGGCGCGATTCTCGCGATCCTGTTCCAGCCGATGCAGCGCTATCTCGCCGCGCGCTTCGGCAAGCGCCGCAATCTCGCCGCACTGACGACGCTGTCCGCCGCGATCCTGATCGTTATCATTCCGCTTGCGGTTGTCGCGGTGACGCTCGTTCAGGAAGTCGCCCTCGTCTACGCGCGGATCAAGAGCGGCGAGCTGAATTTCGGCCTGTATTTCCAGCACGTCCTGCACGCGCTGCCGGCATCGGCGCAGGCGCTCCTCGGGCGTTTCGGGCTCGACGACATCCCCGGCGTGCAGCGCAAGCTGATCGAAGGCGCGTCGCAAATCAGCCAGTTCGCCGCGACGCAAGCGCTGTCGATCGGGCAGAACACGTTCCAGTTCGTCGTGAGCTTCGGCGTGATGCTGTACCTCGTGTTCTTTCTGCTGCGCGATGGCGGCGAGATCGCCCGACGCATCCGGCGCGCGATTCCGCTGGATCCGGAGCCCAAGCAGCATCTCATCGCGAAGTTCACGGCGGTGGTTCGCGCGACGGTGAAGGGCAATATCGCGGTCGCGGCTGTGCAGGGCCTGCTCGGCGGGCTGATTTTCTGGATACTCGGCATCAACGGCTCCCTGTTGTGGGGCGTGCTGATGGGGTTCCTTTCGCTGTTGCCCGCCGTCGGGGCGGCGATCGTCTGGGTGCCCGCCGCGCTCTATTTCTTCATGACGGGACAGATCATCAAGGGTCTGATTCTCGTCGTGTTCTGTGTCGTGGTGATCGGTCTCGTGGATAACGTGCTGCGGCCGATTCTCGTGGGCAAGGACACGAAGATGCCCGATTGGGTCGTGCTCATCTCGACCCTTGGCGGGATGGCGCTCTTCGGCATCAACGGATTCGTGATCGGGCCGCTGGTGGCGGCGCTGTTCATGGCGAGCTGGGACCTGTTTTCGCAGGACGAGGCGGGCAATCAGTAGCCGCAACGAAAAACCGGCGCTGGATCAGCGCCGGTTTTCCGGGGTTGATGCTCGGGGAGTTCAGCGCGTATTCGGCGCCACATACCGGCACTCGAAGCGCTTTCTCACCGTGCCGTTCTCATCGACGCTTTCGAGATAGACATCGAACTGCCACAAGCGCGCCATGTGCTTGAGGACTTCGTCGCTGTCGTTCGAGAGATGGCGGTTGTCGGTCATGAAGTGACGCAGCGTCAGACTGCGATCGCCACGCGTATTCACCGAATACACCTGGATGTTCGGCTCGCGATGATGAATATCGTATTGCCGCGACAGCGCCTGACGAACATAGCGATAGCCGCTGTCGTCATGAATCGCCGACACTTCGAGTGCGTCGCGCATGTCGTCGTCGAGAATCGAGAACAGGCGCATCTCGCGAATCAGATGCGGCGACAGATATTGCGCGATGAAGCTTTCGTCCTTGAAGTTGCGCATCGCGTAGTGCAAGGACTCCAGCCAGTCGCTGCCCGCGAGGTCGGGGAACCACTCGCGATCTTCGTCCGTCGGGTTTTCGCAGATGCGGCGGATATCGCTCATCATCGAAAAGCCGAGCGCGTACGGATTGATGCCGCTGTAATACGGCTTTGTCACCGGCGGTTGATACACGACGTTCGAATGCGAGTGCAGAAACTCCATCATGAAGCTGTCTTCGAGACGGCCTTCGTTGTAGAGCGTGTTGAGCAGCGTGTAGTGCCAGAACGTCGCCCAGCCTTCGTTCATCACCTGCGTCTGCCGCTGCGGATAAAAATACTGGCCGATCTTGCGCACGATGCGGATGACTTCGCGCTCCCACGGCTCGAGCAACGGCGCGTTTTTCTCCGCGAAGTACAACAAGTTCTCCTGCGGCTCCGGCGGATAGCGGCTTTCGATTTCCTCCGGCGATGGCTCCTTTCCCTTGGGCAGCGTGCGCCACAACTCGTTGACCTGCGATTGCAGATACGCTTCGCGTTCGCGCCGCATCGCCGCTTCCTTCGCAAGCGATAGCTTTTGCGGCCGCTTGTAGCGATCGACGCCATAGTTCATGAGCGCGTGGCACGAGTCGAGCAGTTCCTCGACGCGATCCAGTCCATATCGCTCCTCGCATTCCGCGATGTAATTCTTCGCGTAGACGAGGTAGTCGATGATCGCGTGCGCGTCCGTCCAGAGCCGGAAGAGGTAGTTGCCCTTGAAGAACGAGTTGTGCCCGTACGCCGCGTGAGCGATCACGAGCGCCTGCATCGTCATGGTGTTCTCTTCCATGAGATACGCGATGCAGGGATTCGAATTGATGACGATTTCGTACGCGAGGCCCATTTGCCCGCGCCGATAGCCTTTCTCTGTCGCGAGAAAATGCTTGCCGAACGACCAGTGCCGGTAGTTCACCGGCATTCCGACGGACGCATACGCATCCATCATCTGTTCGGAGCTGATGATTTCCAGCTGAATGGGGTAAGTGTCGAGACCGTAACCGTTCGCGACGCGCGAAATTTCAGCGTCGTACTCCTCGATCAGCTCGACGCTCCAGTCCGACGGGCACGGCAGCGGTCGCCGTTTCTCCGAAACATTCATTCTGCCTTCCTCGTGCGCCTCGTCTGCCTCTGCGGACGCCTTGCGTTGCTCTGCCTCAGGCCCCAGTCTGGAAGCCGCACGATCGTCCGTGCCTTCCAGTTGGTACCCACGCGTCTCGTTCTGCCAAGGCCGTGTCGTCATGCGGCCGCCTGCTGTTTTTCGAACAGCTCGCGGAACACCGGATAGATGTCCGCAGCCGAATCGACTTTCTTCATGGCCAGTTCGGGCGCGCCCATCGCAAGCTGAGCATACTCCAACCAGAGATTTTGCTCCTCCGGCGCAACTTGAATATAGGCAAAATACCGGACCTTCGGCAGGATGTCTTCCGACAGCAGCCTGCGGCACTTCGGGGAATCGTCCGTCCAGTTGTCGCCGTCCGATGCCTGCGCGCCGTAAATGTTCCATTCAGTCGGCGAATAGCGCTCGTCCATGATCTTCTTCATGAGCTCGAGCGCGCTCGACACCACAGTGCCGCCGCTTTCGGTCGAATGGAAGAACGTGTCTTCGTCCACTTCCTCGGCGCGCGTATGGTGCCGGATGAACACGACTTCGATCTTTTCGTAGTTCCGTTGCAGGAACAGATACAGGAGGATGAAGAAGCGCTTGGACAAGTCCTTGCGCTGCTCGTCCATCGAGCCGGAGACGTCCATCAGGCAGAACATCACCGCCTTGCTCGATGGCGTCGGCTGCTTCACGCGGTTGATGTAGCGCAGATCGAACGGATCGATGAACGGAATGCGCGTGATCCGGCCCTGCATGACGACGATATCCGCTTCAAGACGCGCGATCTCCTCCGGATCGGCGTTCTCGTCTTTCAATTGCTCGAGCTGGCGCTCCATTTCGCGCAACTGCGACGCGAGCGGCCAGCCGAGCGCGATGCGCCGGCCGAGCGCGCTGCGCAGGGACCTGACCACGTCGATGTTGTTCGGCGTGCCTTCCGCCGCCCAGCCCGCGCGCACGTTCTTCCAGGTAGGCACCGCAAGCAGCTGGGTCTTGACGAGGCGCGGCAGTTCGAGGTCGTCGAAGAAGTACTGCATGAATTCCTCGCGAGACAGCTCGAAAACGAAATCATCCTGCCCTTCGCCTTCGTTGCTTGCGCTCTTGCCGCCGCCGCCCGCGCCGCCCGGCGGACGCGGAATCTTGTCGCCGCGAATGTAATCGGCGTTACCCGGATGGACATACTCGCGCTTGCCGCCCGGTCCGTGACGGAACGAGGGCTCGGAGATGTCCTTCTTGGGAATGGTGATGCTTTGGGTGCTTTGAATGTCTTTGATACTGCGATCGCGCACCGCGTCGGAAACCGCGCGGCGAATGTAACTCTTGACGCGTCGCAGGAAGCGTTCGCGGTTGGCAATGCTCTTGTTCTTGCCGGCTAACCTGCGGTCGATGATTTGGTGCAGCACATCCAGTCTCCCGCGTTATTGGCGAGCTTGGGAGGCGCTGCGCACAGCTTCGACTGATCGCAGCGTCTTTCGTCTCGCAATTCGTCCACTGTGCGGTCCGGACGCAATCCACGCACCCGGGCCGCAGGGGACATCCTGACTATCGCTTGCGCGGGACCGGAGTATGGCGCGTCAACGCCCACTCCCGTCGATTCCCCTATTCCTGTCCACTCTACATCATGACGACTTGCGCACGCGCAGATACCAGTCGCACAGGAGCCGGACCTGCTTCGGCGTGTAGCCCTTCGCGACCATGCGGTTGACGAAGTCTTCGTGCTTGCGTTGCTCTTCGGCCGAGCCTTTCGCATTGAACGAAATTACCGGCAGAAGTTCTTCGGTGTTGGAGAACATCTTCTTTTCGATCACCACGCGCAGCTTCTCGTAGCTGATCCACGCGGGATTCTTGCCGCCGTTCGCCGCACGCGCACGCAACACGAAGTTCACGATCTCGTTGCGGAAATCCTTCGGGTTGCTGATGCCCGCGGGCTTTTCGATCTTCTCCAGCTCGGCATTCAGCGCCGCCCGGTCGAAGCTCTCGCCGGTGTCGTGATCGCGGAACTCCTGATCCTGAATCCAGAAGTCGGCGTACGTCACATAGCGGTCGAAGATGTTTTGTCCATACTCCGAATACGACTCCAGATACGCGGTCTGAATTTCCTTGCCGATGAACTCGGCATAGCGCGAAGCCAGCACGTCCTTGATGAACGACAGATACTTCTGCTCCGTCTCCGGCGGGAACTGTTCGCGTTCGATCTGCTGTTCGAGCACGTACATCAGATGCACCGGGTTCGCAGCGACTTCGCTCGAATCGAAGTTGAAGACGCGCGACAGGATCTTGAACGCGAAACGCGTGGACACGCCCGTCATGCCTTCGTCGACACCCGCGTAATCGCGATACTCCTGATACGACTTCGCCTTCGGGTCGGTGTCCTTCAGGTTCTCGCCGTCATAGACCTGCATCTTCGAAAAGAGACTCGAATTTTCCGGTTCGTGCAGGCGCGTGAGCACGGCCATCTGCGCCATCATCTTGAGCGTGCCCGGTGCGCAAACCGCCTCGGCGAGGGACGAGTTGCGCAAAAGCTTCTCGTAGATCTTGATCTCTTCGCCGTAACGCAGGCAGTACGGCACCTTCACGACGAAGATACGATCGAGCAGTGCTTCATTGTTCTTGTTGTTGCGAAACGCCTTCCACTCCGACTCGTTCGAGTGCGCGAGGATGACGCCGTCGAACGGAATCGCGCCGAAGCCTTCCGTGCCCTTGAAGTTGCCTTCCTGGGTCGCGGTGAGCAGCGGGTGCAGCACCTTGATCGGCGCCTTGAACATTTCGACGAATTCCAGCAAGCCCTGATTGGCGAGGCACAGGCCACCGGAATAGCTGTATGCGTCAGCGTCGTCCTGCGAATAGGTTTCGAGCTTGCGGATATCCACCTTGCCGACGAGCGACGAGATGTCCTGATTGTTTTCGTCACCGGGCTCGGTCTTCGCGATGCCGATCTGGCGAAGGATGGAAGGATAGCGGCGCACCACGCGGAACTTGCGGATGTCGCCGTTGTATTCGTGCAGGCGCTTCACTGCCCACGGCGAAAGGATGCTCTTCAGATAGCGGCGCGGAATGCCGTACTGCTCTTCGAGGACGGGACCGTCTTCGTCGTAATCGAAGAGGCCGAGCGGCGACTCATTGACGGGCGAACCCTTCAGCGAATAGAACGGAACGCGCTCCATGAGCTGCTTCAGTCGTTCGGCGATCGACGACTTGCCGCCGCCCACCGGACCCAGCAGATACAGGATCTGCTTCTTCTCTTCGAGACCCTGTGCCGCGTGCCGGAAGTACGACACGACGTTCTCGATCACCTCCTCCATTCCGTAGAATTCACGGAACGCCGGATACACCTTGATGACCTTGTTCGCAAACACACGCGATAAACGCGGGTCGAGGCGAGTGTCGACCATCTCCGGTTCCCCGATGGCCGTCAACATGCGTTCGCCCGCTGTTGCATATGTGGCAGGATCTTCTTTGCAGAGCGCGAGATACTCTTCGAGCGAGAATTCCTCCTCGCGGGTTTTTTCGAAGCGGGTCGCGAAACTGCTGTAGATATCCATGCTACCTCCTCGCCGAAGTCAGAAAGCTATGTCGTGCGCAACGCGCGTAATCGAAACGACATCGCTTGAATTCATCCTAAACCCTTTCGAATTTTTTTTCACGCACTTGCGTTGTTCATTTGCTTCGAAGAATTACTAGCTTGGTGAGTTATTTTCGTTCACCTACAATCCTCATCCCAATGTCTCTATCCTGTTGCTCCGCATCGTCCCTGCCTGTTCGCTTCCCCGCGCACTTCGCTACTTGAGCACAGCTTCTGTCCGCCAATGCGAGGCGCGCCTCACTCGCGCGCATGCCTATATCGCTTCATGTCGAATACGTGCGCTCGCGCTCATTCGATGCGATACATGAATGACATCGACGCCCATGCGACAGCATCAAGAACCGTTCCCGATGCGGGATATCCCCGCGTCACGCGAGCACGAGTTCCAGTTCGCCGATGCGATCGATCGAGCCATGCAGCATCCCCGGTCCGTCAATGCGATACGCACCCGTATAAGAGCCCGTGGTGATGGTCCAGAACGGTTCGACGGTCAAACCCATGCGGCAACAATGGTTGACGAGCCAGGGCAGCAATTCGCGGGGATCGCCCGCCGGATTGCCGAGCGCTTCCGGCGCGATCGAAACGCCGTCCAGTGTGAATTCCAGGCGCGGCGTGAGGAAGTCGAAGCCCGGCGCGACGACGTCGTAGGGTTCCATGCCCGACACCACGAGCGCGCCATTGTTCTGTGAGTCGGCGAGCTGCGCGAGCGGGTCGAGATTGGGCCATTGCGCAAACCGGCTGTCGACCACTTCGAGCGCGACCGCGATGCCGCCTATCGCATCGAATACTTCCTCGCGCGTGTAAGGGTCATGTCGCGCGGGCAGCGCATAGGCGAAGCGGAACGCGACTTCGAGTTCCACCAGTACGCGAAAAAATGATTGAAAAGGCACGCGCGCGGGCGAGACGTGGACGAGCGCGGCGTCGATAGGCGCGCCCGTGGCGAGCGCATCGGGGGCGCGCGCGCCGATCTTCCATGCGCCGATGCGCGCATCCGACTCTCTCAGCATCTCATGCTGGATTGCGTAGGCGGTGGGCGCGTCGGCCGGGATGTCGGCGGGCTCCAGCGTTTCGATGAGCCGATGCCGGCGGCGGGCGTCCGCGAGCTTCGCGGCGAGTGTCGATCCGGTCATGTCGATATCCTCGTGTGAGCGGTGACGCACACCCCTCAGTGTACGGGTTACCGGATCGGCGTTGGTCGCGCGCGTGTGCATTCGCGCGCATTCATCTCCTGTTCGCGGCTACGCGCCCTATGCCGTGCTCAGAACGTCTCCCAGTCGCCGCCTGCGTCCGCGGTCGGCGACGCGCGCGTCACCGGCACGATTGCGGCGCGCTTCGCCTGCGCTGTCACGAGCGGCTTCGTCACGAGCGCACGCGTGTGCGCCGTCATCGTTGCACGCGATGCAACTTTCACCGCCGGCGTGGATGCGACCGCCGCCGTCGCGTGCGGCGCGCCGTCCGCCATCTGGAACACCGCCACCGCCTGCCGCAGGCGCGTGGCCTGATCCTCGAGGGACTGCGCGGCCGCCGCCGCTTCCTCGACGAGTGCCGCGTTCTGCTGCGTCACCTCGTCCATCTGCGTGACTGCGCGCGACACTTGCTCGATGCCGCTCGACTGCTCCTCGGACGCCGCCGCGATCTCGCCCATGATGTCGGTCACGCGCTGCACTGCGCCGATGATCTCGTTCATCGTGCGGCCGGCTTCATCGACGAGTGTCGTGCCCGTGCGCACGCGCGCCACCGACGTGTCGATCAGTTCCTTGATTTCCTTCGCCGCCGCCGACGAGCGCTGCGCCAGGCTGCGCACCTCGCCCGCGACGACTGCGAAGCCGCGCCCTTCCTCGCCCGCGCGCGCCGCTTCGACGGCCGCATTGAGCGCAAGGATGTTGGTCTGGAACGCGATGCCCTCGATGATCGTGATGATGTCCGCGATCTTCGACGAGCTGCCGTCGATCTCGCGCATCGTATCGACGACCTGCGTCACGACCGCGCTGCCCTTGCCCGCGATGTGCGACGCATTCGCCGCGAGCGCGCTTGCCTGCCGGGCGTTGTCGGCGTTCTGGCGGACGGTGCCGGTCAGCTCCTCCATGCTCGACGCCGTTTCCTGCAGCGCGGACGCCTGTTCCTCGGTGCGCGAAGACAGATCGGTGTTCCCGGCGGCGATCTGCTGCGTCGCGGACGCGATCGATTCGCTGCCCGTGCGCACGGTGCGCACGGTCGTGAGCAGGCTCGCACGCATTCTGGCGAGACCTTCGAGCAACTGCCCCATTTCGTCGCGTGACGTGACGGTGACCTCGCGGCGCAGGTCGCCCGCGGCGATCGCGTCGAAATGGGCGAGCGCGGCTTCGAGCGGCCGCGCGATCGCCCGCCGCAGCGACACCCACGCGAACGCGGCCGCCGCGATGCCGAGCGCGATCGCCCCGAGGCTCAGCGCACGGAACCACAGGAAACGGCTCTGGGTCTCCTCGTAGCTCTGCTTCGATGCTTCGGTCAGATACTTGCGCAGCGCCTCATTCGCGTTGGCGAGCTCGTTGTACATGGCCTGCATCGCCTTCGCGTTCGCGATGATGCCGTCGTGATCGTTCGCCATGACCGCGGCGACGCCCTTGTCGACGATGCCTTGCAGCGCGAGGCGTTTTTCCTGTGCGGCATCGGCGAGACGTTTTTCGCCCGGCGCTTGCGGCAACGACATGTATTCCTTCCAGTAGCCGTCCGCCCGTTCGCGCATCATGCGCGCGCGCTCGACGGTGGCGGCCACCTCCGGCGTGCCGGCGAGGAGCGCCGCGCGATCGAACACGAGCCGCTCGCGCGCGGCATACATCTCCGCGTTGCCGACTGCGATCGCCGCCGGCATTTGCACCGCGTAGGTATTCTGGAACGCGCCGTTCGAATGGCTCATGCCGGTGAGACCCAGCGCGCCGATCGCAATGAGCAGCGCACCCAGAAACGCCATCGACATGCCGAGGCGCGCCTTGATCGTCAAAGCCTTCTTCATTGTGTTTTCCCTGTTGTCGCCCGCGAGCGGTGTCGTCGTCTCCTGGCAGCGTGCGCGCGAGACATCACGCGGCCGCTAGCGATGTAAACGGCGCGAAAGCGCGAGCACTTGAGGGATTATTTCGTATGAAGTAAAACGGCGCGTCAGACGCGCCGTTTTTTCAACGAACATTGAAAAGTTATGCGGAAATTTCGCTGCGGTGCGGAATCGACGGCTGCGCGCCTTCGCGCGTCACCGCCACCGCCGCCGCCCGCTGACCGAACGCGATCGCGTCCAGCGGCGCGGCGCCCCGCGCGAGTTCGGCCGCGAAGCCGCCGATGAACGTGTCGCCGGCGGCGGTCGTGTCGATCGCCTCGACTTTCGGCGATGGCAGATGGACGCCTTCATCGTCCGCGCCATCGAGCAGCGCGAGCACGCCTTGCGCGCCGAGCGTCACGATCACGTTGCGCGCGCCCTTCGCCTTGAGCGCCTGCGCGGCGCGGCGCGCGTCGTCGGGCGTGTCGATCGCCACGCCCGAGAGCGTCGCGGCTTCCAGTTCGTTCGGAATCAGATAATCGACGAGCGGGAACCAGTCCGGCGGCAATTTGCGCGCGGCCGGCGCGGGGTTGAGGATCGTGGTGCGCAGAAGACGCCGGCCGGCGGCGAGCGCGGCGCGCACGGTCTCGGGCGGCGTTTCGAGCTGGCACACGATGACATCGGCTTGCGCGATCAGCGCTTCCTGCGCCTCGATGCGCGCGGGCGTCACTTCGGCGTTGCTGCCCGCGACGATGACGATCGCGTTCTGGCTCGCGTCATCGACGACGATGAGCGCGACGCCCGTCGGCGCGTGAGCACTCGTCGCGAGCGCCGTGCAGTCGATGCCTTCCGCCTCCAGACTGCCCTTGAGCGTCGCACCGTTCGAATCGTTGCCGACGCAGCCGATCATCGCGACCCGTGCGCCGAGGCGCGCCGCGGCGACCGCCTGATTGCCGCCCTTGCCGCCCGGCACCTGGGCGAACGCATGTCCGGCGAGCGTTTCGCCCGGCCTCGGCAGACGCGGCGCGCGCGCGACGAGATCCATGTTGAGGCTGCCGACCACGGTCACGCGGCCGGTCTTGCTTGCATCGCCCGATTTGGCGCTATCTCCCATCTCGTTTCCTTTTGAACGGCACTACGCTTTGGCGCTGCGCGACTCGGGCACCACGGCGGTCGATTCGCGGCGCACGAGGCGCGGCGGGACCACGCGCCGGCGTGTCGTGCCGGTCAGCTTGCCAGTGATGCGGTCGATCAGCGTCTGCGCGGCCATTTCGCCGAGCGCGCGCACCGATTGTCCCACCGTCGACAAGGCCGGATAGGTGTAACGCGACAGCTCGACATCGTCGAAACCGATGATCGAGCAATCCGTCGGCACGTTGATGTGGCGCTCGGCCGCCGCACGCAGCGCGCCGATGCCCATCATGTCATTGCACGCGAAGATCGCGGTCGGCCTCATGTTGTCGAGCAGTTGCGACGCTGCCGCGTAGCCGCCCGTCGCGGAGAAGTCGCTCTGCTGAATCGCGTTCGGCTCGATCTCGATGCCGCGCTCGGCCATCGCGCGGATGAAGCCGTGCAGGCGCATCGCGGAGACGGCCGTCGCGACCGGCCCCGTGATGCAGCCGATCTTCGAATGCCCGAGCTGCAGCAGATGCCGCGTCGCGAGATACGCGCCCTTTTCGTGGTCGATCTGCACGAGGTCGGACTGCAGCCCCTCGATATTTCTATCGACGATCACGAGCGGCTCACGCGCGCCCGCGAGGCATTGCGCGAGCACGGAATCCTCGCCTGCCGAGGCGATCACCAGCCCGTCGATGCGCTTTTCCTGTAGCACGCGCAGATAGTTGCGCTGCTTGGCGGGATCGTCGTCGGAGTTGCAGAAGAATACGCAATAGCCGTTCTTCGCGCAGCCGTCCTCGACGCCGCGCGCCAGTTCGGCGAAGTACGGATTCGTCGCGTTCGGCACGAGCAGGCCGATGGTCGCCGTCGAGCGCGCCTTCAGCGAGCGCGCGACCGCCGACGGCACATAGTCGAGCTCGAGAATCGCCCGCTCGACTTTCGCCCGCACGTCGGCAGACACCGGCCGCGAATTGTTCACTACGTGGGATACCGTCGTAAACGACACCCCGGCAATGGCTGCCACGTCTTTGATCGTCGCCATACATCGTCCTTCGCTATCTTTGGTCCAACTGCTCTTATTGGTCGTAAGGCGTCCGGCGCCTAAACATGCTGTTCACGCGCCGCTTTGCTTTCCCCGCGCCCTGCCTGCTTTCATTGCCTGCTGCATCGGCTCTCGTGCGCCCATGCCGCTTGGCCACCGTCGCCGTCTCTCGGTCCGACAAACGATTACACACGCTTCCTTCTGCTGCGGTATGTATCCAGCACCACCGCCACCACGATCACCGCGCCGGTAATGATGCGCTTGGTCGGCTCGTTTGCGCCGATCTGCGCCAGCCCCGCCGCCAGCACGGAGATGATCAATACCCCGAAAAACGTGCTGATGACCGAGCCGCGCCCGCCCATCAGGCTCGTTCCGCCGATCACGACGGCCGCGATCACCTGCAGTTCCAGCCCGGCGCCCGCGTTCGGATCGGCCGCTTCCAGCCGCGAGATCTGAAACAGCGCCGCCAGTCCCGAAAGTGCGCCCATCAGCGCGAAAACAATGACCTTGTACGGCCGCGGATTGACGCCCGCGAGCCTCACTGCTTCCTCGTTCGTGCCGATCCCTACGAGATATCGGCCAAAAACCGTCCGGGTCAAGACCAGATGCGCAATTATCATCACCGCGACCGCGATCAGAAACGCGGGCGAGATGCCGAACGCGATTGGATTCGAAAGGAAATCGAACGCATCGCCGATATACGCCGTGCGCGAGTTCGTCATCTGATACGCGAGTCCGCGCGCGCCTTCAAGCACGCCGAGCGACACGATGAACGACGGAATCCGCCACGCCACCGTCACGAGGCCCGTGACCGTGCCCGTCAGCGCGGCGGCCGCGAGGCCGATCAGCGCGGCGGGAAACGCCGGCCAGTGCCACTTGAGCGCGGCCACGCTCACGACCGACGCCCCCAGTGCGAGCACCGAGCCGACCGACAGATCGATGCTCGCGATGATCAGCACGAACGTCATGCCGACCGACATCACGACGAGATCCGGAATCTGGTTCGCGATCGTGCTGAACGTGTCGTACGTCAGGAAGTGCGTGCTCAGCACCGAAAACAGCGCGATCATCGCGGCGAGCGCACCCGCGAGACCCAGGTAATTCGAAATGCCGAGGCGCGTGCCGACGCCTTTCGTGCTCTTCGGTGCATCGGCGGGCAGGTTCGCTTCGCTCATTCAGTGCTCCACGTTGTCTTCGGGCGCTTTCGCATCGGGCACGATCGGTTCGTGCAGGATCGCCTCGCGCTTCGCATAACCCGAGAACGCCGCGGCGAGCAGCGCGTCCTGCGTCCAGTTGGCGCGCTCGAACACGCCGGTCATGCGCCCGGCGGACATCACGCCGATACGGTCGCAGATCAGCATCAGCTCGCGCAGGTCGCTCGACACGACGACGAGCGCGCGTCCTTCGCGGGCCAGGGCGCCCATCAGCCCGTAGATGTCGAACTTCGCGCCGACGTCGATGCCGCGCGTCGGTTCGTCGAACAGCAGCACCCCACAGTCGCGTGCGAGCCAGCGGCCGATCACGACCTTCTGCTGATTCCCGCCGGACAATTCGGACACCGCCTGCGCCGGCCCGGACGTGCGGATGCGCATCGCGTCGATCTGGCGTTGCGCGAGCGCGGATTCCCGGCGCGTGTCGACAACGCCATGCCGCGCCACCGCGCCCAGGTTGCCCAGTGAAACGTTCGCGGCGACGGGCAGGCTCAACAACAGGCCCTCGCCCTTGCGGTCCTCCGTGATCAGCGCGATGCCTTCATCGACCGCATCCGACGGCGATTGCACCGACACGCGCCGCAGCGCCTCGCCGTTGCGCGCGATCGACACCGTGCCCGCGTCCGCGCGATCCGCGCCGTAGATGAGGCGCATCAGCTCGGTCCGGCCCGCGCCGATCAGCCCGCTCACGCCGAAAATCTCGCCTGCGCGAACGTCGAACGACACGTCGCGCACCACGGGCGCGCGCGTCATGCCCTCCACTTTGAGCGCGACGCCGCCGATCCGGCGCTCGCCCAGATCGATGCGCTCGCCGATCTCGCGTCCGACCATCAGCGTGACGAGACGGTCGCTCGTGAGCTCGTCCATGGGGCCGACGTGCACGAGGCGTCCGTCGCGCAGCACCGCCGCACGCTCGGCGATGCGCCGCAATTCCTCCAGCCGGTGCGAGATGTAGACGAGCGCGACGCCGCGCGCCTTCAGCCGCTCGACCTGCTCGAACAGCAGGTCGACTTCGCGGGCGGTGAGCATCGCGGTCGGCTCGTCGAGGATCAGCACCCGGCAATCGCCGATCAAGTTGCGCGCGATCTCGACCATCTGCTGATGACCAATGCCGAGACCGCCGACGAGCGTGTCCGGATCGATCGCGTCGAGCCCGACCTGCGCCATCGCATGGCGCGCGTCTTCCGCGAGCCGTTTGCGGTCGATCCAGCCGAAGCCTTTGCGCGGCAAGCGGTTCAAAAACAGATTCTCCGCCACCGACAAGGTCGGCAGCAGGTTCAGCTCCTGCATCACCATGCGCACGCCGAGCGCCTCGGCGTCCTTGCGGCTTTTCGGCGCGTACGGCTGGCCCGCGAGCGTCATGGTGCCCGTGGTCGGGTCCGTGAGTCCGCCGACGATCTTCGACAGCGTGCTCTTGCCCGCGCCGTTCTCGCCCGTGAGCGCGAGCACTTCGCCCGCGACGAGTTCCAGCGAGACGTCCGACAGCACCGGCTCGACATAGGTCTTGCCGATGCCGGTCACCGTCAGCACGTTCGCATCGTTCGATCCGGTCATGGGGCGATTCAAGGCTTCGCTGTGCATCCTCGTGGTGGTCCCGCGTGGCTTCGGCAAACGGGCCGGCGCATCGAGGCGCGCGGCCCGGACGTGTTCCGATGCCCGCGCGAAAAGCTTCCGGATGGCCGCTGACACTGCCCGCGCCGTCTGCCTTCCGCGCTCGTCAGTGTGTTATCGGCACGCTGGCCGCGAACTTTAGATTGTCGCGCGACACGGCGCCGGACGCCGCCGCCGCGCGCCCGCCTTACTTCGTCACCAGATCGACCGGCGTTTCGACGACCTGCGAAAGGTCCGACTGCTTCTTGTGACCGGCGATCGCCTTCAGCGCAACGTCGATGCCGAATACCGCCTGCTTCGCCGCGTACTGGTCAGCGGTCGCGAGCACGCGGCCGTCTTTCAGCATCGGCTTGATCGCGCCGATATTGTCGAAGCCGACGACCTGCACCTTGCCCGCCTTGCCTGCCGCGCGAATCGCCGACACGGCGCCGATCGCCATGTTGTCGTTATCGCACAGGAGCGCCTTTACGTTCGGGTTCGCGTTCAGGATCTGCGATGCGACCGCATTGCCCTTGTCGATTTCCCATTCGCCCGACTGGAGCGCGACGACCTTCATGCCGGCCGCGTCCATCGCTTCCTTGAAGCCCGCGCTGCGCGCCTGCGAGTTCGTGGTGGTCGTCACGCCTTCGATGATCGCGACTTCATCGCCCTTTTTGAGCTTCGGAGCGAGATAATCGCCGACCTTTCTCGCGCCCTTCTTGTTGTCCGGTCCGACGAACGGCACATTCAGATCCTTGGACTTGAGCACGTCCGGATCGAGCCGGTTGTCGATATTCACGACGATGATGCCCGCGTCCGCCGCCTTCTTGATCACCGGCACGAGCGCCTTCGAATCGGCCGGCGCGATGACGAGCGCGTTGACCTTGGAAACGATCATCTGCTCGACGATGCGAATCTGCGCCGCGGTGTCGGTCTCATCCTTGATGCCGTTGGTGATCAGGTCGAACTGGCTGGAGTTGTGCGCCTGATAGTCTTTCGCGCCGTTTTCCATCGTCAGGAAGAACTCGTTGGCGAGCGACTTCATGACGAGCGCGACTTTCGGCTTGCCCGCCGTTTGCGCGAACGCGGATGACGAGGCGAACGGCAATGCGGTGCAGGCGGCGAGCGCGACGGCGGCCGACAGGACGCGTCGGCGGAGGGGTCGATTCATGCGGATCTCCAGTGCTTTGTTCTGGTTTGTCTGGTCGTGCGAGATGCAGCGAACGTGAGCAAGGCGTGTCGACCCGCGCGGGGCCATGAAGGGAAGTGATCGCGGGCGCCCTGTCGCGCCAGCGCTTCGTGTCACGCACCCGAAAGCCTTCGATCGCCTTTCGGGTGCGGTTTCAACGTTTGCTCGCCGTCGATTCTCGTTGGAGAGACGCCGCAGGTCAATCGGGCTAACGTGTAGGCCACACGCGACAACGCCGTCGATTTAGGGATCGACGGCGTTGCGGGTTGTCCGTGGGCAACGGCTCGCTGCCCGCATCAGAGATCTTCGACCGATTGCCCGTCCACCTTGTTGTCGATGATGTCGCGCGCGTAGTCGATGCCCGCGCGCGTCGCGTCGATCGGGCTATCGAAGGGTTCCTGCTCGGGCACGCCGAACATCACCGCGCGGCCACTCTCACCATGCGCGCTCTTCGCGATCGTCACGACGATGTCGAAGTGGCGCGGACCGTCGTCCGGCTCGTCGCGCTCTTTCGCGCGCCGCAATGCCTGCACCTTGATTTCGAAGCCTTTGTAATGGTCGGACAGCGGCGTGGACATGAACCGTCTCCTTTGCGTTGACATGCATCGCACGATCATACGTCGGCTGCCTGCTCCGTGCGGAACGCCGATAGATGCAAGGCGCTTGCAAGCCTCGTTCCCGTGCCCTGCGCGCCCGCCTCCCGATTTCACCTTATCCCACACACCGTTCATATTCGGTTTGCCATAATGCGCGGGCGGCATGCCGCTATGGACAGGCGCCGTCGAAGAATAACCGTCACTCAAATCAGGGAGCGTCACATGACTATTCGAGCCACCGCCCTCATTGCCGTGCTGAGCCTGACGCTCGGCGCGAATGTCGCGATCGCCGCCAACAGTCAGCAAAGCAAGATGACCGATTGCAACAAGCAGGCTGGCGACAAGAAAGGCGACGACCGCAAGGCCTTCATGAAGAGCTGTCTGTCCGCCGCGCCCGCCGCCGCTTCCACGCCGATGACGCAGCAGCAGAAGATGACCGCGTGCAATCAGCAGGCAACCGACAAGAAAGGCGATGACCGCAAGGCCTTCATGAAAAGCTGTCTCAGCAACAAAGGCTGATCTCGCCGACAGTCACACTTGCGCCGCGCCAGTCGCGCGCGGCGACCCTTTCGTATTTACCCTCCCTACCGGCCGATATTGCACTGCACCCAAGCAAGTGATTCGCACCGTCGTCTTTTTCTCATAAGATGGCGCGAAGGCGGCCCCTCACGAATACAAGAAATACGCCATCGGCCGCCGCCGTTTCGAGCGAGGCGAAAGCCACGCATGGAGGCATCCGGATGGCATGGAGACATAAGAACCGCTGGTTCAGGCGCTGGCTCGTGACGATCACGTTCTGGTTCGTGCCGGTGCTGATCGTCGCGGTCAGTGAGGTGCGCGAGGAGATGGCGTACAACAACGCCGATCTTCAGAAAGCGCTCTCCGCCTGGGAACTGACGGACGCGCAACGCGCCGCCGGCGCCGCCGCGCACTGTCACGGGACATCCGACGAGGCCCGCGCCGCCGGCTGTCCCGAAGACGCCATCGCGGCCACCGAGGTGAAGCATCAGGAAGCGCTCGGCGAATATGCGCATCGCAAGGCGACGCTCGCGGATTATCTGTGGCACGCGTTCGTCGGCTATTGGATAGTGCCTGCTGTTTTCCTGCTCGTGCTCGGCATGCTGGTCGGAGGCATCAGACGCGCGCTGCGCCGCCCGCAAGGAACACACGCGGCGGCGTCCGCCGAGGTAAAAACGACGACCCATCCGTAAGCGTTGGCCAGGTACGGTCGTTGCTACTTCTCCATGCGGTTTTCTCGTACGACCTTAAGGACGTTTCACGAAATTTATGCTTACCTTGAGGAGCGTGTCGGGCGAAAACGCCGGTCCCTATTCAGTTTCGTCGAAGCGTCGTCTACCCTTTAGCAGACGCGGTTTCGATCGAAAGATGAATGTAATTTAGCGTACCGGTTGGCGGTTATGGGGCCGGATTCGGAGTAAGCTAGGCTGGACGTTTGCCCCGAATGTTGCGGAGCCTGAAACGCAAGCGTGACAAGGCTTTGGGCGCATGGATCGGGGCTCGTTTTTCAGGTTGCTGTGCTATAACTTGGCGTGCCTCACCCTCCCGCTCTATGGGGTTTCCTAAATTCCACGATGGAGAACAATGATGCAAAGACGAAACTTCATGCTCAAGTCGACGGCCGTTCTGGCGCTGGGAGGCCTCGCGCTTGCCGGCTGTACGACAAACAAGAACACCGGCAGTGAAGCGGCTGCGGGCGCTGCCGATGACCGGCGCTCCATCGACGCCGACGTCGACAGCACCATCCAGCGTCTCTACGCCACGGTGAACGGCTCGCGCGAACTGGTGGCGAAAGCGCGCGGCGTGCTGGTGTTCCCGTCAGTGCTTCAGGCCGGCTTCATCGTCGGCGCGCAATATGGCAAGGGTGCGCTGCGTGTCGGCGGCAGCAGCGTCGGCTATTACAGCACGACTTCCGGCTCTTTCGGACTGCAGGCGGGCGCGCAATCGAAGGCGCTGATCTTCCTGTTCATGACGCAGGACGCACTCGACAAATTCCGCAATTCCGACGGCTGGTCGGCGGGCGCGGATGCATCGGTGGCGCTGGTGAAGATGGGCGCGAACGGCGCGATCGACACGACCACGGCCACGAAGCCTGTCGAGGTGATCGTCCTGACCAACGCCGGCCTGATGGCCGATGTCTCGCTGCAAGGCACCAAGATTTCGCGCATCAAATACTGAGCGCGCGCCGCCTTCCTCGCGGCGAATGCAAAACCGCCCTCTGGCGCGACCTTCGGGTCGCACCACACGGCGGTTTTTTTTACGTCTTTTCGAACGATCAGGGGCTCGTCGCGCGGTCGATCACCTTGAAGCGCGCACGCTTTTGCGCGCGCACCACGGCCTGATATGCCTCGAGATACTGCCGGGCCATGCGATGCGACGTGAAGCGCTCCTCGAAGCGCGCGCGCACGCGCTCGCGCGACAAGGTGTGCAGGCGATTCACCGCAGCCACCGCGCCGATTTCATCCTCCACGATGAACCCCGAGACGCCTTCATCCAGCACTTCCGGCACCGAGCCTCGATTGAACGCGATGACAGGCGTGCCGCACGCCATCGCTTCGATCATCACGAGCCCGAAGGGCTCCGGCCAGTCGATCGGGAACAGGAGCGCATGGGCGCCCGACAGAAATTCGGCCTTCTGACTGTCGTTGATCTCGCCGACGTACTCGACATACGGCAACTTGAGAAGCGGTGCGATTTCGCGCTCGAAATACTCGTGATCGGCGAAATCGACCTTGGCGGCGATCTTGATCGGCAAACCGCAGCGGCCCGCGATGCGAATGGCCGTATCGACACGCTTTTCCGGCGAGATGCGTCCGAGGAACGCCAGGTACTTCTGCTCCACCGGCTGCGGCGTATAGAGCGTCTCCGGCAGGCCGTGATAGACCGTGCTGATCCACTTCGCCTGCGGCAGCGGATGACGCTGCGCATCGGAAATGGAAATCACCGGCGCCGTATTGAACGTATCGAACACCGGCTGCTGCTCGGGAAGATCGAGACGGCCGTGCATGGTCGTCACGAACGGCGTGTCCTGGCGCTTGAAGAGCGAGAACGAGTAATAGTCCATGTGGAAGTGCAGGACGTCGAACTCTTCGGCGCGGCGGCGCACGAGCTCCATCAGCAGCATGTGAGGCGCGATGCGGTCGCGGATCGCCGGATCGAGCCGCAACGCACGCGGCCAGACGGGTTCCAGGTTGGCGCTGGTCTGCGAATCGCCGGTGGCGAAAAGCGTGACGTCATGACCGAGCTCGACGAGCGCCTCGGTGAGGTACGACACGACGCGCTCGGTTCCGCCATACAGTTTCGGCGGCACCGACTCGGTCAGCGGAGCAATCTGGGCAATTCTCATCGTTGTCGTCTCCATGCGGATATCGGCGTGCAGCACGGACGTCGTACCGGCCCGGCGCGCATCGAGTATGACAGCGCGCCGAAAGGTCGGCCAACAAGGTTTGCCCTTACGCGTAATTCCGTCTCGCGTTGTCCGCCCGTGCCTGTCACGCGCCGGCAGTCGCCTGCGCGATGCACACCATATTGAGCGCGATGCCGACCGCCCGTGGCGTCTCTTGCACTTTCATCGCTCTGTTACAGGCGCGAAACATCCGTTTCGCGCGACGGTTACGCTTTGGCGTCGCCGCGCAGATCCGCGAGAAAGTCGTCGCGCCACACGCCCAGATCGTGCTTGCGCAACGCGGTCATGTTGGTTTCGTAGCGCTGCTTGCGCTCGGCGAGCGGCATCGCGAGCGCGCGCCCGATCGCCTCGCTCATGCCGACGATGTCGTGTGGATTGACCATCACCGCGCCGGTCATTTCGTCAGCGGCGCCGGCGAACTGCGAGAGCACGAGCACGCCGGGATCGTCCGGATTCTGCGCGGCGATGTATTCCTTCGCGACGAGATTCATGCCGTCGCGCAGCGGCGTGACGAGCCCGATCTGCGATTCGCGAAAGAGCGACATCAGTTTCCATCGGTCGTAACGCTGGTTGAGATAGCGTATCGGCGTGTAGTCGAGGCCTGAATAGCGCCCGTTGATACGCCCCGCTTCGTACTCCAGGTTCTGCCGGATCTGCTGATACGTTTCGACGTCCGAGCGCGTCGGCGGCGCGATCTGCACGAGCGTGACGTTGCCGCGCCACTCGGGCGACTTCTCCAGAAAATGCTCGAACGCGCGGAAACGCTCGACGAGCCCTTTCGAGTAATCGAGCCGGTCGACGCTCATGATGAGCTTGCGGCCTTCGAGGCTCTGCTTCAGATCCATCACGTCCTGGCGCGCTTCGCCGCGTTCGGCCTGTTCGGCGATTTCGTCCGGAAAAACGCCGATGCGATACACGTTCGTCCTGAGCTTCCTGCCGAACGCTTCGACGTGGCCGTCGGGCGTCGCGGTGCCGTGCGCATGCCGGATGATGTAGTCGTGAAACGCGACGCGGTCCCGCTCGGTCTGAAAGCCGACCACGTCATAGCAGCACAGCGACTTGACCAGTTCCTCGTGCGGCGGAATGTTCAGGAAAATCTGCGGCGACGGAAACGGGATATGCAGGAAGAAGCCGGTGCGATTGGTGATGCCCGCCGAGCGCAGCGCCTCGGCGAACGGGATCAGGTGATAGTCGTGAACCCAGATGATGTCGTCGGGCTCGAGCAGCTTGATGAGCTTGTGCGCGAGCCAAGCGTTCACGCGCCGGTAGCCGGCGTATTCATCGCGGTCGTAGACGGCGAGATCGTTGCGATAGTGAAAGACCGGCCACAGCATCGCGTTGGAGAAGCCGCGGTAATACTGGTCGTAGTCCTTCTTCGGCAGGCCGACGGTCGCGAAGGTCACCGCGCCGTCCTGTTCGAGCTTCGGCCCCTGATTGGCGACGGTTTCGCTCACCACGTCCCCGCTCCAGCCGAACCAGACGCCGCCACTGTCCTTCAGCGCGCCGAAGACGCCGACGGCGAGGCCGCCCGCGGAGCCCTTGG
The DNA here is from genome assembly GCA_001544655.2 of Caballeronia turbans. GTDB lineage: Bacteria > Pseudomonadota > Gammaproteobacteria > Burkholderiales > Burkholderiaceae > Caballeronia > Caballeronia turbans. Next base: position 77,060 of record FCOD02000005.1, read on the forward strand.
TTTCGGTCGGCGTGGCGACCCGGTTGGATACGACGACGAGACGGCTCATATGCTTTCCTTGTCCTCTTCGAAATTTTCTTGTTCAGGATAAACCCGAAATTTTCGACTGGAAAATGCGGTGCGGGTTTCCTGTCGATGCCGTCAGTGCTTTCCGGCAGGCGCCGGCGCGGTGGACGCCGACGAATGCGCGCGAGGGTCCGGGCCGGTCGGCTCACCGCGGCTCGCGACCGGATCGGCGGGCGTGTTTGCCGTGCTGCCGACATGCGTCGTGGCCGCGCGATCGAGCGGCGGCGCGAAGTCGACGTGATGTTCCCGGTCTGTCGACAAATCCGCGCGCGCGCGTGGCAGATACTGCGGATACGCGGCCTGCACGAAGTTCACGAGCCCTTCGCGCACGCGGCAGCGCAAGTCCCAGTTGAGTGCCGAATCGAAGGAACTGACGAGCACGCGAAGCTGCATCGCGCGGTCGGTGGCGTCGGTGACTTGCAGCACCTGCACGCGGCCGTCCCATTCCGGCGCGTGTGCGAGGATGCGCTCCAGTTCCTCGCGCAGCGGCGCGATCGGCATCCGGTAATCGACGAACAAAAACACCGTGCCGATGATCTGCGAGCTGTTGCGCGTCCAGTTCGTGAACGGATTCTCGATGAACCACTGTAACGGCACGATGAGGCGTCGCTGGTCCCAGATGCGAATCGACACGTACGTGCCGGTGATCTCCTCGACGCGCCCCCATTCGCCCTGAATCACGACGACATCGTCGAGGCGAATCGGCTGCGACAGCGCGATCTGCAATCCCGCGATCAGGTTGCCGAGCACCGGCCGCGCCGCGATACCGGCGACGAGACCGGCAACGCCCGCCGACGCCAGCAGGCTCGCGCCGATCTGCCTTACGCTCGGAAACGCCATCAGCGCCGCGCCGAAGCCGATGATCACGATCACCACCATCACCGAGCGCGCGAGCACGCGCGCCTGCGTGTGGATGCGGCGGGCGTTGAGATTGTCGTCGGTGTCGAGCGGATGCGCCTGCACGATCGCCTCGCCCACCGCGCCTGCGGAGCGCGCCGCGAGGAACGTGAGCGCGCCGATCAGCGCGACGGTTTCGACATCGCGCAGCACGCCGATGAACGGCAGCGTATCGGGCGCCTCGAAGATCATGAAACCGATTCCGAGGATGATGAGCAGGACGAGCGCGGGCGTGTCGACGTAGCGCAGAACGACGCTCATCAGCGGATACGGCCGCGCGATGCGCGTGAGGATGCGCGCGCCGATCCGATGCACGCCCACCGCGACCGCCACCGCGATGGCGGCCACGACGAGGGCGCCGGGCCACGTGCCGAGCGGCCGTTCTGCGAGGTTCAGGAAGTGATCGAATGAGAGCATGAGCGTCGCGGGATCAGCCTCGTGAAAGTGGAAGCAGCGAGGTGGATACGGCGGTCGCATCGCACGGATGCGGGATGCCGCGAAATGCAGCCGCGGTGGCCGCCCGGGCGCGGCCGTGGCGCATGTCGCGCCGGCAAGCACGACGCCGGGACGCGCGCTGGCGTCCCGGCGTCAAAAGACGTTCAGCGCTCCGCTTTGCAAGGGAACGCCTTGCCGAGGCCGAGCGAGACCATCGTGGTCGCGTTGAAATCGGCCTTGTCGGGATTATTGGCGATGTACTTGCGCACCGCGTCCGTAAGCTGCTGCGGCTTCACGTCCGCCGGCAGGCAGAAGTACTGGCCGATCTGCGGCCCGGAGGTTCCGCCGATCGCCTCGATCGTGTTGTAGATGCCGTCCGCCGCGCCTTCGATATAGGCCGCGCAGGCAGTCCGCGAGTTGGGATCCGTTTTGGTGCAGAGCTTGTTCAGATCGTTGCCGGTAAACGCAAACGCGCAGACGGGCGTCGCGAGAGCACAGGCGAGGACGAATTCCCGCAGCATGGTCTTCCTTTTATGGTGAGCGGCGGCTTGAATGGGGCAATCGGTTCGGGGCGATGCGCGGCCGCGCCTGGCCGCGCCTGCCCCGGAGCTTGACTGTCGCGCTGCGTTATTTTGCACCGTTTGAGCCGCTTTGCGGAGCGCCGCCGCCTTGCGGCATCGAATCCAGACGCGCCTGCAGGCCTTCGGCGACGTCCTTCTCGTTGTACTTGCGGGCGAAGTCGACCGCCGTCAGGCCGAGCTGGTTCTTCACGCGCAGATCCGCGCCTTCGTCGAGCAGCAGCTTGCAGGTCGAAAGATGACCGCCGCGCGCGGCCATCATGAGCGGCGTCGTGCCATTGGGCGAACCGGCGTCGATATAGGCGGAATGGTCGACCAGTATCTTCACGATGTCGTCATGGCCGTTGGTCGCTGCGTAGTGCAAAGGCGTCCAGCCCTTCTTGTTCACTTCGGCATCCTTTGCGATCAGCAGGTTCACGAAGGTCGCGTCGCCGTTGAGCGCGGCGAGCATCATCGCGTTTTCGCCGGCCGGGTCGAGCTTTTCCAGATCCGTCTTCGGGTTGTCGGCGAGCAGCTGGCCGACCTTGTCGGACTTCTCGCGCGCGGCGATCACGATGATCGGCGTGCCCGTGTTGTCGACCGTATTCGGGTCCGCGCCCTGCGCGAGCTGCTTCTTGACGGCGGATACGTCGTCGAACTTGACCGCCTTGATGAGCGAGTCCACGGATGCGGCCCAGACCGGCTGCGCAATTGCGCACGCTGCGAGGAGCGCACCGGCGACGAGGCCGCGCACGGCCGCGCTTTTTCGCGGATTGCGTGCGTGATGTGAATCGGGTGCACGGGAAACGTTTGGCGCGCTCGCCACGGACTGGGTGGAAACCATCGGGGAATTGTTCATAAGTGACCTTCGGATTGCCTTGAAACAGGTTGTTCGCGCGGCCGGCCGGCCGCCCTCAGGCTGGCCGCGCGATCTTGAAGAGCCGGAAGAAGTTGTCGGTGGTTGCCTGCGCGATGGCTTCTTCCGGCTGCTCGCGCAACTGCGCGATGAAACGTCCGACATAACTCACGTACGCAGGTTCGTTCGGCTTGCCGCGATACGGCACCGGCGCGAGATATGGGGAATCGGTCTCGATGAGCAGGCGCTCGAGCGGCACGCGGCGCGCAACGTCCTGCACATCCTTCGCGTTCTTGAACGTGACGATGCCGGACAGCGAAATGTGGAAGTTCTGTGCGAGCGCCCGTTCCGCGATCTCCCACGGTTCCGTGAAGCAATGCATCACGCCGCCCGGCACGCCGGCGCGCTCTTCCTCCATGATCCGCAGCGTGTCATCCGACGACGAGCGCGTGTGGATGATGAGCGCCTTGCCCGTCTTGTGCGCGGCCCGGATATGCGTGCGAAAACGCTCGCGCTGCCATTCCATGTCGGCGATGCTGCGCCCTTCCAGACGATAGTAGTCGAGCCCGGTCTCGCCGATCGCGCAAACCTTCGGGTGCGCGGCCAGTTCGACGAGTTCCGCGACGCTCGGCTCCTTCGCCTCCTCGTGATCCGGATGCACGCCGACGGACGCGTACACGTTGTCGTGCTTTTCGGCGATTTCGAGGACCGAAGGCAGCGTTTCCAGATCGACCGATACGCACAGCGCATGCGTCACCGCGCGCGTGCGCATCTTGTCGAGCACGTCGGGCAGACGGTCGGCGAGTCCTTCGAAGTTGATGTGGCAATGTGAATCGACGAACATCCGGTGCTCCTTAATGCAGGTGCTGCGCTCAGGCCGTATAGATCGCGCGGTAGCCGATGAACAGCTCCTCGAACACGAGGCGCGCATTGAGCGGGTGATTTTCCACCGCGCGCTGCCGCGTGACGGTCTTCATGTAGCGCGCGAGCGCGGCGGGATCGGCGCTTTGCGCGCAACGCGCGAGCGCTTTCGCCGCGCCGGGAAAATAGCGCGGCCGGCGCGCCGTGCGCTCGGCAAGCAGATCGTACAGCCAGCGTTGCAGCCAGCCGAGCACGAGCGGCACCGGCAGCTTCTGGAGGTTTTCTCCGCAGGCGAAGGCGTCGCAATTCGGGCCGGCGGCAAGTTGTGCGAGTGTGAAATCGCGCAACGCGTGGTTTTCGTCGTTGGCCAGCGCGAGCGCGGCAAGCGGCGCGCCGCCTGCCTGCGCGAGCAGTTCCGCCGGGTTGTCCACGCCCTGCGACGCGAGCCACGCGCTCGCCTCGTTTTGCGGCGGCACGCTCATCGGCCATTGACGGCATCGGCTGATGATGGTCGGCAGCAGCCGGTCCACGCGCGCCGACACCATCAGAAACACCACGCCCGATGGCGGCTCTTCGAGCGTCTTCAGCAACGCATTCGCCGCCGCGACGTTGAGCGCTTCGGCCGGATACAGCACCACGACGCGCATGCCGCCCCGATGGGAGCCGACACCGCAAAAGTCCAGCAGCGCGCGCACCTGCTCGATCTTGATTTCCTTGCTCGGCGTGCGGGTCTTCTTGCCTTCGTCGCCATCGGCTTTGTCGGCGGATGCTTCCGCTGCGTCGCCGTTGCCGGCAGCGAGGCCTGCAAGCGCTTCAGGCAGCACCGCCCGGTAGTCGGGATGATTGCCTTGCGAAAACCACAGACATGCCGGGCAAGCGCCACACGGCTCGCCATTTGCCGCGGGCGTCTCGCAAAGCAGTCCCTGCGCGAGATGCTGCGCGAACCGGAGCTTGCCGATGCCCGCTTCTCCGTGAAGCAACAGCGCAGGCGGCCAGTGCGCGCGCAATTGCTGGAGACGCTGCCAGTCGTCGGTTTGCCAGGGGTAGATCATCAGTATGTTTCTATATCAAATCAGAGGCTTGCAAGGACTTCTTGAAGTTCTTTCCGAATATCGTCGATGGACCGGGTCGAATCGACGATGAAAAATCGCTGCGGCGACTCCTCCGCGCGGCGCAGATACTCGTTGCGCGTGCGCTCGAAAAACGCCTCCGATTCGCTCTCGAACTTGTCCGGCGCCCGGGCCGCCGAGCGGCGCTGGCTCGCGGTGTCGGTCGACACATCGAAAAGCACGGTCAGGTCGGGCTGAAAACCACCCTGCACCCAGCGCTCCAGCGCTTCCAGCTTGTCCCGCGGCAGGCCGCGTCCGCCGCCCTGATACGCGAAAGTCGCGTCCGTGAAACGGTCCGACAACACCCAGTCGCCGCGCGAAAGTGCCGGCTCGATCACCTGCGCCAGATGTTCGCGGCGCGCGGCGAACATCAGCAGCGCTTCGGTTTCGAGATCCATCGGCTGATTCAGCAGGATGCCGCGCAGCGTTTCGCCGAGCGGCGTGCCGCCCGGTTCCCGCGTCATCGCCACACGATGTCCCCCCGGCTCCAGTTTCGCTTCGAGGCGCTGGCGGAACCAGTCCAGATGCGTGGTCTTGCCCGCGCCGTCGATGCCTTCGAACGTAATGAACTTGCCGCGCGCCATTCATTGACCCCGGATGTATTTGTCGACGGCCTTGTTGTGGTCGCCCAGATTGTCGGAAAAGATGCTGCTGCCGTCGCCGCGCGACACGAAATACAGCGCGTTACTCGCGGCGGGATTGAGCGTGGCATTCAATGCGGCCACGCCGGGCAGCGCGATCGGCGTCGGCGGCAGGCCCATGCGCGTGTAGGTATTGTACGGAGTGTCCGTCTGCAGGTCTTTTTTCCTGAGTTTGCCGCCGTAGGCAGGGCCGAGGCCGTAGATCACGCTCGGGTCGGTCTGCAGCGGCATGCCGATACGCAACCGGTTCGCGAACACCGCCGCGACGAGCGGCCGGTCCGAGGCGCGTCCCGTCTCCTTTTCGACGATCGACGCCATGATGAGCGCCTCATAAGGCGTCTTGTAAGGCAGATTCTGCGCGCGCGTGTTCCACGCTTCGGTGAGGCGCGCCTGCATCAGCCGATACGCGCGCTTGTAGACGGCGAGATCGCTCGTGCCCTTGTCGAAGAGATAGGTGTCAGGGAAGAACAGACCTTCGGCCGATGCCTTGTCGACTTCGGTCGCGCCGATCGCCCGCAGCAGGTCGGTGTCGGTCATGCCCGCCGTGTCGTGCGTGAGCGCGGGGTTGCTGTCGAGCTCGCCGCGCATCTTTTGCAGCGTCCATCCTTCGATGACGGTCGCGACATATTCGTTCACGTCGCCGCGCGCGATCTTCTCCAGCACCTCGTAAGGCGTGATGCCGCTCTTGAACGCGTAATTGCCTGACTTCAACTGCGCGGACAGCCCGAGCACGCGCGTCATCAGCACGAACAATTCGGGTTCGACGGGCACGCCGCCACGGTTCAACTGGGCGCTCACGCTGCGCAGGCTGCTGTGGGGCTTGATGGTGACGTCGAGTTCGGGCGTCGGCAGGGTCAGGGGCCGGTTGGCCCACCAGTAGAGGCCGCCCGCGACGGCCGCCGCGAGCATCGCGACGAACACCGCCGCCACGACGCATTTCTTGAAAAGGGACATGCGAAACACGCTTGAGATAAGACCAATATAATAACTTGCCACCTGCGTCAGAGCCGCTTTCTGCGGCTTGCGCCCAAACGATAGGATTGACAGCCCGCCCGCTCATGAATTCCCAGACCATCGCCCTCGCCCCCTCAGACTTCGAAGCCGTCAGGACCGCCGGCGCGTACATGCCGCTCACCAAGTTCGGCGTGATCGACGTCAAGGGCGAGGACGCCGCCTCGTTCCTGCATAACCAGATCACGAACGATGTCCAGCATCTCGATGCGTCGACCGCGCGCCTCGCCGGCTACTGCTCGCCGAAGGGTCGCCTGCTCGGCTCGTTCCTGATGTGGCGCACGGCCGATGCGGTGCGCCTCCTGATCGCGCGGGACGTGCAGGCCGCCGTGCAGAAACGCCTGTCGATGTTCGTGCTGCGCTCGAAGGCGAAGCTCACCGACGCGACGTCCGAAGTGGCGGCGATCGCCTTCGCGGGCGACGTGCGCGCGGCGCTCTCCGGCATTTTCGATGCGCTGCCCGACGGTGTGCACGTGAAGGTCGAAGGCCCGCACGGCTCGCTGATCCGGGTGCCGGATGCCGCGCATCGGCCGCGCTTTCTGTGGGTCGGAGCGAAGGCCGATGTCGAGGCGCAAGTCGCGAAGCTCGACGAAAAACTGACACGCGTGCCCGAGCAGATGTGGGACTGGCTCGACATCCACGCGGGCGAGCCGCGCATCACGCACGCGACGGTCGAGCAGTTCGTCCCGCAAATGGTGAACTTCGACGTGCTCGGCGCGGTGAACTTCAAGAAAGGCTGCTATCCGGGACAGGAGATCGTCGCGCGCAGCCAGTATCGCGGCACGATCAAGCGTCGCACGGCGCTCGCCCACGTCGACACGCGCACCGATGCCGTCCTGCCCGGCGCCGAACTCTTCCATTCCGACGATCCCGGCCAGCCGTGCGGGCTCGTCGTCAACGTGGCGCCTGGCGAAAAAGGCGGCGTGGATTGTCTCGTCGAGATCAAGCTCGCCGCGCTCGAAAACGGCTCGGTGCACGTCGGCGCGGCCGATGGCCCCACGCTCGGTTTCGTGCCGCTGCCCTACGCTTTTCCCGCCGACGCCTGAGGTTGCGCCCGCATGTGTCTGATCGTCTTCGACTGGCAGCCGGCGGCTTCGCAGGAAAACAGCCGCGCCTTGCTGACGCTCTCGGCCAACCGCGACGAATTCCTGCGCCGCGACGCCGAGCCGATGCACTGGTGGAACGATGCGCCCGGTGTCCTCGCGGGTCGCGATCTGACGGGCGGAGGAACGTGGCTCGGCGTCTCGCGCGACGGCCGTTTTGCGGCGCTGACGAACTATCGCGCGCCGGACGACATGAAGCCGAACGCGCCGACGCGCGGCACGCTCGTGAGCGCGTTTCTCACGGGCGAGCGTGTGGCGCCGCTCGACTATTTGCAGCACGTGGCGCGCGAAGGTCATCGATATAACGGCTTCAACCTGCTGTGCGGTGATTTCACGCGACGCGAGCTCGGCTGGTACGGCAATCGCGCCGATGCACCGCCTTCGTTGCTCGACGCAGGCGTGCACGGCTTGTCCAACAGTCTGTTAAACACGCCGTGGCCCAAGCTCGTCGCGCAGCGCGAGGCGCTGTGCGAGCTGATTCACGCCGATGAACGCCCGTCGCTCGACGTGCTCATCGGCACATTGCGCGATCCGCGCATCGCGAACGACGAGCATTTGCCGTCGACGGGCATTTCGATCGAGCGGGAGCGCGTGCTGTCGGCGGCGTTCATCGAAACGCCCGATTACGCGACGCGCAGCACGACGGCTTTGCGCGTGAACCTGTCGGCGCGCGGGTTATCGCTGGAAATCAAGGAACGGAGCGACGATGACGGCTCGCATCGGATCGTGCGGCCGGGGGCGTTCGAGCGGGCGTTTGCGTTCGAGATCGAAGGCTGAGCGCATCACTCGAACGCCGCCCGCAACGCCCTCACCGCTTGCGCGTGCGCCTCGGCGACTTCCGGCACGAATCCGCCGATCTTGAAGAACTCGTGAATCATGCCTTCATGGCGCGTGAGCGTGACCGGCACGCCAGCCTTTTCGAGCGTGGCGGCAAATGCGATGTCCTCGTCGTACAGCGGATCGTGATCCGCCGCTGCGATCCAGGCGGACGCGACGCCCGTGAAGTCGGGCACGCCGCCCGCCGCATCGAGCGGCGCGAAGCGCCAGTCGTCGCGGTCGCGGTCGTCGCGCAGATATTGCGCAAAAAACCACTGGATCGTCTCGCCGGAAAGCAGATAGCCATCGGCGAACCGCGCATGCGAGGCGCTCTTCTGCCACGCACTCGTGCCCGGATAAATCAGCAATTGCAGCCGCAAATCAATGCCGGCATCGCGCGCGAGCACCGCGCATACGATTGCGAGCGTGCCGCCCGCGCTGTCGCCGCCGACGGCGAGCCGCGCGGGATCGATGCCGAGCGTCGGCGCTTCACGGGCGAGCCATTGCAGCGCGTCGAAGGCGTCGTTCACCGCGACGGGAAACTTGTGCTCCGGCGCGAGCCGGTAATCGACCGATACCACCGCGCAGCCCGCGTCGTGCGCGAGCTTGCGGCACAGCGCGTCATGCGTCGACACGCTGCCGACCGTGAACCCGCCGCCATGCAGATACATGAGCCCCGCGACGGGCTCGGCCCAGCCCGGCTCGACCGGATGATAGATGCGCACACCGATCGTTTCGCCATCGCGCACGGGAATGAACAGATCTTCGACGCTGAACATCGGCAGCGGCGCGATGTCGAGGATCTGCGCGCTCATCGCGTAGGCGGCGCGCGCCTGTTGCGGCGTGAGTGTGTGATAAGGCGGTCGATTCGCGCGCGCGACCATCTCCAGGATTTGCGCGATCTTCGGATTGAGCGGCATCGGCGGTATGAGCGTCAAAGGGGCACGATGATGCCACGAACCGCGCGGCATCAGCGCGGTCGTTTCAGCGACATCGGGTCGGTCGGGTTGCGCAGTTGCGCGATGTCGTCGAGGCGCAGTCGCACCGACGGCATGATGTTCGGATGCGTGATGACATAGAAGCGCCCTTCGCGCACCGCATCGAACGTCAGCAGGGCGACGTCGCGCGCGGACAGCTTGCCGCCTTCCACCGCCCTCGTGAGCTGCCGCGCCGCGAGCTTTTGCGATGCCGTAAGAGGCGTTTCGTTGGCGAGCGCCTCGGGCCGAGAGCGTTCGGCCCGGGCAATGCCGGTCGGCACGAACGCGGGACACAGGAGCGACACACCGATCAGCGACGCGCCCGCGAGCCGCAAGTCGTGATGCAGCGTCTCGGTCAGCGCGACGACCGCGTGCTTCGATGCGTTGTAGACGCCCATGGCGGGCGCGGCGAGCAGGCCCGCCACGGACGCCGTGTTGACGATATGCGCCGGCTCGTTCTGTTCGAGCATGATCGGCACGAACGCGCGCAGCCCGTTCGCGACGCCCATCACGTTCACGCCGAAGACCCACTGCCAGTCGTTCGGGCTGTTCTCCCACACGAAGCCGCCCGCGCCGACGCCCGCGTTGTTGAAGAGCAGATGCACGCCGCCGTACGCATCGAGCGATGCGCGCGCAAGCGCTTCGACCTGAGCGGCGTCCGATACGTCCGTCGTGACGCCGATCGCGTCGCCGCCTTGGACGCGCACCGCGTCGACGGTCGCGGCGAGCGCGGCGGCGTCGAGATCGGCGAGCACGAGCTTCATGCCGAGCGCCGCGCCCTCCTTCGCGAACTCGCGCCCGAATCCGCTGCCCGCGCCGGTGATGACGGCGACCTTGCCTTCGAAACGATCCACGTGCGTTCCTTCGCGATCAGACGAGCTTCACGAGTTGCTTGCCGAAGTTCTTTCCGCGCAAGAGGCCGAGGAACGCCTCGGGCGCATTCTCCAGCCCTTCGGCGATGCTCTCGCGAAAATGCAGCTTTTTCGTCGCGACGCGCTCGGCGAGCTCCTTCAGCGCTTGCGGCCAGACATCCAGATGTTCGTAGACGATGAAGCCCTGCAGCTTGAGCCGCTGGGTGAGGATGAGTCTGGGCGCGTTCATCGGCATGGGCTTGCCGTCGTAACCGGAGATCATTCCGCACACGGCGACGCGCCCGAACGCGTTCATGCGCGCGAGCACGGCGTTGAGCGTTTCGCCGCCGACGTTTTCGAAGTAGCCATCCACGCCATTCGGCGTCGCGGCCTTCAGATCCTCGTAGAGCCTGCCCGCCTTGTAGTCGACGCACGCATCGAAGCCGAGCGTCTCGACGACATAGCGACACTTTTCCGCGCCGCCCGCGATGCCCACCGCACGGCATCCCGCCGCCTTCGCCAGTTGCCCGACGACGCTGCCCACCGCGCCGCTCGCCGCGGAGACGACGACCGTCTCGCCCGCTTTCGGCTCGATGATGCGATTGAGCCCGTACCACGCCGTGACGCCCGGCATGCCGACCGCGCCGAGATACGCGGACAGCGGCACACGCGACGCATCGACCTTGTTCAGGCCGCGGCCATCGGACGTGCCGTATTCCTGCCAGCCGAGCACGCCGACGACGCTATCGCCCACCGCGAACGCCGGATTGCGCGATTCGCTCACGACGCCCACGGTGCCGCCGATCATCACTTCGTTGAGCGGCTGCGGCGCGGCATACGATTTCGCATCGTCCATGCGGCCGCGCATGTACGGATCGAGCGACAGATAGTGATTGCGCACGCGCACCTCGCCGTCCTGCAGCGGCGCGAGCGGCGTTTCGACCAGCTTGAAATTCGACACCGACGCCTCGCCTTGCGGACGCGACACGAGCAGGATCTGGCGGTTGATTTGTGCATCTGCCATGCGGATTCTCCTTCGTATTTTTTTGACGACTCAGGCGTCGCTCGGACCGGGCGTCGCCTTCGGATCGGATCGCATCTTCTGCCTGACGATGTCGCGTCCGACCGCGAGCCGCTTCATGTACTTGAACGTGCCGAGCGCCTTCGCGACGAAGTGACCCTCGCTGTCGCGGATCTCGCCTTCGCAATAGGCCATCGTCGTCGAGCGATGCAGCACGCGGCCATAGCCGCGCAGTTCGCCGCGGCCGGGCTGCATGAAGTTGACTTTCATCTCGACGGTGACGACCCCGATGCCGTCGCCCGCGACGCTGCGCGCGGCGAGCGCAAGCGATGCGTCGAGCAGGGTCATCGTGACGCCGCCGTGCGCGATGCCCCAGGTGTTCATGTGCGCTTCCTGAAGCGGCATGCGCACTTCGCTCTCGCCGTCGGCGGCCTTGACGAGCTGCACGCCGAGGGCGTCGATGAAGGGGCTTTCGATTGAGACGTTGCCGGCGGATGGTTCGGAAGAGGACATCGCGCTCACACTTCGTAGTCGACGCACTGCCGGTCTTCGCGGATCGCCGCGACGAAGTCCTTCAACGCCTGATGCTTCGGATGAACCTGATAGGCTTCGAGCGCGGCCTTGTCGTCGAAGTCCGAGACGAGCACGACGTCGTACGTGCAATCGAAACCCGGCTGCGCGGTGCCGACTTCGAAATGTCCTTGCCCCTTGACGATGCTGCGGCAGGTTTCGAGCTTCGCCTTCAGTTTTTCGGCGTTCTCGGCGCGGCTCGCGCCCTCGGCATTTTCCTTCAGCTTCCACATGACGATGTGACGTAGCACGGCGGCTCCTGTTGTCGAACGAGACCTGAAGCGTAGCAAAAATCGCCATGCGGCGAAGGACGCGCAACCGTCACACGATTTCGAACAGCCCCGCCGCGCCCTGTCCACCGCCAATGCACATCGTGACCACGACGAACTTCGCGCCGCGCCGCTTGCCTTCGATGAGCGCGTGTCCCGTCAGACGCGCGCCCGAGACGCCATACGGATGCCCGAGCGCGATCGCGCCGCCGTTCACGTTCAGACGGTCGTCCGGAATGCCCAGCTTGTCGCGGCAATAGAGCACCTGCACGGCGAACGCTTCGTTCAACTCCCACAGGCCGATATCGTCGACGGACAAGCCCGCGCGTTTCAGCAGCTTCGGCACCGCGAAGACCGGACCGATACCCATCTCGTCCGGCTCGCAGCCCGCGACCGCGAAACCGCGGAAGATGCCGAGCGGGACAAGCCCCTCCTTCTCGGCGAGCGTCGCGTTCATCACGACGCACGCCGATGCGCCGTCCGAAAACTGGCTCGCGTTGCCCGCGGTGATGACGCCGCCCGGCAGCGCGGTCCGGATGTCAGACACGCCTTGGAGCGTCGTGCCGGCGCGGATGCCTTCGTCGGCGGCGAGCGTCACTTCCTTCGTGAACATGCGCCCCGTGGCCTTGTCGGCGATGCCGGCGAGCACGGTGATCGGCACGATTTCATCGTCGAATCTGCCTGCGGCTTGTGCCGCCGCCGCGCGCTGCTGCGAACGCACGCCGTATTCGTCCTGCCGCGCCTTCGCTATTTCGTAGCGCTTCGCGACGTTCTCGGCGGTTTGCAGCATCGACCAGTAGATCTCGGGCTTGTTCTGGTTCAGCCAGCCATCGGTCAGCATGTGACGGTTCATTTCGTTCTGCACGCACGAGATCGATTCGACGCCGCCCGCGACGTAGACATCGCCCTCGCCCGCGATCACGCGCTGCGCGGCGAGCGCGATCGTCTGCAAGCCCGACGAGCAGAAACGGTTCACCGTCATGCCGGGCACGAAGACGGGCAGCCCCGCGCGCAGGGCGATCTGCCGCGCGATGTTCATGCCGGTCGCGCCTTCGGGATTCGCGCAGCCCATGATGACGTCTTCGACGCGCGCCGGATCGATGCCCGCGCGTTCGACGACGGCCTTCGTCACATGGCCGCCGAGCGTCGCGCCGTGAGTCATGTTGAGCGCGCCGCGCCATGATTTGGCGAGCGCGGTGCGCGCCGTCGATACGATGACTGCATCGGTCATGTCGTCTCCCTTGCTTTAATTGAGTATGTCTGCCGACTTCACACGTTGTACGCCGGCGTCGCGCATGTCCTGCCATGCCTTGTCGAGCGAGCCCTCGAGATCGATCGCGCGGCACGCGTCCTCGATCACGATCACCTCGAAGCCCGCCGCGCGCGCGTCGAGCGCGGACCACGCGACGCAATAGTCGGTCGCGAGTCCCGCGAGCCAGACGCGCTTCGCGCCGACGTTGCGCAGATAGCCTTCGAGGCCCGTTGGCGTCGCGCGGTCCGCTTCGAGAAACGCCGAGTAGCTGTCGACATGTTCGTGATGTCCCTTGCGAATCACGAGCCGGGCATGCGGCACGTGCAGATCGCGATGCAGCGCCGCGCCTTGCGTGTCCTGCACGCAATGGACCGGCCACAACACCTGTTCGCCGTAAGGCAGCGTCATCGTCTCGAACGGTTGACGGCCCGCGTGATTCGCCGCGAACGACACATGCGCGCGCGGATGCCAGTCCTGCGTCAGCACAACGTGCGAGAACGCGGGGGCAAGCCGATTGACGACCGGCACGACTTCATCGCCGCGCGCGACGGCAAGCGCGCCGCCCGGCATGAAGTCGTACTGCACGTCGACGACGAGGAATACATCTTCAACGGGTTTCATCTCAGTCATTGAAGTGGCCATTCGATTGCGCGAGCGCCGTCACGAGCGCGGCGGGTTGCCACGCATCGCCGTTGGTCTGCTTCGCGTACTTGCGCATCGCGCGTTCGACGTTATAGAGGCCGATGGTGTCCGCATAGAGCATCGGCCCGCCGCGCCAGAGCGGAAAGCCGTAGCCCGTCAGATAGACCATATCGATATCCGACGCCTTGCCGGCGATGCCTTCCGCGAGAATCTTCGCGCCTTCGTTCACGAGCGACAGCACGAGCCGCTCGACGATCTCTTCATCGCCGAACTTGCGTCGCTCGACGCCACGTTCCTTCGAATACGCAACGATCATGTCGTCGACGAGCTTCGATGGCGCCGCGTCGCGCTTGCCCGGCTGATAGTCGTACCAGCCCGCGCCGGTCTTCTGCCCGAAGCGGCCCATTTCGCACAGGCGATCCGCGACGCGCGAATAGTGCAGATCCGGCTGCTCCCGATAGCGGCGCTTTCTGATCGCCCAGCCGATGTCGTTGCCCGCCAGATCGCTCATGCGAAACGGGCCCATCGCAAAGCCGAAATTTTCTATCGCACGATCGATCTGCGCGGGCAGCGCGCCTTCTTCCAGCATGAAAAGCGCTTGCCGGATGTACTGCTCGATCATCCGGTTGCCGATGAAGCCGTCGCACACGCCAGACACCACCGCCGTCTTTTTGATCTTCTTCGCGAGCTGCATGACGGTGGCGAGCACGTCCTTGTCCGTCTTCTCGCCGCGCACGACTTCGAGCAGCTTCATCACGTTCGCAGGGCTGAAGAAGTGCATCCCGATGACATCGCCGGGACGTTTGGTGAACGAGGCGATCTTGTTCAGATCGAGCGTCGATGTGTTCGATGCGAGGATCGCGCCGGGCTTGGCGACTTCATCGAGCTGGCGGAACACCTGCTCCTTCACGCTCAACTCCTCGAAGACGGCTTCGATGATCAGGTCTGCCTGCGCCAGATCGGAGAACGACAAAGTCGGCTGAATCAGCGCCATGCGCTCTTCGACTTTCTCCTGCGTGAGCTTGCCCTTTTTCACCTGGGCTTCATAGTTGCGACGGATCGTGGCGAGCCCGCGATCGATCGCGTCCTGCTTCGTTTCGAGCAGCACGACGGGCAGGCCCGCATTGAGGAAGTTCATCGCGATGCCGCCGCCCATCGTGCCCGCGCCGATCACGCCGATTTGCGCGATTTCCCTGACAGGCGTATTCGACGGCACATCGGCGATCTTGGCGGCTGCGCGCTCGCCGAAGAACGCATGCCGCAGCGCGCGGCTCTCGGGTGTCTGAACGAGTGCGAGAAAGCATTCGCGTTCGAAGGCGAGGCCACGCTCGAAGCCTTCCTTCACGCCTCTTTCGACCGCATCGATGCACTTGTGCGGCGCCGGGAAATGCTTCGCGGCCGCCGCAACGCCGTTCCTTGCGAACTGAATGAAACCTTCGGCGTTCGGATGCTCGATGTTGCGGTCGCGCACTTTCGGGTGCGGACCGCCCCGGTCCGCCGCCTGACTCGCGAACGACAGCGCGCGCGCCAGCAGATCGCCTTCGACGAGCTCGTCGAAGAGCGCGGTTCGCGCGAGTTGTTCCGACGGCACCGGTGTGCCCGACACGATCATGTTCAACGCCGTCTCCAGCCCGACGATGCGCGGCAGACGCTGCGTGCCGCCCGCGCCGGGCAGCAGGCCGAGCTTCACTTCCGGCAGCGCGATTTGCGCGCCGGGCGCGGCGATGCGGTAGTGCGCGCCGAGCGCGAGCTCGAGGCCGCCGCCCATCGCCACCGCGTGGATCGCCGCGACCACGGGCTTCGCGCTCGCTTCCAGCGCCTTGATCACGGTCATGAGTGTCGGCTCTTGCGTGGCTTTCGGCGTGTTGAATTCGGTGATGTCCGCGCCGCCTGAAAATGCCTTGCCCGCGCCGATGAGGACGATGGCGCGCACGTCGTCGTCATCGTTCGCGCGCTCGATGCCTTCGACGATGCCAAGGCGCGTCGAATGTCCGAGCCCGTTCACCGGCGGATTGTCGAGCGTGATGACGGCGACGCCGCCGCGGATCGTGTAGTCCACTGCCATGAAGGTGACTCCTGTCGACGGATACCGGATGAATTGTGGTTGATGCCCGCAGAATACACAAAAAAGCACGATCGTCCAATTAAGGTGAACGTGTGCTTTGCGAGGCGCTAATGCAGAAAGCCCCGGTACCGCGAGAGCGGACGGGGCTTTGATGCGCGCGGGCGGCCTAAACGGAGTTTTCTGCGGCGTTCGGCAGCACGTAGTCGCGAAACTGCTCGCGCAGACGCACTTTCTGGAGCTTGCCCGTCGCGGTGTGCGGCAGATCCTCGGCGAACACGACATCGTCCGGAATCCACCACTTAGCAACCTTGCCCTCGAAATGCGCGAGCAGCTCCTCGCGCGTGACGGTGGCGCCGGGCTTGAGGACCGCCACGATCAGCGGCCGCTCGGTCCACTTCGGATGCGCGCACGCGATGCACGCGGCCTCCGCCACCTGCGGATGCGACACCGCGATGTTTTCCAGATCGATCGAGCTGATCCATTCGCCGCCGGACTTGATCACGTCCTTGCTGCGATCGGTGATCTGCATGAAGCCGTCCGGATCGATGGTCGCGACATCGCCTGTCGGGAACCAGCCGTCGACGAGCGGCGACTCGTCACGACGAAAATAGCGGTCGATGACCCACGGTCCGCGCACGTACAGATCGCCGAAGGACTTGCCGTCCCACGGCAGTTCGCGGCCGTCGTCGCCGACCACCTTCATGTCGACGCCAAAGAGCGTGTGTCCCTGTTTCTCCAGCGAACGCCGCTGCTCCTCGAGCGGGCGCTGCTTCTGCTTGAAACTCAGGCGTGACAAGGTGCCGAGCGGTGACATCTCCGTCATGCCCCACGCGTGGATCACCTGCACGCCGTACTCTTCCTCGAAGATGCGCAGCATCGCGGGCGGACACGCGGAGCCGCCGATCACCGTGCGCTTCAACGTCGAAAACCGCAGGTTCTGTTGCTTCATGTAGTTGAGCAGGCCCATCCAGACGGTCGGCACGCCCGCCGAATACGTGACGCCTTCGGCTTCCATCAGTTCGTAGAGCGATTTGCCGTCGAGGTCCTTGCCCGGGAACACGAGTTTTGCACCGACGAGCGGCCCCGCATGCGGAATGCCCCACGCGTTGACATGGAACATCGGCACCACGGGCAGAATCGAATCGCTCGATGACGCGCCCATCGCATCGGGCAACGCCGCGCCGTACGCATGCAACACTGTCGAGCGATGCGAGTAAAGCGCGCCCTTCGGATTGCCGGTCGTGCCCGACGTGTAGCAGAGAAACGAGGCCTGACGCTCGTCGAGCACCGGCCATTCGTAGTCGCCGTCGTGCTCGCCGATGAGGCTCTCGTAGCTCATCACCGGCACGCTCATGTTCGATAGATGCTGGCCGATGCACGCGGCATCGCCGAGCGCGATCCAGCCTTTCACGTTCGGACATTGCGGCGCGATGAGCTCGACGAGCGGGCCGAAGGTCATGTCGAAGCAGACATATGAATCGTCGGCGTGATCGATGATGAACGCGATCTGATCGGGAAAGAGACGCGGATTGATCGTGTGGCACACGGCGCCCATGCCGCTCACGCCGTAGTAGCACTCCAGATGTCTGTAGCCGTTCCATGCGAGCGTGCCGATGCGCTCTCCCTGTTCGACGCCGAGCGCGGTCAGTGCCTGCGCAAGCTGCTTCGCGCGTTTCTCGCAATCGCGGTACGTGTAGCGGTGGATGTCGCCTTCGATGCGGCGCGACACGATTTCGTTGTCGCCGAAGTGACGCGAGGCATGGGACAGCAGGGACGACGCGAGCAGCGGTACTTCCATCATCTGGCCGTAAAGCGGCGACGTCATAGGCAGGGTCCTCGAATCTGTCGAATGCTGGTCGGATGGCCGGGCCGCGCTCGTGCAGGCCCGTGGGCGCGGAATTACAATATCGTTTAACTCAGAGGCGCTCAATATGTCGTTTTCCCCAAGCAATGCCGTGCGCGCGGCGCGCGACGAGACGCCCGCCGAGGCGCGTTCCATGAGCGAAATCGCCGGCGCGATTCGAGTCGGTGAACCTGGTTCGTTCGCTGCGCTCGGCAACGCGTTTCTCACGCGTCTTCCCGCCGCCCCGGTGCCCGATCCGTATCTCGTCGGGCTTTCGCGCGAGATGGCCGAATCGCTCGGTTTCGATCCGATCGTCGCCACCGGCGCCGAATCAAATGAATTCGCCGCATACTTCGCCGGCAATCCGACGCGCGACTGGCCGGGCGAATTGCTGCCCTATGCCGCCGTGTATTCGGGTCACCAGTTCGGCGTGTGGGCGGGTCAACTGGGCGACGGCCGCGCGCTCACGCTAGGCGAAGTCAGCGCCGGCGAGCGCCTCGAAGTGCAGTTGAAGGGCGCGGGACGCACGCCCTACTCGCGCATGGGCGACGGCCGCGCAGTGCTGCGTTCCTCGATCCGCGAGTTTCTGTGCTCGGAAGCGATGCACCATCTCGGCATTCCGACGACGCGCGCGCTAACCGTCATCGGCTCGGATCTGCCGGTGCGCCGCGAGACCATCGAAACGGCGGCGATCGTCACGCGCGTGTCGCCGAGCTTCGTGCGCTTCGGCCATTTCGAGCACTTTTATGCGAACGATCGCATCGACCATCTGAGGACGCTCGCCGATCACGTGATCGACCGTTTCCATCCGCATTGCCGCGACGCCGACGATCCCTACCTCGCGCTGCTCGGCGAAGCCGTGCGCTCCACCGCCGATCTCATGGCGCAATGGCAAGGCGTCGGCTTCTGCCACGGCGTGATGAACACCGACAACATGTCGATTCTCGGCCTCACGATCGACTACGGCCCGTTCGGTTTCATGGACGCCTTCAACGCGCATCACATCTGCAATCACTCGGATACGCAGGGCCGCTATTCCTATGGCCGCCAGCCGCAAGTGGCGTACTGGAACCTCTTCTGTCTCGCGCAGGCGCTCGTCCCGCTCTTCGGCGAGAACCTGCCGGAGGAAGGACGCGCCGAGCGCGTGGTCGAAGAAGCGCAGAAAGTGATGGAGCGATACAAGGATCGTTTCGGGCCCGCGCTCGTCGCTAAGATGCGCGCGAAGCTCGGGCTCGGTATCGAGCGCGACGGCGACGACAAGCTCGCCAACGGCCTCTTCGAAATCATGCATGCGAACCGCACGGACTTCACGCTCACGTTCCGTAACTTGTCGAAGCTTTCGAAATCGGACGCGAGCCACGACGCACCCGTGCGCGATCTGTTCCTCGACCGCGCCGCGTTCGATGCGTGGGCCGCGCAGTATCGCGAGCGCCTGGCGCACGAGCCGCGCGACGACGCCGCACGCGCCGAGGCCATGAATCGCGTGAATCCGAAATACGTGCTGCGCAATCATCTGGCGGAACAGGCGATCCGCCGCGCGGCCGAGAAGGACTTTTCAGAAGTGGAGCGCCTGCTGGACGTACTGCGCCATCCGTACGACGAACAGCCCCACTATGAGGCCTATGCCGGCCTGCCGCCCAACTGGGCGAGCGACCTCGAAGTCAGTTGCTCTTCGTAGGATCGCCCTCATATACACGGCCTTCCCGGCCAGACCAAAGGAAAGACATGAGCCACGACGACACCCCGACGAGCTATCCGCTGCAAAAGGACGACGCCACCTATCGCCGCGAACTCGACGACATGCAGTATCAGGTCACGCGCCACGCCGTCACCGAGCGTCCGTTCACCGGCAAATACTGGGATCACGACGAGCGCGGCGTCTATGATTGCGTCTGCTGCGGTACGCCGCTTTTCGAATCCGCCACAAAGTTCGATGCCGGCTGCGGCTGGCCGAGCTATTTCAAGCCGATCAACGGCGAAGTGATCCAGGAGAAAACCGACCGCTCGCACGGCATGCTGCGCATCGAAGTGCTGTGCAAGAACTGCGGCGCGCACCTCGGCCACGTATTCGAGGACGGCCCCGCGCCGACCGGTCTGCGGTATTGCATCAACTCGGCTGCGCTACAATTCGAACCCAAGTAAGCGCGAGCCCGGCACGCGCGCTCCGGGGAGCGACCGTGCATCAAGCCGTACCGGCGCCCGCTCCCGTTCGAGCGGGCGTTCTTTCCTCATGCGCCTCGCATCCATCCGATGCCCATCACGTCCGGACGCCAATGAAATTTCTGTTCGATCTGTTTCCGATCATTCTTTTTTTCGTCGCATTCAAGGTCTGGGGCATTTACACCGCGACGGCGGTCGCGATCGCGGCGACGCTCGTTCAGATCGCCTGGGTCGCGTTCCGTCATCGCAAGGTCGATCCGATGCTGTGGGTCAGTCTCGGCGTCGTCGTCGTATTCGGCGGCGCGACGCTCGTGCTGCACAACGACACCTTCATCAAATGGAAGCCGACAGCGCTCTACTGGCTGTTCGCGTTCGCGCTGATCGTCGCGCATATCGGCTTCAAAAAGAATCTGATCGAGGCGATGATGGGCAAGCAGATCGTCCTGCCGCATCGCGTGTGGGGACAACTGAATCTCGCGTGGGCGGTGTTCTTCGCGCTGCTCGGCATCGTGAACCTTTTCGTCGCGTACAACTTCACCACGGATCAGTGGGTGAATTTCAAGCTCTTCGGCGCGACGGGCTGTCTCGTCGTGTTCATCGTCTTGCAGAGCTTCTGGCTCGCGAAGTACATGAAGGAGGACGGACAATGAGCGCATCGTTCGATTTCATGAGCGCGTCGGCGAACGACAAGATCAGGCATCTCGAAGCGCGTCTGACCGAGGCATTGCAACCGCAGTCGGTGCATATCGACGACGACAGCGCCGCGCACGCGGGCCACGCCGGCGCGGCCGCCGGCAGCCACTACACGGTGACGATCGTCGCGGCGTGCTTCGCCGGCAAGGCGCGCGTGGCGCGGCATCGACTGGTGTATGATGCGCTGGCCGAGGAAATGCGGCGCGGCGTGCACGCGCTCGCGATCCGGGCTTACACGCCGCAGGAGTTCGCAAAACAATTCGAATAGACACGCGCGCGCGTCACCGCTTAAGCCTTGCTTCTTGAAACTCGCCTTTAAAGGCGTCTGTTTGTTCAGTTAGGAACCTCCGATGACTTTGAAAAAAACCCGCGTCTGGGTGTTGCTGGCTGCGTTCGCGGCTGCGCCCGCCTTTGCGCAAAACGTCGCCGTCGTCAACGGCACGCCGATTCCCACGTCGCGCGCCGATGCGCTCGTGAAGCAGCTCGTCGCGCAGGGTCAGCAGAATTCGCCGCAGCTTCAGCAAGCTGTGCGCGAGGAACTCATCAACCGCGAAATCCTGATGCAGGAAGCCGCGCGCGAAGGCGTCGCGACGCGCCCCGATGTCAAGGCGCAGGTCGCGGTGGCGCAGCAGACCGTCGTGCTGCGCGCGCTCATCGAAGACTTCGTGAAGAAGAACACGCCGACCGACGCCGAGATCAAGGCGCGCTATGACCAGCTCGTCAAGCAGAACGGCGGCGGCAAGGAACTGCATCTGCATCACATCCTCGTCGAAGACGAAGCGCAGGCGAAGGACCTGATCGCGAAGATCAAGGCCGGCGCGAGCTTCGAGGATCTCGCCAAGCAATATTCGAAAGACCCGGGATCGGGCAAGAATGGCGGCGATCTGGACTGGTCGTCGCCTTCGGCTTATGTGCCGGAATTCGGCGCGGCCGCGGAGAAGCTGAAGAAGGGAGAAGTGACGCCGGCGCCGGTGAAGACGCAGTTCGGCTGGCACGTCATCCGCCTGGACGATTCGCGCGAAGTCGCCCCGCCGCCGCTCGATCAGGTCAAGACGCAGATCGCGCAGCAGATCCAGCAGGAAAAACTGCAGGCGTTCGAAGAAGGTCTGCGCAGCAAAGCGGTGATCAAGTAAGCGCGCTTGCTCGATCCTTCAGTTCGCCATCTGCGAGCCATGACAAAGCCGCCCTCGGGCGGCTTTGTTGCTTCTGGCTAGCGCTAAAAAAAAGAAACACCCCTCGGGGTGTTTCGTCCGACGCCTTCGCAATCAGCCGAGGAAGCGTCGCGCGTTCTGGAAGGCCCGCAGCCACGGGCTGCCGTCGGTGGTCCAGTCATCGGGCGTCCAGCTCATCTGCACGTTGCGATGCACGCGCTCCATGTGCGGCATCAGCACGGTGAAGCGGCCATCGGGCGTCGTCACGGACGTGATGCCCTGCGGCGAGCCGTTCGGATTGAACGGATATTGCTCCGTCGCATTGCCGCGATGATCGACGTAGCGCATCGCGACAAGCGCCTGCGCCTGATCGCCCTGCTGCGAGAAGTCGGCGAAACCTTCGCCGTGCGCGACCGCCACCGGAATGCGCGAGCCTTCCATGCCGGCGAAGAAGATCGACGGCGAACGTTCGACCTCGACGAGCGAGAAGCGCGCCTCGAACTGTTCCGACTTGTTGCGCGTGAACTTCGGCCAGTTTTCCGCACCCGGAATGATCGACGCGAGACTCGACATCATCTGGCAGCCGTTGCAGATGCCGAGCGCGAAGGTGTCGCCGCGGCCGAAGAACGCGGCGAACATGTCGGCGAGGCGTTGATTGAAGCGGATCGTCTTCGCCCAGCCCTCGCCCGCGCCCAGCACATCGCCGTATGAGAAGCCGCCGCACGCGACCGCGCCCGCGAAGTCGGCGAGCGTCGCGCGGCCCTCGAGCAGATCGCTCATGTGGACGTCGTGCGCGTCGAAGCCGGCACGGTCGAATGCGTAAGCTGTTTCGAGGTGCGAGTTCACGCCCTGCTCGCGCAGAATCGCGACACGCGGACGTTTTCCCGTCGCGATGAACGGCGCGGCGACGTCTTCGGCCGGATCGAAGGTTAGCTGAGGCGAAAGGCCCGGATCGGCGGCATCGAGCAGCGCGTCGTATTCGGCATCCGCGCAGGCCGGGTTGTCGCGCAGACGCGCGATGCGCCAGCTCACTTCGCTCCACGCGCGGTGCAGCTCGACGCGCGGTGCATCGAAAATCTTCTTCGCGTCGCGATAGATCTCGATCGCGCCGCTCTCGTTCGGCTTGCCGATCACATGCGAGCACGCCGACAAGCCATGCTCGCGCAGCGCGGCGAGCACCGCGTCGCGGTCCGATGCGCGCACCTGCACCACCGCGCCGAGTTCTTCCGAGAACAGCGCGCGGATCGTGCGGTCGTCGCGTCGGCCGCTCGTCTGCTTCGCCCAGTCCTTCGCGTCGCCGTAATCGGATTCGTGTTCGGCGTCGAGCGTCAGCATGTCGACGTTCAGCGACACGCCAACATGACCCGCAAACGCCATTTCGCAGACCGTCGCCCACAGGCCGCCATCGGAGCGGTCATGGTAGGCGAGCAGCTTGCCTTCGGCGTTGAGCGCCTGGATCGCGGCGAAGAAACGCTTCAGATCCTCGGGGTCGTCGACGTCGGGCACCGCATCGCCGACCTGCTGCGTCACCTGCGCGAGGATGCTGCCACCCATGCGGTTGCGGCCGCGGCCCAGATCGATCGCGATCAGCACCGTGTTGGCGTCATTGACGAGCTGCGGCGTCAGATGACGGCGCACGTCTTCCACGGGCGCAAACGCCGAGATAATCAGCGACACCGGCGACACGACTTCGCGGGCACCGCCGCGCGCGTCCTGCCACTTGGTGCGCATGGACAGTGAATCCTTGCCGACCGGAATACTGATGCCGAGCGCCGGACACAGCTCCATGCCGATCGCCTTCACCGTTTCATAGAGCGCGGCATCTTCACCCGCGCTGCCGCACGCGGCCATCCAGTTCGCCGACAGCTTCAGCTTGTTCAGCGATTCGATCGGCGCGGAGGCAATGTTCGTCACCGCTTCGCCCACCGCCATGCGTCCCGATGCGGGTGCGTCGATGACGGCGAGCGGCGTGCGCTCGGCCATCGTCATCGCTTCGCCGCGAAAGCCTGCGTAGTCCATCGTCGTGACGGCGCAATCGGCCACGGGCACCTGCCACGGGCCGACGAACTGATCACGCGCGGTCGTACCGCCGACCGAGCGGTCGCCGATGGTGATGAGGAAGGACTTGCTCGCGACCGTGGGATGCTTCAGCACATCGACCGCCACCGCCGACAGCGGCAGACCGGTCACGTCGACCGGCGTGAACTGCGCGTGCTCGCGCTTCACGTCGCGATGCATCTTGGGCGGCTTGCCGAGCAGCACGTCCATCGGCATATCGACGGGTTCCTGACCTTCGTTCGCTTCGTCGATCAGCTTCAACTGCCGCTCTTCGGTCGCCACGCCAACGACTGCCACCGGGCAGCGTTCGCGTTCGCAGATCGCCTGAAACGCGGGCAGATCGGCGGGCGAGATCGCGAGGACATAACGTTCCTGCGCTTCGTTCGACCAGATTTCGCGCGGCGAGAGACCGCTTTCTTCGAGCTGGACCTTGCGCAGCTCGAAGCGCGCGCCTTTGCCCGCGCCATCGACGAGCTCCGGGAAGGCGTTCGAAATGCCGCCCGCGCCGACATCGTGAATCGACAGGATCGGATTGCCCTCGCCCATCTGCCAGCAGGTGTTGATGACTTCCTGCGCGCGGCGCTGAATTTCCGGATTGCCGCGCTGGACCGAATCGAAGTCGAGCTCGGCGGTGTTCGCGCCGGTCGCCATCGACGACGCCGCGCCGCCGCCCATGCCGATGCGCATGCCCGGACCGCCGATCTGGATCAGCAGCGTGCCGGCCGGCAGATCGTTCTTGTGCGTGTGCTGGTCCGAAATATTGCCGATGCCGCCCGCGATCATGATCGGCTTGTGATAGCCGCGCACGCGGCCCGCGACGTTCTGCTCGTAGGTGCGGAAATAGCCGCCGAGGTTCGGACGGCCGAATTCGTTGTTGAAGGCCGCGGCGCCGATCGGCCCGTCGATCATGATCTGCAACGGCGAGGCGATGCGGTCGGGCCGGCCGTATGGCTCGTTCTGGTCGGCCGGATTGCGCGATGCGAGCGGCACCGCGGCATCGCGATCGTTTTCCCACTTTTCGCGCGCGCCGGGCAAATCGAGGTTCGACACGGTGAAGCCGGCAAGACCGGCCTTCGGACGCGCGCCGCGGCCCGTCGCGCCTTCGTCGCGGATTTCGCCGCCGGAGCCCGTCGCCGCGCCCGCGAACGGGGAAATCGCGGTCGGGTGATTGTGCGTCTCGACCTTCATCAGCGTGTGGGTCAGTTCCACATGACGCTGATACTGCTCGTCGCGACCGCGCGGGAACCAGCGCTGCGCGATGCCGCCGCGCATGATCGCCGAGTTGTCCGAATACGCGACGATCGTGCCTTCGTGATTCAGCTTTTCGGTATTGCGGATCATCTGGAACAGCGACATGTCCTGCTTCTCGCCGTCGATGGTCCATTCGCCGTTGAAGATCTTGTGGCGGCAGTGTTCGCTGTTGGCCTGCGCGAACATCATCAGTTCGACGTCGGTCGGATTGCGCTTCAGCCCTTCGAATGCGTTCACCAGATAATCGATTTCGTCTTCCGCGAGCGCGAGGCCGAGTTCGGTGTTCGCGGCTTCGAGCGCCTTGCGTCCCGCGCCGATGATATCGACCGTCTGCAAGGGCTTGGCGGGCAGTTCATCGAAGAGATGCAGCGCCTGATCGCGCGATGCCGCGACGCTTTCCGTCATGCGGTCGTGCAACGCATCCGCGACGGCGGCGCGCGCTTCGTCCGACAGCGCCTTCTTGCCGCCGAGAAAACCGCTTTTCATGATGACCGAGTACTCGACGCCGCGCTCGATGCGCCGCACCTTATCGAGCCCGCAGTGATGCGCGATGTCGGTCGCCTTGCTCGCCCACGGCGAAACCGTGCCGAAGCGCGGCACGACCAGGAAGGTCTCGACCTGGCCGCGCTCCTTCGATGCGTCGAAAGGCGCGCCGTAGTGCATCAGCGCATCGATGCGGCTGTTGTCATCGTCGGTGAGCGGCTCGGACGCGTTGACGAAATGCAGGAACTGACCGCGCACGCCGACGATATTCGCGTCGATGCGGGCGAGCGTTTCGAGAAGGCGGGTTTGACGAAAATCGGAGAGGGCCGAAGCGCCGGGGAAACACGAGAAGTGGGCCATTGTGACGGTGCGTCGATGACGTCTGTGTGCCGCTCGCGCGACGCTCGCTTTTTTGCGAATCGAAAAAATCGCAAATTCGGACTCGAGCGCGCAAAACGGCGTGAGGCGAAAGGAAGACCGCGATTATAACCCGGAAGCGTCTCGAAATCGGGCCGGGCGGTCCGTCCCGGCGCTGTGCGGCGGCGCGCGGCGAGGCGAACCCAATCGGTTCTCATCCCGAAATCAGCTGGACGCACAAGGCCGGGGCAAACTTGATGAGTCACGCACCGCATGACCGCGCGGGTTGCCGTCCCTCGCAAACGATTTTGGCGCTATCATGGCGCGCTCTTCGGGTCCGGCGCGCCGAGCCGCGCTTCAGGATCCGTCGTTTTACCGTCAAGGCGCGCGGCGTCGGGCGCTTCGCTCCCGCGCGTCACACCGCGCAGCACTGCAATCTCGCGCCTTCGGGCACAAAAAGTCATGGATGTCATCGTCATCGGCGGAGGAATCGCCGGCATCGCCACCGCCTGCCAGTTGCACGCGGCAGGCCATCGCGTTTGCGTGATCGAGCGCCACGCGACCGTCGCGCAAGGCGCCACCTACGGCCAGGGCGGCGCGCTGCTGCCATCGCCGCTCGATGTCTGGTTCGGGCCGACCTTCATGGCATCGAGCCGCTCGAAGCAAAGCGGCATGGTGGTCAAGACCGGGTTCGACTCGGCCGCCCGCGACTTCATCAAGCAACTCGCGGCGCTTCGCGATCCCGAGGCGTTCGCTGCGCAGTACGCGCATCTGCAGCCGCTCGTCGATCTGTCGCGGCGCGTGCTGGCGGACATCGAAAGCCGCCTGGAACTCGATTTCGAACAACGCCGCGGCATGCTGCACGTGTTCCGGCAGCCGCGCGAGCTCGAAGACGCGCAACCGGCCATCGATCTGCTCAAGGGCTGCGGCGTGCCGTATCGGCTGCTGACGCCCGAGGAATGCGTCGCCGTCGAACCTTCCGTGCCGGACTACCCCGAGTTCGCGGGCGGCGTGCTGCTGCCCGAGGAGCGCACCGCGAACTGCCCGCTTTTCACGAAGCAACTGAAGCAGGTGCTCGAAGACGATGGCGTGCAGTTCCGCATGCACCGGAGCGTCGCGTCGGTGCGGCTCGACGGCGCGCGCGCCGCCGTCGAACTCGCCGATCCGAGCGAGGGCAAGAAGCGCAGGGCCGAGGTGGAGCTGATCACCGCGGACGCGATCGTCGTCGCGGCGGGCACCGGCACGCCCGGGCTCATCGGCGGCATCCGGTCGGCGTCCTCGCTTTTTCCGCTGCGCGTGCACACGCTGACTGCGCCCGTCGCCTATGAGGAGCGCGTGCCGCATCTCACGGTCGTCGATACGATCAAGCGCATCACGATGACGCGCGTGAACCAGCGGCTGCGCGTGGGCGGCGCGGGCGTGTTTCAGAGCGCCTCCAAAGCCGACAAGCCGCTCGACGCCACGCTGGCCCGGCGCGCGCTCGATTTGCTCGGTCAGGGCACGCACGACTGGATTCCGGGCGCGGCGCGAGTGTCCGCCGCGCGCGCGTGGGATGGTTTGCGACTGATCACCGCCGACGGGCTGCCGGTCGTCGGCGCGACGCGCCATCCGCGGCTTTTCGTCAACGCGGCGCACGGCCCGGCCGGCTGGGGCCTCGCATGCGGGTCTGCTAAAGTGATCGCGGACCTCGTCTCCGGCGTTACGCCCGACATTCCCGCCAGCGCGCTCGCGGCGATGAGCATCGAGCGCTTCTAGCAAGCAGCAGTCACCGCGCGGCGCGCACCGCCGCGACGGGCACGATTGCTGCGGCGACGCCGGATTCCCGACCGACTCGATTCTCGAAGCGCCCTTCCGCCCGCCGCCATGACCGCTGCCCGCTCACCCTACTTCAGCCCCAAAGACGATCCCCTCGCGCTGCTGACGCTTACCGAGCTGCGCGCGCTCGAAGCGCGTGCGGCTGCGGCGCTGCCGCCGCACACGCTGATGGCGCGCGCGGGGGCGGCCGCCGCGCAATGCCTCATCGACGTGCTCGAGAACGATCCCGACTCCCGCGCACGGCCGGTGTGGCTCGTGGCCGGCCCCGGCAACAACGGCGGCGACGCGCTCGTGATGGCGGAGCAACTGCATCGCGCCGGCATTGCGGTACGTGTGTGCATGCCGGTCGAGGTCAAGCCCGACGACGCACGCTGGGCGCTCGAATCGGCGCGCGCGGCGGGCGTGCCGATCGACGGCCAGCCGCCCGCATCGTTCGACGGCTTCGGCTGGCTCGTCGACGGCATGTTCGGCATCGGCCTCACGCGCGCGCTCGACGGCGTATTCGCGGATATCGCCGCGCGCATGACGCGCCGTTCCAGCGCTTCAGGCCGCGTGCTCGCGCTCGACATCGCAAGCGGCCTGAACAGCGACACCGGCACACCCGTGAACGGCGGCGAAGCCGTGCGCGCGACGGACACCATCACGTTCATCGGCGCGAAGCCGGGGCATTTCACGTCACAAGGCCGCGATCTGACGGGACGGCTTTTCGTGTCGACGCTGGAGGTCGATTCGAGCACCGCGCCTTCGATCACGCTCAATGCGCCCGCACTCTTCGGCGCATGCATGCCGCCGCGCGACAACGCGACCAACAAGGGCACGTTCGGCTCGCTCGCGGTCATCGGCGGCGACACCGGCATGTGCGGCGCGCCGATTCTCGCCGCGCGCATGGCGCTCTACGGCGGCGCGGGAAAGGTTCACGTCGCGATTCTGGGCGAAGGCTTTCCGCCCTATGATCCGCCGCATCCCGAGCTGATGCTGCATCGCGCCGACGGCTTCGCGCCCGACAGGATGGACGCGCTGTCCATCGGCTGCGGCATGGGCACGAGCGAGCGCGCGAAAAACGTGCTGGCGGACGCGCTCAAGCTCGACATCCCGAAGCTGCTCGATGCCGACGCGCTCAATCTCGTCGCCAAAGACGACGCGCTCGCCTCCGCCGTCGCGACACGCGGCGCCAAGGGCGATCCGTGCATCCTGACGCCGCATCCGCTCGAAGCGGCGCGTCTCTTGCAGACTGACGCGAAATCCGTTCAGGCCGACCGCATCGCCGCCGCGCGCCAGCTCGCCGCGCGCTATGCGGCGATCGCGGTGCTCAAGGGCTCGGGCACCGTAATCGCGTCGTCCGACGGACGTGTCTGCGTGAATCCAACCGGCAACGCCGGTCTCGCGACAGGCGGCACCGGCGACGTGCTCGGCGGATTGATCGGAGCATTGCTCGCGCAGAAACTGCCGGCCTACGAAGCCGCGCTCGCGGGCGTCTATCTGCATGGCCTTGCCGCGCAGACACTTACCGACGACGGCATGGGCCCGGCGGGATTGACCGCGGGCGAACTCGCGCCGGCCGTGCGCGGTCTCATCAACCGCCGCTTTTACGCGCAGCACGCGCGAAGCTGAAGGCTTGCGGGCGCACGCCCGCGAAGTCCCGTGACGCTTTGCAAGCATCCGGTCATGCATCGTCGCTATACTCTTTTTTGATTCGGGCAACCGCGGCCGTTTAGTCGCGTTCACCAAACACGACACGCACAGGCAAGCCGGGCCGCAATCGCACGAACGTATTCCTCTGTCACTCTCAGACTATCGGACCGCTCATGACCCAAAACTCGATGCTCAATTCGCTTCCTGCCTGGTCGGCGCTCCAGTCGCATTACGATGCCATCTCCGGCGAGCGCCTGCGCGACTGGTTCGGGCCTCAGAACGACACCGCGCCGACGCGCGCCGAGCGCTTGACCTTCGAAGGCGGCGGCCTCGCAATCGACTTCTCCAAGAACCGCGTCAAGGACGAAACGCTCAAGCTGCTCGTCGAGGTCGCCCAGCAGGCCAAGGTCACCGAACGCCGCGACGCGATGTTCCGTGGCGATATCGTCAACATCACCGAACATCGCGCGGTGCTGCATACCGCGCTGCGCGCGCAGTCGCCCGACGCGCCTTTCTACGAGCAGGTGCAGAAGGAAAAGGCCAAAATGGCCGCCTTCTCCGATCGCGTGCGCGACGGCTCATGGAAAGGCTATAGCGGCAAGCGCATCCGTCACGTCGTAAACATCGGTATCGGCGGCTCGGACCTCGGACCGAAGATGGTCGTGCATGCGCTGCATCATCTCGCTTCGAAGGATCTCGACACGCACTTCGTATCGAACGTCGACGGCGCCGATCTCTGGAACGTCCTTCAGCAAGTCGACGCCGAGGAGACGCTGGCGATCGTCGTCTCCAAGACCTTCACGACGCTCGAGACGATGACCAACGCGCATTCGATGCGCGACTGGTTCCTGAAGTCCGGCTGTCCCGAAGATCAGTTGTCGAAGCATTTCGTCGGCGTCTCGGCGAATCCGGCTGAAGTCGTCAAGTTCGGTATCGCGAAAGAAAACGTGTTCGAGATGTGGGACTGGGTCGGCGGCCGTTACTCGCTGTGGTCGGCGGTGGGTCTCTCGATCATGCTGTCGGTCGGCCCGAAAAATTTCGACGCGCTCCTGCAAGGCGCGGCTGCGATGGACGAGCACTTCCGCACCGCCCCGCTCGACAGGAACCTGCCCGTGCTGATGGGCATGATCGGCATCTGGTATCGCAACTTTTTTGGCTCACAGAGCGATCTGGTGGCGCCGTATTCGCAGGCGCTGCACTATCTGCCTTCATACCTCCAGCAGCTCGAGATGGAGAGCAACGGCAAGTCCGCGCGCCTCGACGGCAAGATGGTCGACTATCCGACGGCGGCCGTCATCTGGGGCGAGCCGGGCACGAACGGCCAGCACGCGTTCTTCCAGATGCTGCATCAGGGCCCCACGCTCATCCCGATCGACTTCATCGCCGTGCTGACGCCGGAGCATCCGCTCGTCGATCATCACGCGAAGCTGCTCGCCAACTGCTTTGCGCAGAGCGAAGCGCTGATGCTCGGCCGCACGCTGGAAGAAGCAAAGAAGGTTGCCGGTCCTGGCAAGGAAGAACTGGCGACGCATCTGAGCTTCCCCGGCAACCGGCCAACCACGACCATCATGCTCGATGCCCTCACGCCGCAGACGCTCGGCGCGCTCATCGCGCTCTACGAGCACAAGGTGCTCGTGCAGGGCACGGTGTGGGACATCAACTCGTTCGATCAGTGGGGCGTTGAGCTCGGCAAGATTCTCGGCAAGGTCGTCGAGGCCGATATCACTGCCGCGAGCGTCGATCCGGCCAGGCACGACTCGTCGACATCGGCGTTGATCGCGCGTGCGCGCAAGGCGCTGAAGCGCTGACGCTCCCGTAGTCGTCGATGGCCCGCGACGCTTGCGCGTTGCGGGCTTTTTTACACGCCGAGACCGTTGACGAGGCGCCCCGCTTCGATCGTCACCGTGGCATCGCAACGCTCGGCGAGTTCCTGATCGTGCGTAACCAGCACGAGCGTCGCGCCGTTGCGCCGATTCATCTCGAACATCAGGTCGATGATTGCGCAGCCGGTTGCGGCGTCGAGGCTGCCGGTGGGTTCGTCGGCGAAGAGCACGACAGGATGCGTGACGAACGCGCGCGCGAGCGCGACGCGCTGCTGTTCGCCGCCGGAAAGCAGCTTCGGATAATGGCCGGTGCGTTGCGACAGCCCGACCTGATCGAGCAGCGAACGGGCGCGCGCTGCGATTTCGCTGTGCGGAGTCTGAGCGCGCAGCTCGAGGGGCAGCATGACGTTCTCGAGCGCGGTCAGATGCGGCATCAACTGGAACGACTGGAACACGAAGCCGACCGCGCCGCTTCTGAGCGCGGCGCGCTCGTCTTCGTTCAACGTGGCCAACTCCTTGCCAAGCAGACGAACCGAGCCCTCGCTCGCGCTGTCCAATCCGGCGAGCAAGCCGAGCAATGTCGACTTGCCCGAGCCCGATGCTCCGACGATCGCGACGCTGCTACCCTTCGCAATCGACAGATCGACCTGATCGAGAATCGTGAGCTCGCCCGTTGCGTCCTTCACTCGCTTGCTTAATCCCCGAACTTCGATGACCGGCTCGATATTGTTTTGCATGGACACCCTGAAAAAGAACTTGCGCGGCTTTGCGACCGCCGCGCTGATGGCGGCATGTTGTGCGACCGCGCACGCGGCAGACGCGCAGGCGGCATCGCAACCGAAGCCCGCAATCGTCGTGCTGGGCGATAGTCTGTCGGCCGAATACGGTCTGCCGCGCGACACTGGCTGGGTGAATCTGCTGCGCGAGAAGCTGGCGAAGGAGCGTTTCGATTATAGCGTCGCCAATTCGAGCATCAGCGGCGACACCACAAGCGGCGGGCGCGCGCGTCTGACCGCGGTGCTGTCGCGCATCAAGCCGGCTGTCGTAATCGTCGAACTCGGCGCGAACGACGCGTTGCGTGGCGTGCCGCTCGCGACGACGGAGACGAATCTGCGCAGCATCGTCGAGGCATCGCAGGCCGCGCATGCGAAGGTTTTACTCATCGGCATGTACGTTCCACCCAATTACGGCCCCGACTACACGCAAAAGTTCCACGCGGTCTACGAGCGTATCGCGAAGGACAAGAACGTGCCGCTCGTGCCGTTTCTGCTTGCCGGCATCGCTGACAAGCCTGCCATGTTCCAGGCCGACCAGATTCATCCGACCGTGCAGGCCCAGCCTTTGCTGTTGGATAACGTCTGGCCAACCTTGAAACCCTTGCTGGGCGCCAGTGCGTCGCATTAACGAAGACGCCGGACGCGACAGCTTCAGCAACCGACGCGGAGCATGGCCAAGATTCAGATATCTGAGACTTTCGCGTAACTCTTATAACCCCGCTCGTCGTGAGCGACTCTACAAGGAGGTCACGTGAAATTTATCCCTCTTCTCGCCCTGACCGTTGCGATTTCGGCCTGTGCTGCTCAGCCGCCCGCCGGTGTGCAGCAAGTCGGCACGAGCCAGAAAGCGCCGAAGGTCGTCGCGCAATGCGTCGCCCAGAAATGGGCGGACTCGTCGCAGCAGCAGGTCGTGTCGCAGAACACGCTCGCGAACGATCAGGCCGTCGACGTGTACGTGCCCGGCCAGCAACCGCCGACCGGCGCGGCGGCCATTGTCCGCCCGGCATGGTCGGGTTCGGGCACGTGGGTCGGTTTCCGCGCCTCGGGCGCTGCCGGCAGTCAGGCAACCGGCGATATCCAGGCTTGCCTGTAAGCGAAGCTCGGACGGCTGCTTGCTGCCTCATGGCGGCATAGCCGAACAAAAAAGCCCCGCATTCTTTCGGAAGCGGGGCTTTTTTTATGAAGCCAGTATCGATCAGTTTGACGACGACGGCGGGGGCGCCTGGCTCAGCTTGACCTTCGAGCGCGCCTTCAACGCGTTGATGTACGCCTCCATGTCGGCCTGCGCATAGACCTGCGCGACCTGCTGCTGCGCGCCCGCGAGGCGATCGGCTGCGACCGGCGCACCCTTTTCGATCCCGTTCACGCGATAAATCGCGTAGCCGTCCGCGCCGAGATCCACGCCGACATAAGCCGGAAGTTTCGATGCGTCCACCTTGAAGATCGCGCTCAGCGCGGCGGGCGGCAAGCCTTGCGCGTCGTTACGCAAGACCGTGACCGGCGACGTGAAGCCATCGGCCGACTTCGACTTCTGCAGGTCCGCCAGCTTCGCTTCGCCGTCCTTCTTTGCCATCGCAGCGGCCAGTTCCGCGACCACCTTCTTGCGGACGTCGTCCTTTACGACGTCGAACGCCGGGACGGAAGACGCCTTGTAGTCGGTCACGCGCGCGGCAATCAGCGTGTTGTTGCCGACGTCGATGGCCTGCGTGTTGTTGCGATCCTTCACCGCGTCCGGCGCGAAGACGGCCGTGAGGAACTTCGGATTGTTGAGCGGATTGTCCTGTGGCAATTGCGGATTCGGCTTCGGGCCGACCGTCGCCGTCTGGATCGTGAGCTTGTATTTGTCCGCGGCGGGTTGCAGCGACTTCGCCTTCTCGTAGACGAGGTCGGTGAAGCCCTGCGCGTCTTCCGCGAAGCCCTTCGTGCCTTGCTGGGCCGCATAGTCCTTCGCGAGCGAGTCCTTCACTTCATCGAACGGTCTTGTGACCGATGGCTTAACGTCGGTCGCCTGGATGATGTGATAGCCGAAATCCGATTCGACGATATTGCTCACCTCGCCCTTCTTCAGGCCGAATGCGGCATCGTCGAATGCCTTGCCGCCCGCGATCTGCCCATGCGCGAAGTAGCCGAGATCGCCGCCCTTGCTCGCCGAGCCAGGATCGTCCGAGTTCTTCTGCGCGATCTGCGCGAACTGGTCGGGATGAGCCTTGACTTGCGCGAGCAGTTCTTCGGCTTTCTGCTTCGCCTTCGCCTTGTCGGCCGCGCTCGCGTCCTTCGGCGCGTTCACGAGAATGTGGCTCGCGCGCACTTCCGCTTCCGTCCGATAGCGCTGGATGTTCTCGTCGTAATACTTCTTGAGATCGGCGTCGCTCGGCTTCGATGCCGCCGCGACCGTCGACGGCGACAGCAGGAGATACTGGATCGTGGCCGTCTCGGGCGTCGCGAAGTCGTTGCGATGCGCGTCGTAGTATGCCGTGAGCTGCGCGTCGGTCGGCTGGATCTTCGCGGTGTAATCGGCCGTGCGCAGCGACAGGCCTTGCACCGAGCGCTTCTGCTCTGCAAGTTCCGTCAGGCTCTGTGCGAGCGACTTCGACGTGAACGAAGTCGCCTGGATGCTGCCCGGAATCTGCTCGGTCGCGATCGTGTAGCGCATGCGCTCGTCGTACTGCGCGGGCGTCATGCCCTGCATCGCGAGCAGTTGCTTGTAGCGATCGAGGTCGATGCTGCCGTCGGGCTTCTTCAGCGACGAAATCACCGGATCGGAAAGCAGCGCGCGACGCACGGCGTCATCCGACGCGGTCAGATGCAGACGCTGCGTTTCGTCGGCCATCGCGCGTTGCTGCACGAGACTGTCGACCATCGCGGCGCGTGCCTCGGGCGTGTCGAACATCTTGGCGTCGAACTGTGCGCCGAGCATCGAGCGGGCGCGGTCCACTTGCTGACGGAAGGCGCTGTCGAACTCGGCGCGCGTGATCTTGTGGCCATTCACGCTGGCGACGTAGGAACTCTCGTCGAAATAGTTGCTGAAGCCCTGAATCCCGACCATGCCCAGACCGGGCACGACGATCAGGATTAGCAGAGCCATCATCAGGCGCTGGTGATTACGGAAGAAGTCGAGCATGCGTAACGCTGCGTGGTTATAACAAAACGCTCGATATTACAACAGTGGGCGGGGAAAAGGCGAAAGGCGGGTGGGATTTGCGTTGCCCAAGGCGAAATTGTCGTGCTGATCCTTGTAATTAAAGGTGTCGCGCCCCAGGATGCCGCCCTGGGCGGCGCATCCAAGTGCTCGGAACCGTGCTTCTTTGACGCAATCATTAGTATTCTTAACGACAGCGCGAGCGCACGTAAAACAAAAAAGTCCTGCAAGCAATGCAGCTTGCAGGACTTTTTTGTTTGATTCTGGCGGAGCGGACGGGACTCGAACCCGCGACCCCCGGCGTGACAGGCCGGTATTCTAACCAACTGAACTACCGCTCCTGGGTAGCGCGCAATGAACTGAGACCTGGTGGGTGCTGAGAGGCTCGAACTCCCGACCTACGCCTTGTAAGGGCGCCGCTCTACCAACTGAGCTAAGCACCCGGTCCGCAAATTCACTCGGTTTGCGCCTCGTTAAACTTAACGCTTCGTTTTGAGAAGCGCCGCATCCAGCGAGTCCGCTAGTTTAGCGCATCCTTCAGCGCTTTGCCAGGGCGAAATTTCGGAACCTTCGCGGCCTTGATCTTGATCGCGTCGCCCGTGCGCGGATTGCGGCCCGTGCGCGCAGTGCGCTTACCGACGGCGAACGTGCCGAAGCCGACGAGCGTCACGGTGCCGCCCTTCTTCAGCGTCGCGCTTACGCCGCCGATCACCGCTTCGAGCGCTCGGCCGGCGGCGGCCTTGGAGATATCGGCTTGCTGCGCGATATGGTCGATCAGTTCCGTCTTGTTCATTGTGATCCCCGAATCAGTATTGGCACGTTTTAATCGATCTGGTCCAGCATCGATGCGAATGGCATCTCGATATGATTGGATGCGGCGCTCATTTAACTTAGCCGAAAGCAGCGTGTCAACGAGGGTTGAGCCTTATTCGGTGCGGGTTCGAGGCGTTTTAGAAGAGCTCCTCGGTAAAGCCGCGCGCCCAAAGAAAAACCCGCGGGCATACACCCGCGGGTTTTAGCTTCGATCACACGACACGGCGATGAACCGTGTTGCAGGAAGCGCTCAGTGCTTCACGACCTCGCCCGGTGCAGGCGCGTCCTTCTGCTGTTCGGCCGCGACCGGCGTCGCCTTCGCTTCGTCTTCAGGCAACGACTCCGGCGTACGTTCGAGCGCCAGTTCCAGCACGCGATCGATCCAGCGAACCGGCACGATCTCGATGGCGTTCTTCACGTTGTCGGGAATCTCGGCCAGATCCTTCGTGTTCTCCTCGGGGATCAGCACGAGCTTGATGCCGCCGCGATGCGCCGCCAGCAGCTTTTCCTTCAACCCGCCGATCGGCAGCACTTCGCCGCGCAACGTGATTTCGCCCGTCATCGCAACATCGGCGCGAACCGGAATGCCCGTCAGCACCGACACCAGGGCCGTGGTCATCGCGATACCGGCGGACGGACCGTCCTTCGGCGTCGCGCCTTCCGGCACGTGGATGTGAATGTCCTTCTTCTCGAACGACTCATCCGTGATGCCGAGACGACGCGAACGCGAGCGAACCACCGAACGCGCCGCTTCGACGGATTCCTTCATGACGTCGCCGAGCGAACCCGTGCGGATCACGCCGCCCTTGCCGGGCATCACCGCTGCTTCGATCGTCAGCAGATCGCCGCCGACTTCCGTCCATGCAAGGCCCGTTACCTGACCGATCTGGTTGTCCTTCGCGGCCAGACCGAAGTCGTACTTGCGCACGCCGAGGAAGGTGTCGAGGTTGGAGCCATCGACCTTCACGGCGCCTTCGGCCTTCTTCAGCAGCAACATCTTCACGACCTTGCGGCAAATCTTCGACACTTCACGCTCGAGCGAACGTACGCCCGCTTCACGCGTGTAGTAACGAATGATGTCGCGGATGGCTTGTTCCGTGACGTCGATTTCGCCGTCCTTCAGCCCGTTGTTGCGCTTCTGCTTCGGCAGCAGGTAACGCGTCGCGATGCTGACCTTCTCGTCTTCCGTGTAACCCGACAGGCGGATGACTTCCATCCGGTCGAGCAGCGGCGGCGGAATGTTCAGCGAGTTCGACGTCGCCACGAACATTACGTCCGACAGGTCGAAGTCCACTTCGATGTAGTGGTCCGCGAACGTGTGGTTCTGTTCCGGGTCGAGCACTTCGAGCAACGCAGAGGCAGGATCGCCGCGGAAATCCATGCCCATCTTGTCGACTTCGTCGAGCAGGAAGAGCGGATTGCGTACGCCTACCTTCGCGAGGCTTTGCAGGATCTTGCCGGGCATCGAGCCGATATACGTACGACGGTGACCGCGAATCTCGGACTCGTCATGCACGCCGCCCAACGCCATGCGCACGAACTTGCGGTTCGTCGCACGCGCGATCGACTGGCCGAGCGAGGTCTTGCCGACGCCGGGAGGCCCGACGAGGCACAGGATCGGCGCCTTCACCTTCTCGACGCGTTGTTGAACCGCGAGGTACTCCAGAATGCGTTCCTTCACTTTCTCGAGGCCGAAGTGGTCTTCATCCAGCACGCGCTCGGCGTTCGAGAGGTCGTTGTTGACCTTGCTCTTCTTGCGCCACGGCAGGCCGATCAGCGTGTCGATGTAATTGCGCACGACGGTCGCTTCCGCGGACATCGGCGACATGAGCTTCAGCTTCTTCAGCTCGGCATCGGCCTTCTTCTTGGCTTCCTTCGGCATGCGCGCGGCGGTGATGCGTTTCTCGAGTTCTTCGAGGTCCGCGCCCTCTTCGCCTTCGCCCAGTTCCTTCTGGATGGCCTTGACCTGTTCGTTCAGGTAGTACTCGCGCTGGCTCTTTTCCATCTGGCGCTTCACACGCCCACGAATGCGCTTCTCGACCTGAAGGATGTCGATTTCGGCTTCGAGCTGGGCGAGCAAATGCTCCAGGCGCTCGATCACAGGGAACATCTCGAGGATGTGCTGCTTCTGATCGAGCTTGAGCGGCAGATGCGCGGCGATGGTGTCGGCAAGACGACCCGCTTCGTCGATACCCGACAGCGACGTCAGGATCTCCGGCGGAATCTTCTTGTTGAGCTTCACGTACTGATCGAACTGGGAAACAATCGCGCGGCGCAGCGCTTCGGTTTCAGCGCTGTCAGCGTGATCCGGCTCGAGCGGCATCACATCGCATGAAAACTGCGTTTCCTGCTCTTCGATCGAGAGCGTCTTCGCGCGCTGCAGCCCTTCGACGAGCACTTTTACGGTGCCGTCAGGCAGCTTCAGCATTTGCAGGATGTTGGCGACACACCCTACTTCGTACATGTCCTTTTCGGTCGGCTCATCTTTCGCCGCCGTTTTCTGGGCGACGAGCATGATGTGCTTGCCGCCTTCCATCG
This sequence comes from Caballeronia turbans, assembly GCA_001544655.2. Classification (GTDB taxonomy): domain Bacteria; phylum Pseudomonadota; class Gammaproteobacteria; order Burkholderiales; family Burkholderiaceae; genus Caballeronia; species Caballeronia turbans. Next base: position 115,591 of record FCOD02000005.1, read on the forward strand.
CGGCTTCGAGGGCCTTGATCGACTTGGGCCGCCCGACGAAGAGCGGAATCACCATATGCGGGAAAACGACTACGTCGCGCAGCGGGAGCAACGGCAGCGTAATGCGTTCCTGCGGGAGGAGTTGGGTTCCTGACATTTCATTTCCCCATTAATGGAATCAATTCAATCGTAAGTAAGGCCGTTCAGAGCTATTGCAAGCCTTTATCGGAAGGGAAAAGTCGTTAGTCAAAGATCGCGTCAGTAACGTCCACAAGATAAACCGAAAAAAATAAAAGGCCGTTCACGTCGCCATGAACGGCCTTTCGCCGACACACAGCCTGCTTCAGTTCGATCCTGCTACTTTCGGTGCGTCTTCGTAGATGAGGAGCGGCTTGCCGTCGCCGTCGATCGTGTTGTCGTCGACGATCACCTTCGAAACGCCCTTCATGGTCGGCAGTTCGTACATCACGTCGAGCAACGCCTGTTCCAGAATCGAACGCAGGCCGCGCGCGCCGGTCTTGCGGCGAATCGCCTTCTGCGCGATGGCCTGCAGCGCAGCCGGACGGATTTCCAGTTCCACGCGTTCCATCGCGAAGAGCTTGTGATACTGCTTCACGAGCGCGTTCTTGGGCTCGATCAGGATCTTCACGAGCGCGGCTTCGTCGAGCTTGCCGAGCGTCGCCACGACGGGCAGACGGCCGATCAGCTCCGGAATCAGACCGAACTTGATCAAATCCTCAGGCTCGACTTCACGCAGCACTTCGCCCGCATCGCGATCCTGCTTGCTCTTCACGCTTGCGCCGAAACCGATCCCAGTCTTCTCGGTGCGATCCGTGATGACCTTTTCGAGTCCGTCGAACGCGCCGCCGCAGATGAACAGGATGTTGGTTGTATCGACCTGGATGAAATCCTGATTCGGGTGCTTGCGTCCGCCTTGCGGCGGCACCGATGCCATCGTGCCTTCGACGAGCTTGAGCAAAGCCTGCTGCACGCCCTCGCCCGACACGTCGCGCGTGATGGACGGGTTGTCAGACTTGCGGCTGATCTTGTCGATCTCGTCGATGTAAACGATTCCGCGCTGCGCCTTGTCGACTTCGTAGTTGCAGTTTTGCAGCAGCTTCTGAATGATATTCTCGACGTCCTCGCCGACATAGCCGGCTTCGGTCAGCGTCGTTGCATCCGCGATCACGAACGGCACGTTCAGCATGCGCGCGAGCGTCTGCGCGAGCAGCGTCTTGCCCGAGCCGGTCGGCCCGATCAAGAGAATATTGCTCTTCGACAGCTCGATCTCGTCTTTCTTGTCGAGATGCTTGAGCCGCTTGTAATGGTTGTACACGGCCACCGCGAGAATTTTCTTCGCGCGTTCCTGGCCAATGACGTACTGATTGAGGATATCGCTGATTTCCTGCGGGCTCGGCAGGTCGGACCTGGTCAGCCCGGCCTCCTCCGCCGCACCCGCTGCCTCGTCGCGAATGATCTCGTTGCACAGATCGATACATTCATCACAGATGAACACCGACGGCCCAGCAATGAGCTTCTTCACCTCATGCTGGCTTTTTCCGCAGAACGAGCAATACAGCAGCTTTTCGCTGCTGGAACCTTTTTTGTCCGCCATAAATGTGTAAGCCTCCGGACACTCTTGTTACATGATACGCCCTTCGATTCGACGACGCAGATTCGCACCTGGAGGTCGAACGAAGCGCGTTTTGGCGTTGCGCCGCATGCGCGACTTCGCATTGCTGGCCGGTATCCGTCTCCGAGCACCGGCGCGGCGCCGCTCCGGACGCCTTCAGGGACGCTTGTGAAGCACCTGGTCGACGAGGCCGTAAGCTTGTGCGTCGTCGCCCGACATGAAGTTGTCGCGATCCGTGTCGCGCGCAATGCGCTCGACCGGCTGCCCCGTGTGATGCGACAGCAACTGATTCAACCGCTCCTTCAGGTACAGGATTTCCCGCGCCTGAATTTCGATGTCCGATGCCTGACCGCGCGCGCCGCCGAGCGGCTGGTGAATCATCACGCGCGCGTTCGGCAGCGCGACGCGCTTGCCCTTCGCGCCCGCTGCCAGCAGGAACGCGCCCATGCTCGCGGCGAGACCCATGCACAGCGTGGAAACATCGGGCTTCACGAACTGCATGGTGTCGTAGATCGCCATGCCGGCCGAAACGGAACCGCCAGGGCTGTTGATGTACAGGCTGATGTCCTTGTCCGGGTTCTCGCTTTCGAGAAACAGCAGTTGCGCGACGACGAGGTTCGCCGACTGGTCATTCACCTCGCCGACGAGAAACACCACGCGCTCCTTGAGGAGACGCGAATAAATGTCATAGGCTCGCTCGCCGCGGCCGCTCGTTTCCACGACCATCGGAACGAGGCCGAGCGCCTGGGCTTCGAAGTCCCGCGGTGCGTGGGACGCCAACGTATCGAGCAATTCAGCGCGAAAGGTCATGCAATTTCCTTGTTCGGAATAGGGATACTGAACGACAAAGGAACATCCACTAGAACGGCATGCAAACGCCCAACTTTAATGCAAAAAAGGCGTGCGGGCCGTCAGTCCGACGACTCCGCACGCCCCTTGCTCAACGCGTCAGGCTTGCGCCGTTGCGCTGGCCAGTTCCTCGAAGCTGACTTCCTTGTCGGTCACCTTGGCCTTGCCCAGGACGAAATCGACGACGTTGCTTTCCACGACGTACGCTTCCATCTCGGCGAGGCGCTGCTGGTTCGAATAATACCAGCGGACGACTTCCTTCGGGTCTTCGTAGCTCTTGGCGAATTCGTCCACTTCAGCGCGGATCTGTTCGGGCTTCGCCTGCAGTTCGTTGGCCTTCACCAGCTCGGCCAGCACGAGGCCCAGCTTCACGCGGCGCTCGGCCTGCTCGGCGAACATTTCAGCCGGAATCGGCGCGTCGGCGGCGTTCGGCACGCCGCGTTGCTGCAGGTCCTGGCGCGCCATTTCGACGAGACGCTGCTGATCCTGCTCGATCAGCGCCTTCGGCACGTCCAGTTCGGAGATCTTCAGGAGCGCGTCCATGACCTGGTTTTTCACGATCTGCTGCGTGCGGCGCTTCGCTTCACGCTCCAGGTTGTCCTTGATCTCGGTGCGCATCTTCGTGAGATCGCCGTCTTCGATGCCGAGCGATTTCGCGAAATCCGCGTTGATTTCCGGCAGATGCGGCCACTCGATTTTCTTGACCGTGATCGTGAACTGCGCCGTCTTGCCCGCGACGTCCTTGCCGTGGTAGTCCTCAGGGAACTTGAGATCGAACTCGCGCGTTTCGCCGACCTTCAGGCCCGTCGCGGCCTGCTCGAATTCGGGGAGCATGCGGCCTTCGCCCAGCACGAATGCGAAGTCCTGTGCGCTGCCGCCTTCGAACGCGACGCCGTCGATCTTGCCGACGAAGTCGAGCGTCACGCGGTCGCCGTCGGCCGCTGCGGTGCTCGGGCCGCCGTCGCCGTGCTCGCCCGCTTCGCCGCGCGCGTGAAAGTGCACGCGCTGCTTGCGCAGGATGTCCAGCGTGCGATCGACTTCAGCTTCGGAGATGGTGGTGACCGTGCGTTCGATTTCAGCGTTCGCCACATCGCCCAGTTTCACTTCGGGGTAGACCTCGAAGGTCGCGTCAAACGCGTAGGCGTCAGCTGCGACTTCCGACTTCGGCGCGAAGCTCGGCTGGCCCGCAACACGCAGGTTTTCCGCGCGCGTGACGTCGAAGAATTCCTTGCCGACCTTGTCGCTCAGCACTTCTGCCTCGACCTGGCCGCCGTACTGCTGCGTCACCATCTTGAGCGGCACCTTGCCCGGGCGGAAGCCCGGCATGCGCACGTTCTTGGCCAACTGGCGGATGCGCGAATCCACTTCCTTCTGCACCGTGTCTTTCGGCAGGGAAATCGTCACGCGGCGTTCGAGCTTGCCGAGGTTCTCAACTACGTTAGCCATGGCTGAAATCGTCCTAGATTAAATCGTAAAATTCGGTGTTCGGTTCTTCCGCGGTTCTAAAGGCGCGGGTCCGGATGCGGGCTCTGCGTGAGCCGGCCGTAATCGACGCCTGGCGCCGAAAGACGCGCGCTAAAACGCGTCTCGCGGGAGTGCCGGAACGTCGCCCGACACAGTGTCAGTCAACAGAGCCGGGTATTTTAGCAAACTATTCGGGGCGGCCCCGCCGACTAATTTGGCAACACGCCGTTTCGGCGCGATTTGCGTCGAAAAGTGCCCGTTTCGCAGCCAGATTTCGGCGTAAGTCCGCGTTTTTCGGACGCGCTCGTACGCGCACAATTCCGGCTATCCGCGCGCGGCTATTTTGCGGCGCAACGCGCGCTGATAAGCTTGCCGGCGCATGATTCACGCGACGAACGCCCTCGCCGTGCAATCCATTGCTGCAAGGCATGGAGCGCATGCAACAAGCGAATAAATTGAGGCACGCCGCGGTTTTTCAACGGTCCTTTCACACCAGAACATTTGAGACACCATGCCTAACGCCATGTCTGCCGCTCCCGTAGTTGTCATCGCTCCCGATTCCTTCAAGGGCTCGCTTTCCGCGGGAGGTGTCGCGAACGCCATCGCGGAAGGCATCAGGCGCGCACGGCCCGATGCCGACATCCGCATCCGCCCGATGGCCGATGGCGGCGAAGGCACGCTCGACGCGATGCTCTCGGCGGGCGGCGGGCGCCGCATGCTCAACGTGCGCGGCGCGGCCGCCGCGCGCCGCGATGCCGCGACCGGCCTGCTCGACGATGGCGGCGCGATCATCGAGACGGCGGAAGTCGTCGGCATCACCGATCCGGATGGCATGGCCGTGCCGGTCACCGAGCGCAGCACGCTCGGCATGGGCGAGGCGATTCGTGCGCTGCTCGATTCCGGCGCGCGCAAGTTCTACATCGCGCTCGGCGGCAGCAGCACGAACGACGGCGGCGCGGGCCTGCTCGTGGGCCTCGGGCTCAAACTCTTCGATGCGGCCGGCCAGGCCCTCGATCCGGTGCCGTCGGCGCTCGCGCAGATCGCGCGCATCGATGCGTCGGGACTCGATCCGCGTGTGAAGGATGCGGAGTTCGTCGGCATGTCGGATGTCGATAATCCGCTCACCGGCGACCACGGCGCGACCGCGATTTTCGGTCCGCAGAAAGGCGTGACGCCCGAACAAGTGGCGACGATCGACGCCGCCCTCGCCCATTTCGCCGATCTCCTCGAACCCGCGATGGGCGTCGTGAAGCGCAACGAACCCGGCGCGGGCGCGGCGGGCGGACTCGGCTTCGCGCTGCACATGCTCGGCGCGCGCTTCGAGACGGGCGCGGAAGTAGTCGCGCGCGAAATCGGCCTCGATGCCGCGCTCGAAGGCGCGAACTGGCTGATCACGGGCGAGGGCCGCTCGGACGTCCAGACGCTGCACGGCAAGGCGCCCTTCATCGCCTGCAAGCACGCACGCGATCAGGGCGTGCCGGCGTCGCTGCTCTCGGGCGCGGTCGATTCGGCCGCGCTGCCGCGGCTCTCCGAATTCTTCAGCGGCTGCTTCTCGCCCGCGCCGGGCCCGATCACGCTCGATACGGCGATTCGCGACGCCGCACGGCTGCTCGCAAACGAAGCCGAGCAACTCACGCGGCTCAAATTCGGCTCGATCTGAGCGTCGGAAACCGCTAGAAGGCCGCGCGGCTCCTGCCGAAAGCGAGGCGGTCGATGCACCAGACGGCGAGCATCGTCGCGCCCATCAGCGGGAAAATCACGCCCAGCAAGGTCAGGCCGCCGCGCCACGTGCGCATCGGCGGCCGCTTGACCGGCCGTGCCGGTGCGCCGAGCTCACGCGCGGGCCGACGCTTCCACCATATGACGAAGCCCGTCACGGCGAGCGCCGCCAGCCCGAGCGAGATCGTGGAGCAGACGACCTGGTTCGCGAGCCCGAAGTAACGTCCCATATGCAGCGACGTCCCGTACGAGATCCATTGCGCGACTCGTCCGTAGCTCGCGTAATCGATGTCGGACAGCACGCGGCCGCTGTATTGATCGATGTGAAGCGTGCGTTCGGCGCGCGGATCGGCGGGGAAATACGATACCGTGTAGACGCCCGTCGGCTTGTCGGGCAGCGCGATGCCGTAGTCGTCGGCAATACCGTTTTTCGCGGCGAGCGCGATCACGTCGTCGACCGACACCCGCGCGGCCGGCGACCGCGGGTCGCCGCTATCCGGCACGGTCGTCGCACCGACGGCCCACGGTGTCTGATGCAGCGGCAGATCGTCCATCTTCATGTGCATGCCGTGCAGCGCGTCTTCGTCCGTGTTCTTCGATGCGGCGCCCGGCGCGGCCGAATGCACATGCGCTTCGCCCCACGCGCCCTTCGGATAGCCGAGCGACGCGGAGGTCGCGAGCGCCTTGAACTCCTTGCCCCACGATCCCGACCACGGCAGCCCGGAAAGCACGAAGAACAGCGCGCCGATGGCGAGCCAGATGCCGCCCACCGCGTGTAGATCGCGCCACCACGCGCGTCCTTGCAGCGACAGACGCGGCAGCCACACGCCGCCCTGCCGCGCATTCGATCGGCTGGGCCACCACAGCGCGATGCCCGTGCCGATCATCACGAGCGTCCAGCAGCCCGCCAGCTCCATGACGAGTTCGCCGGTCTTTCCGAGCATCAGTCCGCGATGCAGAGTGCGCAACTGCTTCATCAATCGATGCTCGACGGAGAGTGTGCCGAGGACCGTGCCGTCATAGGGGTTCACATACACGCTTTCGCTCTCGCCCGATGGAAGGCGAAAGACGAACTCGGCGCTGCGCGTGCGATCGGCGTCGATCTGCGCAAGCGTCGGCACGGCGCCGCGCGGCTCGCGCGCGGCGGCCTTCGCGAGCAGGACGTCGCGGGAAAGCTGGGGGCCGTGCGTATCCGCGACGATCATCCGGTCGCGATACAGAAGCGGCTCGATCTGCGGCTGAAAGCAGTAGATCGTTCCGGTGATCGCGAGCACGATGAGCAGCGGCATCACGAAGAGTCCTGCATAGAAATGCCAGCGCCAGAGCGTGCGACGATGCGCGATGACCTCCGCGTTCGACGCTGCTGCCGGAGCGTTCAGGTTGGATGCAAGCATGGCGATTTTGGTTGAATGTGTGCGGTTCAGTTGAAGAGCATCGGATGCCAATGCGAACTTCGAATGTGATCGAGCGCCCTGGTGGAGCGCGTGCGCGTTGCGCGGGCGCCATGCGCCTGCAGCGGTATCGGCAGGCATGCGCACGAATGCGCGTCGGCTGCGCTCGTGCGCGCGGCGAACGCCAGACGATCGACGAAGGATAGCTTCAGGAGATTGCGGGAGGCGCGCGCGGGCTCGCGGCGTTGAAGGATTTCGAAGCGACGGGATCGGCGCTCGCAAACGCCGGAGCGCGCGTGACGCGTTCGATCAATGCGACGCCATGCGCGACGCCCGTGCCGATGGGCAGGTTGTGCGCAAGCAGTCCGCAGTAAGAGCAGGCGTCGAAGTGATTCGGTGCGTCGTGATGGCCCGTCTGCGCCGTATGGTCTTGCCCGGCCGCGTGATGCCCTTCGTGCGCATCCGTTGCGGATGAATCGACTGCGCACAGGATCGCTTGCGGGTCGCTCGCGGCGTTGCGTGCGTCGAGCGTCTGGCTGATGACCGGCGCGACGATCGCGAGCCACATGGCGGCAATGCCGAGCCATGCGACGAAGCGATTGCGCGCGTTGCGAGTCATGAGAGGAAGGTCGGGTGTGGAGACGGACGAATGAACGAGATTGTAGGCAGCCGCTCGAGAAGCGGCAATCTTCCGGCGTGTATGTCCGGGATCGGCGCTTGCGCGCGCTTACAAGCCGATCCGCAAGCCGCTCCGCAGCGCAAAAAAGCGTTGACGCAATTTCGCAGACATCGCCAGATGAATCGGTTAGAATCTCGGGCTTGGCACAGTGGACCGGTGCCTGACACGGCGGCATCGCCGGGCGCGGGTCATCACCGAACAAGCCCAGAGCGCCTGCCGTGCTGCGAGGATGGCGAAATTGGTAGACGCACCAGGTTTAGGTCCTGACGCCCGCAAGGGTGTGGGGGTTCGAGTCCCCCTCCTCGCACCACAACGAAACCCCTTTCATCGGCAAAGGGGTTTTTCGTTTTGGAGCCGGGCTTTCGTCAATCAGATGCCGCTGTCGCCCAGCCCGATCGCCATCACCTCGCCTTTCGCCTGCGAGCGGCCCGCGAAGTCGATGCCCGCCCTGTGCATCACCCGCCTTATCTCATCCGGTATCTGCTCGCTCGCGCGGACAGCGGCGATCGGCCGATCGACGTGCGACAAGAACCGCCGCACGCACGTCGGCTGCCAGATCACGAAGACGTTGAGCGGACACGTGAGCTTGCGTCGGCACGGCGGTTGGCGGTGATATGCAGGGCTGTCGTCGGCGAGACGTGCATCTGCCTCGCACACACGCGAAAGTCGAAGCCGGAATCCGTCGCCACGCTTCTCATGCGGCCATGGATGCCTCTTGGCTGCGCGCGCAGATGGAGTCGATTGCCGCAGTCTTGCGCACGCGAAGCGCAGCGTCATTGGCTCGGCGCACAATCTTGCGGCGAACACCGGGCGGCAGCGAACCCGCGCCTTGCCGGATAAAATGAGCGTTCGTGCGTCGGTCCGCCGCGTGACGAACCGCAAGACGACACCCCACGACGCCTTCCTTTCGAACTCCCACAAGCCCCGTTCGTGAATTTCGACGACTATTGCCAGCAAAAGGCCGCCCCTGAAGGGTCGGGCACGTACTACGCGCTGCGCCGCGCGCCGGCCGCGAGTCAGCCGCTTCTGACCGCGCTCTACGCGCTCTATCGCGAACTCGAAGAGACCGTGAAGGAAACCAGCGATCCGACCATCGGCCGTACGAAGCACGCCTGGTGGCAGAGCGAGCTCGGCCGGCTTGATGGCGGCGAGCCGACGCACCCGGTCACCAAAGCGTTGCAGGCGCATGCGGGCGATGCCGCGCATCCGGTTCTGGACGATGCCGGGCGCGCGTCGCTCGCCGCGGTCGTCGACGGTTTCGGCATGGACCTGGATCAGGCGCGCTATCTAGACTGGCCCGGTTTCAAGCGTTATCTCGATCAGACGGGCGGCGCGTTCGCGACGGCGCTTGCACGTGCGAGCGCGCGCGATCCGGACCAGGCCGACGCGTGGTCCGCCCCGCTCGGTTCGGCGCTGCTGCTCGCCGAGCGCGTTCAGGAGGTCGGCGGCGATGCGCGCAACGGCCGCATCTATATCCCGATCGACGAGTTGCAGCGCTTCAGCGTGACGGCCGCCGACGTCATCAATCGCAAGTACGGCGATGCCTTCACGGATCTCATGCGCTTTCAGACCGGCCGCGCCCGGCAAGCGCTCAACGATGCATTGGACGCCATTCCCGCTTCGGAACGCGCGACGCAGCGCGTGTTGCGCGCGCAGGCCGCGTTGTCGCTCGCGCTTTTCGACGAGATCGAACGCGAAAACTTTCAGGTGCTGCATCAACGCATCGCGCTCACGCCGATCCGCAAGTTGTGGATCACATGGCGCACGCGTTAGACGCGAAGAATCGGTAGCGGCTCGAAGCGGGCTCCAAGGATCGATGCGGAACCGCTTTGCCAACATGCGTCGAGGACCATCGCATACAGTCTTCTGAAGTCGATGCCGACGGGCAAGCCGCCGTCCGCGTCGAGTCGATCGAGTCGTGGCGGCATGCCGAACAGGCCGCCGCGCACGCCTCCACCCATTAGGAAATGCGCCGCAGCCGCGCCGTGGTCCGTGCCGCCCGCGGCATTCTCGCGCGCGGCGCGTCCGAATTCCGAACGCGTCATCACGAGCGTGCGGGCCCACGCGCCGGACGCGATCAACGACGCGCGCAGCGATGCGAGTCCTTCAGCCAGCCGGGCAAGACACGCCGCATGCCGACGCGCCTGATTCTCGTGCGTATCGAAGCCGTGCAGCGCGAGGCGGACGACGTTGACTTCGTGAGACGAGGCGCGCGCGACGGCGTCGCATGCGGCGTTGAACGTCGCAACCTCGGTGATGACGCTCACGCGATCGAGCCAGCCATCGGCACGATATTCATCCGCGTGCGACGCGGTATCCCAGATCTGGCGCGAGCGGTAATGCGACCGGTTGGGCGCGTCATAGCCAACCCCCTGCACGATCGCCAGATCGTTCGCGCGCCACGCGCTCATCAACGGCGACAGCGACGGATGCAAGGCCGTGCGGATATCGAGCGGCAATGCCTGATCTCTGGATATCGCGAGATTGGGCCTCACTGCGCGATACAGAGGATCGGCAAAAGGAATGACGGTGTTCAGCCCGTCGTTGCCGCCGTCGAGATCGACGAGCACGAGCGAGCGAATGAAAGAGGAAGAACCGGAATGTGCGATAGCGAACGCTTCCCCTGCGCTGCCCGCACAACCCGCGAAGGCGCCGGCAATCGAGAGGAATTGACGTCGGTTCATCGCGGGTCGCGCCGCTTACCGCTTGTAGAGATCGCGCACCGCTTCTTCGATGTGCTGCCTTAGGAGACGCCGCTCGTCAGCGGTCATTACCGTGTGACGCGGCGGGCGCGCGGGCGGTGTCTGATCGACCTGCTGGATAGGCTGCATGGCCGGCGTTTTCGGATCGTGGCTCGAAGGAGCCGAGCTTTTACTCACGCGTTGCTGGGCGCGAATCATGCGGCCATCGAAACGATTCGGTGAACCGGTGATGCCGCGATCGAAGCCCGCCGACTGTGCATAGACGTGAGGTGTGCTCAGTACTGCGTAGAGCGCACTGGCAAGAAGTGTCTTTCTGAAGATGCGCTCGGTGCGCACGGGTCCGCGCTGCCGCGCTCCCTTCATGTTGTTCCCTTCGTTGCTCGACAACCGGACAGCCTCATTCTTTTCGCGCGCGTCGCGCCATGGCTTGGTCGGGCCGCATGACGCGCTGGTCTAATGGAGTATCTACCGAATGGCGGGCTTAGGTAAAGCAGTGTACGCACCAAACCCTTAGGCCGTGCCACAGGCTCCGTAAATTTTGTAACCAACTGTTACACTTGCTTTTGTTACAAACTCGGCGTTTGATCAAACGCGCTAAGATGCCGCCATGGAAACCAAGAACCCTTCAAAAATTCTCGTCGTCGACGACGATCCGCGCCTGCGCGATCTGCTGCGGCGCTACCTCGGTGAACAGGGCTTCAACGTGTACGTCGCAGAAAACGCACCGTCGATGAACAAGCTCTGGGTGCGCGAGCGTTTCGATCTGCTCGTGCTCGATCTGATGCTGCCCGGCGAAGACGGCCTTTCCATCTGCCGGCGTCTGCGCGGCAGCAACGATCGCACGCCGATCATCATGCTCACCGCGAAGGGTGAAGATGTCGATCGCATCGTCGGACTCGAAATGGGTGCGGACGACTATCTGCCGAAGCCATTCAATCCGCGCGAGCTCGTCGCGCGCATTCATGCGGTGCTGCGTCGCCAGACGCCGTCCGAATTGCCGGGCGCGCCGTCGGAAACCACTGAAGTGTTCGAGTTCGGCGAATTCGCCCTGAATCTCGCGACGCGCACGCTCACGAAAAATGGCCAGGAAATTCCGCTGACCACCGGCGAGTTTTCGGTGCTGAAGGTGTTTGCGCGTCATCCGCGTCAGCCGCTCTCGCGCGAAAAGCTGATGGAGCTTGCGCGCGGACGTGAATATGAAGTGTTCGACCGGAGTCTCGACGTGCAGATCTCGCGTCTGCGCAAGCTGATCGAGCCCGACCCCAGCAGCCCGCGTTTCATTCAGACTGTATGGGGCCTGGGCTACGTCTTCATTCCCGACGGCGCAGCCTGATCGACACTGAGCGAGTTTCGCCACGCTTTCTCCCCTCTACCGAGCTGAACCCGACAGACCCATGCGCATCGACAGGCGGCTACTGGCGCTCGCGTTCGGCGGCCTGTTCTGGCGAACCTTCGCGCTGATCGCGCTGCTCATCGCCGTCAGTCTCACGGCGTGGTTTCAGAGCTTTCGCGTGATCGAGCGCGAACCGCGCGCACAGCGCGTGGCGCTCCAGCTCGTCGCCGTGGTCAAGCTCACGCGCACCGCCCTGCTCTACTCCGACCCCGATCTGCGTCGCGCGCTGCTTCAGGATCTGGAGAGCAACGAGGGCGTGCGTGTGTATCCGCGCGAGACCACCGATAAATACAAGCTGCAACCCGACGAATCGCTCAACCGGCTGATTGAGCGCGACGTGCGCGGCCGGCTCGGCAACGAGACGATCATCGCGCAATCGGTGAACGACATTCCGGGCGTCTGGATCAGCTTCAAGATCGACGACGACGATTACTGGGTCGCGCTCGACCGCGATCAGCTCGACACCGTCACCGGCCTGCAATGGGCCGGCTGGGGCGTGTTCGCACTCGCGCTGTCGCTGTTCGGCGCGGCGTTCATCACGAGTCTCGTGAACCGGCCATTCGCGCGCCTCGCGCTCGCAGCGCGCAAGGTCGGCTCGGGGCAGTCGCCGGAGCCCTTGCCCGAGCGCGGCATGGGCGTCGCAGCTGAAACGAATCGAAGCTTCAACCAGATGGTGCAGGATCTCGAGCAGCTCGAAGCGGATCGCGCCCTGATGCTCGCGGGCATTTCGCACGACTTGCGCACGCCGCTTGCACGCCTGCGTCTCGAGACGGAAATGAGCCCGTCGGACGAAGCGACCAAGCTCGCGATGATCGACGACATCGAGCAGATGGACATGATCATCGGCCGCTTCCTGGACTACGCGCGGCCGATGCAGCGCATGCCCGAAGCGGTGGATCTTTCGATGATCGCAAGCGAGCTTGCCGCGCGCTTTCAGGCCGACGACGGCGTCGTGATGCGCACCGATCTCGCGCAGGGCGCCGTGATCGAAGGCGATCCGACAGATGCCCGCCGCGTCGTCGGCAATTTGCTCGAGAACGCGCGCAAGTACGGACGTAGCGAGCAGGACGACATAGCACGCATCACGCTGCAGACGCGGGTCGCGCATGGCAAGGTGGAACTTTCCGTGATGGACGAAGGCCGCGGCATTCCCGACGATCAGGTCGCGCTCATCACACGCCCGTTCTATCGCGTCGATACTGCGCGCACGCAGGCGAACGGCACGGGTCTCGGCATGGCCATCGTTCAGCGCCTGGTCACGCGTCAACGCGGCACTTTGCGGCTGCGCAACCGCACCCCGCTTCCCGGCTTCGAAGTGACCATCGATTTCCCGCCGATGAAAGGCGGCGCGCGCTTCGACGGTTAGACTTGGCTCCCGTCGACGGTTTCGTCAGAATCTATCCGACTCGTTAGTTAAAAACTATTGAGTTGATTTTTTAAATAAAGTTAAGATGAACCGGGTTAACGCTCGAGGTCTGGCATGAAAGTGTCACGCGAGCGTTATGGCGATCCAGTAGTTTGGCTGAGCTTGTCCTTTCAACGATTTCACAGGAGTTACTGCATGAAGACCGTTGGCGATAAAGTCGAAGCATTCACCGTCACCGCTGCGAAGCCGGGTTTCAATCATCACGAAGAAAACGGCCAGTCCGCTTTCGAGGAAATCACCGAACAGTCATTCCCTGGCAAGTGGAAGATCATCTACTTCTATCCGAAGGACTTTACGTTCGTGTGCCCAACGGAAATCGTCGAGTTCGCGAAGCTGGCGAAGGACTTCGAGGACCGCGACGCGGTGCTGCTCGGCGGCAGCGTCGATAACGAGTTCGTCAAGCTGGCATGGCGCCGCGAGCACAAGGATTTGAACAGGCTGAACCACTACGCTTTCGGCGACGTGAAAGGCGAACTGATCGACCAGCTGGGCGTGCGCGACAAGGAAGCCGGCGTTGCGCTGCGCGCGACCTTCATCGTCGATCCGGACAACGTCATCCAGCATGTGTCCGTCAACAACCTGAACGTGGGCCGCAGCCCGGAAGAAGTCCTGCGTATTCTCGACGGCTTGCAAACGGACGAACTGTGCCCGTGCAACCGCGCGGTCGGCGGCTCGACGCTGTAAGCGTTTCTCATGCCGCAAAGCCCGCTCTCGGCCGAGTGTCCTCGGCCGCGGCGGGCTTTTTTAACGCCATCGAACTGGAGAAAACAATGGAATTCCTGTCTGCGATCAAGGAACTCGTGCCCGACTACGCGAAGGATATTCGCCTGAACGTGGACGGTACGATTGCCCGCTCGTCGCTCGAAGGCAATGATGCGGTCGGCGTCGCGCTTGCCGCCGCCTATGCCGCGAAGGCGACGAAGCTCACCAGCATCATCCGCAACGCGGGCGTACTGTCGCCGGAGGAGACCAACGCCGCGCTGACCGCCGCCGCGCTGATGGGCATGAACAACGTCTGGTATCCGTATCTGGAAATGGCCGACAACGCGGATCTCAGGACGCAGCCCGCCGGCCTGCGCATGAATGCCTATGCATCGCACGGCGGCGTCGACAAGCGGCGCTTCGAGATGTACGCGCTGGCGGCATCGATCATCGGCAAGTGCCACTTCTGCGTGAAGTCGCACTACGAGAATCTCGTGGCAGAGGGCATGTCGACGACGCAACTGCGCGATGTCGGCCGCATCGCGGCGGTGATCAACGCCGTGGCGCTGACGATCGAAGCGGAAAAGAGTTGAATCTTCGAAGACGCCACGGCTCGACAGCGCGGCGTCGTTTTATCCGTCGATCGACGTCCGGCGCAGCAGCACCGCCGCTTGCGCCTCGATGCCCTCCTTGCGGCCGAGATAGCCCAGCTTCTCGTTCGTTTTGGCCTTGACGTTCACGCGGTCGATCGAGAGATCGAGGTCCGCGGCGATGTTCGCGCGCATCGCATCGATATGCGGTGATAGCTTCGGCGCCTGCGCGATGACCGTGCTGTCCACGTTCGCGATGGCGAATCCGGCTTCCGACACGCGCTTGAACGCCTCGCGCAGCAGCACGCGGCTGTCCGCGCCGGCGAATTCGGTTGCCGTATCCGGAAAATGCCGGCCGATATCGCCGAGCGAAGCCGCACCGAACAGCGCATCGGTGATCGCGTGCAGAAGCACGTCGGCGTCGGAATGGCCGAGCAGGCCGCGCTCATAGGGAATCGTCACGCCGCCGATGATGAGCGGGCGGCCCTCGACGAGCTGGTGGACGTCGTACCCTTGTCCGATTCTGAAATCCATCGATTCAAACCTTGGTTGAGTGTGAGTCAGGCGTTCGCGGAAAGGAACGCGCCCGCGAGCGCGAAATCTTCCGGATAAGTCACCTTGAAGTTGCGCAGGCTGCCCTGAACCAGCTTCGGCGAATGCCCGAGCCATTCGACGGCACTCGCTTCGTCCGTCAGGTCGTGCCCGTCGTGGCGCGCACGTTCGATCGCTTCGCGCAACATGCCGAGCCGGAACATCTGCGGCGTCTGCGCCTGCCACAGTCCGTCGCGCGATTCCGTGCGCGCGATGCGCGCTTCGCTTTCGCCGGCAGCGGACGGCACATCGGGCATGTTCGGTGCGACGCGCTTCAACGTATCCGCGAGCGGCAGGGCGAGAATACCGCCGACCGTATCATCGCGCAGTTCCGCGACAAGTTTGCGAATCAGCTCCGGCGTGATGCCGGGGCGCGCAGCGTCGTGCACGAGAACCCAGTCGTCCTCGCGCGCGCCGAATTTCGCGAGCGCGATGAGCCCGTTGTACACCGACGCCTGCCGCGAGGCGCCGCCGCAGCGCTCCACCGCGAAACGCAGTCCGGCGAAGCGGCGGGCGTCGAAATGGTTGTCGTCCGGTGCGAGCACGACGAGTGTCTGCGAGAATTCGGAGCACGCGTCGAACGCTGCGAGCGAATACGCGAGCATCGGGCGGCCCGCGACAGTCTGGTATTGCTTCGGCATCGGCGCGCCGGATCGGCTGCCGGTTCCGGCGCAGGGAATCAGTGAGAACAGGCGCGAAGTCACGGGCGAATAATGTGGGCAAGTCAAAGTTGAAGCCCGGATTTTATAATAGGTCCTTCGCGACCACGTCCCGCACACGTCGGTTCGACTCCCGAACCCGCGTTCGCCGGACGGCTCCACGCACACTCTATGCCTTCCAAAGCCGTCAACGCGCAGTCCAGTTCTCCCATCGCGCTCGTAAAGCCGGGCCAGCGCTTCGTCTTCGACGGCGCCTCCGGCTCCGCCGATGCGCTCGCCATCGCTCGCTATCACGCCGCGTATCGCGAGAAGGTGCCGCTTTTGACGGTCGTGACCGCGGGCGCCGTCGATGCGCAGCGTCTCGCCGCTGAAATTCCCTTCTTCGCGCCGGACGCGCGCGTGCGGCTGCTGCCCGACTGGGAAACGCTGCCGTACGACACCTTCTCGCCGCACCAGGATCTCGTGTCCGAGCGTCTCGCGACGCTGCACGATCTGGGCGAAGGCCGCTGCGACATCCTCATCGTGCCCGCGACGACGGCGCTCTATCGCATGCCGCCCGCGTCGTTTCTCGCGGCCTACACGTTTTCGTTCACACAGGGCGAGCGCCTGAACGAGGCGAAGCTCAAGGCGCAATTGACGCTCGCCGGCTACGAGCACGTGAGCCAGGTCGTGCGGCCGGGCGAATACTGCGTGCGCGGCTCGCTCATCGATCTGTATCCGATGGGCTCGGCGCTGCCCTATCGCATCGACTTGTTCGACGATCAGGTCGACTCCATCCGCGCGTTCGATCCCGACACGCAGCGCAGCCTCTACCCCGTGCGCGACGTGCGCCTGCTGCCGGGCCGCGAATTTCCGTTCGACGAAGCCGCGCGCACGGCGTTTCGCAGCCGCTGGCGTGAAGTCTTCGAGGGCGATCCGAGCCGCTCGCAGATCTACAAGGACATCGGCAACGGCGTGCCGTCGGCGGGCATCGAATACTATCTGCCACTATTTTTCGACGAAACCGCGACGCTCTTCCACTATCTGCCGGAAGGGTCGCAGCTCGCGTTCGTCGGCGACATGGACGCGGCGATCAAACGCTTCACGAACGACACGAAGCAGCGCTACGACTTTCTCCGGCACGACCGCGAACGGCCTTTGCTCGAACCGCGCCGGCTCTTTCTGACCGACGACGATTTCTTCACGTTCGCAAAACCGTTCGCGCAACTGAAATTCCCGAGCACGCCTGAAGGCGGCTGGGCGGTGCCGCTGCCGGGGCTCGCCATCGACCGTCACGCCGACGAACCGCTGCTCGCGCTGCGCCATTATCTGGAGCAAACCGAGAACCGCGTGATGCTCGTCGCGGAATCGGCGGGACGGCGCGAAACGATGCAGCAATTGCTCGCGGATAACGGCCTGCGCGGCGAGTCGCGCGACACGTTCCAGGAATGGCTCACGAGCGACGGCAAGTTCACGCTCGGCATCGCGCCTCTGTCGAACGGTTTCGCGCTGCCGCTCGAGAAGCTCTCGATCATCACCGAGACGGAGCTGTACGGGCCGCTCGCACGCCGCGCGGGACGACGTCGCCAGGAGCAGGCGAGCAACGTCGATTCGATGGTCCGCGATCTGGCCGAGCTGAAGGTCGGCGATCCCGTCGTCCATGCGCAGCACGGCATCGGCCGCTACATGGGCCTCGTGTCGATGGATCTGGGCGAAGGCGAAACCGAATTCCTGCATCTCGAGTATCAGAACGACTCGAAGCTGTACGTGCCGGTTGCGCAGTTGCACGTGATCTCGCGCTATAGCGGCGCGGACCCGGAAAGCGCACCGCTGCACACGCTCGGCTCGGGCCAGTGGGAAAAGGCCAAGCGAAAGGCTGCACAGCAGATCCGCGATACTGCCGCGGAACTCCTCAACCTCTACGCGCGCCGCGCCGCGCGCGAGGGCTACGCGTTCAAGCTCGAACCGCGCGATTACACCAAGTTCGCGGAAAGCTTCGGCTTCGAGGAAACGCCGGATCAGGCGGCGGCGATCGCGGCGGTGATCGGCGACATGACGAGCGGCAAACCGATGGACCGCCTCGTATGCGGCGACGTCGGCTTCGGCAAGACGGAAGTCGCGCTGCGCGCCGCGTTCATCGCCGTCATGGCGGGCAAGCAGGTCGCGATTCTTTCGCCCACTACCCTGCTCGCCGAACAGCACACACAGACCTTCACCGACCGCTTCGCCGACTGGCCCGTGCGCATCGCGGAGCTGTCGCGCTTCAAGAGCGGCAAGGAAGTGTCGACGGCTGTGCAGCAGATCAATGAAGGCTCGGTCGATATCGTCATCGGCACGCACAAGCTCTTGTCGGGCGATGTGAAGTTCAAGCGCCTCGGGCTTGTGATCATCGACGAGGAACACCGGTTCGGCGTGCGGCAGAAGGAAGCGTTGAAGGCGCTGCGCGCCGAAGTCGACGTGCTCACACTCACCGCGACGCCGATTCCCCGCACGCTCGGCATGGCGCTCGAAGGCCTGCGCGATTTCTCCGTGATCGCGACCGCGCCGCAGAAGCGCCTTGCGATCAAGACCTTCGTGCGGCGCGAGGAAGACGGCGTGATTCGCGAAGCGATGCTGCGCGAGCTCAAGCGCGGCGGCCAGGTGTACTTCCTGCACAACGAAGTCGAAACGATCGAGAATCGCCGCACGATGCTCGAAGCGCTGGTGCCCGAAGCGCGCATCGCGGTGGCGCACGGCCAGATGCACGAACGCGAGCTCGAACGCGTCATGCGCGATTTCGTCGGCCAGCGCGCGAACGTGCTGTTGTGCACGACGATTATCGAAACGGGCATCGACGTGCCTAGCGCGAACACGATCCTCATGCATCGCGCGGACAAGTTCGGGCTCGCGCAGTTGCATCAGTTGCGCGGCCGCGTCGGGCGCTCGCATCACCAGGCGTATGCGTATCTGCTCGTCCACGATACGCAGTCGCTGACGAAGCAGGCGCAACGCCGGCTCGAAGCGATCCAGCAGATGGAGGAACTGGGCTCTGGCTTCTATCTCGCGATGCACGACCTCGAAATCCGGGGCACCGGCGAGGTGCTCGGCGACAAGCAATCCGGCGAGATTCACGAGATCGGATTCCAGCTTTACACCGACATGCTGAACGACGCCGTGCGCGCGCTGAAGGAAGGCCGCGAGCCGGATCTGAACGCGCCGCTTGCCGCGACGACCGAAATCAATCTGCACGCGCCCGCTATCCTGCCCGCCGACTACTGCGGCGACGTGCAGGAGCGTCTGTCGCTGTACAAGCGGCTCGCGAACTGCGAATCGAGCGATGCCATCGACGGCATTCTGGAAGAGCTCGTCGACCGTTTCGGCAAGCTGCCGCCGCAAGCGCATGCGCTCGTCGAGACGCATCGGCTGCGACTGGCCGCAAAGCCGCTCGGCATCACGAAGATCGATGCGGCCGAGCAGTCCATCTCGCTGCAGTTCGTCCCGAACCCGCCCGTCGATGGCATGAAGATCATCGAGATGGTTCAGAAGCACAAGCACATCAAGCTCGCGGGGCAGGACAAGCTGCGCATCGAGTCGCGCAGCCCCGATCTCGCGGTGCGGATTTCGACGGTGAAAGAGACGTTGCGGGCGTTGGGCGGCCCGGTGAGGCAGCCGGTTGCCGCGCGGTGATGAGTGCTCGAAACCAAGACCCAAAAGCCTTAGGTGCAGGCCAACACCTAAATTTGGGCTATGATCAAACTCTCCTCGCTGGAGTCAAAAAATGTCACAAACCGCCGATGCGGCGCATCCCAAAGTTCAGTCCGAAAACGAAACGCCGATTTCCCTGGCGTGGATCGAACGCCTAGTCTCGATCGATACCGTCAGCCGCAATCCGAATCTCGGCCTGATCGAAACCGTGCGCGACGCATTGCGCCACGCGGGCATCGAAGCGACCGTCACCAACGATCCGCGCGGTCAGTGGGCGAACCTGTTCGCCACGGTCCCGGCGCACGATGGCGAGACCAACGGCGGGATCGTGCTGTCGGGTCACACCGATGTCGTGCCGGTCGATGGCCAGGACTGGCAGAGCGACCCGTTCAAGCCCGAAGTCCGCGATGGCCTGCTCTACGGCCGTGGCTCGTGCGACATGAAGGGCTTCATCGGCGCGGCGCTCGCGATGCTGCCGAAGATGCAGGCGACGAAGCTCGCGAAACCGATCCACTTCGCGCTGTCGTACGACGAAGAAGTCGGCTGCGCCGGCGCGCCGCGGATGATCGCGGACCTGCAAAAACGCGGCGTGAAGCCGGATGGCTGCATCGTCGGCGAGCCGACATCGATGCGCCCGATCATCGCGCATAAGGGCATCAACACGTATCACTGCTGCGTGCGCGGGTTTGCGGCGCACTCGTCGCTCACGCCGAAGGGGCTGAACGCGATCGAATATGCGGCGCGGCTCATCTGTCACATCCGCGATCTCGTCGACGAGTTCCGCGCGAAAGGTCCGTTCGACGAGCTTTACGACGTGCCCTTCACCACCGGCCAGACGAGTACGATCAAGGGCGGCAACGCGATCAACACCGTGCCCGCCGAATGCAACTTCGAGTTCGAGTTCCGCAATCTGCCGACTATCGATCCGGACGCGATTTTCAGGCGCATCGAGTCGTACGCGCACGAGACGCTGCTGCCGAAGATGCTGAAGGAGCACGGCAACGCGGCCATCGAATTCACCAAGCTCGCGTCCGCACCGGGGCTCGACGCCACCGAACAGGCCGCGATCACGCAGCTCGTGCGCGCGCTCACGCAAAATCAGGAGAAGCACAAGGTTGCCTACGGCACCGAAGCGGGCCTGTTCGCCAACGCGGGCGTGCCTAGCATCGTGTGCGGCCCGGGCAATATCGAGCAGGCGCACAAGGCAAACGAGTATGTGTCGCTCGAACAGCTCGTCCAGTGCGAAGCGTTCCTGGGCAAGTTCATTCACAGCATGTCTATCGAAGCGCAGGCTCGCTGACCTTTTCATAACAAAAAGCCATGTCCACTGCCACGCAGCATTCCGACAACACGATCGACGGCACGCCGATTCCGACGCTCGACGAAATCGCCGAGCAGCACATGGCGCTCACGCCCTGGGTTGCGCGCACGCCGACTTTCGAGCGTCACGATTTTCCGACGCTCGAAGGCACGCCGATCACGTTCAAGTTCGAACTGCTGCAGGCGAGCGGTACGTTCAAGGCGCGCGGCGCGTTCTCGAACATCCTCGCGCTCTCGGACAGCGAACGCTCGGCGGGCGTCACCTGCGTGTCGGCGGGCAATCACGCGGTGGCGGTGGCTTACGCGGCGCAGCGCATGGACGTGGGCGCGAAGGTCGTCATCATCAAGAGCGCGAGTCCGGCGCGTGTCGCGCTGTGCCGGCGCTTCGGCGCGGAGGTCGTCTTCGCGGAAAACGTCGCCGAAGCATTCGATGTCGTGCGGCGAGTGGAAGCGGAAGAAGGACGTGTCTTCATCCATCCGTTCAACGGCTACCGTACGGTGCTCGGCACGGCGACGCTCGGCTATGAGTGGACCTCGCAAGCACCCGATCTCGACGCGGTGATCCTGCCGATCGGCGGGGGCGGCCTGGCCGCGGGCGTATCCACGGCGATGCGTCTCGCGAATCCGTCGTTACACGTGTACGGCGTGGAGCCCGAAGGATCGGACGCAATGAAGCGCAGTTTCGAAGCCAATCACACGATCAAGATGGGCGCGATGCACGGCATCGCCGACTCGCTGATGGCCCCGCACACCGAGCAGTACAGCTATGAGTTGTGCCGGCGGCATATCGATGACATCGTGACCGTGTCGGACAACGAGTTGCGGCATGGCATGCTGCAGCTTTTCAGCGAGCTCAAGCTCGCGGTCGAACCGGCGTGCGCGGCTGCCACGGCCGCCCTGCTCGGCCCGTTGCGCGAACGTCTGCAAGGCAAGCGCGTCGGTGTGCTGTTGTGTGGCACCAATACCGATCCGGCGACCTTCGCGAAGCATCTGGCGAACGCCTGAAAATGCACGCGGCCCCATGCAGGGGCCGCGATGCCATTCGTGGGCGTCCGGCGCTACAGAACGCCCGCGAGCCTTCTGCGCTCACTGCGCTGCATGAAGGCATTCGCCCCGATCACACCGATCGTCACGAGCGCGATGAACAAGGTCGCGAGCGCGTTCATTTCGGGATTCAGGCCCAGGCGCACACGCGAAAACACGACGAGCGGCAGCGTAGTCGATCCTGGCCCGGAGAGAAACGCCGACAGCACGAGATCGTCGATCGACAGCGTGAACGAGAGGAGCCAGCCTGCGACGAGCGCCTGAGAAATCAACGGCAGCGTGATCGCGAAGAATACGCGCAGCGGCGTCGCGCCGAGATCGAGCGCGGCCTCCTCCAGCGACGGATTCAACTCCCGCACGCGCGATTCCACGATGATCGCGACATACGAGATGCACAGCATCACGTGCCCGATCCAGATCGTGAAGAAGCCTCGATCGGGCCAGCCAATGAGCTTCGCCATTTCGACGAACAGCAGCAGCAGCGAAATGCCCTGAATGACTTCGGGGATCACGAGCGGCGCGTTGATCATGCCCGCGTAGAGCGTGAAGCCCTTGAAGCGTCCCATGCGCGCCAGCACGAAACCCGCCCACGTTCCGATCACGACCGACGCGCACGCCGTCAGGAACGCGATGCGCAACGACAGCCACGCGGCGTTGATCAGTTCGTCATCCGTGATGAGCGCGCGATACCACTTGAGCGACGGCTCCGTCCACACCGTGACGAGCGGTGAGTCGTTGAACGAATAGACGATGAGACTCAGGATCGGGATATACAGAAACGCAAACCCGAGGCCGAGCGCGGTGATTTGCAACGGACGGCTGGGCTTGATCATCGCTTCTGCTCCAGTTGTTTCGCCTGGAAGTGCTGGAAGAGCGCCATCGGCACGAGCAGCAGCAGGACCATCGCGCAGGTGACGGCGGACGCCATCGGCCAGTCGGCGTTGTTGAAGAACTCGTTCCACATGACGCGGCCGATCATCAGCGTGTCAGCGCCGCCGAGCAATTCAGGAATCACGTACTCGCCCACCGCCGGAATGAACACGAGCAGACAGCCCGCGATGATGCCGTTCTTCGACAACGGCAATGTGATCTGCACGAACGCCTTCCACGGCTTCGCGCCGAGATCGTAGGCCGCTTCGAGCAAGGTCAGGTCCATCTTCACGAGATGCGCGTAGAGCGGCATCACGAGAAACGGCAGATACGAATACACCATGCCGATATACACCGCGATATTCGTGTGATACAGCTCGATCGGCGAATGCAGCAGGCCGATCGACATCAGGAAATTGTTGAGCAGGCCGTTGTTCTTGAGGATGCCGATCCATGCATAGACGCGGATCAGAAACGACGTCCAGAACGGCAGCATGACCGCCATCATCAGAATGTTGCGCGTGGACGGATTCGAACGCGCGATGTAATACGCCATCGGATAGCCGATCAGGAGGCACAGCAGCGTGGACACCGCCGCGACCAGCAGCGAGTTCATGTAGGTCGCGAAGTACAGGCTGTCCTTGATCAGAAATGCGTAGTGCGCGAAGTCGAGCGCGATATGCATCACGCCTTCTTCCATCGACACGAGATCCGTGTACGGCGGAATGCCGAGCTGGCTGTCCGCGAAGCTGATCTTCACGACGAGCAGGAACGGCACGAAGAACAGCAGCAGGAGCCACAGGTACGGCCCGCCGATGACGAGCGTGCGCCCTGACACGCCCAAGCGGTTGAGCAGCTTCATCATGAGGTCAGCACCACGCCCGCGGACGCGCTCCAGCGCACGTAGACTTCGTCGTCGAAGGTCGGCGATTCGATCTCGCCGATCGCGAGACTCGACAGGTTCGCAACCACGACCTTGCCCGAATCGAGCGTCACGTGATACAGCGTGTAGCCGCCCATGTACGCGATGTTCGTCACCCTGCCGCGGCCCCAGTTGTACGCGCCTTCGGGCGGCTTGCGCGTGAGCGCGATGCGCTCCGGGCGCACGGAGATCGTCACCGGCATGCCGAGCGGGCCGGTGATGCCGTGGCTCACATAAAGTCGCACGGGCAAGTCTTGCGATTCGACGAAGACGTGATCCGGCTCGTCTTCCACGACATTGCCATCGAAGAGATTGGTCGAGCCGATGAACTGCGCCGAGAAGCGCGTGTTCGGGTATTCGTAGACCTCGTGCGGCGTGCCGAGCTGAACGATCTGCCCTTCGCTCATCACGGCGAGGCGATTGGCCATCGTCATCGCCTCTTCCTGATCGTGCGTCACCATGATGCAGGTGACGCCGACCTGATCGAGAATGTTGACGAGCTCGATCTGCGTGCGCTGGCGGATCTGCTTGTCGAGCGCGGACATCGGCTCGTCGAGTAACAGAAGCTTCGGGCGCTTCACGAGGCTGCGCGCGAGCGCGACACGCTGCTGCTGACCGCCCGACAACTGATGCGGCTTGCGTTTGGCGAACTTCGCCATCTGCACGAGCTCCAGCGCGTTGTTCACGCGATCCTTCAGCTCGCCGCCCTTGACGCCTTCCTGCTTCAGCCCGAACGCGACATTCGACTCCACGCTCATGTGCGGAAAGAGCGCGTAGGACTGGAACATCATGTTCACCGGCCGGTTGTACGGCGGCATCTTCGCGAGGTCTTCGCCGTCGATCAGGATCTGCCCTTCCGTCACGGATTCGAGCCCGGCGAGCATGCGCAAAAGCGTCGACTTGCCGCAGCCGGAACTGCCGAGCAGCGCGAACAGCTCGCCCTTCCTCACCGACAGGTTGACGCCCCGCACGGCCGTCGTCTCGCCGAATTTCTTCACGACGTTGACGATCTGCACGAAGTTGTCGTCCATGTTCCGGGCCGATGGAGATATGCCCGGCTCGCGCCGGCCGGCATTAGGCGCTGCCTTCAACGCGCTCGACTGCTCACTCATGATTGCCTGTTCGACTCCTTGCTTCCATGCGTCTTTTTCGTGACTCGCCCGACGTGCGATGCGATCACGAACAAAGCCCCCGGAGGTCCAGGGGCTTCGTCGTTTCAAAAGAATAACCGGCTTTTGGGATTCATCGGCCGGACTTGAATTCCGTCCAGAGCCGCGTCTGCAGGCGCTGGATTTCAGGCGGCAGCGGCTTCAGCAGGAACAGCGTCTTGATGACGTCCTGCGGCGGATACACGGCGGGATCGTTCGCAACGTCCTTGTCCACATACTTGCGCGCTTCCAGATTCGCGCTCGGGTAGTAGACCGCGTTCGTGATCGCCGCGTGAACCTGCGGCGTCTCGATGTAGTTGATCCACTCGTGCGCGGCGTCCTTGTTCTTCGCGTCCTTCGGGATCGCCATCACGTCGAACCACACGGGCGCGCCGCCCTTCGGAATGTAGTACTCGATCTTGAACGGCTTCTTCGCCTCGACCGCGCGATGCTTCGCGATCACGACGTCGCCCGACCAGCCGTAGGTGAAGCAGATGTCGCCGCCGACCATGTCGTTGATGTAGCCCGACGAGTTGAACTGCGTGATGTACGGGCGGATCTTCTTCATCATCGCGAGCGCTTCGCGATAATCAGCCGGATTCGTGCTCATCGGGTCTTTGCCGATGTAATGCAGCGCGGCCGCGAACATCTGATCCGGCGCGTCGAGCACCGAGACGCCGCACGCCTTCAGCTTCGAGATGTTCTCGGGCTTGAAGAGGATGTCCCAATTGTTCAGTTCGACGCTCGGGCCGAGGATCTGTTTGGCCTTGTCGACGTTGTAGCCGAGGCCGGTCGTGCCGTAGGCCCAGGGCACCACGTACTTGTTGCCCGGATCCGCGCCCTCGACGAGCTTCATCAGCTCGGGATCGAGATACTTGAGGTTGGGCAGCTTCGACTTGTCGAGCGGCATGAAGATGTTCGCGGCGATCTGCTTGCCCGCGTAATTGCTCGTCGGCACGACGATGTCATAGCCGGAACGGCCGGTGAGAAGCTTTGCCTGCAGCGTGTCGTCGCTGTCGTAGTTGTCGTACTTCACCTTGATGCCGGTTTGCTTGGTGAAGTTGGGAATCGTGTCCTTCGCGATATAGTCCGACCAGTTGTACACATTCAACTGCGTGTCCTTCGCAAGAGCTGCGAGCGGAGTCAGCATCGCGGCGCATGCCAGTGCGCCCGCCAGCTTGGCCGTGCGGCCCGCCAGTTTCTGGTTCATTTCGATTCTCCCTTGTTCCGACTTGTCACGGTGTCGCGCCGCGCCGACCCGGCGCATGGTTGCATCGCCCGAACTGGTCCGCGACTCCCTTAAAACCCCGAAAACTACCATTAAACGCATGTCCGACAAAAAATAAAAAGTCGCGTGTCGCGCAAAATGTACACGCCCTTGCGCGGCGGGGCCACAGTCTTGCCAGGCGGGCTTCTCGACGGCCTCGCGCCACGCGCGGCCGGCAGGAAAGAGCGCGCATTTTAGCCCCTATTTGGCCCCCGGGGGCACCCGATAAGACCACGCTCGTCAAAAGGGGACGCGTGAGCGTAAGCCCGATGCAATGTCATTATTCGTGCTCGGCCTTCGGCGTCCCGCGAATGGGCGCCCGCGCCTGACGAACAGCCAGCGGAACAGTTGTTGCGAGCCAGTTCGACGTGCGCCGCGAAACGCGGCGTCTTCTGAACCGGCAACGCGTGCGCACGACTGAGTTGGCGCCACGTTGCCTCGCAATTCGAGGCAAGTTCCCGCATGAACACGAATCCCCCCGCGCTCGCCGAGCTTTCAGCCGCGCAATCCGACGCGCAGTCGCCCGCGGCAAGCCGCGAGCGCCGGCAGCGTGCCCCGCGCCCGCGCGGCCGCTGGTATTCGTTCGCGGGCGCGGGCGCACTCGTCGCCGTAGGGTATATGGATCCCGGCAACTGGGCGACGGCGCTCGCGAGCGGTGCGCGCTACGGTTACTCGCTGCTCTTTGTCGTGCTGCTCGCGAGCCTGATGGGCATGCTGCTGCAATGGATCGCGTCGCGCGTGGGTGTCGTGACCGGGCGCGATCTCGCGCAACTCTGCCGCGAGCGCTTCGGCCGGCGCACGACGCTCGTGCTGTGGATTGCGTGCGAAATTGCGATCATCGCGTGCGACGTCGCGGAGGTCGTCGGCAGCGCGGTGGCCCTGCAGATGCTCTTCGGCCTCTCGCTCACGGTGGGCGTGCTGATCTCGGCAGTCGCGACTTTTACGATGCTCGCGCTGCAAAGCCGCGGCAGGCGTCCGCTGCAGCGCGCCGTGGCGGTGCTCATCTTCTTCGTGAGCTTCTGCTTCGTGGTGGAACTCGCCCTCGCGCATCCGGTCTGGGGCGACGCAATGCGCGGGCTGGCGCCGTCGCCCGCGTTGCTGCGCGATGCCGGCATGCTCTGGCTCGCGGCGGGCGTGCTCGGCGCGACGGTCATGCCGCACAACCTTTATCTGCACTCGGCGCTCGTCAAGGAACACGCGGGCGCCCGCGACGACGCGACGATCGGGCGCGCGCTTCGCGGCGTGAATATCGACACGTTCGGCTCGCTCGGGCTCGCGTTCGTCGTCAACGCATCGCTGCTGGTAGTCGCGGCCGCGGTGTTCCATGCGACCGGCCATACGAACGTCGACGATCTCGCCGATGCGCACCGGCTCATCGAGCCGCTCGTCGGGAGTCATTGGGCGGGCGTCGTGTTCGCCGCCGCGCTGCTCGCCTGCGGCCTGAACGCGACCGTGACCGGCACGCTCGCCGGCCAGGTGGTGATGGAGGGCTTCCTGCGGCTGAAGATGGCGCCCTGGGCCCGGGCGCTCCTGACGCGCGGCCTTGCGATCGGCCCGGCGCTCGTCGCGGTCGCGAGCTTCGGGCAGCACGGCTCGAACGCGCTGCTCGTCGCGACGCAGGTCGTGCTGAGCCTGCAGTTGCCGCTTGCGGTGATTCCGCTCGTGCGCTTCGCCTCCGACGCCGGCCTGATGGGTCGCTGGCGCGTCGCGCGCGTGCCGCTCGCGCTCGCGTGGGCGTGCGCGGGCGTGATCGTCGCGTTGAACGGCGCGATGCTTTGGCAGGCGGTGTCGGTGGGCTGAGTCGCTGATGTCGTGCCGAATTTTCGGGATCGCGACGCGCCCCGCGTTGTCAGACCGTTCGGACGCCCGCCTCCGCCCCAGACAGGACACAAACCATATGGCTCAAGGCCCTCAATCGATTTCGCTGCAACATTTCCATCGCTTTGCCGGCCACGCGCGCACGCTCGCGCTTGTTTTCGCGACCCTCGGTGCAAACGAGGCGGCTCACGCGACCGTCGCGGTCCTTCAGCCTGCGCGCGAAGCGGCCGCCTCACAGCCGCTCGAATTGACCCTTCTCTACACCGACGATGACGCGAAGCCGCTCACCGTCGAGGTGCCCAGGCAATTGACCGTGAGCCTGACGAACGGCGATCTGCCGCCCGCGCCGCTCACGCTGGAGCGCGATTCCGCAGTGCCGGATCGTCTGCGTCTCGCGCCCGGCCAATATCGCCGGGTGCGCTTTTCCGCGCCCTGGCCGGATTCGGCGCGCGGCACGGTGACGATCGATCCAGTAGGCTTCGATGCGTCGCCGATGCTCGTCACGATCAATCGGAGCGAGACGCAGACGCAGGTCGCGGCCGCCGAGCGCCGCGAAACGCAGGCGACGACGCCCGAGCAGCTCGCGAGCGCAAGCGCCGCCGCGAACACCGCAGCCGTGCCGACGACCACCGGCGACACGATGCTCTCCGGCCGCTTCTCGACCTTCGAACCGGTTTACTTCGCGGACGGCAAGAACGGCGACAACCTCGCGAAATTCCAGTTCAGCTTCAAATATCGCCTGCATCTCCCCGACGATCCGCGCTCACGAGGCTTGCTGGACAACCTCTACTTCGGTTACACGCAGACGGCGATATGGAATCTCTCGGCCGAGTCCGTGCCGTTCCGCGACATCAGTTTTCAGCCGCAATTGTTCTACTACGTGCAGGACACCGGCTGGAAGAGTCCGCTCTTCACGCGTATGGGCATGGAAGCGGGCTTCGGACATGAATCGAATGGAAGGAGCGGCGACGATTCGCGCTCGATCAACATTGCCTTCGTGCGTCCCACCTGGGATTTCGGCGACCTGAACGGCAATCACCTGACGCTTTCGCCGAAGTTCTATTACTACCTGTCGAAGTCGGGCAACGAGGACATCGCGGATTACCGCGGCTATGTGGATTTTCTCGTGAAATACGGCAGCCCCGACGGCTGGCAGCTCGCGACGACACTGCGCAAAGGCACGAAGCACTGGTACGGCAGCATCGACTCCCAGCTCACGTACCCGCTCGCGAAGCTGATCGGCAGCGCATGGGGCGGCTATCTGTTCGTGAGCTACTTCAACGGATACGGCGAGGACATCCTCGATTACAACCAGCGACATCACTGGATCGCGCGGATAGGCTACAGTATCGCGCGCTGAGTTTTTTTACGAATCTGAACGCCGCGTTGCCGCCCTCTTTTCCCGGCGATAGCGCGCTCACGAGTTAGCCCAATGTCTTCGAATCTTCACGACCTGCCCGACAGCCCCTGTATCGGCGTGTGCTCCACGCTTTTCGACGACGTCTGCAAAGGCTGCGGCCGCACCGCGGGCGAGGTGTCCAACTGGGTCTTCCTCACCGACGAGGAGAAACGCGCGATCTGGACGCGCATTACGCGCGAGGGCACGGCGATGCGGTTCCGCAATGACAGGCTCTGAGCGCAACGAAAAACGGCCCGCTCTTTCGAGACGGGCCGCTTCGACGCGTATGTGAACAGGGAGATTACTGAATCCCCTGGCTCGACAGGAAATCCTCGTAATTACCGCCGAAATCGCGCAGCGTGCCGTCGGTCTTGACTTCAATGATCCGGTCCGCCAGTCCGCTCACGAACTCGCGGTCGTGCGACACGAAGATCAGCGTGCCTTCGAATTTCTCCAGCGCGATCTGCAGCGACTCGATCGACTCCATGTCCATATGGTTGGTCGGTTCGTCCATCAGCAGCACGTTGTGGCGGCCGAGCATCAGCTTGCCCCAGATCATGCGGCCCTTCTCGCCGCCCGACAGCACCTTCACGTTTTTCTTGATGTCGTCCGCATTGAACAGCAGGCGGCCGAGCGTGCCGCGCATCATCTGCTCGTCGTCGCCTTCCTTGCGATACTGGTCGATCCACTCGGTCAGCGTTTCGTCCTTCGGAAACTCTTCGTACGTATCCTGCGGCATGTAGCCGACGTTCGCGTTTTCCGCCCACTTCACGGTGCCGTGATCGAGCTCGATCGCGCCCTTGAGCGACTTGAGCAGCGTGGTCTTGCCCGCGCCGTTCTCGCCGATGATCGCGATACGCTCGCCCGGCTGCACGCTGATGCTGAAGTTCTGGAAGATGGTCCGGTCGTACTTCTTGGTCAGATCCTCGGCCACGACAGCGATGTTATGCAGCTTCTTCTCGAACTCGAAGCGGATGAACGGATTCTGGCGCGACGACGGCTTGAATTCCTCGATCTTGATCTTGTCGATCATCTTCAGGCGGCTGGTCGCCTGGCGCGCCTTCGACTTGTTGGCCGAGAAGCGGCGCACGAAGTCCTGCAGGTCGGCCACGCGCTCCTTCGCCTTCTGGTTCGCTGCCTGCTGGCGCTCGCGCGCCTGCGTCGACGCGAGCATGTAGTCGTCATAGTTGCCCGGCCAGACTTTCAGCGTGCCGTAGTCCATGTCCGCCATGTGGGTGCAGACCTGGTTCAGAAAGTGACGATCGTGCGAGATGATGATCATCGTCGAGTTGTACTGGTTGAGGACGTCTTCCAGCCAACGGATCGAATTGATGTCGAGGTTGTTGGTCGGCTCGTCGAGCAGCAGCACGTCGGGTTTCGAGAACAGCGCCTGGGCGAGCAGCACACGCAGCTTCCAGCCCGGTGCGACGTTGCTCATCGGGCCGTTGTGATCGTTGATGTTAATGCCGATGCCGAGCAGCAATTCGCCCGCGCGCGCTTCGGCCGTGTAGCCGTCGTATTCGGCGAATTTGGCTTCGAGGTCGGCGGCGCGCATGTAGTCGTCGTCGGTGGCGTCCGGGTTCGCGTAGATCGCATCGCGCTCGGTCATTGCGGCCCACATTTCGGTGTGGCCCATCATCACGACATCGAGCACGCGCATGTCTTCATACGCGAACTGATCCTGACGCAGCTTGCCGAGCCGGACGTTCGGTTCGAGGATGACATTGCCGGAGCTCGGCTCGAGGTCGCCGCCGAGGATCTTCATGAAGGTCGACTTTCCGCAGCCGTTGGCGCCGATCAAGCCATAGCGGTTTCCTTCGCCGAACTTGACCGAGATGTTCTCGAAGAGGGGCTTGGGCCCGAATTGCATGGTGATATTGGCGGTAGACAGCACGGCGCGTCCTTTTGAATGGGGTACGACGAAAAACCTAAGATTTTAGCAGCTTTTGACGGTGTTTTGCCGGATAGCGGCGTTTTCGCGGCTAGCGGGCGGCGCGCTCACGCATTGCCGCATCGTGAAAAAGGGGCGCGGCCAATGTAGCCGCGCCCCTTGAACTCCGTGAAGACCGCGCGATGCGCAGACGCGTATCGCGTTATGTGCGCTCGGCGATGAAAGCCTTGACCACGCCTGCATCCGCCGGAACGATATCGAACCTTTGTGGCAGTTTTTCAAGTCCCACGAAAGCCGCCGGCCGCTCCGGCTCGCGATTCAGCGCTTCGCGGATGGTCTCGCCGAACTTGATCGGCTGGGCGGTTTCCAGAACGATCATCGGCACGCCCGGCTTCAGGTTTTCGCGCGCGACCTTCACGCCATCGGAGGTGTGGGTGTCGATCATCGTCTGATAACGCTCGTACACGTCGCGGATGGTCTTCACGCGATCGTCGTGATCGCTCTTGCCCGACACGAAGCCGAATTCCTGCACGCGCGCGAAATCGCCGCTCGCCGCGAGATCGAAACCGCCCTTCTCCTCGACGTCGCGGAACAGTTGCAGCACGCGCGCCGGATCGCGCCCGAGCAGATCGTAGACGAAGCGCTCGAAGTTCGAAGCCTTCGAGATATCCATGCTCGGCGATGTCGTGTGATACGTCTCCGCCGCGCCCCGCACGCGATACACGCCCGTCTTGAAGAACTCGTCGAGCACGTCGTTCTCATTGGTCGCGACGACGAGCTGCTCGATCGGCAAGCCCATCATGCGCGCGATGTGACCCGCGCACACGTTGCCGAAATTGCCCGACGGCACCGTGAACGAGACGCGCTCGTCGTTGCTCGCCGTCGCGGCGAAATAGCCCTTGAAGTAGTAGACGACCTGCGCGACGACGCGTGCCCAGTTGATCGAGTTGACCGTGCCGATCTTGTGCTTCGCCTTGTACGCGTGATCGTTCGATACGGCCTTGACGATGTCCTGACAGTTGTCGAAGTTGCCCTCGACGGCCAGATTGAAGATGTTCGGGTCCTGCAGCGAGAACATCTGCGCGGTCTGGAACGCGCTCATCTTCTTGTGCGGCGACAGCATGAAGACGCGCACGCCGGTCTTGCCGCGCATCGCGTATTCAGCGGCGCTGCCGGTGTCGCCCGAGGTCGCGCCGAGGATGTTCAGCGTCTCGCCGTGCTTTGCCAGCGCGTATTCGAAGAGGTTGCCGAGCAGTTGCATCGCCATGTCCTTGAAGGCGAGCGTCGGGCCGTTCGAGAGTTCCAGCAGCGACAGCGTCGTGCCGTTTTCCACGCCGAGCGTCTTGAGCGGCGTGATCTGCACCGCGCTCTCTTCGTGGCGCACGTTGCTGTACACCTGCCCGGTGTAGGTCTTGCGCGTGAGCGAGCGCAGGTCTTCGGCGGGGATGTCGTCGCTGAACTTCGACAGCACTTCGAATGCGAGATCCGCATACGACAGCGTGCGCCAGCGCGCGAGCTCGTCGGCCGATACGCGCGGATACTCCGCCGGCAAATACAGCCCGCCGTCTTTCGCGAGCCCGCCGAGAAGAATGTCCGAGAACGTGTGGCGCTCGTTGCTGCCGGCGCCGCGCGTCGAAATGTAGTTCATCGTGCGTCCTTGCCCTTAGTTGAGCGCTTCCATGCGCAGCTTCGTCACCTTCGAAACGACCGTGGACAGCGCTTCGATCTGCGCGATCGCCGCGTTCACGTTCTTCTCCAGCGTCTCGTGCGTGATGAGGATGATGTCGGTTTCGCCCTTGTTCGCGCCGTCGACTTCTTCCGATTCCTTCTGCAGCAACGCGTCGATGGAGATGGCCTTGTCAGCGAGGATGCGCGTGATGTTCGCGAGCACGCCCGTCACGTCCGCGACGCGCAGGCGCAGGTAATAGCCGCTCGTCACTTCGTCGATCGGCAGAATCGGCGTGTTCGACAAGCTATCCGGCTGGAACGCCAGGTGCGGTACGCGATGTTCCGGATCGGCCGTGTGCAGGCGCGTCACGTCGACGAGATCGGCGACCACGGCGGAAGCCGTCGGCTCGGCGCCCGCGCCCTTGCCGTAGTAGAGCGTGGTGCCGACCGCATCGCCGTGCACGACGACCGCGTTCATCGCACCCTCGACATTCGCGAGCAAACGCTTGGCCGGAATCAGCGTCGGATGCGTGCGCAACTCGATGCCCTTCTCCGTGCGCCGCGCGATGCCGAGCAGCTTGATGCGATAGCCGAGGTCTTCCGCGTAGCGAATGTCGATGGCGGCCAGCTTGCTGATGCCTTCCACATACGCGCGGTCGAACTGCACCGGCACGCCGAAGGCGATCGCGCTCATGATCGTGACCTTGTGCGCGGCGTCGACGCCTTCGATATCGAAGGTCGGATCGGCTTCGGCGTAACCGAGCTCCTGCGCGGCTTTCAGTGCGGTCGCGAAGTCGAGCCCTCGGTCGCGCATCTCCGAGAGAATGTAGTTAGTCGTGCCGTTGATGATGCCCGCGATGTACTCGATGCGGTTTGCCGTCAACCCTTCACGCAGCGCCTTGATGATCGGGATGCCGCCCGCCACTGCCGCTTCGAACGCGACCATCACGCCCTTCGCGCGAGCGGCTTCGAAAATCTCCGTGCCATGCACCGCGAGCAGCGCCTTGTTGGCCGTCACGACATGCTTGCCGTTCGCGATCGCGCGCAACACCAGCTCGCGCGCGAAACCCGTGCCGCCGATCATTTCGCATACGATATCGATGGAAGGATCGTCGACGACCGCGTTGAAGTCGTTCGTCACCGCGATGCCTTCCCGCTTCGCGGCTTCGGCCTTCGCCGGCGTGCGCACCGCGACGCGCGCGATGTCGATGCCGCGCCCCGCGCGTCGTTTGATTTCTTCCTGGTTACGGCGCAGCACCGTGAAGGTGCCGCTGCCGACCGTGCCGAAGCCCAAGAGTCCTACTTTGATCGATTCCATGCAGCGCGAGTCTTTAAAAGAGAGATTAAGCGGAATGTCGTTTGCGATAGCCGTCGAGGAAGCGCGCGATACGGTTGATCGAATCCGCGAGATCGTCGACATTCGGCAGGAAGACCACGCGGAAGTGATCCGGTGTCGGCCAGTTGAAGCCCGTGCCCTGCACCAGCAGCACCCGCTCCTCGAGCAGCAGGTCCGTGATGAACTGCTGGTCGTCCTGGATGGGGTACATCTTGGGATCGAGCTTCGGGAACATGTAGAGCGCCGCCTGCGGCTTCACGCAGGTCACGCCCGGGATGGCCGTGAGCATGTCGTAGGCGAGCTCGCGCTGCTTGTAGAGGCGTCCGCCCGGCAAGATCAGGTCGTTGATGCTCTGATAGCCGCCAAGCGCGGTCTGGATCGCGTACTGGCCGGGCACGTTCGGGCACAGGCGCATCGACGCGAGAATGCCGAGGCCCTCCAGATAGTCCTTCGCGCGGCGGCGGTTCTCTTCGATCAGCCCGGAAATCGCCATCCAGCCCGCGCGATAGCCGCACGAACGGTAGCTCTTCGACAGGCTGTTGAAGGTGACCGTGACCACGTCTTCGGACAGCGCGGCCATCGACGTGTGGGTCTGGCCGTCGTAGACGATCTTGTCGTACACCTCGTCCGCGAAAATGATGAGGCCGTGCTCGCGCGCGATCGCGATCAGCTCGCGCAGCAACTCGTCCGAGTACAGCGCGCCCGTCGGGTTGTTCGGGTTGATGACGACGAGCGCCTTGGTGTTCGGCGTGATCTTCGCGCGGATGTCGTCGAGATCGGGCATCCAGCCGTTGCCTTCGTCGCACATATAGTGGCGCGGCGTACCCGACGACAGGCTCACGGCGGCCGTCCACAACGGATAATCCGGCGCCGGAAGCAGCACTTCGTCACCGTCGTTCAGTAGCGCCTGCATCGCCATCACGATGAGCTCGGACGCGCCATTGCCGATGTAGATATCGTCCAGTTCGACGCCGGTCACGCCCTTTTGCTGCGTGTAATGCATGATCGCCTTGCGCGCGGCGAACACACCCTTCGAATCCGAATAGCCCGACGATCCCGGCAGATTGCGGATCATGTCCTGAATGATCTCGTCCGGCGCCTCGAAACCGAACGGCGCCAGATTGCCGATATTGAGCTTGATGATGCGATGGCCTTCCTCTTCGAGGCGCTTCGCGTGTTCGAGCACGGGCCCGCGAATGTCGTAGCAGACGTTTTGCAGCTTGTTGGATTTGAGAATCGGTTTCACGGCTGGCGCTCTGGGTCTGGGTGTTGATGCGGACTGGTTTTTCTGAATCGATCAGGTGCGGCTCGGCATTCGGGCGGACAGCCCCGCGCGCCGGCAGCGCACGGGCGTTGCGATGAAAACCGGGTTTGAAGCCTGAAGGCGGCTCGTCCGGACGACTCGCGCGTTCCCGAGCGCCGAACGATGCATTTTAGACGTCGCGCCAGGTAGGGCGTGAGCGATGCGGACCGGTTGCGTGTCGGAGGCGGCTTGTGGCGGCACGCGAGTGCAACGGACGGCGCTCGAGCGAGCCCGGCAGCCGAAAAGTTATAATTTACTGATTATGGCTCAGTTCCGCAATGCACCAAAGGAACGCGCAGGCCGATGCGCCAAAAGGCGCGCGCGGGCAGCTTCCAACGTTGCGGCACACGCTGGGCCGTCAACCTTTCTCTTGCCGGATCATCGTTTTGAAACTGCACCAGGAATCCAACAACGCGCTCAACACCATCACGAGCTACGGAGACGGTTTCGTGGCGATCAATCTCGAAAGGCACGAAGGCAGCGTGATCGTCATGCCCGAGACGCCCGTCGCGGCGTGGCCGGTGTCGTCATTTGAAGCGCTCACGCCCGGCGATTTCGATGCACTCGTCGAAGCGGCGCCCGAAGTCGTCATCTTCGGCAGCGGGTCGCGGCTACGCTTTTTGCATCCGCGGCTTACGGCGCAACTGGCGAAGCACCGCATCGGCGTCGAAACCATGGACTTCGGCGCGGCGTGCCGCACCTACAACATTCTGATGTCCGAAGGCCGGCGCGTGGCCGCGGCGCTTCTGATCGAAGCCTGAGGAAGGCCTAAGGAAACGCTAAGGAAGTAGTGCCAGACTTCCGCCGCCCGTCCGACATCGGCCGTGCGCCCGTGGCTGACACGTATCGAATTTAACGAATGCCGGCCGGCCGTGCGCTACACTCCCGCCCGGCGTTTGTCTTTGCCGACGCGCGGGCGGGGCCCGAAATCAATCGGTGGGCATTCGGCGGAGTCGCTTCGGCACGGCTATCGGGGCGCGCACCGGACGGCGCGTGCCGGAACTCGCGAACTCACAGCGAAAATGCGTGCCTGAGCATGCGCGTACTGCATTCTCGCGCAGCTCCATTCATCGCCCATTTTCGTTTCACTAGCGCCGCTCATTGCGGCATCGGACAGGTCGACTTCATGAACGATACGCCTTCCCGGCTACCGCTCACGCGTCTTTCGCTCATCCTTCTCGTACTCGCGCTTGCGTTCATCTGGTTCGCGCCGCTTGGTTATCGTCACCTCGTGCCGAGCGATGAAGGCCGCTACGCCGAAATGGCACGCGAGATGTTCGTGACCGGCGACTGGATCACGCCGCGCTACAACGGCTACAAATACTTCGAGAAGCCGCCGCTGCAGACCTGGGCGAACGCGCTCTCCTTCGCCTGGTTCGGCATCGGTGAATGGCAGGCGCGGCTCTACACGGCCCTCACGGGATTCGCGGGCGTGCTGCTCATCGGTTACACGGGCACGCGCGTGTTCAACGCGATGACGGGCTTCGCCGCCGCGGTCATCCTGGCGACTTGTCCGTACTGGAACCTGATGGGCCACTTCAACACGCTCGACATGGGCCTGTCGTTCTGGATGCAGCTGACGCTCTGCGCGTTGCTGCTCGCCCAGCGCCCCGGCCTGCCGACGCGCGAAGTGCGCCTGTGGATGTGGCTCTGCTGGGCCGCAATGGGCGCGGCCGTGCTGTCGAAAGGACTGGTCGGCCTGATCCTGCCGGGCGCGGTTCTCGTCCTCTACTCCCTCGTTTCGCGGGACTGGGCGCTCTGGAGGCGGCTCTATATCGGCAGCGGGTTAATCGTGTTCCTGATTGTGACCGGACCCTGGTTCGCGCTCGTCCAGATGAACAATCCGGAATTCTTCAATTTCTTTTTCATCGTCCAGCAGTTCAAGCGCTATCTGACGCCCGAGCAGAACCGCCCGGGTGCGTTCTACTATTTCGTGCCCGTACTGCTCGTCGGGTTTCTGCCGTGGCTGTCGATCACCTTTCAGAGTGTGCGCCACGGCCTGAAGACGCCGCGCCAGCCGAACGGCTTCGCGCCGGTCACGATGCTCCTCGTCTGGACGGCGTTCATCTTCCTGTTTTTCAGCGCGTCGCACTCCAAGCTCGTTTCTTACGTGTTGCCGGTCGCGCCCGCCATCGCGCTTGTGATCGGGCTCTATTTGCCCTCGCTGACGAAGGCTCGGTACCGCATGCACCTTATCGGCTACGCGGTGTTTCTCATCGCGGCGGCGTTCGGCGCGATCTTCATCGGCCGCGCGGGCAGCGCCAACACGCCGAACGCGCTCTATCGCGCGTTCCAGATCTGGGTCTACGCGGGAATCGCCGTCGCGTTCGTCGTGACGGTGTTCGCGATCTGGCTGAACCGGCGCAGCGTGCTCGCGGGCGCGGCGGGACTGGGTGCAGCGTGGCTGCTGCTCGGCACGATCGCAGGCTCCGGACACGACGTCTTCGGCACGCAGAGTTCGGGTGTAACACTGGTGCCCGCCGTGAAGGCCGCGATGGCGAAGTTGCCGCCCGACACGCCGTTCTATTCGATCGCGAAGCTCGATCACACGATGCCCTTCTACCTCGGCCACACGATGATCATGGTCGCAGAGGCCGACGAGTTGACCTTCGGCACGCAGACCGAGCCGCAGAAATGGGTGCCGAGCATCGACGAGTGGATCAAAGTGTGGGATTCGAAGCGCTACGCGCTCGCGCTGATGCCGCCGTCCCGTTACGAAGAACTCACGGCGCGCCACGTACCGATGCAGCTGATCGCGAGCGACCAGCGCCGTGTGATCGTCGAAAAGCCGCAGCCGTGAGCCGCGTCTTCCATTTGAGCGGCAATGTTGCGCCGCACGATCGTTCGGCATTGGCCGACGAACCGAGTATCCTTGTTCCGAATTTGAAAAACGCGCGATGAACCCGATTTCCTTTATTTGCATCGTCATCGGCGTATCGTTGAACGCGTGCGCCCAGCTTCTGCTCAAAGCCGGCGTGAATGCGGTGGGCCATTTCGACATGACGCCCGCCAACATTTTGCCGGTCGGCTTAAAGATTGCGACGCAGTGGCCCATCATCGGCGGGCTCGCGTGCTATGTGCTGAGCGTCGTCGTGTGGATCGTAGGCCTGTCGCGCGTGGACGTATCGATCGCCTACCCGATGCTTTCGCTCGGCTATGTCGTCAATGCGTTCGCCGCGTGGTACCTGTTCGGCGAAGTGCTGTCGATGCAGCGGCTCCTCGGCATCGGCATCATTCTGATTGGCGTCGTGGTGCTGGCGCGCGGCTAGTTCGCCGAATCTCGTCGGCTAGTTCGCCGAATCGAAGCGTCGGCCGGATCAATTCATTTTTTAAACGCATAGTCCAATGACTCAAACAACGCGGCCGTTTTTGCCTTTCGTGAAACCGGAGATCGACGAGGAAACCATTCAGGGCGTGATCGACGTGCTGCGCTCGGGCTGGATCACGACCGGACCGCAAAACCAGCAGTTCGAAGCCGAACTGTCGGCGTACGTCGGCGGCCGCCCGGTGCGGGCGTTCAACTCGGGCACCTGCACGATGGAGATCGGCTTGCGCATCGCCGGCGTCGGCCCGGGCGACGAAGTCATCACCACGCCGATGACCTGGGTGTCGACCGCGAACGTGATCCTCGAAGTGGGCGCGACGCCGGTGTTCGTCGATATCGATCCGGTCACGCGCAACATCGACCTGAACCTGCTGGAGCGCGCGATCACGCCGCGCACGAAGGCGATCATGCCGGTCTATCTGGCGGGCCTGCCCGTCGACATGGACAGGCTTTACGACATCGCGCGCGCCCACAAGCTGCGCGTCATCGAGGACGCCGCCCAGGCGTTCGGCTCGAGCTGGCGCGGCAAGCGCATCGGCGCGATCGGCGACATCGTGTCGTTCAGCTTCCACGCGAACAAGAACGTGACGTCGATCGAAGGCGGCGCGCTCGTGCTCAACAATGAGGACGAAGCAGAACTGGCGCGCAAATATCGCCTGCAGGGCATCACGCGCACGGGATTCGACGGCATGGACTGCGACGTGCTCGGCGGCAAGTACAACCTGACGGATGTGGCCGCGCGCGTCGGGCTCGGCCAGTTGCGGCAGATCGAGCGGTTCACCGAAAAGCGTCGCGAACTCGCGCGCGCGTACTTCGACGCATTCGAAGGCGGGGCAGCGGTCAGGCTCGGCGCCGGCTTGCCCACGCCGAATTTCACCGACAGCAACTGGCACATGTTTCAGATCGCGCTGCCGCTCGAGAGGCTCAGGCTCACGCGCGCGGAGTTCATGAGTGAAATGAAGGAGCGCGGCATCGGCACGGGGCTGCACTACCCGGCGCTGCATCTTTTCACGCTGTATCGCGCGCGCGGCTTCAAGGAAGGCATGTTTCCTCATGCGGAGCGCTACGGCGCGTCGACGGTCACGCTGCCGCTCTTCACGCTGATGAGCACGGACGATGTCGAACACGTCGTGAAATCGGTCGACGAGATTTTCGAGCAGTTCGGCGGCGACCAGAAAGAGAATGGATAACTTACAGCGGGCAACCAAGGACAATCAGCGCAACATGAGTCATCTGGATTTTCCGGCGACGTCCCCCGAACTTTCGGTGATCATCCCGGTGTACAACGAGGAAGACGGCCTCGCCGCCCTGTTTCAGCGCCTGTATCCGGCGCTCGACGCGCTCGGCACGTCGTACGAGGTGATCTTCATCAATGACGGCAGCCGCGACAAATCGGCTGCGTTGCTCGCGCAGCAGTTCCGCGAGCGGCCCGACACCACGCGCGTCATTCTGCTCAACGGCAATTACGGCCAGCACATGGCGATTCTCGCGGGCTTCGAACAGTCGCGTGGCGAGATCGTCGTCACGCTCGATGCCGACCTGCAGAATCCGCCCGAGGAAATCGCCAAGCTCGTCGAGAAAATGCGCGAGGGTTACGACTACGTCGGCACCATTCGTCAGCAGCGGCAAGACAGCCTGTGGCGCAAGAAGGCGTCGCGCGCGATGAACCGCCTGCGGGAGCGCATCACGAAGATTCGCATGACCGACCAGGGCTGCATGCTGCGCGCGTACAGCCGCCATATCATCGATACGATCAACCGCTGCGGCGAGATCAACACGTTCATTCCCGCGCTCGCGTACACGTTCGCGCAGAATCCCATCGAAGTCGATGTCGCGCATGAAGAGCGCTTCGCGGGCGAGTCGAAGTATTCGCTCTACAGTCTCATCCGCCTGAACTTCGATCTCGTCACCGGATTTTCGGTGGTGCCGCTGCAATGGCTGTCGTTCATCGGCGTGATTCTGTCGGTGGGCTCGGCGGGCCTCTTCCTGCTGCTGTTGATTCGCCGCTTCATGTTCGGCGCGGAAGTCCAGGGTGTGTTCACCCTCTTCGCCATCACGTTCTTCATGCTCGGCGTGATCATCTTCGCGCTCGGACTTCTCGGGGAGTACATCGGGCGCATCTATCAGCAGGTGCGCGCGCGGCCTCGCTATCTCGTCCAGACGATCCTCGAAGAGCGCGACGGCCTGCCTTCCGCGATCAAGCCGCTTCAGGAATCCGTACAGCACGTGGCCGTCGTCACGCGTGAGGAAGACGGCCGATGAAGCCGCGCGCAGTCGTCTTCGCCTATCACAACGTCGGCGTGCGCTGTCTGCAGGTGCTGCTCGCGCGCGGCGTCGATGTCGCGCTCGTCGTCACGCACGAGGACAGCGCGAGTGAAAACATCTGGTTCGGCAGCGTCGCGCAAGTTGCGGCCGAACACGGCATCGACACGATCACACCCGCAGATCCGAAGGCGCCCGAACTCTACGACGCGCTGCAAAAGATCGCGCCGGACTTCATCTTCTCGTTCTACTACCGTCATATGCTGCCGGTCTCGCTGCTCTCGCTCGCGCGGCGCGGCGCGTACAACATGCATGGCTCGCTTTTGCCCAAGTATCGCGGCCGGGTGCCGACGAACTGGGCGGTGCTCAACGGCGAGACCGAGACGGGCGCGACGCTGCATGAAATGGCGGAGAAGCCCGACGCGGGCGCGATCCTCGCGCAGACGCCGGTGCCGATTCTCCCCGACGACACCGCGGCGCTCGTCTTCGACAAGACCGTCGTCGCCGCCGAGCAGACGCTCTGGCGCGTGCTGCCCGCGCTCCTGGCGGGCGAAGCTGCGCATCTGCCGAACGATCTCGCGGCGGGCAGCTATTACGGCGGGCGCAAGCCGGAAGATGGCCGCATCGACTGGTCGCTGCCCGCCCAGCGTGTCTACAACCTGATCCGCGCGGTTGCTCCGCCCTATCCGGGCGCATTCACGGATATCGGCGCGGACCGTTTCATCGTCGCGCGGGCGCGGCTCGTGCCTGAAACCGGCGCGCCCGGATTTTCCTCCGAAAGACTCGGTGAGTTGCGGGGTTTGCCCCCGGGCCTAAGGGTGGCGGATAATGCGCTGTTCGGCGTCTGCGGCGATGGCCGCGTCATCGCCATCCACGAATTGCGCCATCGGACGCTCGACGCCGATTCGCAACCCGTGGACGAAGAGCGCCCCGTCGATCCCGCCGAATTCGGCCGCATCATTCAATCCTCTCGTCATTCATGAAAAAAGTTCTGATCCTGGGTG
This sequence comes from Caballeronia turbans, assembly GCA_001544655.2. Lineage (GTDB taxonomy): Bacteria > Pseudomonadota > Gammaproteobacteria > Burkholderiales > Burkholderiaceae > Caballeronia > Caballeronia turbans. The sequence goes on from FCOD02000005.1 coordinate 157,608, forward strand.
TCAATGGCTTCATCGGCCACCACCTGTCCAAGCGCATCCTCGAAACCACCGACTGGGAAGTCTTCGGGATGGACATGCAAACCGATCGCCTGGGCGAGCTCGCGAATCACGAGCGGATGCATTTCTTCGAAGGCGACATCACGATCAACAAGGAGTGGGTCGAGTATCACGTGAAGAAGTGCGACGTGATCCTGCCGCTCGTCGCGATCGCAACGCCCGCGACTTACGTGAAGCAGCCGCTGCGCGTGTTCGAGCTCGACTTCGAAGCGAATCTGCCGATCGTCCGTTCGGCCGTGAAGTACGGCAAGCATCTCGTGTTTCCGTCGACCTCCGAGGTCTACGGCATGTGCGCGGACGAGCAGTTCGATCCGGAAAACTCGATGCTCTCCTACGGCCCCATCAACAAGCCGCGCTGGATCTATGCGTGCTCGAAGCAGTTGATGGACCGCGTGATCTGGGGCTACGGCATGGAAGGGCTGAACTTCACCCTCTTCCGTCCGTTCAACTGGATCGGCCCGGGTCTCGACTCGATCTACACGCCGAAGGAAGGTTCGTCGCGCGTCGTGACGCAGTTCCTCGGCCATATCGTGCGCGGCGAGAACATCAGCCTCGTCGACGGCGGCGCACAGAAGCGCGCGTTCACCGACATCGACGACGGCATCGGCGCGCTGATGAAGATCATCGAGAACAAGGACGGCGTGGCCTCGGGCAAGATCTATAACATCGGCAATCCGACGAACAACTTCTCGGTGCGCGAACTGGCGCACAAGATGCTCACGCTCGCAAACGAGTTCCCCGAATACTCGGAGACCGCGAAGAAGGTGCAGCTCGTCGAGACCTCGTCGGGTGCGTACTACGGCAACGGCTATCAGGACGTGCAGAACCGCGTGCCCAAGATCGACAACACGATGCAGGAGCTCGATTGGGCGCCGCAAGCCACCATGGACGACGCGCTGCGCAAGATCTTCGAAGCGTATCGCGGTCACGTGGGCGAGGCCCGCAAGCTCGTCGAGCAGTCGTAAGGAAGAAGCGTGGCGCGCATCGTTCTCAAGATCGACGTCGATACGCTGCGCGGCACGCGCGAAGGCGTACCCAACCTCGGGCGCCTGCTCGACAAGTACAGCGCTCGCGCGACGTTCCTGTTCAGCCTCGGCCCCGATCATACGGGCTGGGCGCTGCGCCGGGTCTTCCGGCCGGGCTTCCTCAAGAAGGTTTCGCGCACTTCGGTGGTCGAGCATTACGGCGTGAAGACGCTCATGTACGGCGTGCTGTTGCCGGGGCCGGACATCGGCCGCGAAGCGGTATCGGAGATGCGCGCGATTCACGAGGCCGGCTTCGAATGCGGCATCCATACGTGGGATCACGTGTACTGGCAGGACAACGTGCGTGGACGCGACCGCGAATGGACCGTCGCGCAGATGCAGCAGAGCCATGCGCGCTTCATCGAGATCTTCGGCGGGCCGCCCGTCACCCACGGCGCGGCCGGCTGGCAAATGAACGGCTATGCGTTCGAGCAGATCGACGCGTGGGGCATGCGCTATGCGTCCGACGGGCGCGGCCACTCGCCGTACATTCCCGTGCTGGACGGCCGCACGCTGAATCACATCCAGATGCCCACCACGCTTCCGACGCTCGACGAAGTGCTCGGTGCCGACGGCGTCGACGAAAGCAACGTTGCGTCGCACGTGTTGCGCCATACGGCCGACAATCCGCACGATCAGGTATTCACCCTGCACGCCGAGCTCGAAGGCCAGAAGCTCGCGCCCGTGTTCGAGCAACTGCTCGCCGGCTGGCGCGCGCAGGGACACAGCTTCGCCACGATGGGTGATTACCATGCGGCGCTGGACCGTGCGTCGCTGCCCACGTACCCTGTGACGTGGGGCGAGATTCCGGGCCGCGCGGGCGAGCTGATCGTTCAGCCGGGCTGAGGCGGCGCGTGGCCGATTACGGCCTGCCTCGCGAGCTTCGTCCTATTTCTCACCTTCAAACCAGAACTACCGGAGAAACCTACGTGTCAGTCGCAGTCGACCAGCCCGTTCCCGACTTCACCGCCCCCGCGACGGGTGGCGAGTTCACCCTGTCGTCCCTGCGTGGGAAGAAGGTCGTGCTCTTCTTTTACCCGAAGGACAACACCCCGGGCTGCACGACCGAAAGCCTGCAGTTTCGCGACCACTACGACCAGTTCAAGGCGGCAGGTGCGGAAGTGATCGGCATCTCGCGCGACAGCGTGAAATCGCACGACAACTTCAAGGCCAAGCTGGAGCTGCCTTACACGCTGGTTTCCGACGGCGACGAAGCCATCTGCTCGGCCTTCGATGTCATCAAAATGAAGAAAATGTATGGCAAGGAAGTGCGCGGCGTCGAGCGTTCGACCTTCCTCATCGACGGGAATGGCGTACTCCGCCGCGAGTTCCGCGGCGTCAAGGTGCCAGGCCACGTAGAGGCGATTGTGGAGGCTGTACAAGCGATTTGAGGCACGTTATATTGGTTCGCAATGAGCGCCTGTCCTCCCCATTCCCTCTGCCTTAGCGCGAGCCGCCGTGTGCCTGCCGGTACGGTCGGCATGGACCCGGGCTACGTGGAGTCGGCAAGGCAAAGGCGCTCTGAAGCAGAAGTCAGCCGCTGGTTCCGGTAGTCGGAACGGCGGCTTTTTCATTTGGCGCCGCACAAAAGCCAGGTTCATCGGCTCATGCGCGACGCCTTGCACGCGACCTCCAAGGAGCAGATCGAAACTTAGGCGAACCGGCGATTTCGACAACGAAGCGCGCCACCGGGCGCAAACTGCTGGATGCGTATCGCTTCGAGGGCGTACGAGCAGGATGCGACAGGCGGCGCACGATACACGACCCGATTCCTTTCGAGGGAACACTATGCCTTTGCCTACCGCCCCGGCCAAGCTCGGCCACCTCCTTCCGGCTGAGGAATACAAGGCCAAAGCCCGGCCTTCGAAGCAGTCGAAGAAACAAGCCGCGGCGAGCGATGACGACGCCTACGGCGCGGTCGAAACCGTCGCGGCTGAGCGTCCCGCCGCTACGAACGCCGCGCACACGCTGCGCTCGATCGCAAGCGACGTGCTGACCCAGATTCCGGCCGAACCGCATATGGAAGCGGTCGTGCCGCCGCCCGCGCCGGGCACCGTGCCGACGCGCGGCCGAAAATCGAAACAGACCGCGGCGCTCCTGCAGGCGGCGCCGGGCGCGCGCGCCACGCCGGAACCCGTCGAAGCCCGCACCGGGCGCGCCGAAACCCCTGTGGCGCCCGAGGCATCGGCCCCGGCCGTGGCAAGAGACACGCGCACGCAGAACAAGCGCCGCAAGGGCACGGCAACCGAAGACGAGTTGCGCAAGCTATTCGTGCTCGACACCAACGTGCTGATGCACGATCCGAGCTCGCTCTTCCGCTTCGAGGAACACGACGTCTATCTGCCGATGATGACGTTGGAAGAACTCGACAATCACAAGAAGGGCATGTCGGAAGTCGCGCGCAACGCCCGTCAGGTGAGCCGCACGCTCGATGCGCTCGTCGCGCACGCGGGCGACGCCGGCAAGATGGCGGAAGGTTTGCCGTTGGCCGCGCAAGGCAACCGCGACGCGCTCGGCCGCCTTTACTTCCAGACGACGCTCACTGACATCGAGCCGGTGGAAGGCTTGCCTGTCGGCAAGGCGGACAATCAGATTCTCGGCGTCGTGCGCGCGCTGCAAAAAGAGCGGCCGGATCGTCAGGTCGTGCTGGTGTCGAAAGACATCAACATGCGCATCAAGGCGCACGCGCTCGGGCTGCCCGCCGAGGACTATTTCAACGACCAGGTTCTCGAGGACAAGGACCTGCTCTACTCGGGCGTGCGCGCGCTGCCGCAGGACTTCTGGACCAAACACGCCAAGGGCATGGAAAGCTGGCAGGACACCAAGACCGGCACGACCTATTACCGCGTGACCGGGCCGCTGTGCCCGTCGATGCTCGTCAACGAGTTCGTCTATCTGGAGCCGCAGAACGGCGAGCCGTCGTTTCACGCGGTCGTGCGCGAGCTGAACGGCAAGACCGCGCTCCTGCAGACGCTGCGCGATTACGGTCATCACAAGAACAACGTGTGGGGCATCACGGCGCGCAATCGCGAGCAAAACTTCGCGCTCAACCTGTTGATGAACCCGGAAGTCGATTTCGTCACGCTGCTTGGCCAGGCGGGCACCGGCAAGACGCTGATGGCGCTCGCCGCGGGCCTCGCTCAAGTGCTCGACGACAAGCGCTACAACGAGATCATCGTGACGCGCGCGACGGTTCCGGTCGGCGAGGATATAGGCTTCCTGCCGGGGACCGAGGAAGAGAAGATGCAGCCGTGGATGGGCGCATTCGACGACAACCTCGAAGTCCTGCAGAAGACCGACGACGCCGCCGGCGAATGGGGCCGCGCCGCAACGCAGGAACTCATCCGTTCGCGACTGAAGGTGAAGAGCATGAACTTCATGCGCGGGCGCACGTTCGTCGACAAGTACGTGATCATCGACGAGGCGCAGAACCTGACGCCTAAGCAGATGAAAACACTCGTCACGCGTGCGGGCCCTGGCACGAAGATCATCTGCCTCGGCAACATCGCGCAGATCGACACGCCGTACCTGACCGAAGGCAGTTCAGGGCTTACGTATGTCGTCGATCGCTTCAAGGGGTGGACGCACAGCGGGCACGTGACGCTCGCGCGCGGCGAGCGTTCGCGTCTTGCGGATTACGCCTCCGATATTCTCTAAGCAGCGCGTGCGCGTACCCGGCGGCCCGGTGGAGGAATCCCCCGGGCCGTTTCCTTTTGTCTGAACGTTCCCCGGCTGCAACACTTACGGCACGAACTTCATGTAAATCCTGAAGACATCTTGTCGCAGATCCGTTCGGCGGGCTAGTATCGGCACAGTGCCCTTCCTGGCGAGATTTCGCTCGCCTATAGCAATGCGTCGAATCTGGTTCCTGCTTTCCGTCTCCGTACTGCTTGCCGCGTGTGGAACCGCGCCGCAGCAGACCTCGCGCAGGCCCGCCGCCGGCACGACCGCCGGCACCACCGCCAACCGCACCTTCCAGACGCCGCCCGGCTTTCCGAACTTCGTCGATCACAGCGTCGGGCGCGAGGAAATTTCCATTCAGGCGATGTCGCTCGTCGGCGTGCCGTACCGTTGGGGCGGCAATACACCCGACGCCGGTTTCGATTGCAGCGGACTCGTGCGTTATGTCGTCGACCGTGCGGCGTCGGTCAATCTGCCGCGTACGACCGCCGACATGAGTTCGCGAGGCGAATCGGTCGAACCGGACGAGATCGCGCCGGGCGATCTGATCTTCTTCAACACGACCGGGCGGCCGCATTCGCACGTGGGCATATACGTCGGCAAGCTGCGCTTCGTGAATGCGCCATCGACGGGCGGCACCGTGCGGCTCGACTATCTGACGAACCCCTATTGGGCGAAGCGCTTTGACGGCATCCGGCGCGTCGCGCCGCCGAAGGCCGCACCCACGCCGTTCGACGCGCCGACTTATCTGGCTTCGCCCGCGCCGGCTCCTGCCTATCCGCGGCAAACGCCACCTCCTCCGACAAACCCCGACGCCTTCGAACCGCCGCCCTCCACGCTCACCGCCGCGCAACGACAATCGCAGGCCGCGGGCGCGACCGCGCCTCAGACCGCCGCCGTCGTCAACGCGTCGCCCGATCCGATCCAGGCAGCCGCCGATGCCTTCGAGCCGCCGCCCCCCAGCTCGCGCGCCGCAGTTCAACAGGCGCGCGCCGCTCAGACCGCCGCCAAGTCCGACGATGCCGCCGAACCGCCCGTACGCGTGATACGCGCCTCGACTGGTTCGATCGCCGCGCCCCGCCCCGCGCAAAGCGACGATCCCATCGCCCGTTTCGCCACCGGCACGAACTGACGCGCGCCACGCGTCTCTGCTATCGTGTTCCGATCATTCGTCGACGGAGCGCAACACCATGGACCTGGGACTCGCGGGCAAGGTCGTCCTGATCACGGGCGGCAGCAAGGGAATCGGATTTGCATGCGCTAAAGCGTTCGCGAGCGAAGGCGCGAAAGTCGCGATCGTCTCGCGCGATGCCGCGAATCTCGCCCGCGCCCGCGAGCAACTGGCGAGCGCGGGTTATCACGTCCATCTCGCGCGCGCCGATCTGCACGAAGCACACAGCGCCGAGGATGTGGTCGAGGAAGCGAGCGCCGCGCTCGGGCCGATCGATATTCTTATCAACAGCGCCGGCGCCGCCCGGCGCTACGATCCCGACACCCTCGATGCCGCGGCTTACAAAGCGGCCATGGACGCCAAGTACTTCTCCTACGTCTATCCGCAGCAGGTCGTGCTGAAGCGCATGGCCGAACGCCTGCGCAACGATCCCGGCGCCGAGCCTGGCGCGATCGTCAATATCGTCGGGATGGGCGGGAAGATCGCAACGGACATCCACATCGCGGGCGGCGCGGCCAATGCGGCGCTGATGCTCAATACCGTCGGCCTCGCTCATCATTATGCGAAGCTCGGCATTCGCATCAACGCGATCAATCCGGGCGCGACGCTCACCGAGCGCGTCGAGGAAGCGCTGGATCTGGAAGCGAAACGGCAAGGCGTCACGCGCGATCAGGTGCTCGCCGAAAGCCAGGCGAAAGTGCCCCTCGGGCGCTACGCGAAACCGGAGGAAATCGCCGACGTCGCGCTCTTTCTGGCGAGCCGCCGCGCGAGTTACGTGTCGGGCGCGATCATTCCGATGGACGGAGTGTCGTCGCCGATCATTTGATGCGCTCGGGCCGCGCGACGGTTCGGGGACCCGAGACGGGACACGACGCTTACAAGAAGCGGTGGCCGACCCACCAGCCCGCTGCGGCGAGCGCGGCGGAGGCGGGAATCGTCAGAATCCAGGCCCACACGATGTTGCCCGCGACGCCCCAGCGCACCGCGCTGAACTTCTGCGTCGCGCCCACGCCGACGATCGCGCCGGTGATCGTATGCGTCGTCGAAACTGGAATGCCGAGGAACGACGCGACGAAAAGCGTGATCGCCCCGCCCGTCTCCGCGCAGAATCCGCCGACCGGCTTCAACTTCGTGATTTTCTGGCCCATCGTGCGCACGATCCGCCAGCCGCCGAAGAGCGTCCCGAGACCCATCGACAGATAGCACAGGCCGATCACCCAGACCGGCGGCGCATCGGAGGCCGCCGACGCGTAGCCGGTCGCGATCAGCAGCATCCAGATGATGCCGATCGTCTTTTGCGCGTCGTTGCCGCCGTGGCCGAGCGAATACAGGCCTGCCGAGACAAGCTGCATGCGCCGGAAACGCCGGTCGACCTTCGAAGGCGGTGTGCGGAAATACAGCCACGACACGAGCAGCATGAAGAACGAGCCGAGCACGAAGCCGAGCAGCGGCGAGATGAAAATGAACGCGACCGTTTTCAGCAGCCCGTCCCAGTTGAGCGATCCCCAGCCCGACTTCGCGAGCGCGGCGCCGACGAGACCGCCGATGAGCGCGTGCGACGAGCTCGACGGAATGCCGTAGTGCCACGTGACGATATTCCAGCCGATCGCGCCGACGAGCGCGCCAAAGATCACGTAGTGATCGACGATCTCGGGATCGATGGTGCCTTTGCCGACGGTCGCCGCGACCTTCAGGTGAAAGATGAAATATGCAATGACGTTGAACGCAGCGGCGAATGCGACCGCCTGCTGTGGCTTGAGCACGCCGGTCGAAACGACCGTCGCAATGGAATTGGCGGCGTCGTGAAAGCCGTTCATGAAGTCGAACGCGAGCGCGACTATGACGAGCAAGGCGACTGCCCAGATGGCGAGTTGAATCGAATGCATCAGTTGGTGTTGTTTTGACCGGTCTTGAAATGCGCTGCCGGTTTGTCGTCCCGGTTTTTTCGTGTCCCGCCGCGCGCGGGCCCGCCGCGCGCCGGGGGCTTGGACGGCTTGGTCAGGCGTTTTCCAGCACGATGCCTTCGATGATGTTCGCGACGTCTTCGCACTTGTCGGTAATCGTCTCGAGCAGCTCGTAAATCGCCTTCAGCTTGATGAGCGTCTTCACGTCGTCTTCCTCGCGGAAGAGCTTCGACATCGCCGAGCGCAGCACGCGGTCGGCATCGGACTCCAGACGGTCGATTTCCTCGCAGATCTTCAGGATTTCGCTCGCGCGCTTCATGTCGGCCAGCAATTCGACGGCCTGCTGCACGCGTATGACCGTGCCGGTGCAGATATGCGCGAGCTGGCTGGCTTCCGACGTCACGGCGCGCACGTCGTACAGCGAAATGGCCGTCGCGACGTCCTCCATCAGATCGAGGATGTCGTCCATCGTCGTGATGAGCTTGTGGATTTCGTCGCGGTCGAGCGGCGTGATGAACGTCTTGTGCAGCAGGTCGATGGTCTCGTGCGTGAGCTTGTCGGCACGCTTTTCGTTCGCCTGGACGTTCTGCTTGTGGACCTCGGCATCGTCGAGGTTATCGATCAGCAGTTCGAGCTCGCGGCTTGCATCGACCATGCACTTCGCGTGCGCATTGAAGATCTCGAAGAATTTGCCCTCGGTGGGCATGAAACGACCAAACATGAAATTCCCGCTAAATGGGTCAGTGTTGACACAACATCAAACTGTCATATTGTACCTGTGCGTGTTATCCGACGCACCGCGCGTTCATGACGCGCGGCGGTGGTTGTCGGCAGGGATTGACAGTGATGCGATTCGGGGCTTATTCCCCGCCGTAGAAATTCTGCGCACCAGCGAAGTTGTCGAACTTCGTGTATTGGCCGTGGAACGTCAGGCGTACCGGCCCGATCGGACCGTTACGCTGCTTGCCGATGATGATCTCGGCGGTGCCCTTGTCAGGGCTGTCGGGGTTGTAGACTTCGTCGCGATAAATGAAGAGGATCACGTCCGCGTCCTGTTCGATAGCGCCGGATTCGCGCAAATCCGACATGATCGGGCGTTTGTTCGGACGTTGTTCGAGGCCGCGATTCAACTGCGACAGCGCGATCACCGGCACGTCGAGCTCCTTCGCGAGACTCTTGAGCGAGCGCGAGATTTCGGAGATTTCAGTCGCGCGGTTTTCGCCGCCGCCCGAGCCCGACATCAGTTGAAGGTAGTCGACGATGATCAGGCCGAGCTTGCCGCATTGGCGGGACAGACGCCGCGCGCGCGAGCGCAGTTCCATCGGATTGAGGCCGCCGGTTTCGTCGATGAAAAGCTGCGCCTCGCTCATTTTCTGCACCGCGTGCGTGAGCTTCGGCCAATCCTCATCCGTGAGACGGCCCGTGCGCATGCGGTGCTGATCCAGCCGGCCGACCGAACCCAGCATACGCATCGTCAGTTGCGTGCCCGGCATTTCCATCGAGAACACTGCGACGGGCAAGCCGTACTCCACCGCTACGTATTCGCCGATGTTCATGGAGAACGCCGTCTTGCCCATCGACGGGCGTCCCGCCACGATGATCAGCTCGCCGCCATGCATGCCAGAGGTCATGCGGTCGAGATCGACGAAGCCGGTCGGCGTGCCGGTCACATCACTCGGATTGGCCGTGTGGTACAGCGTGTCGATGCGCTCGACGACCTGCGTGAGCAGCGGCCCGATTTCCAGGAAGCCCTGCGTGCCGCGCGCCCCTTCTTCGGCGATCGAGAACACGCGCGCTTCGGCTTCGTCGAGAATCTGACGAACTTCCTTGCCTTGCGGATTGAAGGCGTCGGCGGAGATTTCATCCGCGACCGACACGAGACGGCGCAGCACGGCACGGTCGCGCACGATCTCCGCGTAGCGGCGGATATTCGCGGCGCTGGGCGTGTTCTGCGCGAGCGCGTTCAGATACGCGAGCCCGCCTACTTCCTCGGCCTTACCGGCCATCGTGAGCGCTTCGTAGACGGTGATCACGTCCGCCGGGCGCGTCGACGCGATCAGCTTGCCGATGTGCTCATAAATGATGCGATGGTCGTAGCGATAAAAATCGCCCTGGTGCATGACATCGGCGATGCGGTCCCATGCGGCGTTGTCCAGCAGCAGGCCGCCAATCACGGATTGCTCGGCTTCGATCGAATGCGGCGGGACCTTCAGCGCGTCGAGTTGCGGGTCTTTGGACGGAGCGTTCATGGGGTGGAATTATCGATGAAATACAGCCGGCGATACTATTGTCAGGCGAAAAAAAACGGAGCCGTCGAGGCTCCGTTTTCCTGTGCTGCTCGCGAGGCGCGGGGCCTCGCTTGAAACTTACGCGTGCTCGCCGAGCACCGACACGGTGACGTCGACCAGCACGTCCGTGTGCAGCGCCACTTGAACCGAATGGTCGCCGACCATCTTGAGCGGGCCTTGCGGCAGACGCACTTGCGCCTTTTCCACTTCGGCGAAGCCTTGCGACTTGAGTGCTTCAGCGATGTCCGCGTTCGTGACCGAACCGAACAGACGGCCGTCCACGCCCGCCTTTTGCGAGATCTGAACCGTGAAACCGTTCAGCTTTTCGCCTTGCTTTTGCGCGGCAGTCAGCTTCTCGGCGGCGACCTTTTCGAGCTCGGCGCGGCGAACTTCGAATTCGGCGATCGCGTCCTTCGTTGCGCGGCGTGCCTTCTTGCCGGGGATCAGGAAGTTACGTGCGTAGCCGTCCTTGACCTTGACGATATCGCCCAGGTTGCCCAGGTTGACGACCTTTTCCAAAAGAATGATTTGCATTTTTGGCTTTCCTTAGTGCGTCGTCTGATTAGGCCTTGTGCAGGTCGGTGTACGGCAGGAGCGCGAGGAAACGCGCGCGCTTGATCGCCGTGTCGAGCTGGCGCTGGTAGTGCGCCTTCGTGCCAGTCAGACGAGCCGGCGTGATCTTGCCGTTTTCGCCGATGAAGTCCTTCAGCGTTTCCGTGTCCTTGTAGTCGATGTACTCGACACCGGCTGCCGTGAAACGGCAAAACTTCTTGCGCTTGAAGAGCGGGTTTTGTTGCTGACGACGCTTGTCGAATTTCTTACCAGTCGGGCGGGGCATGATTAGTCCTTTCCAATGTCCTGCAATTCTGTGATGTGAAACACCAGGGTTCGCGCGTTACGGCTCTTTTTGGCCAGGAATCCGGTGAAGCGTGCTTCGACGCCCATCGGATAGTTTTCCAGCCTGCCGCTCGCCTCTCCAGCCGCAACCGCCTGCAGTGTCAGCTCGATCTTTCGGGCGATGCCTGCTTCGACGACTTCTGCCGCGTGTTGCAACGTGCAGCTTGCGATCGGGATGCCGGCGGGCGTGTACCGCACCGGTTCGCGCTCCACGACGCTTGCTGTCAGTTGCAGCCGGTTCACGAGATAGCTTCTGTTCCCTGGTGGCTTGACAGTTCGAAACTGTCCTTAAGCCTGCGCTTCGGACGGCTGGCTGGCCGCCTTCTTGGCTTCTTCGCGCTGCACTTCCTTCATCATCGGCGACGGGCCGGTTTCGGCCTTCTTCATCTTGACGATGAGGTGACGCAGAACGGCGTCGTTGAACTTGAACGCGTGTTCCAGTTCTTCGAGCGTAGCCTGGTCGCATTCGATGTTCATGCAGACGTAGTGAGCCTTCGCGAGTTTTTCGATCATGTAGGCCAGTTGGCGACGGCCCCAGTCCTCGATGCGGTGGATCTGGCCACCGTGCGACGTGATCGTGCTCTTGTAACGCTCGATCATCGCGGGCACTTGCTCGCTCTGATCGGGATGCACGATAAAGACGATTTCGTAATGACGCATGTTCACTCCTTGTAGCTACTTGTGGATTGAAGCCACCCGGGCGTCGGACCGGTGTGGCAAGTGAGAAGCCCGAAACTATAGCGCGAATCGGCTGGGCCGGCAAGTCAAATCGTCGGCTTTTCAAGCAGTTAGCGGCTGTGCTCGTGCGGCGGATGCGATTCGCCGGGAAGTGTCAGCGGACGGCTCCAGTAACCGGGCTGCGCATAGATTTCCTTAAGATAATCAATGAAATACCGCACGCGCGCCGGTACGTAGCGCTGTTGCGGATAGACCGCGAGGATGTCGTAGTCGGGCAGTTCGAATTCGTCGAGGACGGTTTCGAGTTCGCCCGACTCCAGTTGCCGCTGGATCTCCCAAGTCGAGCGCCAGCCGAGCCCCAGCCCTTCCGACGCCCAGCGGTGCAGCAACTCGCCGTCGTTGCAATCGAGGTTTCCGGTGACGCGAACCGTCACGACCTTGCCGCTACGCCGGAAATACCAGCCGCGGTTCTGTCCCCCCTGCAGATTGAACGCAAGGCAATTGTGATTCGGCAGGTCTTCGAGCGCTTTCGGCCGGCCGTGCTTCCTGAAGTAGGCAGGCGTGCCGCACACGACGCGCCGGTTGCTTGCGAGCTTGACGGCGACGAAATTCGGGTCGACCGCCCCGCCGATGCGAATCGACAGGTCATAGCCCTCGCGCACCAGATCGACGACGCGGTCGGTCAGATTGAACGACATCTGCAATTCGGGCTTGTCAGCGACGAACGCGGGCGCGTGCGGCGCGACGTGCATGCGCCCGAACGCCGCCGGCGCCGACACGATCAGATGTCCGCCCACCGCGCGCCGTCCCGCCGCGAGTTCGTTCTCTGCCTGATCCCATTCCGACAGCAGATTTTTGCAGCGGTCCAGAAACGCCGCGCCCTCTTCGCTCACGACGAGCCGCCTCGTCGAGCGATACATCAGCTTCACGCCGAGGCGCTTTTCGAGCGCGTCGATGCGCCTTCCGAGAATCACCGGCGACACGCCCTCCTCCAGCGCCGCCGCGGCCAGGCTGCCGGCTTCGGCCACGCGCACAAAGGTTTCTATCTGCTTGAAGCGGTCCATCTCTCGTCTCCAGCCGCCATATCGAGCGGAACGGACATTCGATACTTTTTGTTTGGGAAAAAGCGACTCCGGCTGATCTTATCAAACCTTTTTCACAGACTTAAAGTGCAACGGAACCCTGCTTGAATGCAGACAGCCATTTCGGATAGAGACCCCAGGAAGGAGACAACCATGCCCAAGATGAGAGCCGTCGACGCAGCCGTCCTCGTGCTGGAAAAAGAAGGAATCGACACCGCGTTCGGCGTGCCGGGCGCCGCCATCAACCCCTTCTACTCGGCGATGAAGAAGTCGGGCAGCATCAGCCACGTGCTCGCGCGCCACGTCGAGGGCGCCTCGCACATGGCCGAAGGTTATACCCGGGCCGCGCCCGGCAACATCGGCGTTTGCATCGGCACGTCGGGTCCGGCGGGCACGGACATGATCACGGGCCTCTACTCGGCCCAGGCGGATTCGATCCCCATTCTCGCCATCACCGGCCAGGCGCCGCGTGCGCGTCTGTACAAGGAAGACTTCCAGGCCGTCGACATCGAATCGATCGCCAAGCCGGTCACGAAGTGGGCCGTCACCGTGCGCGAGCCGGCGCTCGTGCCGCGCGTGTTCCAGCAGGCCTTCCATCTGATGCGCTCGGGCCGTCCGGGTCCGGTGCTGGTCGACCTGCCGATCGACGTGCAGCTCGCCGAGATCGAATTCGACATCGACACGTATGAGCCGCTGCCGGTCTACAAGCCGAAGGCAACGCGCGCGCAGATCGAAAAAGCGCTGACGATGCTCAACGACGCCGAAAAGCCGTTAATCGTCTCCGGCGGCGGCGTGCTGAATGCAGCGGCCGAAGATCTGCTCGTGCAGTTCGCCGAAACGCTCGGCGTGCCCGTCATTCCGACGCTCATGTCCTGGGGCGCGATTCCGGACGATCACCCGCTGATGGCCGGCATGGTCGGCCTGCAGACGTCGCACCGCTACGGTAACGCGACGATGCTCGCCTCCGACTTCGTGCTCGGCATCGGCAACCGCTGGGCGAACCGCCATACCGGCAGCGTCGAGGTTTACACCAAGGGCCGTAAGTTCGTGCACGTGGATATCGAGCCGACGCAGATCGGCCGCGTGTTCGGACCGGACCTCGGCATCGTGTCGGATGCGAAGGCCGCGCTCGAACTGTTCGTCGAAGTGGCGAAGGAATGGAAGGCCGCCGGCAAGCTGAAGGACCGCCGCGCGTGGGTCGCCGACTGCCAGCAGCGCAAGCGCACGATGCTGCGCAAGACGCACTTCGACAACGTCCCGATGAAGCCGCAGCGCGTCTACGAAGAGATGAATCTCGCGTTCGACCGCGACACCTGCTTCGTCACGACGATCGGTCTGTCGCAGATCGCGGGCGCGCAGTTCCTGCACGTCTTCAAGGCGCGTAACTGGATCAACTGCGGCCAGGCCGGCCCGCTCGGCTGGACGATTCCCGCTGCGCTCGGCGTGCGTGCCGCGGACCCGCAACGCAAGATCGTCGCGCTCTCGGGCGACTACGACTTCCAGTTCATGATCGAAGAGCTCGCGGTCGGCGCGCAATTCAAGCTGCCGTACGTGCACGTGGTCGTGAACAACTCGTACCTCGGCCTGATCCGTCAGGCCCAGCGCGGCTTCGACATGGACTATTGCGTGCAGCTCGCGTTCGACAATATCAATGCGCCTGAGCTCGAAGGCTATGGCGTGGATCACGTCGCGGTCGCCGAAGGTCTCGGCTGCAAGGCGCTGCGCGTGCACAAGCCGGAAGACATCGCACCGGCGCTCAAGCAGGCGCAGGCGCTGGCTGCCGAACATCAGGTGCCGGTCGTCGTCGAGATGATTCTCGAGCGCGTGACGAACATCGCGATGGGCACCGAGATCGACGCGATCAACGAGTTCGAGGAGCTCGCCGCGAGCAAGGTCGATGCACCGACCGCAATCACGCCGCTCGACTGAGTATCGCCGCCGCGTGTCGAACGACCGGACCGCGCGGCGCACATCCACTGACCGACCATCAGGACAAAATAATGCCGAAATTTGCTGCGAACCTGACCATGCTGTTCAACGAAGTCCCGTTCCTCGACCGCTTTGCCGCGGCGGCGAACGCGGGCTTCAAGGCGGTCGAGTTCCTGTTCCCTTACGCGTTCTCGATCAGCGACATCCAGAGGCGCCTGAAGGACAACGACCTGCAGATCGTGCTGCACAACCTGCCCGCGGGCAACTGGGAAGCGGGCGAGCGCGGTATCGCCTGCCTGCCGGATCGCGTCGCGGAGTTCCGCGAAGGCGTGCCGCGCGCGATCGAATATGCCAAGGCGCTGAACGTGCCGCAACTGAATTGCCTCGTCGGCATTCCGACGGCGGGCGTCTCGGCGGAACAGGCGCGCACGACGATCATCGAGAATCTGCGTTTTGCGGCAGACGCCCTGAAGAAGGAAGGCATCAGGCTGCTGGTCGAGCCGTGCAACGCGTACGACATTCCGGGCTTCGCGCTCAACCGTTCGAAAGAAGGACTGGATGTGATCCGCGCGGTCGGCTCGGACAATCTGTTCCTGCAGTACGACATCTATCACATGCAGCGCATGGAAGGCGAACTCGCGGCGACGATCACGAAGAACCTGCCGCAGATCGCGCATATCCAGCTCGCCGACAACCCCGGCCGCAACGAGCCGGGCACGGGCGAAATCAACTACGCGTATCTGTTCGGCCTGCTCGACGAGATTGGTTATCAAGGCTGGATCGGCTGCGAGTACAAGCCGCTCAACGGCACCGAAGCGGGCCTCGGCTGGCTGCAAAGCATCGGCGGCGTGAAAGCCACCGCTGCCGCTTAAATCTGACACACAGGAGGAGCTGGAAGCATGGCAACCATCGGTTTCATCGGTCTCGGCATCATGGGCGCGCACATGGCGCGCAATCTCATCAAGGGCGGTCACAAGCTCGTCGTGAACGGCAAGTATCCGGTGCCGGACGATATCCGCGCGCAGACGCAGGTCGTCGCGGATTCCACCGCGGTCGCGCAGGAAAGCGAGATCGTCATCACGATGGTGCCCGACACGCCCGATGTCGCCAATGTGCTGTTCGCCGATGACGGCGTCGCGAAGGGTCTCACGAAGGGCAAGCTCGTGATCGACATGAGCTCGATCGCCCCGCTCGACACGCAGGAGTTCGCGAAGAAGATCAACGCGCTCGGCTGCGACTATCTCGACGCGCCGGTGTCCGGCGGCGAAGTCGGCGCGCGTGAAGCGACGCTCACGATCATGGTCGGCGGTCCCGAGAAGTCGTTCGAGATCGCAAAGCCTTTGTTCGAACTGATGGGCAAGAACATCTCGCTCATCGGCGACAACGGTGCGGGTCAGACGTGCAAGGTCGCGAACCAGATCATCGTCGCGCTGAACATCGAGGCGGTCGCGGAAGCGCTGCTGTTCGCCGCACGTTCGGGCGCCGATCCGGAGCGCGTGCGTAAAGCACTGATGGGCGGTTTCGCATCGTCGCGCATCCTCGAAGTGCATGGCGAGCGCATGACGAAACGCACGTTCAATCCGGGCTTTCGTATCGAGCTGCATCAAAAGGATTTGAACCTCGCGCTCGACGGCGCGCGCAAGATGGGCCTCGCCCTGCCCCACACGGCGAGCGCGCAGCAATTGTTCAGCGTATGCGCCGCGAACGGCGGAAAGGCGTGGGATCACTCGGCGCTCGTGCGAGCACTCGAAATCATGTCGAACTTCCAGGTGGCCGAAGAGCCGCAGCAGGCCAAGGCTGCTGCGTGATTCGTATCGCCTGAACCGTGGGGCGTCCCGCGTATGGGCACGCGGGACAAATGTCGCTCTGGGCTGAGGGCGGCAAAGTGGGGTCCGAGAGCGGCACCCGGCGGTGCGCCGGGTAAGCCTTGGTCGGTCAGACGGTTTGTCGTCGGGTGTCCGCGTCGGATTGTTGCAGTCTGTGTCTTACTGCTGAAGCATGAGCGGTGTACAAATCCTTTTGTGAAAACTCAGAACTATCTGGTGGTCATCGCGACTAATCTGCCTAGACTTCGCGAGCCGTAACACCACTGTTAATCAAGGAGTTGAACAATGGGAATCCTCAGCTTTATCAAGGAAGCAGGTGAGAAGCTCTTCGGCGCAGTCTCGTCGAAGGCTGAAGCGGCGCCGGCCGCGGCGCCTGTCGATGTCGCGGCGCTGAATCAGAAAGCGGGCGAAGCCATCGCGACGTACATCCGTTCGCAGGGTCTCAATGCGGACAATCTGGATGTGAAGTATGACGGCGCGTCGCATACCGTGACCGTGTCGGGCCAGGCGCCGGATCAGGCGACGAAGGAAAAGATTCTCGTCGCGGCGGGCAATGTGCAGCACGTCGACAAGGTCGATGACCAGTTGACCGTGCCCAGTAGCGAGCCCGAGTCGCAGTATTACACCGTCGTGTCGGGCGACAATCTTTGGAAGATCGCCGAGAAATACTATGGCAACGGCTCGAAGAACGATGTGATCTTCGAAGCGAATAAGCCGATGTTGAAGAGTCCGGACAAGATTTATCCAGGGCAGGTGCTGCGTATTCCGGCGGCGAACTGATTTTTCTTGGTTTCGACGATTCGAACGCGGACTTCGGTTCGCGTTTTTTTGTCTTGCAATCAATCAAACAAACTAAAAACTAGTAAGCATCGAAAACGCGCTGCAGGTCTCCGACCCCCGAAGCCAGAGCAAGCATCAACAACACCCGCGCCTTATAGGCATTAAGCGTCCCCGCACTGACGCTCCCGAGCGCGTCATCATTCGCGGCGCCGTTGCGCATCACATGCCCCGACCCCACGCGCGACGCGCGCACCACCGCGACGCCCTGCCTTACCGCATCGGCGAGCGCCTGCGTGAGCGTCGCATGCATCGAGCCGTTGCCCGTGCCCGCGACGACGATCCCGCGCACACCCGCCGCCACGAGGGCATCGACCATCACGCGCGATGCATCCGCGTAACTCGCGACGATCTCGACCATCGGCCATTCATCGGTCACGGAAAACTCGCTGGCAGCGGTATGCGGCCGCACGACCGTACGCTGAAACTCGACGCGCCCGTCCTGCACGAAGCCGAGCACGCCGGTCTCGGGCGAACGGAACGCATCGACCGCGTAGGTGCTCGTCTTGGTGACATCGCGTGCGCAGTGGATCTGATTATTGAATGCGACGAGCACGCCCTTGCCCGCCGCGTCCTTCGAGGCCGCGACCGTCACCGCGTTCAGCAGATTGAGCGGGCCATCGGCGGACAGCGCGGTCGATGGACGCATCGCCGCCGTCAGCACGACAGGCTTCGCGTGCTTCACGGTGAGATGCAGCAGATACGCGGTTTCTTCGAGCGTATCGGTGCCATGCGTGACGACGACGCCATCGATATCGTCCTGCGCGAGCAGTTCATTGACGCGCGAGGCGAGCGCGGTCCACAGCGCAACGCTCATGTCCTTGCTGTCGATGCTCGCGATCTGCTCGGCGTGAATGCGCGCGACTGTACCTAGCGCGGGCACGGCATCGAGCAATTTGTCGACGCCGACGACGCCCGCCTTGTAGCCCGCCGTCTTCGATGCATCACCGGCGGACCCGGCGATGGTGCCGCCCGTTGCCAGCACGGCGATGCGAGGGAGAGAGGAAGTATTCATGCCGGCGATTGTAAATCAGCCGGCATGTGAATCACGCCGTTTCGCGAAGCTGGGCCGCGATCTGCGCTTCTTCGAGTTGCGGCGCGAACATCTCGATCAATCGATACGCGTACGCCCGCAGGAACGCGCCCTTTCTCAGCCCGACGCGCGTCGTGCTGGCCTCGAAAAGATGCTGCGTGTCGAGCGCGACGAGCTCGGTGTCCCGCTTCGCGTCGTAGGCCATCGCCGCGACAATGCCGATGCCCATGCCCAGCTCGACATACGTCTTGATGACGTCGGCATCGATCGCGGTCAGCACGATATCGGGAATCGCGCCCGCGCTCGCGAACGCCTGATCGACGTGCGAGCGGCCGGTGAAGTCCTGGTCGTAGGTGACGATCGGATATTCGGCGATCTGCTCGAGCGTGATGTTCTCGCGGCCGACGAGCGGATGATCCTTCGGCACGACGACCGTGTGATGCCACGAATAGCACGGAAACGTGACGATGTCCGGGTAACGGTCGAGCGCTTCGGTCGAGATGCCGATATCCGCCTCGCCATTGATGATCATCTGCGCGATCTGCTGCGGGCTGCCCTGGCGCAGCGCGAGATGCACCTTGGGGAACACTTCCGTGAACTGGCGGATGACCTTCGGCAGCGCGTAACGCGCCTGCGTGTGGGTCGTCGCGACGACCAGGTGGCCGTTGTCCTGATCCGCGAACTGGCGCGCGACGCGCCGCAGGTTCTCGGCGTCGAGCAGCATGCGCTCGATCAGCTGATGCACCTCCTTGCCCGGCTCGGTGAGTCCCGTGAGACGTTTGCCGCGTCGAATGAAGATATCGACGCCGAGCTCGTCCTCGAGATCCTTGATCTGTTTCGACACGCCGGATTGCGACGTGTAGAGCACGTTGGCGACCTCCGTCAGATTCATGTTCTGACGCACGGCCTCGCGCACGAAGCGCAGTTGCTGAAAATTCATGTGAACCTCTCCGCGATCCTTTTATGTCGTTATGTCATTGCGCCGGCGATGGCGCCGGAAAGACCCGCAGCGCGCGTGGCACGGCCGTCACGCCATCGCCGATATCGAGCTTGAGCGCGCGCCATGCCTCCCGATCCAGCTCCGCCTCGATCACGCTGCCCGCGCTGCCTTCGAGCTCGACGCGCACCGAGCCGCCCAGCGTCACGACGCGCCGCACGCCGACCACGATGCCATCGCGATGCGCGCCGTCGGCGGGATACAGTGCGAGATCATGCGGGCGCACATACGCAAGCGCCCGGCCGCTGAAATGCGCCTGTGTGGCGATCGGGCTCGCGGCGCCATCGGCGACGAAGCCGTTCGCATCGACATTGCCCTGCAGCCGGTTCGCCGCGCCGAGAAACTCGTACACGAACGACGTCTGCGGATGATCGTACACGTCCTGCGGGCTACCTACCTGCTCCACCCGCCCATGATTCATCACGACGATGCGGTCCGCCACTTCGAGCGCCTCTTCCTGGTCATGCGTGACGAAGAGTGTCGAGATATGCAGATCGTCGTGCAGGCGGCGCAACCAGCTGCGCAGTTCCTTGCGCACTTTCGCGTCGAGCGCGCCGAACGGCTCGTCGAGCAGGAGCACTTTCGGCTCGACGGCGAGCGCGCGTGCGAGCGCGATGCGCTGCCGCTGTCCGCCCGACAGCTCGGAGGGAAAACGTTCGGCGAGCCAGTCGAGCTGCACGAGCTTCAGCAGTTCATGCACTTTCTCGCGGATCGCGGCTTCGCTCGGACGCTCGCGGCGCGGCTTCACACGCAGGCCGAACGCGACGTTCTCGAACACCGTCATGTGCCTGAAGAGCGCGTAATGCTGGAACACGAAGCCGACTTGCCGCTCGCGCGCGCCGACTGCCGCGACGTCCTCTCCATGCAGCACGACTTGTCCCGCATCGGCGAATTCGAGGCCTGCGATGACCCGCAGCAGCGTGGTCTTGCCGCAGCCGGAAGGCCCGAGCAGCGCGACCAGTTCGCCTGCCGGAAAATCCAGCGTGACGTTGTCGAGCGCGGTGAAATCGCCGAAGCGTTTTTGCAGATTGCGAACGATGATGCTCATGATGTTGTCGGCCTCTTCAATGCTGGGCGGGTTTCCGGGCTTCGCTGACGGCTTGCGACATGCGCCGCTCCGCCAGGAGCTTGAGCGCGAGCGTGACGAGCGCGAGCAGCGCGAGCAGCGACGCCACCGCGAACGCGGCCGAGAAGTTGTATTCGTTATAGAGAATTTCGACGTGCAGCGGCATCGTGTCGGTCTGGCCGCGGATGTGGCCCGACACGACCGATACCGCGCCGAACTCGCCCATCGCGCGGGCGTTGCAGAGGATCACGCCGTAGAGCAGGCCCCACTTCACGTTGGGCAGCGTCACGCGCCTGAAGATCTGCCAGCCCGATGCACCGAGCACGTGCGCCGCTTCCTCTTCGTCGTTGCCCTGCGCCTGCATCAGCGGAATCAGCTCGCGGGCGACGAACGGGAACGTCACGAAGATGGTCGCGAGCACGATGCCCGGCACCGCGAAGATGATCTGCACGTCATGCGCGGCGAGCCACGGGCCGAACCAGCCCTGCGCGCCGAAGATCAGTACGTAAATGAGACCCGAGATCACCGGCGAGACCGAGAACGGCAAATCGATGAGCGTGGTCAAGAGCGCCTTGCCGCGGAAGTCGAACTTCGCGATCGCCCACGACGCCGCCAGTCCGAACACGACATTCAGCGGCACGGCGATCGCCGCGGTGACCAGCGTGAGCTTGATCGCGGACCACGCATCGGGATCCTTCAGCGACTCGAAGTAATAGTCGATGCCTTTCGCGAATGCCTGCACGAACACCGCGACGAGCGGGACGACGAGAAAGAGCGCAAGAAACACGAGCGCGATGCCCGTGAGCAGCCAGCGCACGGCACGCGGCTCGGTGACGGGGTTGAGGCTGTGCTTGCGCACGCGCACGGGTGCGTGCACCGGAAGCGCCTTGCTATCGGGCGTGCTCATGCGTGACCTCCGCCCGGATGTCCGACGTGCAGCGAAGGGCCGGCCGCGACGGCAGGCGCCGCGCCCGTCCTGCTCGTGCGCCGCTGCAGGAACCACTGCAGCGTATTGATGAAGAGCAGCATCAGGAACGACACGCACAGCATCACGACGGCGAGCGCGGTCGCGCCGGCATAGTCGTACTGTTCGAGCTTCGTGATGATGAGCAGCGACGTGATCTCGGATTTCATCGGCACATTGCCCGCGATGAAGATCACCGAGCCGTACTCGCCGAGTGCGCGCGCGAACGCGAGCGCGAAACCCGTCAGTAGCGCGGGAAAGACCGAAGGCAGCACGACGCGGCGAAACGTCAGCCAGCGCGTTGCGCCAAGGCACGCGGCGGCCTCTTCCTGCTCCCGTTCGAATTCTTCCAGCACGGGCTGAACCGTGCGCACGACGAAAGGCAAGCCGATGAACGTCAGCGCGACGAGCACGCCCAGCGGCGTGAAGGCGACCTTGATGCCGAGCGGCGCGAGATATTGCCCGATCCAGCCGTTGCCCGCATAGACCGCGGCAAGCGAGATGCCCGCGACGGAAGTCGGCAGCGCAAACGGCAGATCGACGATCGCATCGACGATGCGCTTGAACGGAAACGTGTAGCGCACAAGCACCCACGCGACGAGAAAGCCGAACACCGCGTTGATGAGTGCGCCGCCGAGCGCCGCGCTGAACGTGAGCCGATACGACGCGAGCACGCGCGGCGAGGTCACCGCGCGTACAAACTGCGCCCAGTCGAGCGTCGCCGTCTTCGCGAAGGTGGCGGCGAGCGGAATCAGCACCACGAGGCTCAAGTACGCCACCGTGATGCCGAGCGTCAGGCCGAACCCGGGAAGCGCGCTCGGCTTCTTGAATGTGAGGGTCGTCATCCTTGATTGATCCTTTTTTGCGCCGGGGTGAGGCGCGTTGCTGCTTCGGGCGCGCGGCGTCATGGATGCGCCGCGTCGCCCGCTTCTTCTGTTACTGCGGTTGATAGATCGAATCGAACACGCCGCCGTCCGCGAAATGCGTCTTCTGCGCCTTGGTCCAGCCGCCGAACGTGTCGTCGATGGTGTAGAGCTTCAGCTTCGGAAACTGCTTGGTGAGTTCGGCGGGCACCTTGTCCGAGCGCGGCCGATAAAAGTTGCGTGCGGCGATCTGCTGTCCTTCGTCGCTATACAGGTACTTGAGATAGGCATCGGCGAGCTTGCGCGTGCCGTGCTTGTCGACGACCTTGTCGACCACCGCGACCGGCGGTTCCGCGAGGATGCTCACCGTCGGCACGACGATCTCGAACTTGTCGGTGCCGAACTCTTTCACCGAAAGGAACGCTTCGTTTTCCCACGCGATCAGCACGTCGCCCTGGCCGCGCTGCACGAAGCTCGTCGTGGCGCCGCGCGCGCCGGAATCGAGCACGCCGGCATTCTTATAGAGCTTCGTCACGAAATCTTTCGCGGTCTGCTCGTTGCCGCCCGGCTTGTGCTGCGCATACGCCCACGCCGCGAGGTAATTCCAGCGCGCGCCGCCCGAGGTCTTGGGGTTCGGCGTGACGATCGACACGCCGGGCTTCGTCAGATCGTCCCAGTCCTTGATGTGCTTCGGATTGCCTTTGCGCACGAGGAACACGATCGTCGACGTGTACGGCGACGCGTTGTCCGGCAGGCGCTTTTGCCAATCCGCGCCGACGAGTCCCTTGGAGGCGAGCGCATCGATGTCGTAAGCGAGCGCGAGCGTGACGACGTCGGCCTGCAGACCGTCGAGCACCGCGCGAGCCTGTCCGCCCGAGCCGCCGTGCGATTGCTTGAAGGTCACCGTCTCGCCGGTATCGGCCTTCCACTTTTTCGCGAACGCCTGATTGAAGTCCTGATACAGCTCGCGGGTCGGGTCGTATGAGACGTTCAGAAACGACGTCTGCGCGAAGGCCGACGCGGCCATCCCAACGCCCGCCGCCGTCAGCGCCGCCGCCGCGAGCAGGCGCCGCGCGCCTTTGCCCAATCCCAGTCTGATGCTTTGCATTCCCCGTTCTCCGTCTTATCGAATTGACGGAATCAGTCTATCGAGGCGTCTATATGATTAGAAATAATCGTTATTCACTTTTTTATACGTAAAACTGCTAAGAACGATATTCCTGGATGGAAAAAGCGATCGCGGCCGCGAAGCGTGCGCGCGGCAGCCGCAGACGGGCGAACTTAAAGTAAAGCTTGAAAAGCGCGAAATACTGTATAAAAATACAGTCACCTGTCCATCCATACAGTGCACCAAGGGCCCGAGCCAGTGACCAAGACATCAAAACTTACCGCGCGGCAGCAGCAGGTGTTCGAACTGATCCAGCGCGCGATCGACCGCACGGGCTTTCCGCCGACGCGCGCCGAGATTGCGGCGGAACTCGGCTTCAGCTCGGCGAATTCCGCAGAGGAGCACTTGCGGGCGCTGGCGCGCAAGGGCGTGATCGAACTCGCGGCGGGCTCGTCGCGCGGCATCAGGCTGCTCGGCGATGCCTCGCGCTCCGATCGTTCGGAGGACATGCCCCATCAATTCACGCTGCCGCATCAGAGCATCATGCAGCTGTCGCTGCCGCTCGTCGGGCGTGTCGCGGCCGGAAGTCCGATCCTCGCGCAGGAACACATCTCGCAGCATTACGCCTGCGACCCCGCGCTCTTTTCCAGCCGGCCGGACTATCTGCTGAAAGTGCGCGGCCTCTCGATGCGCGACGCCGGCATCCTCGACGGCGACTTGCTGGCCGTGCAGAAGCGCACCGAAGCGAAAGACGGACAGATCGTGGTCGCGCGTCTCGGCGACGACGTGACGGTCAAACGCTGGAAACGCCGTCCGGACGGCGTCGAGCTCATCGCCGAAAACCCGGATTACGAGAATATTTTCGTGCGCTCCGGCAGCAGCGATTTCGCGCTGGAAGGCATCGCGGTCGGGCTGATTCGTTCAGGCGAGTTCTGAGGTCTCCGCGCGACATGGGCGGGAAGCGAAAGTCGGAGGCAAATCATTCGCTCACTTTCGCAACGGGACAAGAAATGTCTCATTGACATCGCAAGATAGCCTCACCAACCGCTTTCGACGTTCAGTCGAGCCGGTTCAAACATAACAAGCATGACGGCCGCCGTGCGCGGTGCGCCGCGGTGCGTCCTATCGTCTGGAGAGTCATCATGGAACGTTTTGCCCGGCTGCTGCCCTTCCGTCAATTCGGCCGCCTGCGCCATCTGCGCGCGCTGATCGCCTGCGGCATGCCGCGCGCCGAAACTACGTCGGATCTCTTCGACGAAATGCCCGCGCTGCCGTCCCAGCAGCCGGCTTTCGCGCGCGTGTCGTTGAACAGCACAGTGCATGCGGAGCCGGAACAGCGCGCGCCGGTGCGTGTCTATCGCGGCCAGTCACGCGTGATTCTGGTAGGCAAGATCGACGAAGTGTCGCGCATGATCGACCGTTGCATCGCGGAGGAAAACGCAGGGCTCACCGGCGGCATCCTCGCCTGAAACGAGGCGCACCGCCCGCAGAATGTGAATCAACGGGATTTATCACGCGCCTGCGAGGTCAATTTCAGATTCACGTTTTGCAGAGAGGCTTCGCCGTCGCATGTCCCGCACTAGCCGCTCCGTCGCCGCCGCAGTCCTCGTCCTGATTCTCGCCGCGGCGCTCGCTTTTATCTATGCGTCGCCTTACATCGCGCTGAACCGCGTAAAACGCGCAGCCGATGCGCGCGATGCGCAGACCGTCAACGAGTACGTCGATTTTCCCGCGCTGCGCGCGAGCCTCAAGGAGCAGGTCGGCGCGCTGCTCACGCGCCGCGTCGATATACAAAAGAGCAATCCGCTCGCGATCATCGGGGCGATGATCGGCGCAGCGCTCGTCGGTCCTCTGGTGGACTCCTATGCGACACCGGACGGCGTCGCGGCGATTCTGAACGGCATTCCGCCGCGCGGCGATCCGGGCGAGCAGCCGCCGCCGGCCGGGAGCGGCTCATCGGCGGCGCACCCGGACGCGCCGGCCCCCGGCGTCACGACCGCGCAGCAGGCACCGAAGGTGCCGCCCCAGACCACGGCCGGTTATCGAAGCCTGAACACGTTCGTCGTCACGTATCAGCACGGCGCCGGAGATGCGCGTTACTCGGCGATCTTCCATCGCTACGGCCTCGTGACATGGAAGCTCGTCGCGGTCGATCTCAACGGGTGACGCGTCGAACGTCCTCTTCAGGCGCCGGCTTCGGCCTTGACCGGTTTCGCGGCGTAGGCCGCTTCGTCTTCGGCCTCCGCCGATTCACCGGCCTGACAGACGGCTACAAGAATGCTGCACTTCACGCGGTCGAGCAACGGAGTGTTGCCCGCGCCCATCCACCAGCGCGCGAGACCGTTGCGGCAGCGATGCCCCACCACGACGAGATCGACCTGAAGGCTTTCCGCAAGCGCGGCGATTTCGTCGATCGGGTGCCCGAACGCGAAGTGTCCCTGCGCCTGAAGACCCCGCTCGCGCAGCCAGTCGACGCCTTCCTGCAAAATGTCGCGCGCGGCCTCCTCGAAGCGTCCGCAGGCCATATCGGTTAGCAGTCCGGCGCTCTGCGCAATGCTCGATCGCATGTCCACCACCGCGAGGACGTGCGTCTCGGCATTCAGGTCCAGCGCGAGATTCGCGCCTTGCCGCAATGCCTTGCGACCCTCTCTGGAACCGTCATAGCAGAGCAGGATTTTTCGGTAGCTTTCCATCATGACCTCCCTGGCCAACTTGCCCTTCGCGCCCGCTCGATGCGACCACAGCGCGATTTACCCGCGGCGTTGCTTCATCATCGTGTGTCGCCACATGGGTGGCAACGCTGGAAAACGCTTACCGGCGCGAACATGCTAGCTCGCACCGTGCCAGAACTCTGAACACGCCAACGGACAAGCCTCTGGCACTTTCGGCCGGAACCGGTTCAACGCTCACCGCACAGGTTTGAAACGCGCCCGCCGCACGCGGTTGCACGCCAGGCATCGCCTTGGTGCAATGGATTACACTAGCCCGCTGGATTTCCCCACGCGGTTTTCCCGGCACGAATGCATGACTGATCAAACATTGCAACAGCGCACTGCACGCGGGTCCGATGAAAGCGGCGCGCCCGCCATCGAGTTCAGCGAAGTAAGGAAGCACTACGGTGAACGCACCGTCGTCGATGGTCTCTCGTTCGATGTGCGGCCCGGCGAATGTTTCGGACTGCTCGGCCCGAACGGCGCGGGCAAGACGACGACGCTCAAGATGCTGCTCGGCATCACCTTCCCCGATAGCGGCGCGATTCGTCTCGTCGGCGAGCCGGTCCCCGCGCGCGCCCGGTTCGCGAGAGAACGCGTGGGCGTCGTGCCGCAGTTCGACAACCTCGACCCCGATTTCACGGTGCGCGAAAATCTGACTGTCTTCGGCCGCTACTTTGGTCTGACCGGCGCGCGCATGGATGCGCTCGTGCCTTCGCTGCTCGAATTCGCGCGTCTGGAGAGCAAGGCGAATGCGCGCGTCGGCGAATTGTCGGGCGGCATGAAGCGGCGTCTCACGCTCGCGCGCGCGCTCGTCAACGATCCCGATGTCCTCGTGATGGATGAACCAACGACCGGACTCGATCCGCAAGCGCGGCATCTCATCTGGGAGCGCCTGCGCTCGCTGCTCACGCGCGGCAAGACCATCCTTCTGACGACGCATTTCATGGAAGAAGCCGAACGTCTGTGCGACCGCGTCTGCGTGATCGAGGAAGGCCGCAAGATTGCCGAAGGACGTCCGCACGATCTCATCGAATCGGTGATCGGCTCGGATGTCATCGAGATTTACGGGCCCGATCCGCAGGCGCTCGCGACGGAACTCGAGCCGTTCGTCGAGCGCATGGAAGTGAGCGGCGAAACGCTCTTTTGCTACGTGGACGATCCGCAGCCCGTGCATGCGCGCGTGAAAGGCCGCGCGGACGTGCGCTATCTGCATCGTCCGGCGAATCTCGAAGATGTTTTCCTGCGTCTCACGGGACGGGAAATGGTGGACTGACTCAATGGATACGCTCGAACCATCCCGCATCGACAAGAACAAGAAACGCGAGCGGGCGCAGCCGAAACACGCGCAAAGCGTGACGCCGCTAGCCAGCGCGCTGCCCGCCAATGCAACGCACTGGATGTCGGTCTGGCGGCGCAACTATCTCGTCTGGAAGAAGCTCGCGATTGCCTCGATGATCGGCAATCTCGCCGACCCCATGATCTATCTCTTCGGCCTGGGACTGGGTCTCGGGCTGATGGTCGGGCATGTCGACGGCGTGTCGTACATCGCGTTTCTCGCGGCGGGCACGGCGGCATCGAGCGTGATGATGTCCGCGAGCTTCGAGGCGATGTACTCGGGCTTCTCGCGCATGCACGTTCAGCGCACGTGGGAAGCCATCATGCATACGCCGCTCACACTCGGCGACATCGTGCTCGGTGAGATCGTATGGGCCGCGAGCAAGTCGGTGCTCTCCGGCGTGGCGATCATGATCGTCGCGGGCGTGCTCGGCTATGCGAGCTTTCCGTCGATGCTGATCGCGCTGCCCGTCATCGCGCTGACGGGACTCGCCTTCGCCAGCACCGCGATGGTCATCACCGCGCTCGCGCCGAGCTACGACTTCTTCATGTTCTATCAGACGCTCGCGCTCACGCCGATGCTCTTGCTCTCCGGCGTGTTCTTTCCGATCGCGCAACTGCCCGCGCTCGCTCAGCACGTCACGCAGGTACTGCCGCTCTTTCACGCGGTCGAACTGATCCGCCCCGCGATGCTCGGCCGCCCGTTCGACGGCGCAGCCCTCCATGTGCTCGTGCTGTTCGCGTATGCGCTCGTGCCGTTCTTCCTGTGCGCATGGCTCTTCCGGCGGCGCATGATGAAATGAAAAACGGCGATGGACCGCTCAAGTCCATCGCCGTATTTACACCGTCGACGAAGCAACGCTACTTCGCGGGAAACTCGTGATGTCCGCCGAAGCCGAAGCGCATTGCCGAAAGCATGCGTTCGGGGAACGATTCGGCATCGCGCGAACGGAAGCGCGTGTAAAGCGCCGCCGACAGCACCTGCGCGGGCACCGCTTCCTCGATCGCCGCCTCGATCGTCCAGCGCCCTTCGCCGCTGTCCGCGACTTCCGCCGAGAAGCGCTCGAGCGTGCCGTCGCTGGCGAGCGCGCCCGCGGTCAGATCGAGCAGCCATGACGACACCACGCTGCCGCGCCGCCATACTTCGGCGATATCCGCGAGATCGAGCGTATAGCGTTCGCCTTCCGCGAGGTCCTTCGACTCCTTGTGCCTCAGGATGTGAAAGCCTTCGGCATACGCCTGCATCAGACCGTACTCGATGCCGTTGTGGACCATCTTCACGAAGTGCCCCGAACCGACCGGTCCGCAATGCATGTAGCCATTCTCGACGCGCGGATCGCGCCCTTCGCGGCCGGGGGTCTCGGGGATGTCGCCGCGTCCCGGCGCGAGTGTCGCGAGAATCGGATCGATCCGGCGCACGACCGCCTCATCGCCGCCGATCATCATGCAGTAGCCGCGCTCCAGTCCCCAGATGCCGCCCGACGTGCCGACATCGACGTAATGGATGCCCTGCTCGCGCAACTGCGCGGCGCGGCGGATATCGTCTTTATAGAAGCTGTTGCCGCCGTCGATGATCACGTCGTCCGCGCCGAGAATCTTGTGCAGATCGTTGAGCGTGTCTTCGGTGATCTTCCCCGCGGGCAGCATCAGCCAGACGACGCGCGGCGCGGCCAGCTTCGCGACGAGATCGCCCAGGTCCTTCGCGCCCGTCGCGCCGTCGCTTGCGAGCGCTTCGGTCGCTTGCGGATTGTGATCGTACGCGACGCAGGCATGCCCGCCGCGCATCAGCCGCCGCCCGATGTTGCCGCCCATGCGCCCCAGTCCCACGATGCCGATCTGCATGATGATTCACTCCTTGCCGTTGGATTTCACGCGTTCGATCTGCTTCTTCGCGGCTTCGTAGACCGCTTCCGGCGTGAAGCCGAACTTGCTCTTCAACGCCTTCAACGGCGCCGATGCGCCGAATGTGTGCATCACGATCTGGGTTCCCAGCCGGCCGACATAGCGATCCCAGCCGAGCGTCGCGGCCTGCTCGACGCAGACGCGCGCATTCACGTCCGGCGGCAGCACCGAGTCCTTGTACGCCGTATCCTGCTTCTCGAAGATGTCCCACGACGGCATGGACACGACGCGCGCCGCGATGCCTTCGGCCTTCAGTTTTTCGTAGGCCTCGACGCACAGCGACACTTCACTGCCGGTCGCGAGCAGGAGAACCTCGGGCTTCTTGCCGCCTTCGGCATCGGCGAGCACATACGCGCCATGCTTCACGCCATCGGCCGATGCGTACTTCTTGCGATCGAAAGTCGGCAGCGCCTGGCGCGTGAGCACGATGCAGGACGGCTCCTTCGAATGCGACAGCGCGACGCGCCACACTTCGCTCACCTCGTTCGCATCGGCGGGGCGCATTGTGCAGAGGCCCGGCACGCCGCGCAGGGAGGCCAGCTGCTCGATCGGCTGGTGCGTCGGACCATCTTCGCCGACGCCGATCGAATCGTGCGTGAACACGTAGATCACCGGCACTTCCATGATCGCCGAGAGGCGGATCGGCGGCTTCATGTAGTCGCTGAAGATCAGGAACGTCGATCCATACGGACGCAATCCGGAGAGCGCCAGGCCATTGCAGACCGCGCCCATGCCGTGCTCGCGAATGCCGAAGTGCAGATTGCGTCCGCCGTAGCTGTCGTGCTCGAAGCTGCCCGCGCCCTCGAACTTGAGATTCGTCTTCGTCGATGGCGAGAGATCCGCCGCGCCGCCGATGAGCCAGGGAAGACGCGGCGCGATGGCGTTCAGCACCTTGCCCGACGAATCGCGCGTGGCGATACCTTTTGCGTCGGGCTCGAAGGTCGGAATATCGGCGTCCCAGTTGTCGGGAAGCTTCGATCCGAGCATCAGCCACGCTTCTTTCGCGAGTTCGGGATTGGCCTTCTCGTAGGCGTCGAAACGCTGCTTCCACTCGGCATGCAGCTTCTTGCCGCGCGCGCCCATGCCGTCGGCGATGTGCTGCATCACACCATCGGGTACATAGAACTGCTTGTCCTCCGGCCAGCCATAGAACTTCTTCGCGAGCTTCACCTCTTCCTCGCCGAGCGCCTCGCCGTGCGCGCTCGCCGTGTCCTGCTTGTTAGGCGCGCCCCAGCCGATGATGCTCTTCACGACGATCAGCGTCGGCTTGTCCGTGTGCGACTTCGCCTTGTTGATGGCATCTTCGAGCGCCTGCGCGTCGTTGGCGTCGTCGACGTGCAGCGTGTGCCAGTTGTAGCCGTGAAAGCGCGCTTCGACGTCGTCGCTATACGCGAGATCCGTATGGCCTTCGATGGTGATGCGGTTGCTGTCGTAGATCCAGATGAGGTTCGAAAGCCGCAGATGCCCCGCGAGCGACGCGGCTTCGTGCGACACGCCTTCCATCATGTCGCCGTCGCCGCACAGCGCGTAGACGCGGTAGTCGAAGATCGTGTCCTCGCCCTTGTTGAAGTGGGCTTCCTTCCAGCGCGCGGCCATCGCCATGCCGACGCTGTTGCCGAGACCCTGCCCGAGCGGGCCGGTCGTGGTTTCGACGCCGGTCGTCATGCGGTATTCCGGGTGACCCGGCGTCTTGCTGTCGAGCTGGCGGAAATGCTCGATGTCGTCGAGCGACACGGCGGGCTTGCCGGTCGGCTTGCCCTCATCGTCGACTTCCTTCACGCCCGCCAGATGCAGCAGTGAGTAAAGCAGCATCGACGCATGGCCGACCGACAGCACGAAGCGGTCGCGATTCGGCCAGAGCGGCGCGTCGGGGTCGTAACGAAGATGGTTCTGCCAGAGATGGAACGCGACGGGCGCGAGCGCCATCGGCGTGCCGGGGTGGCCGGAATTGGCCTTTTGCACGGCGTCCATCGAGAGGGTACGGATGGTGTCGATCGCGAGGCGATCGAGATCTTTGGCCTGAGGTGTTGCTTGAGACATGAGCGACGACTCCTTTGCGAAGAGCGCGCTGTGGCGAAAGGCGCCGCAGCGGGCAACCAGGACCATCGAGCAAGTGTAGTGCCTTGAAACCGGCACCGCACCGCGAATGTTGCGAGGGGTGCGCCGTGGGGCGAAGCGTCGGCGCTTCGCCCCACGGCGGTATTACGAAAAGGATGCGCGCACTGCACGCCTGCGGCATCCTTCGGCACGATTTTCAGGCGACGCGCTGATCCGCCGCGCGAACGTCAATGCTGACACATTCGCGGCCAGCCCATCCGATTCTTCGACAAATCCCTGAGCCGACAGGAAATTTCAGGGCGCCGGATTCGGCTGGCGTTCGTGCAGCGCCTCGATTTCGCTCAGAATTTCCTCCGACAGTTCGACGTTCACGCTTTCGATGTTCTCTTTCAGCTGCGCCATCGACGTCGCGCCGATCAGCGTGCTCGTCGTGAAGGGCCGCGTGTTGACGAACGCGAGCGCGAGTTGCGTCGGCGTGAGGCCGTGGCGCTTCGCCAGTTCGACATACGAGGTGATCGCGGCGATCGCCTGGGGCTTGCTGTAGCGCTGAAAGCGCTCGAACAGCGTGATGCGCGCGCCGGCGGGACGCGCCCCGCCTTCGTACTTGCCCGACAGCCAGCCGAACGCGAGCGGCGAATACGCGAGCAGCCCGACGCCTTCCTTATGCGTGAATTCCGACAGGCCGAGCTCATACGTGCGGTTCACGAGGCTGTACGGATTCTGGATGCTGACGATCTTCGGCAGCCCCGCCTTTTCGGCCGCGCGCAGGAACTGGGCGACACCCCACGGCGTTTCGTTCGACACGCCCACATGGCGAATCTTGCCCGCCTTCACGAGATCGGCGAGTGCGGCGAGCGTTTCCTCGATGGGCACGCTGTATTCGTCGTCGATATACGGGTATGCCGGGCGGCCGAAGGTCATCGTGCTGCGATCGGGCCAGTGCAACTGGTACAAATCGACGTAATCCGTCTGCAGACGCTTCAGGCTGCCGTCGATGGCTTCGTTCAGGTTCTTGCGATCGAACTGGTTGCCCGCGCCGCGGATATGCCGAGGATTGTGCGGCTGGCGCGCGGGCCCGGCGATCTTCGTCGCGAGCACGATGTCGCTGCGCTTTGCGGGATGCTTCGCGAGCCACGTGCCGATGAATTCCTCGGTGCGGCCCTGCGTCTCGGGGCGCGGCGGCACCGGATACATTTCGGCGGCATCGATCAGGTTCACGCCCTCGGCCAGCGCGTAGTCGATCTG
The DNA here is from genome assembly GCA_001544655.2 of Caballeronia turbans. GTDB lineage: Bacteria > Pseudomonadota > Gammaproteobacteria > Burkholderiales > Burkholderiaceae > Caballeronia > Caballeronia turbans. Next base: position 190,268 of record FCOD02000005.1, read on the forward strand.
CTCGTGCGCTTCGCTTTCGGTATTCTGCTCGCCCCAGGTCATGGTGCCGAGCCCTATCAGGCTGACGTCGAGACCCGAATCACCGAGTTTCCGAAACTTCATTGCTCATTCCTCTTGTTGGCGTTCTGTTTGCGCGCTGTCGGCGCGTTGTCGGACATGCTGCGTGGCTGGTTTTCCGGCAATCGCAAAAACTACCATAGCCGCGAAAGCTCTGCTCTCGCGGCTAGAATGTCAGGCTTCCAATGAGACATGCAGGAGCGCCCGACCGATGCCGTCCGCAAGCAATCGCGAGAAAAAAGGCTCGTCGCTCATCGTCACGCTCGTCGCGGCGACCTTCTTCATGGAGAACCTCGACGGCACGATCATCGCCACCGCGTTACCGCAGATGGCGCGCTCGTTCAACGTGCATCCCGCCGACATGAGTCTCGGCATCACGGCGTATCTGCTCACGCTCGCCGTATTTATCCCGATTTCCGGCTGGGCGGCCGATCGCTTCGGCCTGCGCACCGTGTTCGCGAGCGCGATCGCCGTCTTCACGGCGGCGTCCGTGCTGTGCGCCACCACCTCGACCCTGCCCGCCTTTGCCGCCGCGCGCGTGCTGCAGGGCATCGGCGGCGCGATGATGGTGCCGGTCGGCCGGCTCGCCGTGCTGCGCGCGACGCCCAAGGAAGGCCTGATGCGCGCCATCGCGATCATCACGTGGCCCGGGCTCGTCGCCCCGGTGATCGGCCCGCCGCTCGGCGGCTTTATCACGACGTACTCGTCGTGGCGCTGGATCTTCTATCTCAATGTGCCGCTCGGTCTGATCGGCCTGCTGCTGACGCTGCGTCATATCGGCAACGAGCGCGAGGACCCGACGCGACGCTTCGACCTGCCGGGCTTCGCGCTCTGCGGCATCGCGTGCACGACGCTGCTCTACGCGATGGAGCTCGTCGGGCGCAGCGACGGCGACTGGACCTTCGTCGGCGTGCTCGTCGCGGTGGGCGTGGTGGCGGGCATCGCTTCGTGGTGGCATCTGCGGCGCGCGGCGCAGCCGGTCGTGGATCTGTCGGCGCTGAAGGTGAAAACCTTTGCCGTGGCGATGGGCGGCGGATCGCTCTTTCGCGTCGCGATCAGCGCGGCGCCTTTCCTGTTGCCGCTGATGTTCCAGGTCGGCTTCGGCATGAACGCGTTCGACTCGGGCCTGCTCACGCTTGCCGTGTTCGCGGGCAATCTCTCGATGAAGCTCGTCACCACGCCCGTAATGCGTCAGTTCGGCTTTCGGCCGGTGCTGATCGTCAATGGCGTGCTCGCGGCGCTGTCGCTTGCCGCGATGAGCCTGCTCACGCCGACGACGCCCAAGTATGTGATCGTCGTCGTGCTGTTCGCGAGCGGCCTGTCGCGCTCGCTGCAGTTCACGGCGCTCAACACCCTGAGTTTCGCCGACGTGCCGAAGGCGCAGATGAGCGGCGCATCGGCGCTCTCCAGCACGCTTTTTCAGATGACGATGGGCATCGGGGTCGCCGTCGGCGCGATCGCGCTGCGCATCGGCGAGTGGCTGCACGGGCACGATGCGCATGCCATCGGGCCGGAGGATTTCAGCGTCGCGTTTCTGATCGTCGCGTTCGTGGGGCTGCTCGGCGTGCTGGATTTGTTCGGGCTCGCGAGGGATGCGGGCGCGCTCGTGTCCGGGCATCGGAAGCCGAAGGTGTGATGCTTTTATGACATGAGGGCTCAAGCATTCGCCGCCGGTGCCGTAATCCCCGGTATGAACTCCCACACCCTCGACTCGCTCGCCGCCCTGACCGAAACGGTTGCCGCCATCCGCCACGCGCGCGGCCTGAAGAATCCCCACGATTTACCCGAAGGCTCGCCCGAGCGGCAGATCGCCGCCGACGCGTTCGCGGACGATTTCCTGCGCGCACTCGATGCCGAGCCGAGCATCGGCGCGTGGTGGCCCATCTGAGCGATCCGCAACATCGCGGCATCGTTTGACGCGATCCGCGTTAGCGGATTTCTCGAATCGCTGTCTTCTGAGTCAAGTTTTGCTATTTGGCGAAACGTTTGCGCGCGGCTATCAAGTCGCGCGCAGGCGCGCCGTCAACCCGCATATCACCATGACTCAATCAGGAGATGCCAGTGAAGGGGGCAGCGTCAATTTTTTTCGCCATCGCCGTCGCGTTCGCCTTGGCCGGCTGCGCGCCGATGCAGACGGCCAGCACGACCCAGACCGACAAGCCGGCGTTGAGCGCCGACATCATCCGCTTCGAGATTCCCGCCGACGCCCTCGGCGCGCGCGACCCGCAACTCACCGCGATCCTCGCGAAAGCCGGTGCGCTCGCCGCCGCGCAGAAGCAGCCGACGACCATCCTCGTCACCGCGCTCGCGCAGGACTTCCCGTATCTCAACCAGGCGATCTGGAAAGGCATTCCCACCCGGCACACGGTCAAGCTCAGCCTGGAAAACCTGACCGCCGGCGCGCGACAGCCGTACAGCGTGTCCATCAGGCCAACGCAGGGAGGCTGACGCGATGCGCCGAATGCTGATCCAGAGCCTTGCCTTCGCAATGTCGCTGTCGACGAGCGCCTTCGCCGGTCCGCTCGACGTGAGCGCGCCCGCCTCCGTGCAAACGCTCGCGGCGCTCGGGCCCGCCGTGCAGAAGGTCTATCCGCCCTTGCCCACGCTCGCGATGCTGCCCCCCGCCGCCACCGACGACGACGAACCGCCCGCCAGATCCGCGAGCAGGAAAGGCAGGAAAACGCGCCGCGTCGCCGATTGCAAATGCAGCGGCCCGGAACCGCGCCTCGTGGTGTCCGACGAATCGCGCACGTATATGAAGGACGTCGAGCATCGCATCGACATTGCGCTCGCGCCCTGAGCGATGCGCGTCCCATTCCCGAAGGAGCCACGCTTCATGTTCCATTCGACCCATGCCGCGCTCGCTGCCTGCGTGCTGCTAGGCGCATCGCTCGCGGCCAGCGCCGCTCGCGCCGACGATTGCTTCGAGCAGGCCGGCGCCTATCAGGGCGTGAATCCCCTCGTGCTGCGCGCGGTCGCCTGGCGCGAATCGAAAGGCGATGCCGCCGCGATCAATCGCAACGCCAACGGCTCGCTCGATATCGGCCAGTTGCAGATCAACTCGATCCATTTCCCCGACCTGGCGCGTCAGGGCATTCCGCATCGCGCGCTCGCCGATCCGTGCATCAACGTGTTCGTCGCCGCGTGGCTGCTGAAGCAGAAGATGGTCAAGTACGGCAACACGTGGCGCGCGATCGGCGCATATCACTCGGAATCGCCGAAACATCGGGACGCCTACGCGCGCAGCATCCAGCAGATTCTCGTCAACTGGGGCGAGCTGCAGCCGGCGATGCGTTGAGCGCGCTCCGTTCGTAGGTTCGCACCGGCGTCAGGAATTCGATCGTCCGCTCACGCGCGAGCAATTGCGGCAGCACTGCCTCGTATGCCTGCCGATACGGCCGCCCGAGATGATGCGCACGGAAATGCGCGGCAGAGCACGCCCACGTCTCATATAGCACGAGCGTGTCGGGATCGTCCGCGGCGCGATGCAGATACGTGTTGATGAAATCCGGCTCCTCGGACATGCGTTCCAGCACATCGAGAAGACGCGTTTCCAGTTCTTCGCGATGCTCGGGCTTGCCCGGCAGATGCACGACGAACGAAGTGATGTCACTCATGATGGATACCTCGCGTTGCACGGACCGCGCGTGCGGCCCGCGCGCTCGACTCAAAGCTGACTCATGCCGCCGTCGATCACGATCTCCGTGCCGACGATGAAGCCCGATTCCGGCGATGCCAGGTGCAGCACCGTCGCCGCGACTTCGCTCGACTTGCCGAAGCGTCCGAGGGGAATCTGGCTCTGGAGTTGCGCGGCGGCTTCATCGACGAGGCCGAGCTTGCCGTGCAGCGGCGTCGAGACGGGGCCCGGGCTCACGACATTCACGCGCGCGCCGCGCGGCAGCAATTCCGCCGACAGCGTCTTCGCGAGCGAGATGAGCGCCGCCTTGCTCGCCGCGTACACCGACGACATCGGCATGCCGATGTGCGCGTTGATCGAACCATTCAGCACGATCGACGCGCCTTCGTTCAGAAGCGGCACCAGCGACTGAATCTGGAAATAAGGCCCTTTCACGTTGATCGCAAAGGTTTCGTCCCAGGCCTTTTCGTCGATCTCGGTGAACGGCGCGAACGTGCCGACGCCCGCGTTAATGAAGATCGCGTCGAGCCGGATGCTTGCATCGACCAGCGCTTGCGCGAGTTCACGCGCGGCGCCGACCGTGCCGGCCACGTTGCGGATGGCGATGGCGTTCGCGCCCAGCGAAGCGCGCGCCGTGGCAAGCGAGCTTTCGTCGCGCCCGGTGATGACGACCCGCGCGCCTTCGGCTGCAAATGCTTGCGCCGCCGCGAGACCGATGCCGCTGTTGCCACCGGTAACCAGAACTGTCTTGCCGTCGAAGCGATTCATGACGTTCTCCTTGTGAACGTTGATCAGTGTGAAGTGATTATGGGCGCGCGTTTGCGTAAATCCGTACGATGCGGTTGCCGCACTCGTTCGATATCGTCGAACGTGTTCTCGTCTACGTGATGCGGCCCACATATCACCTTGAAGCTGACGGGAACGGGTCCTACAGTTACGCAGACTTTCCAGCCTGCTTACAGCTTCGCCATTTCCTCGTATCTTCGACAGGGAGGCGCATCATGCAAGACGCGCAAGGCGGCATGGCCGCACAGCCGAATCCGGAGCGGTTGCTGCAAATGGGAATGGCGTTCTGGGCATCGAAAGCGTTGCTCTCGGCGGTCGAGCTGGGCGTGTTCACGCAACTGGCGAGCGGAGCGCGCCAGGCGGACGACCTCGCACAGGCACTCGAACTGCATTCGCGCGGGGCGCTCGATTTTCTCGATACGCTCGTCGCGCTCAAACTGCTGACGCGCGAGGACGGCCGCTACGCGAACGCAAGCGACGCCGACTTCTTCCTCGATCGCAACAAGCCTTCGTATGTCGGCGGATTGCTGGAAATGGCGAACGCGCGCCTCTACCCGTTCTGGGGATCGCTCACCGAGGCGCTGCGCACGGGACTGCCGCAGAACGAATCGAAGCACGGCGGCAATGTCTTCGAGACGCTTTATAGCGATCCGGCGCGTCTGCGCGGTTTTCTGCAAGCGATGAGCGGCGTGAGCATGGGCACGGCTCAGGCGATCGCCCGGCAGTTTCCGTGGAGTGAGTACGGGACTTTCATCGATATCGGTGCGGCGCAGGGGGCGCTGCCGGTGCAGATCGCGCGGGCGCATCCGCATCTGACGGGAGGCGGCTTCGACCTGCCGGTGGTCGGGCCCGTTTTCGAGGACTACATCGCGGCGAATGGACTGCAGGACCGGCTGCGCTTTTATCCTGGCGATTTCTTCAAGGATCCGTGCCCGTCAGCGGATGTGCTCGTGATGGGTCACATCCTGCACGACTGGAATCTGCCGCAGAAGCTCGAACTGCTTGCAAAGTGCCATGCCGCGCTGCCGCCGGGCGGCGCGCTCATCGTGTACGACGCAATCATCGACGACGAACGCCGCGAGAACGCACTCGGCCTTTTGATGAGCCTGAACATGCTGATCGAGACGCCGGGCGGCTTCGATTACACCGGCGCGCAATGCTGCGCCTGGATGAAGGAAGCCGGATTTTCAGCGGCGCGCGTCGAGCCCCTGGTGGGACCGGATTCGATGGTGATCGCGACGAAGTGAATCCGTGGCGCGCCGCGCGCGTGACGCTTCGTCAGCGGTCGTTCGACATCCCTTTCAGGCGATCGTTGCCCGCGTCGCGGGCGGCGTCGGCGGTGGCGAAGTTTTCTTCGGAGACAAGGGTGCGCTTCACTTCGCGCGCCGAAAAATCGACGAGCGTCAGCACCCACACAAAACCGCCCGCCTGTTCCGCGGTCTGCACGAATGCGCGCAGATCGCCTTCATTCGACGATGCCATACCGACCTCCACGTTCATGTTGATGCGCCCTGCCGGCGCCACGCGCGGCGTGAGCGCAGGCTGACGATACGTCGGCTGAACGGGCGCTAACGGGCGGCAGCCGGCCGCCGTGATCAGGCTTCGAAATCGAGACCGCCGAACAGAACCGACGGTTCCGCCTGCGAGCGCGTCGCGAGAGCGACTTCGCGCGCGCCCTGCCAGGCGTCGAGCTTTGCGGCCATCGCGTCGAGATATCGCAGGAATCGGGCCTCGCCGCCGATGCCCATCAGGCGTTCGATTTCTCCATCGTCCCAGGTCAGAAATACATTCAGCGGATATGGATAGACGCACCGATCGTCGCCCTCGCGGTGCGCACGCTCGGCGCTGACACGCAGACGCGTCGGCACGGCCGTGCTCTCGTATGGAAGGATCTCGACGCGCACGCCGCGCCCGAGAACACGCGCCACGCGCTCGACGATGCGGGGCGCATACGCGGTCTCGAACCGGAGCGCCTTTTGTCTATTCAACGCTGGTCTCCGGTAGCGTCGTTTTGCAACGTGCTCAGACGGGCGGCAGGTCTTCGAGCGATTTCTCGATCTGCCCGTCCTGCACGCGCGCCTCAATGCCGATGTGCCCGTTCGTATACGGCAGGGCGCTGACTTTCGGACCGAGGAAGGCACGCCCGCCGAGCGTGAAGAGCGTGCGGACTTCCTTGCCGCTTTTGAGGGCGTCCACGACTTGCTGAACGTCCACGATGCTGGTGGGCGCGGCCCAGTCGTTCGTGGCTGGATCGAAACTGCCCCAGCGCACGCTGGTCACGCGGTCGTTGACCCAGCGCACACCGTCGATCGCCAAAGTAGTCATGTCTGCCTCCAATGTCGTCGTTGGGGGTGGTTTGGAAATCCTAGCATGGTGGAGCGACGCGGGTGAACGTTTGCGTCACAGACGCCGGAAAAGCAAAAAGCCCAGTCGAATGACTGGGCTTCTCGCATGAATTCTCGGTGGGGTGGCTGATGGGACTCGAACCCACGACGACAGGAATCACAATCCTATTCATCTAGCCTTACTGGATAAGCAGACTCGCCGTTGCAATGGGAACGCAACTGAAATTCGGATCATTGATTCTATTGGCTTTTCCAGACTTCGTTCCCAGAAAAGTGGAGGCGAAAAGCTCCGGCGCTATACTGTATATCCATACAGCATTTATCGGGCGCGGGATGATCGGGGCTTACTGCGAATATCGAGGGTGGTCGATTTCGACGACCGTGGGCGAGGGCTCGACTTGCGCCTCTGCGGTGCTCTTTCGAAACGCGGTTACGTTCGATGACGCGCAGAGGGAGGAGCGTTTCGTGTTCAGCGACTTAGGCACGTGTGGAACGCGCGCGATCGCCGAAAAAGTGGCGATCGCGTGGGTGAAGCGCTGGATTGATGAGAACGAAGCGGCACTGCGCTGAGTTCGCTGGCGATGTCGGCGAATGGATGTGCGTTCTGAACGCGGGCAATAGGAACTGGCGACGAAGCATCACTAACGCGAAATACAGCGCTTCATAAACGGGCTTGAACCAAGACCGACATCGCCGATACTCATGATGGGCGCTTTGCATGGCGCTCGTTCATCGGAGTCCTTGCCCGGCCAAGCGCCGGGCTTTTTTCGTTCACAAGCTGGCCGGTTACCAAGCGCTTCGGTTACAAGCAAACGTTTCGTCGTAACAAAATACACAAGTTGTTGCGCTTGAGCTTCCTTCAACCACAATATGTTGTGGAAATTTTTCGCGGACTGAAGTAACGTTTACCGACTCGCGAAGCTTCGCAAGGTGGATTCGAAGAGCTTTTACACCGAGGGGTAAAAAAATTCTTGCACTACCTTCGGGTGTATCGTATGATCGTGGTAGGTCGTCAGAGAACGACTCACCGATAGGACCCTCACCTGGAGCCGCCATGTCAACACTCACTCAATTCGGGAAGGAGATTCGGAAGTTACGTATCGAACGCGGGGAAACGATGCTGGACATGAGCCAGAAGATCGGCAAGTCGCCGTCATTCCTCTCGGCAGTTGAAACGGGAAGGAAGCCCGTACCTGCACAGCTTGTCGCAGATATTGCAGCCGCTTATCAACTGTCGAGCGACAGTAAACAGTCGTTGCAAGTTCTCGCTGAGCGCAGTATGACAACCTTCAAGATCGAGCCTAAGGATGAGTCGGAGCACGCTTTGGTTGCCGCGTTTGCCAGAAAGCTTGATTCACTCGATGATGAACAAAGGCAAAAAATCCTCAGAATACTGAAGGCTTAGGAGAACGAAACATGGAGCGGGGATTTTTGGTCCAGGCACGCAGCACAGAGGTGATCAGGTCGATCGCACACAATGCGCTCGATTCTCTCAATCTGAAAGGTCGCTCGGTTCCGATCTTGAACATCTTAGAGAACGTCCTGCCGCTAATGGACGACGAGTTCTCGCTTCTGGTACTTGAGCCTGCGGAAATGTTTCAAAGGTTCAAGGTTTACGCGGAGGGAATGACGGTTCATCGCGAGAACTGCATTTACCTTCGCGCGGATGTCTATGCTGGTGCGTGCTCAGGCAATGGCAGAGATCGTTTCACCGCAGCGCACGAGCTTGGACATTACCTCTTGCACAAGAACGAAGGGATGAGCTTCCCGCGGCGGAGTGATGCGTCAACAAAGGTCTATTGTGATAGCGAATGGCAAGCAAATACGTTTGCGCGCGAATTTCTTGCCGACTTGAGGTACTTCCACAGTTTTGATGGACCGTACAGCGCGTCGCAGCACTACGGCGTATCGACAAAAGTCGCTGAAATTCAGTGGAATAGCAAGAAAAAAATGGCCCCTTAAAGGGACCACGAATAGTAAAAGTTCATCGAAACCGCTGGTCGAAGAACTCTTGCGCTGCAATGGACATTGCGAGCCGAAGTGTAGATTAAAAGCACACGGCTTGCAAGCGCAAGTTTGTGATTCCGGCGTACCTTAAAGGTGCGAAATGACGAAGACTGACGACGACTATGTCGTTATCTTCCGCCGATTCCGCAGGACCAAGTCGGGTGCTTTGTTGGATGCTAGGAAGTTCGGCATCTCTGCATGGCCCATCAAGGTTCTGCGTTCGGAAGTGGAACGGTAACAAGCTGTTTAGAGCGCCGAAGCGGCGCTCTAAACCCTATCCATAAACAAACTTGCAAATATATGAAAAAGCAAATTTTTGTCGAACGTCGCCCGGAAGGCGACTATGCTGTTCGTCGCCCCAATTCGCAACGGGCTAGCGACGTTTTGCCCACGCAACGCGAAGCGATTGAAAGGGCGAGAGAGCTCAACAACGGGAACGACCCGTTGGTTGAGCGTGTCCGTAACACGGACAAAGGCAGCCGCGACAAGTGGCGCAAGCCTTGAACTGGACGCGCGCAAGCTGACAGCAAAGCTTGAGCAACGCGCGTTTGTCTGTTGCTACATGCCCGGCCTCGCGCCGGGCTTTTGCATCTGGGGCCAAACTTCCCAGCGGCCACGAACGCTGAGATGCACTGAAGCGTCGCGAGCAACTTCTGCGTCGTGACAGCCGTGTCCGGCGACGCGGGCTACGCGTCGTCGTAAATATCGATCGCGGCGCTCGCGCCAAGCTACGTCGTGATCGCGTTTTGTTGCGCATTCTTCAGCGCGGCGCTGTACTTCAAGTTCGATGCCATGTAGTCATTCCTTCGCGGTGGTCGTGAGCGTGCATGCGCCCGCGATCACTCCTTGCTGCTGGAGGATGCAGACGTAGTGCTGGAGGTATTCGGCTTTTGCGCGGGCGTCGCCGTCGGCGTCGTCGACGATCCCGAAAAGAGCCGATCCAAACGCAGGTGATAGCTCGGCTGTGCCACCGGCACCATCGCCCACGCCGCCGGCGCTTGTGCCTGGATCTGCGGCGTTGCCACCGCCTGCGGGGGTGTAGGCGGTGACTGCGACGCGCAACCGCCGAGCACCGTCAGCGATAGCAGCGCGATTCTTCGCATTGTCGGCATCATGGGAGGCCTTCTCCTGATTGAGTTGCGTGTCGAGCGCCGCGATCTGCGTCGCCGCGTCGTTCTGTTTTGCGATCGCCGCGCGCGCCGCGCTCGCTGCAGCGTCGGACACGGCCTGAAGCTTCTGCGCGTTGATCTCGTTGTCACGTGCGCGCCCGGTCTGTTCGCTCGCGAGCTTCGTGGCATCGACCGTGTGCACGGCGGCGCCGCCGATCGCGATGCCTATCGCGCCAGCGATGATTCCTGTGATGAGGTATGGAGACATGTCAGTTTCCTTGGCAGGCTTGCGCCTCGAGCTGGCGACGCGTCGCGATTCCGCCGCAGCGGTTCGCCGCTATCGCGCAGTCCTTTCCGGCCACGAAGCGCCACTTGATGAACTCGCTGCACGCGCCGGGGAAGTCGCGCGCGATGTAGCGCTTGCGCAGCGTCGATGCCTTGTAATTCGGCACGCCGATGTTGTAGGCGAGATCCACGACCGCGACTTTCTGCCCGACTGTCAGCGTGTCGAAGCCGGGCGTGATGGCGCGCACGGCCTCCGCGTAGCCCGCGAGGCTGTCGCCAAGCATCGACTTGCACTCCGGCAGCGAATAGGCGCGCATCTCGACGTTCGTCTCGCCAAAGCAGACGGTCTGGATGTTGTTCGCGAGACGATCGTTATAGGGTTTCAGCGAAACGCCCTCTTGCGAAGCAGTCAGCGCGACGAGCGAAGCTGCGGCGGCAGCGCCGAGCGTCGCGGCGAGTGTCTTCTTGCCGGGCCGCTTACTCGGCTGCTGCGCTCGCGTCGCCATCAGCAACCTCGGTCGTGGTCGTTTTCGGAGCCGTCGTCGTGTAGCGCGCGGCGATGATCGCGAGACAGCCGACCGTGATCGCGATCGCGAGCCGCCAACTGTCAGGCAGGAGCGACTTCACTTCGTCGGGCATGCCAGTCCATGCCGCTTCGATGAAAGGCGACGCGGCCGAGACAGCGCCGAGCGCCGCCGCAATGATCGTCGACGAATACGTGTGCACCTTGGCCGCGTCATCGACCAGGCGAAGCTTGAGGTTCATAGGGACTCTGCAAAGAAAAACCCGGCGCGCGGCCGGGTCGTGTCAAGTAACTGTTGGCGTTACCGATTTGTCGATAACGAGCGGGTCATCGCCTGCTGCCGGCCCATGGGGTCGAAGGCACGACCGCCGTCGGGTGCGTCGCGGTGTCGAGCTTCTTCTCGGTTGCTTTCGCCGTGCTCGCTGCTTCTGCCGCGCTCGCAGTTGCAACGGAAACCTTCTGTTCGACAACCTCGGTTTTCTTCGCGGCCGCCACAGCGGCGACGGCAGCCGCACGCGTCTGCCTGAGCATCGCCGCCTGCCGCGCATCGGTCAGCTTCGCGCGATCGCCGAGAAAGCGCAGCGTGTACGCCGCGAGCTCGTGTGTATCGGTCATCTGCGCCTTCAGATCCACAAGCGCCTGCTCGCTGCGCTCGTTGAGCTTCTGCAGCCCCTCGATTCGTCCAGCGAACTCGCGCGTGCAGGCTTCGCGCGTCTCCTGCCGCACCTTCGGAAACCGTGCGAGATACGCGGCGCGCTCAGCCTGCCAGCTCGCGCGTTCAACCGACATCCCCCACTGCCCGATGAAGAAACCGACCGCGGCCACACCGATCAAGCCCCCTATGAGACACGCGCCCACAACCCACCATCGCCAGTCACGAACGCGAGACATCTGGTTCCCTCCGGTTATCGATCGCCCTTTCAAGGCGTTCGATTCTGGTTTTCAGTTCGAGCACTTCGGCCTCCGCGCGCTGCGCGCGCCGGTCGGCGGCATCGGCTCGCTGCTCCGCGGATCGCATCAGTTCTTCGGCACGGTCCGCGCGTTGCACAGCGAGCAGCTCCCGAGCCTCGGCACGTCCTGCCCGTTCTTCAGCCAGCGTCGCTAGACGCTCAAACCGTGCGATCGCCTCGACCTGCGCGGCTGAGTCCGCCTTGACGATGTTGGCCTCGCCTTCGCTTTCGGCTTGTCGTCTGCGGTCGATCTGCCGCCACATGCGACCGCCGACCCAGAACGTGCCGACGCTGCCGAGAGCCGTCACGATTGACTTGACGCCCTCGTTCCAGAATTCCGACATCTGGGCTTCCTCTATTGAGCCGCGAGGGCAATTAAAAAGCCGCCCGTAGGCGGCTATATAGGGAACTTGCTTCGTGCTTCTGCCGGTCATCCGGGCATAAAAAAGCCGCCCGAAGGCGGCTCACACTGCACTTCTACTGGTCTCAGTCAATCGCAAGTTTCGTTACGGCAGTGCCCGGTAGTAACCTGAAAAGAAGAATACGAGCCCACCGGCCATCGAAGCGATCGTTCCTGACCATGCGAACATGCCGAGCCATTTCTGTGCGTCTTCGGTCACCAACTGTCTCGCGCGTAAAGCAGGCATTTCAATAGCGACTCTTGTAATGTAGGCCATAGCAATCGACACAGGAATGCCGATGACGCATCTGATAAAGCCGCTTTGATAGGTCTTCGAAAGAAGCACGAGGATTGGAAAGTGCCACAGGTACAAACTATATGAGACAACGCCAACAGAAACCATGGGGTGCCATTCGAGCACGCGCCGAACGACGCCACGCTCGGCGTTCGATACAACGTGCGCGATAATTATCGCCGTGCAAAGCCACGTCACTATCATCGACCACCAGCGCCAGCCGTAAAAGGCGCAAATTAAGAATATGGCGGCTGCCGCAGCCGCATGCCGACTGGTGACCTTGCATGGACTCAACATCGCGAGGCTCGCGCCAATCAGCAATCCTGGAAGTCTCATATACAGCGCGTTATACAAGTGGACGTGACTGGCGCCCATCTGCGCCACCGTGATCGTGGCGACCCATGATGCGGCGGCCAGAGCAATCGCCAAGATGCGCCCCTTATCGATTCCGATCCTCCACAGCACGAGCAATACGGCCGGCCACAGCAGGTAGAACTGCTCTTCGATAGCGAGCGACCAAGTATGGGCCATGATCCCGGGCGAGAAGGAGAGCGGGAACGCGCGTAGCCAGTCTGCAATATAAGCCAGTGCCGCGATTGCATTAAGTGCAACATCCTGCATATCTAGACCTGACCCAACAAACATGAACAACGAGACGTTCACGACCAGCAATGCCGGCAAGAGCCGCATTAATCGGCTCCAGTAGAAGCTCATGAACGAACGCCCGCTTTCGAACTGGCGCAGCAGCACACGCGTGATTAAATAACCGCTCAGCGTGAAGAAGATGTCGACGCCAGTGCCCCCAGGGCGCCCGACAACAGGTATGTCGAAGTGACCGAACATCACCAACAAGACCGCGACTGCCCGCATGCCGTCTAGCGCCGGAGCGTAGTCAATCCCGGTTGTCTCTCGCTTTGACTCAATGATGCCCGCGTGCGATGTCCGCTGACAATGTTGCACTTGTGTACCGTCGTCCGATCCGATTCCCATGTTCAAGCGGCATTGCCGCCGTTAGTCCGCGATCGCGTGATGGTACACCAGTGTCCAACGCGGAATCCCTTTCGCATCTCTCGAGTCATTCACATCTACGCATCGCAAGGTACGAATTCTGATAAACTGCGCGCCGGCGCCTTGTGGCTGGTCCATTCAGCTGCCGGACACCAAAGCCCCATGCTCCCCGGGGAGATGGGGCTTACTTCCAAAATGATCCGACGATGTTAGCGTTCGAAAATTCGACGCGGACAGAATCCGATCAAGATGCAGATGGAGCACTCGTCCAGATAGGCAGCGTCTGCGCTAAATCAACGCGATTGACCGCGACGCGGTACTGCTTCCACCGTGTAAGCATCTCCTTTTCTGCGTCTGTTGCCATGTCAAGGTCAACAGCGTCTTGCAGCGGGGCAATCGCGAGCGCAGCGCTGGCTAGCAACGCGTCGCGTGTCGATGTATTCGCTGCAAGAATCTCTACAGGCGTAGGCTGATACGGAACAGGGGCGGCGAACGTTGCGCCGTCGTATGTCCAGCGCTGCTCAGGCATCGGAGTAGCGTCGGTCACATCAACGAGAGTTGCAACGAATTCCGGCGTGAACCTTTCTTCGATCGGAATATCATGTCCCTCGTCATCCGCCATCGGCGCAATGATCTCCATGACTACGCCGGCTTCAATACGCGCGTAAGTTTTCATTAAGCATACTCGTAGATAACAATACAGCCAATTGAACCGGAACCGCCCGTCAATGCGCCCGACGAGATAGCGTTTGCCGTTCCGCCGCCGCCTGCGCCCGGACCGATAGCATTTGCTCCACCAACGTTCCCGCCGACGTTCCCGCCGCCCACTCCGAACGGACCGTCGCCGCCTTTGCCACCAGTGCACAAGTTTGCTGACAGCCCAAGCGCTAGGGAGACGCTGCCAGCTGCGCCGCCCCTGTTAAGTTGCCCACCGGTGCCAGCAGGCGTTGCAGAGTTCCCCGCAAATCCAGTAGGACCGGCCCCCGCTGCATTGACACCCCCGGCCAATCCGCCGGTGCAGGTGAGCAACGCCCCGAATGAAGTGGTACCTCCCGCCGTGCCAGCAGCTCCGACGCCGCCTGCGCCGGCAGCGCCGATCGTCATTGTGACGCCAGAAAATCCCGACGTGAACCTTGCTATACCGTATGACCCTGCCGAACCTGGCGATCCTGTTGAAATCTGCGACGCCCCCACTGCGGGCGCACCGCCACCGCCGCCACCGCCGCCGACGGCCTCAACGACGATCGAATTAGTGCCGGCTGTTGGCGTATATGTGCCGGAGCTGACGATCACACGGACGTTCAGCAGGCGCCCGGAACCATAAAGCGTGTTCAGCGCGGACAACACCTGGTTGTACGTCGTCTTGCTAGGTGTGAGACCTCCGGCCACCACGACCGCACGCAGCTCTTCCTGGATCATGTTCAGCCACGATCCGCGGACGTTCGTCGCGGGCGTGCCGGCAGTGGGATTGCCTTCGGTGAAGAACCCTTCCGTCCCGGCAGCTTCCGGTGTCGGGATCGAGGTTGCAGCCGTCGGGTCGTCGATTCGAAACATGTGGTTTGCCTCTTAGGCGTACGCGAAAATTGGAATGGTGTGTGCCGGCATAACCGCCCGGAACTCGCACTCGAGAACGTTATTGCCCCAGGACGCCAGCGGGTCGCCCGCTGCCATCGCGCCCGCCACCGCGCGCACGACGGTGGTCAGCGGTGCCGTGATCTTCCAGGTGAAGTTCCAGTCGTATCCGTTGGCCGGCTGACCCGCGCGCAACATGCCGGCGCGCGCTTGCGTGTATTGCGTGACGGTCACCGTGTAGCCAAGCGATGCCGCAAATGCCACGAGCTGCGGAATCGATGCGCCTCCCATCGAAGTAAGGCGAGCGATAACTTGCGCACGCCGGGCCGGAACAGTCGGCGCTTCGCCAGCGCAAGGATCGGGCAGCCCGAGCGTCGATTCCCACTCCGGCAAGAGCTCGTACGTCGTCGAAGGAAACGCGTCGACCAAAAGGTAATTGGCGCGCGCAGTCTGCCGCTCGTATGCAGGCGCTAGCCCGGAAAGAACCTTCGTCTGGACGGCATCTGGGTCGCGCGGCCAGACTCGCCCACGCGGCAGAAGTGCCTGCATTGCGGGCAGAAAGTCAGCGGCCTTGAAGTTCGGTGCAAGCATGACGGCCTCAAACGTAGTTCACGCCAGCGAGCACCGGGATCTGGCCGAAGCCGCTCTTGATGTTTCCTGGGTAAGTCGTCGTGGTTGCTCCGACCACGCCTTGAACAAGCGTGATAACAAAGCCGCTCGTGCCAGAGACCGACGCAATCGCCGACTCGATGTCGGATCGATTGATCGTCCCCGCGCGTGGGTCGCCGTTCCGAAATAGGACATCGGAGATCGCCGCAGAGATCGCCGCGCGAGTCGCGGTTGACGTGCTCGTAAGTCCGGAAAGGGTGAACGTCAGATTGTTCCCGACGGGCGCGCAAGAATACACAAGCGCGGTCACCGGCTGCTCGCTCACGAGCGTGTCGGCGACAACGAGCTGATCACCAGTTGCGACGGTTCCGCGCGGCGTACCCCCTGGGCCCTTGTCGTACTGCGAGCAGCCATTAGTGCCTTGAGGGAATCCGTTGTGGATAGCCTCCGCAGAGTCCCACATCGTGTAGATCACAACAGTGCCGGCGCCGAAACCGTTCGGCGCGCACCATGCACGCGAGACGCCGGGCACGGCGAGCGCCCATCCGACATAGTCGTTGAGGTCGCCGCCTTGCGGTGTGTTCTGGTACGCGGCGAGCATTCGCGTGCGCAGATCGTCGTTGTCTTCGATGTCTGAGCCAGAGGCAACCGTGCCCGTGATCGTTCCCGACGACTGCAATCCCGACACCGCAACGCCGAGAGCGACGGCCGTGCCCGGGTCGGCGTTGCCTGCTGAGCCTGCCGAGGTTGCGACGATCGTCACGGCCAGAGAACCAGTCCCGTCGACCGTCGCGGTTGCGCCCGTCGTGTATGTCGCGCCATCACTGCGCACGACCTGCGTTCCGGCATTCAGAACGGTTCCCGTCACGCCAGCGAACGAAGCCGTCAACTGCGCTGGCGTCGCGGCCTTGCGATAGACCTTTTTGAGCGCCGCCCAACCTTCCAGATATTCGTCTTCCGCGGTGAACGGAACCGCCTGCTTGGCAATCCAGTCGAGATACCCCATCTGCAGGTTAGACATTCCCGCCTGCACCTTTCCGACCACCTTCAAGACGGTACGGCGCAGCGTTGCATCAGCACCCTGCAAGGCCGAGTTAATGTCAGCCGCCACCTCGCTGATCAAGGTGGAGAGCGTTTTACGTTGGAATGGCATATCAGGTGAGCTGTTGCCATGCCCATGCGTACGTCAGAGAGACGCTGGGCCCGGCCGGTTGATAGAGCGTTATCTGCGCGCCGAGAAGCGTGTCGCGCGTCCATTCCGTCTGAACATCCATGCTCGCAACGACGCCGTCATCGACGAGCCATTGCAGCGCCTCGACGATGTAGTCGCGCGCGTTGTTGAGCACCTCTTGAGTCTGCTTCGACCTATCCAGCAGCCAGAGCCGCGAGCCGATTGGGCTGTCCTCGTCGAGGTCGCCCCACCAGCCGCGGGCATCATCGGTGCCATCAGGAATGACGTCATCGGCGTTCGCCGCGCGGTCGGTGAAGAGGCTCAGCAGCACTGCAGTTTGCAGATCGTTCCCGGTCAGCAGATCGGGACCGAGCTGCTGCCAATCGCCGCGGCTGTTCGCGGCATCCCAGACGATGCTGATGTCGGACATGTGTTACTCCGGCTGTGTCGGCGGTTGCGTGTTGATCGTGCTGCCGCCGGCCTGCACGTTTACGATCGGATGCGTGTGCAAATTGGCGACCGTGCGCATCCCGGCCACTGTCCGCGTGTTCGTCTCGTAGTTGTCGAGGATGTCGCCCCTGCACTTGAGCAACGGAGTGTCCGCATCAATCTCGGGTGTGTTCGTAATCGTGACCGGCTTTCCGCCGCCATCGAGCACCATGCCAGCCTGCGAGAGATAGACTTTTTGGCCCGTGTTGTCGTGCACCACAACCTCGCCGCTCGCCAGCGCGGTGACGCGATACTTGGCGTTCGAGGTGGCGATGACGATGCCGTTCGTGCGTTCTCCATTGCCGAAAACAATCAGAGCCTCAGAGCCGAGCGGCGGATTCGATGACAGCCCGTACTCGACGTAGCGCGGAATGTCACCGACCGTCTCAAGCGCGTTGATCCTCGCCTGCAGGTACTGGACCGTTCGCGTGTCGTCGACGAACGAGATCACCGCGCGGCTCACGAACAGACGAATCCGCCGCGCCAGCGAGTTCAGTGCGTCATGCATCGAAATCCCTATTCCGGAGCGATGTCCGGATCAATGCGCTGCAGTACGAGCGGCTCGGGTAGAAATGCCTGCCGCGGAGCGAGCAACAACTCGGTATGTGTTCCGTGCTCGTCAAGAATGAACGTCGTCTCAGTTATAAGCAGCAGAGTCTTCTCTGGAATCTTCAGCAGCGGCATCGTCACCGGCACCTGGTAATTCAAGTACCACGGTGATCCGCTTGCATCGAGCCAACTGTCGACCAGCACTCGAACCTGACGGGACATACCGTAAGCGCGTGCGACTTGCCAATCCACACGACGCTGAAGATATGTTCGGTCTGACGCGGGCTGCTCTGACACGATGTACTTCGTGCGCCACCGCTTCACGCCGCGATCGAACGCTGTGTATTCCGGCAACAGATTCACGCCGATGTCCGTCGCGTTGTTGTAGTTGGTCAAGACGCCGGAGACGCTTGAAAATCTGCCGAGCGAACTCTTCACAGACACAGCAGATTCGACGTTTTTGCCGAGCTCAAGTCCCGTCGAGCCTAAGTCATCGCCTGCCATCGCAAGGCACAGCGATCCGTCTTCAAGCTCGAACGCGAGAACGCCGCTATACCGGCAGCATCGTTCGATCACTTCCCACGGCGTCTCTGTGATGGATATAAGCTGAAATGGAATCGTCGGCAGGTCGTCGATCACCGCCTGGAGACTCGCCGTGACCACGACCTCAAGCTCAAATTTCTTGACAAGGTCGCGACAGACGGCATCAATACGGCTGTTCGCCAAAATGCTGTAGACCGGCGCACTGCAGTCGATCAAATCCTGACACCGTCCACGCCCCGTCGCGCGAACCATATGCTCGTGCGGCGTGATGATGTATTCGACTGTATCGACATACCCCGTCAGCAACAGATTGTCAGCATCGATAGCAATCTGAATCGGCGCACCACCGATCAGCGATGTTTCGTCGACCTCAGAAGGAAACCGCTCCGTCATTTCCAGCACGAATGATCCCGTGCAACTTTCAATCGAGCGCGTCACGCGCGCCGCCGTCCATCCGGTGATCGAGATTTTCGACTCTGGCAGCGTCACAACGAGTGAATTCATCAGTACGTCGCCCCGAGTGCGAATTGACTAGTTGAGCCGGTCGAGCCGCGCTCCACCGTCGATTTCACGTTCGGCGTGCCCGAGACTTCAGCGCGAGAGCCCTTCGGCAGGTTGCCAAGTTCCACCTTCACGCGAAGCTCGCCGTCCGAACGCGCCGGCGCCGCGTCTTGCTGCGCCGCATCCGTCCCTTGTTCCCCGGAATAGAGCCCAGCGATACGATTCGCGGTCGCAGCGCGTGCCGCAGCTTCCGCTGCTGCGGCCGCGGGCCGCTCGTACAGCCGCGAAACAACATCGGCAGCTTGGCCTGGCGTACGAGCCATTTCTAACTCGGCACCAGCGCGCTGCTCACCGCCCTGCCGTAGCTCGTAATCGACGAATCCGAGCTGCTGCTCGAGCGTCGAATTGCCGATCCAGTTCCCCGCCCACTGCTGAAACGCGGCTTGGCGGTCGGGATGCCACTGCGCGATGCCGTACGCCTTGCCGTTATCGCCGCTTGCCGCCGGATCGATGCCGCTCTCGTGCTGCAGGTTCGATACGATCCCGATTGCCTGCGCACGCGTCCAACCGCGCGACTCGAAGAACGAGACGGCGGCCGGAACGTTGGCATTCGGCTCGGCGCCAACCTGGGCGTTCGTGCGCGCGCCGTTCCCTCGCAAGAAGTTGCCGAACTTCTCAAGCCCATCGATTGCGCGGTCGCCGAGGTTCGCTGCGGGCGGGGCATCCGGCGACGAAGCGGGAACATAGCTGCTGCCGTTCCAGCGCGTCGGCACATAGTCCTGTCCGTTCACGCGCGCGATGACGCGCTCGACGCCTTCCAGAAAGGTCGTCAGCGCCGGAGCGAGGCCGCCGAGTATCGTCTGCTTCGTCTTGTCGAACTGCGCGTCGAGTCTTGACATCGCCTCGGCGTAATCGTTCGCGTGACGAATATCGTCATCGCTCGGTGCGAGCGCAACGCCGCGCGCGTAGCGGTCACGCACACCGCCGGCGCCCTTGTTGAGCAGATCTTCCAAGCCACCAGCGTCGAGCGCTTCAAACAAGCGATGACGCGCGAGCGGACCGTTCCGGCTGTTCACGCTTTCGCCGGCCGCAGCGATCTGCTCGAGCAGACGCTCGGAACTGAACTGGCCGCGCTCGTCAAGCCCGTTGATGCCGTACGCCTGATAGATCATCCGCTTCTGCGGATCGCGACCTTGCGTCGACTCGTAGTACCCGCGCGTCACGCCCTCGACCGAAGACGTCGCCTGCTCGGCACTCAGGCCGACCGACTTTGCCGCATTCTGGATGCCGAACAGCTGCTTGGCATCGATACCGAGGGTCAGCGACTTGTTGCTGACGCTGCGCACGGTGTTTGCCCATGCCGATTCGATCGAAAGGATCTTCGACGTGACGAGCGCGGCTGCGCCTACAACGCCAGCGAGCAATGCGCCGCTGAGCGCGCTTGCGCGCGTCGCTCCGGTCACGAAGCTTTGCACTGCCGTCATGCGCTGCGAAGAGCGCGTCGTGCGCATCATCGCCTGATCGATGGCACGAAGGTTCCGGTTCGCCGAAGCGAAACCCGCCCCCGTCCTGTCGAGCGCGGAGATGACGATCGTCAGGTTGTTTGCCATGGATCAGGTAGCCAGTGCCTTGAAGCTCGTAGGAAAGAACGCGGGATGCACCGGATCTGCTTGCGCGACCAGATCATCCGCTCGCGACGCGTCGCGATAGATGCGATTCGCGAGCGTCAGAGACGGCAACGGCGTCGCGAACGCGAAGGTCCGCATCGCCGGCAGACTCGCGCCGCGCTGATTCAGATCAGACACAACAGCTTGGCGCAGGGAACGGAGAGCCTCATACGTCTCATCGTCGCCTTGGTCGCCCGATACAGTCATCTCAGCGTCGATTAGATCGAGCACTTGACTGCGCACGCGTGCCGCATCGTCACTCGACGTTGGCTCGTAATTCGATGCTGCCACTGCAATCGAAGCGATGGTCGAGCGCCGGAAGAGATCGGAGCACGCTGATTGCATCGTCGCCATTGCAGTGCCGATTGTCGATGCCGTTGTCGCGCCGCTCGGCTCGTAGCCCGCCAACGACGTGAGCAAGCGCATCGAATCAGCCGGATCCGGCGTCGCCGCCAGCATCGCACTCGTAACGCCCTGCACCGCAGCGGTGAAGTCGTCGATCGTCGACGCGTCCAGATTTCTCGCCGCCGAGTCGAGCGCCGCGGACGCTGTGTCGAGATTCGCGCGCGCAAGAGTTGCCGCTTGTGTGAGGCTTTCGACGGTCGCGCCACTCGTATCGACGGACGAGCTCGGAAACTTGCTGAACGTCGGCACCGTGGCGCTGCCGGCAAATCGGCCAAAGTCACCCGGCAGGTTTGTCAGAAGCCGGAACAGGTTCCGCGCGTCCCCAACGAAATTCTTCGCAGCCGTGTACCAGCCGACGGCCGTGCTCACCGCCGACCCAAGCACCGCCGCGCCGTACGCGATGGCGGTCAGCGCCGTCCGTGCGAAATTGAGAGCGGCCGCGACATTCAGGCCACTCGCCGCACTCTCGACAAGGCTGCCGCCAGCCACTGAGGTCGCTGGGAAGACACGAGGGCCGCCCTCGATAAATTCAAACTCGAACTCGAAATACCGGCCCTTCTCCCACCGCTCGATCCATCGGCTATCCATCAGGCTGACGTCCCGCCGACCATACGTCGGATGCACGAGCGAGCCTGCCCCTTCCTTCTCACAGGCTGCGATCAGCAGGTCGCGTTGCGCGATGACGTCGTCGCCAACGACGAAACCGAAGACCCGGAAGCGACGCGTGCCACGCCCAAGATCTTCGACCCACGGCGTGTCGCGCAGAGGGTATTCATGCAGTTCGTTCCGGCGACCGAAGCCCCCTTCACCGCCGAGCGATACGAACGGCACGCCGCGGAATGAGGCGGGCCGCAACTGGTCGAAGTACGAGCCCGCCGAGCCCCCAAGTCGCGCTGCCAGCGAACTCGCCAGATTGGAGATGCCCGAGGTGGTGCCGAGCACTGCGCCTGCGCCGCCTCCAATGTTCATGCCTTTGCTCCAATCTGTTGTTTCATTCGCTTAGCCTGGTCGAGCCAGCGCAAAGTCTCGGAAACCGTCATGCTTTCGACGTCCCTCGGCCCCCACCGCATGAAATGCGTCAATTCCGCGAGGACGTCATCCCAGCCTTCCGGCACAGCCGTCACGGCGGCAATCAGTCGTCCGAGTCCGCTGTCCGCCGAAGCTGAAAACCGTTGAAATATGAGCACGCGGCCATGAAGTCGCGCGCGGTCAGCGCGCGCACCGCGTTTTTCGGTACCTTCGACACGATGCTGATCAGCGCGATACTCGACGCAAACGTGCCGCCGGCTGCGGACGCCTTGCGCTTCTGCTGATTCGTCGGCTCGCACAACTCGAGCGAAGCGACATTTAGCGGGCTGTCGTCGGCCGTGAGCTTCACCGGCGATTGAAGAACGAGCTCGAATTCGTCGGCGCTCGCCTTCATGCCGCTGATCGCTTCCTTGCCGAAAGAACCGATGAAGTCGGCCGCCTCGTCGATCTGGCTCGTGTACATCTGGTCGATCACGTCGACCGGTACGCCGCTGAGCAGCGCGATCAAAGCGATCTGGAGCCCGTACACGCCGGCCGCGTTTTCCGCCTTCTCGTATTCGCCTGCGGTCGGCTCGCGCAGCGTGATCGAGTCGACTGTCTTGGCCTGATCGCCCTTGCCGTAGCTCAGCGCCTTGCGCAACTGGATGGTTTTTGTGTCGCTCATCGATTACTGCTCCGTGACCGAACCTTGCAGGCCTTCCCACTTGACCGTGAACTTCGCTTCGGTCGTGTCGACTTCCTGCGCTTCGACAGTCCACATGTTCCGGCCGATGATCGTCTTGCCGTTCGCAAGCTCGAGGACGACCGTATTGCTGCGCATCGCGTTGATCGCAGCAAGACTGACGCCGCCCGAATCACGAATCGATGCGGAAATCGACGGCGGTTTCGGCTTCTCGCTGAAGCCATGCACCGTGTCTTGGCCGGACAGCGACTCGCGCGTCACAGTGCCGACGTCATACCGAAGCTCGCCTTCGAGTTGGTAATTGACGCCGTCGATCGTGATGTACGCGGTGCCGGCGATGAAAGTCGTGTTGTTCGCCATCGTTGGCTTCTCCAAAAAAGAAAAAGCCGCCCGGTCATGGGCGGCTTACAGCGTTGGCGAACTGCTTACGTCTGGCTGGTGGACAGACGGAACTGCGCGAGAAGCGCGAAGATCCGCAACTGATTGATCAGCGTGCCCGGCCAGAGCACGTCGACACGATTGGGGTTCTGCGCGTTCTGCTCGACGATGATCGACTGAGCAAACTTATCGCTGCCCTGCACGTAGCCTTCGTATTCCATCGCCTGATACTCAGCAATCTGATCAGCCTTGATGATGTTCGGCGTCACGATACCGGCGCCCGGTCCGAATCGCGTGCCGTTGGCCGCGAGCTTCACGCGCGCATATTTCGACGTCACCAGCGTGCGCAGGCGGCGCAGCACGTACGCGAGCAGGAACATCGTCTCGACTTCGAGATAACTGTTGTCCGGCTGCCCGAACGCGTTCGTCTGGTAGCTCGTGATCAGGTTCTCGATCGCAACCGTGCCGTCGTCACCAACAGTGAAGGTTGCGATGCCGTCATAAAGCAGCGTGTTGCGCTGGCTCAGGTTGAAGCGCGATTGCAGCGGCGGCGCAAGCACGCCCGTCAGCGCGACGGTCTGCATCGGCACGCCCGGATCGGCGCGTACGCTAACCGCGGTCACCGCCGCGATTGCTGCAGCCCATTGCCATGCCGGCGTCGGCGAGTCGTTGAAGCCCATGATCGACTCGTGCTGGTTATTGCGCGAGGTGCCGAAAGTGGTGAGACCGGCCCACGTGCTGCGGTATGCGACAAACACGTGGCCGTACACCTGCTGCTGCCAGCTCCAACGGCCGGTCGAGTCGTTCAGGAACGCCTTCAGCGCGTCGAGCGACGTCGTATCGGTGAACGCGCACGCGATGAAGTCGAACGGCATATCCTGAAGATTGCCGAGCGCTGTCGTGAGAGTCGGGTTCGTCGTACCGCCCGCCATCGCCGTGATCGTCGCAGCGAGACCGGTCGGAAGCGCCTCGCCAGCCGTCGTGCCGATGTAATCGAAGCGGACGTCGATGTCGTTACCGACGAGGCCCTTGTTGTCGGCCGTCAGCGTCACGGTGCTCGTCGATGCGGCTGCTGTAACGGGCATCGACGGAATCAGATTGATCGCCGCAGCGACAGCGGTCGCAATCTGCGCGGTCGTCTGGCCTGCCGTCACCGGAACGGTGACAAGCTGACCGGCGATATACAGCGAGATCGTGCCATTGGCCGTCGGAGCCGAAGTGAACGCAATCGTACCGGTCGCTGCCACCGCGCTGGCCGCGTCCTGCACAGGCAGGTACCAGAGCTCGCCGAACTGATCGTTCTGGCGATAGGCGGCCGTCATCAGTGCGAGCACGCTGTTCGCGCCAGCCTGGACGTTCGCGTCGCCCGTGCCCGACGAGATGAGGGGCACGTTCGGCGTCGCGATGCCGGCCGACGTCATCGGGCCGATGAGCAGCGCGCGCTGGTTCGCAACTGCGGAGTTCGCGTGCGAGTTGTCAATCTCGGCGAAGAACAGCGGCGTGCGGATGTTCTGCGGGATCTGCTTGAACGGAATGGTCATTCTGCGTCACTCCCCGACTGCTTCGGTGCGGGCAGGGCCGCGTTGTCCGCGAGAACGACGTCACCGTCATTGAGCACGCGGGTCCAGAAGATGTCGCCGTCCGGCACTTCGATGCCTTCGTCCGGCAGCAACTGCTTCGTAACCGGATGCCGCACTTTGAGGCCCGGTGCAGGTTTGACGATCATTCGTCGCTCCTATTGAGGAAATTGAACGTTGACCTCGCCTTCCGCGCGGCCGTCTGGGCCCTGCGTGCGCGGAGCCGGCGTGACAGCGTCAGGGAATGGCGGGTCCGGATATGTGCCGTTCGGATCTGCGACGTTCGTAAGGTCGGCCGTCAGGTTCATCGCGAGCAGCTGCGTGTTGATGTCTGGCGCAAACGTCTCGAAGAACTCGATGCCCAAAAGGATCGAAATTCCGCCAACGTGCGGTGCTCCTTCGGCGTTCACATCCGTCTCTGTGTCGCAGAACGGGAAGTCCTGCACGATCTGCCGAAGCGGGATGCTCTTGAAGATCGCCTCTTCGATTTGTGCGCCGAGCGTCTCGACGGCGGACAAAGCCGCCGGACCGGAAGCCGCCGACACCTCTGCCTTGATCTCGAATGCCGCGACAGTCGTGAAAGACGTCTGTCCGTTTCGTCCCGTCGACTGCTTGCGCTCCTTCGCCTGCCGCAGCTTTATCGCTGGCAGCTTCGGGGCGGGCACGCTCCAATCGCCGGGCGAATAAACCGCAACGCCCGGGATCGTCTGCAAGATCGAAAGCAGCACGCTGCGAAGCTGCGCGCGTCCGGTTTGATCAGGCATCGGTCTGTCCTGGAACGTTGAGCATCAGACGCCCGCCACCGTGGCCGTCGAGATGAACCTCGCGCACCTGCCACTGCTCGCCCGTCTTGTTGATCATCAGCGTGTCGTACTGCTGCGGCTCGACGGGAAACTGTGAAACCTGAATCCCGACCGTCGGCTGCTGCGTGACGACCGTCGACCCGGTGACCGGATCGACACCGAAGAACGCCTTGTCGTAAGCGCCCGTGATCTGGAACGAGCCACCGTCGGCAGGCATATATGTGATCGCCGTTCCGAACTGCGCCATCAGAGGACCGAGGATCTTGCCGTCGACGATGTCGTCCCAGTCCATCGGTTAGCCTCCCGGGCTGATCGAGATCTGCCCGCCCGAGATCTGCGCACCTTCGAGCTTGACCTCCTCGACCTTTTCGGGAACGAGGAAGCCGAGATCGCGCAGACGCTTCACCTCGGATTCGGGCAACCGAACGGTCTCACCGGCAGTCTTGATGACCGGCGGCTCGTCTTTCTTCGGTTGTTCGTGGACGGTGCGATTTCGGGCAACGACGGCTTCGATGAGTTTTTCAGCCATCATTCACCTCACGCCACGGTCGCAGCGAGCGCTGCATTGACGCGGCTCGGGATGATGACCGGGGCCGATTGCATCATCAGGAAGCGCTGCGCCGGATCGTCCTTCAGCCAGGTCTTCGGCGCGAACGGCAACGACGCGTAGTTGAACGCCGGGTCTTCAATCATGCCGAACGCACGCGTACCATCAAGATCCGGACCTGACATGATGAGCGAACCGTCCGGCAGCATCGGCTGCTCGACGTTGTTGTCGTCGACATACCAGTCGTTGTAGAGCCACAGATCGAATTGGCCCCACCTGCCCTTGTGGACCGCACCGCGCTCGACACGCGAGCCCAAGTCGACTGCGTTGCCGAACGACGCCAGCGCCGGATAGAACTGCGCGCCCTTCAGAACCGGATCGAGCTTGAAGCCGTTCCATGCCTTCGGCGTGAAGACGATGTCCGTCACGTTCGCGCCCGAGGACTTCAGGATGGTCTGCTGCCACGACTCGATGTTCGTGGTCGGCGACGCGGTGCCGGCCGTGATGTTGGCCGCCGTCCATTGCGCGCCACCCGTGAGGGCGATTGTCAGCGAACCATCGCGACCGAAGTCGATCACGGTCGTCGGGAAGCCTTCGCCCGAAACCGTGAGCGTGCCCGTCAGAAGCACCTGTGCCGCCATCCATTCAAGCCGGCGCGTCAGCATGTCGATCTGGTCGTTGAGCTCGAACTCAAGGTTCATCTGCTCGCGGACCTCCGGCGTGAGTTCGCCGCCGATTCGCTCGCCGATCATGCGGCGGACCGGCTTGCGCAGATCGGGGACGCGCTTGTCCTTGATGTAAGGCGGCTTGAAGGTGTTCGTCTGATAGCGGCGGCTCTCGACGAGCTTGCCTTCGACCAGCGGCGAGCAGAAGGGCGACATACGGCGCTTGCCGACGTCGACGTCGATGGATACGAATTCCGAGTCGGACGTGATCATGTTCATGAAGAACCGATCGAGCAGCCAGCTCTGCGCCAGCTTCAGGTTTCGAACGACATGAATCAGGGTATTCGTGTCGTAAATCAGGTTTCCGGGCATTGCTCTCTCCGAGTGTGTGGCCCAAATGAAAAAGCCCCGCTCGGTGGCGGGGCCTTCGCATTAGTTCAGTTGAGGTTTAGCTCGGGTCAGCAGCCGAGACCGAGGACTTGAGATGGATCCCGAGCGGACGCAGCGCGTCTTGAGCAGCCGTCGACGTGATGCCCGTGCCGAGCGTGACCGCGTTGACGTTGAATTCGCCTTCAAGGTACACGCCTGCGACCACATCACCAGCGCTGCCGTCAGCATAGTCGGCGAGGATCGCCGTCGGCGTCTGGCTACCGTCGGACGAAGCCGACAGCGCAACGGTGTACTTGCCGCTCGCGGTGATCTTGCCGAGCACCGTGCCGCGCGCGAACGGGCCGCCGGTGATGGTGACGTTGCGGGTGACGAGTTGCTTCGGGCCCGCGATCAGTTGATCGGGAACGAAGGTCTGTGCGGAAGCCGACGGGACTTGGGGGTTCTCCCCGACCGTGGTAGGAGTCAAAGCCATCTGAATTTCTCCGGGTTTGGGGAGGGATTACTGTTCGCCGCGGCGCATACGGCCGGCCGCGAGGATCTTTTCGGCGAGCGTCGGTTCGGCAGCAGCGGGTGCCGAGGCGCCGGGATTTGCCGGCCGGGCGTGGGCCATGCGCTCATCGAGCGACTTGCGCTGCGACGCTACCGGTGCGGCGGCTGCCGGTGCCGCGGCGTGCGCGCCCGAGCCGAGGATCGCGATCGCGTCCGCCGACGACAGCTTCGTGTTGAAAGCGAACTTCGCAGCTTGCTCAACATTGCCGGTCGCAATGCCATGCGCCATGATTCGCGCGCAGCGTGCGCGCTCGGTAGCGCGTGCGGCCTTCTTCGAGTCGTCGGTTTCGTCGTCGCCGTCCTCCGCCTCGGTGTCGTCACCGTCGACGTCGTCCGCCTTCGCTTTCTTGGCCTCTTCTTCCTTGCGCTTTTCTTCTTCGGCCTTTTCCTTGTCGTCGAGCTCTTCCATGCGCTTCGCGTAGTCCTCGTCGGACTCGTCCTCACGCTGCTTGCGCTCGTCGTCTTCTTGTTCGGCGCGCGCGGCGCTGGCACGGCTCAGCAGGTGGGCAAACGGCGCCACGCCCGCAAGGGTCTTTTTCAAACTCATTGCATACCTCGTGAGAGTGTTGTTTAGGCCAGCTCGGCTAGCAAGGCCAGGAGCGCCGCATCCGGCGCCATCACTGCGTCTGCAAGCCCTCGGCTGACGCCGTTTTCGCCCATGAAGCAGGCGGCCTGCATCTCGCGCACTGCGTCAGGCGCGAGATTCCGGTTACGGGCGACCGTGCTTACGAACAGTTCGCCCATGGTGTTGATGTCGGCCTGCGCGGCTTCGAATGCTTCCTTCGAGAGCGGAATCTCCGGGTGGAAGTCCGCTTTCCGATCGCCGTACGTGATGAACGTGACCTGACAGCCAGAAGCCGTCAGCGCCTTCGACCAGTCCACATGCATCGTGATCACGCCGATCGAACCGACGCCGCCGGTGCGCGGGACGATAATCTTGTCGGTCGCGCTCGCAAGCGCATACGCCGCCGAGTACGCCGATTCGGAGAGAATCGACCACATCGGTTTGTCGCCGCGCAACGCATACACCGTATCGGCAAGGTCGAAGCATCCGGCGACTTCGCCGCCCGGCGAATCGATGTCGAACACGATCGCGCGCACGCCCGGATCGGCATGAGCGGACAGGATGCTCTGCCGAAGCCCGTCGTACCCGGTCATCCCGGAGTACGGCCGCAGCGAACGGAGCTTTTGGACGAGCGTCCCGCGCACGGTGATCATCGCGATGCCGGTGTCGGCAATCATGTCGTAGCCGGGATCAATGACGCGACCAGCGCGAGTGTCGGACTCGTATTCCTCATCCCACGCGCCGAACGCCATCGGGCTGATGGTCGATCCATCCAGACGCCCGATGTGCGATATGCCGAGCCGGTCGGCAAGAGACGCCATAACGACTTCGGCCTTCTCTCGCTTGATCGCCAGCGGAGTGTTGAACATCCGCTGGCTCAGAAACGCCAATTGGCCGTGCATAGCCTCTCCAATGTCATTGCGCCTTCGGCTCCTGTGTTACCTCGTCCGCCGTCGCGTCATCCTTCAGCGTCGAAGGAAGGGGAATGCCGCGATCCTTGATGTACTGGATCTCGACCGCTCGCTGATCGATGTTGTCGCGCCAATCGTTGCCAGACAGCTGCGCCGATTCGTCTTCGAGCGTGGACAGACCCGACTCGATGCCGAGCGCCGCGCCCTGGCGTTCTTTCATCGGATCAACATAGCCGCGGCCCGGACCGATCCACCACGCACGCGTATATGCGGCGCGCGCCATCGCGAACTCGGGCGCTCCCGCCGGAAGCGGAAGCTCGCCGATGTCCATCATTTCCTCGACCATCGCGCACAGAATGGGTTGCCCGAATCCGCGACCGAAGTCGCTGCGGCGCCGATCGAACGTCTTCCACGCTTCAAGCGCCGCCGCGCGATACGACGAGTAGTTCACGTCCGCCCAGTTCTGGGTGATCTGTTGCGCCGACATGCCGGTGCCGGCCGCGACATTGCGCAGCATGGCGTTCTCGAACTCGGCGAAGTTGCCGGCCGGCCGCGTAGCGGAAACCGTGTTGATCGTCTCGCCGGGAAACAGGATCGGCAAGCGCGCGCCGCCGAGACGGAGATCAGTCTTGTCGTGAAACTCAGCGCGGGCGTCCTGATAGCCGTTGTATCCATCGACCGCCTCTTCGCCATCGCCAAGCGCCTCGGTGACGAGCTGCTTGTCGAACGGGCTCGTGACATAGGCGCCAAAGATCGCATTGATAATCGCTGCGTCGAGCTCGGTACCGTCGTACTTGATCAGCATCTTCAGCCGCTGCAGCACGGGCGTCAGGATGCCCGCGCCGCCGCGATGCTGCGACGCCCGATCGAAGTCATAGTCGTGAACAACGATCGGACGGCCCCAATCTGTTTCGAAGGGAATTCGCTCCCACGAAACCTGCTTGTTGCCGCTGAACCAGTCTCCCTGATGCGCTTTCCGAATATGCGCGGCGACGGGCGCGCCGTACTCGTCGACCTCGATACCGCCGCGCATCGTCTGATTGTCGAAATTTTGCTGCGGGTTCGACAGGCGGTCAGGGTCGATCAGTTGCAGAACAGTCGCATAGCGCGCGCCGCGCGGCAGGCGCTCTGGCATCCACTGAAGGATCGCCAGAGCATCGCCGTCGACGATCTTGTGGCGGAAGGCCAAGCGCATCATCTGCGGAATCGTCAGCTTGCGCTGCGCGTCGCAGAAATGCGCCGGATCTTCCGACCACGTGCGCCAGCCGGCCTCCAGTGCGCGACCGAATTCGTCCGCCCACATGTGGTCGAACGCCTTGTTGCCGGTCATCGCAGCGAGCGCGCGGTGGTCCGGCTTCGAGATCGGTCGGAAGTCTGCACCGATGACGTTGTCGAGGGTGCGCGTGACCGCCGCCGATGCCCAACCGTCGTTACGCACCAGATCGCGCACGCGCGAGACGATGCGATCGCGATACGGGTTGAGTTCGCCATCCGGCGACCAAAGCACCGGGTTCCAATCGCGCATGTGCTGGCTGGACATGTCCGCCGCGTCGAATGCGCTGGTGCTGCCGTACCCGCTATAACTGCCGTTAAGCGCGAGCGCACGGCTCTTGCGCTCCGGCAGCGGCTTCCCGTCCGGACCAAGTAGCTGTACGTTCGATTCCATGCGTTATCGCCGTGTGAAGGTCATTCGGTTTGCTCTGCGGGGCGAGGCGACGATGCCGAGCTGCGCCTGCATCAGTTGGATCGCCGCAGCCAGTTCCGCGAGGTTCGCGCGCGTGTAGGTCACCGACCTGGTGCCGTCTCCCTGCGTGTACGAGTAGGACTCGCCTTGTGCGCCGGTCGACAACTGAATGTAGATCTGCTGCGCATTGGCAAGCGATTGCCGCAGCGCCGTCTGATCCATGCCGGCCAGCAAGCTGCGGCTCGGGTCGAAGCATCGCAAAGTGGTTCTCCTATGCTTCAGCCGGCGAGCCGCCGAATCCGAGAGCGTTTCTCAGGCTGTGCCTGTTTAATGATCGGTCCGTCCGGGCGTAGCGGCCGCGCGGCGCTAACGACATCGAGCTCGACCTCCTGCCGCGTCTCCGGGGCAGGCGGCACGAGATCAGCCGGATCCGCCTGCACCGCTTCGACCCGACGGTTCAACTTCAGGCCCATGTGCATGAGGCCGCACAGCGCCGCGTAGCCATACACCCGAATGTCAAGCGCTTCGTTCGCGCGCCCGGGCGGCAACTCCCACACGCGAAACTTCTGCCCGTTGGCGAACTTCGTCACCGAGCGCTCAGAGATGAGCTGCGCGAAGTAGTTAATGTCGCGGTCAGTCGGGAAGTGCATATATCCGGCCGGGTACGTCAGCACGCCGTCGTTGTCTTCCGGATCGCGCCGCAACCTCTCGCGTATCACGTCCTTCGCTGCGTTCACGCCGATGATGACCGGCCGGAACGTCGATTTCGTTCGAGACGACGGCCGCTTCGTCGGCCAGACAGGTGACCGCGCGCCACCGCGCGCCGACTCGCCCTTGATCGCCCAGATGCGGCGCCCGAGCCTCGCTTTCGCGAACTCGTACACCTTCTGCGTATGGTGACCACCGGAGTCGATACACGCGGCGGATACTGCGAAACCGCGACCGTCCGCGCGCCGCCAGACCCGCTTCAGATACTCGTCGACGCGTTTCCATAGCTCTGCGCTCTCGGGGTCGCCCTCGATGACCGCGTGATCTATGGACCAGCTTTCCTCGTTGTGTCCCCAGCCGATCGTCTCCAACTCGACGCGATCGTCCTGAACGTCACCGCCGACAGTGATCAGACCGACGCCGTCGGGCACCTCCGCATCCCAGACCTCGGTCCGAGCGGCCAGCCTGGTCTCGCTCAGTGCGCGATCGCCGCGATCCTCGTACGGCTCGCCGAGCACGAGGTTGATGAACGTCTGCCGCGCGAGCGGGTCGTCCTTCACTCGGAGCCATTCAGCAACGAGGTTCGACCAGCACGCGTTCGGGAAAAGGCTGTAGCCGGCCCAGATATGAAACCCGGCATGCCCCTTGAATGGCTTCGTCGCGCGCCACTCGCCGTTCGTCACCATGTCGGCCTTGTCGGCCTCGTGGATGATGCAGCCGTTGTGCCGGCAGACGTAATAGACGCTTTCCGGGATACCGTTACCGTGCTCGTCCTTGTCCCACTTCATGCCGTACGGCGTTTCGGGACTGCCCCATTCGAGCACCTGGTGCTCGCCGCAGTGCGGACACGCGACGAAGAAATAGCGCTGATCGCTCTCACCGAAGCTCTTTTCGATCCGGCTATAGCCCTTCACCGTCGGCGTCGAGCCGAGCACGATCTTGCGATTCCAGAAGGTCTCCGATCGCTTCGTGCCGAGCGCGATCTGATCGCCTTCGTTGCCCGCGCCGTCGACAGGATAGGCATCGACCTCGTCGAACATGACGACGCGCGACGTGATCCGCCGAAAGCCCGCCGGGCTGTTAGCGCCGACGAGCGTCAGGCTCGAACCATTGCGGAACGTCTTCGCAAGGATCGTCTGATCGCTGTTCTTCGCCTTCTGATCGCCCGCGATCGCCGCGAGGACCGGCGTGTCGCGCAGCATCGGCGCGATCTCCGTCTTCGAATAGCTCTCCGCATCCTCGACGCGGGGCTGCACGACGAGAATCGGCGAAGGATCCTGGTGGATGAAGAAGCCGACCGCGTGATCCATCAGCTTCGTATAGCCGACTCGGGCCGACTTCATGACGCTGATCTTCTCGACGCTGGGGTCGGTTACTGCATCCAGCATGCCCCTCTGATAACCGAACGCCCGGAAGCGGCCGGTCTGCGCACTCGTCTCGCGCGACAGAACCGCATAACGCTCGGCCCATTCGCTCAACGTAAGCTTGGGCGGCGGCGTTAGGTTCTGGCGAAGCGCCGCCGCGAGGCCCGCCCGCAACGCGTCATAGCCGCGCGCGTACCGCCTGGTGCTATTTAGGGTTGCCTGCTCCATCGCGAGTGAGTTCTTCGAGTGCTTCTGTGATGACCTCCTGCAACATGTCCTGCAACTCGGCAGGCGTCTTGCACCGATGGAGACGCGGAGCCTGTTCCGCGGGAATTGACAGCAGGCGGGTTCGGACCTTGGCGTATTCGGTGCCGACTGCTTTCGCCACTTCGGCAACGTCGATAACCAGACCGGAGTCGCGGTCGTATTCGAGCTGAGCCTTCAGGCCGAGATAGTTCTCTTTGAAACAGCGCGCCGCGTCGAAGTCGAGCAGCTCGACGTTGCCCGCGAGAATCCGGTCCGCGACGTCAGCGGCGTCCTCGCGCGCTCCGAGCGTTACCTCGCTCGCTGCCTGGGTAACAGTCTTGCGTTTGTTACCCTGCGTCGCTTGGGTAACACTTTGGGTAACAGCCGGTGCGCCATCGCGACGGTACTTTTTAAGCAGCGCGTTCGACGCGTCGACATCGACTTCATCGCCCGCAAACACAAGCCAGCCGCGCTCCTTCCACTTCGTGACCGTCTTTCGACTGACGCCGTGGAGAACCGCAAACTCGCTCTGCTTCATCGCTCTGAACTGTTACCTGTTACCCAAATTTGAAAAGTTTGTGGCTAGAGAAAGATCGCGCGCGCGCAGTGCCCCTGGGTACGGAAGGGCGGATGGGACCCGCCGTCGCTTATAGCGGGCACGACATCGACACGCCTCGCTGCAAAAGAGAGTCCCCGCCCTGCGCGCGGTGAAAGATCCCCCGCATTCCATGCAGTTCTCGAAGCACACGATCGATTGCGGCGCCTTCCGCTTTCTCTCGAGCGCGCAACGATCACATGACATTGGCGTATTAGCGTGCGCCAGATCGACATCGCGCGTGACAAGCGCGCCACAATGCTTGCAAGGCGCTGCGCACCTGCGCCATGCCGTGTTGAGCACGTTGGCGCGCCGATCGACGGCACGCAGATTGGCGCGGCGATTATCGAGTGCATCCCGATTAATGTGATCCGCGTCGCGCGCGTCGCTCGCATCCATGCCGAGCACGAGACGATGCATTCTGATGGTGCGGTTCTCGCCGTTCTCGACGACGTTGCGCACGGCGTACACGTGATTACCTGAACCGTTCGGCTTGGCCTTCCACTTCCATTGCGACAGGAACTCGAACATGTTGTCGTCCACGAGGGCGAACTCGTGCCGTCCGACAGCGTGCCTGCCAGACAGTTTGATCAGTGCCATGGAATTTCCTACAGTTTTGCGGTCGCGAGCGCCTTTGCAAACGCCGCAGCAAACTCGGCGCGATATGTCGATGCGACCACTTCACGGCCGCGCTTGCCGAAGTCGAGATGCTGCTTGACCGGCTGCGCATCGCCGAAGCGGATCAGCAGTCTCAGATGACTCGTCTTGTTCGCGCCGCGCAGAGCCACGCCGCGCTTGCCGCTGCGCTTGATCGCCTTGACGTCTGTCGGACGCTGCCACACGCCACCGATCGATTCGCCGCTCGCCGTCTTGATCGAGCCAACGAAGATGTCGGGCCTGCCTTCGAGACGCTTCAGCGCCGTGCGGCTGAAGTTGCCGTACTGGTTGAGCAGCGCCATGTCTTTCGGGTTCAGCCACGTCTTGCCCGATCCGATGAGCTTGTGCGTTCCACCGAACTCATACGGCTCAAGATACGCGGCGGCGATGTCTTTCACAAAGAGCATCGCCTCCTGCGTGTTCTTGCGTGCGGCCTTCACGCCGATCGAATTGACCGTGAAGGGCGTCGGACGATCAAACACTTGAGGGAGGGCCGCTTTCTCGGCGGCCTGAACGCGTTTAGCGACTGCCGTCAGCGCCTCTGCAGACGCGAACGGCAGTTGCTTGCGCTCGTAATCGTTGAGCCTCCGCGTCAGCGCGTCAAGATCCGACTGAACGCTGATGCGGATCGGGCTCTGCATTACTCGCCGTCCTTGATGGTCGGGTGATTCTTGAGATCGGCCAGACGCTGAATCAGGCGCTGGTATTCGTGCACGGCGCTATTGCCGATCATGCGAACCAGCGCTTCGATCTCGCCGACGATGGTCAGCGGATGCTCATCCGAGGCAGATCCAGTCTGGGAAGCAGAAAGCGCCGCGTCGGGCTCCCCCGCTTCAGCACTGCCAGCCTCCGCATCAGCGGCGCCACCAGCGTCCAAAGGGACGGCATCCGACGACACGCTCGACGGCGCTTGCGCATCGAGGTTTGGAGCGGCCGGCGTCGGGTAGAGATCCGACGATGCCGCGCCGCCGGGATCAGCGATCGCGTCGTTGACGACGGCGGATTCCTCGCTGGATGCTGCGGGCGAGGTCGAGGACGCGCCCACGGGCTTTCCCACCTCAGCGTCCGTAACCGAGCCGGTCGCAGACACAGCCGGGTCCTGAGCAGCCTGGGCATCGCCATCCGTCTGGGCTGGCGACGAGGTTGGCTCCCCCACGTTCGCGCTCGGGTCGACGCCCGCTCCGCTCGCAATCAGATCAGGGATCTCGTCTCGCGTGATCTCGCGAATCGGCGCGACAGCAGCTTCTTCGTTGTCGAAGATGACTTTGGTGTCGGGATTGAACTTCAGCATAGCAACCTCCGAAAAGAAAACGCCCCGACATAAGCCGAGGCGTCAAATCAGGGCAGTTGCCCTGCCGAGGAGACAAGCGCGAACGTGTGCGAGCGCCGCGCAAAGCAAAAAGCCCGCTGTCTTTTGACTAGCGGGCTTTCAGGGCGCATCTTTCCGGCGATGATTATCTGACAATTTTTTGAGGATTACAACTGTTTTCTGAGGTCGTCTAGACGAGCACCAGAAAGCCTCCGGAGCCTATCAGTCTAAACAAGACCAGCGATGGACCGTCGTAGTCCGACTCCCTCAGAACCAGTTTCCCGTTGGCATCCACAACCTCCCGCAACACCGCTTCCACCTGCTCATCGGACAGCCGGAAGCGCGAGGACGTCAAGTTGACATGCGCTCCGTTTCGTGCGCTAGCCAGCAGCAATGAAAAGGCATGGGCGCCAGGTTCAGCGCGAGCCATCGTTCTGCTTCACTAGCGAATCACTTCGAGCTTCGACGCCGATGACGGCCGGAAGCGGTATCAGCACTTCCCACCGAGGGGGGCTGAGGTTCACCGTCGTCGGCCCTGCCTCGCCGGCCCAATACGCATGAGCCAACTCCGAGGTCAGCAAGAGAGACCCGCTGGAGTTGAGAAGCTGCATGTTTGCAATGAAGGCAGCGTTTGGGTCCGCTTCAACCTCAAAGACGCGCGCGTCTGGAAGCCCGCGTTCACGCTTGAACAATTCCGCTTCGGCTAGCGACCGCCAAGCAAACATAGACGTGAGCCGGGATGGACGTTCGGCAAACGCCGCTCGGCGGACGTACTCCCACAGCAACTCCATGCCCGGATCGGGCTCGTTCGCCCGGAGACCCGTGTAATAGAAGCCGTGACGAGACACACCGCTGGGGAACAGCAAATCATAGTGCTCTTCGCGCCCCACAGGCAGTTGGATTGTTGTAAGCCCAATGGTCTGTCCCGCGAGCAGATGATTGAATCGATCTACATGAAAAAATGTGGTCATTCTTCTTTGGTCTTGAACCTATTTCTTTTTCTTGAACGAACTATCCTAGCGCTTTTTCTTCGCGCGCTTGCCTGTACGTGGATCGATATTGAAGAAGGCACCGGCTTCCATCCCTTGCTTTACCCGATCCGCCGAGATTGCTTGCCCGTTTGAAGATCCACAACTAGGACATACCGTCATTGTCTCATCGAGGAGCGGGGCGACCATCTTGCACGCAAAGCATTCGAAGAACATCGTCATCGCAAACTCCGTTTCGTGACACACGCCTTTCGCCTACGGCGACAAAACGTGCGTTGATTGGCGAGAAGCATTGAGCGCTCCTTCTCAGTTTAACCCGCGATCTATCCATATGAAATCATCGGTTCCGCTTTAGACTGACACCTCGACGCGAATCAGATGCCTTGCGACGAACATCAGGAAGAGTCGTTCCTTGGCTGCCTGATAAGTTGCGTGCTGGTCGCCCGCTCGACCACTGCTCCACACCTTCCAGCCGCTTTCCTTGTTGCGCATGCTGGTGCTGATTGCCGCGCGCTGCTCAGGCGGCAGGGCATCGACACAGAGCTGCACCTGCTCGGATTGCTGGTCGTCCGCCCATTGGTACGCATCCTCTGCGTCCTCTTCGGCATTGGCGGGCGTCTCGTAGCCGCGGCAGGTCCGATCCTCCGGGCGGTAGAAATGCGCGAGCGTCTCGCGGTGCGACTGCCGAATCTGCCAGCGATACCACTCCAGCAGCATTTCCTCGATCTGTTCGCTCTGTTCGCTCGTCATGAAAACTCCCTCGTTGTATTTTCTGCACCGACGCATCTCGTAGACGCTCAGCGACGCTTTCTGAAATGCCTTGTTGCAAATGAATTTGGTCGTGCCGCCCCAGCGCGAGCGGATCAACTCGGCGCATCCGAGGCACGTGCCCGACTGACGCTCTTCGAGCACGATCGCCGGATCCCGGAAGTCGCCGCGCCTCACATCGCCACCATGAAACTGATACCCCAGTTCACTAGCCACGCGACGAAGCTGTTCCGCAGCTCGGCGTTGCGCGGGAACGGAAACTCGATTTCGA
This sequence comes from Caballeronia turbans, assembly GCA_001544655.2. Classification (GTDB taxonomy): domain Bacteria; phylum Pseudomonadota; class Gammaproteobacteria; order Burkholderiales; family Burkholderiaceae; genus Caballeronia; species Caballeronia turbans. Next base: position 227,863 of record FCOD02000005.1, read on the forward strand.
GCGACTCGGCCTCGCTCTCAATCTGGCCGGCGAACGGGCAACCGTCGAAGGCGATGACCTTGGCACCCGTCACTCCGTCGATGTGCTGCCTGCTTGTGTCGATCAGGCTCTGCGGGACGTCCGAGTATTGGATGTAGGCGTGTGCGCTCACTGGTGCACCCCCATGCGCGAGTACACGGCCGTGGCGAGAACCGACAGAGCGGTCCAGACGAACACGAAGACGATGCCGGCGGCGTCAGCGCTCGGCGATGCGAGAGAAGCGGCGGCGATCATCGCGTCACCTTCTGCGGTTGGATCGGAGCACTCCAGCTTTTACGCTTGATGCCGAGCGCCACCCAGAGCGCATCGAAGTTTTCCGGAATCGTCGTGTTCATGCTCAATCTCCCACTTCCATCTCGTTTAATCCGCTCTCGAGGAACGGGGCCAAAGTCTTTTTGTTGTCGTCGATGTAGGCTCTGGTGCGATACACACCCGCCCTCACCCACGCGTCGTCGAGGACCGGAATCCCGCTCCGTCGATCCTCTGGAATCCATGCGTCAACCCAGACAAACGGCCGGGTCGTGTTCTGCACCGTCGGGCGCGCCAGCCTGTACACCCGCGTCTCCAACGCCGCCGTAAGCTGAAACGGATCCAAGGCATACCGCTTCCCGTTGCGGCCGCGCGGCGTTCGCCAGCGCGTGTCCGTCGGTATTCGAATCAAGCAACGCACCTTCTCCCTCCTTCAAACACATCTTTCGAGCGCGCACCGGCTCCCAGCGCGCGAGCGCATCATCGAATGCCGCACATTTCTGTTCCCACGGCGCGCCGCTGCGATCGAGCCATTCATGACAGGCCGCGCAGCCCGGCACCGTGAACCAGTGCTTCGCCTTCAGCGCGCCGGCCTTGCCGTGCTTCGATTGATTCGAATGGCAGTCGACGACAGTCGGATCAGCCCAATCTGTCCACGGGCACTTCACGTTCAGGTAGCAGGGCTCGCCACGACACGCCGCCAAATACTTCGAGCCGTCTGCCACCGTCGGCTTCTTCACGCGGCGCTTCATCTCCGAGCGGCGCAAAGACGTCGCGCGATCGGCTGTCTTGAACGGCGAGCGCTTCATCGGCGTCTTGCTCACGAGTGGCTTCGAACGCTTCACTGCGCCTCCGCAATCTGTTCGCTCGCACCGCTTTCGATCTCGTCGACGATCTCGACAAGCGCTTCCTGTGCGATCACAGGGATTTCGCCAGCCAGGCCGATGATGTGGCGTGCCTGTATGACGCGCAGACCGAGCCCGCGCGCGAGCGTGTGCTCCACAGTGGCGCCGCGCGATTGCTCCCAGCCTGGCAGCAGGGCGACGCCGTCGCACGTGACGAGCTCGCGAATGTCTGCGCGCATGGCGGTCAGCCAGTCGGGATCCGGTCCGACGTCGATCTCCGCCGGGTTGACGATCTCGAAGCCCAGAGCGCGCAGGCGCGCCGCCTCGGCGTGGAACGCTGGGAAATTCAGTTCGGGCAGATTGGACATGGGGCCCGCGATGTAGAGCTTCATGCTGCGGCCCTCCCCGCGCAGATCATCGCGTTCATTGCTGATACGACGACGCGGTCAGCGCGGGGCCACCACGCGGCATTCGAGCGGTATCTCGCATCGAGCACGTCGTCGCTCTCTTCTTCCTCGGCCAGCTTCGCGGAAACAGCATCGCCGTATCGGGCGTTCTCGCCCGGACCGATCGCATAGACGAGCTGCGGATAGCTTTCGGTGATGCGCGAGACGTGTGCCCACTGGTTGCCGCGCGGATCCGTAGCGGGCCGCATCAGGTCCGACACGGTCTTGCGCGCCAGCCCCAGCGTGTCGGCAATCTCGCGCGCCGTGCGCTCGACGCCATCCGACAGCAGATTTCGCACGCGCTGCGACGTGGAGATCGGCTTGATGGCCATGTGCGTCTGCTTGTAGACGGCCGCTTCGTACGTCCGCCCCGGCAGCAGGTGCATATGTTTCTTCAGCACTGCGCCACGCTCCTTTAGTCCGCGCAGGATGCGCAGTTCCTCGTGCGTCCACAGGGTGCCCTTCACGTCGCCTTGCGCTCTCTTCTTTGCAGCCATCACTTCACCTCCACGATCGTCAGTCCCCGCGCAGCCATCAGATGGCGCTTGATGCGGTATCCCTCGGTTACCCGCCCTTTCACGTCTTCAATCACCTGCTCGCCGGCGCGCTCGTACACGAAATCGGCGACGTAGCGCAGCGCCGGACGTTTCCGACCCGCGATCACCACTGGCTCAGCCAAGACGAACGGCACTTGCAATTCGAGTTCGCTTATCTCGCCGCGCACCTGCATCTGCACCAGTTCGTGCCAGCGCTTCATCTCGCGTTTGCTGTCGAACTTGACGCCGCCGCTCTCGCACTTCTCATTGCGGTACTTGGTCGGTTTCTTCTTCGCGGCCGGAACCTTCGGCAAAGTCGCGAACGGGTCATATCCGGATGCGATGTCGTCGAACTCGCTCGCCGGCTGGTTGCCAGTGCGGCGCATCAACTCGCGGCGGGCAAAATCTGGCCCGACGGAGCGCTCGTCGCGCACGCGCGCGGTGCCGACCTGCGTCGTTCCTTCCGGGTAATGGAGGGCTGCGGTTCGCTTGCTCACGCTGCCTCCGTGTTGCCGTTACGGTCGCGGGGGATGTCGTTGAAGTAGGCGTACAGAGCCTCGTAGCGCTCTTCGCTCTCGCGGCCAACCGCGCGAAGGAGGTCTTCCATCCATTCGCCGGGGCCAGCGAGCTTGCAGACCCGCGCCTTGAACTGCTCGAAGAACTGGAACTTCGTGCGATCGACGCCGAGCTGCTTGCCTCGCTCGATGTAGCCGCTCTCGGTCTTCCACCAATCCGCAGGAACGACTGCGCCACCGGGAGCCGCCCCGCCCGGCTGCTTCACCGGAAACAACCCGGTCCAGCCGCGCAGAACCGCCTCCTCGACCGTGACGTCGGGCGCTTGGCCTTCAGCAGCGAGCTTCGCCATGCGCTTGATTGACACCTTGGCGGCTGCCAGCGTCCACGGCGCCTCTTTTGTCTTCGCCTCACGGTGCTCGCACCACATCGCCCAGACTTCCGCCGCGATGCCTTCAGGAAGTTCGAGATCGCGAATCTGCGAATGCAACGCAACTCGCGGCGCACGCCGCGCAGGTTTCGTTTCTCTCTCTTCTTCTCTTATCTCTTCTTCTCTCTTCTTATCTAGGCCGTTACTGGAATGTTCCTGCAACGTTTCATCATCGTTTCGCGTTTGTTTCGCCTTCTCGCGATGAGCGCGAACACGTTCAGTGCTCGAATCGGAGCGCATCTGACGCTTGTCCCAAGCGAGTGGCTGCCAGTTGTCGTCGATCAGGCCAGCGGCCACGAGGCGACGCTTCACTTCCCCGATGACGGCGTGGTCGATCCACAGGCGCTGCGCGACAATGCGCGTCAGCAACTCCGGGGCGCACGCGTTATCGAGCGTGCCTTCGCCCTTCAAAGCCAGCACGCCGATGAAGTGGCGCTGGTCCTCGAATGCGAGCGTGATCATCTTCGGATCGTTCAGGAAGTCCGTGTACATGCGGAACCAAGGCATGTTCTTCGTATTCACGCCGTCACCTCTGCGCCGTATTTGCGCTGCAGATAGACCTGACCACGGCCAGTAACGACAGTCCTGAAAGTCGGGTGCGGTTCCTTCGCTTCATCAATCCAGACGCTCTCGATCACGCGGAACAGTCCACGGTCCTTGTAGATCTGGTACGGCAGGTTGTCGGCCATCAGGATGTGATCGGCACGCAAGCGAGCGTAGAAGCGATTCCGGCCGATGCCCAGAATGGCAGCCATCTGGCTCATCGTGATCGTGTCGGACGTGTTGCGAACAGCCTTCGCGAATTCCACCGCGGGCGCTTGCTCGGCAACGGTCGCCTCAAGCTGGATCACGCGCTCCGTGTACTGCAACAGCGCGCCACGCAGAAACGCAGGGTCGCTCAGATCCATCACCGGCTGCGCGGGTCGCGATTCGAGTTCTTGCCAGCGGTCGATGATCCGCGCACGCATCGCGACGCTGTATCCAGAGACGAGAATCAGCGTTTCGCGCCTCGGAAGGCGGAAGATCGGGTACCGCTGCCCGTTCTGCTCGTTGAGAGCGGTGTCCTCAAATTTGAGGACACCGCCTACGCCGTGCAGATCGACCAGCATGAGGCGAGCATCGCGCATCACGTTGTCGTGACGCTTGCCCGTCAGGTCAGCGATTTCGCGGCTCGACATCGTCGGCGCGGTCAGAGCAATTGCGTTCATGGATGACCTCACAGGTCGTTGTCGTGGCCGCACGGCAGCGAGCCGTCGGACGATTGGCGGGCGCCGCAGCCGATGCAGATCTTCGGCGTAGCATTCGCCGTGGTCGATTGATCGGTCGTCATGGGACCGATGAAGAAGCGGCCCATGTGAAGAAGATCCGCGCCACCGAGCGAGGGCTGAAGGTCGCGAGCGCTCATGCCTTCACCTTCGAAGCCCTGACCGCCTTCGAGCAGTCGGCGTTGAAGGTGGCGAATTCGCGCGAAAGCCCGACGCGAACCGCTGCGAGTTCGCCCGGAAAGCGCTCGCCGCGCGCCGCAACGGCACACAGCGCGTCGCGGATCTGCTTCTGCTGCGCAGCCGGAAGTTCCGGCGGCAGCTCCGGCACGAAGAGAACCGGATTTGAGTTGTTTTGCATGGGATCTCCCGCCGGTAGGCCGGTCAGTAGTACTAAATCGGAACAGAAGAAGCCTGGCGATCAAGCTGCTTGTGTATCGACTCATCCATGCAGGTGTCGGCCTCGTAACCGACTTGCTCCGTCAGTTGTCTGACGTTTTATTCCCCGCGCCGCCCAATGTGGGCCACTTCAAACGCGGCAACTTCTGGGTGCAGCGGTCCGTATGCAGAGCGCAGGACGTGATACCCGAGGTATTTCTGAGTTGAAACGCCCAGACTCGCCGCCAAAGCAGCCAACTCCCCAGCTTCAGGAATCGGAAGTTCAACGAGGAAGCTGGTTTTCCCTTCCTTCATGCGCTTACTGCGCTCCCAACTTGGGACGGCGCGACACTGACACCCAACAGGTTCGCTGGCAAAGTGCCAACCGTGCCAAACAAAAACAGCTTGGCGATGCGGGCAAGTGCAGCGGAATCGCTGTCGATGCCGTAGAGAGCCTTGAATGCTTGCATTCCCTCGTAGACGGGGTCTTCGAGGCGGGTCTTTACTTCGTTGCGAAACTCGGCACGGCGTGACATGGAACCTCCCTTATGAAAAAGAACAACGATGAACGGAAATGGGAATACGGAAAGAAGTCCACTTCAAAACGAAAAGTCAGACAGTGATTTCGCCGGCCTTGCGGATGAATCCCCAATCGACCTCGGCACACAGCTGCTCTGCGAGAACCTTGCGGCCAGTTACCCGCTCAATCTCGACGCACTTGTTCGGAGGAACGGGCCGCTCGCCTGTACACCACTGCTGAACAGTGGGAGGCTTAACGCCGACCGCACGAGCGAGCGCAGACTTGCTCCCGACGATGGAGCAAGCGAGAAGGACGGAGTTTTTAACGGATTCGTTCATAAAGGACATTCTAGGCAAAGCCTAAACGGCGGTCAAGGCATTGCCGAAAATAATAGCACTGGGTATACACAGGCAATGCCTAAACAACCCAAGCACATCGGCGACCGTCTGCGAGATGAAATGTCTCGCCGGAACCTATCTCACGCCCAAGTGGCAGATCTTTTCGGCGTCAAGGCGCCGTCCGTATACGATTGGGTCAATTTCGGCCGCATCGCCAAAAAACACATCCCGAAGTTGATCGAGGAGTTCGGTCACACGGCCGACTGGTGGATAACCGGCGAAGAGGCGGCAGTTTCCCCCTCTTTTCTGTCAATGGGAGCCGAGGGCCTCGCTGATAGGATCAAAACTGTCATCGACGAGGCCGGCGGCAACATCTCGAAGGTTGCCGCAGCCGCCAACACGACGGATGAGGTCGTAGCCGGCTGGCTTTCCGGGAAAACCACGCAGATCGGCGTTGACCATGCGGTCGCACTACAAGAGACTTTCGGGGTCAATTCCGTATGGTTGATGCTCGGAAAGGGGTCTCGCACGACCACGGTACGCTACAACGACCCGTATGAGCCCATCCCAATTACAAAGTGGAGAGCAATCCCAGTGGTAGGCAGGGCGCAACTTGGAGACAACGGGAACTGGGCGGACATGGAGTATCCAGTCGGCCACGGCGACGGTTATATCGACTTCCCGACCAAAGACCCGGACGCTTATGCGCTGAAGTGCGAGGGAGACTCGATGCGACCGCGGATAAAGGATGGAGAATTTGTAGTTATTGAGCCGAACCAGGAGATCCAGCCAGGCGACGAAGTGTTGGTCAAGTCCAAAGATGGACGGGTGATGGTGAAGGAATTCATGTACAAGCGCACGGGACGCACGCACCTGATTTCAGCAAACGACGCCCACAAGCCGATCATCTTGCCCGACGGCGAAATCGAAAAGATGCATTTCGTCCGCGCAATCTGCCGGCCGTCGAGCTGGCGGCCGGAGTAGCGCACGCTGAGAGCGAATCTCCATACAACAAAGCCGCGCCGCGGCTCCACGGGGTGAGCAACCGGTAAGCTCCTGTGAACGACTGGCTCGACAGGGAGACAAGCAATGACCGACGACGAGGTCCCGTTCACAAAAGTTCAAATGCTTGCGGCGATCCAGGCCTATCAGAGGGCGTTCATCGACATGAGTGTTTCAGCCACAGCAATGTCGCAGTTCGCGAGCCGACAACCTATGGACCTAGTTGCGCTGCAATTCCTCGGCGACGTGCTGGATTCCCTAGACAGAGGTAACCGCGAAGTCAAAAAGGCGCTCGACACTTGAGCAACCCGCTTCGGCGGGTTTTTTGTTGTGCGCGTGCTACCGCTGAGAAAAACCCTCTCGCCAAAGCGTCGCGCCCACTGTCATCAGCAGCTGTGCGTCACCAGGCTCTAAGCGATCCCATGCCAGAGCAAGCCAGCGCGCCAGCCCCGTGCAGGCGTCGTCGAGCGTAATGTAATCACGCCCCTCAGCGTTGAACTGCTCGAAAGTCGCAATCACGTCTTCTTCTGTCGCCATGCCGATCCCCTTGTGGACCGACCACTCTACGCTATCCGGACCTCGACGCGTCGCCTGAATTCGAGCACGGCGCGCCAATTACCGCCGCGGCCGCCGCTGAGCGAACCCTTCCCGCCATAACACCGCCCCGATAGCGGTGAGCAACTGGACATCCTCGTCCTCTAGTCTCGGCCACGCGCCCGCCAGCCAACCGGCCATGCCGGCGCAGGCGTCGTCCAGCGGAATGTCCGCCCTTCCCTCCAAGTTCAGCTTCTCAAAAATGCCTACGACGTCCTCGGGTGTCATGGCTGCACCTCCTGTCCCCATTCTGAAGTGTAGCGAGCCCCTCAAGAAATATCCGAAAATAATTTAGGCTTTGCCTTGACACGTCTCTAGGCTTTGCCTAATATGCATCCCATGCGCTGAACGAAGCGCTCCGGGGATAAACGGGAGCCCTGATCTCAGGGCATTGGGTCGAATCTCAGTGCCTTGTACTCAGGGCTTCTCTCCCGATAAAGAATGCGCCGAACGACCGGCGCGGCGCCCGCGCGGCGATGCTCTTTACCACTGTCGAATGATGAATAGGCGTGAAATCGCCCTGCCCATGTCCCGGACGGCAGAACGTAAAAGTACCGGAAATGGCGGCCAGATGAGCTGCTTCCGAAAGGCGCCCAGTGACCTTGGCGCGGTAAAGGTCACAGTTTGTTAGCGACTCTTCGAAGAGGGGTCGGCAACAAACTGAGGGAGGCGATATGTCGGTGGAAGAACCTTGCGTAGATCACGGGCAGAAGGGAAACGGCTTTGGATACGGAAAGAAGACTTACAAGGGAAAACAGATCGGCGCGCACATCGTCGCACTGATCGAGGCAACAGGAGAAGAGCGCAATGGCAGGTTGGCGCTGCACTCGTGCGACAACCCAAGATGCATAAATCCAAAGCATCTGAGGTGGGGAACGCATTCCGACAATATGCGAGACCGGAGCGAGCGAAGACGCTCTAGGGGCGGTGTGCTGGTTGGGGAGCGAAACGGCAAATCCAAACTTTCAACCGCCGACGTTCAGCGAATCAGAGATCTCTACGTTCCCGGCCGGACACTTCAGAAAGATCTCGCCCAGCAATTCGGAGTTTCGAAGGTGCAGATCTGCCGGATCCTGAAAGGCAGCCGACGATCAGTCGCCTGACAGTGGGAATTGCGCTTATCCAAGGCGCTTTCAATGAGAGCGCCGTGGCCAAGCACATGGAGACAAAAATGTCCCTCGCAAAACTCGGGTTCAAATATCTCGTTTGCCCTTCACGCCTGAAGGGCGAGTGGCATCACACAAGCGGTGTCGCGACGCTGATCGCCGCCGGCTGGACTGACTGCACCGACATGAGCGATGCAGAGTTCGACGAATTCATGGGAGTGCAAGCAGCATGAACCGCGCACTCAACGACAACGCCCTGCTGCACATCGCGCGGCTTGAGCGCGTAGACCAACTCTACAGCGGCATCCTGAAGACGTCGATGATCGCCGGATTGACCGGCGTCGGAATCGGTTGCTTCTGGTATCTCGTCGTCGCCGTTCACGCTGGAGTCTTCGCATGAAGCCGATCAAGCCAATGGCGCTCTGGAAGATCTGGGCAGCGTAATCGTCGCCGGCATTTATCTCGTAGTCTGCGCGGAGCTCGATTATCGCGCGACTCGCTTCGAACGCTGCGCAGTCGTTCACTGCGCGTAACGTGATCCCGAAAAGGCTCACCATGAACGTTTATCAGGTAGTAGTCCTTCTGTTTGTGGTGTCGATGGTTGCCGCAATCGCGCTCGTGCGCGGCGCAGATCTCCGCGCCAAGCGTCACTTCGACGAGATCGAGCAACGCAAGAAGCGCATCCGCTGGCCGGCGGCGCACTGAATTCCAACCAACCGCGTGCCGGCGCGTAATCCGGCCGTCTGATTTGATGGCGTTGCACCCTGACCGTGATGGGTAGGCCGAAAGGCGACAGGAGCAGCGTCATCAACTCAGATTCGAACAAGAACGAGGACACCATGACTATCACCAAGGGGCGCATTGCGCGCGAAGGAAAGATCGTCTTCCACGATGCCGAGTTGCGCATCTGGGAGGAAGGAATCATGGCCGCGCGCCATGCCGGTGGATGGGCTGGCGAGCAGAAATGGGAGCGAGAGTTCAAGCGCGACGTCTTCGCGCGGATCGTGCAAACGCTCAACGGATCGTAACACTGCGATCGACTGATGAAATCGCCTCGGAAATCGCATGATCCGCCTATCCCACCCCTACCTCGCGCTGCTCGAAGCACTCGACAAACTCGGCCGCGCGAAGAAAGCCACTGACGCCCTCATCCACGCCGCGTGCGTGGCCTTCGTGGAAGTGCTCTCGCACATAACCGGGCAGAGAGTCAGCGTCATTGTCGGGAATGCTGTTATTGCACGAGGAAACCATGGCTTGCGTACAGATCCGAGTCGTTCAGTGGGATGAAAAGCCCGACACGATGGGCGCTAAGTTCCGATGCTTGCGTAAGGACGCTGGCCTGACGCAAATCCAGCTTGCTGAGAAGGTCGGCCTGTCGCCGAAGACGGTTCAGAGCATCGAACTCAACGTGTATTCGCCCTGTTGGCTGAACTTCACCAAGCTCGCGAAGTTCTTCGGCGTGTCTCTGGATTGGCTGGCCGAATGAGGTTCTTCACTGGACTCCATCAGCCGTCAGACGCAAAACACTTCGATGCGGCATTCGTCAGTGTCAACCGCCTGCGTGATCGGAAGTCTGGTTTCGAGGTCGGCGACTGGATTATGGACAGCGGCGCGTTCACCGAGATTTCGAAGTACGGGCATTACCGGCATGAGGTCGGCGACTATGCCGCGCAGATCAAGCGCTGGAGCACGAACGGCAACATGCTCGCCGCTGTCTCGCAGGACTTCATGTGTGAGGCGTGGATCGTCGAGAAGACTGGTCTGAGCGTCGAGATTCACCAGCAGCTCACGATCGAGCGATACGACGCGCTGATGCAGTGCGACGTTGGGGGCGCCTACATCATGCCTGTGCTGCAAGGCTACGACCCGCAGGATTACGTGCGGCACATCGAGATGTACGGCGACCGCCTCGCGCATGGCGCATGGGTCGGAGTCGGATCCGTCTGCAAGCGTAACGGCGACCCGCGTGCGATCGAGAACGTGCTGCTCGCGATCCATGCGAAGCGGCCGGATCTGAGGTTGCATGGCTTCGGCCTGAAGTCTACGGCGCTCTCGTCTTGGATCGTAACCGAGCTGCTGCACACCGCCGACTCGATGGCGTGGAGCTTCCATGCGCGGATCAATGGCCGAAACGGAAACGACTGGAAGGAAGCGAAAGTTTGGACGGACAAGATCAACCGGCGCCCGATGCAATACGGGCTGTTCATGGAGTGAACATGGAACACGCTGAAGCAGTGAAACTCATCAAGGATTATGGCTTTGCCGTTCTGAAGCATCAGAACAACTGGTTAGGTGAGGCATACGAAGCGCTGCTTCGCGCCCTTCTCGCCACCCCCGCCCCTCTCTCAGATGAACCGGTGGCGTGGGTTCCGATCGACCCTGTTTTCGGTCCGGTGTGGATGGACATCATGCTCGACCTTTCCCACAACGGCGGCCACCGTCCTGTTAAGCCATTGTATTTCGCCGCCCCTCTCGCCACTCCGAGCGACAAGCAAGAGGCGAAGGATTGCCCGCACGCTGCGCCACATCGATATTGCGCTACCTGCGTTGTTAGCCCGTGCCCCATCGGCCTAGGAGATAAATGATGGATCCCAATTTCGACATTGTTCCGACGCTGCGCATGTTCGATGGGGTGATGACGGGCAAAGCCGCAGATGAGATAGAAAGATTGCGCGCTGAAGTCGCTCGACTGTCTTTCGCCAATCCGAGCGTCAAGCAAGAGGCGGTGGCGTCCGGTTCGAAGCTCCTGCCGCCACGAATGACGCCAGAAATGAAGCGCGCGTTCGTTGAGGCCGCGCGCGAGTATGCGGAGCGTACGGGCGGCAACGATCCCGATGCGATGTACGAAGCGGCGTTCCGAGCCGTCCCGCGCCCTACTGCGAGCGACAAGCAAGATGCGGTGACTCAGGCGCTTTCCATTGTCGCTGATGAAGTACAGAGCGGAGGAACCGCAAAAAGCTGCTATGACGCTATCTGCGCGCTAATGGTAGAGGATGACGCCGCCCCTCCCGCCACTCCGAGCGACAAGCAAGAGGCGGTGAGCATTGAGGCTCTGGCCGATGAACTCTCCACATCTTACGGCCACCATCTTGAAGACGACGATACAGAGGCAGGCCACTGGTGGACGTTTGACCGCGCCGCGCTCGCGGCTTTTGCTGATCGACTCGCCACTCCTCTCGCCCAGTCCGCAGAGCAAGACACCATCAAAGCACTGAAGGCAGATATTGCCGAAAACGACGCTCTGATCGATGAACTGCGCGAGAAACTGAAGTCCGCCGAGCAAGACAGGATTGATGCGGAGCGTGAGCCGTGGACATACGACCAAGTTGTGATGCTCTGTGAAACAGACGGCGTTCCGTTGCCCGTCGAATTCATAGAGTGGGTTGCCGAAAAAATGACATACGCCGCGAACATCGGATCGAGCAAATGACTGACAAAGACTTGCCTGACCTTTACGTAGTGTTCGAAGCGAGCGGCGAAGTAGCTTTCACCGCGTCTAGCGAACAGGATGCAGAGGGAATGATTGGAACCGCAGAGTTGGGTGGATCAAATGTCGAAGGCTGGATCGTCCACAAATACGTGCCGATCCGCCGCTATCGGCTTTCGTGAGGGAGCGAGCAAATGACCGAACAAGAACTCAGCGCATTGACTATCGCTATCGGAGTGCTGAAGCGCGAAAGCATGTTCGAGAACGCGGAGATTTTGAAGTCGCTTCGCACGCGACTGTCTCTCGAACCCCGCGTATTGGCGGAGAGGAAAGAGCCGGTTATCGATAAGAGCATGGTCAAGCGCCTGATGGTTCAGCATGGCTTGGCCAATCCCGCGCCGGATGATGCACTGAATAAGCTCACGGCCGAAATGCATCGCCTGCGCGGGGAGATTGAAAAGTATCAGGGCGTTTGCGCTGCGGCGTATCAATTCGTCGGCGCTGTAGATGGCCCCGTGCGTTTCCTCGATGCGCTGTCGAATGCGGCCAATGGTGAGCCTGCATCCACCGAGGAATCGCTTGCTCTACTTCCAGTAAGCGCGCCGGATGATGCAAAGGACGCAGCGCGGTATCGCTGGCTGAAGGATCAGAAAGACGAGTTCGACAAGATGGCAGGTGCCAGTTGCTACGGGACGAAGCTATCGAACAGGCTGTGGCAGGAGGAAGACTGGGACGCCGCCATCGACCGAGCAAGGCAATCCGGGGAGGAAGGGAATGGCTAGCAGGGACGACACGCCAGAGGCGAAGCGCGACCACGAGATGCTACGCATGGCGACGCAGCTTCTGCTAGCAGAGGCGTTCGATGCCTTGCTCTAGCCGCACAGCTGCTCAACGAGACAGACGCCTCACTTGGCTTTCGATGGAAGGCACGTCGGTCAAATCATCACCGCTCATGCATAACGCCCAACGCAGATCACGAGCGAACTCGATGCAGGTGGCTTCCCACTCAGGAGTGTCAACCGCAATGTCCCGCGGATTCTTTTTCCCACGGGCCCGACGGATGGCTTCGATGCTCGCCGCCAGAGAACGCGCTTCCGCTCGGAGCGGATCGTCGTTACCGAGTCGGTGGAATGGTTCGTTATTCATTCCCGGGTTTTCGGCAAATAGTTCACAAACTTTACAGGTAGCTGGCAATGAGCTTTTACCCCCAGATCACAGGTGCTCGAATAACTGGAACGATGGCACCCGGATTCATGCGGGCGAAAGTCCGAACGACGCGTAGGAGCACAGCGTCCATCGCATCCTCGTTCGTGCTGCCCGCGGCGAGTGCTAGTTCTGCCAAGGCCGCGTCGGTAATGGTTCCGTACTGCACTCTATCACCGACTCGGACGGCAATCCGCACCCAATCGCCGTTGGTTCGTTCATTGACGAACCAAGCCTCGGTTATGAAGTTAGGTTCCATCGCGCCCGCTCTTCGTAAAGGACATCTAGAAGAGCAAGCGTCGTGCGCGTCGACCGCGGGAGAGGATCGACTACTCGCACCACCGACGCGGCCAGTGCCAAGGAGAAGCAGAAATGCTTGAAGACGATGAACCGCTCAACACCGGCGCGCCGCGCGTCGAAGCATGCATCGACGCTGTGAGGAAGCGATTCCCCGGAATCAGCAAAACCGCACAGGCCCGCTACTTTGAGGAAGTGCACCGGCATCTTGGACCGCTCGCGCGCGAACTCGAACGCGAGAACATCGCGCTCCTTAACGCAGATCCAATCTGCTGGGTCGTGAAATGGGTCAGCCGCGGTGAGCAGTGGTTCGAGTCGCACATGTCCGAGCTCTCTGCGATCGACAAGGCACGCAGGGTAGGCGGCATCGTCATACCGTGTGCTGCGATCGAGTCGGGTGTGGCGAGCAAAGAAGGAGATCAGAGACGATGAAGATGCCGAACATCCTCAAAGGCTTGCGCCACTGCGACAGCTGCAGCAGGCGTATCTGGGGTCCAATCCCACCCAGTCGCATCCTGGTCGCTGCATCCACGCGGCGTCAAGAAGACGTGGAGGCCTGGCGAAAAGCCTTGTTGCTGAGGCAGCAATCTGTTCATCTCCTCGACGAACAGAGAAGGTCGAATCGGAGGGAGGCTCGCGTTCACCACGTCGAATGCTCGGCAAGGGCGTCCGTTCGGCGCCTCCACGCGGACAAGAAGGCGAGCTTCGCCCATGCGAACGCATCGGCCCCAACATTCGCTTCGCGGAGCCCGGTGTACGCGCAGAAGTATTCGAAGTCCTCTTGGCCTGTGTGGCCCAGTTCATTACGCGGTGGGAGCGCGCATGAAACGAATTCGAGAAGTTCGTGAGGGTTTCCGTAGCTCATGGCTGTCTCCTACGACTTTGACAGACTTTGAGCAACGACCGGACCCGGCTGCGATCGCACCGAAATGCATCGAAGAATTCATGCGCGTAACGAGCGAGTACCTGGAGAGCCAGCATGGCTATCGTGACGAATGACCAACTCGTCGAACTGACGGGGGGCCTGCGGCAAGGCGCGGCCCAGAAACGTTGGATCAAAAAAGCGCTCGGCATCGACGCGCCGCGCAAAGCGGATGGCCACCCGATGCTGACATGGGAGCAAGTAAATCGCGGGCCCGGCGAGCAGCGCCGCACCGCACCTAAATGGAAAACTGCAGCATGAGAAAGCCGGTGCGCGATGGCCTCCTGCCACGGATGGAGGCGCGACCCACGAAGAGGGGGTTCACGTACAGGTATCACCCGGTCGGTGGCAAGCCGATCAATCTCGGGTCCGATCGGGTCGAGGCAATCCGCAAGGTGCTGGAGATCACCGGCGGCGGAGACGATCTGGGTACGATCTCGCGGCTGTGGGACCAGTTCAAGGAGACGCCAGGCTGGAAGCGGTATTCGCAGTACACGCGCACCGACTACGAGCAGTGCGCGACGAAGCTGCTCGAGATCTTCGGCGAGGTGCGCGCCGCGGACATTGATGCTACGGACGTCGCGCGATACCTGCGCAAGGAGCGCGCGGACGCGCCGGTGCGAGCGAATCGAGAAATGGCCCTACTCTCAAATCTCATCGGCTTGGCGATCGAGCGCGGCGAGGCAAAGCACAACCCCTGCCGCGAAGTGAAGCGGAACGAAGAGCAGCCGCGAACGGAAGCGCCGGAGCCGGCAGAGTTCGCCGCGTTCGCGACGTGGCTTGCAGAGCAAGGCGGACAGCGCGCCATGATCGGCATGGCAGCTGAATACGCCGCCGGGGCGGGCAATCGCAAGGTGGAGTTTCTCGACCTGTCGTGGCCGCAGATTGACGAGGCCGCCGGGCACATTCGCATCAAGCGAGCGAAGCAACGGGGCAAGAAGCGCGGCGAGGTGATCGAGCAAATCGAGATCACGCCGCAGATAGCCGCGCTGATCGCCCGGCTGAAAGTCGCGCGCGCGGCGCAAAAGAATGAAGAATGCCTCTACGTGTTTCCAAACCGCTCGGGCACGGCGTACACGCAGGCCGGATTCAAGACGATGTGGCAGAAGCTGATGGTCGAAGCGATCAAGAAGAAGGTGATCGCGCACCGGTTCACCTTCCACGACTTGCGTGCCTACTACGTCACCCAGCACAAAGCAGAGCGCGGCGCCCTGCCCGATCTGCACGCTAACCCCGCGACGACCGCCCGCGTCTACGACCGTTCGAGGGTCGTGAAACGTCGTGCGCTTTGACTGTATGGATGCACAGGTTATGCGTTTTCACGTATATCGTAGGCATCCACCTCGGTTCCCAAAATGGGAATTTTGGCGGGAATCAAAAGAAAAAAGGCACTGGATAAAATCACAGTGCCTTTCTCTACAGCGTTGATCCGCTTGAAATCTTTTTGGGGTGGCTGATGGGACTCGAACCCACGACGACAGGAATCACAATCCTGGACTCTACCAACTGAGCTACAGCCACCACTGGTACCGCGATCCTGATTGCTTCTGAACTGCTGCAGCAATCAAGAAGCGAGATTATACGAACAACGATCGCGCTTGCCTAGTACCTTTGAGCATCTTTTTCCGAAGTACGCGCATCAGGACTCGATTGCTTCCACGGCCTCGCGAAGGTGGCTGCGCGCCTCGTCGAAAATCGTCAGATCGCCTGTTGCGAGCCGGCGATTGTCGGATAGCACACGACGCCATCCCCGCGCGCCCGCAACGCCGCGATACAGGCCCAGCGCATGGCGTGTCACGGCGCCGAGATACGTGCCGCGAGATAGTGCGTGACGCGCGTAGTCGATGAGCCCCGCCTCGATGTCCTCGCGCAAGGGCACTGGCGTTGCAGCGCCGTAAAAGCGTGTGTCGACGCCCGCGAGCACGTACGGATTGTGATAAGCCTCGCGGCCGAGCATCACGCCATCGACGTGCTTCAGATGCTCTTCGACTTCGTCGAGCGTCTTGATGCCACCGTTGATCGAAATTTCGAGATGCGGGAAGTCGCGCTTCAACCGATACGCATACTCGTACTTAAGCGGCGGAATCTCGCGGTTCTCTTTAGGGCTCAAGCCTTTGAGGATCGCGTTGCGCGCATGCACGATGAACACCTCGCAGCCCGCATCGGCGATCGTGCCGACGAAATCGCGCACGAACTCGTACTCCTCGACCGCATCCACGCCGATGCGATGCTTGACCGTCACCGGAACCGATACGGCGTCGCGCATCGCCTTCACGCAATCCGCGACGAGCTGCGGCTCCTTCATCAGGCACGCGCCGAATGCGCCGCGCTGCACGCGCTCGGACGGGCATCCGCAATTCAGGTTGATTTCGTCGTAGCCCCACTGTTCGCCGAGCTTCGCGCTCTTTGCGAGATCGGCCGGCTCGCTGCCGCCGAGTTGCAGCGCGACGGGCGCCTCGGCGGGCGTGAATGCGAGATGGCGCGCGACATCGCCGTAGAGCAGCGCGCCCGTCGTCACCATTTCCGTGTAAAGCCAAGTCTGACGCGATACGAGGCGGTGCAGGGACCGGCAATGGCGGTCGGTCCAATCCATCATCGGGGCAACGGAAACGCGGCGCGGGCTGATCTTCGATACGGCTGACATGGGCGACGGCGGCCGCGCTTTCGCGCGAACCGCCTGAATCTAATAGGGAATCGACGATTTTACCGCAGCGCGGCGGATCGGTCGTCCGGCCCGAATCGGCCGGGCACCAGGCACGCGTCATGCACATCGAGGGTCTCCCCTTCGCGGAGAGCGATCATGACCCGACATCACCTCGCGACAGCCGCCCTTTTGCTCATCACTACGTTCACGGCGCACGCCCAGACCGCGCGTCCGGACGACAGCGCCTCGATGGTCAAGCCGCCGAGCGCGCCCGGTGCGCCATCCGCAAGCGCCACGCGCCCCGACAATCCCGACAACATGCCGGTGAAGCGCCCGAATCCGCCGCAAAACAGCGATCGCATGCTGCATCACAGCCCGGCGAGCGACGCCATCGCAAAATAACCCGCGACAGCGCCGGAACCGGCCTGGAAGCACGGGCGACGCCACTATAATGGCGCTCGTCACGACAATCGGAGAGAGCCGCGCCCTCCGGCTTCAAGCGGTCTAGCCAATGCAAAAAGTCATACTGCCATTAGTTTCCGGTTTTCTCGCCGCGCTTTTTTTTCGCGAATCGACCCTGGCGCTGCTCCACGCAGCGGGTCTCGTCGATCCGGCCGGCTTTTCCATCACACCATTTCTTCCGCTCGGCATCCCCGAATTCATCGCCAATGCGTTGTGGAGCTCCATCTTCGGTGTGCTGATGGTGTGGCTCCTGCGCGTTGCGCCCGAGCGCAGCGCACCGTGGATCGGCGCGCTCGTCTTCGGCGGCATCGTGCTGACGGCGGTCGGCGTGTTCGTGATCGATCCGGCGCGCGGCATCTGGCCGAGCGGCAACCTGCTGCCGCGTCTCACGCCCAACTTCATCGCCAACGCCATCTGGGGCTGGGGCGCACTCGTCTTCATGCGCGCGTTCATGGCGGGCAGCGAGTCGGACTGATCCCCCGTCAAAACCGCCCGCGCGGCATCAGTCCTTCAGAAGCCGTAGCGGATGCGCCGCGGGCGTCCACGCGCTTTCGAACATGCGGTCGATATCCGCGGCGTTCACGTCCTCGGCGCGCGCGACCTTCCAGCGCGGCTCGTTGTCCTTGTCGACGATGCGCGCGCGAATACCCTCCAGCACATCGCCGCGCTCGAACATCGTGCGCGTGAGGTCGAGATCGCGCCGCAGCGTCTCGGCCATGGTCGAGAACTTCGCGCGATCGACTTGCTGCAGCGCTACATCGACGGAAAGCGGGGAACGCTCGCGCAGTTCCGCGGCCGTGCGCTTCGCCCAGTCGTTGCCGAGCTCCGCCTCGCGCTCGAGCGACGCGAGAATCGATGCGCCGTTGCCCGCCGCGAAGTGCTTGTCGATCATCGTGCGCGCCGCGGCGAGCTCGCTCCTCTCGGGGATCGGCGCGACCTTGTACTTCGTCGTCTCGTTCTGCACGAAACGCACGATCTCGACACCATCGAGAAAGCGCTGATGCCTGAGCGATTCGACGAGTCCCGGCAGCGCGCCATCGTCGAGATAGGCGTCGGCCATGCGGGCGTAGAGCGCATCGGCTGCGCCGAGGCTCGCGCCCGTTGCCGCGAGATAGCGTCCGATCGCGCCGGGCGCGCGCGCGAGGAACCAGCTCACGCCGACATCGGGAAAGAGGCCGATACGCGTCTCGGGCATCGCCATCTTCGTCGACTGTGTGACGATGCGCAGGCCGCCCGTGTGATGCGCACCCTGCGAGATGCCCATGCCGCCGCCCATCACGACGCCATTCACGACCGCGATATACGGCTTCGGGAACGTGAAGATCGCGTGATTGAGCTTGTATTCGTCGGTGAAGAACGCGTCGATCGCGTCGCGCGCCCCCGCCTGCGCGGACTCGTACAGAAAGCGGATATCGCCGCCCGCGCAAAACGCCCGCACGTGCGGACTATAGACGACGACGGCGCGGATCGCCTGATCGTGGCGCCACGCGCGCAATGCCTCGCTGATCGCGCGCAGCATCAGCGGCGTCAGCGCGTTGAGTGCCTTCGGACGATCGAGCGCAATGAAGCCGATGCCGTTGGCGGTGTCGATACGGATGTCTTCGGTGGTCATCGTGTTGAAGTGTCGGATCGATCCGGTGCGTTGAATCGAGTTTCGGTTCCCCGAGGTTCAGTTCCGTTGACCGGCGCGTACCACGCGTCAAGCGACAGCTCGACGAGTGTCGCGGCCGGCGTCTCGGGCAACGCCGCGCCGTTCAGTTTCAGCGCGACGATGCCATGCAGATTCGCCCACAGCCCTTCCGCGCACGCAACCGGCGCAGCGCGCGGCGGCAGTCGGTCGGATGCACGCAACTCGACGAACGCATCCGCGATCAGCGAGAGCGCCGCCGCGCCGGAATCCGCCGCCCGACCGTTGCCATTGACGTTGTCTTTGGCATCGGCGCCTGCGCCGGCGAAACCTGCGGGCTCCATGAACATCAGCCGATACGTCTCGGGCTCGGCCAGCCCGAATTCGACATACGCGCGCCCCATTGCGTTCAGGCGCGCGGCCGGGTCCGCGATCGATGTATGCGCGAGGAACGCGTCGCGCAGACTCGCGTGCCCTTCCTTGCACAGCGCCCGCGCGATGTCGCCACGGCTCTTGAAATGAAGATAGAGCGCGGCGGGCGAGTAATCGATCGCCTCGGCGAGCTTTCTCATCGAGAGCGATGCGAACCCTTCGCGCTTTACGATCGCACGCGAGACTTCGAGTATGCGCTCGCGCAGCGCCTCGCGCTGTTCGCGTCTTTGCTCGGTGCGCCGCTCCTGCGATCCCATGCGAGGCATTGTCGGCACCGCCTCTTTCGAAGTCAAATCGCGGCGCGCCGGTGCGCGCTCAGATGGTCATCTTGCCGTTGTCGTTGCGGCGCGACGCCGCTCGATAAAGCGGCTCGTCCGAATCGCCGAGCACGACCGACGCGAACACGATGCACAGCGCAAGAATCAGCACACCAACGGCTGCCCAGATGAGCCATAGCGCATTGGACTCGACAAGTGAGTGAAGAAAGGAATGAAGCATGACGACCCCGCGCGATTTTTATATTTGATGCTCAGGAAAGCGCATGCCTTTGAGCAAATAATGTGCCGAGCGAATCGCATCGCGTGCGGCGAATAGAGCGATGGTACTCCGTTGCGCGATCACGCGGAAGCAGGCGCGATGTTTCCGCCGTCGATAACGAACACGGTACGTTGGAGGTCTTACATCGCGCCGTGTAAGAGACGAAGGCTTGCGTGTGTCAGCGCATCAGACCGTGACGCGCCCCGGCGGAAAGTGTCCGCTTTTCAGGAGCACCGGCATACCGTTGGTCACGCGCAGATGCTCTCGCGCAACGGCTTCGATGCGCGTGCGGCCCGCGGCGAACGCGTCGATCCAGCCGGCGGTGTCGTAGGACTGCGCGCCGAAATGATCTTCGAGCGCTTCGACGGAAATGGCGCATGGCACGCGCCGGCCGTCGACGATCGCGGCGAACTCGACGGTCAGATTGGCATCGCGGTAATCGGGCGCGTCCGGGAGGAAACGAATATCCATGATTGTCTCGTTGCTGATGCGTGGCGACCGGTGGGAGAGCATTGGGTCGGGGGCCACGCGAAGACGTTCAAGCGCTTATCGCTCCATTCGATGCGAGCACGTTGACTGCGCCGCCCACGCTCGCACGAATCGATTCGGCGATATGGTAACCGCGGTCGCGCCGCGCGGTCCAGCGCCCGTGCCGTTCACGCGGCAAGAACGCTTTCGTCGATATCCACGACGAGCAGCGAACTCGCCCGAGGATCGGCATAGTTGAAATCGAGCAGCCGGCTCATCTCGCGCACGCGCTCGCATACGCGTTGCCGCGCTTTCTCCGATAAGTGCGGATAGTCGCGCAGCACGTGCGCGTCGAAGCGATAGTGCACGCCCCAGGCGATGTTGCCCGGATGATTCGCGACGCCGCTCGTACGCCAACTCACGAAAAGCGCGGGCGTCGGCTCGAGACCGATTTCCGCGACATCCGCGCCGCTCGGAAAAAGGTCGATCAGGCAATTCGCGACGTCGTGCAGCACCATGTGTCGCAGGTGGACGGGACGCATTATGTCGCTTGCAGCAAGCGGTCGATGTAGTCGCGCGCGGCCTGCTCCACATGCGCGAGGGCCCCGCTCTCGGTTGCGAAGCGCCGCTCGGGTCCGAGATCGACGAGCGCCTCGAAGCGATGCACGTCATCCGGTCCGCCGCGCGCCAGACTGACCGAACCGACATAGATCGGCGCACCGCCGTCCTGTTCGCCGTGAGCCCGTACGAGCCGCGCCGAGGCGCTGATGTAATACCCGCGATATGGCCCCGTGACTCTTTCCGCCATGGCTTCTTCCCCCTCTTTAGCTTGCCGCGCTTTTTGCCGATTTCTCCCAGGTTCCCGGCAGGCAATTCCAACCGAAATCCCAGATGGATAAGGTGTGCGATCCGGAAAATAGTTCATCGGACAGGCACCTCCAATCGTCGATCCGCAAGCAACGCGCCCGCGCGACCTCGCCCTGCTCGCCCGCCTCGGGCGGATAACAACCGCTTACGAGTCGCGTAAGCCGCGTGTGGGACAATGCCTATCTCAAAAAATGCGCCCTCGCCGCGAAGACAAGGCCGGCGGCGCACATCGCAATTCGCTCTCACGAGGTAAAGATGAAGGAACCCGGTCGGCGCATGCGCCGTATCTCCGCTCGCGCCGCACATGGCGGCGCTGTTTCGCGTGTCTTCTGGCTGCGTGCCGCCGCACTCGGCGCGGCGGTCGTCGCCGTGGCGAGTCTCGGCGCGTGCGCGTCGTCGAACGAAGCATCGCTCATCAACCTGCCCGATGGACAGACCGGCTACGCCGTCAATTGCAGCGGCGCGGACGCGGGATCGAGCTGGGCGAGCTGCTATGTGCTCGCCGGCAAGAAATGCGGCGCGACGGGATACGACATCGTCTCAAAGGATAACGAGGAAGGCGGCCCGACCGGCGGCGGCATCACCAACGTGATATCGGCGAACGTCAAGAACCGCTCGATGATCGTGCGCTGCAAGTAAGCACGCAGGCGATGGACCGTGTCAGTGTGCGCTCATCTTCGAGAACGCATTGAGCACGACCACGCCGGCGACGATGAGGCCCATGCCGAGCATGGCGGGCAAATCCGGCGTCTGCTTGAAGAGCAGCGCCGCGACGAGCGTGATGAGCACGATGCCCGCGCCCGACCACACGGCATACACGACGCCGACGGGCAACGCGCGCAACGTCAGCGACAGCAGATAGAACGACAGCCCGTATCCGGTCACGACGATGACCGCGGGGAGCGCGCGCGTGAAGCCATCGGAGGCGCGCAGCGCGGAGGTCGCGACGACTTCGGCGACGATCGCGATCGCGAGGAGCACATAAGCGGTTGAGCGCATCTTTGTTGTCGTCAGTTGTCGTGTTCGTTCGAAGATGTCGATGGCGTCAGTCGCGTCCGAGCGAAAGATCGCCGAAGTTCTGGCCGAGCACGGCGCAAAGCGCTTCGACGACCATCTGATGATCGTCGCGCTGCGCAAGCCCCGACACCGCGACCGAGCCGATCACGCCCGCGCCGGATACGCGCAAGGGAAACGCACCGCCGTGCGTCGCGAACTCGGCGAGATCGAGACCGTACTTGTCGGCGAGCGTCGCGCCGGCCTGCTGCAGCGTAAGACCGATCGCATAGGAACTGCGGCGAAAATGCTCGACGGTGCGCGACTTTCGCTCGACCCAACGCGCGTTGTCGGGCGTGGTGTTGTCCATCGCGGCGTAGAAGAGCTTGCGGCCGAACGTGCGCACGTCGATGACGACGGCCGCGTCGCGCGCGAGCGCCATCTCGCGCAACTGCGCGCCGATCTGCCATGCATGCTCGGCGTGAAACTGGGGGAACACCAGCGTGTGTTCCTGATGCGCGATAGCCTGCAGAACGTGTGGAATGTCCATGAGCGAGGACTCCTTTAGCGTGCGTGGATTGGGATTGGCGTATGTGACTTCGCCGAGATTTTTGCGATTTTGACACGCGCGTGTGAAGTCGCCACGCGAGAGTCGGCCATGAACCGGTTCAATTGCGACCTGGGAGCTGGCACGCTGGACGCATCGCAATACGCGCGCGGAAAAGCAAAAAGCCCGGCTTGACCGGGCTTTTTGCGTAATGCTGGACGGTGTTGGTTGCGGGGGTAGGATTTGAACCTACGACCTTCGGGTTATGAGCCCGACGAGCTGCCAGACTGCTCCACCCCGCGTCCGTCGAAGAAAAGATTATAAGTCCTCGCTTAGTTTGCCGCAATACCCCGTTTGCTTCGATCTTCGAAAAAGAAGAAACGAAGCTGCGTCGCAGCGTCTCGCGTCGAAGCGAAGCCCGTAGAAACACGCGTGGCATAATCGTCCGTTCGTCATGGTCTCCATATCGACAACGGATCAAACGCGGCATGCATCACTTGCGTCGGGGCATCATCGGAAAGATCAGCGGGTTCGCGGCGATATGCGCGATCCTGCTGCTCTCGCTCGCGCCCGTCGCATCGCAGGCGTTCGAACATGCGCGCATCGAATCGCTGCTCGCTTCCGTGTGCGCATCCGATGCGCAGGCATCGCGCGATTCGCATCCAGCGAACCACCACGTCGCCGATCATCTTCAGGCATGCGCTTATTGCGATCTCATCGCGCACGCGCCAACGCCGCCGGTATCGCTCGATCGAGCTTTCTCCGCGTTTTCACCACGCGATGTATTCCCTTCCGCCCCGCTCACGGATGCGCCGCGACGCGAGTTGGTCAACGCTGCGCAACCGCGCGCCCCGCCCGCTTTCGCCTGAATCAATTTCCCATGCACGGGCTTCGTCCATCGCACAGCGCGATAGAAGTCTTTCATTCGCATGCAGCAAATATCGCCCGAAGCGTCGACTGCTTCGAGCACGCAAGGAACCATCATGCTTTCATCATCGTTCAGGCGGGGCGCGCTCGCGCTGGCGTTCTTCGGCTCGACGCAACTCGCGTTCGCGCACGCATTGCCTAAGCTGCAACAGCCCGGCCCCGGCGCGACCGTCAGTGGGCCGCACGAAGTCGCGATCGACTTCGGGGAGGCGCTCGAGCCGACCTTCAGCAAGCTCATCGTCACCAATGCGCGCGGCACGCAGGTCAACACCGCGAGCTCCACCGTCGATGCCGGCAACAAAAAGCACATGAGCGTCGCGCTTCCCGATCTCGCGCCGGGCGTCTACGAAGTGCAATGGACCGCTGTCGCGGCGGACGGTCATCGGACGCAAGGTCACTACAACTTCACCGTCAAGTGAGGACGATATGAAAAAAATCGCTGTACTCGTGGGCACGCTCGCCTGCGCATCGTTCGCCCAGGCCGCCACGCTCGAAGCCCGCGATTGCTGGATTCGCGCGATGCCGCCGAACCTGCCGTCATCGGGCTACTTCATCGTTACGAATAACGGCGACAAGCCCGCCACACTCACGGCCGCCGAGACCCCCGCCTTCGGCATGGCGATGATGCACAAGTCCGAGAGTAAAAACGGCACGGCGACGATGTCGCCGGTCGACTCGGTCGACGTCCCCCCGCACGGCACGCTGAGCTTCGCGCCCAAGGGCTATCACCTGATGCTCGAAGAACCCGGCAAGCCGCTCAAGGTAGGCTCGACGATTCCCCTCACCCTTTCGTTCGCGGACAAATCCACGCTCAACGCGAACTGCGAAGTGAAGTCGCCGGCGACGGTCGGTCATTGAGATCACGCAGCTCACGCTTCTTAAAAACAAAGCGCGCCGGATTTGCAGCCCGGCGCGCTTTTTTAGCGGCTACACAGCATTACTTCACGGCCTGCTGAACATGTCCATGATCTGCTTGCGTTCGTCGGTCGTGACTTGCGGCGTTGGGGGCGCCTGCATGCCCGCCGGTCCCACGCCGCCCATCGTGGTCGCATCGCCCGCCATGGGGTTGGTGTTATCCAGTCCGATGCTCGCGACGAAGCCGGCGCCCGGCGTGCGGTCGGCATAGAACAACTCGCCGTCGACGGTCGTAATGCCATCGGGCTTCGCCATCTGCTCCTGCGGAATACCCCGCAGCGCGCGTCCCATGTATTCGACCCAGATCGGCAACGCGAGCTGCGCGCCGAACTCGCGGCTGCCGAGCGTCTTGGGCTGGTCATAGCCCATCCACGCGACCGCGACGAGTTGCTTCTGATACCCGGCGAACCAGCCATCCTTCGCGTCGTTGGTCGTGCCGGTCTTGCCTTGCAGGTCGTTGCGCTTCAGGACGTTGGTGCCCGAGCCCGTGCCCTGCGTCGCGACCGTATGCAGCAGGCTGTTCATGATGTACGCGTTGCGCGGCTCGAGCGTCTGCGGTGCGTTGCTGCCGGCCGTGAGCGGATTCGCGCGCGAGATCACGGTGCCGCGCGCATCGGCGACATCGGCGATGAGATAAGGATTGATGCGATAGCCGCCGTTCGCAAACACCGAATACGCGCCGCTCAGTTGCAAAGGCGTGACGAGCCCGGCGCCGAGCGCAAGCGGCAGATAAGGCGGCGTCTTGTCCTTGTCGAAACCGAACTTCTGTGTGACGAAGTCCTGCGCGTAGCCCGTGCCGATATACGACAGGATGCGGATCGACACCAGGTTCTTCGACTTCTGCAGGCCGGTGCGCATCGACATCGGGCCGTCCGGCTGGTCGTCGTCCTTCGGTTCCCACGCGTCGCCGCCGCCCGCCGCGGGGAAGTACAGCGGCGCATCGTTGATGATGGTCGCCGGTCCGAGACCCTTGTCGAGCGCCGCCGAATAGATGAACGGCTTGAAGCTCGAGCCCGGCTGGCGCCAAGCCTGCGTGACGTGATTGAACTTGTTCTTGTTGAAGTCGAAGCCGCCGACGAGCGCGCGGATCGCACCGTCCTGCGGCGTCATCGACACGAGCGCGCCCTCGACCTGCGGCAGTTGCGTGAGCTGCCAGTTGCCCTTGTCGTCCTTCGCGAGGCGCACGATCGAGCCCGGCTTGATCGCAAGCGCCTTCGTCGCGTTGCTGCGCAGCCCCGCCGCCACAAAGCGCAGGCCTTCGCCGGAAATGGTCGCGGTATCGCCGCCGACGAACTGCGCCGTCACCTGCTTCGGGCTCGCGCTCGTCACGACCGCCGCAACGAGCTCGCCGTTGTCCGGATGTTCGACGAGCGCGTCTTCGATCGCCTCGGCGCGGTCGTCCGCGTTCGACGGCAGATTGATGTTGCCCTCCGGGCCACGATAGCCATGCCGGCGCTCGTAATCCATCACGCCCTTGCGCACGGCCTTGTAGGCGGCGTCCTGATCGGCGGAATCGATGGTCGTCGTCACCGTGAGGCCGCGCGTATAGGTCTCTTCCTTGTACTGCGCGTACATCATCTGCCGCACCATTTCCGCGACGTATTCCGCATGCACGCCGTACTCGGTGCCCGCGGACTTCGTGCGAATATCCTCGGCGATCGCCTGATCGTACTGCTCGCGCGTGATGAAGTTCAGGTCCAGCATGCGCTTGAGAATGTATTGCTGGCGCACCTTCGCGCGCTTCGGATTGACGACCGGGTTATACGCAGACGGCGCTTTCGGCAGGCCCGCGAGCATCGCCGCTTCGGCGAGCGTGATGTCCTTCAGATCCTTGCCGAAGTACACGCGCGCCGCAGCCGAAAACCCGTAGGCGCGCTCGCCGAGATAAATCTGGTTCATGTACAGCTCGAGGATCTGATCTTTCGTCAGCGCGCGCTCGATCTTGTACGCGAGCAGCATCTCGTAGATCTTGCGCGTGTAGGTCTTCTCGCTTGACAGGAAGAAGTTGCGCGCGACCTGCATCGTGATCGTGCTCGCGCCCTGCGATGCGCCGCCGTGCGTCAGATCGGTCACGCCCGCGCGCAGAATCCCGACGAAGTCGACGCCGCCATGATCGTAGAAGCGGTAATCCTCGATCGCGAGGACGGCCTTCTTCATCTGGTCGGGAATGTCCTGGAAGCGCACGAGGCTGCGCCGTTCCTCGCCGAACTCGCCGATCAGCACGTGATCCGCGGTGTAGACGCGCAGCGGCACCTTCGGCCGATAGTCGATGAGCGCATTGAGCGACGGCAGGTTCGGCCCCATGACGACGAGCGCATAACCGACGATGAGCGCGCCGATCACCACGCCGATCGCGGCGAGGCCCGCAAACCAGAGCGCGATGCGCGCGAAGGGCGAACGCCCTCGCCCGTCGCCGTTACGATCGTTGCGGCCGCCGCGGCCATTTCCGCCGTTACGTCCGCCGCCGTCGCGGCCGCCCGAGTCATTGCGTGAGTCGTTGCGAGAGTCGTTCCAGCGGGGCTCGCGATCGTATCGCGAAGACTTCGATGAGTCGGGTCGTTTGATGATAGGCATGTGTGGTTTGTTCAGCGTGCCTTGAAGCGCGCGCGCTGCCGGGCTGCGATGCGACGCGCCGAAGCCTCGGCGCTACTGCAAAGACGGGACGAACGAATGGGGCCGGTTTCGACCGAGAATAACTGCCCATTTTAAAGAATTCGTGCGCGCCACTACAAAACCAGCGGGAATTTTTTGTAAGTAAATGCCGCGCGCCTGGCGAACGCCTGCGTATGTCGGGTTACCCACAGAAAGTGTTGAGAGCCTTGTGGACAACCGTATGAGAAAATATCCAAGTTGTTGATCGCGCGCCGTTTTTGCGCGACGCTCAAACGCGTGCGATGCGAGGTGGCTCACACGCACGGCCGGCGCGCAAACCGATATGATGGTTGAGTGGATCGCGGGTTCCCCGCAACCACTCGGGCGTGCCTGAGATATAGATGTCGTGCCGTTTGATGAACCGAAGCCGCGATCTTTCCATACGATCGCCTTACTGTTTGCGAGCCGCTCATGACGACCAAACCCAGCGAACGCATCGTTGTTTTCGTGACTCCCGCGCAGAAGCTGGCCATCAGCAATACAGCGGACACCCTCGGCATCAGCGTGAGCGAGCTCATGCGACGCGCGGTGCTGAACTTCAACGCGACGAGCGAGCAGATCAAGGTGGCTGGCATCGTCGATCGTCTGCGTGCGCCGAAGGCCCCCGATCCGCTCAACGCCGCGCTGAAAAGCGTCGCCGCGAAAGCAGCCGCGCGAGAAGCCCGGGAAGCGGCGGCGAGCGCGACCAAGCGCGCCGCGCAGGCGCGCACCGTCACCCAGCCCCTTCCTGACCCCGCTTTAGCCGAAGATGAAGTCGTGCACGACACCGATCACGACGACGATGCCTCCCTGACGGACGACACGCGTTCCGAACGCTAGCTCTGCCCCGCTGCGGCCGCGCGCGTCGTTACACTCCTTAACCTTCCGTTAAGGCCCGATTAAGTCACGGCATGATTTAATGAGCGGGTAAACCCGGCGTGAACGCAAGGCTCACGCCGCTTGCAATCCCGCGCGTTGCGCCTCACATTCGAGCCGCGTGGCACGCTGATGAGCGCGCACGCCGCCGTCTTCATCCAGGAGAAATACATGTCGCTTTTCGATTCCATCACGCGCACCGTCAGAGGCCTCTTGAACGACGCCGCCGATACCATGCAGGACCCTTCGCGCGACGCGCGCCAGATCGTGCGCGAGCTCGACGACAGCATCGCGAAGGCGGAGAACTCGCTCATCGAGATAGAAGCGCAGGTCGCGACGCAGCAAAGCAAGCGCGACGCCGCCGCCGACAAGGCGAAGAAGTACGGCGACGGTGCGAAGCGCGCACTGCAGACAGGCGATGAAGGACTCGCGCGCGAAGCACTCGCGGCGCAGGCGAACGCCGAAACCGAACGCGACGCGCTCGCGGCGGAACTGCAGACGCTGGAGCCTTCGGTCGAGCATCTGAAAAAGCAGATCGCGGACATGCGTCAGCGCCGCAACGATCTCAACGCGCGTTCCAATATTCTTCAGGCAAAGCAGCAGATCGCGCAGGCGAAGGACACTGCGGCGACGGCGCTGGGCGGCATCGGCGGAAAAAATCTTTCAGAGGACTTTCAGAAGCTCGAAGACAAGGTTCAGCTCGCCAACGCCCGCTCGGACGCGCGTCTGAATTCGGCGGACCAGAAATCCGGCAAGGCGCTCGACGACAAACTCGCGGAACTCAATCGCGGGCCTTCGGTCGAGGATCGTCTCGAGGCGCTGAAGAAGCAGTTGAATACGCCGGCGCAATAAGTGCTGGTGTTGAAGGCGTCGACGCATGGCGAACTCCTGGGTTCGCGACGCGTTGCACGAACATGCGCTACTTTGAGTATCACCACTTGCATCACTCGTTCGCAGCATCGACAGGAGACGGACGTTCATCGCGTCCGGCCCGCATCATGAAAAAGACTTTGACGGCTCTGGCGTTGTCGCTGTCGCTTGCTTCCCCGCTCGCGTTCGCCGTGCCGACCGCGCAGCAGGTAGAGCAGTCGATGACGCAAGGCAACTGGCAACAGGCCGACTCCCAGTTGAGCGAAGTGCTTGGCGCGCATCCGAAGAATGCGCATGCGCACTATCTCTATGCGCAGGTGCTCGACCGCGAAGGCCGTTACAGCGATGCTCTTTCGCATCTTCAACAGGCGAAATCGCTCGATCCTTCCCTGAGCTTCACGGATCCGTCGCGCTTCGCCGCCACGCAAGCCCGCATTCAGGCCGATGCGACGCGCGCCAGCATCTCGCCGCGCTCGAGCAACGGCACGACTACATCGAGCGCGCAGAATCCCTTCAATCAGGATCAGGCCGCCGCGGCACCGCAAAAGCACGGCATCGGCATGGGCGCGTGGATCGGTTTGGCGCTGCTGATCGCGGCGATCGCGCTCGTGCTGCGCTGGGGCTTGCGACGCGCCCGCGCACGCGACGACGGTCAGGCCGAGAACGACCGCCGCTCGCAGATGAAGCGCGCGACCGAACTGCTCAACGACGTGCGCACGCTCAAGCTCGATGTCCGGCTGTCTACTGCGCCCGGTCACGAAGCGCTGCTGAGAGACGTCGAAGGCACCGAGACTCAACTGCGCGAGATGGTCGAGTCGCTATCGAACTCGAAGAATCCGGTGCCGCCGTATGCGATCGAAGATCTGGAAAATCAGGTCGCGAGCCTGAAGGCCCGTTCCGAGGGCCGTCCCGATCCGAACGTTGGCAACAACGCTCAGCCGGGCGCGCCGAACGGCTCGCCCTATGCGCAGGAAGCCGAGCGTTTCGGGCGCGGCCAGCAGTATCCGCAGCAAGGGCCTTATCCGCCTTATCCGCCCCAGCAGGGGCAGCAGCAGCCGCCCGTCATCATTCAGCAAGGCGGCGGCGGATTCGCCGGCGGCATGGGAGGCCTGCTCACCGGCGTGCTGCTCGGCGAAGCGTTGTCACATGGACGCGATCGCGTGATCGAGCGCGAGGTGCCCGTCGATCGTCCGCCGCAGAACGATAACGGCGGACTGGATTTCGGCAACAACAGCGGCGGCGGCCTCGATCTCGGCAACGGGTCGAACGACTGGAACGACGGCAGCGGCGGCGGCGGGCTCGATCTCGGCAGCAACGACGACAACTGGCGCGACTCCTGACCTTGCCACGCACGCATCAATGAGGGCCCCGTTTTCGCGGGGCCCTTTTTCGTTCTGACTTGAAGAACCGGCGCGCAGAAGTCAGCGCGTCACCCGCCGCCGAGAAAGCGCAGCAGGCCCCACAGAAACCTGAAGAAGCCGACGATGAACTCCCAGATGCGCTCGAGCTGATCCCAGCTCGCGACGTGCAGGATGGCGCGGAGGATCATGCCGTCGGCGTCGCGCGGCCTTCGACGAGCGCGCGTTCATGCTTGAATGAAACATCCATCGTGGAAAAAAGAAGGCGGCTCTCGCCGCCTCCTGTGCCTGTCGCAAAAATCGCATGATACCCGGTCGGGCATGGCGGCCCGCCGAGTCGAGCTTCACCCCTGCGCTTTCTTCTCCTCGCTTTCGGGCGGTGCTTCGTCGGTCAGCGCCTCCTCCAGTCGGTCAAAGATTCGCTTCGTTGCGCCGCGCGGCTGAAGCGCGAACAACAGCAACGAGCGGCCCGTCACCTGATATACGTCGTCCGAGCCGAACTCGGGCAACTCCTCACGGATCGGCGCGTTCGTGTCGATCAGACAAATCCACTCGTCCGGACCCGGGATGTCCGGCAGCGTGAAATCGACCACGTCGTGATACGCGTTCACGATGAGCAACAGCGTCGCGTCCGATGCCGGCTTGCGGATGCCTGACGCCCGCGCGCGGCCGTCGAAGACGACGCCGAAGCAGCGCATGTTCGGATCGTCCCATTGTTCCTGCGTGAGTTCGTCGCCGGTCGTACCGAGCCATCTGACGTCGGCCACCTGCAAGTCGGCGTTGTACTCGCCCGTGAGGAAGCGCTGGCGGCGCAGCACCGGCAGCGTGTGGCGCAGCGTCGTGAGCTTGCGCACGAACTCGGTGAGCGCGCGGCCATCGTCATCGATTTCCCAATTCACCCAGCTGATTTCGTTGTCCTGGCAGTACGCATTGTTGTTGCCCTTCTGCGTGCGGCCGAACTCGTCGCCCGCGAGCAGCATCGGCGTGCCTTGCGAGAACAGCAGCGTCGCGAGCATGTTGCGTTTCTGGCGCTCGCGCAGCGTGCGGATTTCCACATCGTCGGTCGGGCCTTCGGCGCCGCAGTTCCACGACTTGTTGTCCGAGTGGCCGTCGTTGTTGTCCTCGCCGTTCGCCTCGTTGTGCTTTTCGTTGTACGACACGAGATCGTTCAGCGTGAAGCCGTCGTGCGCCGTGATGAAGTTGACGCTCGCCCACGGCCTGCGTCCGCGCTTGTTGAACTTGTCGCCCGACGCGGTGATCCGCGTCCCGAGCTCCGGCGCGACGCCCTCGTCGCCCTTCCAGAATTCGCGCACCGTGTCGCGATAGCGATCGTTCCATTCCGCCCAGCCCGGCGGAAAGCCGCCGACCTGATAGCCGCCCGGCCCGCAATCCCAGGGCTCCGCGATGAGCTTGACGCTCGAGAGAATCGGGTCCTGCCGGCAACTGTCGAGAAAGCCGCCGCCTTCGTCGAAGCCGTACGGCTCGCGGCCGAGAATCGTCGCAAGGTCGAAGCGGAAGCCGTCGACATTCATCTCCGTCACCCAGTAGCGCAGGCTGTCGGTGACCATCTGCAGCACGCGCGGATGCGAGAGATTGAGCGTGTTGCCCGTGCCGGTATCGTTGATGTAGTAGCGCGTCTCTTCCGGCATCAGCCGATAGTACGACGCATTGTCGATGCCGCGGAACGACAGCGTCGGCCCGCGCTCGTTGCCTTCGGCGGTGTGGTTGTACACGACGTCGAGGATCACTTCGAGGCCGGCTTCATGCAGCCGGTCGACCATCTCCTTGAACTCGGCGACGACGCCCGGCCCGCGCGCGAAATAGCGCGGATCGGCGGCGAAAAAGCCGATCGTGTTGTAGCCCCAGTAATTCGTGAGACCCTTGTCGAGCAGGTAACTGTCGTTGACGAACGCGTGAATCGGCATCAGCTCCACCGACGTCACGCCGAGGCTCTTGATGTATTCGACGACCTCTTCCTGCCCGAGCCCTTCGAAGGTGCCGCGCATGTGCTCCGGAATCGCCGGATGCAGCTTCGTGTAGCCGCGCACGTGGGTCTCGTAGAAGATCGTGTGCTCCCACGGCACGCGCACGCGCGTCGCATGGGTCCAGCTAAAAGTCTGATCGACGACCTGGCACTTCTGCATGAAAGGCGCGCTGTCGCGTTCGTCGAAGGTGAGATCGTCGCCTTCGGCGTCGAGCGTGTAGCCGAACAACGCCGGGTCCCATTCAAGCGTGCCGACGTGCGCCTTCGCATAGGGATCGAGCAACAGCTTGTTCGGGTTGAAGCGATGTCCGGCTTCCGGTTCGTATGGACCGTGCACGCGGTAGCCGTACACCGTGCCGGGTTCGAGCCCGTGAACATAAACGTGCCAGACTTCGTCGGTATATTCGGGCAGCTCGATACGCTGCGTTTCCTTCTCGCCCTTCTCGTCGAAGAGGCATAGTTCGACCTTGGTCGCGTTCGCGGAGAAAAGCGCGAAATTGACGCCCTTTCCGTCCCAGCTCGCGCCGAGCGGAAACGGGGAGCCTTCAGCAATGCGGAGTTCTTTCGGCATGAGATGATGTGTTCGAGTGGTTGACACGCGGTGCGTCGGGATCGTGCGTGGGCATTGCGGGGCTTCCAACGGATCGTAAGGAGCATTTAGCGTGCCCATGCGCTGATTCGGCGCGCGGCTCGCTTCAGATTGGCTGCAACGTCCGAAGCGTTACGCGCGCACCGCCCCGCGTGTAAAACGTTCGCTTACCGGAGCGCGAAATGCTCGGCGCCCGAATGACGTTCGACACACCCGCCCATCGCAGCAGGAGAACACGCCTTGTCCACACGCCCAGGTCCCGCCATGTCGATTTCCCCGATCAACGGCACAGCCGAAGACAGCCGCGCGGCCGGCCGCGCGCTGCGCGACGCCGTTCCGTTCGAGGCCCACGGCGCGTGGTCGCCCGAGCCCGACCGGCCCGACCCGGTCGAGCGCGTGCTCGCGGGCAACGCGGGCCGGCAGGAGCGGCTCATTCCACTACGCATGCAGCGTATGGCCGAGTCGCCGTTCGCCTTCCTGCGCGGCTCCGCGACCGTGATGGCGTGGGATCTGGCGAAGTCGCCGTCGATCGGGCACAACGTGATCATCGACGGCGATGCGCATGTCAACAATTTCGGCCTCTTTCGCACGCCGCGCCAGGACGTGGTGTTCGATCTGAACGATTTCGATGAAACGCTCGTCGGCCCGTGGGAGTGGGATCTGAAGCGCCTGACGGCGAGCATCAACGTCGCGGCGCGCGAGAACGGCGTGGACGCCGCGGGGCGCGAGCGCGCGGTGCGCTCGGCCTGCTTGGCGTATCGCACGACGATGGCCGGCCTCTGGCAAGTGAGCCCTTACGATCTCTGGCAGATGCGCTCCTACGCGAGCGCGCTGCACATGGACGCCCCGACGAAGCTTAACGCCGAAGAAAAAGCGACCATCGAAAAGACCGTCGAGCGTGCGATGAAGCGCTCGCACGCGACCATGCTCGCGAAAGTCGCGGAACCGGTCGGCAAGAGCTATCGCTTCAAGGTCGATCCGCCGATCCTCACGAGCCTCGACGCCGCCGAGAAAAATCATGTGATCGACGGCCTGAAGGCGTATCTGCAGACCATCGCGGGCGAATGGCGCATGATGCTCGAGCGATACGACGTCGTGGATGTCGCGCATCGCGTCGTCGGCGTGGGCAGCGTCGGCACGCGCGCGTATCTCGTGCTGATGCTGAGCCGCGCGCTCGGCGATCCGCTTTTCATTCAGGTCAAGGAAGGCATCGTGCCCGCCGCCGCGCCGTTCGTGCCACCGCTCGAGGAGCCGTATCGGCACCAGGGACGGCGCGTCGTGCATGGCCAGCGGCTTTTGCAGAGTTCGTCGGACGCGCTGCTCGGCTGGACGACCATCTCCGGCCGCGATTTCTACGTACGACAGATGAAGCAGATCCGCGGCTCGATTCCGATGGACTGGCTGCACGGCGCCACGTTCGATTTCTACGCGTGGTGTCTCGGCCTCCTGCTCGCCCGCGCCCACGCGCGCACGGGAGACGCCGCGCTCATCGCGGGCTATTGCGGCAATTCGGATCGCCTGGATGCCGCGTACGCGACCTGGGCCGAGCGCTACGGCGCACAGACGGTCGCCGATCACGCCGCCTTTTGCGCGGCGATCAGCGTGGGCCGCGTCCCGGCCGCCTGATGGTCGAACGGGCGCGATTCTCAGCGCGCGGGCGGTCCGCAGTCGAATTGACTATCATTGTCGGAGCCCGCAATGGAACGCACTTTGCCGCATGTTTCGCGGGCTTTTCAATGGCATAGCCCTTGCTGCCGCTTTGGCCCGCACAACCGTCTAACTCAAACTGGAGGAAGCCGCGCATGAGCATGATCGATGAATTCAAGAACTTCGCGCTAAAGGGCAACGTCATGGACCTCGCGGTCGGTGTGATCATCGGCGGCGCTTTCTCGACGATCGTGAACTCCGTCGTGAAGGATCTGATCATGCCGGTGGTCGGTCTCGCCACCGGTGGCCTCGACTTTTCGAACCTCTTCGTAAGACTCGGTCAGATACCGCCTACCTTCAAGGGCAATCCGGATTCGTACAAGGATCTGCAGACCGCGGGTGTCGCCGTGTTCGGCTACGGTTCGTTCATCACGACGCTGATCAATTTCATCATCCTCGCGTTCATCATCTTTCTGATGGTCAAGTTCATCAACAATCTGCGCAAGCCCAATGAAGCCACGCCGCCGCCCGCGACGCCGGAAGACGTGCTGCTGCTGCGCGAAATTCGCGACGAACTCAAGAACGCGCCGCGCGTCTAGCCGGACAAACCCGCTCGAAACAGATTGAACCCACGCGGCTCGCGCGGGTCTGCCCGGGTAGCCCACCCCCGCTCGCTTGGTGCGCCCACCCGCTTTTTTCTTTACGAAAGCTGTTCGCGCGGGTAGCAGCAGGACTATTATTGGGATAGATGCTCAGAGGGATGCCAAGCGGGCCGCCAAACGGTCATCGGCACGAATCATGCGCCACGGACGTGCACCGGCACCTTGCCGGTCACGACGAGATGGCCCGATTCACCGTGACCTAATCACATCGATGCGCTATAAAAGATCGACGTGCGGCGCGCAAGACGGGAGTGGCCGCATGAGGACGCTGCGTTTCTTGCAAATCTTTTTCAGGCGAGTTTTTATGTCCTTCCCGAAAAGGCGTAAGCGCGTGAAGGCCGATGGCGACGAGTCTTTTCTCGCCGTGCTGCGGCATTTCAAGCCATTTGGTCAGCTCGACACGAAGATCGCCCGGGCTCGCGCCCAGGATGAACCGGTGCTCTACGCACACGTTCTGCCCGGTCTCGATGTCCTTCTGTGCAGCGTGCGAGGCGCACAGCCACCGTACCCGGCCATCGACGACTTACACAGGCGCTGCGTCGAATCGATCACCAATGCGCTCGAGCAGCCGCTCGACGGACTGGAGAACGGCGGCTACTGGTACGAGGCAAACGGCTTTGGTTTCCTCGTGTTCGCGAGCCGCGCCCGTGCGCAGATCCTGAGCGAATTCGGTGCGACGGTGTCAGCGCGCAGGCGTCGCGGCACCCGCCGGCAGGACGCGGGCGATGCCGCATCGCGGCCGCTGCGTTGATCCCTCTCTGACCTTTCCCGTGTGTCTTTGATGCGCGCGGGCCTCGTGAACGAGGCCCGGCGTGCCGTCGGCTGCGCGTCGAGGCGCTTCGCGCAAACCCCGACTACTCCCGCGCGCTTTCGTGTTCTTTAATGGAAGCCACGCGCGAAAGCGTGATGGCGCGTGCCTTGCTGCGTCGGGATTGCAAGCTGCCTACCCGATCCATCATGCCCCGAGGAAATCGCCTTGGGGACTACAAGGAGAACACCATGTCGGAACACGTCTACAAGCAGATCGAATTGACCGGCTCCTCGACGCAATCGAGCGATGACGCCGTACGCGTCGCGCTGGACAAGGCGTCGAAAACGCTGCGCAACATGCACTGGTTCGAAGTGGTGGAAACACGAGGGCACATCGAGGACGGCAAGATCCTGCACTGGCAGGTGACGATCAAGGTGGGATTGCGCATCGATTGATCCGCTCGCTGCATCGCATGAAAAAACCGCGCTTCGTTTTGCAACGAAGCGCGGTTCGTCATTGCGCGGACTGAAGATAGAGACGCGAGCTTACTTCGGCAGCGAGCCGTCAACGCCCTCGACATACCAGTTGATGCGCTGCAGTTCCGGATCGGTCAGCGTCTTGCCAGCCGGCACTTTCTCCGCGCCCGACTGATCCTTGATCGGACCGCTGAACACATCCCACTTGCCCGCGTGCAGTTCGTCACGCTTCGCGGCAACCGCCTGCACCGCCTTCGCCGGAATCACGCCGGTGTTCAGGTCTTCGAGATCCACGGCCTTCTGCGGAATGCCGAGCCACACCGGATCGTTTTTCCACTTGCCGTCGAGCACTTGCTGGATCACCGAGTTGTAGTACACGCCCCAGTGCGCGACCACCGAGCCCAGATGCGCGCCCGGGCCAAACTTCTTCATGTTCGAATCCCAGCCGAACGCGAAGACCTTCTTTTCGGCGGCGGTGTTGAGCGTCGCGTTCGAGTCCGTGTTCTGCAGCAGCACGTCGGCGCCCTGGCCGATCAGCGTCTCGGCAGCCTGCTTTTCCTTGCCCGGATCAAACCAGCTGTTGATCCAGATGACCTTCGTGTGGACCTTCGGGTTCACGGAGCGCGCGCCCATCGTGTAGGCGTTGATGTTGCGCACGACTTCCGGAATCGGCACCGACGCGACGAAGCCGAGCGTGTTGGTCTTCGTCACGTAGCCCGCGGCGACGCCGGCCAGATACGCGCCCTGATACATGCGCACGTCATAGGTGCCGAAGTTTTTCGCTTTCTTGAAGCCGGTTGCCGTCAGGAAGATGGTGTCCGGGAAATCCTTCGCGACCTTCAGCGCAAAATCCTGATAGCCGAAGCTCGTAGCGAGGATGACCTTGTTGCCCTTGTTCGCGAGGTCGCGGAACACGCGTTCCGAATCCGCCGACTCCGGCACGTTTTCCACGCGCGTGATCTTGATCTTGTTGCCGAACTTCGCTTCGGCTTCCTTGCTGCCCGCATCGTGCGCGAAGGTCCAGCCCGCATCGCCCGGATTGCCGAGATAGACGAACGCGACGCCCGGCGCATCCGCCGCCTGCGCGCTCAGCGCCGCGACGGTGGCGGACAATGCGACCGTCGCGGTGATCGCCTTCAGCCATGGTTTATTCATTGTGATTCTCCTGGTCGATGTTGTGTGTGAAACGATATTTCAGGCCCGCATCAGTGTGGTCGGTCAAAAATGAGAGCGGAACCGCGATGCTGCGCAAGAACAACAGCATCAGCTCGCCGCGAAAAACGGCTTGCCGAGCGATGCGGGCGCGTTGAGCTTGATGGTGTTCGGGTTGCGTGAGATGAGCACGAGGACGACGATCGTCGCGATATAAGGCAGCATCGCGAGAAATTGCGTCGGGACGGGCACGCCGATCGCCTGTGCGTAGAACTGCAACGCCATCACCGCGCCGAAGAGCAGCGCGCCGATCAACAGGCGGCCGGGGCGCCATGTCGCGAACACGACGAGCGCGAGCGCGATCCAGCCGCGACCTGAAGTCAGTTGTTCCTGCCAGACATGCAGATAGACGATCGAGTAATAGCCGCCCGCGATGCCGGCCATCGCGCCGCCGAAGAGCGTCGCGCCATAGCGCACGCCGACGACCGGAAAGCCCACCGCATGCGCGACCGCCGGCGACTCGCCGACCGAGCGCAGCACGAGGCCCGCGCGCGTCTTGTAGAGAAACCAGCCGATGACGGCGAACATGATGAACGCGAGATAGCCGAGCGGCGTGAGCGAGAAGATCGCGGGTCCGAGCACGGGAACGTTCGCGAGGCCGGGAATCGGCATCACGTCGATGGTCGAGCGCACCGCCGCCGACGTATAAGGCTTGCCGACATACGCCGAAAAGCCGATGCCGAAGATCGTCAGCGACAGGCCCGTCGCGACCTGATTGGCGAGCATCGTGATGGTGAGAAAGCCGAAGAGCAGCGCCATCGCGAGTCCCGCAAACACGGACGCGACGATCCCGAGCCACGGACTTCCGGTGATCGCCGTGACGGCGTAGCCGGTGACGGCGCCCATCAGCATCATTCCTTCGACGCCGAGATTCAGCACGCCGGATTTTTCCGCGACGAGTTCGCCCGCGCCCGCGTACATCAGCGGGATGGCGGCGATCACGGCGCTCGACGCGAGGTTGCTGGCCTGATTGATGTCCATTTCTTATTGCCTCGTCATGCGGCGTGATGCGCAGGCGTCCTGCGCTTGATGCGGAAATTCACGAACAGATCGCAGCCGAGCAGGCAAAAGAGCAGCAAGCCCTGGAACACGCCCGCGAGCGCTTGCGGCAATTGCAGCGAGGTCTGCACGGCTTCGCCGCCGAGATACAAGAGCGCCATCAGCAGGCTGGCGAGCACGATGCCCACCGGATGCAGACGTCCCACGAACACGACGATGATCGCCGTGAAGCCGTAGCCCGGCGACCAGCCCGCCTGAAGCTGGCCGATCGGGCCGGCCACTTCGCCCATGCCGGCGAGTCCCGCCAGGCCGCCGGAGAGCAGGAGCGATGTCCAGATCGTTTTCTTGTCGGAGAAACCGGCGTAGCGCGCGGCGAGCGGCGCGAGACCGCCGACGTTCATGCGAAAGCCCGCGAAACTCTTGCGCATGAAGAGCCACACGCACGGAATCGCGATCGCCGTCAGAAACACCGACGCATTGATGCGCGTGCCCTTGAGCCACGTCCAGTGCCAGTCTCCGTAGAGGCGCGGGAACAGCGCGTCGTCGCCGAACATCGCCGAGATCGGGAAGTTCATGCCTTCCGGGTCGCGCCACGGGCCGCTCACCAGATAGATCAGCAATTGCGTCGCGACGTAGGTGAGCATCAGGCTCGTCAGGATTTCGTTGGTGTTGAAGCGGCTCTTGAGGAGCGCGGGAATCGCCGCCCACACCATGCCGCCGACGACGCCGCCCGCCATCATCAGCGGCAGCGTCCACCAGCCGGACGCATCGCCGGCGTGAATCGCGATGCCGCCCGCGACGATTCCGCCGAGCAGCATCTGCCCTTCCGCGCCGATGTTCCACACATTCGCGCGATAGCCGACCGCGAGCCCGAGCCCGATCAGGCACAGCGGCGACGCCTTCAGCACGAGCTCGGACCAGCCGTTGATGCTGGAAAGCGGCTCGATGAAGAACGCGTGCATCGCGCGCAGCGGGTCCTGTCCGACGAGGCTGAAAATCAGAAAGCCGATGACGAGGGTCGCGACGGCGGCAACTACCGGCACCGCGAGCTGCATGACGCGCGAGGGCGTCGGGCGCGCTTCGAGTCGATAAGGAAAGGTCATCGTGCTTAATGCTTCAAGAGAGAGTCGGGTTCGGCGGCGGGCGCGGTCTTGCCTTCGAAAAGACCGGCCATGAAGAGGCCGACCTCCTCCGCGTTGGTTTCGCTCGTCTTGCGCACCGGCGAGAGCTTGCCGCGCGCGATCACGGCGAGCCGGTCGCAGATGTCGAAAAGTTCTTCGAGCTCTTCGGAAATGACGAGGATGGCGACGCCGCGCGCCGACAGATCGAGCAGTTGCTGACGAATGAAGCCCGCCGCGCCCACATCGACGCCCCAGGTCGGCTGCGCGACCACGAGCACCTTCGGCTCCTGAAGAATCTCGCGCCCGACGATGAACTTCTGCAAGTTCCCGCCCGACAGGCTCTGCGCGAGCGCACCGCTGCCGCCGCAGCGCACGTCGAACGCCTTGATGCAACGCTCGGCGAACGATTTCACCGCCGCAGTTTTTATCCAGCCGCCGCGCACCATGTTTTCGCGGTGCGCGGTGAGCAGACCGTTATCGGCGAGGGACATCGCCGGAACCGCGCCGCGCCCGAGGCGTTCTTCGGGCACGAAGGCAAAGCCGAGCCTGCGCCGTCCGCCCGCGGTCAGACGTGCGGCGGGCTTGCCGCAGATCGAGACGGCATCGGGCGCGACGTGCCGGTCGCGGATCTCGCCCGAGAGCGCCGCGAGCAGCTCCGCCTGTCCATTCCCCGACACGCCCGCAATACCGAAGATCTCGCCCGCGTGCACGGCGAACGAAACGTTCTCCAGCGACGTGCCGAACGGATCGGGGCTCGCCACCGACAGGTTCTTCACCGCGAGCCGCACGTCGCCCGGATTGTGCTCGCGCCGCGTGTAGTCGGGCAGCGAATGGCCGACCATCAACTGCGCGAGCGACGCCTGCGTCTGCTTGCGCGGATCGACGTTGCCGGTCACGCGCCCGCCTCGCATCACGGTGGCGTTTTCGCAGAGCGACTGAATTTCGTCGAGCTTGTGGCTGATGTAGAGAATGCTGCAACCTTCAGAGGCGAGGCGTCGCAGTACTTTGAAGAGCTTCTGGACGGCCTGCGGCGTGAGCACCGAGGTCGGCTCGTCCATGATGAGCAGACGCGGATTCTGCAGCAGGCATCGCACGATTTCCACGCGTTGCCGCTCGCCGACCGTCAGGCTGTGGACGTGCCGCTGCGGATCGACATCGAGACCGTAATCCTTTGAGACGTCGCGGATGCGTTTGCCCAGCGCCTTCATGTCGAACTTCTCGTCGAGCGCGAGCGCGATGTTCTCGCCGACCGTCAGCGTCTCGAAGAGCGAAAAGTGCTGGAACACCATGCCGATGCCGAGCTTGCGCGCGGCGGCCGGGCTGCCGATCTCGACCGTTTCGCCCTGCCAGCGGATCTCGCCTTCGTCCGGACGCACCGCGCCGTAGATGATCTTCATCAGCGTGGACTTGCCCGCGCCGTTCTCGCCGAGCACGGCGTGAATTTCCCCCGGCATGACGACGAGATTCACGCCGTCGTTCGCCTTGACGGACGGATACTGTTTGCTGATACCCGACAACGCCAGGCGCGGTGGCGTCATCGACGTGGAAATGGCGTCGCCCATTGAGATCCAGAAATGCGCCCGGCCACCGAGCAGGCCAGGCTGGAAAGGTTACCGCTCATGAGCGCGAGACAGGTCATGTCGCACGAACTCATATCGCGGGCAGAATTTACAGAATTCGGGGCCCTAAGTCGATAACTCAAAATTAGTGTTGCGTGCCGGTAAAGCCAGTGTTTGCGGGTATCCCACACCTTGACGAATTTTTCACGTCATATTAAAAACGATATGTCGCACCCCCGCGTCGATCAGCCAGAACATATAGTGGAGATAACATGAGTCAGCAGCGCGAGGCGATCGATACGTATCTGTTACGCGTCTTGCATACCCTTCTGATTGAACGCAGCGTGACGCGTGCAGCCGTCAAGCTCAATCAGTCGCAACCCGCCATCAGCGCCGCCTTGCGCCGGCTGCGCGATATCACCGGCGACCCGCTGCTGGTACGCGGCAAGTCCGGCATGGTGCCGACCGAATACGGTCTGCGCCTGCTCGAGCCCACGCAGAACGCGCTGCGTGAAATCGAGCGCATCAAGGTCCAGCAGCACAACTTCGATCCGTCGACCTCCGTGCGGTGCTATCGCATCGGCTGCCCCGACTATCTGAACGTGCTGTTCGTGCCGACCGTCGTCGAACGATTCCGGCAGGCTGCGCCCAACGCGACGCTCGAGTTCCATTCGCTCGGCCCCGCGTTCGATTACGAACTCGCGCTCGAGGACGGCAAGCTCGATATCGTCGTCGGCAACTGGCCTGAGCCGCCCGAGCAGTTGCATCTCTCAAACTTGTTCGTCGACAAGATCGTGTGTCTTGTCAGCAACACGCATCCGTTCGCCAAGCGCGGCGGGCTTACGCTCGATCAATACCTCAACGCGCCGCATCTCGCGCCGACGCCCTATTCCGTCGGCCAGCGCGGCGCAATCGACGTGCATCTCGCGCGCGAGCGCCTGAAGCGCCATGTCGTCGTCACGCTGCCGTATTTCAACCTCGCGCCTTACGTGCTGATCAAGTCGGATCTCGTCTTCACGACCACGCGCCTTTTCGCGGACCATTACGCGCGGTTCCTGCCCCTCGCGGTCGTGCCCGCGCCGCTCGATTTCCCGCCGATGCAGTATTACCAGCTCTGGCATGAGCGCTGTCATTATTCCGACGAAGTCCGCTGGCTGCGGGGGCTCGTCGCGGAAGCGACGCGGTCGTTGATCGATCAGCCTTAGGGCGTGGTTGCCGCTTGTTTGATCGTCGCGAAAACTGGTGTTCGTGTTGGTGTATTTGCACTGCCCCTGTGCGGGGCGCAGTGCTCATAACCAACACGTAGACAGGTTTCACGAACGCAAACCAAACCAGACAAGTCAAGCCACCGCGCAGCCGACCCTCACACACCCGAAGCCTCAACCAGCCCCCGCGCCAGGCGATTGTGGCGCTCCACCACCACGCCCAGATCGACTGTCGTCAGCCGCCCTTCCTTCACCACGATCTTCCCGTCGATGACACTCGTCGACACCTGCGACGGCGCGCAAAACACGAGCGCCGCCACCGGATCGTGCAGCGCGCCTGCAAACGCCGCCTGCGACAGGTCGAACGACACGAAATCCGCCGCCATGCCGGGCGCGAGCGCACCGATGTCGTCGCGATTGAGCACTTTCGCGCCACCGAGTGTCGCGATTTCGAGCGCCTCGCGCGCAGTCATTGCGTCCGGCCCGAAGCCGACACGTTGCAAAAGCAGCGCCTGACGCACTTCCGCGACCATCTGCGCACCATCGTTCGACGCCGAGCCATCCACGCCGATGCCCACCGGCACGCCCGCGTCACGCATCGCGCGGATCGGCGCGATGCCCGACGCGAGGCGCATGTTCGAGCAAGGGCAATGCGCGACCCCCGTGCCCGTGCGCGCGAACAGCTCGATGCCCGCCCTGTCGAGCTGCACGCAGTGCGCATGCCATACGTCGTGCCCGACCCAGCCGAGGTCCTCCGCATATTCGGCGGGCGTCATGCCGAATTTCTCGCGGCTGTACGCAACATCGTTCACATTCTCAGCCAGATGCGTGTGCAGCGACACGCCGTATTCGCGCGCGAGCAGCGCCGAATCGCGCATCAATTCGCGGCTCACCGAAAACGGCGAGCAAGGCGCGACGACCACGCGCAGCATCGCGTAGCGGCCCTCGTCGTGATACGTCTCGATCAGGCGCTGCGAATCCTTCAGAATCGCGTCTTCCTTTTCGACGACCGAATCGGGCGGCAAGC
Source organism: Caballeronia turbans (assembly GCA_001544655.2). GTDB lineage: Bacteria > Pseudomonadota > Gammaproteobacteria > Burkholderiales > Burkholderiaceae > Caballeronia > Caballeronia turbans. Next base: position 271,356 of record FCOD02000005.1, read on the forward strand.
CGCCATCCTTCTGCCCGACGCTCATGCTGCCGCGCGCCGCGTGAAAACGCATGCCGATTTCCCGCGCCGCCGCGATGCTGTCGTCGAGCCGGCTGCCGTTCGGATAGATATACAGATGGTCGCTCGACGTCGTGCAGCCGGAAAGCAGCAGCTCCGCCATCGCCGTCTTGGTCGAAACGTCGATCATTTCGGGCGTGAGATGCGCCCAGATCCGGTAGAGATTCGTGAGCCAGCCGAAGAGTTCGGCGTTCTGCGCCGCGGGAATCGCGCGCGTCAGGCTCTGGTACATGTGATGGTGCGTGTTGACGAGGCCCGGAATGACGAGATGGCCGCGCATGTCGAGCACCTCGTCGGCGGATGGCGGCAGCTCGCACGTCGGTCCCGTCTGGACGATCCGGTTGTCTTCGATATACATGCCGCCGTCGCGAATCTCGCGGCGATGCTCATCCATCGTGACGAGCATGTGGGCGTTCTTGACCAAAAGACTGCGTGGCATCAGCGTTATCTCCAGAGACGGTGAGGGAAACCAGTAAAAGCCCCGGTTACCCAGCGTGTGCCGCCGTCTTCGGGACGCCGCCATATGCAACAGATATTGCGGGCATTGCCACTGTCCGCAACCAAAAAATCGGACGCAATCAAGCCGCCGTCATAGTCGTCTTCACGGCGGCGATATATTCCCGAATTTTGGCGCGGGTAGCATCGCCGGAAAAGCCGTCGGGAAGCCGCCGGAAACGCCGGCGAACCCTTTGCCGCAAGGCTTACGCGCCGCTGTCATGCGTTGGGCATTATCTTTCCTATCGCGGGCGCACAGCGCGTCTCAAATTCCTACAATGCTGTACACGGCGCGCATCTGAAACGCCGACGGGTATGTAGCCACTGACGTGGAGCCTCGATCCGCCGCAGACGCACTGACGTTTCAAGGTGCCGAATTTCGGATCGATGCGCAAAGCCGGATCTCGCACAACTCAAGGAAACTGCGAATGGGCAAGCTCACCACCCACGTCCTCGACACCGCGCACGGCCGCCCGGGCGCAAACATCAAAGTCGAGCTGTTCGCGCTCAACGGCGACGCCCGCCGCGCGATCAAGACCATCCACACCAACGACGACGGCCGCGCCGATGCGCCGCTGCTCGAAGGCGCCGATCTCGAAACCGGCGAATACGAACTGGTGTTCCACGCGGGCGATTATTTCGCCGCGATCGGCGTAAACGTGCCCGAACCGCGCTTCGTCGATCGTGTGGTGCTGCGCTTCGGCATCGCGGATTCCGGCGCGCATTATCACGTGCCGCTGCTCGTGTCGCCTTGGGCGTACAGCACGTATCGCGGCAGCTAATAAAAAAGACATCCAGGCACATCGCGCCCGTCCCCATCAACTCGACGATGTGCGCATAACGAATCGGTAGTGGAGGAGTACATGGAAGGCTTTGTCACCGACTGGCTCAATCTTGTATTGCGCTGTCTGCACGTCATCCTCGCGATCGCGTGGATCGGCGAATCGTTCTATTTCGTTGCGCTCGATAACAGTCTGAAACCGCCCACGGATCCGAATGCGCGCCGTCGCGGCGTGTTCGGCGATTTCTGGCACGTCCACGGCGGCGGCTTCTATCACATGCAGAAGTATTCCGTCGCGCCGCAGGACATGCCCGAGAACCTGCACTGGTCGTTCTGGCCGTCTTACACCACGTGGATGTCGGGCTTCGGCCTCTTCTTGGTGCTGTATCTGTTGTCGCCGAGCACCTATCTGATCGACAAGAGCGTGCTCGACATGGGCCCGGTCGTCGCGGTGTCCGCCGCGCTCGGCTTCCTGATGGCCGGCTGGATCGTGTACGACACGCTGTGCCGCGTACTCGGCACCAACGACAAGCTGCTCGGCATCTGCGTCGGCATCTACGTGCTGATCGCGGCATTCATCGCGTGCCAAGTGTTCGCGGGCCGCGCCGCTTATCTGATCACCGGCGCGATGATCGCGACGATCATGTCGGCGAACGTGTTCTTCGTCATCATTCCGGGCCAGCGCAAGATGGTCGCCGCGATGCTCAAGGGCGAGACGCCGAACGCGATCTACGGCAAGCGCGGCAAGCAGCGCTCCGTGCACAACACGTATTTCACGCTGCCGGTGGTGTTTGCGATGCTGTCGAACCACTACGCGATGACCTACACGCACAAGTTCAACTGGCTGATTCTCGTGTTGATCATGCTGGCGGGCGCGCTCATTCGCCAGTTCTTCGTGATGCGCCATCGCGGCCAGGTGCTGTGGTACATGCCGGTCGCGGGTCTGGTGCTGGTGCTCGGCGCATTCGCATGGACGATGCCCGCGCCCACCGTGCCGGTCGCACAGGCCGCAGGCGCGCCGACGATCAAGGTCGCCGACATCCAGCCGATCATCCAGCAGCGTTGCGCGACATGCCACTCCGCGCATCCGACGATGATGGGCAGCGCCCCCGCCGGTGTCTTGCTCGATACGCCCGCGGAGATCAAGCAGAACGCCCAGCGCGTGCATCAGCAGGCCGTGACGTTGAAAGCGATGCCGCTCGGCAATGTCACGCAGATGACGGATGCCGAGCGCCAGAAGGTGGCGGCCTGGTTTGCAGGCGGCGCCGTCGAATAAATCTGCCGTTCCGAGGCGCGAATGCCCCGCTCATGTTTCGAGCGGGGCATTTTTCATTTACCGCGAAAAATAGTCCTTCACCGCTCGAATGACGCTATCGAGATCCGCGCGCGACACATCGCGGTGGGTGACGAAGCGCGACGCATAGAGCATCTGCATGAGGATGCCGCGCTCTTTCAGAAAGGCTTCGAGCGGTGCGCAATGCGACTCGGGAATCTGCGCGAAGACCATGTTCGTTGCGTGCGATTGCACTTCGATCTGATCGATCTGGGCGAGGCCGGCGGCGAGATACGCAGCGTTGTCGTGATCCCGCGCGAGGCCGTCGACGTGATGATCGAGCGCATACAGACACGCCGCGGCGAGCAGGCCTGACTGACGCATGCCGCCGCCGAGCACCTTGCGCCAGCGGCTCGCGGCATCGATCAACGCCTTCGATCCGACCAGCACCGAACCGACCGGCGCGCCCAGCCCTTTCGAGAAGCAGATCGACACGCTGTCGAACGGTGCGCACAACGCGCTGACCGGTTTGTCCGACGCCACCGCCGCATTGAACACGCGCGCGCCGTCGAGGTGCGTGGACAAGCCGCGATCGCGCGCGAGCTGCGTCGCCTTCGCCACGTACTCGGCCGGCAGCACTTTTCCGCCGATGGTGTTCTCCAGCGCCAGCAAGCGCGTGCGCGCGAAGTGATTGTCGATCGGCTTGATCGCCGCCGCGATCTTGTCGAGCGGCAACGAGCCGTCGGGCGCGTTTTCGATCGGCTGCGGCTGGATGCTCCCGAGCACCGCCGCGCCTCCGCCTTCGTACTTGTATGTGTGCGCAGACTGCCCGACGATGTATTCGTCGCCGCGCGCGCAATGCGCCATCAACGCGGCGAGATTGCTTTGCGTGCCGCTCGGGAAGAAGAGGCCTGCTTCCTTGCCCGTGCGTTCGGCAAGCGTGGACTGAAGCCGGATGACGGTGGGATCGTCGCCCCAGACATCGTCGCCGACATCGGCGGCCGACATCGCGGCGAGCATGGACTGGCTGGGACGGGTGACGGTATCGCTGCGCAGATCGATCATCGTTGGGTCGGGGTCGTCGGAAAAGAACTGCTTATCTTAACGCCCCAAGAGCAAAAGGACCGGCCCTACCGCACCGGTCCTTCCCTGGCCCGAAAGAAGCGTCCTAGCGCATTGCCTCTTCCGTCAGCCACAGCGATTCCTTCAGATCCAGCTCGTTGAGGTTGTGCCCTTCGCCACCGCCGCGATCGACGACGATGTAATCGCTCACCTTCCCCAACGCGAGCAGCGGATGGTGCCACACGCCTTTTGCATAGTTCACGCCCTGCCAGCCGCTCGTGACGAACGCGCGGATCTTCGACTCGTCGAGATCGCCCGCGGGCGCTACGACGACGAGATACGGCCGGTCGTCGAGCGGAATGAACGCCTGGCTGCCGAGCGGATGCCGTTCCATCATCTTGCATTCGAACGGCAGCGTGCGCGGCTGCCCGCGAAAGAGATTGACGATCGCATGGCCGCCCTGATCCGTCACGTCCACGTTGCACAGATCGTGAAAGCGGATCGTGGTGCCGAGGTTGATCGGGATCTGCTTCGCGCCATCGAGTTCGATGACATCGCCATAAGGCTTGAACGCGGCGCGCGTCAACGGAACGATCTCGAGCTTTTTCATTATGCGAGGGTGCCGAAGAGACGAAGACGCGACACGCCGCCGTCGGGATAAATATTGAAGCGCACGTGCGTCACCGGGCCGAGCGCAGCCAGTTCCGACTCGAAGAAATGCTGCTTGTCCATCTGCAGTTTCTGCTCGCCGAGCAGCACCGGCCAGAACATGGCCTGCGTCACGAGGGAACTGTCCGTGCCGCCCTTCACGTAAGCGGCCTGAAGCGAGCAGCGATCCGGGAAATTGCCCTTGAAGTGCGCGGTGTCCACTTCGACCTTCTTGATGACGCCCGGCTGCGCCAGCGCGACGATACACCAGTCGTTGCCCGGCTCCCGACGGCGACGGGTTTCCCAGCCATCGCCCATGTTCACGCCGCGGCCGGGCATCAGCAACGTCGATGCGAGACCGAAGTGCTGGTTGTTCGTGCCCACCATGTACGCGCCGTTTTCCATCGCGCCGAGATCGACGAGCTGGTTGCGGTCGGCGTTGCTCCAGTCGAGCTGCGGCTGGCCGTACACGCGCAGACGCGCAATGCCGCCGTCCGGATAGATGTTCACGCGCAGGTGGGTGAACGGCTCTTCGGCCTTGACTTCGAGATAGTGGTGACTGTTGCCTTGGAGCGTCGTCGAGGGGACGATTTCCGTCCATTGCGTCGACTGGTTCGGCGACCCCTCGGCGACATGCGCGCCTTCGATCGACGCCGCGGGCGGGAAGTTGCCGGTGAAGTGGCTCGTGTCCACGTCGATGCCCTTGATCACGCCCGGACGCGCCAGCTTGACGATGCACCAGTCGTAGCCCGTCGTGCGCTTGCGGCGCGTTTCCCAGCCGTCCATCCACTTGCCGTGATCGTCGTACTTGCCGGGAATGAACACCGCCGGCTCCGGGTTCAGCATGCGTTCCTTCGGCGCGAAGAAATCGTCGCTCGCCTCGAGTGCCTGCGCGCCCAGACGCGGGTCCGCGAGATTCACATAGCGGCGCGTGAATTCGGGCGCGTTGGGATCGAGTGTCGGAATTGCCATTGTCTTCGTCCTTGCTCTTCGTTACGTTCAGTTCGGTTACGGTTGATGCGGAATCACGCGGCCTGGATCAGGTCGTTCAGCCTGAAACGCGCGATCCGGTAAATCTGGTCGAGACTCATGCGCAGCTCTTCGGCGCGATCGTGATTCACGCGCTTTTCGAAGTTCGCGATGATGCCGTGACGGTCATACCCGCGCACGGCGAGAATGAAGGGAAAGCCGAACTTCTCGCGATACTGCGCATTGAGCGATTGCAGCCGGTCGAATTCTTCCTGCGTGCAGAGATCGAGGCCCGCGCCGCTTTGCTCGCGCGTCGATTCGGCCGTCAGTTCGCCGCGCACCGCGGCCTTGCCCGCGAGTTCCGGGTGCGCGTTGATCAGCGCGAGCTGCCTGTCATCGCCCGCGCTTTCGACGATATGCGACATCGCCGCGTGCAACGTGTCGATGTCCTTGAAAGGCCGCTGCTTCGCCGCCGCTTCCGGCACCCACGGCGAATGTTCGAAGATGCCCGCGAGCACCGTCACGAACGTGTCGGCGGGCATGGTGTTGAGTTGGTCGAGTGTGTATTGCATCGCCTTCATGCCGCCGTCCCGGTGTTGGTTCTTTCGAAAGGATGTTGCTCGCGCCAGTGACGCGCGATGTCGACACGCCGCGTGACCCACACGCGATCATGCTTTTCGATGTGATCGAGAAATTTCTGCAGACCGCGGAAACGCCCGGGACGCCCGAGCAGGCGGCAATGCATGCCGATGGACAGCATCTTTGGCGCTTCGTCGCCTTCTTCGTAGAGCACGTCGAAGGCGTCCTTCAGATACGTGAAAAAGTGATCGCCCGTGTTGAAGCCCTGTGGCGTCGCGAAACGCATGTCGTTCGTGTCGAGCGTGTACGGCACGATCAGATGCGGCTTCTTCTCGCCGCCCGTCACTTCCACTTCGGTCCAGAACGGCAGGTCATCGCCGTAATTGTCCGAGTCATAGAGGAAGCCGCCGTATTCCGCGACCAGCCGATGGGTGTTGGGACTGTCACGCCCGGTGTACCAGCCGAGCGGACGCACGCCCGTCACGCGCTCGATCGCTTCCATGCCGAGGCGCATGTGCTCCGCCTCGCGCTCCGGCGACATGTCCTGATAGTGAATCCAGCGATACCCGTGACACGCGATTTCATGCCCCAGTTCGACGAACGCCTTCGCCAGTTCCGGATGCCGTTCGATCGCCATGCCGACGCCGAAGATCGTCAGCGGCATGCCGCGCTTTTCGAACTCGCGCAGGATGCGCCACACGCCCGCACGCGAGCCGTATTCGTAAATCGACTCCATGCTCATGTGCCGCGAGGGGTACGCCGCCGCGCCCACGATCTCCGACAGAAACTGCTCCGAGCCCGGATCGCCGTGCAGCACGCAATTCTCGCCGCCTTCTTCGTAATTGAGCACGAATTGCACGGCGACGCGCGCGCGTCCCGGCCAGTTGGCCTGCACCGGGTTGCGGCCGTAGCCGATCAGGTCGCGTGGATAGTTCGGATCGAGTGACATGGCTGGCGTTGAGCTCAAGCGTTTAAAAAACGGGATTGTTGACGATCGAGTGTAGCTAAAAGACCCGGACGCGCCCATACATCAGGGCAGATAATCCGGGTCACGTCGGGAGTATGTGTCCCTCGGAACCGCGATCAGCGCGGGCTGAAATCCGACAGCACGCCGTCATACCGTTTCGCGAGCGGGCGCGCATAGTCGCCGCGTTTCGCGGTGTGGAGTTTCAGCGCGATCAACGCCTCCGCCCATTTCACCGCCGCCGTCACACCCTCGACCACCGGCGCGCCGATCGCGTCCTCCACCTCGCGGCAGAACTCCGCCATGCCCGCGCAGCCGAGGACGATCGCATCCGAGCCGTCCTCGTCGAGCGCGCGCCGGCATTCGTCGATGATCGTCTGGCGCGCGGGCGACCCCGGCACGTCCAGTTCGAGCACGGGAACGTCGGTCGCGCGAACGTTTTTGCAAAAGCGCGTCATGCCGTAGCGCTCCGCCAGATGCCATGCCATGCCGACCGTGCGCTGCAACGTCGTGACGACGGAAAATCCCGGCGCGATCACGCTCGCCGCGTGCATCGCCGCTTCCGCGATGCCGATCACCGGACCGCGCGCCAATTCACGTGCGGCGTAAAGGGCCGGATCGCCGAAGCAGGCAATCACGTAACCGTCGAAACCCTGCTTTTCTCCCGCTTCCACTTCCGCCAGAAGTCCGAGCGAGGCGATCGCTTCGTCGTAATAGCCCTCGATGGACGGCGGGCCCATCGTCGGGCTCACGGCGACGATCTCCGTGCCGGGCGCCGCGACTTCGCGCGCGCAGCGGCCCATCGAATCGGTCATGCGCTGCGTCGTGTTCGGGTTGATCAGTTTGATGCGCATTGCTGTTCTCCACACTGCTTTGGAAGGTTCTCTCAGGTTCTATCGTGTGTTATAGGCGATGGGTCAGACCGGACGCTTGCGATCCGCCAGGAAGTAATAGAACACCGCGCCCAGGCCCGCACCGATGAACCAGGAGAAGTTCGCGGCGCCTTCGAGCGACGGCAGCATCACACAGAGAATCGCGATGACGGCGGCCGGCAGGAGCGCCATCACCGCACGGCGGTTCACGCCCTTCGTGTACCAGTACTTGCCTTCTTCGGACACCGAGTAGAGATCGTCCACCGCGAGCTTGCCGCGCTTCACGAGATAGAAGTCGAGGATCAGCACGCCGTACAACGGTCCGATGAAGCTGCCGAGAATATCCAGCGTGTAGTGGATCACCGCCGGATTGTTGAACAGGTTCCACGGCGTGATGAAGATCGACGCGGTCGCGGCCATCATGCCGCCCATACGCCAGCTGATGAGCTTCGGCGCGACGTTGGAGAAGTCGAAAGCCGGCGATACGAAGTTGGCCACGATGTTGATGCCGATGGTCGCGATCGTGAAGGTCAGCGCGCCGAGAATCACGGCGGTCGGATGATCGATGCGGCCGACGGTTTCGACCGGATCGGTGATCAATTGGCCGAACACCGGCAGCGTGGCCGCGGTCGTGATGACGGTCACCAGCGAGAACGCCAGGAAGTTGACCGGCAGGCCCCAGAAGTTGCCGCGCTTCACGCTGCGAAAGCTCTTGCAGTAGCGGGAGAAGTCGCCGAAATTCAGCATCGGGCCGGAGAAGTACGACACGACGAGCGAGATCGCGGTAATCATCACGGGAATCACTTCCATGCCGTGATACTTCACGCCGCCCAGATTCAGGCCGATGTTCTTGATGCCCGCGCGCCACACCATGTAGCCGGCGAGCAGGAACATCACGACGTAGACGGCCGGACCTGCGAAGTCGATGAACTTCTTGATCATCTCCATGCCGCGCCAGAACACGATGGCCTGCAGCACCCAGAGCAGCATGAAGCCCGCCCAGCCGAGCGCCGACAGACCCACGAAGCCGTACTTGTGCACGTCGGCGTAAGGCATCAGCGACGGCACGAACTTCAGCACGACGATGACGAGCGCGCTCGAAGCCAGATACGTCTGAATGCCATACCACGCGACCGCGATGAGCCCGCGGATCACGGCTGGAATGTTCGCACCGAGCACGCCGAACGTGGCGCGGCACGCGACGGGATACGGCACGCCGGCCACCTGGCTCGGCTTCGCGATCATGTTGCACAACGCGTTCACCAAGCCGATGCCGATCAGCAACGACACCAGCACTTGCCAGCTCGTCAGGCCGAGCGCGAAGAGACTGCCCGCGAACACATAGCCGCCGACGCTATGCACGTCGGACATCCAGAACGCGAAGATGTTGTATGCGCCCCAGGTCTGGTTCTTGAGCGGGGCGAGGTCTTCGTTGTAAAGGCGGTCGCTGTAACCGGCGGGTAGATTCGGATCGTGTTCCGCTGTCTGCTCTTCGTATTGCGGCAAGGCTGAACTGCCGGGTGCACTGAACTGGGCCATGACGTCTCCTTCATTGGCTGCTTGCGTAAGAAAAAACTGCAAATGCTGCTGTGACGAGCTTCGATCGGACACCTTCGCTGACATTTCGAATCAGCGCGGCATTCTTCGGATTTGCGTTTTCGCTTTGGGGCGTCAAGCCAGAAGCGCGCGAGCACATGGCCCGGCACGCTCGCCCTGCGGCGACTTTCATCTCACGCTCACATGAGCGTCGTGTTCGATGCAGTGCACGCTGCTGATTTTTTTGCGCGTGCGACTCTCCACGCGCCGGCGCGGGGCGCGAGCACGGTCTTCAATTATTTAGTCCTGCTATCTTCAGCCGATGGCAGATTCTGCGATCTGCACTGTCACTGCTGCCTACGTATCGAGCGCCCTTTCGCGCTCGGCGGGCCTTGTGAATACTTCCTTCAAATCGACCGCGCCACGCGCCGGCCGCTCCAGCATCTTCAGCTCGACATCGCGCAGATGCTGCGCCATCAGGTCGCCGGCTTTCGCTGCATCGCCGGCATCGAGCGCGGCAAGAATGTCTTCGTGATCCTCGAATGAGCACGAGCTCTTTCCGAGCGACTCATACAGCGCCGAGATCAGCGTCGAGCGCGCGACGAGTCCCGACAGACATTCGCACAACACCGTATTGCCGGTGAGCGCCGCGAGCTCGGTGTGAAATTCGCCGGACAGCCGGATCCACGAAGAAAAATCGTGGCTCTCGAATGCGCGGCGCTCCTTGCCGATGGTCGCGCTGATCGACTTCAGCCGGCGCATGCCGTGTCCCTGCGCAATCCGCTCCACCACCGCCAGCTCGATGATGCGGCGCATCTCGAACACCTCATGCACTTCCTGCAGCGACGGACTTGCGACGAAGGCGCCGCGGTTCGGCTCCAGATCGACGAGCCGTTCGTTCGACAGTTGCGCGAGCGCCTGACGGACGGTGCCGCGCTTCACTGCGAACACCTCGCACAACTGCGCTTCGGTCAGCTTCGCGCCCGGCGCCAACCGATGTTCGAGAATCGCGGCGCGGATACTCTCGGCGATCGACTCGGCATTCGCCCCGTTCGGAGCGACCGGTGAAGCATCGGATGCAGCACTACGTTTGGCGTCGGACATGATGTGCTCGCTTACATGTTAAGTATCTTAGAATCGACATAAAGATTGTCAACAATTCATTTCAAAAACCGAGGTCTCGAAGCGGTTCTTTAGGCAGAGCACTGGCCTGCGAGCCTGCTCCGGCAGGCCTCTGCGCCAATTTCACACGTTTTTGTCAGCATTGCCGGCAGCTTTTTGTCGACAATTCATGCGTTTGATTTAGGGTGTAGTTGAATTCCGGATGGTGCACTTTAAGACCGTTAGTTGCACATATCCATTAAAAGAGAGGCGCTCGCTGGAGCGCCTTTTGTGCTCAAGTCAGGCCAGATGCGGGTAATCGGACAGTTTCAGCGTAAATCCCCGCTCGGTCGCGACGAGGTGCGCCGTCGCTCCGAAAGGAAGCGTCAGAAGATTTTCCACGTGTCCGAACTGCAACCCGGTCACCACAGGAATGCCGATCACGGATCGGACCTGCTCGATCATCGCGTCGAGCGAATAGCCGTTGTCGTAATCCGAAAGCCGCCCGCCCGAAAATTCGCCCATGACGATCGCCTGCTGACGGCCGAGCATGCCCGACTGATGCAACTGATAAATCATCCGTTCGATCCGGAACGGATGCTCGTTCACATCTTCGACGTAGAGAATTCCACCGTCGATCGGCGGCATATACGGCGTGCCGACGAGCGAGGCCAGAATCGCGAGATTGCCGCCCCACAGCGTGCCGGTCGCGTCCACTGACTGGCGCTGCGGCGTGTTGCTCGTCACGGTGAAACTAGAATGCGATATCGCGTTCCAGAAGTGCTGCATCGTGAACGGGCTCACCTGTTCGGCGCCGAAATCGCCTGCGAACATGGGGCCGCCGAAGCTTTTCACGCCGGCGTGCGCAAAGAGCGCGCACTGGATCGCCGTGAAATCGCTGTGACCGATGATGGCGACCGGCTGATCGGCGAGTCTGCGCAGGCCGAGATAGTCGAGTCCGTGCAGAATGCGCGATGCCCCATAGCCGCCGCGCACGGCAAGTACGATGTCGGGCAACGGCCGCGACGCGTCCGCGAGCCGGTTGAGGTCGGCCGCACGCTCGGCGTCGGTGCCGCCGAAGCGTTGAAAGCGCCGCCGCGTGGCATTGACGTTCTCCAGGCGATGCCCTTCCCTGCGCAAGCGTCCGAGGGCGCGCTCCACAGCCGCCGGATCGTGCGGATAGCCCGAGGGCGCGACGAGGTCGATGGTGCGTGATTTCACGATGTTGTCGTTGGATTCGTTGTCGGATCGGAGGTATCGGTCGCGGCGAGCAGGCCGGCTTCGCGCGCACGGCGCGCATCGCGCTCTTCACGTGCCAGGCGGCGGCGCTCGGCGAAGAAATTCTTGAGCGCGTGCCCGCATTCGTCTGCCAGCACGCCGCCCGTCACCATGGTGTGATGATTGAGCTGCGCATTAGCGAACATGTTGACGACACTGCCGCACGCGCCCGTTTTCGGGTCCGTCGCGCCGAAGACGACGCGTGCAATCCGCGCGTGCATGATGGCGCCCGCGCACATCAGGCACGGCTCGAGCGTCACATAGAGTTCACAGCCCGGCAGACGGTAGTTCTCGAGCTTCTGGGCGGCGGCGCGCAGCGCGGCCATTTCGGCATGCGCGGACGGATCGTGTCCGCGAATCGGATGATTGAAACCCGTGGCGATGACTTCATCGCCCAGCACGATCACCGCACCCACGGGCACTTCGCCCGCACGACGGGCTTCGTCGGCGGCGCTTTGCGCAAGCGCCATGAAGCGGCGATCGCGTTCGCTTGAAGGATCGGCGATGGCAGCGCTGGGCGCGGGCTCCGGCGCGTCCGGTGTCCCGATCACTTGACTTCCACCGCCACGCGCGACTGTGCGCGCTCGGAGAGCCGCTCGGCGATGCGCCGGCGGTACTCATGCGGCACGCAGCCGCCGCCACGGAGCGATTCGAGCGCCATGTCGAGCGCGAGCATCTTGGCTTGCAACTGACAACGGGCCGCGGGGTCCGTCACCTTGTCGAACTCTTCCTGCAGCCCACGCAACGCGCGCAGCTGTTCGACGGCGGGTGGGACGAAGCCCGCATTCTTGAGGATTCGATTGGCGACACGCACTTCCTCGGGCACGAGGACGTCGTCGTCGAAGTGCAGCGGAGCGCCCGCGCCCGGCAGGTTGTTGAACTCGCCACGCGCAGCGGCTTCGTTGATCCGCTGTTCGACCAAAGCATCTAGCAATTTCATCGGGGATTACGACCGGCTTTCACCCGCGAGCGGGCGCGGTCTGTCACGATTTCCGTTGGTTAGCTCGAAGTCGGAAGGCAGCCGGAAAACCACGCTCGCGCGTTGTTCGGCACGTCTCGACAATCCAAGCCCTATTCTATCAGCGGCTGCCGCGAGGTTTTCGGGCGACGCACGCCTGTTCGCGGCGCTTCACCGTATACCGGGCTTATCGCTGTCCATATGCGTCGTTTGCGCAACATTCGTTGACTGCTTCGTGGCAACTGTGCTTGTACGATGACTACGTGCCCGGCTCGCGCTCCAGACGCGTGGCGCTGTCGCGCGTGTAGCCCTCCGTCGCGAGAAGCAGCCGGCGCGTATATTCGTGCGCGACATCGCGCGAGCGCACCGCGTCCACGTCCAGTTGCTCGACGATCTCGCCATTGCGCATCACCGCGACGCGCTGACACAGAAAGCCGATCACCGCGAGGTTGTGGCTCACGAGAATCATCGTCAGCTTGCGCTCGCGGTGCAGACGCCGAAGCAGGTTCAGAATCTCGGCCTGCACGGACACGTCGAGCGCGGAGGTCGGCTCGTCCAGCAACAGGACGCGCGGCTCGACGATCAGCGCCCGCGCGATCGACACGCGCTGGCGCTGGCCGCCCGACAACTGATGCGGATAGCGAAAGCGGAACGCCGGGCCGAGTCCGACTTCGCCGAGCGCATCGAGGATGCGCGCGTCTTCGTCACCGATGCCGTTGATCGCGAGCGGCTCGCGCAAGGTCTTGTCGACCGTGAAGCGCGGATGCAGCGCGCCGTAGGGGTCCTGAAACACCATCTGCACATCGCGCCTGACGGGACGCGAACCGATGCGTATGCTGCCACCCGCGAGCGGCGTCAGTCCGGCGAGCGCGCGAAGCAGCGTCGACTTGCCGCTGCCCGATTCGCCGACCAGCCCAAAGACTTCACCCTCTTCCACGCGCAGGGAAACGTCGCGCACCGCGTCGACGTGGCCGGTCTTCGTCTTGAAACGGATGCAGGCGCGCTCGATGTCGATCATCGCGTCGTCCTTTCATCGAGCCACGCCGGGTCCCGTCGCAAGGTCGGCAGTTCGTCGGGCGGATTATCGAGCGGCGGATTCGCTTCGAGCAGCCCGCGCGTGTACGGATGGGTCGCGTGCGCGAGATCGCGCGCCGCGCACGTCTCGACGACGCGTCCGCCATACATCACCGCGACGCGGTCGCAAAACGACATCACGAGCGGTAGATCGTGGCTGATGAACACGAGCCCCGTGTCGTGGCGCTCGATCATCTCGTCGAGCACGGCGAGCACCTGCATCGACACGAGGACGTCCAGCGCGCTCGTGGGCTCGTCGGCGATCAAGAGGCGCGGCCCGGCAGAGACCATCATCGCGATCATCACGCGCTGGCCCATGCCACCTGAAAGCTCATGCGGATATGCATCCGCGACGCGCTGCGGATCGCGGATATGCACCGCTTCCAGCGCCGCGACGATGCGCTCGCGCAGCACGCGCCGGCTCTCTTTCACGCCTTGCCGCACGAAGGTTTCGCGCATCTGCTGCGCGACGGTCATCACCGGGTTGAGCGAGAACTTCGGGTCTTGCAGGATCATGCTCATGCGTGTGCCGCACAAGCGGCGGCGCTCTTTGGGGCGCATCGCGAGCAGGTCCCGATCTTCGAAGCGCAGCGCCTTGGCGGACCATTTCGCCTCGGGCGGCAAGAGCCCGAGCAACGCGCGCCCCGTCAGCGATTTGCCCGATCCCGATTCCCCGACGATGCCGAGCCGCTCGCCCCGCCGCACCGTCAGCGATACGCCGCGCACCGCGGGCATGAGCGCGCCGTCGTGGCCCGTGAAGGCCACTTCCAGCTCGTCGATATGCGCCAGCGCGTCGGACAAGTCAGCCTCCATGACGCGGATCGAAGACGTCGCGCAGACCGTCGCCGAGCAGGTTAAAGGCGAGGCTCACCGCGAGGATCGCGAGGCCGGGAATCGTCGCGACCCACCACGCGTCGAGCAACACATTGCGGCCCGCCGCAACCATGTAACCCCATTCCGGGCTCGGCGGCTGAGCGCCCAGGCCGAGAAACCCCAGTCCCGCGACGGCGAGAATGATGCCGGCCATGTCGAGCGTCGCCCGCACGATCACCGACGACGAGCACAGCGGCACGATATAGCGCAGCAGAATGCGCAGGTGCGATGCGCCTTGCAGACGCGCGGCGTGGATGTAATCGGCCCGCGCGAGCCGCAGCGATTCCGCGCGCGCGAGTCGCGCATACGGCGGCCATGCGGTGATGGACAGCGCGATCACCGCATTGAGCACGCCCGGCCCGAGCGCGGCGGCGAACGCGAGCGCGAGCACGATCTTCGGAAACGCGAGCGCAACATCGGTCACGCGCATCAGCACCGTATCGACGATGCCGCCGCAGTAGCCCGCCACCGTGCCGATCGCGAGGCCGACCGGCACGACGAGCACGACGACGAGCATGGCGATGGCCAGCGTGAGGCGCGAGCCGTGCACGAGCCGCGAGAGAATGTCGCGGCCGAGCTGGTCGGTGCCTAACCAGTGCGCCGCGCCGGGCGGCGTGAGACGTTCGGCGAGCACTTGCTGCAACGGATCCTGCGAGACGAGTATCGGCCCGACTGCCGCAACCACGACGAGCAGCAGCAGGATCGCGAGTCCGAGCATGCTGAGCGGATTCGACGAGAACCGCCGCCAGCGCCGATAAGCCCGGCCGAGCGCGGCCTGGCGCGGGGACGCGGGCGTATCGGTGAGAAGCCACGTGCGCAAACCCGATCGCGCCGGTTTCATCTGCGCAAAGTCCTCCATGTCAGCGCGTGCGCGGGTCGAACACGCGGTAGAGCGCGTCGGTCAAAAGATTGAGCGCGATGAACGTCGCGCCGATCACGAGCGTGCTGCCGAGCACGGCGTTCATGTCGGCATTGAGCAACGCGCCCGTCAGATACGAACCGATGCCCGGCCACGCGAACACGATCTCGGTCAGCACCGAACCTTCGAGCAGATAGCTGTACGCGAGCGCGATCACCGTCAGAAGCGGCACGGCGATATTGCCGAACGCATGCCGCCAGATCACGCGGCGCTCGGGCAGGCCTTTGGCACGCGCGGTCGTCACGTATTCCTGGCTCAGTTGTTCGAGCATGAACGAGCGCGTCATGCGCGACAGATACGCGATCGAATAAAACGCGAGCACGCTCGCCGGCAGCGCGATATGAGAGAACGCGTTCCTGAAGACATCCCATTCGCCGGCGACGAGCGAGTCGATCAGCAGACTGCCCGTGCGCGTGTCGACCATGCCGTCGTAGACCGGATCGATGCGCCCCGGCCCCGACACCCAATGCAGCCGCGCATAGAACAGCAGGAGGCCCATCAGCGCGAGCCAGAACACCGGCACCGAACTGCCCGCGAGCCCGATCACGCGCGCAATGTGATCGACGATGCGATTGTGCTTCACCGCGGCCGCGACGCCGAGCGGCACGCCGATCGCAATGCCGATGAACGTCGAGAGCGTCGCGAGTTCCAGCGTCGCCGGAAAGACGCGTTTGATGTCGTCGATCACGGGATTGGCCGTCAGCAATGAGACGCCGAGATTGCCGTGCAGCACGTCGCGCGCGTAGATCACGAACTGATCGATGAGCGGCTTGTCGAGCCCGAGCCTCAAGCGCGCGGCGGCATACGCGCCCGCGGACGCGCGGTCGCCGAGAATTGCAAGCACCGGATCGATCGGAATCTTGCGGCCGATGAAGAACGTGATGGCAAGCAGGCCCGTGAACGTGATGACGAGCATCGCGATCCAGTGCGCGAGCGCAAGCGCGATGCGCACGCCGCCCCGATGCGCGCTCATGGCGCGCACGCGCTCGATGAACGTGACCGTACTCACTGCTTCCTGATGTTTCGGTAGGACACGAGATCGTTGATCGGCCCGACTTCGAGACCGGTCACACCGGGACGCGCCGCGACCTGCGACACCTTCTGGAACATGATCACGAACGGCGACTTCGCGAGCACTTCACGCTGCATTTTCTCGTAGAGATGCGCACGCTTTTTCGTATCGCTTTCGGCGAGCGCCGCGTTGGTTTCCTTAGTGAGTTGCGCAATGTCCCACGCGTTGCGCCATGCAAGCATCTTGTAGCTCGATGCATCCGAGTTGTCGGGGTTCCACACGAAACCCTGCGCGTTGCTGTGCGGATCGATGTAATCCGCCGACCACTCGCCGATATAGATGTCATGCGCGCGCGCCCGATAGCGTCCGAGCGTCTGCTTGTTATCGCTCGGCATGAGCTGCACCTTGATGTTGGCGAGCGCGAGATTCGCCTGCACCGCCTGCGCGATCTCGCTGTACGGATAGTCGTTGCGCACGTCCATCTTCACGGTGAACCCGTTGGCCAAACCCGCCTTGGCGAGCAGCGCCTTCGCCTTCGCGACGTCCTGGTGATACGGGTTCTCGTTCAGCGCGCCGAGAAAGCCTTCAGGCAGAAACGTCTCGTGAACCTTGTAGGTCGTGCGGATCACGTTTTTCTGGATGCCCTGATAGTCGATCAGCCACTTCATTGCTTCCCAGACCTCGGGCTTCGCGAGATTCGGGTTCTTGTTGTTGAGGCCGAGATACATGAGCGTGGCCTGAGGCACGGCCGTCGCCTTGATGACGCCGCTCTTCGAGAGCGTGTCGAGATCGTCGGGGCTCAGATCGCGCGCGACGTCGATGTCGCCGTTCTGGATCATCAGGCGCTGGCTTGCCGCCTCTGTCACGTGACGCAGCACGATGCGCTTCATGGCGAGCGGAATGCGATAGCCCTCGAAGCGCTGCAGCACGATACTGTCGTTCGCGGTCCACTTCACGAGCTTGTAGGCGCCCGAGCCGGCTTCGTTGGTCTTGAGCCACTCATTGCCGTAGTCGTTGCCCTTCGCGTGCGACTCGACGAGCTTGCGATCCACCACCGACGCCGGCCACGAACCGAGCACGTTGAGCACGAAGGTCGGCGCGTAACGTTGGTCAGTCGTGATCGAGACGGTCGTATCGTCGATCTTCTTCACGTTCTGCAATGCGTTCGCCTTGGTCAGGCCGATGCCCGCGAGCACCGCCGCCGCACCCTTGTCGAGCAGCGCGGTGCGCTGAATCGACCATGCGACGTCGTCGGCTGTCAGCGGATTGCCGGAGTGGAACTTGAGGCCCGGGCGAATCTTGAACGTGAACGTGAGGCCATCCTGACTCGCGCTCCAGGACTCGGCGACGTCGCCATTGAATTTCGACGGGTCTTTCAGGTCGACGCGCACCAGCCGGTCATACGTGTTCGCGACATATTCCTCCGGCACCAGTTCGTAGATTTCGCCGGGATCGAGCGAAGTGAATTCATCGAGCAGCGTCGCCATGACGAACATGTCCTTCGGCGTCGCCGCCTGCACGCCCGACAAGCCCGTGAATGCCGTCAGCGCCGAGGCGAGCATGACCGCCGCCAATGCCTTTTTCATGTGATGTCGTCCTGTTGGTATCGGGTTCACATCAGCCGCAGCGGGCCGCTTTCTTCGTTGTCGATCAGAGCAAGTTCGCGCGAGCCTGGCAATTCGTAATGCCACCACTCGCTTTTGATGTGCGTGAAGCCCGCGCCGTGCATCACGCCGAGCAACAGCGTTCGATTACGCTGGACGTGCTCCGGCAGGCCGAAGTGGAAATGCTCCGATTCGACGACCATCGCGTCGAATTCGGTGCCCATGTCGAGCGCGTTGCCATCGCGATCGACGAGTGTCAGGTCCACCGCCGTGCCGCGGCTATGGTTCGAGCCGCGGCCGAGTTCGGCGATGAACGTCGGATCGGGCAGGAAATCCCACAGCACCTTCTGCGCTTGCGGCGGACGATAGGCGTCGAAAATCCGAAGCGTCGTGCCGATGCTGCGCGCGATATCGACGGCCTTTCTTAGCGCGGCTTCGGCGGGTTCGAGCAGCAGGCAATGCTGCGCCTTGTAGATCGGCTTGCCGGTGAAGTTGCGATCGGTCGCGTAGACGAGATCGATCTGGACATTGTGCGTTTCGGGCGTGATATGCAGCAGGCGGGACCGGGTCATGTAAGCGCTTCGTATCGATTTATTCCGATACACGAACCTTAACGCGTTAGAAAAATCCGCGAAACCCTTTATTTCGGGTGGTTCCGGCGATTCACGACAGGAGCGGCCAGCGCGCGAGGACTTCGTATTGCGACCGGCCGATGAAGCTGCGCACGAGCGCGAACTCGTGCGCGGTCCATGCGATGGGTTCGACGGCCTGGCGCGCGATGCGGTGCTCGTCGTAGAGCAAGGTCACGTGGGGCGTGAAGCGGGGATGGCGTTTGAGGGCGATGCCGGCGGCTTCGAGCGCGGTGCCGAGCGTGTGTTCGAGGGCGCCGAGTGGCTCGGCGACATCGCCCGACAGAACGAGCGGGCGCTTCGCGCGGCGGCCGGCAAAGCTCCCGATGCGATCGAGGACGAGTTCGACGGGCGGCGATGCGATTCGGCAAGCCGCGGTGCGTGCTTGCGCGACCACATCTGCGGGAACGCCTGCGAAGGCGCCGAGATAAAGCAGCGTGACGTGAAGGCGATCGGCGGAAATCGCCCTCGCCTTCAGCCTATGTTCGATGCGCAGCCGCGCCGCCAGTTCGGCGATTCGTGCAGCGGCGGCTGCGTCGGGATAGAGCGCGAAGAAGAGCGAGTCGGTGATGCGCTCGCCCGGTTTGAGGTCGGGTGCCGTGTCACTCATGCGCCCGACTCGTGGTCAATGTGAAGCGACGCGCGGTCACTCCCACTCGATTGTCGCCGGCGGCTTCCCCGAGATGTCATACACCACCCGATTGATGCCACGCACTTCATTGATGATGCGGTTGCTCACATGCCCGAGCAGTTCATGCGGCAGATGCGCCCAATGCGCGGTCATGAAGTCGAGCGTCTGCACGGCGCGCAGCGCGACGACGTACTCGTACGTGCGGCCATCGCCCATCACGCCGACGCTCTTCACCGGCAGGAACACCGCGAACGCCTGGCTCGTGAGGTCATACCACGACTTGCCGGTTTCCTTGTCGATGGTATTGCGCAGCGTCTCGATGAAAATCGCATCCGCACGACGCAGCAAATCCGCAAACTCGCGCTTCACTTCGCCGAGAATCCGCACGCCGAGACCCGGACCCGGGAACGGATGGCGATACACCATCGCAGGCGGCAGTCCGAGCTTCACGCCGAGCTCGCGCACTTCGTCCTTGAAGAGTTCACGCAACGGCTCGAGCAACTTGAGATTCAGCGTCTCCGGCAGGCCGCCGACATTGTGATGGCTCTTGATGGTGTGCGCGCCCTTCTTGCCCTTGCCCGCCGATTCGATCACGTCCGGATAGATCGTGCCCTGCGCGAGCCACCTGGCGTCGGTGAGCTTGTCCGATTCCTTATGAAACACTTCGACGAACTCCGCGCCGATGATCTTGCGCTTCGCTTCCGGATCGGTGACGCCTGCGAGCTTTTGCAGAAACTCCTCGCTCGCGTCGACGTGAATCACTTTCACGCCCAGATGATCCGCGAACGTCGACATCACCTGCTCCGCCTCGTTCTGGCGCAGCAATCCGTGATCGACGAACACGCACGTCAACTGATCGCCGATCGCGCGATGCAACAGCGCCGCCGCCACCGACGAATCGACGCCACCCGAAAGGCCGAGAATGACGTGCTCACCGCCGACCTGCGCACGGATCTTCTCCACCGCCTCGTCGATGTAATGGCCCATCTCCCAATCCGCTTTCGCGCCGCACAGCTCCAGCACGAAGCGCTCGAGCATCGCGCGACCCTGCACCGTGTGCGTGACTTCCGGATGCCATTGCAGGCCGTAGAAGCGGCGGTCGTCGTCGGCCATCGCGGCGATCGGGCACGACGGCGTCGAGGCCATCAGCCGGAAGCCCGCAGGCAAGTCGACGACCTTGTCGCCGTGGCTCATCCACACCTTGAGCATCGACTCGCCCTGAGCGGCCTTGAAGTCCTCGATGCCTTCCAGGAAACCCGTGTGATTCAGCGCCTGCACTTCCGCATAGCCGAATTCGCGCACGTTGCCCAGTTCGACTTTGCCGCCGAGCTGATCGGCCATCGTCTGCATGCCGTAACAGATGCCGAGCACCGGCACGCCGAGATCGAAGACGATTTGCGGCGCGCGCGGCGACTTGGCCTCGGTGACCGAGCTCGGCCCGCCCGACAGGATGATGCCCTTGGGATCGAATTCGCGGATGAACGTCTCATCGACGTCGTACGGATGGATTTCCGAGTAGACGTGCGACTCGCGGATGCGCCGTGCGATCAGCTGGGTGACTTGGGAGCCGAAATCGAGAATCAGGATTTTGTCGTGCATGGCTGCGGCCAAAGGCTAGTGAACGATGAATGTCTGTGCTGCCGGACGCGACGTCGCGCAGCCCGTCTGCAAATAAATCGACGGCCGGCGAAAGGGCCGACCGTGCTTGTCTTGCGTGTTTGTCTTGCGTGTTTGCGCTGCATGTTTGCGCTGCTGCACGTGCGTGCCTTGCGGCATGTGCTTCGCGCCCTCAACGTGGTGCGCGGCTCGCGTCGGGCCCGAGCGGATCGACTCTTCGACCCGTCGCCGGATCGATCTCGCCGCTGATCAGGGGTTCGATGCGCTTGCCGGTGACCGGATCGATCGCGCGGCCCGTCACCGGATCGAGCGTGCCGCCCGTGACGGGATCGACGGCGCCGTCCGGATGCGCGCGTATCGCGGCCGATGAGATCGGTGAAGCCGGATCGAGCGGACGCCCCGTTGAATCGATCGCGCGACCGGAAACCGGATCGATGGCCGTCGCTCCCGGCGCGCG
Source organism: Caballeronia turbans (assembly GCA_001544655.2). Lineage (GTDB taxonomy): Bacteria > Pseudomonadota > Gammaproteobacteria > Burkholderiales > Burkholderiaceae > Caballeronia > Caballeronia turbans. The sequence goes on from FCOD02000005.1 coordinate 292,745, forward strand.
CGCCGCGGGACGGACGCCGGCATCGATCGGCTCGACGCGCGACGAAGGCGCCGTGGCGCCCGTGCGAACGTCCTCGCGCTTTTGCGCCGCCTTCTTCTCCGCGCGCTGGGCCGACGCGGCGCCAGCCAGCGCCGCGCGCTCGCGTCGCCGCACCACCGACGACAGTCTCACGCTGCCCAAACCGAGTACCAGAAGCACGGCGCCGACCACCGCTGCGCTGATCTGTCCGAAGCCATCGACCTGCGGCGCATGCAGACCGAGCAGCCACACCAGCACCACGACCCCCGAGAGCCATTGCACATGACCCGAGACGCGGGCGGCCCGGGCCGACAACGCGCCATCGACGGCCGCATGAAACGCGAGCCACGAAAGCCCGATGAGCGCGATGCCGAGCAGTTGCCCGGCAAACGCCGGCTGCACGCGGATCGAATCCAGTTGCAGCGCGCCGTACAAGCCCGCCCACGGCGTCAGCAGAAATAGCAGACCGAACGCCAGAAAAATCAGGGCATTGATGACGAGCACGACCCGCAGCAACGGCTTCATGATCGCTCCGCTTGATTAGTCGACGTGATAGTTGGGTGCTTCCTTCGTGATCTGCACGTCGTGCACATGCGACTCGCGCATGCCGGCCGCCGTGATCTGCACGAATTCCGCCTTCTCGTGCATTTCGCCGATGGTGCGGCAACCGCAATAGCCCATGCTCGCGCGCACGCCGCCGACGATCTGGAACAGGATTGCGTTGACCGAGCCCTTGTAGGCCACGCGGCCTTCGATGCCTTCCGGCACGAGCTTGTCGATGTTCGCCGAGTTGTCCTGGAAGTAGCGGTCCGCCGCCCCGTCCTTCATCGCGCCGACCGAGCCCATGCCGCGGTACGACTTGTATTGACGGCCCTGGTACAGGAAGACGTCGCCCGGGGATTCTTCCGTGCCGGCGAGCATGCTGCCCATCATGACGACGTTCGCGCCCGCCGCAAGCGCCTTCGAGACGTCGCCCGAGAAGCGCACGCCCCCATCCGCGATGACCGGCACGCCGGTGCCGCGCAGCGCTTCGGAGACGTTGGCGATCGCCGTGATCTGCGGCACGCCGACGCCCGCGACGATCCGCGTCGTGCAGATCGAGCCCGGGCCGATACCGACCTTCACCGCGTCCGCGCCGTATTCGACGAGCGATTTCGCCGCCGCTGCCGTCGCGATATTGCCGCCGATGACCTGCACGCGCGGGTAATTCTGCTTGACCCAGCGCACGCGCTCGAGCACGCCCTGGCTGTGGCCGTGCGCGGTATCGACGACGATCACGTCGACGCCCGCCTGCGCCAGCAGGTCCACGCGCTCTTCATTGTCCGGACCTACGCCGACCGCCGCGCCCACACGCAGCTTGCCGTCCTCGTCCTTGCAGGCGTCCGGGTTTTCGGTCTGCTTGGTGATGTCTTTCACCGTCATCAGGCCGCGCAGCTCGAAGGCGTCGTTGACGACCAGCACGCGTTCCAGGCGATGGCTGTGCATCAACGCCTTCGCTTCGGCGAGCGACGTGCCTTCCTTGACCGTCACGAGACGCTCGCGCGGCGTCATGATGTTGCGCACCGGCTCGTCGAGACGCTCCTCGAAACGCAGGTCGCGGTTGGTGACGATGCCGATCAGTTGCGCGCCCTCGACCACCGGGAAGCCCGAAATGCCGTGCTGCTGCGTCAGCGCGATGACGTCGCGCACGCGCATCTGCGGCGGCACCGTGATCGGATCACGCACGACGCCCGACTCGAAGCGCTTCACTTTCGCGACTTCGCGGGCCTGTTCCTTGGCGGTGAGATTCTTGTGGACGATGCCGATGCCGCCCATCTGCGCCATCGCGATGGCGAGCCGGCCTTCGGTGACCGTGTCCATGGCTGCGGACACGAGAGGCATGTTCAGGGAAATATTGCGAGTCAGCTGGGATTTCAGGCTGGTGTCGCGCGGGAGAACGCTGGAGAACGCAGGCACGAGGAGCACATCATCGAACGTGAGTGCTTTCTGGATCAGACGCATGGCAAATCCTATGGGCGCAAAAGCAGATTATACCGATAGTTCCCTGCATTTTCACTGCCCGAACAGCAGCTTAGGCCATTCCGGCGCAAAATCCGCGCCGTGCGCGCCCGCGTGCCGGACACACCCGCCGTTGCAGTTTTCGACAAGACGGCCGCCCGGGGCCGCGTGCTACGCTTCGCGCCGTCAAGTGAAATAACGACCGGAGTCGGGCAATGCAGCGCGGTGTGATGTACGGAATGGCAGCGGGTGCGATCTGGGGCTTCATCTTTCTCGCACCACGGCTCTTGCCGGATTTTTCGCCGCTCGCCCTGAGCGTGGGACGCTATCTGATGTACGGCGCCGTGTCGCTCGCGGTCGCGCTGCCGATCGCTCGAAGGCTCCTCGCCAAACTCACGCGCGCCGATTTCATCGCGCTCGTGAAGCTGGCGCTGGTCGGCAACCTGCTCTACTACATGCTGCTCGCGAGCGCGGTGCAGCTCGTGGGCGTCGCGCCTTCGTCGCTGATCGTGGGGATTTTGCCCGTGACCGTCACGCTCGCCGGACGGCGCGACCACGGCGCGATCGACCTCAGGCGGCTCGTCGGGCCTTTGCTGCTCGTGCTGGCGGGCATCGCATGCATCAACCTGGACGTGTTCAGCGACGTGCTTTCACCCGCGGTCAGCAGCGAGCACGCGACCAGCGTGCTCACGCGACTGACCGGTCTGGCGTGCGCCCTCGGGGCGCTTGCGTCCTGGACCTGGTACGCGGTTGTCAACGCGCGCTATCTGCAAGCGAATCGCCACTTCGACGGCAACGAGTGGTCCGTGCTGTGGGGCATCGTGACGGGCCTGCTCGGACTCGTGCTCGGCGCGGTCATCTGGATGTTGCCCGCGGGCACGGTTCAGGGGAGCGTGCCGGTCGCACGCTGGCACCTGTTCTGGATCGTCTGTTTCGCGCTGGCGACCGGCGGCTCGTGGCTCGGCAACATGCTGTGGAATGCGGCGGCCAAGCGCTTGCCGCTCACGCTCGCGGGCCAGATGATCGTGTTCGAAACGCTCTTCGCCTTGCTTTACGCTTTCGTCTACGACGGCCGCTGGCCCCGTACGCCGGAAGTGCTGGCGATTGTACTGCTGCTCGTCGGCGTGCTCTGGTCGGTCAGACAACACACGCTGGAGCCCGCCCCGGCGGGGGCGAAGGAAGCGCCCGCGCATTGAATCCGCTCAGCGCGAATCCTTCGACTGCCACTTGCGCCCTTCGATCGACCCAGCCTTGCGCGCCTTGTCGACACGGCGCTGACGCGCGGCCTTCGGATCGACCAACAGCCGCCGATAAATCTCCACGCGGTCGAAATCGGCGAGCGCCGTATCGAGCGCCTTCACCTTGCCGAACACGCCGACCTTTTGCGTCGTCAGGTCGATGTCCGGATGCGCGCGCAGCACGCCGCTCGCGTCGATTGCATCGCGCACCGTCGCGCCCTCTTGCAGATCCACGCGCTTCAGAAACGCGCCGTCGGGCAGACCGTAGCAAACGTCGATATGCATCATGGCTTGCCGTAGCGCTGATCCGCACGCTTCACGAAGGAATCGACGAAAGTGTTGGCAATATGGCTGAACACCGGCCCGATGAGCTTCTCCAGGATCACATTGGAGAATTCATAGTGAAGCGCGAATTCGATCTTGCACGCGTCCGCGCGCAGCGGCGTGAAGCGCCAGTAACCGGTGAACTTCTTGAACGGGCCGCTCAGGAACTCCATATCGATGTTGGTCGGACGGTTCTGCGTGTTGCGCGTTGCGAAGTGCTGTTTGATGCCCTTGAAGCTGATGTCGATCTTCGCTTCCATGCCGCTTTCGTCCTGGCGGCCGATTTCGACGCCACCGCACCAGGGCAGGAAATTGGGGTAGTCGGCGACATCGGTGACGAGGTCGAACATTTCTTCCGCTGAATGGCGGATCAATACGGTTTTCTGGACGTCTGCCATATAGGGCGCAGCGGTGGCTGAATTGGGCGGCAACGCGCAAGAGAACGCGGGAGAAGTTCGAATGCCCGCCGGCGCGCTGCTAAAATCGTGATTTTAAACGAGTTGGGCACTTTCCATTCATGAGCATCATCGACAACAGAAAAGCCTTCTTCGATTACTTCGTCGAAGAGCGCTACGAGGCCGGTCTCGTGCTCGAAGGCTGGGAAGTCAAGGCGCTGCGCGCGGGCCGCGCGCAGATCAAGGAAGGCTATGTCGTGATCAAGAACGGCGAGCTCTTTCTGATCGGCACGCATATCAGCCCGCTGCCCGAGGCGTCGAAATTCGCCAATCTGGATCCGGTGCGCACGCGCAAGCTGCTGCTGCATCGCGACCAGATCGACAAGCTCATCGGCAAGGTCGAGCAGCGCGGGCATACGCTCGTGCCGCTCAACTTCCATTACAAGGACGGCCGCGTGAAATGCGAGATCGGGCTGGCGAAGGGCAAGAAGCTGCACGACAAGCGCGAGACCGAAAAGAAGCGCGACTGGGAACGCGAGCGCGGGCGGCTGATGCGCACGGCTTCGCGTTGAACGAATCGGGGCGCTTTGCAGCGCCCCGATTGCTTTGCCGCGTCAGCTCTTTCTGATGACGCCGCCGCCCTCGCCTCTCACGATGGTCAACGCCGACGCGATCATCGAACTCATATCGGACAGGTTACCCGGCACGATCAACGTATTGCCCGTCTTCGCAATGTTGCCGAACGCGCCGACATACTGCTCCGCGATCTTCAGGTTCACCGCTTCCATGCCGCCCGTCGTCTGAATCGCCGTGCCGATTTTCTGAATGGCCTGCGCATTCGCCTCGGCCACCGCGAGAATCGCCGATGCCTCGCCTTGCGCCTGATTGATCGCCGCCTGACGCTCGCCTTCGGACTTCTGGATCGCGGCTTCGCGCGCGCCGGCGGCGAGATTGATCTGCTCCTGCTTGCGGCCTTCGGACGCGGCGATCAACGCGCGCTTTTCGCGCTCCGCGGTGATCTGCGCCTGCATGGCGTGGAGGATTTCCTTCGGCGGCGTCAGATCCTTGATCTCGTAGCGCAGCACTTTCACGCCCCAGTTCGACGCGGCTTCGTCGAGCGCATTCACGATGCTCTGGTTGATGAAATCGCGCTCCTCGAACGTCTTGTCGAGCTCCAGCTTGCCGATGACCGAGCGCAATGTCGTCTGCGACAACTGCGTGATCGCGAACACGAAGTTACTCGAGCCGTACGACGCCTTCATCGCGTCGGTGACCTGGAAGTACAGCACGCCGTCGACTTGCAACTGAGTGTTGTCGCGCGTGATGCATACCTGGCTCGGCACTTCGAGCGGAATCTCCTTGAGCATGTGCTTGTACGCGATGCGATCGATGAACGGCAGCACGATATTGAGACCCGGCGTGAGCGTCGCGTGATAGCGGCCGAGCCGTTCCAGCACCCACGCATGCTGCTGCGGGACGATCTTGACCGTGTTCATCACGATCACAATGGCGATGATGAGCACGATGAGCGCGAAATACATTGTGTGACTCCTTCTTGTTGAGCGAGCTTGCTAGCGTTTGGCCGCGACGATCAGCCGATTCCCGTCCAGCGCCGTGATCCGGTAGTACCGCGCGCCTTCGGCTTCACCCGGCGCGAGTTCGACGTCCCACTGCGCGCCGCGGTACATCACGCGCGCGCGACCGTCGCGCCATTGATCCACTTCCAGCGTCGCGCCGATATCGAGATTCACGGCCACGTCCCGCGACGCGTCGCGCCGTTTCCGGCTGCCGAAGCGCGAGCGCCGCAGCACCGCGACGGCGATCAGCGCGATCACGGCCGCCGCGCCCATTTGCACATGCGGCAACGCGCCTGACACGTAAGCGATGCCGCCGGCGATCATCCCCAGCGCGATCATGAGCAGATAGAACGTGCCGGTGAACAGCTCCGCGACGATCAGCGCGCCCGCCGCGACCCACCAGATCAATCCACTCGTCACCATCGCCGGTCTCCAAACGAAAACACCCCGGAGAAGTCCGGGGTGTTTTTTATAGCACGCTCGCGCCTTTCCGAAAGCATCCGGAAAGGCACTTCTGACTTATTTTGACAAGGTCTTAGCCAGTTGCTGCCATGTCTCGATGATCGTGTCCGGATTCAGCGACATCGACTCGATGCCCTGCTTCGCGAGCCACTCCGCGAGGTCCGGATGATCGGACGGGCCCTGGCCGCAAATGCCGACGTACTTGTTCATCCGCAGACACGTTTCGATCGCGCGCTTGAGCATGAACAGCACCGCTTCGTCGCGCTCGTCGAAGTCCGCCGCGAGCAGCTCCATGCCGGAGTCGCGGTCGAGGCCGAGTGTCAACTGCGTCAGATCGTTCGAGCCGATCGAGAAGCCGTCGAAGCGTTCCAGGAACTGCTCGGCGAGAATCGCGTTGGACGGCACTTCGCACATCATCACGAGCTTCAGATCGTTCTTGCCGCGTTCGAGACCGAACTTCTTCAGCAGTTCGACGACGCGATCCGCCTGCTTCACCGTGCGCACGAACGGCACCATGATCTGCACGTTGTCGAGACCCATTTCCTCGCGCACCTTCTTCAGCGCGATGCATTCCATGTGGAACGCCTCGGCGAAGTCTTCCGCGATATAGCGCGAAGCGCCGCGGAAACCGAGCATCGGATTCTCTTCGTCCGGCTCATAGCGCGAGCCGCCGATCAGCTTCTTGTACTCGTTCGACTTGAAGTCCGACAGACGCACGATGACGGGCTTCGGATAGAACGCCGCCGCGATCGTGGCGATGCCTTCGGTCAGCTTGTCGACGTAAAACGCACGGGGCGACGCGTGACCGCGCGCGACGCTCTCGACCGCCTTCTTGAGATCGGCATCGACGTTCGGGTACTCGAGAATCGCCTTCGGATGCACGCCGATGTTGTTGTTGATGATGAATTCGAGCCGCGCCAGACCAACGCCCGCATTGGGCAACTGCGCGAAGTCGAACGCAAGCTGCGGATTGCCGACGTTCATCATGATCTTGACCGGAATCTTCGGCAGTTCGCCGCGCTGCACTTCGGTCACTTCGGTTTCGAGCAGGCCGTCGTAGATCTTGCCTTCGTCACCTTCCGCACACGATACCGTGACGAGCGCGCCGTCCTTCAGCACGTCCGTGGCGTCGCCGCAACCGACCACGGCCGGTACGCCCAGTTCACGCGCGATGATCGCCGCGTGGCACGTACGGCCGCCGCGATTCGTCACGATGGCCGATGCGCGCTTCATCACCGGCTCCCAGTTCGGGTCGGTCATGTCGGCGACGAGCACGTCACCCGGCTGAACGCGTTCCATTTCCGACGGATCGTGAATCACGCGCACGGGACCCGCGCCGATCTTTTGGCCGATCGCGCGGCCAGTCGCCAGCACGTTCGACTGACCCTTGAGCTTGAAGCGCATCTCGGCCTTGCCGGACGCCTGGCTCTTGACCGTTTCCGGGCGCGCCTGGAGGATGAAGATCTTGCCGTCGCGGCCGTCCTTGCCCCACTCGATGTCCATCGGACGCTGATAGTGCTTCTCGATGATGACCGCGTACTTCGCGAGTTCGATCACGTCTTCGTCGGTGATCGAGAAGCGGTTGCGCTGCTCGTGCGGCACGTCGACGGTCTTCACCCGGCCCGGCTCACCCGGCTTCGTGAATTCCATCTTGATGAGCTTCGAGCCGATCGAGCGGCGGATGATCGGATACTTGCCCTGCTCGAGCGTGGTCTTGAAGACGTGGAACTCGTCCGGATTCACCGCGCCCTGCACGACCGTCTCACCGAGGCCGTAGCTCGACGTGATGAACACGGTTTCCTTGAAGCCCGATTCGGTGTCGATGGTGAACATCACGCCCGCCGCGCCGACGTCCGAGCGGACCATGCGCTGCACGCCCGCCGACAACGCAACTTCGGCGTGCGTGAAGCCCTTGTGGACGCGATAGGAAATGGCGCGGTCGTTGTAGAGCGACGCGAACACGTGCTTCATGCGATCGAGGACGTCCTCGATGCCGACCACGTTCAAATAGCTTTCCTGCTGGCCCGCGAACGATGCGTCCGGCAAGTCCTCGGCGGTCGCGGACGAGCGCACGGCGAATGAAAGCTCTTCGGGCGAGCTGTTCTGGAGCACCTCGAATCCACGGCGGATTTCGTCTTCGAGACGCGGCTGCATCGGCGCGTCCACGATCCACTGGCGGATTTCCTTGCCCGCTTCGGCGAGCGCTTTCACGTCGTCGACATCGAGCGTCTCGAGACGCTTGGCGATGCGGTCGGTCAGGTCGTTGTGCTGGAGAAAGTCGCGGAACGCGAGCGCAGTTGTGGCAAAGCCCGTCGGCACGCGAACGCCGGCTTCGGAAAGCTGGCTGATCATTTCGCCGAGCGACGCATTCTTGCCCCCGACGATTTCCACGTCGGTCATTCGCAACTGCTCGAATGGAACTACATACGCCTGATCCTTTGCGACATCTTTCGCAACATTGACTGCGTTAGTCATACAAGCCCCTAAGGTGGATGGAATTCACGATCGCACGAGTGGGCTCATATGCGGCGGCGCTCATTGGAAGCGCGGACGCATCTCGTACAACCTGTTTGATAAACCATCGGGGAGCGCGTCACGGGAGCCGGCGCGCGTTGCAAAAAGAAGCGGGACGTCTGAAATCTGCTCGAAACCGTGGGTTTTTGCTGCCAAAACCGACGAACCGACCGCGATTTGACGAAAATCCGAATCAATTTCTCCGCAATTGCTTATCGAACAGGTTGCCGCTATTCTACCGTGCCGATTCTCAATTTGTTTCGGCAGAGACGGCAATTCCACGGCAGAATCGAAGACTTTTACGCCGTTGGGTTCGCCGGCGCTCATCGCTGGGCAACCAATGTAACACAGGCGCTTTCGTCCGCCGTGCCGGGCGTTCCCGCGGTTTGTTTCGCGTGTTACCGTTTGAGCGCGCCCGCCCCAACTCGTTCCCATTTGGTCCTTTGCCGATGCCGCCTTCCGTATTCATCGTTTCCGACGGGACCGGGATCACTGCCGAAACGTTCGCGCATTCGATCCTCGCCCAGTTCGATCAAAAATTCCGGCTCGTGCGCGTGCCTTTCGTCGATTCGATCGACAAGGCGCACGCGACGGTCGAGAAGATCAACGAGGTCGTGGAACTCGATGGCCGCCGGCCGATCGTCTTCACCACGCTCGTCGACAGTGCGTCGAACGAAGTGGTCAAGCGCTGCAACGCGCTCGTTCTCGACATGTTCCAGACCTTCATCGAGCCCCTCGAGCACGAACTGGAAATGAAGTCGACGCACGCGATGGGCCGCGTCCACCAGAACGCCGACACCGAGGAATACAAGAACCGCATCGAGGCAATCAACTTCTCGCTCGCGCACGACGACGGCCAGTCCAATCGCAACCTCGCCGACGCCGATGTCATTCTGGTCGGCGTGTCGCGCAGCGGCAAAACGCCGACGAGCCTCTATCTGGCGATGCAGTACGGCGTGAAGGCCGCGAACTATCCGCTGATCCCGGAAGATTTCGAGCGCGGCAAGCTGCCTACGCCTTTGCTCGAACATCGGTCGAAGATGTTCGGTCTGTCGATCGACCCACAGCGGCTCGCGGAAATTCGCAACGAGCGCCGCCCGGGCAGCAAGTACGCGGCGCTGGAGAACTGCCGCTACGAGATCAACGAAGCGGAAATGATGATGAAGCGCGAAGGCATCAAGTGGCTTTCGTCGACGCACAAGTCGATCGAGGAAATCGCCACGACGATCCTGCAGGAAATCAAGCCGGAACGGCCGTCGTATTACTGAATCTCCTGCTCAGCGCTGCTGGCGGCACTGCTCGAAAAGACAGATCGCCGCCGCGGCCGCCACGTTGAGCGACTCCATGCCGCCCGGCTGCGGAATGGTCACGCGATGCGTCACGGCATCGCGCCAGATCTGCGACACGCCCGCGCCTTCGTTGCCGAACACCCACGCAAGCGCCCCCGACAGATCGCAATCGTAGAGCGGAACGGCGCCGTGCGAATCGGTGATGGTCACGGGCGCATCGAGCCGCGCGATCAGATCCGCAGGCTCCACGTCCTCGAAAATATCCAGCAGGAAGTGCGCACCCATTCCCGAGCGCAGTACTTTCGATGACCATGCATATGCGGTGCCCGGCGCGCAGAACACGCGCGTGATGCCCGCAGCCGCCGCGCTGCGCAGAATCGAGCCGACATTGCCGGCGTCCTGAATGCCGTCGAGGATCACGCACGTTTCGGCGACGCGCGCGGGCAACGCGGCATCGATCTTCTCGACCTGCAGCAACATTCCCACGCCGTGCACGACGCTCGAAAGCTGTCCGAAAAGCGCGTCCGGCAACACGACGACACGCTTCTCCTCGATACGCGCGACGATTTCGCGGGCTTCCTCGTGCGTGAGCGCGCCTTCGGTGACTACGCACGTTTCGGGCTGTCCCGCTGCATCGAGATAAGCCGACGCCAGATGCAGCCCTTCGAGCAGGGCATGCCCGCTGCGACGCTGCTGCGCGGTCGAGCCGGCCAGCGCCTTGATACGCTTATAGAGCGGATTGTCCCGCGAAGTGATGGATTTCACGTTTGGATTAGTGCCGCTCAGAAGGCACGCGCGTCCGGATCGTCTTCGAGCGTCGAGGCGGCCTGAAGCACTTCAGGCGCGATCTCGGGCAGGACGGAGCCGAACAGGAGATGCGCCTCGCGCACCGGCGCGAACGAACGCCGATGATGCTCGCACGGGCCGTGCTCGCGCAGCGCCCTGAGATGCTGCGGCGTGCCGTAGCCGGAATGCGCATCGAAGCCGTAGACCGGATAGGTTTCGTGAAGCTCGACCAGCATGCGATCGCGCGTGACCTTCGCGAGAATCGATGCCGCCGAAATCTGCTTGATGAGCGCGTCGCCGCCAATCACGGCTTCGGCGCGAATCGACAGAACCGGGCAGCGGTTGCCATCGACCTTGACGAGCGTCGGCGCGACCGACAGTCCTTCCACCGCGCGCTTCATCGCGAGCATGCTCGCATGCAGGATGTTGATCGTGTCGATTTCCTCGACGCTCGCCGACGCGACGCAATACGCGAGCGCGCGATCGACGATCTTCTCGTAGAGCTCCTCGCGTCTTTTGGCGGTCAGCGCCTTGGAATCGTCGAGACCGTTGATGCGCGGCCTGGCGGGATCGAAAATCACGGCCGCGGCCACGACCGGGCCGGCCAGCGGACCGCGCCCCGCCTCATCGACGCCGCAAACGATGTCGAAAGGTGAACTGAAATCGAGTCCGGCCTGAGCCGATCGTTTCGCCGCCATTATCGCGGGCTCCGCGTTTCGAGCACTCGCGCAACCGCCTCGGCCGCCTTCTGCGCCGTGTTCTGGCGCAGCGCGATGTGCATGTCGGTGAAGATTTCTGTCAGGGTACGGCGGTTGGCGTCGTCATTCAACTGTTTCAGCGTCGCGTCGGCGAGCGCTTCGGGGGTCGCGAAGTGCTGGAGAATTTCCGGCACGACGAAGCGGCCCGCCAGAATGTTCGGCAAACCGACATACGGCAGATAACCCTGCCGCTTCATGATCTGACCAGTCAGCCAGGGCACCTTGTACGAGATGACCATCGGCTTCTTGAGCAGCGCCGCTTCCAGCGTCACCGTGCCGCTCTTCACGAGAATCGCGTCGGCGGCGGTCATCGCGGTTTGGGCGCGGCCGTCGGTGATCGTCAGTGACAGATGCGGATGCGCGTCCACGAGCGGCTGCAGCAGCGCGCGCAACGCCGGATTCGCGGCGGGCATCAGAAAGCGCACGCCCGGTTCGCGAAGCTGCATCAGTTCCATCGCGTCGAAGAAGGTCGGACCGATCAGCGAAATTTCGGAGCGTCGGCTGCCCGGCAGCACGGCGATCACAGGGCCGCCTTCCGCGATACCGAGTTCGCGGCGCGCGCCCATGACGTCCGGCTCGAGCGGAATTTCGTCTGCGAGCGGATGACCGACGTAGCTCGCCGCCACGCCCGCCTTCGCCAGCAACGCAGTCTCGAACGGAAACACGCACAGCATGTGATCGACCGCTTTCGCGATCTTCTTGATGCGGCCGCCGCGCCAGGCCCAGATCGACGGGCAGACGAAATGCACGGTCGGAATGCCGGCTTCGCGCAGCGGCTGTTCGAGGCCGAAGTTGAAATCTGGCGCGTCCACGCCGATGAACATCGACGGCGGCTCCGCAAGCAACTGGCGCTTGATCTCGTTGCGGATACCGAGAATCTCGGGGATATGCTTCAGCGCTTCGACATAGCCGCGTACCGTCAGCTTGTCCATCGGCCAATGCGCTTCGAAGCCCTCGGCTGTCATGCGGGGGCCGCCGATGCCGCTGTAACGCGTGCCTTCCGGCAGGGTTTGCGCGAGGCCCTTGAGCAGCGAGGCCGCGAGCAGGTCGCCGGACGGCTCGCCCGCGACCATCGCGATGCGTGGCGGGTTGGTGATCAGGGTCATCGGGCAGCGTGCTAGCGGATGATGCCGCGCTGCGACGCCGCGATGAAATCGGAAAATGCCGTGACCGGCTCGTCGCCCTCGCCGCCGGCCGTGCTCAGTTCCTTCAACTGCGCCTTCGCCTCTTCGAGCGACAGACCGCTTTTGTAGACGATGCGATACGCCGAGCGCAGCGCGGAGATCGCCTCGGGCGTGAAGCCCCGGCGGCGCAGGCCTTCGACGTTGATGCCATGCGGCTCCGCCTTGTTGCCGGCCGCGATGACGAAGGGCGGCACGTCCTGCACGAGCGCGGAGGCGCCGCCGAGCATCGAATGCGCGCCGATGCGCACAAATTGATGCACGCCCGACATGCCGCCGATGATCGCGTGATCGCCGACGAACACGTGCCCGGCCAGTTGCGCATTGCTCGACATGATGACGTTGTTGCCGAGCCGGCAGTCGTGGCCGACGTGCACGTACGCCATGATCCAGCAATCGCTGCCGATGGACGTCAGCCCCTGATCCTGCACCGTGCCCGTGTGCAGCGTCGTGAATTCGCGGATGGTGTTGCGGTCGCCGATTTCGAGGCGCGTCGGCTCGCCCTTGTACTTCATGTCCTGCGGACGGCCGCCGATCGACGCGTAGTGGCCGATGCTGTTGTCGCGGCCGATCGTCGTATGGCCTTCGATTACGCTGTGCGAGCCGACGGTCGTGCCCGCGCCGATCACGACGTGCGAACCGACGATCGCGTACGGTCCGATTTCGACGGACTCGTCGAGCTGGGCGCCCGGCTCGATGATCGCGGTTGGGTGAATCTTGCTCATGCGCATTTCGCCTATGCTGTTCGTGCTGCTTGTTACGATGAACGCGGGATGAACGCAAATGCGCTCAGGCGTCCGTGGTCTTGACGGTACACATGAGCTCGGCCTCGGCGGCGGTCGCGCCATCGACCTCGGCGCGCGCCTTGAACTTCCAGATGCCTCGCATGTACCGCTCGAAGTGGACGTTGAGGATCAACTGGTCGCCCGGCTCCACCACGCGCTTGAAGCGCGCACCGTCGATGCCGACGAAGTAATAGAGCGTATTGGTCGGATCGTGCGGCTCTTCCGCGAACGTCAGGAGCGCCGCGGTCTGCGCGAGCGCTTCGAGGATCAGCACGCCCGGCATCACCGGGCGCGTCGGGAAGTGGCCCTGGAAGTACGGTTCGTTGATCGTCACGTTCTTCAACGCTTTGATGCTCTTGTGCGGCTCGAGTTCGAGCACGCGGTCCACGAGCAGAATCGGGTAGCGGTGCGGCAGCAGCGTGAGGATCTTGTGGATGTCGAGATTGATTTTTTCTGTGCTCATGGTCGTTCTGCTCACGCGCGCGTCGGGCGCGGAAATTTGGGTGGCGGGGCGTATCGGACGCCCGCCCGGAATTGCCTTCTTGCTTCGGCGGCGTGAAAGAGCCGCTCTGCTCGAGGTTCTTGCTTATGCGCCGCCGCTCGTATCGTCACGCTTGCCCGCATCGGCGAGCGCTGACTCCAGCGCCTTGATGCGCTCACGCATCTTGTCCAGATTGCGCATGATCGCCGCGTTCTTGTTCCAGTCGCCGTGCGGCACTGCCGGAAACGCGCTGGTGTACATGCCGGGCTTCAGAAGCGACTTCGAGACGCCCGATTGCGCCGTGACGATCACGTAGTCCGCGAGCGTCACATGGCCCGCAATACCGACCGCGCCGCCGATCATGCAATGCTTGCCGATGTTCGTGCTGCCCGCGATGCCCGCGCACCCGGCGATCACGGTATACGCGCCGATGCGGCAGTTGTGACCGATCTGCACGAGGTTGTCGATCTTCACGCATTCCTCGATGACGGTATCTGCCATCGCGCCGCGATCGATCGTCGTGTTCGCACCGATTTCGACGTCGTCGGCGATATCCACCGCGCCGACCTGCGGAATCTTGACCCAACTGCCGGTGCGCGCATCGCCCTCGCAGACGAAATCCGGCGCGAAGCCGAAGCCGTCCGCGCCGATCACGGCGCCCGCGTGCACGATCACGCGCGCGCCGAGCTTGCAGCCGTGATAGACGGTCACGTTGGGATACAGATGCACGTCGTCGCCGAGCTTCACGCCGCGGCCGACGACCACACCCGCATCCAGCTTCGCGCGCTCGCCGACGACCGCGCCCGCCTCCACCGTCACGTGCGGCCCGATCACGGCGCTCGCCGCGACCTTCGCGTCCGGATCGACGTAAGCGCTGGGATGCACGCCTGGCCTCGCCTTGGGCGTCGCCAGGTCGATGAACGCCTGGGCGACGCGCGCGAAATAAGCGTAGGGGTTCGGCGTGACGATGAAATTACTGCCCGCGCGATTCGTCACCTTCTCGAGATCGCCCGGAGAAATCAACACTGCGCCGGCGCGCGTCGTTTCGACTTGCGCCAGATACTTCTGATTCGCGAGAAACGCGAGTTGCGCGGAGCCAGCCTTGTCGAGGGGCGCGAGACTCCCGACAGCGTGCGCGCCGTCGCCGACCACCTCGCCGCCGAAGCGCTTCACCAGTTCGTCGAGCGTGATCGCCATGCCTGATGCCATCTCGTCTCAGTCCTCGTCAGTTCGGGCTCGTGAGCGAGCCCGTGCCGGTCGCACCCGCGGCCAGCGCCTTCAGCACCTGATCGGTGATGTCGATGCGCGGGCTCACGTACACCGCCTCCTGCACGATCAGGTCGTAATGCTGCTGCTCGGCAATCTGCTTGATCACCTTGTTGGCCCGGTCCAGCACTGCCGAGAGCTCCTCGTTGCGGCGCTGGTTCAGGTCCTCGCGGAACTCGCGCTGCTTGCGCTGGAAGTCCGCGTCGAGTTGCGCGAGGTCACGCTGGCGCGCCGCGCGGTCGGTCGGCGACATCGATGAACCGTTCTTATCGATGTTGTCCGACATCGCCTTCAGGCGCTGCGCCATGTCCTGCAGCGCCTTGTCGCGCTTGGAGAATTCCTGCTCGAGCTTCGACTGAGCGGCTTTCGCCGCAGCAGATTCGCGCAGGATGCGGTCCGAATTGACCGCAGCGATGCGCGCTTCCTGAGCACTGGCGGACATCGCCGTACCCAGGCCGAGAACCATCGACAACGCAAGCGCCAGCGCCCTATGTTTCGAATGCTTACCGGTTCCCAAAGTGTTCCTCACGTTACGTCTGAATGGATGAAGTTCGTGTCCGTCCGGGCGCCTTTAGAAGGCCGTACCGATCTGGAACTGGAACTTCTGATACTGGTCGCCATCGTGCTTCTGCAGCGGGAAGCCGAGGCTCAGCTTGAGCGGGCCGATCGGCGAGATCCACGCCAAACCCACGCCGTAGCCGTAGCGCAAGCCGTTCGCGCCGCCGCTCGTGCCGCCCTGGTTCGGATCGCCCCAGACGTTACCGGCATCGAGGAAGGTGAAGACGCGCAGGGTGCGGTCGTAGCCCGTGCCCGGAAGCGGGAAAGTCAGCTCGATGTTGCCGACCGCCATGCGCGAGCCGCCGATCGGATCGTTCGTCTTCGCGTCGCGCGGACCCAGCGAGCTCGGCGAGTAGCCGCGCACCGAGCCGATACCACCCGCATAGTAGTTCTTGAAGATCGGGTACGTCTGACCTTGCAGGCCCTTGCCGTAACCGCCCTGCAGGTTGAAGCCGAGCACGAAGCCGCGCGCGAACGAGTAGTAATACTGGAACTGCGCGTCGAATTTCGCGTAGGTCGTATTGCCGAGCGGCGTGCCGTATTCCGCGTTCGACTGGATGTAGTAGCCGCGGCTCGGAACGAGCGCGCTGTCGCGATTATCGCGCGACCAGCCCACTGTCAGCGGATAGTTGTTCACCACGCGGCCGAACTCGTTCACGTAGTTGATGTACGACTGCGGCGTGTTCGAGTCCACGTCCATCGTGTTCTGCTCGGCGCCCACGCCGAAGAACACGGTGTCCTGCTCGGAGAACGGGATGCCGAACTTGGTGTCCGCGCCCATCGTCACGATCTTGAAGCTCGAATCGGTCGAGTAGTACAGCGGCTGATACGTGCGGTAGTACGCGTCGGTGATCCGCTTGATGCCGTCGATCGTGAAGTACGGATCGACCTGCGTCACCGTCAGCGTGCGGTACGTCTTCGCGGTGTTCACGTTGACCGCGAGACTCGTGCCCGAGCCGAACACGTTGTCCTGCGACACGCCCGCCGACAGCACCACCTTGTCCGTCGACGAGAAGCCCGCGCCCAGCGTGATCGCGCCGGTCGGCTTTTCCGCGACCTTCACGTCGACGTCGACCTGGTCGTTCGTGCCTTCCACGGGCGTGGTGGTGACGTCCACGTCGGTGAAGTAGCCGAGACGGTTGACCCGGTCCTTCGACAACGCGAGGCGGCTCGAATCGAACCACGAGCTTTCGAGCTGGCGCATTTCACGGCGCACGACTTCGTCGCGCGTGCGCGTATTGCCGACGATGTTCACGCGCCGCACATAGACGCGGCGGCTCGGGTCCACTTGCAGCGTGAGCGCCACGGTGTGGTTGGACTGATCGATCTGCGGCTGTGCGTTGACCTGCGCGAACGCGTAGCCGTATTCGCCAAGCTTGTCGACGATCGCCTTGGTCGTCGCCTGCAGCTTCTCGGCGGAGAAGCGCTCGCCCGGCTTGATCTTGATGAGCTTGTTGAGCTCGGCTTCGCGGTCGAGCAGATTGCCCGAGAGCTTGATGCTGCTGATCTTGTACGGCTCGCCTTCATGCACGGCGATCGTCAGATACATGTCCTTCTTGTCCGGCGAGATCGACACCTGCGTGGAGTCGATGCTGAACTCGAGGTAGCCGCGGTTCAGGTAGTACGAGCGCACGTTCTCGAGGTCGCCCGTGAGTTTTTCCTTCGCGTAGAGATCGCTCTTCGTGTACCACGAAAACCAGTTCGGCGTGGAGAGCTGCATTTCTCCGAGCAGCGTGCTCGAACTCACCGCCTTGTTGCCGACGAAGTTGATCTGGCGAATCTTGGCGCTCGGGCCCTCCGCGACGGAAAACAGAATGGCGACCCGATTGCGGTCGACCGGCGTCACCGTCGTTGTGACTTCCGCCGCGTAGTAACCGCGCGTCAGATACTGACGCTTGAGCTCCTGCTCCGCCTTGTCGACGAGCGCCTTGTCGTACGAGCGGCCTTGCGACAGACCGACCGAACGCAGCGCCTTCGTGAGGTTGTCCTTGTCGAACTCGTGCAGCCCTGCGAAATCGATGGCCGAGATGGCCGGGCGCTCCTGCACCTGCACGATCACCACATTGCCTTCGGTGGCGATCTGAACGTCGTTGAAGAAACCCGTCGCATAGAGTGCGCGAATCGCTTCGGAGGCCTTGTCGTCGGTGAACGTGTCGCCTTGCTTAATCGGCAGATAAGCGAATACGGAGCCCGGCTCGATGCGTTGGAGACCGTCGATCCGAATATCCTGCACGACGAACGGCGTGGTGGCGTGTGCCGCCATACCCGTTGCGGCGAGTGCCGCGGCCACAGCCGTCTTAGGAACAAAGCGATGAGGTTTGAACAACGTGCTTCCCCAGTATTTAAAGCTGCATTCGTTCCGGCGGTCGCTCGAAAGGCGCCGCCAGAAATTGTCAAAGTGGATCAAAAACGAATCAGACGAGCGAGGTCGTTGAACAGTGCGATCATCGACAGCGCGACGATGCAGACCAGGCCCGCCCTTTGCAGAACCAGCTGCCAGCGATCGGATACGGCCTTGCCGGTAACAGCTTCAACCAAATAATATAACAGATGCCCACCGTCCAATACCGGAATCGGTAACAAGTTCAACACTCCGAGGCTGATGCTGACGAGGGCGAGAAACGAGACGAAGGCCGCCACGCCGAGCCTTGCGCTCTTGCCCGCGTAGTCGGCAATGGTGACCGGCCCCGAGAGATTTTTGAGCGAAGCCTCGCCGATGACCATCCGCCCGAACATGCGCAGCGAATAGATGCTGATGTCCCACGTGCGGTTCACGCCGAGGCGCAGACTCTCTATTGGCCCATAGCGCACGTCCACGGTCGGAAGCTGATTCGCGAGCGCGGCGCCGATGCGGCCGATTTCCTTGCCCGTCGACCCGTCGCGCTTCAGGTCCGGCACGATCTGCACGGATTCGCGCTTGCCGTTGCGCTCGATGACGAGCGTGACGGGCTTTGCGCCGTGCGCTTTCACGTAATCGATGAAGCTCGTCGCGTTGTCGACGCTGCGGCCATCGATCGCACGCAGCATGTCGCCCGCCTTCAGCCCGCTCTTCTGCGCCGCGCTGCCCGCCTCAACGCCCGCGACGGTCAGCGTGCCGCCGCCCGGGGCGAAGCCGAGCTTGTCCATGAAATCCTGATCGGCTTCTTCGTCGGTAATGCCGGCGACGCTCACCGGGAAGTCGAACGTGCCCTCGTGGGTCTTTGCCGTCAGCACGATCCGCCGATGATCGAACGATGCGTCGAGCACCTTCCAGCGCAAATCGGACCAGGAGCGGATCGGATGCGTCTCGCCGCCTTGCGCGTCGCGCATCGAGAGGACCGTTTCACCGCCTTCGAAACCCGCGCGCGCCGCTGCCGTGCCGGGCGCGGGCTGCGACACGATCGCCGCGGGCTCGGTCACGCCGCCCGCGAACACTGCGGAAAAGAGCGCGATCGCGAGCAGGAAGTTGGCGACGGGCCCCGCCGCGACGATCGCGATCCGCTTGGCGACGCTCTGGCGGTTGAAGGCGCGCGGCAAGTCCTCGGCGGGAATCGTCGTGCCGCTAGCGGGATCGATCTCGCGCTCGTCGAGCATTTTCACGTAGCCGCCGAGCGGCAGCGCGGCGATCGTCCATTCGACGCCCGTCTTCTTGCTGACCCACCGCACGAGCGGCTTGCCGAAGCCGACCGAGAACCGCAGCACTTTCACGCCGCACAGTCGCGCGACACTGTAGTGACCGAATTCGTGGACGACGACGAGTACGCCTATCGCAACGACGAAGGCGACGATTTCGGTCAGAAAGTTCATGACGGCCTCAATGGGCGATGGGTTCGGCGCCCGGCGCGCTCGCGGTGAGCTCTGCGACGAAACGGTAGGCGAGACGGCGGGCGTCCGCATCCGCGGCGAGAACGTCCGCCAGCGTCGCGGCGCTCGTATTCGGCAGCGCGTTCAGCACGCGCTCGACCACGCCGCCGATCGCCATGAAGCCGATGCGGCGCTCCAGGAACGCTTCCACGGCGATTTCGTTCGCCGCATTCAGCGCTGCGCTCGCGATGCCGCCCGCTTCGAGCGCCTGGATGGCAAGCGCGAGGCACGGGAATCGTGCGAAATCGGGCTTCTCGAACGTGAGGGTCGCAATCTGCGCGAGATCCAGCGGCGCGACGCCCGAGTCCACACGGTCAGGATACGCCAGTGCGTGCGCGATCGGCGTGCGCATGTCGGGGTTGCCGAGTTGCGCGAGGACCGAGCCGTCGGCGTAGGAAACCATCGAATGAATCACGCTCTGCGGATGGATCAGCACCTCGATGCGCGAACCCGGCAGATTGAAGAGCCAGTGCGCCTCGATCACTTCGAGGCCCTTGTTCATCATCGTCGCGGAATCGACGGAGATCTTGCGACCCATCGCCCAGTTCGGATGCTTGACGGCTTCCTCGGGCGTGACGTTCGCGAGCGTTGCCGGCTCGCGCGTGCGGAACGGGCCGCCGGACGCCGTCAGGATAATCTTGGAGACGCCGCCATGCAGCTTCGCTTCCTTGTCCGCGCACGGCGGCAGGCACTGGAACACGGCGTTGTGCTCGCTGTCGACCGGCAGCAGGATCGCACCGTTGTCGCGCACCGCGTCCATGAAAATCTGGCCGGACATCACGAGCGCTTCCTTGTTCGCGAGCAGGATGCGTTTGCCGGCCCGCGCAGCGGCGAGCGTGGGCGCGAGACCCGCCGCACCCACGATGGCCGCGACGACCGTATCGCACTGCGCCGCGCGTGCCACCTCGGCGAGCGCTTGCGCCCCGTACGTGACTTCGGTCTTGCAGCCCTGCGCGCGCAACGCCGCCGCCACGCGCTCGGCCGTTTCGGCGTCGCCGACGACCGCCACTTCGGGCTGAAATTTCAGGCATTGCGCGACGAGTTTGTCGCCGTTGCGGTGAGCGGTGAGCGCATAGACCGAGAAGCGGTCCGGGTGCCGTGCCACGACGTCGAGCGTGCTGTCGCCGATCGAGCCCGTGGAGCCGAGCAATGTGAGACGTTTTTGCATAAATTCTTCTCTAGCCGATTAGCCAAGCATGAGCAATGCGATCGGCAATACGGGCAACAATGCGTCGATGCGGTCGAGGACGCCGCCGTGACCGGGCAAGAGGCCGCTCGAGTCCTTGACGCCGGCCTGGCGCTTGAGCAGCGACTCGAACAGGTCGCCGACCACGCTGAACGCGACCAGCACGGAAAGCGCGACGAACGAGCGATCCCAGCCGAGATGCTCGACGAAGGCGGTAAACACGGTAGGCGCATAAAAGCCGGTGGACGCGGCGAGCGCGCCGATGGCGATGACGGCGAGCCACCCGCCGACGGCGCCCTCCCAAGTCTTGCCCGGGCTGATCGACGGGGCGAGTTTGTGGCGGCCGAGCGCTTTTCCGGCGAAGTATGCGCCTATGTCAGCCAGCCAGACTACTAGAAGAAGCGATAGCACGAATGCCACGCCTCGCGTGCGCGCATCGACGACGGCATGCCAGCACGCCAGAAACACGACGATCCCTGCGAAAAGCAGGAATGCGCGCCACGCGTGGGCGGCCAGCGCCGGCTTGCGCAGCAATGCATAGGGACCGGCGAGCACCCAGAAAATCGCGGCCATCTGGTACAACGGCGCGGACCTGATGCCGAGAAACGTGCTGAAAAGAAGCGCGAGTCCGGCAACGAGCGCGTAGGCGACGGGCCCTGCCCCATTCAGCTTGAGCAGACGCCCCCATTCCCAGGCCGCGAACACCACGACCAAACCGATGAGCGCCCCGAACGCGCCGACCGGCGCGAACAGCGTGATCGGCACAAGTACCGCGAGCAGGACGATTGCCGTGATGACACGGGTTCTTAGCATGAAAGGGTGTCGGCCTTCTGCGATTGCGAAGCGAGTTGCGCGCTCGTACGCCCGAAGCGGCGCTCGCGGTCGCCGTACGAAGCGATCGCGCGATCGAGCGCGTCGGCGTCGAAGTCGGGCCAGTAGATGTCGGTGAAATAAAACTCGGTGTACGCGAGTTGCCACAGCAGGAAATTGCTGATGCGCTGCTCGCCGCCCGTGCGGATGAAGAGATCAGGCTCTGGCGCATAGGCCATCGCGAGATGCTCGCCGAACGACTCGTCGTCCACGCGCGCGGGCGCGCCTGCTTCCAGGGACTCGGCGATGAGCTTCTTTGTCGCCTGCATGATGTCCCAGCGCCCGCCGTAGTTAGCGGCGATGGTCAGCGTGAGACGCGTGTTGCGCGCCGTCTTGGTCTCGGCGCGTTGAATCAGCGCGCGGATGCGATCGTCGAACATGCTGATGTCGCCTACGACGCGCAGGCGGATACCGTTCGCGTGCAGCTTGCCGATCTCGCGCTCGAGCGCGGTCACGAACAGGCGCATCAGGAAGGACACCTCGTCGGTCGGACGGCGCCAGTTCTCGGAGCTGAACGCGAAGAGCGTGACGAACTCGACGCCGCGCCGCGCGCAGCTCTCGACGGTCGCGCGAACCGCATCGACGCCGCGCGTATGACCGGCGACGCGCGGCAGGCGGCGCTCGGTCGCCCATCGGCCATTGCCGTCCATGATGATCGCGACGTGGCGCGGGACAGCCGCGACATCGGGCACGGTTACGGTGGAGCTGGTATAGGTCATGGCCGCTGAATCTGGGAATCTGAAAGAGTGAAAGCCAGCCCGAATGTATAACCCCCGGGGCCGGCAGGACCGTTCCTACGGTCTCACACCGTCATGATTTCGGATTCTTTGGTTTGCACGAGCTTGTCGATCTCGGCGACGAACTTGTCGGTGAGCTTCTGCACTTCTTCGCTTGCACGGCGCTCGTCGTCTTCCGAAATCTCCTTGTCCTTCACGGATTTCTTCAGTTGATCGTTCGCGTCGCGACGCAGGTTGCGCACAGCGACCTTCGCGGTCTCGCCTTCGCTCTTCACGACCTTCGTCAGTTCCCGACGGCGCTCTTCGGTGAGCGCGGGCATCGGCACGCGGATCAGGTCGCCTTGCGTGGCCGGGTTCAGACCGAGATCCGATTCGCGGATCGCTTTCTCGACGACCGGGACCATCTTCTTTTCCCACGGCTGCACGCCGATCGTGCGCGCATCGACGAGCGTCATGTTTGCGACCTGGGAGATGGGCACATTCGAGCCGTAGTAATCGACCTGGATGTGGTCGAGCAGCCCCGTGTGGGCGCGGCCCGTGCGAATCTTGGCGAGATCGGCCTTGAACGCTTCGATCGACCGCTGCATCTTCTGGTCGACGCTCTTCTTGATGTCAGCCACACTCATTTTGAACCTCCAAACCTGGGTTTTTACCGGCGATAGCGGCGCATCCCGCGCGAGGCGTTCCGCCAGCCGCGCGGCGCCTGATATCGCGAGAGTTTACACGTGGACGAGGGTTCCTTCGTCGTCGCCCTGCACGATGCGCTTCAAGGCGCCCGGCTTCGTGATCGAGAACACGCGAATCGGCAGTTTCTGGTCGCGGCACAGGGCGAACGCAGTCGCGTCCATCACCTGAAGATTCTTGCCGATTGCCTCGTCGAAGCTGATCGTGCTGTAGCGCGTCGCGTGCGGATCCTTCTTCGGGTCGGCGGAGTATACGCCATCGACCTTCGTCGCCTTCAACACCACTTCGGCGCCGATTTCCGAGCCGCGCAGCGCGGCCGCCGTGTCCGTCGTGAAGAACGGGTTGCCCGTGCCGGCCGCGAAGATCACGACCTTGCCCTCTTCGAGCTGGCGAATGGCGCGCGGACGGATGTACGGCTCAACCACCTGGTCCATGCGCAGCGCCGACTGCACGCGCGCCTCGATGCCCGCGTGACGCATGGCATCCTGCAGCGCGAGCGCGTTCATCATGGTGGCGAGCATGCCCATGTAGTCGGCCGTTGCGCGATCCATGCCGGCCGCGCCGCCCGCCACACCGCGGAAAATATTGCCGCCACCGATGACGACGGCGAGCTGCGTCCCGATCCGCACCACCTCCGCGACATCCGCCACCATCCTTTCGATCGTTGCGCGATTGATGCCGAAAGCATCGTCGCCCATGAGGGCTTCGCCGGAGAGTTTGAGGAGTACGCGTTTGTAGGCTGTGGGCATATGAGTTTCCGATCGCGCCGAGGAGGGTTGCAACAACGTAGAACTGTAGGGGTGAAACATTACTTACCGCAAGCGGGCCGGATCGGGCGGCGGGCGCGGTAGATCAGGGGTTACCCCTAGCCTACCGCGCCCGCTGCTTGTGCGATCCGGATCGCTGAATGCGTGCGGCGGAACATTCCGCCGCAGGTACTGCGAACTCGGCGCGCCGCCGCGCTATGACAGCACGCGCGCCTTAAGCGAACCTTAGCGAGTCTTAGGACTGCTTGGCCGCCGCAACCTGCGCCGCGACTTCGGCCGCGAAGTCGTCCTGACGCTTTTCGATGCCCTCGCCCACCACGAACAGCGCGAACTTCTGCACCGATGCGTTGCCGGCCTTGAGCATCTGCTCGATCGTCTGCTTGTCGTTCTTCACGAACGGCTGATTCAGCAGCGACACTTCCTTCAGATACTTCTGGATCGAGCCGTCAACCATCTTCGCGACGATCTCGGCCGGCTTGCCCGACTCGGCAGCCTTCTGCTCGGCGATGCTGCGCTCCTTGGCGATGAGATCGGCCGGCACTTCGTCCGACGACAGCGAGACCGGCTTCATCGCGGCGACGTGCATCGCGACATCCTTGCCGACCTGCTCGTCCGCGCCGGTGAACTCGACCAGCACACCGATGCGGGTGCCATGCAGATACGACGCGATCTTGTTCGCGGTTTCGAAGCGCACGAAACGGCGGATCGACAGGTTTTCGCCGATCTTGCCGACAAGCGCGAGACGCACGGCGTCGACCGTCGAGCTTTCCAGCGGCAGCGCCGACAGGGCGGCAACGTCAGCCGGATTCTGCTTGGCCACGAGCTCGGCAATCGTCTTGCCGAATGCCATGAAGTCGTCGTTTTTCGCGACGAAGTCGGTTTCGCAGTTCAGCTCGACGAGCGCGCCCACGCCGCCTTCGACGTGTGCCGTCACGATGCCTTCTGCCGTCACGCGCGATGCCGCCTTGCTCGCCTTGTTGCCGAGCTTCACGCGCAGCAGCTCCTCCGCCCGCGCCATGTCGCCGTCGGCTTCCGTCAGCGCCTTCTTGCATTCCATCATCGGCGCATCGGTTTTCGCGCGCAGTTCTGCCACCATGCTTGCGGTAATTGCCGCCATCATTCGCTCCTTGAGTCTGTTTGATACGTGCCGCCGGCTTCGAGCACCCGCGGCAGAAATTGGTTTCAACTATCGCGAATCATCGCGCCGACTAAAAAAAAGGGGCCTTTCGCAAAGCCCCCTTTTTTGTCGGCCGCAGGCTCGATTACGCCTCTGCGTTGACCTCGACGAACTCGTCGCCTTCGCCGTTACGGACGGCCTGGACAACGTCGTTCACCGCGTTTGCGCGGCCTTCGAGGATCGCGTCAGCAACGCCCTGAGCGTACAGCGACACAGCCTTGGACGCGTCGTCGTTGCCCGGGATCACGTAGTCGATGCCTTCCGGCGAGTGGTTCGTGTCGACCACGGCGATGACCGGAATGCCGAGCTTCTTCGCTTCGGTCACGGCAATCTTGTGGTAGCCGACGTCGATCACGAAGATCGCGTCCGGAATGCCGCCCATGTCCTTCACGCCGCCGATCGACTTTTGCAGCTTGGCGATCTCGCGTTCGAACAGAAGCGCTTCCTTCTTGCTCATGCGCTCGGTTTCACCCGACTCGACAGCCGCTTCCATGTCCTTCAGGCGCTTGATCGAGACCTTCAGCGTCTTGAAGTTGGTCAGCATGCCGCCGAGCCAGCGTGCGTTCACGAACGGCATACCGGCGCGCGCTGCTTCCTGCGCGATGGTGTCACGCGACTGGCGCTTCGTGCCGACGAAAAGAATCGTGCCGCGGTTCGCTGCCAACTGGCGCACGTACTTCAGCGCGTCGTTGTAGAGCGGCAGGGTCTTTTCGAGGTTGATGATGTGAATCTTGTTGCGATGACCGAAGATGTACGGGGCCATCTTGGGGTTCCAGAAGCGCGTTTGGTGACCGAAGTGGACACCGGCTTCCAGCATTTGACGCATCGTGACTGCCATGAAATTCTCCGCGAGGGTTAGGTCTTAAGCCGGCTGCCGCATCCTGCGCCCGGTTTTTTCGCTTTCCGGACGCCGGACACCCTGGGTGCGCCGGCTTGCGTATCGACTTGAAACGATTTTCCAAGCCGCGATCCGTCAATCACTGCCGTCTTGTTCCATAGGAACCATGATGGCAATCTGGATCACGACTTAGCCTTCGAGTATAGCATGTGAGGATTGGTCGGCTCAAGCCATGCGCGGATCGGAAACTGCGCGCCTTCGCGGCCAGCGGCCTTGCCGGCGCACCTTCCGCCCCGAACTATCCGGGTGCAGCGCAATTCTTAAGGTGCGATAATGCCGCTTTCGCGGCTCACTCCGCACCCACGCATTTCGGCCCAAGTCATGTCCATTACGCTGAAAAACGAACACGATATCGCGCAGATGCGCGTCGCCTGCCGGCTCGCCAGCGAAGTGCTCGATTTCATCACGCCGCATATCGTTCCCGGCGTGACGACCGAGGAACTCGATCGCCTCTGTCACGAATACATGGTGAAGGAACAGGGCACCGTTCCCGCACCGCTCAATTACCAGCCGCCCGGTTATCCGCCGTACCCGAAAGCCACCTGCATCTCGGTGAACGACGTGATCTGCCACGGCATCCCTGGCGAAAAGGTGCTGAAAAACGGTGATGCGCTGAATATCGACATTACCGTCATCAAGAACGGCTATTTCGGTGATACGAGTCGGATGTTCATCGTCGGCGAGGGCTCGATTCTGGCAAAACGCCTCGTCCAGACCACGTTCGACTGCATGTGGCTAGGCATCGACCAGGTGCGCCCCGGCGCGCATCTCGGCGACATCGGCGCGGCGATCCAGAAACACGCCGAGGCGCAGGGCTACAGCGTCGTGCGTGAATACTGCGGCCACGGCATCGGGCAGGTGTTCCACGAGGAGCCGCAGGTGCTGCACTACGGCCGTCCGGGCACGGGCATCGAACTGCAGGCCGGCATGATTTTCACCGTCGAGCCCATGATCAACGCGGGCCGCCGCGAAATCCGCACGATGCCCGACCAGTGGACCGTCAAGACGCGCGACCGCAGCCTCTCGGCGCAGTGGGAGCACACGGTGCTCGTCACGCCGACAGGGTACGACGTGCTGACCGTCTCGGCGGGCACGCAGTCGCCGTCGCAACTGATTGCCGCAACCGCCTGAATCGCGTCTCCTGGCGCTCGCCGTGCATGCACTCGGGCGCATCCTTCCGTCGTCCTCGCCAATTTCCTTTCATGAGCGTAACCGCCGCCGTCGCCACGCCCTGTGAAACGCTGCGCGCCGCCTACAAGGCAGCGAAGGCGGCGCTCATCGAACGCTTCGGTGCGGCGTCGAACGTCGAGCCGCTGATGCACGCGCTCGCCCGCGCCACCGACGACGCGCTCAAAGGCGCGTGGGCTGCCTGCGCAATGCCCGGCGGCGCTACGCTCGTCGCGGTCGGCGGATATGGACGCGGCGAGCTCGCGCCCTATTCCGACGTAGACATTCTCGTGCTTCTTCCCGAGTCGTCGCCGCAAACCAGCGATGCGGAGCTGAACGGCTGCGTCGAGCGTTTCATCGGCATGGCGTGGGATCTGGGACTCGATATCGGCAGCAGCGTGCGCTCGGTCGAGCAATGCATCGCCGAGGCCAGCAATGACATCACCGTGCAGACCTCGCTGCTCGAAGCGCGGCGCATTTGCGGCGACATGCCGCTTTTCCAGCGCTTCTCCGCGCGCTATCGCGAGACACTGGATCCGCGCGCGTTCTTCCAGGCGAAAGTGCTGGAAATGCGCCAGCGTCACGCGAAGTTTCAGGACACGCCCTACAGCCTCGAGCCGAACATCAAGGAAAGTCCCGGTGGCCTGCGCGATCTGCAACTGATTTTATGGATCGCTCGCGCGGCGGGCTTCGGCAGCAGCTGGCGCGAACTCGACGCGCGCGGGCTCATCACCGAGCGCGAAGCACGCGAGCTGCGCCGCAACGAAGGTTTTCTGAAGGCGCTGCGCGCGCGTCTGCACGTGATCGCGAAGCGTCGCCAGGACATTCTCGTGTTCGATCTGCAGACGCCCCTCGCGGAAAGCTTCGGCTTCGAGGCGACCACCGCCAAGCGCGCGAGCGAGCAACTGATGCGTCGCTATTACTGGGCGGCGAAGGCGGTCACGCAGCTCGCGACCATTCTGATCCAGAACGTCGAGGCACAGCTTTTCCCGTCGACGAGCGGCATCACGCGCGTCATTTCCGGACGCTTCGTCGAGAAGCAAGGCATGCTGGAAATCGCCCGCGACGACGTGTTCGAGCGCGAGCCGCACGCGATTCTCGAAGCGTTTCTGCTGTACGAACAGACGCGCGGCATCAAGGGATTCTCCGCGCGCACGCTGCGCGCGATCTACAACGCGCGTGATCTGATGGACCGCGACTGGCGGCGCGATCCCGAAAATCGCCGGCTTTTCATGGAGATCCTCAAGCAGCCCGAAGGCATCACGCACGCATTTCGCCTGATGAACCAGACGAGCGTGCTCGGGCGCTATCTGCTGAACTTCCGGCGTATCGTCGGGCAGATGCAGCACGATCTCTATCACGTCTATACCGTCGATCAGCACATTCTGATGGTGCTGCGTAACCTGCGCCGCTTTGCGATCGCCGAGCATGCGCACGAGTACCCGTTCTGCAGTCAGTTGATGGGCAACTTCGAGCGTCCGTGGGTACTTTATGTCGCGGCGCTCTTTCACGATATCGCGAAGGGCCGCGGCGGCGATCACTCGACGCTCGGCATGGCGGACGCCCGGCGCTTCTGCCGCGAGCACGACATCGGGGCCGAAGATACCGAGCTCGTCGTCTGGCTCGTGCAACAGCATCTGACGATGAGCCAGGTCGCGCAGAAGCAGGACACGAGCGACCCGGAAGTCATCAAGCAATTCGCGTCGGTGGTGAAAACAGAGAGGCGGCTCACCGCGCTTTACCTGTTGACCGTCGCCGATATCCGCGGCACGAGCCCGAAGGTCTGGAACAACTGGAAAGGCAAGCTTCTCGAAGACCTTTTCCGTGCGACGCAGGCAGTGCTCGGCGGCGCGCAGCCGGATACGCATTCGGAGCTCAAGTCGCGGCAGGAAGCGGCGCTGGCGCTGCTGCGCCTGGAAACCGTGCCGGAGCACGCGCAAAAGCGCCTGTGGGATCAGCTCGACGTCGGCTATTTCCTGCGCCACGATCCGGCCGACATCGCGTGGCAGACGCGTGTGCTCTACCGGCACGTGGAAAGCGACGAGCCGATCGTGCGCGCGCGGCCCTCACCCATCGGCGCGGCCTTGCAGGTGCTGGTCTACGTGAAGGATCGGCCCGATCTCTTCGCCGGCATCTGCGCGTATTTCGACAAGAACGGTCTCTCCGTGCTCGATGCCCGCGTCACGACGACGCGCCACGGCTACGCACTCGATAACTTCCTCGTCGCCCATCCGGATCACGATGGGAGTTATCGCGACATCGCCAATCTGGTCGAGCAGCAACTGGCGGCGCTGCTCGCGGACGAGCGCATTCTGCCGGAACCGTCGAAGGGCCGCGTGTCGCGGCTCGTGCGCACGTTTCCGATCACGCCGCGCGTGGACCTGCGTCCCGACGACCGCGGCCAGTACTACATCCTGTCCGTGTCGGCCAACGACCGGCAGGGCCTTCTTTATTCCATCGCGCGCGTTCTGGCGCAACACCGGATCGGCGTGCAGGCGGCACGGATCAACACGCTCGGCGAACGCGTCGAGGACGTGTTCCTGATCGACGGCAAAAGCCTGTCGAACAACCGTACCCAGATCCAGGTGGAAACCGAACTGCTGCGCGCGATCGCAGCCTGAGACTTTATGCGCGTCAAACTGACAGCCAAACATCCGCGTCCCACCTCGGCGACGCGCTCACCGGTTCGAACCGGCACGACCACCGGGCGCAAGCCTGCTCGCGCGCCGGCGCCGGAAGAGGCGCATCCGAGGCGCGCGTCCCAGCCGACGACCGACAAGCGGGGCGATGCGCCCCGCGAAGCGCGTGCGTTCAAGCCGCGTGGCGACGATTCGCGCCCTGCGTCTGGCGAGCGAGGCCCGCGCAAGTCGTTCGAAGGTCGGCCGCCGGCGCGTGGCGAGCGTCCAGCGGGCAGCGACGAACGTCGTCCGTTCAAGCCGCGCGGCGACGATTCACGTCCTGCGTTCGGCGAGCGCGGTCCGCGCAAGTCGTTCGAAGGTCGGCCGCCGGCGCGTGGCGAACGGCCAGCGGGCAGCGACGAACGTCGCCCGTTCAAGCCGCGCGGCGACGATTCACGTCCTGCGTTCGGCGAGCGCGGTCCGCGCAAGTCGTTCGAAGGTCGGCCGCCGGCGCGTGGCGAACGGCCAGCGGGCAGCGACGAGCGTCGCCCGTTCAAGCCGCGCGGCGGCGACGATTCGCGTCCTGCGTTTGGCGAGCGAGGCCCGCGCAAGTCGTTCGAAGGCCGGCCGCCGGCGCGTGGCGAGCGTCCCACGGGCAGCGACGAACGTCGCCCGTTCAAGCCGCGTGGCGACGATTCGCGTCCGGCGTTTGGCGAGCGAGGCCCGCGCAAGTCGTTCGAAGGTCGGCCGCCTGTACGCGGCGAACGGCCAGCTGGCAGCGACGAACGTCGTCCGTTCAAGCCGCGCGGCGACGATTCACGTCCCGCGTTTGGCGAGCGCGGTCCACGCAAGTCGTTCGAGGGCCGGCCGCCTGTACGCGGCGAACGGCCAGCGGGCAGCGACGAACGTCGCCCTTTCAAGCCGCGCGGCGACGATTCACGTCCCGCGTTTGGCGAGCGCGGTCCGCGCAAGTCGTTCGAGGGCCGGCCGCCGGCACGCGGCGAACGCCCAGCGGGCAGCGACGAACGTCGCCCTTTCAAGCCGCGCGGCGACGATTCGCGTCCCGCGTTTGGCGAGCGCGGTCCGCGGAGATCGACTGACGATCGCCCATTCAGATCGCGCGAGGATCGGGCGCCGGGCGCGCGTCCGCCACGTCGTGACGACGATCGGCCATTCGCGAAACGCGACGATCGAGGCGAAACGCGCACGCCGGCAATGAAGCCCGCGACCGGCGCTTCGGCACCCGGCGCCGAATCCGCGCCGAAGCACCGCGATCACAACGACGGCCTCGTGCGTCTGTCGAAAGTGATGTCGGAACTCGGCCTCTGCTCGCGCCGCGAGGCCGACGAATGGATCGAGAAAGGCTGGGTGCTTGTCGACGGAGAAGTCATCGACACGCTCGGCACGCGCATCCGTCCGACGCAGAACGTCGAAATCCTGCCCGCGGCGCGTTCGGCGCAGTCGCAACTCGTCACGATCCTGCTGCACAAGCCGGTCGGCTACGTGTCGGGTCAGGCGGAAGACGGCTACGAGCCCGCGGTCACGCTCATCAACCCGGCCAATCACTGGGAAGAGGATCGCTCGGGCATCCGTTTCGCGCCGGGGCATCTGCGCACGCTCGCGCCAGCGGGCCGTCTCGACATCGATTCCACCGGACTTCTCGTGCTGACACAGGACGGCCGCATCGCGAAGCAACTGATCGGCGGCCACTCGGAAGTCGATAAGGAGTACCTCGTGCGCGTGCGCTTCGGCGAGCACACGGTCGATGTCGAGCAGCACTTGCCCGCAGAGAAGCTCGCGCTCCTGCGTCACGGTCTCGAACTCGACGGCGTGCCGCTCAAGACGGCGCAAGTGAGCTGGCAGAACGGCGAACAGCTTCGCTTCGTGCTGCGCGAAGGCAAGAAGCGGCAGATTCGCCGGATGTGCGAACTGGTCGGGCTGGATGTCGTCGGTCTGAAGCGCATCCGCATGGGCCACGTCACGCTCGGCGCGCTGCCGCCCGGCCAGTGGCGCTACCTCGGCCCGAACGAAACTTTCTGAGCAAGAAGCCGCACACAGTCCGCCCGCACGTCCGTAACGTGCGGGCGAGCGCGTGTTGCGTCGCAAAAATACGACGTTCCAGCGAAAAAATCGGCACGATGCAGCCCCGGTCGTGCCTTTTCATTTTCAGCCGCTTTTTGACTAAAGAAAATGAATCGTCGATCCGATACACCTGTCAGGCGGATGCGCGCCACGCGCGGCCTCGTCGCTCAGGCAGACGGAAGCAGAATCAGCAGCATTGAACGGCATTGATGGATGGAGAAATGGCCATGTCAGTTGAGATCATCGTTCGTGAGACCGGAACCGGTCTGGAGATCGTGAGCGGCCGGCGACGGCTCGAAGCCCTGCTCGCCCTGCGCGACGAAGTCGTCGTGATGAGCCCCGGCGTCGGCGAAATGGTCATCGCCCGCCTTCCCGATGGGCGCCTCCAGGCATCCGCGAATCCGGAGCACGTCGCCCTGTTCCGTCAGCCGGAAATCAGCGGCAGCTCGAAAACGTTGGCGTAAAAAAGCCGCTTCTGCCGAAGCGGCCTTCCGGTGATTTCCTCGCGGTTCGAACTGCGTAGCGTCAGTCGTCGCGCGCCGGGTCAAGCCCGGGAAAGAGCACCTCCGTGAAGCCGAACTTCGAGAAATCAGTGATGCGCATCGGATAGAGCTTGCCGATCAGATGGTCGCACTCGTGCTGCACGACGCGCGCGTGAAAACCCTCGGCGAGCCGCTCGATGGCATTGCCGTACTGGTCGAAGCCCTGGTAGCGGATCATCGAAAAGCGCTGCACCGCACCGCGCAGGCCCGGCACGGACAAGCACCCTTCCCAGCCCTCCTCCATGTCGTGCCCGTTCGGCGTGATGATCGGATTGATGAGCACGGTTTCGGGCACCGACGGCGCGTCCGGATAACGCTCGTTCTGCCCGAAGCCGAAGATCACCACCTGCAGATCGACGCCGATCTGCGGTGCGGCGAGGCCCGCGCCGTTGGCGTCGCGCATTGTGTCGAACATGTCCTGCACGAGCGCGTGCAGTTCGGGCGTGTCGAAATGCTCGACCGGCTGCGCGATACGCAAAAGCCGCGGATCGCCCATCTTCAGGATTTCGCGAATCATGGAGTGACTCCTTCCAAAAGCTTACGCATGCCGTCTTCGTCGAGAACAGGAACACCGAGTTCCTCAGCTTTCGCGAGCTTGCTGCCCGCTTCCGCACCCGCCACGACGTAGTCGGTCTTCTTTGACACAGAGCCGGCCACTTTCGCCCCGGCCGCCTCGAGCATTTCTTTCGCTTCTTCGCGCGCGAGCGTGGGCAGCGTACCCGTCAGCACGACGGTCTTGCCGGCCAGCACGCCTTGCGGCGCCTTGGGCGCAGGCGGTCCTTCCGGCCACGACACGTTCATGCGCAATTGCTCGATCACGTGCTGGTTGTGTTCTTCGCTGAAGAAGTTGTGAATCGCTTCCGCAACGATCGGGCCGACATCGTTGACTTCGAGCAGTTCTTCCACGGATGCCGCCATGATCGGATCCAGCGAGCCGAAATGCTTGGCCAGATCTTTCGCCGTCGATTCGCCCACGTGCCGGATGCCGAGCGCGTAGATGAAGCGCGCGAGCGTCGTCTTGCTCGCTTTCGCCAGCGAATCGATCAGATTCTGCGCGGATTTGTCCGCGAAGCGGTCGAGCGCGGCGAGTGTCGAGAAGCCGAGATTGAAAAGGTCGGCGGGCGTGCGCACGAGGTTCTGGTCGACCAGTTGGTCGATGATCTTCTCGCCCAGCCCGTCGATATCGAGCGCGCGGCGCTGTGCGAAGTGCCAGAGTGCCTGCTTGCGCTGTGCCGGGCAGAAGAGCCCGCCCGTGCAGCGCGCGATTGCCTCATCCGGCAGACGCTCGATTTTCGAGCCGCAGACGGGGCATTCCGTCGGCATGACGAATTCGCGCGCATCGGCGGGACGGCGGTCGAGAATCGCGCCGACGACCTCGGGAATCACGTCGCCCGCCCGGCGCACCGTGACCGTATCGCCGATGCGGATGTCCTTGCGCCGGACTTCGTCCTCATTGTGCAGCGTCGCGTTGGTGACCGTCGCGCCGCCGACGAACACCGGCGCAAGACGCGCGACCGGCGTGATGGCTCCCGTGCGGCCGACCTGCACGTCGATGGCGAGCAATTGCGTCAGCGCTTCCTGCGCCGGAAACTTGTGCGCAAGCGCGAAGCGAGGCGCACGCGACACGAAGCCGAGCTGGTCCTGCTCGTCACGGCGATCGACCTTGTAGACGACACCGTCGATGTCATACGGCAGCTTGTCGCGCTTCTCGCCGATCTTGCGGAAAAAACCGAGCAAGCCGTCCGCGCCCTCGACCACCGCGCGCTCCGCGTTCACGGGCAAGCCCATTTCCTTGTACCAGTCGAGCAGCGCCGCGTGTGTGGCAGGCATCTCGGCGCCTTCCAGCACGCCGATGCCGTAAGCGAAGAACGACAGCGAACGTTGCGCGGTCATCTTTGGGTCGAGCTGGCGCAAGCCGCCCGCCGCCGCGTTGCGCGGATTCGCGAATTCACGCTGCCCCGCGTCGCGCTGACGCGCATTCAGGCGCTCGAAGTCGCGCTTGAACATCAGCACTTCGCCGCGCACGTCGAGCCGCTTGGGCACGTTCTTGCCTTTCAGCGTAAGCGGAATCGAGCGGATAGTGCGCACGTTCGCGGTGACGTCCTCGCCAGTCGCACCGTCGCCGCGCGTGGCTGCCTGCACGAAATGGCCGTCGTCGTAACGCAGCGAAATGGCGAGGCCGTCGAACTTCAGCTCGCACGCGTAATCGATCGGCGTGTGACCCAGCGCGTCGGACACGCGCTTGTCGAACGCGACGATGTCCTCGTCCGCAAAACCGTTGTTGAGCGAAAGCATAGGCACGTCGTGGACGACCGGCATGAAGCCCTCGGCCACTTCACCGCCCACGCGCTGTGTGGGCGAATCCGGCGTGATGAGATCCGGGTGATCGGACTCGATGCCCTGAAGCTCCTTGAAGAGCGTGTCGTACTCTGCGTCGGGCAGATCCGGGTGATCCAGCACGTAATACGCGTAATTCGCGCGCTCAAGTTCCGAGCGCAGCCACGCCGCGCGCTCGGCCGGACGATCGGCGCTCGGCACGGCGGCTTCCGACCTGGCGGAAACGGCGGACTCGGCTTTTGTTTTTCGGGACATGCGGCTTCGGAAAAGTGGATAACTCAGTCAACCGACCGTTCGATTGTCTCAGAAGATCGGTAAATCGTGGCGTCGGCCGGATGGCCTAAGTGCGGGCCTCGGTGCGTCAGCACGCACGCAAAGAAAAGCGCCCCGGCCGGGGCGCGATTTCTTGCAGCGAGCGCGCATTGCGAGCCGCGCGCGTCGAACGCCTACTGGCTGAAAAGACGCCGCGTCGCGGGCGAGCCGGCCGGCATCCCCGCCTGCTCAAGCTTCGCATAAAGCGTCATCAACTGCTTTTCGATGGCGAGCAGCGCGGATTCGGGCAGCGGCCGCCGCTGATCGTCGACGACACGCGCGCCGATACGCTCCGAAAGCGACTTCGCGTAGTCGCACATCAGGCGAAAGGGCAGGATGTCCTCGTCGGCGACAGGCACATCGAGCACCAGCGTGATCATCTGGCCGCCCTTGTACGTGAGGTCGTCACGCAGGAAGTTGGTGTCGCCGAACTGGAGCATGAAGACGGGATTCTGCTTCGCGTCGAGCTTCACGAAACGCGTGCCGTCGCGTGAAAGCAGGAGTCCGTCCTGCGACGCCACCGCCTGCACGTAGTTCGCGGACCACGGCGCGCCGTCGGAGAGGATGTTGATCGAAAGCTGCGCGTCGCATTGCGCGGCGAACGCGTCGAGCTCGCGCGCCATGCCGACGGTCTCCATCATGTCGGGGAACTCGGGCGCGCCGTCGATGGCATCGGCGAGGCGCTGCACGCCCGTCACGAACTCGGAGAATTCGAGCTCGTTGAGCGGGCCGCTGCGGTTCGCGAGTTGCGCGGCCGCGCGCAGTTCATCATAGCGCACGCCGTTGCGCGGCAGTTCCCAGGCGGCCTCGCCCTCGGCCTTGCCTTCGATCGTGACGGGTTTCGTGCCCGCCCGACGCAGACGCTGCGCGAGCGGAATCACTCGATCGCCCGCGACCGGCGCGGCGAGCCGGATCGGCACGACGCAGTCGATGCGCCGATCCACCACCGCCGGCGGCGCCGACGAAATCGTCGTCGCGGCGGGCATCACGGGCTCGGTGCGTTCATCGTCACCGTCGATTTCGGTTTCCTGCGCGGCGCCATTGGCGGACGTCGCCTCGGCCTGCAGATCGACGGCCGTGTCGGCAGGCGCGACCGGCGGCGCCGGATTCACGCCGCCGAAGCTCGGTTCCACGCGCGCATCGCGCGGTTTGTCGTCGGCGCCCTCGACCTCGCCCGAGACCGGCTCCCGCCGCGACTGGCGCACGGGCTCGATGAACGGCTGTTCGTCGTCGGTTTCGTGGCGCGCAAGCGCATCGGCCGCTTCATCGGGCATCGGACGCGGCATCTTGCGACGCACCTTCGCGCTCTGCCACGCGTTGTACACGACCACGCCGCCCACCACCACGGCTCCGGCTCCAATCAAACCGAGTGTCAACTCGTCCATGCAGGCTCCATCATTCTTTAGATTACGAAGCGCCGCGCGATCTGTCGCACGCATCGCGCCGCGTTCCGGCTTGTCGCCGCCGCCTGGCCGATGCGCGCCACTCCGCGCCTTGACGCACGCTGCCGGATCACTGTCCGGCCCTTCATTCAATCGAAACTTTTGCGAACCGCGATGCTTCAGCCGTTCTGCGCAAAACCCGCCGCGGCTTCCATGTCCACCGCGACGATGCGCGACACGCCCTGCTCCTGCATCGTCACGCCGATCAGTTGCTGCGCCATTTCCATCGCGATCTTGTTGTGCGAAATGAACAGGAACTGCGTCTTGGCCGCCATCGCGCGCACGAGGTTCGCGAAGCGTTCCGTGTTCGCATCGTCGAGCGGCGCGTCCACTTCGTCGAGCAGACAGAACGGCGCGGGATTCAACTGGAACATCGCGAACACGAGCGCGGTCGCGGTGAGCGCCTTCTCGCCGCCCGAAAGCAGGTGGATCGTCGAATTCTTCTTGCCGGGCGGCTGCGCCATCACCTGCACGCCGGCGTCGAGGATCTCGTCGCCGGTCATGATGAGCTTCGCCTGCCCGCCGCCAAAGAGACGCGGGAACAGCTCGCCGAAGTGACGGTTCACCTCGTCGAACGTGCCTTGCAGCAGTGCGCGCGTTTCCTGGTCGATCTTCTGAATCGCGTCTTCCAGCGTGCCGATGGCGTCGTTCAGATCCGCCGACTGCGCATCGAGGAAGTGCTTGCGCTCGGTCGCCGCCGCGAGCTCTTCGAGCGCGGCCATGTTGACGGGGCCAAGCGCGGTGATCGCGTTGTTCAGGCGCGTGACCTCGCCTTGCAGATAAG
Organism: Caballeronia turbans; assembly: GCA_001544655.2. GTDB lineage: Bacteria > Pseudomonadota > Gammaproteobacteria > Burkholderiales > Burkholderiaceae > Caballeronia > Caballeronia turbans. The sequence continues at coordinate 329,821 of FCOD02000005.1, forward strand.
ACGGCTTCATGTCCGGCGTGAGCTTCGCGGCGAGCTCGGCTTCATCGACGCCCGCTGCCTGCAATTGTTCGACGAACTGCTCGCCGCTGATACGCGCGGCCTGCTCCTTCAACTGCAATTCGTTGATCTTGTCGCGCAGCGGCTGCAGCGAGCGTTCGGCCATGAGACGCTGCTCGTCGGCCTGACGCAGACGCGCGGTGAGATCGTCCAGTTCGACGCGCGCCGCATGCAAAGATTCCTCGCGCGCCGCGCGCACTTCGAGCGCGTCCTGCAGACCGGTCTGCGCCGTCTGCTCGTTGATGGTTTCGAGTTCGGCGCGGGCGTCTTCCAGCGTGCCGGCGATGCGCTCGCTCTGATCGTGCGCCGTGTCGATGTTGCGCCGGTACTCGTCGATCTTCGCGGACAGGCCGCGCACGGCGAAGCTTGCATCGCTCGCGGCGCGCTCGAGTTCGCGCAGTTCGTGACGCGCATTCGTCAGTTCTTCGTCGAGCGATTCGAACGCGAGCTGGTTGTCTTCGAAACGCGCCTGCAATTGCGCGATCTCGCCATCATGACGCTCGAACGCGGCTTCCGATTCGGCGCGCAGCGCGCGCTGCTCTTCGATCTGCGCGGCGATCTCTTCCAGTTCCTCGCCGATTTGCGTACTACGCTGCGTGTAGCGTTCGTGCGCCTGCGCGAGCTTCAGCACGTCGAGCTGCAATGCGTGGACGCGCTGCGTCGCGCGCTCCGCCGCCGCGCGCGCCTCGGCGAGCGTCTGCGAGCCTTGCGTGTGCGCGGCATCGGCGCGCACGGCGTTGGCTTTCGCTTCGTCGGACAGCAAGCCTTGAGCGCGCACCTGCTTCGTGAGGTTCTCGATTTCCTGAGCCCGCGCGAGCATGCCCGACTGCTCGGAATCCGACGCGTAGAGCTGCACACCCACGCGCGTCACGATGTGCCCCGCTTTCACGACGAACGCGGCGCCCTCCGGCAACTGATTGCGCGAGGCCAGCGCCTGCGCGATATCGTCGACGATGAACGTCGTCGCGAGCCATTCGTTGAGCACGGCGCGCAGACCCGGATCGTCGATGCGCACGAGCGACAGCAGCGGGCGCAAGCCCTCCGGCGTCTGAACCGGCTTGCCCGCGACGGGCGGCGAATAGAACGCGAGCTTGGCGGGCGGCGCATCGGTGGCGAACGCCTTGACCCAATCCAGATTCGATACTTCGAGCGCGGCAAGACGCTCGCGCAACACGGATTCGAGCGCCGCTTCCCAGCCGGGCTCGACGTGCAGCTTTTTCCACAGACGCGGCAGCGCGCCGAGCTCGTGCTTGTCGAGCCACGGCTGAATCTTGCCTTCGGTCTGCACGCTTTCCTGAAGCTGCTTCAACGCGGCGAGGCGCGCTTCGAGCTGGTGAATCTGCGCGCTTTCCTTCTGAACGCGCTCCTGCGCTTCGCGGCGCTCAGCGTCCAGGCGCGGCACCGTTTCCTGCGCATCGGCGAGGCGCGCTTGCGCTTCGGCAAGAATCTCTTCGTTTTCGGCGAGCTGTATGCGCAACTCTTCGAGATGCGCCTCGTCGGGCGCGTCCAGCCCGCTCGCTTCGCTCTTGAGCCGCTCCTGGCGCTGCTGCAATTGTTGAAGCTGCTGATCCGCGTTGCGCTGATGCGCCGCTTCGAGCTTGAGCGCCTGCTCCGCGCGCGCGATGCCCGCGCGCTCTTCGTTCAGTTGCGTCTGGTGATCCCGCCAGCGGGCTTCGAGCGCGGGCAGCGCGTCGTGCTTCGCGGCGGCGGTATCGGCTGCGATCGCGGCTTTTTCCTCGCCTTCGGCAAGCGCTTCGGTCGCGGTGTCGATCTCGTCGCGCGCCTTCTGCGCCTGCGCCTGCCATTGCTCGCGCTGCGCGGTGAGCGCGGCGATCTGCGCCTGCACGCGATTGCGCGACTCGACGATGAAGCGGATCTCCGCCTCGAGCCGGCTCACTTCGGCATTGGCTTCGTAAAGAGAGCCTTGCGCGCCCTGCATCGCGTCGCTTGCGCTGTAGTGCGCGACACGCAGCGTTTCCAGTTGCGCTTCGACTTCACGCAGACGCGCGGTCTGCGCCTCGAGCTCGACCTGCGCCTCGCGGATCGCGCGCTGCTGGCGTTCGGCTTCGTTGCCCGCTTCCTTCTTGCGCAAGAGCCACAGCAGACGCTGTTTCTCTTCGCCCTCGGTCTGCAGTTCCTTGTACTTCGTCGCGACGACCGCCTGCGCTTCGAGCTTCTCGAGATTGGTCGACAGCTCCCGGACGATGTCCTCGACGCGCGTCAGGTTCTCGCGCGTGTCATGCAGACGGTTCTCGGTCTCGCGACGGCGCTCCTTGTACTTCGACACCCCGGCAGCTTCTTCGAGGAACACGCGCAGCTCTTCCGGCTTCGCCTCGATGATGCGCGCGATCATGCCCTGCCCGATGATCGCGTAGGCACGCGGGCCGAGGCCCGTGCCGAGGAAGATGTCCTGAATGTCGCGGCGGCGCGCGGGCAGATTGTTGATGTAGTAGCTGGAGGTGCCGTCGCGCGTCAGCACGCGTTTCACGGCGATTTCGCCGTAGCTGCTCCACTGGCCGGCGGCGCGGCCGTCGGCGTTATCGAATATGAGTTCGACGCTCGCCCGGCTGCCGGGTTTGCGCGCCGTCGAGCCATTGAAGATCACGTCCTGCATCGATTCGCCGCGCAACTCGGAGGCGCGCGATTCGCCGAGCACCCAGCGCACGGCATCGATGATGTTGGACTTGCCACAGCCATTCGGTCCGACCACGCCGACGAGCTGGCCGGGGACCTGGAAATGCGTGGGATCGACGAAGGACTTGAAGCCAGCGAGTTTTATCGAGGTCAGACGCACGGCGATATCGCTGTTTGGAATTGATGACGGAGGATAGATGGCAGACGAGCCGCATTGCGGCGCGTCGATCGCATTCGGTCACGCAACGCGACGACGCATGCGTGTCCCGGCGAAGCGGACACCATCATACCATCGCGCGAGTCGATTTCTTTTTGCTTTCCGGCGCCTCTTCTACGATGTCGAGCGCTTCGGGCGCGGGAGGCGAGCGCGCTGCGCCCTGTCGATGCACCCACGCCGACAGCACGCACGCCACGACGATGCACGCGCCGCCCGCCCATTCGCGCGGGCCGGGCACTTCGCCTGCGAACAGCCACGCCGAGAGCGCGGTGACGACGAGCTCGAAGAGCATGATGATCGACGCGCGATTGGCGGGCACCCGCGCGAGCCCGACCTGCACGATCATGTTGTTGCCCGCGAGCACGACGCCCAGCCCGATCACGATAAACGTCACCGTGGGCAGGAGCGCGGCGGCGGGCGGCGCGGGCATCGGCTCGAACAGCGTGACGACAGACGCGATCAGCGCCGCGCCGCCGAAGATCACGGCCGTGCGCATCTCGGGCTTCATCGCGGGCAGGATGCGCGTGACCTTCACGACAAGCACGTTGCTCATCGCGAAGCCCATGCCGCCGACGAGACCCGCCCATTCCGCGAGATCGGCGGGCAACGGCACGCCGAGCTCGGGCGACCAGAGCATCGTCACGGCGCCCGCGAGCGAGAGCAGCGAGAGCGCCGCATCGGCGCGAGTCAGGCGTTCTTTCAGGATGAAGTGCGCGAAGATCGCGGTCCACGCGGGCGTCAGATAGAAGAGCAGCAGCACGCGCATCACCTGGCCGTGGATCGCGCCCCACACGAAACCGATATTGGTCACGCCCGCCGCCACGCCTAGCCCGACGAGCAGCCAGTGCCAGGAGAGCGTACTGATCGAGCGGCGTTTGGCGAGCAGCACGAAGACGCACGCGGCGGCGCTCGTCGTCGCGCTGGCGGCCGTGCCGGAGAGGCCCATCGCGGCGAGCATGCGCATCGGGTACCAGACGAGGCCCCACACCGAGGCGCCCAGCATGATCGCGAGCGTCGGCCATGCATTGCGCAGTCCGCGGGTCATGCCGGCGCCCCGCCCATCATGCCCTTTTCGAGCTTGTTCATTCGTGTCTTGTCCTTCGTGCCGCGCGCCGCTGCCCGCTTTCGAGCCAGGGGCGCGCGCTATAATCGTCCGCTTGCTTCGCGTCCGTTCGATGTCTTTCGATGCCTTCCTCGCAGGCGCTTTACTGCCTCGCGCGCATCGCTCACTGCTTACCGGTCACGCCGTGAATCCACTTCTCAAGAAACTTCAGCCTTATCCCTTCGAAAAGCTTCGTGCGCTCTTCAAAGGCATCGAGCCTCGCGCCGGATTCACGCCGATCAGCTTCGGCATCGGCGAGCCGAAGCATCCGACGCCGCCGCTGATCCGCGACGCGGTGATCCATGCGCTCGACGGTCTCGCCTCTTATCCGGCGACGCTCGGCAGCGAGCCGCTGCGCGCGGCGATCGCGGCATGGGTGATGCAGCGCTACGGCCTCGAATCGATCGATGCGGCGACGCAGGTCCTGCCCGTTTCCGGCTCGCGAGAAGCGCTCTTCGCGCTCGCGCAGACCGTGATCGACAGTCGTACGACGAACGCCGCCGAACCGCCCATCGTACTCTGCCCGAACCCGTTCTATCAAATCTACGAAGGCGCAGCCCTGCTCGCGGGCGCCGAGCCGTACTTCGTCAACAGCGATCCCGCGCGCAATTTCGCGTGCGACTATTCGGCGGTGCCCGAGCACATCTGGGCACGCACGCAACTGCTCTACGTGTGCTCGCCGGGCAATCCGACCGGCGCGGTGCTCACGCTCGAGAACTGGCGCGAGCTCTTCGCGCTGTCAGACAAGCACGGCTTCGTGATCGCGTCGGACGAATGCTATTCGGAAATCTATTTCGACGAGACCAATCCGCCGCTCGGCGGCCTCGAAGCGGCGCGGCTGCTCAATCGCGGCTTCGAGCGTCTCGTGATGCTCTCGAGCCTGTCGAAGCGATCGAACGTGCCCGGCATGCGCTCGGGCTTCGTCGCGGGCGATGCGTCGATCCTGAAGGACTTCCTGCTCTACCGCACCTATCACGGCGCGGCGCTGTCGACGGTGTTTCAGCGCGCGAGCGTCGTCGCGTGGCAGGATGAAACGCACGTGCGCGACAACCGCGCGAAGTATCTGAAAAAATTCCAGACAGTCACGCCGATGCTCGCCGACGTGCTCGACGTGCGCCTGCCCGACGCCGCGTTCTACCTCTGGGCGAACGTTTCGGGCACCGGGCTCACGGATACCGAGTTCGCGGCGCGCCTGTACGCCGACTATAATGTGACGGTTCTGCCGGGCTCTTTTCTCGCTCGCCTCGCGCACGGCACGAATCCCGGTGAAGGGTTCGTGCGTATCGCGCTCGTGGCCGAGACCGGGGAATGTGTCGAAGGAGCCCGCCGCATCGTCGAATTCTGCCGCTCGCTCAAGTCCTGACGCACATCGAGCGTCGCCGGTCCAATCCTCCATCCTTGATATCACTATGTCGCAACAACTTCAGAGCATCATCGATACCGCCTGGGAAAACCGCGCCGAGCTTTCGCCCAAGGCCGCGCCCGCCGAAGTCCGCGAAGCCGTCGCGCACGCAATCGAGCAACTCGACCGTGGCCAGATGCGCGTCGCCGAAAAACGTGACGGCGACTGGGTCGTGAATCAGTGGCTGAAGAAGGCCGTGCTGCTGTCGTTCCGCCTGGAAGACAACGCGCCGATGCCCGCGGGCGGCTACTCGCAGTTCTACGACAAGGTGCCTTCGAAGTTCGCGAACTACACGGCCGAAGATTTCGCGGCGGGCGGTTTCCGCGTCGTGCCGCCGGCCATCGCGCGCCGCGGCTCGTTCATCGCGAAGAACGTCGTGCTGATGCCGTCGTACACCAACATCGGCGCGTATGTCGACGAAGGCACGATGGTGGACACATGGGCCACCGTCGGCTCGTGCGCGCAGATCGGCAAGAACGTGCATCTGTCGGGCGGCGTGGGCATCGGCGGCGTGCTGGAGCCGCTGCAGGCGAACCCGGTCATCATCGAGGACAACTGCTTCATCGGCGCGCGTTCGGAAGTGGTGGAAGGCGTGATCGTCGAAGAGAATTCCGTCATTTCGATGGGCGTGTATCTCGGCCAGTCGACCAAGATCTATGACCGCGAAACCGGCGAAGTCAGCTATGGCCGCATTCCGGCGGGCTCGGTCGTCGTCGCGGGCAATCTGCCGTCGAAGGACGGCTCGCACAGCCTGTACTGCGCCGTGATCGTCAAGAAGGTCGACGCCAAGACGCGCGCGAAAGTCGGCCTCAACGAACTGCTGCGAGGCGACTGATCGTGGCGCGCGGTTCCACTCCGACCACCGTCGTCTACGGCATTCCGAATTGCGACACCGTGAAAAAAGCGCGCGTGTGGCTGGAAGAGCACGGCGTGCCGTTCGAGTTTCACGACTTCAAGAAGGCCGGCGTGTCGAATGCGCTGATTCAGGACTGGCTGAAGGACGTGCCGCTCGACCAGCTCATCAACAAGCGCGGCACGACGTGGCGCGGCTTGTCCGACGTGCACAAGGCCGAAGCCGATACGACCGGCGGCGCGATCGCGCTGATGATTCACAAGCCGTCGATCATCAAGCGGCCGGTCGTCGTCGTGAACGGGCGCGTGAAGACGCTCGGGTTTTCGGCCGAGCAGTACGAAACGCTCTTCGCCTGAGCGAACGCGATGACTGTGAACTCGACGGTCATCGCAGGATTGCTACGAGTGCCGGCCTGCGCGCCGGCATTTTTTATCGCACCGACCTAATACGACCATGTCCGCGACCCTTTCCCTCACCGAAGCGCTGATCGAACGCGCATCCGTCACGCCCGACGACCAGGCTTGTCAGGCGCTCATGATCGAGCGGCTTGCGGCGATCGGCTTCGAATGCGAAACAATCGAATCGGGCGGCGTCACCAACCTGTGGGCCGTGAGGCGCGGCACGGACGCATCGGCCAGACTGCTCGCGTTCGCCGGCCACACCGATGTCGTGCCGACGGGTCCGCTCGAACAATGGACCTCGCCACCCTTCACACCGACGCATCGCGACGGCAAGCTCTTCGGCCGCGGCGCGGCGGACATGAAGGCGTCGCTCGCGGCGTTCGTCGTGTCGAGCGAAGAGTTCGTCGCAAAACATCCGGAGCATCGCGGAACGCTCGCGTTTCTCATCACGAGCGATGAAGAAGGCCCCGCGACCGACGGCACGATCAAGGTCGTCGAAGCGTTGAAGGCGCGTGGCGTGCGGCTCGATTACTGCATCGTCGGCGAGCCGACCTCGAACGCCACGCTCGGCGACATGGTCAAGAACGGCCGGCGCGGCTCGATGACAGGCAAGCTCGTCGTCAAGGGCGTGCAGGGGCATATTGCGTATCCGCATCTCGCGAAGAATCCGGTGCATCTGCTCGCGCCGGCGCTTGCCGAACTCGTCGCCGAGCGTTGGGACGACGGCAACGAATACTTCCCGCCGACGACCTGGCAAGTGTCGAACCTGCACTCCGGCACGGGCGCGACCAACATCATTCCCGGCCACGCCGATCTGATGTTCAACTTCCGCTTCTCGACGGCGAGCACGGTCGAGAGCCTGCAAAGCCGTGTGCGCGCGATTCTCGACAGGCACGGCCTCGACTACGATCTGACATGGATCGTGAGCGGCCTGCCCTTTCTCACGCCGCGCGGCGCGCTTTCGGATGCGCTCGAAAAAGCCATCGTCGATGAAACCGGCGTGCGCACCGAACTGTCTACCTCGGGCGGAACGTCCGATGGACGCTTCATCGCGCAAATCTGCGATCAGGTCGTGGAGTTCGGCCCGCCCAACGGCACGATCCACAAGATCGACGAGCATGTCGACGTGCGCTTCATCGAGCCGCTCAAGAACGTGTACCGGCGCGTGCTCGAAGCACTGATCGCCTGAATTCAATCTCACAATAACAAGGAGCCTTCAATGGCGCTGCCCTTCACCACCGTGCGCGACCTGCTGCGCTTCGGCGTCTCGCGTTTCACCGAAGCAGGCCTGTCGTTCGGCCACGGCTCGGCCAATGCCTACGACGAAGCCGCGTATCTGATCCTGCATACGCTGCATCTGCCGCTCGACACGCTCGACCCGTTCCTCGACGCGCGCCTGCTCGACAACGAAATCGACGCCGTCATGAAAGTGATCGAGCGCCGCGCGAAGGAGCGCATTCCCGCCGCGTACATCACGCAGGAAGCGTGGATGCACGGCCGCCGCTTCTACGTCGACGAGCGCGTGATCGTGCCGCGTTCGTTCATCGGCGAGTTGCTGCAGGACGGCTTGCAGCCGTATGTCGCCGATCCGGATCAGGTCACGCGCGTGCTCGAGCTGTGCACCGGCTCCGGCTGTCTCGCGATCCTCGCCGCGCAAGCCTTCGAAAACGCCGATGTCGATGCCGTCGACATCTCGGCCGATGCGCTCGCGGTCGCGCGCCGCAACGTCGACGAATACGGGCTCGACGCGCGCGTGAGCCTCTACGAAGGTGACCTGTACGCGCCGCTGCCGCCGGCGCGTTACGAGGTGATCATCACCAATCCGCCCTACGTCAACGCACAGGCGATGCAGGCGCTGCCGGAAGAGTACCGGCACGAGCCCGAGCTCGCGCTCGCGGGCGGCGCGGATGGCATGGACGTCGTGCGGCGCATCGTGCGCGACGCGCGCAAGTGGCTGACCGAAGACGGCGTGCTCGTCGTCGAAATCGGCAACGAGCGGCCGAACGTGGAAGCCGCGCTCGGCGGTCTCGATCTCGTCTGGCTCTCGACGAGCGCCGGCGACGACAACGTGTTCCTGATCCAGGCCGCCGATCTTCCGGCGTGAGCCTTCCGCTCAGGCGAACGTTGCGGCGCACGCGCGGCAACGTTCGCTAACACTTCGCGGGAAAGGGTTGGGTAATATGGCAACTCGCCAATAGCGAGGCCCTTCGCTCCTCCCCGCGTCTATGCAAGCATCCGACTGGCTACACCTCGGCACGCTCGTGATGGCCGCGCATGTGCTCGGCGTGATCGCCGCCATCCATGCCGTCATCAACACTCGCACGTCACAAGGCGCGGTGGCGTGGGCGGTGTCGCTCGTCGCGATGCCCTACTTCACGCTGATTCCCTATCTCTTCCTCGGCCGCAGCAAGTTTGCGGGCTATATCGACGAGCGTCGGCTGGAGATCGAGATCCTGCGCAGCCGCTCGAAGCCCGCCGAATGGGACTCCGGCGCACGCAGCGATGCGCCCGAAGCCGCTGCGCTCGTCGATGCCACCGGCGTGCGCGGCGAAATCGCGCCGGGACCGGCGTCCTATCTCGGCAATCCGACGATCCGCACCTTGCAGCGACTTTCCGGCATGCCGTTTTTGCGCGGCAACTCGGCGCGCGTGCTCATCAATGGCGACGCCACGTTCACGGCTATCCTCGAAGCCATAGCCGCAGCGGAACACTATGTGGTCGTGCAGTTTTTCATCGTGCGCGCCGACGCGCTCGGCGAATTGCTCAAGGACGCGCTCATCAAGAAAGCCCAGGCCGGCGTGCGCGTGTATTTCCTGTACGACAGCATCGGCAGCTTCGACCTGCCGCATCGCTACGTGAGCGCGCTGCGCGCGGGCGGCGTCGAGGCGCATCCGTTCGCGGCCACCCGCAAGTTCGTGCACCGTTTCCAGATCAACTTCCGCAATCATCGGAAGATCGTCGTGGTGGACGGCAAGCGCGCGTTCGTCGGCGGGCACAACGTCGGCGTCGAATATCTCGGCGGCAATCCGCGGCTCTCGCCGTGGCGCGACACGCACGTGGAAGTGCGCGGGCCGGCGGTCGCGAGCATCCAGTTCGTGTTCACCGAAGACTGGTACTGGGCGACGCAGCGTCTGCCCGAACTCGGCCCCGCGCCGCATTCGGACGAGAACATGCACTGCATGGTGCTGTCGAGCGGTCCCGCCGACAAACAGGAGACCTGCTCGCTCTTTTTCGTCGAGGCGATCAACGCGGCGCGCGAGCGCATCTGGATCACATCGCCCTATCTGATTCCCGACGAAGCCGTATTTTCGGCGCTCAGGCTTGCGGTGATGCGCGGCGTGGACGTGCGCATCCTGATTCCGAGCCGTCGCGACCATCGCGTGGTCTTCGCGGCATCCCGGCTGTATGCGTACGACCTCGTTCAGGCGGGCGTGCGCATCTTCCGCTACAGGCCGGGCTTTCTGCATCAGAAGGTCGTGCTCGTCGACGACATCGCCGCGTCGATCGGCAGCGCGAATCTCGACAACCGGTCGTTTCGCCTTAACTTCGAAATCACGGTGCTGACGGTCGATCGCGCGTTCGCGAGCCAGGTCGAATCGATGCTGCTCGCCGACTTCGCGGATTCCTTCGAGATCGACAGCAACGACTACCGCGGCAAGACGTTCTGGCTCCGCATGGCGATGCACGTCGCGCGCCTTTTCTCGCCGATCCTCTGAACGCGCGCGCCGCTCAGAGCAGTTTCTCGATGTCGTCCGTGATCGATTCGGGCTTCGTCTGCGGCGCAAAACGCTTGACGACGCTCCCTTTCCGGTCGACCAGGAACTTCGTGAAGTTCCATTTGATGGCCTCGATGCCGAGCAGGCCGGGTTCCTTGTCCTTCAGATACTTGTAGAGCGGATGCGCGTTCGCGCCGTTCACCTCGATCTTGGCGAACATCGGAAACGTCACGCCGTAGTTTTTCTCGCAGAACGCGCCGATCTGCCCCGCGTCGCCCGGTTCCTGCTTGCCGAACTGGTTGCACGGAAAACCCAGCACCTCGAAACCGCGCCCCGCAAATTGCTGATAGATCTCCTGCAAACCCTTGTACTGCGGTGTGAAACCGCATTCGCTCGCCGTATTCACGATGAGCAGCACCTTGTCGCGGTAGATGTCGAGACCGACGGTCGCGCCGTCGAGTGTTTCGGCCGAAAAGCCGTAGATGCCTTCGTTGGCTGCGCTCATGGCGTGCTCCGCGAAATGAAGTCGGTGAATGATAGGCGATGCTAACCCGGCGCGCGTTCGCCTGCCATCGGCCGAACGGCCGACCCCTGCCTCGCAACCGGTCCAGTCTAAAATAGCGCTTTCCCTCAAAGCCGCGCCCTTTTCGCCGCCAATCCGACGTGATCCGCTTCAATCAGTTCAGCCTGTCCCGCGGCACCAAGCCGCTCTTCGAAGACACGAGCTTCACGCTCAATCCGGGCGAGAAAGCCGGTCTCGTCGGCGCGAACGGCGCAGGCAAGTCCACGCTCTTTTCCGTGCTGCGCGGCGAGTTGCACGCGGACGGCGGCGATTTCTCGATGCCGCCGTCGTGGCGCATCGCGCATGTCGCGCAGGAAACGCCCGCAGTGGACCGCAGCGCGCTCGACTACACGCTCGATGGCGACACGCATCTGCGCGAGATCGAAGCGCGCATCGCGGCGGCCTCCGCCGCGCACGAAGGCGCAGCCGAAGCGGAAGCCCACGCCGCCTTCGCGGACGCCGACGGCTACACCGCGCCCGCGCGCGCCGAAACGCTGCTGCTCGGCCTCGGCTTCACGCTTGAGCAGACGCGCGAGCCGGTAACGAGCTTTTCGGGCGGCTGGCGCATGCGCCTGAATCTCGCTCAGGCGCTGATGTGCCCGTCCGACCTGCTGCTTCTCGATGAGCCGACCAACCACCTCGACCTCGACGCCATCGTCTGGCTGGAAGACTGGCTCGGCCGCTATCCGGGCACGCTCGTCGTCATTTCGCACGACCGCGAGTTTCTCGATTCGGTCTGCAATGTCACGCTGCATCTCGAGAATCGTCAGGTGAAGCGTTACGGCGGCAATTACAGCCAGTTCGAAGTGCTGCGCGCGCAGCAGATCGCGCTGCAGCAGAGCGCGTATGAAAAGCAGCAGAAGACCGTCGCGCATCTGCAGAGCTTCATCGACCGCTTCAAGGCCAAGGCGACCAAGGCGAAACAGGCGCAAAGCCGGGTGAAGGCGCTGGAGAAGATGGAGCTGATCGCGCCCGCGCATGCGAGTTCGCCCTTCACGTTCGAATTCCGCGAGCCCGATGCCGCGCCCAATCCGATGATGGTCATGGAGAGCGTGCGCTGCGGCTATCACAACGATGCAGGCGACGAGATTCCGATCGTCGAGGGCGTGACGATGTCGATCCAGAACGGACAGCGCATCGGGTTGCTCGGCGCGAACGGCCAGGGCAAGTCGACGCTCATCAAAACGCTCGCGCAGACGCTCGAACCGCTCTCTGGCGGCGTCCGGCAGGGCAAGGGCCTGAAAATCGGCTATTTCGCGCAGCATCAGCTCGAAACACTGCGCCCCGACGATTCGGCGCTTGCCCATCTCGCGCGCCTCGCGCCCGACACGCGCGAGCAGGAACTGCGCGATTTCCTCGGCAGCTTCAACTTCTCCGGCGACATGGCGACAGCGAAAATCGCGCCCTTCTCGGGCGGCGAGAAGGCGCGGCTCGCGCTGGCGCTCATCATCTGGCAGAAGCCGAATCTGCTGTTGCTCGACGAGCCGACCAACCACCTGGACCTCGAAACGCGCCACGCTTTGACGATGGCGCTCGCGCAATTCGAAGGCACGCTGATTCTCGTGTCGCACGACCGGCACCTGCTGCGCGCGACGACCGATACCTTCATGCTCGTCGCGAAACATCGCCTGAGCCCGTTCGACGGCGATCTCGATGACTACCGCGACTGGCTCCTGCAACACGCCGCCGAGACGCGCGCGGCGGCAAAGGAAGCCGGCGGCGCGGCATCGGGCGACGCGCAGGACGGCGGGCTCAATCGCAAGGAACAGCGTCGGCAGGAAGCTCAGGAGAGGCAGAAGCTCGCGCATCTGAAGAAGCCGCTGCAGTCGCGCATCGCGAAAATCGAGAAGGAGATGGAGAAGCTCAACGCGGAGAAGACGCAGCTCGATGCGTTCGTCGCCGACCCGGTGAGCTACGAAGCCGCCATGAAGGCGAAGCTCACCGAGACGATCCGCCGTCAGGGCGAAGTCAATGCGCGCCTCGAAACGCTCGAAATGGAGTGGCTGGAAGCGCACGAGGAACTGGCGCAAATCGGCTCATAACCGGAGATCGACGACTTGACGCCTTCTCTCACCGGCCTGCGCGTGCTGGATCTGACGCGGCTGCTTCCCGGTCCCGTCGCCACCTTGCGTCTCGCCGAACTCGGCGCGGACGTGCTCAAAATCGAGCCGCCTGGTGAAGGCGACTACGCGCGCACGATGCTGCAAACCGAAGCCGACCGGCAAAGCGGTACGCCGAGCGCGTTCTATCGCATCGTCAATCGTGGCAAGCGGCAGCTCACGCTCGATCTCAAGACCGACGAAGGCCGCGCGAAGCTCATCGAACTCGCGCGGGACGCGGATGTGCTGGTCGAGAGCTTCCGCCCTTCGGTGATGGCGCGCCTCGGCGTCGGCTATGACGTATTGCGCGAGGCGAATCCGAAGATCGTCTATTGCGCGATCACGGGTTTCGGCAGCGACGGTCCGTTCGCGCACAAGGCCGGTCACGATTTGAACTACATCGCCTATGCGGGCGTGCTCGATCAGCTCGCGACGCGCGACGGCACGCCCGTCGCACCGGGTTTTCAGCTGGCGGATCTGCTCGGCGGGGCACTCTCGGCCGTCATGGAAATACTCGCGGCGGCGTGGCATGTCGCCCGCGGCGGCGAAGGGCGCTGTCTGAACGTGTCGATGACGCACGCGACGCACGCCCACAACGTGATGGCGCACATCGCGCTCGCCAGCGCCAATGAATCGGGGACGCGCGCCGGCGCGGGCCTTCTGAACGGCGGCGTGCCCTGTTACGACGTATATCGCACGCGCGATGACCGCTTCGTCGCGGTCGGCGCACTGGAACTGAAGTTCTGGCAGACGTTGTGCGAGGCGCTCGGCCGCCCCGACTGGGCGACGCGGCACTGGAGCCTCGGCCAGGCGATCGGCGGCGCGGATGCGGCGGAATTGTCGGCGGAGCTTGCCGCGCGCTTTCGCGAACGCACGCGCGACGAATGGATGACTCTGCTGGAGCCGCTCGATTGCTGCGTCGCGCCTGTGCTCACACCCGCCGAAGCGGCGGCGCATCCGCTCTTTCGCCGCGACGCAACCTGAAAAGCGGAAAGCCTACCGCCGAGGCAAGACCTGGCGCGGCTGGTGTTCGTCGTCGATGAGCACGTGCTTGCGGCCCGTCACATGCTGGCGAATGGTCGCGACGACTTCGTCCTCGGTGATGTCGGCCGCGACGACGCGGCGCGAGATCTGCCCTTGCTCGTCGATCCATTCGACAATTCGGCAACCGCTTCCCCAAGGCTGCTGAAGCGGCGCGGAAACGCGGCATCCGCGCAGATGGAACGCGGGCTTCGGCCGGGTTGATTTGGCGTGTTTCAATGCGTGGTCCTCTCGATCCTTCCGGTCACTTCGCTTCTTGCGCCGCCTTTTAGCGAAGTTGGCCGCGAACTTACCCTAATGAGGTAGCCCTGCAAGGATAGAAAAACCGCGCATCGCTTGGGTTACATTGCGCAACCGGATTCTTACGCCGCGTTACGAAGGGTCCGATCAACCGGTCATTCAAGGTCGCGAACCCGGTCGATCGCTTCCTCGATACGGTCCACCGCGACCACCTTCAGACCGTCGATCGCCTGTTTCGGCGCGTTCGCCTTCGGAATCAGCGCCATTGAGAAACCGAGCTTCGCGGCTTCCTTCAGGCGGTCCTGACCGCGCGGCGAGGGCCGGATCTCGCCCGCCAGGCCTACTTCTCCGAATGTGATGAGGCCCTTGGGCAGCGGCTTGTTGCGCATCGACGAGTGAATGGCGAGCAGCACGGCCAGATCGGCGGCGGGCTCGGTGATCTTCACGCCGCCGACCGCATTCAGGAACACGTCCTGATCGAAGCACGCGATGCCCGCGTGCCTGTGCAACACCGCCAGCAAGAGCGCCAGCCGGTTCTGCTCGAGACCGACCGCGAGCCGGCGCGGATTGGGCACGTGCGCCGTATCGACGAGCGCCTGCACCTCGACCAGCAGCGGCCGCGAGCCTTCCTGCGTCACGAGCACGCACGAACCCGGGACACTCTGCTCGTGCTGCGACAGGAACAGCGCCGACGGATTCGCGACGCCGCGCAAGCCTTTTTCCGTCATCGCGAAGACGCCGAGCTCGTTGACCGCGCCGAATCGATTCTTGAACGCGCGCACGAGCCTGAACGACGAATGCGTATCGCCCTCGAAATACAGCACCGTATCGACGATGTGCTCGAGCACGCGCGGCCCCGCGAGACTGCCCTCCTTCGTCACGTGACCGACCATGATGATCGACGTGCCCGTCTGCTTGGCAATGCGCGTCAGTTGCGCCGCGCACTCGCGCACCTGTGCGACCGAGCCGGGTGCGGACGTCAGCGCCTCCGAGTAGATGGTCTGGATGGAATCGATCACAGCGACTTCCGGGCGGTGCTCGTCGATCGTCGCCTGAATTTTTTCGAGCTGGATTTCCGCCAGCAGCGCAAGATCGCCCGCCGCGCTCGCGTCGCCGATCAGCCCGAGGCGCTGCGCGCGCAACGCGATCTGCGCGCCGGACTCCTCGCCGCTCACATAGAGCGCGGGCCGCTCGCGCGCGATCTCGGCGAGCGATTGCAACAGAAGCGTCGATTTGCCGATGCCCGGATCGCCGCCGATCAGAACCACGCCGCCCGGCACCAGCCCGCCGCCGAGAACACGGTCGAATTCACCGACTCCAGTCGTGAAGCGCGGCACGTCCGACGCCTCGATTTCGGCGAGCTTTCGCACCGGCGAACTCTTCGCGAGCGCCTGAAAGCGATGCGCGGATGCCGCCTGTTCCACCGATTCCACCAGCGTGTTCCACGCCCCGCACGCGGCGCACTGGCCGGTCCATTTCGGCGCCTGTCCGCCGCATTCGCTACACGTATAGAGCGTTTTTGCTTTTGCTGCTTTCGCCACACAGAGCCTTGCTTCGAATTGCGTTAATGATGCTGAAAGAGTTACTCCGCGCGCACCGGCACGCGCTGCGCGATCGCGCACATGAGTTCATAGCCGACGGTGCCCGCCGCACTGGCAACGTCGTCGATCGGCAGATTCGCGCCCCACAGCTCGACGCGCGAGCCGATGCCCGCGCTGGGGCACGGGGTGAGGTCGACCGTCAGCATGTCCATCGACACGCGGCCGACGAGCTTCGTCCTCACGCCATCGACGATCACGGGCGTGCCTTCCGGCGCCACGCGCGGATACCCGTCCGCGTAGCCGCACGCGACCACGCCGACGCGCATCGGCGCGTTCGCCGTATAGGTGGAGCCATAACCGATGCTGCTTCCCGCGTCGACGGTCTGCACGGCAATCAGCTCGGACTGGAACGTCATCGCGGGTTTGAGCCCGGTGCCGGCGATGTCGGCGGTGACGCCCGAAGGCGACGCGCCGTAGAGCATGATGCCCGGCCGCACCCAGTCCACATGCGCGTCCGGGTGCCACAGCACGGCCGCCGAATTGGCGAGGCTGCGTGCGCCCGCAATGCCTTCCGCGCCGCGCTCGAATGCCTCCAGTTGATGCGCAATGCCGCGCGGGCCGTCGGCATCGGAAAAATGGGTCATGAGCGTGATCTGGCCGACGCCCTGCACGGCGCGCGCCCGCTCCCACGCGGCGCGAAATTTCTCCGGCGTGTAACCGAGGCGGTTCATGCCGCTGTTCATCTTCAGCTGGATGTTGATGGGCTTCGAGAGGCGCGCCATTTCCAGCATGCGCAACTGCTCGTCGCAGTGAACGGCCGTGGTCAGGCTGTAGCGGTCGATTACGTCGATGTCCGTGGGCCGGAAAAAGCCCTCGAGCAAAAGAATCGGCCCCGCCCAGCCCAGTTCACGCAACTTCGCGGCTTCTTCGAGGTCGAGAAGGCCAAAGCCGTCCGTCGCGCGCAACCCGGGGAACGCCCGGGCGAGTCCGTGGCCATACGCATTGGCCTTGACGACGGCCCAGATCTTGGATTTCGGCGCGTACTTGCGTGCAATGGCGAGGTTGTTGGCGAGTGCGGCGGTGTGAATCGTTGCAGAAAGGGGGCGAGGCATGAGCGTTTGGTGGAATTGCAGTGAGTGCGGTCAAAAAGGTGAGCATACGACAGCGGGACGCGCCGCGCTGCTCCGACCGGGACGCCTTGCGAATCAGTATGTTATGAGGAATCTCAGGCACGAACGTGTCATTTCTCGCCCGATCGAGATTACTGCTAGTCAGAATGCGCCTATTTTCGTGTTATAAAGCCGTGCGCACAACCCATTTCGAAAGGCATAAGCCCGAGTGCATGACAGGCGCTCGGGGCGGATCACCCGCAGTGAGGAAAGCTTCGGATCAGATGAAAAAAGGTTTTTACACCATCATGGCCGCGCAGTTTTTCTCTTCGCTGGCCGATAACGCACTACTGATCGCTGCCATCGCACTGCTGAAAGACCTTCACGCCCCGAACTGGATGACGCCGCTGCTCAAGCTGTTCTTCGTCCTGTCGTACGTGATTCTCGCGGCTTTCGTCGGCGCTTTCGCGGATTCCAGGCCCAAGGGCCGCGTGATGTTCGTGACCAATTCGATCAAGGTCGTCGGCTGTCTGACGATGCTCCTCGGCGCGCATCCGTTGCTCGCGTACGGCATCGTCGGATTCGGCGCCGCCGCGTATTCACCGGCAAAATACGGCATTCTCACCGAACTGCTCCCAGCCGACCGCCTCGTCGCCGCGAACGGCTGGATCGAAGGCACGACCGTCGGCTCGATCATTCTCGGCACCGTGATGGGCGGCGCGCTCATCAGCCCGCATATCGCAAGTCATCTGCTGTCACTGAATATTCCGCGCATCCACACGCCCGCCGAAGCCGCAATGCTCGTCATTGTGCTGATGTACGTGGTCGCCGCGATGTTCAACCTGCGCATCCCCGACACCGGCGCGCGCTATCCGAAGCAGGAGACGCGGCCGCTCAAGCTCATCACCGATTTCGCCGACTGTTTTCTGGTGCTGTGGCGCGACAAGCTCGGCCAGATCTCGCTCGCCGTCACCACGCTCTTCTGGGGCGCGGGCGCGACGCTGCAGTTCATCGTGCTGAAATGGGCCGAAGTGTCGCTCGGCATGACGCTGTCCCAGGCAGCGATCCTGCAGGCCGTGATCGCCGTCGGCGTCGCGGCGGGCGCGGTGCTCGCGGCCGCGCGTGTGCCGCTCAAGCGCTCGCTCAGCGTGCTGCCGGTCGGCATCGTCATGGGCCTCGCCGTGATGCTGATGGCGTTCTACACACGCCACCTCTTTCCCGCGCACTGGGGCATCTACTTCGGCAAGATGCACTTCCCCGGCTATCTGCTAGTCGCGTATGTGTTCCTGATGATCGTGGGCGGCCTGTCGGGCTTCTTCGTCGTACCGATGAACGCGCTGCTCCAGCATCGCGGCCACGTGCTGCTTTCCGCCGGGCATTCCATCGCCGTGCAGAACTTCAACGAGAATCTATCGGTGCTCGTCATGCTGTGCCTTTACGCGGTGCTCGTGTGGCTCGACATGCCGATCCAGTTCGTCATCGTGCTGTTCGGCTCGTTCGTCTGCCTGATGATGTACTTCGTGATGCGGCGGCATCAGGCCAATCAGCGCGCGTTCGATTCGGTCGCGCTGATCGGTGAAGCGCGGCACTGACGCGTCGCGCGCCTTCGTCTTCGTCTTCGTCCTCGTCTTCGACAGACTCTCATCATGCTCGCCGCCGATCTCTTCTCGTTCGTCAACCGCGTGCGCGAACGCGCGCCGCTCGTGCACTGCCTGACGAATCTCGTCGTCACCAATTTCACCGCGAACGTGCTGCTCGCGATCGGCGCCGCGCCGGCGATGGTTGTCGCGCGCGAGGAAGTCGGCGAGTTCGCGCCGCTCGCCAACGCGCTGTCGGTCAATCTCGGCACGCTCGACGTGCCGCAGAGCCGCGCGATCCGCGCCGCCGTCGATGCCGCCAACGGCGCGGGCAAGCCGTGGGTGCTCGACCCGGTCGCGGTCGGCCCGCTTTCGTTTCGCACCGAGTTCGCGCTCGATCTGCTCGATTCGAAGCCCGCGGTGATTCGCGGCAATGCGTCGGAGATCATCAGCCTGTCGGGGGGCGCGGCGAGCGGTCGCGGTGTCGACAGCACCGCCGCCACCGATGCCGCGCTCGATGCCGCGCAAGTCCTGGCACTGAAGACGCAGGCCGTCGTTGCGGTGACGGGCGAGACCGATTACGTGACCGATGGCCGTCGCGTGATCGCGCTGTCGAACGGCTCCCCGTTGATGACGCGCGTGACGGGCGTCGGCTGCGCCCTCTCCGCGACGGTTGCGGCGTTCGTCGGCACGGCGTCGGATCGCGACGAGTTCTGGGCCGCGACGCTCGCCGCGATCGCGTATTCGACTATCGCGGGCGAACTCGCCGCGCGCGACGCCGCCCTGCCCGGCAGCTTTGCCGTCGCGTATCTGGACCGGCTCGGCTCGCTCGACGCCGCAGCGTTCGACAAGACGCTCGTGCAGCGCGACATCGTGTCGGGCTGATCATGCGCGCTTCGTTCGACCTCTCGCTCTATCTCGTGCTCGATCCCGTGCAGTGCGGCGGCCACGATGCCGCGATCGCCGTTGCGCGCGCCGCGCTCGAGGGCGGCGCGACCATCGTGCAACTTCGCGCGCCCGAATGGCACAAGCGCGCATGGCTCGAGCTCGCGCGCGCGTTGCTGCCGCTCACGCGCGCGCACGGCGTGCCGTTCGTCATCAACGATCATGTCGATGTCGCGCTGGCCGTCGGCGCCGATGGGGTGCATCTCGGGCAACGCGATCTTCCCGCCGATGCCGCGCGGCGGTTGCTCGGGCCAGATGCGCTGATCGGATTGTCGGTGTCGAATCTCGATGAAACCGCGGACGCGGAAAAGCTCGCGGGCGTCATCGACTATCTCGGCGCGGGCCCGGTGTACGCAACGCCGACGAAAACCGACGCCTCCATGCCCTGCGGCATCGACGGCCTCGCTGATATCTGCGCGGCCGCGCGCCTGCCGACCGTGGCGATCGGCGGCATCCAGGCGCATAACGCCGCCGACGTGATGCGCGCAAAACCCGCCGGTCTCGCCGTGGTCTCCGCAATCTGCAAGGCCGCCGACCCGCGCAAAGCAGCCGCGGCATTGCGCGCGACCATCGTGCGCGCCCGAACCTGATCCCGATATGTCCGCAACGAACCCTATTCCCAACGTGCTCACGATCGCCGGCTCCGACTCGGGCGGCGGCGCGGGCATCCAGGCCGATCTGAAGGCCTTCTCCGCGCTCGGTGCGTACGGCGCGAGCGTCGTCACGGCGCTCACCGCGCAGAACACGCGCGGCGTCACGGCGGTTCATGCGCCGGAACCGGCCTTCATCACCGCGCAGCTCGACGCCGTGTTCGACGACATCCGCATCGATGCCGTGAAGATCGGCATGCTGGCGAACGCGGGCATCGTGCGCGCGGTCGCCGATGCGCTGAAGCGTCATCGGCCGACGCATGTGGTGCTCGACACCGTCATGATCTCGAAGAGCAATCACGCGCTGCTCGCGCCGGACGCGGTCGCGGCGCTGCGCGACGAACTGCTGCCGCTCGCGACGCTCGTCACGCCGAATCTGCCCGAAGCGGCGGCGCTGCTCGGCACCGAAAGCGCCGTCGATGAAGACGCAATGGTCCGTCAGGGCGAAGCTTTGCGCACGCTCGGCGCGCAGGCCGTGCTGATGAAAGGCGGCCATCTCGCATCATCCGATAGCCCCGACTGGCTCATCGAGGCGAGCGGGTCGCTGCGGCTCGGCGGCGCGCGCGTGCCGCTCAAGAATACGCACGGCACGGGCTGCACGCTGTCGTCGGCGATCGCGGCGCTGATCCCGCAAACCGATGATCTCGCGAGCGCGACGGCCGAAGCGAAGCGCTATCTGACCGGCGCGATCGAGGCGAGCGTGCGGCTCGACGTCGGTCATGGCGTCGGGCCGGTGCATCACTTCTATCGCTGGTGGTGATCGGCGCGGTTGGTCACGGCGCCGACCCGGCGAATGCGCGCGCACGCTCAGGCCAGTCGTCCGGCACGATGAAACCGCGCGATTCCTCGACCCATTTCCCGGCGGCGTCACGCGCATAAGCGGCGATCATCGTCGGCGCGACGGTCGTTTCCAGACGCGTGCGGATCGCATCCGATTCCGCGATCAGTGTCGCGGCGGCAGCCGCGTCGAGCCGCGACGCGAGCCACGCCATGCGCGGCTGCACGACCCACGCGCGTTCATCGTCGGATACGTTCGCCCGCGCCTCGCGCCATTCCGACGCCGTCAGCCACCATCCGCGCAAATGACTTGCGCCGATCTCGGGCGCGGGCTTGATGTGCTCGTCTTCGCGGCCGTGATAGAAGAGCCGCCCCTTGATGAATAACTGCGCGCGCCACGGCCCTCCGAAGCCGAGCGCGGCGAACTCCGCGCGCGAGGTCAGGGCGAGCTGATGCGTGACGAGCCGCGCGTACTTCAGGTCGAAGCGATCCTGGAGATTCGGTCCGACGTAGTCGGCCAGGCGCACCGGGCACGCTGCATCGGCATCGCCGATATGCAGGTAGAACTTCACCGCCAGTTCCCAGTGCAGCCGCGCGCCGTGCGTCGATTCGAGCAGAAAATCGCATTCGCCGATGGTGCGCCGCTGTCGCCGCAACGGCACGTTCGCCGCGACGAGGCGCGCAGCGGGCCCGTGCGAGAGGAAGAAGCGGATGAGGCTCTCGGCATAGATGCCGAGGCGCGTGAACTTGGGATCGTGCGCGTGATCGTGGAGCGATTGTGGCGCGGCATCGAGCGTCCCGAGCCAGGCGAGCGTCGCGTCACGCTCTTGCGCCGAGGCGAACGGATGCGCCAGCGTAGCTTCACCCTCGCGCAGCAGATCAGGAGCGAAAAGCAGCCAGGCGAGATCGCGGACCGTGACGTCGTCGAAACAATCGACGAGTCGCGTGAGCTCACTCGCCTGCGTGGTCATCAGATGCCGCCCTTCTCCGCTCCCTGCTCCACGCCGAGCGCGGCGAGCGCCTCGCGATACGTGTTGCGCGCGAGACAGAGATCGGCCCACGCCTTTGCCTTGTCCTGGAGGCTGCGCAACAGATACGCCGGGTGATACGTGACGATGACCGGCACGCCGCGATATTCGTGCACGCGACCGCGCATCGACGCGATGCTCGCCTCGTTCTTCAGGAGACTTTGCGCGGCAAAGCGCCCCATCGCGACGATGACCTTCGGCTTCACGAGCTCGACTTGCCGTTGCAGATAAGGCTCGCAGCGCGCGACTTCATCGAGCTCGGGATTGCGGTTGCCCGGCGGGCGGCACTTGATCACGTTGGCGATATAGACGTTCGACTGACGCGACAACGTGAGCGCGCGCAGCATGTTATCCAGCAGCTTGCCTGCCTGGCCGACGAACGGCTCGCCCTGCTTGTCCTCGTTCTCGCCCGGCGCCTCGCCGATCAGCATCCAGTCCGCTTCGCGATCGCCGACACCGAAAACCGTGTTCGTGCGGCGCTCGCACAAGCGGCAGCGCTCGCAGTTCGCGACACGCTCGGCGAGCGCATCCCAGTCGAGCGTATGGACGTCGCTCGGCGCTTCGACGACGGCGGCTTCGGCGTGGGCGGGCGCGTCGTCGGTCCAGGGAAGATCGTCGTAGGCATCGACGGGCGGCACGTCGGATTCCGGCTGCAGGGCGGAAGGCGGCGCGGCAGGCTGCGGCGCTTGCCGCATCCCGACGGGCGCGGGCGCTTCCGAAACCAGCGCGGCGGACTCGGCGGGCGGACGTTCGTCCTCGACCGGCGCCACGGACGCGACACCTCGCCGGACCCAGACCGGTCCGATTCCCAGTTCTTCAATCAGCGAATCATCGAGCGCCATGCGCACTCTCCTTCGTGAACGACAGACGCATGACGATTGCGTCCTCGCGCGAGCGATGCCGCGCGGGGTAATAGTTCTTGCGACGACCGATGGCCGTGAAGCCGAAGCGCTCGTAAAGCTGGATCGCGCGCGGATTGGACGGCCGCACTTCGAGCAGCACGCCTTCGAGCTTCTCCGTGCGGGTGATGCGCACCGCTTCGCGAAGCAGCGTGAGGCCCGCGCCCGCGCGCTGCGCCGACGGCGCGACGCACAGGTTGAGCAGATGCATCTCGTCGACGACGGGCATCAGCACGCAATAGCCGATCAACGTGCCGGTCACATGACGCAGGCACACGCCGTAATAGCCGTTGCGCAGCGAATCCTGGAAATTGCCGCGGCTCCAGGGAAACTCGTAGGCGAGCTTTTCGACCGCGGCGACTTCGTCGAGGTCGGCTTCGGTCATCGGCGTGAGATACCGATCCGCGAGCAACACCCCGCTCACCGAAGCGCCTCCTCGCGAGCGCGAATGCGCTCCGCCGTGGTCTGGGCGACCTTGTCCCGCACGTATTCCGGCGCGGCGTGCTCGGGCGCGACCGTACGACCCGCCCGAAATTCGCGCAAGCCGATGAGCGCGACCGGCAACGCGTGCGGCAACGCTTCACCATCGACACGGGCGGCGGCGGCCACCGCCGGCAGGCGCTCGCCGAACGCGGCCGCTGCATTGCCGGCGAGTGCGAACGGCACGCCGGGCAGCGGCAGCGCGCCGGGCGCATCGAGCGCGGCGGCGTGCAGCGTGCGCCATTCGCCGGCGACTGCATCGAATTCGAAGTCGGCCCAGTACACCTCGTCCATACGGGCATCGAGCGCCGCGATCACGCGCGGTGGGATCGACGGATCGTTCAGCCGCGCGGCTTCCGCGCATGCGAGCAGCGTGCTCACCGGGACGACCGGCACGTTCAGGCCGAACGCCAGCCCTTGCGCGACGCCCGTCGCGGTGCGCAGACCGGTGAACGAGCCGGGCCCTGCGCCGAATGCGATCGCGGCGCAATCGGCGAGCGCGAGACCGGCATCGTCGAAAAGCTCGCGCACGGCCGGCAACAGGCGCGTGCTCGAGACGGCGCCTGTCGCCTCGTGGCGCAGCCAGACGCGCGTGTCGCCGTTGACGTACTGAGGCGCGGCGGCGGATTGAACGGAGGCAGAAGCGGTATCGGCGAGCAGGAGCGCGACGGAGCAAAACTCTGTCGACGTGTCGAGGGCGAGCAAAACGGTGCGTGTCATAGCCGGTATTGTAATGCGGGACATGCGCAGCATCGGCGGGATCGCCAGAGGCGCCGCGATCCGAATCGCGTCTGGAAGACGTCCTCGGTTGGAGGAAAGCCTCGACCTGTCTCGCGCGCCCCGCTTGCTAAGATCGCTGGACCTATCCCGATAAGAACGGAGAACGCATGACCGACATCGACCAACAATTCAGTCAGGCCCAGGCCGACGTGGCCCAACTGCCCGAACGACCCGGAAATCTGACGCTGTTGCGTCTTTACGCGTTGTTCAAGCAGGCGAGCATCGGCGATGTGCAAGGTAAGAAGCCGGGTTTCACGGACATCGCCGGGAAATACAAATATGAGGCGTGGGCCGCGCTCGAAGGCACGCCCGCCGACGAAGCGAAAACGCGCTATGTGGAACTCGTCGCGTCGCTCAAGCGCGGCGAAGCGGCCTGACGCGACTGCGAATCCCACCTGCGCCGTCGATGCCCGACGATGGCGCGGTCATGCGCCAATATGTGGCGCAGTGCAGCAAAGTCGGATATACTAGCGGTTAGCGCTCGACTGCGGGTTGCCTGCTTTTCGGCAAAGCCTCGCGCAGCAAGGCGCTTCGTAGCGTTTCGCCCCAATCCAGTTTAGAAACTGTCCCCTCCCTGCTAGGCCGTTGCGCGGTCGTATTGCGCGCAGTATGTTTCGCGGCCCGTCATGCATCAGGCTGACGTCAGCGCCCGTCGTTCTCAGTTGAACGATCGAGCCTGCCGTATCCGATACAGCTTCTAACAAAACATGCTCGCCGCACGTTCGCGCGAGTAGCCCCCGTTTTTCGATTTGCTCGCTGTTTCTTCGCTCGCTGAATCCAACGACTTGGGTATGCCGATTGGCGCCGACGCCTTATTCCTCGTTTCAAGGATCGACATGACTTCGAGCTTCACCGCTAGCCCGTTGGACAATCTCGCAGCAAACATTGGCATCACCCCCACGGCCGATACTCCGGTCATCGACGCACCCGTCGAAAAACCCGCCGGCCCCACTTTCGAATCGCTCGGCCTGTGCGCCGACATCGTGTCCGCACTGACCGCCGCAGGCTATCAGAACCCGACGCCCGTGCAGCAGCGCGCGATTCCCGCCGCGCTCGCCGGTCGCGACCTGCTCGTCTCGAGCCCGACCGGTTCGGGCAAGACGGCGGCGTTCATGCTGCCGGCCATCGAAAAATTCTCGCAACTGCAAAAGCAGGAAGCGCAGCAACCGCGCGAGCCGCGGGACCCGAACGCCCGCAGCCGCCGTCCGCAGCCGGTCGCGCGCCCGCGCCTGCTCGTGCTCACGCCGACACGCGAACTCGCGATGCAGGTTTCCACCGCCGCGACCACGTACGGCAAGCACCTGCGCCGTCTGCGCACCGTCAGCATTCTCGGCGGTGTTGCCTATGGCCAGCAGTTGATGCTGCTTGCAAAGAATCCCGAGATTCTCGTCGCGACGCCGGGACGCCTGATCGATCACCTGGAACGCGGCCGCATCGATCTGTCGAGCCTCAACATGCTCGTGCTCGACGAAGCCGACCGCATGCTCGACATGGGCTTCATCGAAGATATCGAGCGCATCGTCGATGCTACGCCGGCCTCGCGCCAGACGCTGCTCTTCTCCGCGACCATCGACAACAAGATCACGTCGCTGACCGGGCGTCTGCTGAAGGATCCCGAGCGCATCGAGATCGTGCAGAAGCTCGAAGCGAACGGCAATATCGCGCAAGCCGTGCATTACGTCGATGACCGCGATCACAAGGATCGTCTGCTCGATCATCTGTTGCGCGACTCCGGGCTCGATCAGGCGATCGTGTTCACGGCGACGAAGAGCGACGCCGATCTCATCGCCACTCGTCTCGCCGATGCGGGCTTCGAGTCCGCCGCGCTGCACGGCGACCTGCCGCAAGGCGCGCGCAATCGCACGATTCGCGCACTGCGCGAGCGCCGTGTGCGCGTGCTGGTCGCAACCGACGTCGCCGCGCGCGGCATCGACATTCCGGGCATCACGCACGTCTTCAACTACGACCTGCCGAAGTTCGCGGAAGACTATGTGCACCGAATCGGCCGTACCGGTCGTGCCGGCCGTAGCGGCACGGCGGTGAGCCTCGTGCATTACGCCGAGATGGGTGCGCTCAAGCGCATCGAGCGTTTCGTGCGCACGCCGCTGCCGGTGAATGTCGTTGCGGGCTTCGAGCCGCGCAAGGCGCCGCCGAAAGGCGGTTTCGGTGGCGGTCGTGGCCGACCGGCCGGCAACGGCGGCGGTCGTCGTTTCGGCGGTAGCGGCGGTGGCAGCAGCAGCGGCCGCGGCTACGGCGCGAGCAACGCCAGCGGCTACGGCAACAAGTCGAACGCAGGTTCGCGCGACGGCGGCGGCTATCGCAGCGGCAACAGCGATGGCGGCTATCGCGGCGGCAATCGTGGCGAAGGCGGCTTCGGCTCGCGCGACGGCTACAGCGCACGCCGCAACGACGGCCCGCGCGCACCGCGCCGCGGCAGCTAAGCGGCTTTAAGGAGGCGGATCAGAACGCCGCTTTCCGAGTCGAAAAAAGAACCGATGCCCAGCGCATCGGTTTTTTTTCGCCCCTTGGCCATATTCCACGATGTGCAATGGTCTTTTGCGTCGCAAAAGATGTGCTGCGCGGCACAAATCTGCTCGTTGCAAGATAGAAAAAGACATTCCGCGATACGATATGCAAGCCGTATCTCATTGAATATTAAGCTTAAAAATTATCTGAAAATCTCCTCCCGGGGGTGTTTCGCAGAGTGTCATTTGCCTAGACTCTTATATAAGAGTTGAGCAAACGCAGGCTGCCAGATCAGGCGCATCGGAGCTCAAGTCGTTCAGGAACACCGGTTCAAGATTCGTCGTTCAGTCCAATCTCAAGGAGAAACGCTATGACCTCACGCCAACAACAAGCTCAGCAACTCCAGCAGCAATGGGAAAGCGATCCGCGCTGGAAAGGCATCAAGCGCGGCTACTCGGCGGATGACGTCGTGCGTCTGCGCGGCTCGGTGCAGCCGGAGCACACGCTCGCACGCCGTGGCGCCGAGCGGCTGTGGGCGTCGATTCACGAGGAGCCGTTCGTCAACGCGCTCGGCGCATTGACCGGCAACCAGGCGATGCAGCAGGTCAAGGCCGGCCTCAAGGCGATCTATCTGTCGGGCTGGCAGGTGGCCGGCGACGCCAACGTCGCGGGCGAAATGTATCCGGACCAGTCGCTGTATCCGGCGAATTCGGTGCCGCTCGTCGTGAAGCGGATCAACAACACGCTCACGCGCGCCGATCAGATCCAATGGTCGGAAGGCAAGAATCCGGGCGATGAAGGCTATATCGACTACTTCGCGCCCATCGTGGCCGATGCTGAAGCGGGCTTCGGCGGCGTGCTCAACGCGTTCGAACTGATGAAGGCGATGATCGAGGCCGGCGCCGCGGGCGTACACTTCGAGGATCAACTGGCGTCGGTCAAGAAGTGCGGCCATATGGGCGGGAAGGTCCTTGTTCCGACGCGCGAGAACGTCGCGAAGCTGTCGGCCGCGCGGCTGGCTGCGGACGTGTGCGGCGTGCCCACGCTGCTCATCGCGCGCACCGATGCCGAAGCCGCCGATCTCGTCACGTCCGACATCGACGAGAACGACAAGCCGTTCCTGACCGGCGAGCGCACCGTGGAAGGCTTCTTCCGCACGAAGCCGGGCCTCGACCAGGCAGTCTCGCGCGGCCTCGCCTACGCGCCTTACGCGGATCTCGTGTGGTGCGAAACCGGCAAGCCGGATCTCGAATACGCGAAGAAGTTCGCCGAGGCAATCCACAAGCAGTTCCCGGACAAGATGCTGTCGTACAACTGCTCGCCGTCGTTCAACTGGAAGAAAAATCTGGACGACGCGACCATTGCCAAGTTCCAGCGCGAGCTCGGCGCGATGGGCTACAAGTTCCAGTTCATCACGCTCGCGGGCTTCCATGCGCTGAACTACTCGATGTTCAACCTCGCGCACGGTTACGCCCGTTCGCAGATGAGCGCGTTCGTCGAGTTGCAGCAGGCCGAATTCGCCGCCGCCGACAAGGGCTTCACGGCGGTGAAGCATCAGCGCGAAGTGGGCACGGGCTACTTCGACGCCGTGACGCAGACGGTCGAGAAGGAGTCGTCGACGACCGCGCTGCACGGCTCGACCGAAGACGAGCAGTTCTTCGACAAGAAGGTTGCGTGATACCGCGTCAGGCAGGGTGAATCAGGGAGAGCGTTGAAAAGAAGCAGCGGCCGTGGCGCACGCAGTATCGCGCGACGGCCGCCGCTCAAACGAAAGCGCACCGGGTGCGCTTCCGTTTGAGGCATCAGCGGTACACGATGACCGGAATCTTCGTATGCGTCAGCACGCGCTGCGTTTCGCTGCCGATAAGCAAGCTTCCCAGTCCACGGCGTCCGTGCGATGCCATCAGAATCACGTCGCAGCCATTTTGCTCCGCCGCCTCGATGATGCCGATATACGGCGCGGCATCGATGCTCGTCACGCTCGTGCAGGGCACGCCGGCGCTCTCGGCGGCACGCTCGACGGCGCGCAGATGCTCGCGCGCTTCGTTCTCGGCGCGGGCATGGAAGTCGTCAGGCGGCTCGACGGCGACATCGGCGAAAGGCGAATACGGATATTGAGGCAGGCACGCGTAAGCGGTGATGCGCGCGCCAACGGATTGCGCGAGATCGATCGCGCCGTCGATGGCCTTCTGCGATAGCTCGGAGCCGTCGGTCGGCACGAGGATGTGTTTGAACATGGCGTCCTCCGCGTCACGTGTAAGTGCGTGGTTCTATTGTAGTAACCGGGACGGACGCGGAGAAAGTTTCGATGCATGTGCGCGGCGACGTGCCGCTTTGAGCGGTCAGTCACACCGCCCGCATAGGAATCCGAAGTTTCTCGCAATCCGCAGATTCACCGCCAATACCCCGTCGCGTTATACGTATGCTTGAGCAAATCGAGAAACAACCGCACGCGCAACGGCAAATGCCTTCTCTGCGGAAACACCGCATGAATGCCGATCGGCGGCGCGGCGAACGCATCGAGCACGCTCACGAGACGCCCCGCGCCGATGTCCTCCCCTACTTCCCACCACGAGCGCCACGCGAGTCCGCGGCCTTCGAGACACCATTCATGCAGCACCGCGCCGTCCGAGCACTCCATCGTGCCGGACACCTTGATCGTCACGACCTTGCCATCCTGCTCGAACACCCAGCCACGTTGCTGATTCGCCGATGCACCGAGCGCAAGGCAATTGTGATGGGCAAGCGCGGCAAGATCGGCGGGCTCGCCGCGCTTCGCGAGATAGTCCGGCGACGCGACACACACGCGCCGGTTCTCCCCGAGTTTCAGAGACACGAGCGACGAATCCGGCAGTTCGCCCAGGCGCACCGCGCAATCGAAGCCTTCGTTCACGAGATCGACCATGCGGTCGGTCAGATCGAGGCTGACGGACACATCCGGATGCAGCGTCGTGAACTTCGGCACGAGCGACGCCACGTGACGCCGTCCGAAGCCCGCCGGCGCGGACACGCGCAAATGCCCGCTCGCCTTCACGCCGCCCGCCGACACGCTCGCCTCCGCGTTCTGCATGTCATTGATGATGCGCTGGCAGTCCTCGAGAAAAGCGGAGCCTTCGAAGGTGAGCGTGATTTTTCGCGTCGTACGCACGAGCAGTTTCACGCCGAGCCGCTCCTCGAGCGCGTCGAGCCTGCGTCCGATGACAGCCGGCGCGATGCCCTCCGCCTGCGCCGCCGCCGACAGGCTGCCCTTCGCCGCGACCGAGGCAAAGGTTTCTATCTGCTTGAATCGATCCAGGCGTGTTCGTCGTCAATGTGTGGACGCACGGTCAGATTAGATAAGTAAAAGTAAAAGATCAAGTGATCCTGCGGTGCTTTTTCCATCACTTCGATCACGAATAGAATGACTTCGACCTCTAAACCGGAGCGCATGGCTATGTCGGCCATAACGACACCCGCATCGTCCTTCGAATCCTCCCGGCTTCCCCGAGCAGTCATCTTCGACGCCTACGGCACGCTCTTCGACGTCCATTCCGTCGTCGCGGCCGCCGAGCAGCTTTTTCCCGGCCACGGCGAGGCGCTTTCGAAGCTCTGGCGTCGCAAGCAGATCGAATACACGCAACTGCGCACGCTCGCCGATCCGTCCGGAGCGCACTACGAGCCGTTCTGGACGATCACGGTCGATGCGCTGCGCCACGCGGCCGCGCGCCTGAAGCTCGCCGACGCGCTGACGAGCGCCGCCGAGAAGCGGCTGATGGACGAATACGCGTGCCTCTCCGCGTTTCCCGACACCGTGCCCGCGCTCAGATCGTTGCGCGACGGCCTCGCCATGCCCCTCGCGATTCTCTCGAACGGCAATCCGCCGATGCTCGACGTCGCCGTGAAAAGCGCCGGCATGAGCGGGCTTTTCGATCACGTGCTGTCCGCCGATTCCGCGCGCGCCTACAAGCCCGCCGCCGCTGCGTACGCGCTCGGGACGCGCGCGTTCGGCGCCGCCGCGCGCGACATCGTGTTCGTGTCGAGCAACGGCTGGAATGTCGCCGGCGCGACATGGTTCGGCTACACGACGTTCTGGATCAACCGCGCCGCGCTGCCGTTCGAGGAACTCGGTGTCGCGCCGCACGGCAGCGGCCGCGGCATGGCCGAACTCATCGCTTTCATCGAAGGCGGCGCGGCGCGCGCGGCAAGCGCGTCGCGCGGCCGCAAGACAGGCAGCGCGCGCAGGCCGCCCGGCATCGATCCGCCGGCTGCCCTCTGATCGCTTCAAGCACAACCACTCGCAAAACCGTCTGACCGACCAAGGAGAAAACCATGACGCATCCATCGAACCCGCTTTCGCTTCCGAAAGGCATGGCAATCTCAGCCGACATCAAGCCCGGCTACGAGACCATCCTGACGCCCGAGGCGCTCGCGTTCGTCGCCGCGCTGCATCGTCAGTTCGAGCCGCGCCGTCAGCAATTGCTCGCAGCGCGCGTCGAGCGCACCAGGCGTCTCGATGCGGGCGAGCGCCCCGGCTTCCTCGAAGCAACGAAATCGATCCGCGAAGGGGACTGGAAAGTCGCGCCGCTGCCGAAGGACCTGCAACGCCGGCGCGTCGAAATCACCGGCCCGGTGGAGCGCAAGATGATCATCAACGCGCTCAACTCCGGCGCGGATTCGTACATGACGGACTTCGAGGATTCGAACGCGCCGAGCTGGGACAACCAGATCGTCGGCCAGATCAACCTGAAGGAAGCGGTGCGCCGCACGATCTCGCTGGAGCAGAACGGCAAGTCGTACAAGCTCAATGACACGATCGCGACCCTGATCGTGCGCCCGCGCGGCTGGCATCTGGATGAAAAGCACGTGACCGTCGATGGTGAGCGCGTCTCGGGCGGCATCTTCGATTTCGCGCTCTTTCTCTTTCACAACGCGAAGGAACTGATCGCGCGCGGCAGCGGCCCCTACTTCTATCTGCCGAAGATGGAAAGCCATCTCGAAGCGCGCCTGTGGAACGACATCTTCATCGCGGCGCAGGAAGGCGTCGGCATTGCGCGCGGCACGATCCGCGCGACGGTACTCGTCGAAACCATTCTCGCCGCCTTCGAGATGGACGAGATCCTGTACGAACTGCGCGAGCATAGCGCCGGACTGAATGCGGGCCGCTGGGATTACATCTTCTCGGCGATCAAGAAGTTCAAAAACGACACGGACTTCTGCCTTGCCGACCGCGCGAAGATCACGATGACCTCGCCTTTCATGCGCGCTTACGCGCTCGAGCTGCTGAAGACCTGCCACAAGCGCAATGCGCCGGCGATCGGCGGCATGTCCGCGCTGATTCCGATCAAGAACGATCCGGCCGCGAATGACAAGGCGATGGGCGGCGTGCGCTCCGACAAGGCGCGCGACGCGACCGACGGCTACGACGGCGGGTGGGTCGCGCATCCGGGACTAGTGCCGGTGGCGATGGAAGAGTTCGTGAAGGTGCTCGGCGACAAGCCGAATCAGATCGAGAAGCAGCGCACCGACGTGCAGGTCACGGCGCGCGATCTGCTCGACTTCCGTCCGGAAGAGCCGATCACCGAAGCGGGCCTGCGCAACAACGTGAACGTCGGCATCCACTATCTCGGTTCGTGGCTCGCGGGAAATGGCTGCGTGCCGATCCACAACCTGATGGAAGACGCCGCGACCGCGGAAATTTCGCGCTCGCAAGTGTGGCAATGGATCCGCTCGCCGAAGGGCAAGCTCGACGACGGCCGCAAGGTCACGGCTGCGATGGTGCGCGAGATCACCATCGACGAACTGGAGAAGGTGAAGCAGGCCGTCGGCGCGTCGGGCGCCGACACGAAGCCGTACGAGCGCGCCGCGAAGATCTTCGAGGACATGTCGACGTCGGCGCAGTTCACCGAGTTTCTGACGCTGCCGCTGTACGAGGAAATCTGAGCGTCACGAGCGTTCCGGCACATGGCGAAAAAACGGCCTCAGGGCCGTAATGCCGTTCAGTTAAGGTCTTTTCTTAGATAACGAACGGTGTACCGTTTAGGGCGGGATTTGACGACCCGGTCGC
>FCOD02000010.1 GCA_001544655.2 Caballeronia turbans
TGCGTCGATCAGCCCGTACAGTGTCACGCTGCTTTGTGCATGCGCCGCGCCGCCGACGAGAGTAGCCAGCGCCGCACCGGCTATCAGAGTTTTCTTCATGAGCAACTCCAGGGTTGAAGGCCGATTTCATTAAACACTTCACGTCACCCCTATCGCGACGTCCTCTCTGCGGAGAAGCTGCCGTCACCGTAAGACGATAATGCAATTGGGGGTCCAAAACTATGCGTGGCCGAGTTTGTCGCTCGCCAGCAACAAGGTGACCGTCCGCATCGTGTCATCTCGCCAGCGAACAAGGCAACTCGGCGCTGTCGCCGCATGGCAGCAAAACAATCCACCTGAAAGCAGCCCGCAATCCGGGGGGCCTATGGCGACGTCGCCTGGTATGCCTCATCCACAGTCAATCATGGATTTGCTGCAAGCGGCAGTGAAATTCGGCGTGAAGAAGATGCCAACAACGTGGGGCTGGAAGCCAAAGTACACTTATGGTTGCAAAATCATCAACAACAGACCACGCACGTTGAGACTGCAGTTAGCCATCCTCGTCGTGTGCTGCGTGTGCCATGGGCCGCCCGCGTCGGGAGCGGATGATGCTGCAAGCTTGAGCGACTAATACCTGCGTATATGCGCGAGCGTCTAGCAGTCACTTTCCGTCATCCGATGCGCGGTCTCAGGGCGCCCGCAACCGAGATCGCCAGTCGCAGCTCCGTCGCGACCTGCTCCTAACAGCGCCGCGAATACGCTGACGTAGCTGCCATACGGCTTCTGGATAATCGTTCGCATGGGGAGGGCATGTCATGACGAAGCTTCGTTTCTTGCCGCCCTGCTGGTCGGGATTGCGATGCTCTAGCGGCCGGCGCGGGCCGAGTCGGGACCGAGCGCGGCCGCTGTAGCGCAAGCATCGCACCGCCGGCTGCGGTTACGAAGGCCCGCCAGGCGAACCTCGCGACCAAACCGTGGACCGGCGACTTCGACGCGATGCTCGAGCGTCGCTCGATCCGCTTTCTTGTGCCGTTCAGCCATACGCTCTACTTCAACTACAAAGGCCGAGAACACGGTCTGACCGCTGAATTCGCGCGCGACTTCGAACGGTACGTAAGAAGCGCTACGCCAACCGGCTCGGCAAACAACCGGTGACAGTCTTCTTGATTCCAACGACCCGGGACAAACTTCTGACGAACCTCCAGACCGGGCTGGGCGATATCTCGGCGAGCAACCTGACGGCGACCGTTGAGCGCCGCAAGATTGTCGACTTTGTTTGCGCCGCGTGACCGCAAGCCGGTCCGGGAACTGATTGTGACCGGTCCCCGCTCTCCGTCTATCGGTACCCTGGACGACCTCGTGGGAAGGCGACTGTATGTACGTAAGACAACGAGTTACTACGAGAGTCTGACGGCGCTGAACGACCGCTTCACGAGAGCGGGCAAGCCGCTCATGCAAATCACACTACTGCCCGACTTATTCGAAGATGAGGACACGCTCGAAATGCTCAATGCGGGAATGCTCGGCATCGCAGTGGTTGACGACTGGAAAGCAAAACTGTGGGCGCAAGTCCTGCCTCAGATCAAGTTCAGGGAAGATCTGGTTGTACGCAGCGAGGGCTATGTGGGTTGGGCGATCAGGAAGAACGGCCCGCAACTGCAGGCGGTGATGACCGATGTCTACAACGAGTTTGTTCAAAAGCAGAGTGTCATCGACTACCGGCTCGCACAGTTCATGAAGCGTATCAGGCAGGTCACCAATGCTTCGGGCGCGGTCGAGCGCAAACGTTTCGAAGAGACAGTATGGCAAGCAGTATGGCTTCGACCTCTGATGCTGGCCGCCCAACGCTACCAGGAATCGCAGCTGAATCAGTCCGCGCGCAGTCACGCGGGCGCGGTCGGCGTCATGCAGCTCATGCCGGGAACAGCCATTCGGGCATCCGGCTCGGCCGGCAAGTCGTCGGCCATAGGCCAGCACCCGCGACCCACGGGCCGTTTCGGTCGCGCATGTCGGCTCGCGAGAAATTCCGGTCTGGCCCTGCCTCCCTAACAGTCACCGGACGTAGGAAGCGGAAGCAGCAGAGGCTCAACCGGAAGCGGCCTTTCGCGCCCGCTCCGATAGTTCGTCATTCCTCGCATAGCAAAAACTCTGTAATTCACTATTCTCTAGACAGGGATGGACGGGTGTTAAAAGGTGTTCGCGCAGAAGGAGTTAATAAATTGATCACAAACTTATTGCGCCGCGCGTCCAGGGCTACCTGGATATCGGTTCTCCTGCTGACCATCGCTCCTCACGCCTACCCTGCATCCGAGCAGAAAGGGCCACCGATCAGTCCCGCGCGAGTTGAGCCCGAAACCGCCTCACAGGCCCAGGCTCGTGCGATTCTGATGAAAATGGCGGTATTCCTTGGCGGGACGCCGAGCTTTCGTGTCGGTGTACGCAGCGGGTACGACGCCGTGCAGCCGTCCGGGCAGAAAATCGAATTTGGCGAATACCGCACCGTAACGTTGAGCCGGCCCGATCGCATGCGCGTGGAAAGCGAGCGCAGCGATGGCGCAAAAACGCTCGTTGTGCTCACCGGGAAAGAGATCGTTCTGGTCGATCTCGCCAGCAAAGTCTATGCGACGGCGCCGCAACCAGGCACGCTGGATGAGAGCATCGTGTATTTCGTCAAGGATCTCGGCATGCGCCTGCCGCTCGCGGCGCTCCTGTTGAACGGGCTGCCTGAAGAATTGCAAGCCCGGGTACGGTCGGTGGACTATGTGGAGAAGACGAGTATCTACGGCACTGCGTCCTATCATCTAGCCGCGCGTACCGACACGGTAGATTTTCAGGTGTGGATAGCAGATGGCGACAAGCCTCTGCTGCAGCGGATCGTACTGACTTACAAAAAGGCGGTGGGCCAGCCGCAGTTCTGGGTGGATTTTGTCGACTGGAATCTTGCGCCCCAGCTTAACGATGCGACATTCTCGGCACAGATTCCCGATGGACTGCAAAAAGTCGCGTTCGCAGCGCAGCTTCCGCGCGCGTCGCTCGCGGCTCGCCAGTCGTCTGCAAAAAAGGGAGCCAAATGATGAAAACAGGGTCGTGGGACCGTGCCATTACGGCATTGGTCGGCGCAGTGTTCGCGCTGGGGCTGATCAACCAAGCGGATGCACGAGGCGAGAGAGGCGGTGGCGCCCGTGCTGGTGGCGCTGACGGTGGCGGCGAAGGCGGCTATTCACGTGGCGGGGCAGCGTCGGCTGGAGGGCTCTCTTCCGGCGGCACAACCGCTGCCCAAGGCGGTTCACGATCTGGCGGCGGCCGGCAGGGAACGGCCCAACAGAGGCAGGCCTCACGACAAGGCAACACAACTTCTACTTCAAGTGCGAATCAGAGCGCGCGCCAGAGTTCGGCGAGCTCCATGCAGGCAACTTCCGCCCAGAACCAGGCGAACCGACAGCAGAGCACGAGCGAGAACCAGGCCCAGCGCCAAGCTGCGTCGAGCCAGAACCAGAGCGCACGACAGACCGCGGCGGCCCAAACGACCAGCCAAAACCAGAGCACGCGTCAATCCACCGCGAAGGAGATGCAGAACACGCGTGCTACGAACGTGAGCAACGTACAGAACAACTACTCGGGCGGTTGCTACGACTGCAACTCGGACTGGGACGGCGGTTCTGCGGCGGCCGGATTTGTGGCCGGCGCAATGGTGGTCGGTGCGGCCGCTGCCGCCACCACACCGCCACCGGCAACCACCACCGTCGTTGCTGCACCACCGCCTGGGCCTGTCACGCCGCCGTGCAATGTCGCCCCCATCGCCGTTCAGGACGTGCCGTATTATAAGTGTGGCGCGGCTTGGTACGCGACGGGATACGGAAGCGGCGGCGTGGTGTACACGCAAGTTCCGCCACCGCCCGGATACTGATCGCGGTCGCCGCGCGGCGCGGCCTGCGGTTGACCGTTAGCCGGGGCGGAGCCGACGCTCGGAATGTCAGCATGATAGCCGGCCGGATTTGCGGCCGGCGCAATGGTGGTCGGTGCGGCCGCTGCCGCTGCCGCTACTACACCGTCACCGGCAACCACCACCGTCGTCGCTGCACCACCGCCTGGGCCAGCGCGCCGCCGTGCAATGTCGCCCCCGTCGCCGTTCAGGACGTGCCGTATTATAAGTGTGGCGCGACTTGGTACGCGACGGGTGAAGCGCACCGGGAATCTCGGAGACGGTTTTGCTGGAGTTACGCTGCCATCGGCATTCCAGCGATTTGCTCATAGTAGCGGGCTTCTGCTTCGGCCGGTGGGATGTTGCCGATCGGCTCAAGCAGGCGTCGGTGATTAAACCAATCCACCCATTCAAGCGTGGCGAGTTCAACCGCCTGCACGTTGCGCCATGGTCCGCGACGGTGAATAACTTCTGCCTTGTAGAGGCCGTTGATCGTTTCGGCGAGGGCGTTATCGTAATGAATCTCCGACGCTGCCGACTGACGGTTCGATCCCTGCTTCGGCTAGCCGATCCGTATACCGAATTGAAACGTATTGCGACCCGCGGCGGTCCGAATGATGTACCAAACGGTTACTTTCGGCTGGTCGGCATAGCGCGACTCGATGGTGTTGCGTGTCTCCTCGCGCAGGATGTACGGATTTTCCGACGGCGTACGCCACCTAAATTGGCACTTCCGACTGGTAACAAGACGCCGAAGCGCCACCGTCCCATACCAACCTCGACTGTTCTGGCCTTGTAGCACCCAGGTTTTAGTCTGGCCTGGCTCTGGTGCCCGAATGTATTCGCGCATCAGCGACCGGAACCCGCGCCGATACCTGCACGCAAGCCAGTAAACGAATTTCCAGAAGACCGCGCGGTCGAGTTTTCTAAACGTGGTGGCCGTAAAGTCGGTGAATTGATAGAAGGCGGCCCAGCCGGCAATTTGTCGATTCAGGCTTTCCATCAGGTCCATCCGATTCATGCCATAGTTGCCTGACAGTTGCTTGACGAGCCTCGCGGCAAAGCCCTGATACTTCTCCCGTGACATGGGTCTTCTCCATATTCAGCGTGAGCTTCAGTTCGCCTTCGAGAAACCCACCGCATGCTTCACGTACTGCTTCGGCATGTTCGCGAGTCCCCTTGACCACAATCACAAAGTCATCTACATATCGGCAGTAGGCAACAGCAGGTTTCCACTGCCGGTTTTCTCTTACAGTAATGGGGCGCTGTTTGAGAATAGCGAAGTTCCACGCCCACCGATCCTTCCGTACCTTCTTGCTCAGGTAGTTCCTTTCCATCCACGCATCGATTCGTGCAACATGATGTTGGATAACAGGGGTGAGATGACACCGCCCTGAGGAACGCCTTCACTCGCAGCACGAAACAGATCGCGATCGACGCACCCGGCCTTGATGAACTTCCGGAGCAAGGCAAGAAAGCGCTGATCGGCAATCCGCTTGCGGATTCCCTTCAGAAGAACACGATGATGAACGGTGTCGAAGTAGCTGGCAAGGTCGCCCTCGATGATCCAGCGACCTGAGACACTGTGTTCGCCGCCGTCTTGTAGCTGAAGTTTCACCGTGCGAATCGCGTGACGCTGCCAAAAGCATCATGTCGATGGCGTGGAAAGATCGCGCGTGGGCGCCGTCCCTCTAACCCTTAGGGACGCTCTGCATTACACGGTTTCAGATGCCTGCGCACCATGTAGGCGTTGGCGCAGTATCTTAGCTGGCTTGGTCCGTCAACGGCAGAGGTGATGGGCCCACACTTTGTGCCCTCATCGAGAGTGCGTGAGCGCGTTCGAGCTGCGGTGTTCTTTTATGCTTTGCATAGCGCCTTGCGCATCATCCATAAATTGCCCAAAGCAAATAATGTCGTGATCTGAGCCGTGTTCTTCGCTAGCCCCCGGTATCGGGTCTTCAAATAACCAAACTGTCGCTTGAGAATTCGAAACGGATGTTCGACCTTTGCACGAATGCCGGCCTTCAGTCGTTCGATCTTGTCGTATATCGCATCGAGCGGATCCTTCAAGTTCAATTTCCTTCGCTTGCTGCGCCGCATCGAGACATGCCATCGAGCCGAGCCCGTTTGCTGACGTTTCTCGATGCCCTGGTATCCGGCGTCAGCGTAAACATCCGTTTCTTCACCGTGCAACAGCGCAACGGCCACATTGATGTCGTGGTCATTAGCCGCCGTGCCGATGACCGTGTGAACGAGGCCTGATTCTGCGTCCACGCCTATATGCGCCTTCATGTCGAAGTACCAATTCCTGCCTTTCTGGGTCGACTGCATCTCCGGGTCACGTGTGCCAGAGCCGTTCTTGGTCGAACTGGGCGCTGCGATCAGCGTAGCATCGACAGCCGAACCCGCCTTAAGCATCAATCCCTTTCCGTTCAAGATTTCATTGACGACCGAAAGAATCTGCGCAGCGATGCCATGCGTTTCGAGCAGATGCCGAAACCGCAAGATAGTCGTTTCGTCCGGAAGACGGGTCATCGCTCCATCGAGGCCTGCGAATTCGCGATACAGCGGGATATCATAGAGGGCTTCTTCCATCGCTGGATCCGACAGACCGAACCATTGTTGGAGGAAGTGAATTTGCAACATCGTCGCCACCGGAAATGGCGGGCGACCGGTTTTCCCCTTTGGATAATGTGGCTCGATCAATGCAATCAGCCTTGACCATGGCACCACTCGTCTCATTTCGTCCAGGAACTCCCGCTTACGCGTGCGCTTGGTCGAGAGGTCCAAGCCGAGATGAAGTTGCGTCATCGTGGTGCATCCGAGTCGTTGGTTTTCTAATAGTACTCCTCACCCTCACTATAAGCAGGAGTTTTGCAGAGTTTCCTTAGCTCTCTGCGCCACATGCGCTATCCGGTCCCGCACAACCCCGATCGCCTGTTTCAGAGCATAGACATCCTGGAAATATCGATAGGGAATCCGTATCCGGCTCACGTTCGCGTCGATGCTCTCGATCTCGTCGCTCCATTGCTCAATTTGCGAGCGGGTCGGCCCGGTGCTGTTCCACACTTCATCTTCTAGTGCTTTGATCTCGCGATACCAAACCACGAGCCGCTTTCTCATCCGAGTCTCGACCATGCGCGGCAATGCCTGAAGCAGACCGATGAGGAGCGCCGCGAACGGCACGAGGATCAACAGCCGTCGTTCGATCAGACTCGCGAGCCAGAACGGCAGATTGCGGTACAGGAACGGCTGGCCGGATTTGAAGTAGCGAACGCTATCATCGGAGATCGGGAATTCTTCGGTGTTCGTGTTCGGAAACGTGCCAAGCGGCGTGAAGTAATGTTCATGACCGTGGACGATGCGCGCCGCGTCGAGCAGCATATAAATGAGCGCCGGATGCATCGTATCTTTCGATACGAGCAGCGCTGTTGCCGCGAGCAGCGTGACGTCGGTGCGCGGTAGGTCTTCGGCGACACTCGTTGATGCTCGCGGCAAGACGATTTTTGAAAGCGACGGGATTTTCTGAACCAGCGCATCGGCCTGCGCGAAACTCATCAACTTGAGACTGCTGTTCAGCAGTGTCTTCTGCATCTCTGCGTCCGGCCTCCCAATGAAGAAAGCAGCGTCGATTTGCCCGGCTTCGAGCCGCTGATAAGCCGCGGGCGCATCCAGTTGCAGTAGCGTGGAATTCTGGCTCGTGACGCCGCTATAGCCGAGCAGCAACTGCGCGACCTTGAGAAGGCCACTGCCGGGCACGCCCATCGAAATTTTCATGCCGCGCAATTGCGAGAGCTGGTCAACCGCAATCTCGCCACGATAAAACACCCAGATGGGTTCATACGACACAGCGGCAATCGTCTGCAGTTTGTCGGTCTCTTTCGGACTCACGGTTCCCGACTGGATGAAACCGACGTCGTAGACGCTCTTCGGCTCCCTCAATCGTTCGTAATTTTCCACCGAGCCGGAAGAACCGCGTATATCCAGCTTGATGCCCGCACGCTTTAAGATGGGCGCGTAGCGATCCGCAAAGCCGCGATAAATGCCGTTCTCCGCGCCACTGGTCATCACGATGGTGCGCTGGAAAGCGGGTTCGACCACGATCATCGTCAGCCAGCCGGAGGCGGCCGACAGAACGACCAGGCCGATGGCCAGCAGGCGCCGCCTCGCCGGGGTCATGGGGGTTTTCTGGCTGCGTTGCAGCGCTGGATTGTGTCTGGGCATCATTGCCCGGCGCTCCAGGTTTCGCCGCAGCAGGGATCGCGGCGAAACCATGATCCGGTACGGGAGAAATGCCTACGATACCAACGAATGGAACGGCTTGGGGCGCAGGCACGGGAGTGCTGTCAAACCTGGTATCGGCCAGGTAGTGCTTAACCGACCGGTCGGAGCTTTCCGGCAGTCCCGGGAGCTCGGCGCGTGAGCCACTCTTTAGGCGGCGCGATCGCCGTGCAGCGGTAGCGGCGGCATTTGCGTGATGTGCGGATCCGGAGCCACCCGCCGTACAACGGGCGTGTCCGGCGTAGGATATCCCGCTTCTTCGAAGGTCGCTATGATCGCGCGATTGGTGTCGAAATAGACCTGCCAGTAGCTCTCTGTGTTGGTGTACGGCCGCACGCAGAGTAGCGGACCTTCCGGTGTGAAGGAGAGCACTTCGACGTCCGGCGCGGGCGATTCCGTGACGTTTGGGATTCGCGCGACCGCAGCTTTTAATCGCGCGATTGCATCGAGTACATCGACGCCATTCGCGACTTTTGCGGTCAGCTCGACTCGCCGATGCGGCAGCAGGCTGAAGTTCAAGATTGTGTCGGAAAAGATCTTGTTGTTGCCGACAATCGCCGCGACGTTGTCGGGCGTGGTGATCGTCGTGCCGAACAGGCCGAGTTCCGTGACGGTGCCTGTGACGCCGCCGGCCGTTACGAAGTCGCCCACTTTGAACGGCCGTAACACCTGCATGAACACCCCCGCCGCAAAGTGCGCCAACAGTCCTCCCCATGCGGTGCCGATCGCGAGGCCCAGGCCAGCGAGCAGCGCAGCGAAGGAGGTGGTCTGAACCCCGAAGATCTGAAGGATCGCAAGAACGAGCAGCAGATTGAGAATGACGCCGAGGATCGAGCCGAGGTAGTGCGCGAGTGTGGGATCGACTCGGCCGTTGCGTGCAAGAAGTTTCCGCAACGCGCGAATGACGAGATTGATGAGCCAGCGGCCGACGATCCACACTGCGATGGCGCCGACCAGCATGATCGCGAAATCAACGCCACGCGTCATGATGAAAGCACGTACGGTCTCGAGGTTCATGTCTCGCTCCCGTTGTTCGTTCAGCGACAAAGCTGGGTGAGGCCCGTAACTGTTATAGGCGACTCGCCGCATGGCCGCAAGCCGATTCCGGGCCGGAGTATCGCCGCCCTTGCGTGGCTCGAGGACGTCTCGCTAATTCGAGCAGACGACGAACGAGCGCATGCTTAAATGCTATGCCAAGGGCATGGAGGAACTTTTGGTCACCCTGCGCTCCGATCGGTCAGCGTTGGTCACTCAGCAACGCCGCGAACCGCGGATTGCCGGACGCGAGGGGCAGCGGCACGAAACACCACCTAGCTCGATAACGCGTAGCCGCCCCTTGCCCCATAGCCGCGCCCACCGCCCCGCCTGCGTCTTTTCCGAAGGTGTTATAGCCAACAGTCAAGCGCCCGACCGCCGCCGTTACACGGCGCTGCGCATAAGCTTGGCGCTGGTGCTTACGTCTCATGGCAAAGCGCTCCCACAAATTCGATCCAATCTGGCTGCAAACTGACTGCTAGCCTTATAGGCCGCTGACGCTATCCCCATCACCTCTGCAACGCGCTGCTGCAAGTCGAGGCCCACGCGATCGGCAACGTTCTCTTACGACCTGACCTTTGTGCTCGTGGCCAATCAACCGCGCGAGCTCTCATTGGGTGCCCATGACGCCCGGCGCAGAGGTCAACGGCTTTACGGCTAGTCCGCAGGCTCCCTGAGAGCCATCTTTTACGGTCATGTCTCACCGTGCGAGGCATGCATGAAAAACCCGCGCCCGCTCAGCCTCCGCTATCACCCGCTTCTTGATTACGGACCGGCCAGTCGACGCATACCCCAAAGCGACATTCACCAACTTCCTGCGGATGTAACCGTTCCCAGAGTGCAGCTGTCGTTCATCTCGTCGAGTCCCGTTAAATGCGGCGCGATGAAATCGTCCGCTTGGGCCGGTCAGTTCCAAAAGGACCAAATGACGACGTGTTCAATCCATCCACGCCGCCCCCGGCAGGCGATGCTTTGATGCGTCGGTAGCCCATCGGCAACAAGTTCATTTTGGCGTCGGCAGCAACATACAACGTTCATCGACGCGCACCGTCGCCTTGCTACCCGCCTCATCCAATTCAGGCTTGAGCCCCGCGTTGAAGGCGCCACGCTCCATTGTCGTTAAAGCGCATGCAATCTGCCGCCGTAGAAGTGCACCACGAGAAATACATGCCGAGGGAGGGTGCGGTATGGCGCTTTCCTGCGTTCACCCCATCGCACCCGATCCTCACCGTTGATTCGACGCACCGTATAGCCGTTCGGTTATCAGATATCGAGCTTGCTAACTTTTGTTCCTTCGAAGCTGAGATTGGCCATCAGGCCGGAGTTCGTCAGCACGAACCCAACAATCGGCGCATTCGTCGTTGCCGTGTCGAGCGCACCGTTCGCGCCGGTCTTGGCCACCGCTACCGAGCCATCCACGCCCGCTGTCCAACCCTTATCGCTCGTGCGGAATTTTTCGAGCGCGTCCTGGGTCATGAACATCATGATCACCGCCTTGGATTGGGCGCCAATCTGCAGGCCAAAGGAAGCGGTACTGGTCTTGTAGTAGCCGACGGACATGCCTGCCTGACGGAGCGCGCCTTCGCCGTACTCGCCGCCGACCACCAGGCCTGCGGCAAGCACCGACGGAAAGACCAGGATACCCTTGGCCTTGGCGGCTTGCGCCTGCGCGCCTGGTGTCGAACTGTAGAGCTTGTTGAGGGCGCCATCGACGCCGGCATCGATTTCCTTGCGCTTGCTGGCTGCTTCGGTCGGCGTCGAGGTCGAGCCACAAGCGGCCAGCGAGCTGGCGAGGGCGATAGCAGTGAGCGAAAAGAAGGTGCGACGATTCATGAGACTCTCCTCGATCGAACTGTGCAAGATTGAGATTTGAAGCGTCTGGAGTTGCTGCTCAGAGAGAAACGAAGACGCGTCGGCTGACGCACTGGCTAGAGGCAGCTGCCAACAGCGCCGCCGGCGTCGCCGCTACCTCCGGCACCCGGGCGAAAGCCCACCCACGTTTTGCTGTTGCCTGTCCAGGACGGCCGCACGAGCGCGGCTGCGCCATCCGGCGGCCGCTGGCCCGGAACATAGACGTCCATCGCCTGATTGTTCGCCACGATCACTTGCGATATCACTTGTTGCTGTGACTGATTCGCCCATCTCTGAGCGATGCATTGCGAGACTGCCGCGACCGACTGTTGACTTTCCCCGACCGATTGCGCGCTCGGAGGCATGGGTTGAGTTGCACAGGCTGACACGGCAATGGTTACGACGAGAACCGGTAGCAATTTCATTTTTATCACCCTCCTGTTGAATTTCCATTTCCATCGCCTTATCGTAGGCTCTGGTTGACCTGCGCAAAAGTTCGGAACGACGGCTGTTCGCACGCTTCTGGACAATGTGTTCGCATGATCGCCTGATGCGCGTTCACTGCGTTTTCCAGGAATGCGATCGGCCGTGAAGAAGCCGCTACCTGCTCCGTGGACATAGTGCTTTCTCGTTATTGCGCAACGTTGCACTTGAATAGCGCTCCCCTTTCTCGGCTAAGGCGACAACAAATCCGCGCAGACGTACGCGCGTTGCCTCATGGTCGCCCATCAGCATAAACGGGGCGATTCGAATTGAAGAACCAGCAGCACATATGGCTTGCCAATGAAAGCCGGCCGCTGATTTCGCGTTCGTAGCGCTCGTTTCGTTGTGTTGCAGCAGCGACCGCAGAAAGCAATTCCGTTCGCCGCCAGCGTCTACACGACAAAGCTCATAATCGGAACACCTGGCCCGAGTTCTCGCTCTCTTCGTTTTAATCAAGCCGGCGCGGGCTTTGAGCGAAACCGGAAGAAGCCGGTCGCACTCGGGCGGAGCCGTCTGTTTTACCAATGCAGTAGACCGTCACGCGATATGTCGACCAACCGAAAGCGTGGCTGCCGTCATCAACGTCCTTGAACAATCTGACTGTTGTAATAGGTCAGACAGTCCCGCGGTGCACAGAGCTCGTGGCTTTTAGACGACTGCTGAATTCTTCCAGGTTGATGGTATGAAAACGGGGGCGGGCAGGCGCTCATCTTTTCATGCAATATAGGCGGTATGCGTTTGGTTTTCCACCAAAGGCGTGCGAATTGTGCCCTTGACAAGTCCACCCGGAGGTCGGTGACTCCGTTCAT
Source organism: Caballeronia turbans (assembly GCA_001544655.2). GTDB lineage: Bacteria > Pseudomonadota > Gammaproteobacteria > Burkholderiales > Burkholderiaceae > Caballeronia > Caballeronia turbans. The sequence goes on from FCOD02000010.1 coordinate 12,361, forward strand.
ACGAAGCGCTGCTCCTGGCGCTCGTTAATAGTGACGCGCGCCGGCCCGGACACTATAATCCATACGCATCACGAAGAACCTTGGCAGAGCGAATATCAATTCACACTAGCCCGCTGAGAGCCCCCCGACTCGCGGAAAAGAGGTGACGCGATGAACCGCATCGTGAATCGACTGCTGAGTGCAGTTGTTATCGCCTTGTTCCTGTGCAGTTGCGCCACTACACCGCAGAACGACAGCGCTCTGAACTATAAGAGCCGTGCCACGAGCCGCACGGAAGGCGGTCTCAGGGTTTACGCTTCGGTGCTTTCGGCCGAAGACAGCGTGGCGGTCTATGGCGCGCCATTAGCGCAAAAAGGAATTCAGCCCGTTTGGATCGAGGTGCAGAACGACGATCCGGTCAGCTATTTCCTGATGTCGCCAGGCCTCGATCCAAACTTCTTCCCGGCCTCCGAAGCGGCCGAAGCGTTTGCTGACAGCAAGGCCCTCGTTACCAAGGACGAGCTCGACCAGCGCTTTCGCCGTCTCGCCTTTCACAACCCGGTCCTGCCTGGGCAAACCGTATCCGGATTCGTGCTCACGAACCTCCGTGAAGGTGCGAAGCTCGTTCAGCTCGATCTCGTTGCGAGCGGTGGCGCAAAGACATTCTCGATCCTGATGGTCGTGCCTGGCTTCCATGCCGATTATCATGTCAGCGCCGTGTTTCGCCGCGAGATCTATCCGCCTGAAAGAATCGTCGATTACACGGACGATGACGCCTTCCGCTCGGCGCTCGAAGCACTACCCTGTTGCGCGACCAACGAGGACGGTTCGAAAAATGGCGATCCGCTCAATCTCGTCATCGTGGGTGGCCTCGATGATGCGTTTCCCGCACTCGTGCGGCGCGGCTGGACTCCAACCGAAGAGAAATGGTCGGGCGCAATCACGAAGACAGTCACGTCCGCGCTCTCCGGCGAGCGTTACATCAATGCGCCGGTGAGCGATCTGTATCTCTTCGGCCGCGCGCAGGATCTTGCGCTGCAAAAAGCACGCGACACGATTCACCAGCGCAATCACTTGCGGCTCTGGCTAAGCCCGATGCGCTACCGGGGCAAGCCTGTGTGGGTCGGACAGATCAGCCGAGACATTGGCGTGCGGCTTACGTGGCACTCGCCGACATTCACGACGCACAAGATTGACCCGGATGTCGACGAGGCGCGCACGGCGCTCGCGGAGGACATGGCGTACTCCCAGAACCTGCAGAAGATCGGATTCGCTCGGGGCGTCGGCGCCGCCCCGCAGGGCACAACGCGTCAGAATCTCACGACGGATCCGTATTACACCGACGGCTATCGAACGGTGCTCGTGTTCGACCGGCAGCCGACGTCGCTCTCCGAAATCGAATTCTTTCCGTGGGAGGCGGCCGCCCGGCTCAACGCGCACCCCTCGGGAGCAAAACGATGAGCGTATCGGCGGCGCTGCGACAGGGGTTGAAGCGTGCCGCCGGCTGCGTTGTCCTCGGGCCCATTCTCGCGGGCTGCGCGACCTGGACGGCGCCGACCAGCATCGACGACGCGCCGCTGCGCGAGCGTGCGGTGAGCGCAACGAAGCAGGACGCGAATGTAAGCGTGGCCGTGCTAAGCACCGACGACAGCAAGCGCATGTTCGGCGCAGATATGACCAAGGCCAACATCCAGCCGGTGTGGGTGGAAGTCGAGAACCGGACGTCGCAGAACTTGTGGTTGCTGCACTCCGGAACCGATCCGGATTACTTCTCGCCGCTCGAAGTAGCGTGGTCCATGCACACGCTGCTCGGAGGTGCGACGAACGAAAGTATCGACGATCACCTGGACAAACTGGGATTCAGAAATCCCATCCCCGCTGGCGAAACGCGTACCGGGTTCCTGTTCACCAACCAGGACCGGCAGATCAAATTGGTCAATATCGATTTGTTCGGCAGCAAAACGCTGATCCCTTTCTCCGTGTTCGTGCCGGTACCGAACGACGCCGGAGACGCGCGCTTCGCGCTGACACCGTTCCGGTATTCCGAGTCAGCAATCACCGACTATCACGATCTTGCTTCGTTACGTGCGGCGCTCGAACGCATGCCGTGTTGCGCCACGGACGCAAAAGGCACGACCGAAGCGGACCCGCTGAACGTGATTATTATTGGTACCCTGGGCGATATAGGCACTGCAATGGTTCGGCGCGGCTATCGTCGAGAATTGCGTGACACGGACCTTGCGCAAGCGCTGTTTGGACGCAGACCCGACGTCGTCCTGCGCAAGGAAGCGCAAGCGGGCGCGCCTTCCACTACGTTGCGCGCATGGCTCGCGCCCATCCGGTTCAACGGCAGCTGGGTGTATCTGGCGCAATGTGGACGGCCCATCGGCGGCCGCTTCGCGCATCACGATGCGGCAAGCCCCGCGTTGCATGGCGACGTCGACGAGGCGCGCAACTTTCTGATCCAGGACATGATGTATTCGGGTGGTCTGGAGCAGCTCGGCTTCGTGTACGGCGTAGGGGCGGCGCCGCCCGCAAACCCGCGAGCAACGCTGAACGGCGCGTCGTATTACACCAATGGGCTGCGTGCCGTCATGTTCTTCGCCACCCGCCCGCTCAACTTCACCAACGTGCAAATTCTAGACTGGGTGCCTTACCTTGAGCAGCGCAAAACCGGTGCACGCGAGGAGCAGGGCGATGCCGGCGAATAGCTCCGTCATGAGGCCACGCAGAGGCGTCGCCCGTCTCGTGGCCGCCCTTGCCTGCGTTGCCCTCGTGGCGTGCGCAACGAAGCCGCTCGTCCCCTACACGACGAATACGCCTCCGCTCGCGCTCGTTCCCGCATCTCAAGCGGGTGTGCTGGACAAGCGGTCACGCTTTCGCGAGACATTCTGCGCGGTGCTCGAAGCACACGGCAAGGCGCTTCCCGACTACCGTCCCTGTGAAGACGCACTGACACGCGTCGGTACCGAGCCCGCTGGCATCGGCGCGCCTGTGGATCTGGGTGAATCGAAGCGTCACCTCATCGCGGCAGTGGTTCCCGGCATCGGTTATGACTGTTTCAAGCCGTGGTTGAATTCGCAGAACGCCGTCGCGAAACACGTGCAGCAATTTGGATACGACGCCATCATGCTCAACGTCGACGGCCTGTCGAGTTCGAAGAACAACGCACGTCAGATCCGCGACGCCATTCTGGCGATGCAACTGTCCAGCGAGCCAGGTGTACTCGTGCTGGTCGGTTACTCAAAGGGCGCCGCCGACATCCTGCAGGCTGTTGTCGAGTATCCGGAGATCCGAAGCCGAGTGGCGGCCGTCGTGAGCGCGGCGGGCGCGGTTGGCGGATCGGCGCTCGCCAACGATGCAGAGCAGTATCAGGCCGACATGCTGCGGTACTTTCCCAGCGCGACCTGTACGTCGGGCGACGGCGGCGCCGTAGAAAGCCTGCGTCCGGCGACACGCCAGGGCTGGATGGCGCAGCATCCCCTACCAAAAGAGCTACGCTATTTCTCGCTCGTGACGTTTCCCCAGCCGGAACGCATATCGTCGATACTCAAATCGAGCTACGACAAACTTTCGCAAATCGATGCGCGCAACGATAGCCAAGTCATCTTCTACGATCAAATCGTACCGGGAAGCGCGCTGCTCGCCTTTGTGAATGCCGACCACTGGGCGCTGGCCGTGCCCATTGCCAGAACGCACAGCACAATCGCCGCGCTGTTCGTCACGCAGAACGCATATCCTCGTGAGGCGCTGACTGAAGCAATTCTGCGCTTCATCGAGGAAGATCTCGCGACCTCCGGAAAGTGAAGCTGCGCACCTGCGCAAAGCCGGGTCTATACGGCGGACTCAAAGCATCATCCCCACCCGTTCTACTTCATTGTGGCCGGTTCGACAGATACGGCCAATGCTTCGGTGTAGACAGCTTTGATCTGATCGCCCTTCTTTATGCGCTTGAGACGCTCGGGGTCTTCGACATGAAGATCGATCGTGTCGCCCTTGGGGCCCTTGAGCATCACCATCTGCGTCTTGGCATTCACCGCGACGACGTCCGCGATAACCGTCACTTCGCGACCGACCGTTCCTCCCGGCTTGGCGCCCGGAACCGAGCGTTCCGCGGACTGGCTCTCAGTCCGCGATGCCTCGCTCTTCTTGTCGAGCAGGCTCAGGCTCAGCGATTCGTGATAGGCGACCTTCACGGTATCGCCCACAGCCAGTTGGTCGAAATTGCGTACCTCGTCCGTGACCTCCAGCTCGATCACCTTGCCGGAACGCGTCTTGAGCGTGACGGTGCGCGTGGCGGCGTCGATGCCGACGATGGTAGCCGTCACCTTCGAGGTGCCCTGCACGGATGCTCCATTCTCGCTCTTTGTGACGTTCACGCTGGTCTCGGGCTCGGCGGTCCATGCGGTTCCGGATAGCACTAGACAAGCTGCGACAAACAGGCTCCTGCTCATGCGCTTCATTATTGTTGCTCCTGGGTTGAATGAATGGGCAATTTCACTTGATCGTATAGCCACGGCCCTGCATGCAGGCCGCATAAGCGCGGTAGTACGTGTCCATCGCGCCCTGTGATTGCGCTTGCGTATTCGCCTGCTGCGCGCGACGGTTCTGTCGTGCGCGTGAACCGCCCACCATAGTGCCGGCTGTCGCGCCGACCGCCGCGCCCTTTCCCGCATCGCCCGCAATGGCCCCGACTACTGCGCCTCCCGCCGCACCGCGTGCGGCTCCCTGGACGCGTTCTCCGCCGCCCACCGCCGGACCGCTTTGCGGCGGGGGCGCTGCAGAAGCCGTCGCGGGGTCAATACCCGTGTTGCTCTTTGCCCAGCTGTAGCACGCACCGTCGTCCTTCTGTTGTTGCTGAGCGCTTTGGCCTTTCGCCGGATACGCTATCGGCTTGCTTTGCGCAATCGCATCCAGCGCGAGCAGCATCATCAGCGCGACACACAGCTGGTGAGTTTTCTTCGCATTCATGCCGACTCCTTTGACTCGTTTTAGAGCGTTCGACATGCGACATGTAGGGTCCATTGGGCTCGTCCTCGCGGCCAGACGACGTATCGGGATCGCGTTCCGTCGGTGCTCGGAATTTCCCGCTATCCTTCTGATAAACGCCGCTGTTGCTGCTCAGATGAACGTCGTCACTTCGCTCGTGCCGTATTGCGCCGTGTAGGCGACCATCGCGAAGCCCGTGAGCAGCGACCGTTGATCACACAGCTGAAAGCACCGCCCGGTGCGTTCTGGCCTTGCAGCTTCGGATGCGAAAGTGGTAGCCGTGGTATGCGTCGCGGGAAGTGCGATGCGTAACGAATGCGCGCTCGAGGCTATCGGCGCAGCGAGCGGGTATTGCGGCACGCCGTCGCCCATCCGTCGCGCGAAGTGTACTCACGTTTCGCATCAAGATAGGCGCTCAACACCTTGATCGCTTCGCGCTCCTTCGCGCCGACGCGGGGATCTAATACGTAAGACTCGACGCGCAGCCGAATCTTCACGATCTCATCATTACTGCCACTGTGCGCCGCAGTGATCCGTTTGTTCATATCGATCTGCGGCCGCGCCCATCGCGAATGAGATCACCGCAACTTCAATCGCTGGACTCACACGTTCACGGCAGTCCCGGCATCTTGAGCTGACACGGACTTCCTCTTGTGCTTTTGTCTCGTCGGCAAAATAAAAGTGTCGAGCATCACTCCCGTAATTTAAGAACATATTCCGAGCAATACAAGCGATTTTTAGTGAACGGGACCGACACATTTTCCACGTTTTCGTGGCTCGCGATTCACCAATCAGCCCGTGTTCCAAATATGAAGGTCGCCCGCAACCAGTTCTCCCAAGCCGCTTAATAAATAATTCATTTAAACGTCACCTAATTCCCGCGGCGTCGCTGGGTAAGGGAATATTTGTGACACACTGATCATGCGGACCATGAGGAGTTGCTGTGCCAGTCAATGCGAGGACAATTCAGCGCATCAAACTCAAACGCAATTCGCTAGGCGCGAGCCTTCGTAGTTTGTGATCGAAACGACCGGCCGCCGCACGCTGCAGGGCTGGACAACTGAAGAACCTCGACCACGACTTGAGGCTCATTGCCCCGCGCTCGGTGCCGTCCCTTCGTTTTGGGTGACAAGACTGACGCCGCCGCGCGGGCGATCTGGACAGCTGATCAGCAGCCCGATGCGCGGTTTGTTGCCGTTAAAACAGAAGCACAGTAGACAATTCTCGCGCTACAGCGGGCAACTGATGAAGACCATCTGGCAAGGCGTGCAGCAAGTGATCGATTTCGTCGCCGGCCTCAAATACGCCCGCGGACCGGCCGGCTGACTTATGTTTGATTAAAAAGCTTCCCGGTCACGCGATCGGCGACGGAATTTTACGCACCGGCGAGAAACGCAGCCTATACTGAAAGACGGCGCGAATTCAGAGCACTGATGCGCGTCGACCGCTCACGGACGACTTTCGTCTTTGCAACCGTGACTCGCGGCTTTCCGGGCCCGCTTCTGCGGGCCTTTTTGTGCGGACTGACTTCACAGGAAGGTCCTCGGCGTCGTGCAGTTCCGATATTCATACCGATTGTGTGAACGGGGACCAGGAGTTAAAAGCGCCGATTTGGGTGGGTGTAGGTCGGCAGTGCGCCAATGCGATCAATCCATGGAGAACACATCATGCTCAAACGTCTGATACTGACGCTCACAATCCTTTTGATGTTGCCTACTTCCGCCGCTCTTGCAGACGAATATACGGCCACGCTCAACCTGTTCAAAAATGCGGGAGAAAGCAGCAATCTTCTGCACAGTGCCCATGGCTACGCTGTGTTTCCGAAGATTGGCAAGGCCGGGGTCGGCATAGGCGGTGCCCACGGCAAGGGCCACGTCTATGAGAAAGGGAAATATATCGGCGATACATCCATGACTCAACTCACTGTCGGCTTGCAACTAGGCGGCCAAGTGTACAGTGAACTCATCTTGTTCCAGGACGAACGATCCCTCAAAGAATTCACCAATGGCAACTTTGAATTCGGTGCAGATGCCAATGCGATCGCGATCACTGCGGCAGCTGGCGCACAGGCAGGCACGGCGGGCACGTCTGCTAATGTAAGCGGCGGCAAGAAAGATGCCAAAACTACAGGCGCCTATCGAAAAGGGATGGCTGTATTCACGGTGGCCAAGGGTGGGCTGATGTATGAGGCAAGCGTTGGCGGCCAGAAATTCTCGTACAAGCCTCGTTGATTTTCGCTTGATAAAAGGTATGCGCCGACAAAGCGCGAAATTATATGAACGGCGCCGCCAGGCTGGAAGGTGCGCATGCGGTGGATCCTCACGTCAGAGTGCCGACATTGGAAGACCACGAGGTCTTCACTGGTAACCAGAGGATCCAAAGTGAACTATACGACAGTGGCCGTAATTATGGCCGAAACCGTGCACAGGTCGATCAAGCGGTCGGCGTGTCTCGAGCATTTGCGCACCGTGTCTCTAATCGGGATGGAAGCTCGCGGGAGCCCAGCGCCTGACCAGCGCGCTGTCCAAGATGGGGCACAGAGTCAAATTGATGCCCGCAAAGTTCATTAAGGCCTTCGACATCGGTAACAAGAACGATCCTGCAGATGCGCGGACGATCTGGATGTGACAGATGCCGAGCAAGCCGTTACCGTCAAAACGAGGGCTAGCGAGCGGTCCTTGCCATGCATCGTACGCGCCAACAGATGTGCATGCGGCTTGCCAAACCGCGAAGACTCTGGTCTCTGCTGCAAATGGATCTTAGGGGAGAGCATACATGGGCTGGAATCGATGGTACAGCTTAAAGAGCTACCTAAGATCCTCGCTGTGGGCTGTGCCGCTCATGGCAGTCGCGATCTATGCCGTGGTAAAACCTCTGACCGAAATGCTAGGAAGATGGATGATCAGGCAAGCGATCCTGGATCCGAAAACCGGCTTTCTTGGGCTTTCTATGACTGGGGCGCGGTCGTTGCTCGGTGACATCGTTTCCGCAGACCTGGGGTTTCTGGTGTTCACGTTTGGTTCGTTGCTCGTCGCAATCCAGGTCGCTGGCGGGCAGTACACTCCCCGGATAATCGCGACCACACTGCTGCGCGATAACGTGATCCGTACCATCTCCGGACTGTTCGTTTTCACGATGCTGTTCGCCGATAGAACACTGGGCTGGATGGGTGAAAACGAGGTACACCAACTTCAAGTGTTCATTGCAGCGATATTCGGATTCGCTTCAGTCGTCGCGTTCCTCTTCCTGATTGACTACGCCGCGAAATCTCTGCGTCCTGTAAGCCTCGTAGCACGCGTTGGGAAGCACGGGATGGCGGTCATAGAAAGCGTTTATCCCGCTCCGACTAGCGGTGCAACTATCCCGCTGGAAAGTGATAAAGAGCGAGGCGTACCTAATCGCATTGTCCTTCACCGCGGCGAATCTGGCATCGTTCTGGCCGTGAACTTGGAAAGGCTGGTGGCCAAGGCGCGGCGCACTGACTCAGTTATCGAATTTGTACCGCAAGTCGGTGATTTCGTCGCTGTGGGCGAACCTATGTTTTATTTGTACGGGAATTCTGGCGCAATCGATGAGGAAAGGCTGCGCACACTGGTCGCTTTCGGGACGGAACGAACGATGGAGCAGGATCCTATGTTCGCGTTTCGCATCCTGGTCGATATTGCGCTCAAAGCGCTGTCGGCGGCGATCAACGATCCGACCACGGCCGTGCTTGCTATCGACCAGGTGCACCGACTATTGCGGGTGGTGGGCCAACGGTCGCTGCACATCGAGGAGATTGTGGATAGGTCAGGGCAGGTTCGGGTTATCCTACGGACGCCCAATTGGGAAGACTTCGTACATCTTAGTTTCCGCGAAATAAGACAATACGGCGCTGGCAGCATTCAAATCGCGCGTCGTTTGCGTGCTGCGATTGAGAATCTCGTCCAGTGCCTACCGGAACATCGACATGATGCATTACGCGTCGAGTTGGCACTGCTCGATCGCACGATCGTCTCGATGTTCTCGTTTCCCGAGGATCTGGCGTTGGCCCGTATCCCTGATTCGCAGGGGCTGGGAGGCTCCGCCACGTCGACAACACATGACTAGCCCTTTCGGAGGAAAAACATGGACAAACTCATAATGGGCATCGTTGAATTCCGCGAGAAACTGCTGCCGCAATACGCGAAACAGTTTACCAAACTGGCGCTCGCGCAGACACCTGATGCCCTCTTCATCACGTGCTCGGACAGTCGGGTTGTCCCGGACCTGCTTGCCTCGACCCATCCGGGCGATCTGTTCACGATGCGCAACGTTGGCAACCTGATTCCGCCGGCGACTGCGGAAGGAGTCTCTACCGGCGACCTTTCCGAGGCGAGCGCGATTGAGTACGCAGTGCTGGTGTTGAAAGTCTCGAATATTGTTGTGTGCGGGCATTCCGAGTGCGGTGCGATGAAAGCCGTGTATACACGCAACGCCAAGCTGAAAGCGCCGAACTTAGATAAATGGCTGTATCACGCCAACAACGCAGCGTTTCGCCTCGAACACGAAGGTCCGCTCGATGAAAGGCTGAAACCGCACGATCAACTGTCGCAACTCAACGTCCTTGTGCAGCTTGAGCATCTGATGACATACCCGATCGTCCACCAGCAAGTCGCCGCGGGCGCACTCGTGTTGAGCGGCTGGTGGTTCGATATTGCGAGTGGCGACATGTATGCCTATGAGCGCAGGAGCCGCTCATTCGAAGTCATCGACCGCGCGATGGCTGATCGGATGATAGCGCGCCTTGCTGCGCGGGCGCGGTGAAGTGCACGAAGATCTTCACCACAATTCCCATCGCGGGTCGACGGGCTAGCCACGGCGAGAATGGTTGTGCAATCAGGGCTCATTGGAAGCGCGACTGAAATGTTCTGCGCACGAAGGACCGCTGTCTGGTGCGGAGCCGACACTTGATTCCCGGTGAAGGGGCGGACTTGACGTCCGGAGATGGCCGAACTGAGCCGGATGGCTCGCCCTCCCTTCGCCGCGCTCCGACCACGAGTCTCCGCCTCGCTCTCTACCTCGCCTTCGCGATGCAGGATGCCGGCTGGTATCTGCGGCAGGACATTGTGTGGCACAAGCAAGACCCTAGCGCGAGAGGGTGCCCGATCGCTACAGGAAGGCGCATGAATACCTCTTCTTGCTCACGAAGCGCGAACGCTATCACTACGATGCTGAGGCAATCGCTCAGTCGTTGTCGGAGGCGGGTATTGAGCGCCTCTCGCAGCCGAATATCGAAGATCGAGCAGGCAATGACCGATTGCCCGGCAAGACGAGCGGCAGCATGAAAGCCGTTGGCCCGCGCTTCGGCGGCAACAAGTACGGCGACGACGATCGCGAAGAGTCCCGGACGAAAAGCGGCAACGAGTGGAAAGGCGAAAGCGGCCGAGCGAACAAGCGCTCCGCCTGGACGGTAGCGACGACGCCGTATAAAGGCGCGCACTTCGCAACGTTCCCTGAAGCACTCGTCGAGCCATGCACCCTGGCAGGATCCCGCGCCAGCGATGTCGTGTTCGATCCGTCCTTCGGCAGCGGCACGACGGACGAGGTTGCACAGCGCCTCGGCCGCCGCTTCATCGGATGGGAACTGGATCCGGAATACGAGCAGCTTCAGCGCGATCGCTTGCGGCAGCCTGGCCTGATGCTCGAGCACGCATGACACGCACCATCATTACCTTCCGCGCGCTCCTTCGACAAACTGAGACGTTCGACGCCACGCACTAGCTGCGGCTATTCAACGAGACAGACGCCTGACTTGGCTTTCAATGGAAGGCACGTCGGTCAAATCGTCACCGCTCATGCCTAGCGCCCAACGCAGATCACGAACGAACTCGACGCAGGTGGTTTCCCACTCGGGCGTGTCAACCGCAAAGTCCCGGGGATTCCTTTTCCCACGGGCCCGACGGATAGCTTCGATGCTCGCCGCCAGAGAACGCGCTTCCGCGCCGAGCGGATCGTCGTTACCCAGTCGTTGAAATGGTTCGTTATTCATTCCCGGGTTTTCGGCAAAGACCTCACAAACTTTACGGGTAGCTTGAAACGAGCTTTTACTCCCAGATAACAGGTGCCCGAATGACTGGAACGAGGGCACCCGGATTCATGCGCGCGAAAATCCGTACGACGCGTAGGAGCACAGCGCCCATCGCATCCTCGTTCGTGTTGCCCGCGGCGAGCGCTAATTCTGCCAAGGCCGCGTAGGTAATGGTCCCGGACTGCACTCGACCACCAACGCGGACGGCAATCCGCACCCAGTCGCCGTTTGTTCGCTCGTTGACTAACCAAGCCTCCGTTATGAAATTAGGTTCCATCGCGCCCGCTCTTCGTAACGACATTTCGAAAGAGCAAGCGCCGTGTGCGTCAACCGCAAGAGAGAGGGCCGACTACTCCCACCATCGACGCCGCCATTGCCGATTACGATCTCCGTGACCCTGCGGCGCTTAACGAGACGACTCGGTCGCGTACAGAAGGACTATCCATGACCATTCAAACTCACAATCGCTCATCCGCACCGCGGTCCGTGTCGAACGGCATGCGATGCCGGCTTCGCCACCCGACAGCTGACCTTGCCCTAGCTCGAGAAAGCGCAGGCGTCCGCTAAAGCGTCTCCTCATATTGGCAGTTAACGAGCAGTTCCGCCACGCTCGTCGTATTCGGCAACTCGATGGTATTCACCACCAGAAGCGCCAGGTCTTGCGGCTGCGTCATCGCCATCGGTTCGATATCGGCGATGCCGGCGGCCATGTCAGTATTCACGAAGCCCGGGCACACCGCGGTCGCGCGCACACCATCATCCCAGCCCGCGCGGCGCACGGCATGAGTGAGCGCCACCATCGCGTGCTTCGACATTTGATAACCGACGTTCAGGTTCTTCACGCGTTTGCCGGAGAGCGACGCAAGCTGCACGAAGCGTCCGGCTCCCGCGCGGCGCAAATGCGGCAGCGCCGCCTGCACGAGCCGGAAAGGCGCGTTCACATTGATCTCGAAGGTCTCATTTAGGTGCGCATCAGTGCCGGTATCGAAGTCGATCATGCGGCAGATGCCCGCGTTGCTCACCAGCACGTTGATGCCGCCGAAGCGCGCAATCGTCGCATCCACCCAGGCGCGGGCGGCTTCGGGATCGCGCGCCTCGTAGGGATGGAGGAACGCGTCCGGCACGCCATCGTAGGCTTGCGTATCGCGCAGGCCGAGCGACAGCCTGTAACCGCGCCTCGCCAGTTCCAGAGCAATCTCACGTCCGATGCCGCGGCTCGCGCCCGACACCATCGCCACCTTGTCCAGATGTAACTCCATGCTGTCGGTTCTCGCGTATCAAAAGCCCGCGTCGATGGTGATCTTCGATCCGTCGCTGAAGCGCTCGAGACGGAATGCGTGTGGATCGACGAGCGGTGCGTCGCCGTTGACGAGGTCCGCCATCAGCCTGCCCGCGCCCGGCCCGATACCGAAGCCGTGTCCCGAGAATCCGGTGCCGATGAACATGCCCGGCACGCGCGCCACTCCGGAGATGACGGGAATCGCGTCCGGCGTCACGTCGATATAACCAGCCCACCGCTGTGCAATGCGCGCACCCGACAACTGCGGAAACGCTTCGGTAAAGGCCTTTAGACCCTTGTCAACGTAAGGCACCACCGGGTCCGGATCGAGCGTGCGAACGTGCTCGAAAACCGTGGATTCGTTGAGCGCCCAGCGGCGCGGCCGCTTCAGTTCGTCGAAGAAACGCTTGCCGATCTGAATCTGCAGCGCGCCCATCTGGCTCTTCAATGCTTCGATGTATTTGAAGAAGAGGCGGAACGAATCCGGCGTCAGATCGGCGTGCGTGCGCAAGCCATACGCGACCGTGTAGCCGCCATCCGCACGCTTGCGAAACGCGAATTCCTCGTTATTGGCGCTGCACGTGGGACCGCCTTCGAGCGGTTCGGTGCGCAGCACGGATGCACGCGTGAGCAACTGCGGCAGATCCACGCCGAGATTGCCGCAGAAATAGCGCGTCCATGCGCCGCCCGCCACGACGACCGCATTGCAGCGGATCGTCCCGTGCTCGGTGACGACCGCGCTCGCGCGGCCGCCGCTCGTCTCAATGCCTCGCACCGCGCAGGGCGTGAGAATGCTGACGCCTTTGCGTCGCAGCGCGTTGGCGATGGCGGGCGCGGCCTTTTGCGGTTCGGCGCGCGCATCGCCCGGCGTGAAGATGCCGCCCTTGTACGTCTGCGTCGCGCCGGGCAGCAGGCGTGCGACGTCATGCGTGTCCACTTCGCGCGTGTCGAAGGCATCGTCGCCGGCTATCTCGCGACCGCGCTTCAACCAGTCACGGTGACGTTCGAGCACGGCATCATCGTTCGATACGTACAGGATGCCGCACGGGTTGAAGCCCGTGTCGATGCCAAGCGTTCTGTCGAGCGTGCGCCAGATCTTGAGGCTTTCGATGCTGAGCAGAAGTTCGCGGGGATCGCGCCTCGTCACACGCACCCAGCCCCAGTTGCGGCTCGACTGCTCGCCCGCGATGTGCCCCTTCTCGCAAAGCGCGACGGACAGCCCTTTTTCGTGGAGCGAAAGCGCCGTTGATACGCCGATGATGCCGCCGCCGATCACAACGACATCGGCGCGTTCGGGCAGCGTGATATCGTCGGCGACGGTGTCGACTTTAGGACCCATGGTTTCTTGTGTCGAAGTGAGAGTTACGGACGACGCTCGGCCACGGCCGCCGCCTGCGATTGCAGCGCTTCCTCGGCGCGCACGTTGCGCGCGGCGCGCGATGCCTTTTGCTGGCGCGTTGCGGGATTGATGAAGCGATTGGTCCAGCGGTCCAGATGATTGATTGCGTGCGTGAGCGGCACGGTGATGAGCAGATACACGGCGCCTGCCGCGACGAGCGGCGACAGGTTGGCCGTATTGACCGCCGCGTTTTGCCCGATAGTGAACAGATCGCGCTGCGAAGTGAGCAGCCCGAGGAAGTACACGAGGCTCGAGTCCTTGACGATGGAGATGAACTGATTGGCAAGCGCGGGCAGAATGCGCCGCACGCCCTGCGGCACGATCACATGACGCATGCCGCTCCAGTACGTCATGCCGAGCGCCTGGCACGCCGACATCTGTCCGCGTCCGACGCTCTGAATGCCGGAGCGGAAAATCTCCGCGATATACGCCGAGGACACCAGCGCCAGCGCAACGATCGCAAGCGGATACGGATTCGGCCCGAACAGCGAGAGTCCGACGGGCGCCAGCCCTTGCCCGACCACGAGGATGACCAGCGCGGCGGGCAGCCCGCGAAAGACATCCACGAAGACGCGCACGGGCCACGTCAGCCAGCGCGTATGTGATACGGCGCAGAGCGCTAGCGCCATGCCTGCCACGATGCCGAGCGCAGTCGAGATTACCGACAGGATCAGCGTGTTGACGAGACCCGTGCCGATCAGCGTCGGCAGCGACTCGACGAGCAGCGGCCAATCCAGGAAGTTCTGCAGAAATGCATTCATGAGGACTCTCTCCATGCGCTTAACGCTTCGCGAAGAAGCAACGATGGCGGACGGTTACTTCATGGCATACGGCGGCATCGGGTCAGGCTTCGGATAGCCGGGATTGAACTGCTGATATAGCTTGAGCCATGTGCCGTCCGCCACCAGTTCGCCGATGGCCTTGTTGACCGCCGCTTCGAGCTTCACGTTGCCCTTGCGGATAGGGAAACCGGCGGGGAGATTCGAAGCCGAGATATCGAGCTTGTCGGCCAACTTCAGGTCCGGATACTTCCCTTGCAGGCCTTCAAGCAAGGTTTTGTCGATGAAGTAGCCGGCGATATACTTGTTGCGCAGCGCAAGAAAGCCCGCGTTGATATTCGGAAAGCGGACGATCTGCGCGCCCGGCAGATAGCTCTGCGAATACGTGTCTTCGATCGTCCCCTGCACCACCCCGATGCGCTTGTCCTTCACCGATGCCACGTCCGCGCCGATCGTGCTGTCCGGCAGCGTGCCGACGCTCAGAAGACCCGTCAGATAGCCTTCCGAGAAATCGACCATCTTGAGGCGCTCCTTGGTGATCGAGATCGAGCCCGCAGCTAGATCGACCTGCTGATTCGCCACGCTCGGTAAGAGACCCGCGAAGTCCTGCGCGCGGAAATCGGCCGTGAGCCCCAGCTTCGCGGCGATGGCGCGCACCAGTTCCACGTCGAAGCCCGTCATCTTGCCGTTGTCGATGTACGAGTACGGCTTGTTGTTCGCATCGACACCCGCGACGATCTTGCCCGGCGTCAATGTGCCGACATCATCGGCGGCGTGGGCGGCAGTCGTCGCGCCGACCAGGAACGATGCGGCCAGGGCGAAGTGGCGTGCGAGGCGAAGTAATCGCATGGTGAGGCTCCCTTGGATTGGACAGCGGTTGGTTCAATGCAGGATGCGCGAGAGGAAGTCTCGCGCGCGTTCGGAGCGCGGGCGCTCGAAGAAGGCTTCGCGCGTATCGTCTTCCACGATGACGCCGCGGTCCATGAACAACACGCGGTCGGCCACGCGTTTCGCGAAGCCCATCTCGTGCGTGACGCACAGCATGGTCATGCCGTCCTGCGCGAGCGTGGTCATCACATCGAGCACTTCGTTCACCATCTCGGGATCGAGCGCGGAAGTGGGCTCGTCGAACAGCATGGCGACGGGGTCCATCGAAAGCGCTCGCGCGATCGCCACGCGCTGCTGCTGGCCGCCCGACAATTGCGCCGGATATTTGTCCTCGTGACCGGTCAGGCCCACGCGGCGCAACAGCGAGCGTGCGCGCTCAGCGGCTTCGTCGCGGGCGCGGCCGAGCACGTTCATCTGCGCGAGCATCAGGTTGCGCTGCACCGAAAGATGAGGAAAGAGTTCGAAATGCTGAAACACCATGCCGACGCGCGCCCGTAGCCGCGATAAATTCGCGCGCTCCGCCGTCACGTCGATTCCGTCCACGACGATCTGGCCGCTCTGCACCGTTTCCAGCCCGTTCACGGACTTGATGAGCGTGGACTTGCCGGAGCCGGACGGTCCGCAAATCACGACCACTTCACCGCGCGCAACGTTCGCCGTGCAGTCGTTCAATACGCGATTGCCGCCATACCATTTCGAAACCTTGCTCAACTCGATCATTGGGAATCCTTTAGATACCTCGGCATCCTTATTGATTCGGTTTGTCTTCGCTTCAAGAAAGCGCTGCTCGCACGCGGCCGTGCCACATATCGCCGATCCGGTACAGCGCACTGCCGACGGGCACCGCGAACGTGCTGGCCATTCCCGCACCTGCGAGAGGAAAACCGCCCTCGCCGAACGCACCGACATCCTGCTCGACGCCGACCATATGTTTGCCGATGCGATGCCCGAGATAGCTCATCAGCGCGACGCCATTGCCGTTGCAGCCGAGCGCATAGTGCACGCCGTCGTGCTGGCCGATGTGCGCGAGCCTGTCCCCGGTCATCGCGACGAAGCCCTTCCACGCATGCGTGACGCGTACATCACGCAGCGCTGGCCACAATTGCACGAGCTTCGCGTACAGCCGACGCGCGGCCTCGCGTTCGTCGATCTCGCGGATGGCGGGCCGCGACCCGAAGATCATGCGCGTGCCGTCCGGCGACGGGCGCGTGTAGAAGAGATTGCGCTTCGAATCGCTGATCATGCGGCGGCCCGGATTGAGCACGTTCATGAGACCTTCGGGCAGCGGCTCGGTGGCGATCTGATAACTCGCGACCGGCAACACGCGGCGCGAAAAGAACGGCAGCAGCGGACCGGTATAGCCGTTGGTGGCTACCAGGACCTGCCGCGCATCGAACGCGCCGCGCGCGGTGTGCACGCGAAAGCGTGCATTTCCCGTGCGTTCGATCCGCTGCACCGCTGCGTGCGAGTGCAGCGTCGCGCCGCGCCGACGTGCGAGACCGCGCAGCGCTCGATGATATTTGGCGGTATGCAGCCCGCCGTATTCGTCGACGAGAATACCGCCGTAGTAATAGTCGGAACCGATGACGCCGCGCTGCGCATCGCGCTCGATCACATGCACCGTGACGCAGGTCTTGTCGCGCAACAACTGGCCTTGGCGACGCAGGACGTGGAAATGCGCGGGCGTATAGGCGCCGAAGAAGCGGCCGGTGATACTTAGGTCTGCGTCGAGCGATTCGTCGGCGATGATGCCTTTGAGATAGTCGAAGCTGGCCATCGACTCCTGCATCAGACGCGTGAGACGTTCGGCGGACGCGCCGCGAATGGCGTTGGTCAGCGCGAGCTTCTGGCCGCTAGAAACCATGCCCCCGCTGCGCGTGCTGCCGCCCGCGCCGATCTCGGCGGCATCCAGCACCGCGACGCGCGCGCCATGCTTCGCGGCCTCCGCCGCCGCCGATAGCCCGCAATATCCGCTGCCGACAATCGCCAGGTCCACGTTCGCCGGCAATGGCTCGGGCGCGGCCTCGGGCGGTGCCGCATCCCACCAGTACGGGGTGCAGCGGAAGGTTTCGTGAAACAGCAACGCATCGGGACGCATGGACTCAACCCTGTTCGCTTGATTCGAGCCCAGTGTCGTCCTCGCAAATCATCCGGTCAAATAGCGCCAAAAACGGCTTCCATTCATTTCTGATATGGCAAGCTGACGGCTTCGGCCGGTGTCTCCACGGCCCACGCCCGGGGAAAGCGATGAATCTCAGGCAGGTCGAGGCGTTTCGGCTGGTCATGCTACGCGGTTCGATGACGGCCGCCGCCGAAGAACTCGGCACATCGCAACCGAGCATCAGCCGGTTGATCGCGGAACTGGAAGCCACGACGGGATTGACGCTGTTCGTGCGCAATGGCGGACGCATTCACGCCACCGATGCAGGCAGCGCGTTCTATCGCGAGGTGGATCGCAGCTTCGTCGGCCTCGAGAAGCTGCAGCATTCGGCGCGCGAGATTCTCGAGCTCGGCAGTGGACGGCTACGCGTCGTGGCGGCGCCGGTGCTCGCACTGTCATTTCTGCCGGCCGTGATCGCGCGCTTCGGGGACGCCCATCCGCGCGTCGCGGTATCGCTCGAAATGCGCAGCGAGAGCACTATCCAGCGTTGGGTGTCGTCGGGACACTGCGACGTGGGCTTCGCGACCACCACACCAGATGCGTTCGGCGTGACGAGCGTGGAACTCTATGAGCTGGCCGGGCTATGCGCGTTGCCCGCGCGCCATGCGCTTGCTGCGCGCACTCAGATTCGCGCGGCCGACTTGCGTGGCGAGCGGCTCATCCTGCCCTCCTATGCTGACGATACGCGCGCCGCGCTCGACCGCGCGCTGCGTCCGGCGGGGGTGGACCAGGTGCCTGCCATCGAGACGCCGTATGGCGCGACCATCTGCGCGCTCGTGACGCGCGGCGCGGGCGTGGGCATCGTCAATCCGCTCGCGACGGTGGGTACCGATCCGGCGCGCATCGTGTTCCGGCCGTTCGCGCCGGAGATATGGTTTCGCGGCTTCACCCTTTATCCGCAGACGCCGCGAGGCAGTCCGGTGGCCGGCGAATTTCTCGAACTCGTCCATGAAGAGATGGCCGCGTTTAAGCCGGGCGCGCATACGGTGAGATAAGTCAGTCGTTTTCGCCGGTTGCGTAGGCCACACATGAGGAGCACTCTTCAAAGCTGGGTCGTATTACAAAAACACGGCGACACCTATCTCCGCACCCTTCTCGTTCGGGGAGCGCGAGCGGTGATGCGCTTCGTCGGGCGGCGAGATGACCGGCACAATCTTGCTCATAGGCGGGAGTCCATGTATGCATATAAAGCTGCAACCTATCCTGTCAAATAACAGGTTTTGGTAGCAATATCGATGCTGCCAGGCTATGGATCGAGGCTAAATACGGTGCGTCACCGGAGCTGCTTCGCCCCGGTCCACTCAGTTTTGGTTAGGAAAGGCTGGAACGTCCGAGGCAATCATGCTGCCGAATTGATGACAGGCAGCGTCGCGAAGTATGCCTCATCCGGCGTCTGATCCGCCAGGCTCGAATGTGGCCGTTTCCGGTTGTACAGCTGGATGTAGTCGCCGATGGAGCGCCGGGCAAGGCTGACCGACTGCAAGCGGCTCGGCAACTCACCTTGATTTATATGAACGCCCCCGATGCGCCAGGGTTTCTTGTGCTTTTGCAAATGGTTAATTCAGCCCGCATCGACGCGCGCATCTTCGTGGCCATGTCGGAGACATGAAGCAGATAAACGGCAGAAGGCGCAAAACTCCGCGGTTGACGACGTATCAGGTCGGCTTCGAGCGACCTTCAGTTGTCTAGCTGCCGTTATTTGCAAATTGCGCCTGCCATCAGGACGGTCGTTCCGGCGATCAGCACGTCCGGTTCGGCTTCGTGCGCGCATCGGGCGCCACGCAGCGGCTGCCGCGCCCAGTGGAGCTGAATCGGCCGCTTGATCCGACCCATGATCCGGGGGCTGCCAGCACGCTCACCCTCGATGAGACGGTATCCGCCATTGCACGTTCAGCAGATGGTCGCGCATGCGCGCAGCGGCGGTCGCGCCGTCGCGCTCGATCATCGCTTTCACGACAGCCTGATGCTGCTCCGCGAAATGCCGCCGCGTTTCCTGATCAGCGGTTTTTTCGCGCGCGGTCGGCTTCATGCGCATGCCGTTCACGACCTCCATCAGCGCGATGATCGCCGGATTGCGCGTGGCCTGTGCAATGAGCAAATGAAAGCGATGATCCCACTGCTGCCACTCGTCGTCGTCCTTGGCCATGGCGTTGCGCCGTGCGCATTTCTCCAGCTCCGCGAGATCGTCCGGGCTCGCCTTGCTCGTCGCCAGCTCCACGAACGCCGGTTCGAGCACGAGCCGCATCTCCGCGATGTCCGCCGGGCTCGACCCCGCGCGCAGACTGCTGAACGACGCCGAAAACTTCAGCGGACGCGCGCCTAAATACGTGCCGCGCCCGACACCGCGCCAGACTCGCCCCGCCGCTTCCAGCGATGCCAGCGCCCCGCGCAGATCGCGCCGGCTCACGCCGAGCGCCTCGGCGAGGCTGCGCTCCGACGGCAACGCATCGCCATCCTTCAGATTGTGTTGCGCGACATAGTCGAGCAGGCTCTCAAGCGTGGGATTTTCCATGGTCTGCTACATTGAACCAATAAACATTGGTTCAATGTAGCAGATTGCCGGCGGCACCGCGATGGATTGCTTTACTTTTTCTGTTCGCATACCCTACGCGAACAGCTTTCGATTTCACACGAAGTCGTAGGCATCGATGCAGTCTGGACCAATAACCAATGGTTCGAGATAGGGACAACAGTAATGAGTTTCACGACACGACCCGAACTGATCGGCACTTTCGGCATGGTGGCGTCGACGCACTGGCTAGCCAGCGCGTCCGCGATGGCGGTCCTCGAAAAAGGCGGCAACGCGTTCGACGCGGCCGCGGCCGCCGGCTTCGTGCTGCAGATCGTCGAGCCACATCTGAACGGGCCCGGTGGCGAGTTGCCCGCCGTGTTTTACAGCGCGAAGGACGACCGCGTGCGCGTGCTGTGCGGCCAGGGCGTGACGCCCGCTGCCATGACCATCGATCGCATGAAGGACCTGGGCCTCACGGTGATGCCAGGCACCGGTTTGTTGCCCGCCGTCGTGCCGGGCGCATTCGGCGGCTGGATGACTTTGCTGCGCGACTACGGGCAGTTGCCGCTGGAAGACGTGCTGAGCTATGCCATCGGCTATGCGGAGCACGGCTATCCCGTGCTGCCGCGCATGGCGTCGTCGATTCTCGCGATTCAGGATTTCTTCAAGCGCGAATGGCGCACGTCCGCCGAGCAATGGCTGCGCGACGGCGAAGCGCCGCGTCCCAATCATCTTTTCGCAAATCCGGCCATTGCGGAAACCTACAAGCGCATTCTGCGCGAGGCGAAAACGCGCGGCGACCGCGCGGAGCAGTGCGAACGCGCGCGCCTTGCCTTCTACCGCGGTTTCGTCGCGGACGCGATCGATCAGTACTTTCGCTCGACGGACGTGCTGGATACATCGGGCCAGCGCAATCGCGGCCTGCTGGATGCATCGGATCTCGCGAGCTGGGAAGCGACGTACGAAGACGCCGTCTCGTACGAATACGAAGGCTTCATGGTCCACAAGACGGGACCTTGGGGCCAGGGTCCGATGTTTCTGCAGCAGCTCGCCTTGCTGAAGGGCTTCGATCTCGCGAGCATGGGCCCGCTGGGGCCCGACTTCGTCCACACGGTCATTGAATGCGCGAAGCTCGCGTTCGCCGACCGGGACGTCTTCTACGGCGACCCGAATTTCTCCGACGTGCCGATGGACACGCTTCTGAGCGACGCCTACAACGACGCGCGCCGCCAGCAGATCGACCCGCGTCGCGCATCATTCGAGTTCCGTCCGGGCAATCTGCTCGACAGCGCGGCGCGCGCCGCAAAAATCCTGGCCAACGCGGGCCGCCAGCAACCCGGCGGTTTCGGTCAGGGCGAACCCACTTTCGCGCCACTGCCCGAGTTGCGGGGCGACACGGTACATCTCGATGTCGTCGACCGCTGGGGCAACATGGTATCGGCAACGCCGTCGGGCGGCTGGTTGCAGGCATCGCCTGCGGTGCCCGGACTGGGCTTCAATGTGACGACGCGCGGCCAGATGTTCTGGATGGAAGAAGGACTGCCCTCGTCGCTCGGGCCGGGACGCCGTCCGCGCACGACGCTCTCGCCGACGCTCGTCACGCGCGACGGCAAGCCGTATGCCGCGCTCGGCACACCGGGCGGCGATCAGCAGGATCAATGGTCGCTGCAACTGCTGTTACGGCACGTGCACTTCGGCCTGAACCTGCAAGCCGCCGTGGATTCGCCCTCATTCCAGACCACACACTTCCCCGGCTCGTTCTATCCGCGCGACATTCAGCTCGGCAAGATGTCGGCGGAAGGCACCTTTGCGCAAGCTACGCTCGATGAACTGCGCGCGCGCGGCCACGAACTCACGGTCGCCGAACCCTGGTCGCTCGGGCGCGTGTGCGCCGTGGGGATCCGTCATGGCCTGATGCGCGGAGCCGCCACGCCGCGGCAGATGCAGGCTTACGCCATCGGGCGCTGACGCAGCATCCATCGGAGAACATCGATCATGTCCGCTGTCGCCGCCCGCCTCGAACGGCTGCCGCTATCCGGCTTTCATCGCAAGCTGCTGATCATCGGGGGACTCGGCTATATGTTCGACGGCCTCGATTCGTCGTCGCTCGCCTTCCTGCTTCCGGTCGTCAGCAAGCTGTGGAGCCTGACGAGCGCGCAGACCGGGCTCGTCGCGAGCAGCACGTATATCGGCTATTTCTTCGGCGCGTTCCTGTCGGGCGTGCTCGCGGACATCATCGGCCGGCGCCGCATCATGATGAGCGCGCTCGCGATCTATTGCGTCGCGTCGCTTGCGAGCGCCACCGCCAACGACTGGCACACGTTCTTTGTGTTGCGCATCGTCGCGGGTTTCGGTTCAGGTGCCGAAACCGTCGTGATCGCGCCGTTTCTCGCCGAATTCGTGCCGCGCCGTTATCGCGGCATGTTTTGCGGCGCGTTGGTGGGCTTCATGTCGTTCGGATATCTGAGCTCGTCGATTCTCGGCTATACCGTCGTGCGCAATTTTCCGGACGGCTGGCGCTATCTCGCGGTCATTACAGCCCTGCCCGTCGTCATGCTCCTGTGGTGGCGGCGCACGCTGCCCGAATCGCCGCGCTGGATGGAAAGCCAGGGCCGCGTCGCCGAGGCCGGCAGCATCGTCGACGACATCGAGGCGTGGTATGCGCAACGCGGCATCGCGCTCGCACCGCTGTTTGTCGTGGGCGCGATTCCGGCCGCCGCAAAGGGCAGCGGAAGCGCCTGGCAAAACGTGAAGACGCTGTGGTCCAAGCGCCTCGCGGGCACGACAGCCGTGAGCTGGCTGATGTGGTTCGCCGTCGCCTTCGCGTACTACTCGTTCTTCTCATGGATCCCGAGCCTGCTCGTCAAGGAAGGGCTCACGATCACGAAGAGCTTCGGCTTCTCCATTGCCATCTACGGCGCGCAGATTCCGGGCTATTTCTCGGCGGCGTGGCTCAACGAGAAGATCGGGCGCAAGGGCGTGGTGGCCTCGTACATGACGCTCGGCGGCATCGCGGCGATCATGCTGTCGCTGTCGCATACCGGCATGCAGATCATGGCGGCGGGCATCTGCCTGTCGTTCTTCATGAACGGCGCATTCGCGGGCGTCTACGCGTACACGCCGGAAATTTTCCCGACCGCGGTGCGCACGACAGGCACGGGATCGTCGTCCTCGTTCGGGCGCATCGGCTCGGTGAGCGCTCCGATTCTCGTCGGCATCGTGTATCCGTCGTTCGGCTTCTTCGGTGTTTTCGCGATGACGACCGCCGTGCTGCTTGCGGGCGCGTGCGTCGTGTTCTTCCTCGGCATCGAGACGCGCAATCGCTCGCTCGAAGACATCGAAATCAACGGCGCGATCGAGGACGATGCGCGCGACCGTCTTGCCTCCACCAATCTGCGCGGCTGAGCGCCTACACCGATAACGACATCATGCGGGACACAGAAGCAGATACGACGCGCCCACTGACACTGAACGACCTGCAACGGCTCGCACGCGCGATGCGCGAGCCCACCCAGCCCGCGACGCTCTTCGACGCGCTCGCCGCAGTCGCCGCCGAGACGATCGGCTTCCGGCTTTTCACCATCATGGCTTACGACGCGCGCAATCACGAGGTGGAGCGCGTCTTCACCAACATGCCCGAGGTCTATCCGGCCGGGGGCCGCAAGAAGAAGCGCGGCACCGCGTGGGCGACGCAAATCCTCCATGATTTGCGGCCGTTCCGCGGCGAGACCGCACACGACATCCGCCGCGCGTTCGACGACCACATGACAATGGCGAACATGGGCCTGGGCTCGATCCTCAACATCCCGATCGCCTATGACGGCGAATGCATCGGCACGATGAATCTCACGCACGTCGAGCACTGGTACAAGCGCGAGCACGAAGACACGGGCGTGCTGCTCGGCTCGTTTCTCGCGCCCGCGCTCGTCTCCCGCATGCCAATATACGCCGACGAGGCACCGCGCCCATGAATCGCGCCTCTCCTGAAACCGGGCGCTGGCTGATGGTGTTCGCGCTCGGCTATCTCGCACTGCTCGTCGACGGCGCCGACGTCATGATGTACGGCCTCACGCTCACGCGCATCAAAAGCGAATTCGGCCTCACCAACGTCGAGGCCGGCGCCCTGGGTAGCCTCACGCTCGTCGGGATGGCGGTGGGCGGCAGTCTCGGCGGATGGGCGAGCGATGCGCTCGGGCGCGTGCGAGTGGTGGTGTGGGCGCTCGCGCTCTTCTCGCTCGGCGCGGGCCTGCTCGGACTCACGCATACGTTCGCGCAGTTCGCCCTCGTGCGCTTCATCAGTTCGCTCGGAATCGGCTGCATGGTCCTCGTGAGCACGCTCGTCGCCGAATACGTACCGACCGAGCGGCGCTCGCTGATTCTCGGTATGTTGCAGACGGGCGTATCGGCGGGCTATATCGTCGTGATCTCGCTCGCCAACTGGATCTTGCCGCTCTACGGCTGGCGCATGCTCTTTTACGTCGCGACGATTCCCGTCGTGCTGGCGCTGGCGATTCACTTGTTCGTGCCCGAACCGCCCGGCTGGCGCGCAAGCGTGGCGATGCGGCAAAGCGCCCCGCGCGTGCGTCGCGCATGGCGCGAAAACCGCTATTACCTGATCTTCTCGGATCGCGAGGCACGCAAGATGTTCATTCTGTGGGCGCTCGCCTCCGTGTTTGCGCTTTCGGGCTTCTACGGGCTGAACAACTGGCTGCCGACCTATCTGGAGAAAGAACTGCACGTGCGCTTCGGCTCGATGGCGGGCTATATGATCGGCACGTACGTCGTCGCATTCGTGGGCAAGATCGTCGCGGGCTGGGTCGGCGATCTGTGGAGCCGGCGCGGCGTGTATGTGCTCGGCTGCATTGGCGCGGCCTTGTTTCTGCCGGTCATCGTCTTTCTTCACACACGCGAGAATATCGTCTGGCTAATGCTGTTTTTCGGCTTTCTCTACGGCGTGCCACTGGGAACGATGGGTGCGTTCATGTCCGAGAGCTTCGCCACGCGCATTCGCGGCACGGCCGTCGGCGGTTCATATAACGTGGGTCGCTTCTGCTCCGGTGCGGCGCCGGTCGTGATCGGCTATATCGCCACGCAATTTTCGTTCGGTGTGAGCTTTCTGCTGGTCAGCGCAGTGTTCTTCCTGAGCGGCATCTGCGCGTTTTTCATTCCCGACCGCCTCTATGACACGAGCGCACCGGAACCGGGAGATCCCGGCCCAGCGACGCCCGCGCGCAACGCGAATTCCGATCAAGGCGCAGCGCAAGCGTTGACGCCGCGTTGATGTTCCCGTTTCGGGCATGCGATACCGGAACGTCGTGAAGCCGTCGCCTGGCCGAGCGCCTTCGCTCATTGCGCATGGAAATTTCGGCGGCGTCCTGGGAACAGAATACAAGCGACTCACTACTTGCGCGCGGGACTCTTCGAGACGGCATGAGGCTGCCATCGGCTGGCACCTTCCTTGCATAGGCGTCCATTGCGGGCAACGGTACCCGCTTGAAACTATGGAGAAGCGCCATGCAGATCCTTATCCTGGACGACGATCAAGATTTCGCGAACGGGCTCGCGGCACTTATCGCACGGATGGGCCATGGCGTAGCGATCGCACACAACTGCGCCGCAGCTCGCACGTTCGCTCATGATCGCGACTTCGACGTCATTCTTGCCGATGTTGACCTTCCGGACGGTGATGGAAGACACGTTTGCGACGGGTTGAGGGCCGAGGGCGCTTCGCAGGGAGCGTACATGATTGCCGTGACGGGCAAGACCGATCTCGGCGATGACGACTTTCCCTCGTTCGATGGTTATGTACGCAAGCCGGTCACCTACGACTTGCTCGAGCGCGTGCTCGAGGAATGGCGGCTTGCTGCCGGCCTTGACCGCGTGACGACCGCCCCTGAACCCTCCAAAGTCGTCGAAGCGCGATAGCGCGCGCTCCGCAAATCGCAACGGGCTTCGCAGCGGCAACAACCGGGGATAGAAGCATTTGCTTGCGATCAGGCCCGGCGCTGCCGGGCATGAGATAGCAACGCGCCGAGAACCCTCTACGCGCAGCAACAGGGATGGTTCTAGTTCTCGCGCCCCTCTCTAGTCTGGTGTGCACTGCCGGATTGCGAAGAGCCGAGATCTGCCAGGACGTCCGGTCGACCGAATAGGTCTTGTCATTAGTTTCATATTTCGACTATTATCGAATCATGGAAACGAATGAAACCATTGCCGCGCTGGCGGCGCTCGCGCATGAGTCGCGGCTCGCAGTCTTTCGCGCCCTGGTACAGGCGGGCCCCGAAGGCATGCCCGCAGGCCAGATCGCCACGCTGCTGGATGTCGCGCCGTCGTCGCTGTCCTTCCACCTGAAGGAACTGTCTCGCGCGCAGCTCGTCACCAGCCGTCAGGAAGGCCGGTTCATCTACTACTGCGCCAACTTCGAAACGATGAACGGCCTGCTGGCCTATCTCACCGAGAACTGCTGTGGCGGCAACCCCTGTTCGCCAGCATCGGCATGTTCTCCCTCTCGGGAGAAGCAGTCATGAAGCGCTTTCATGTGCACGTCGCCGTCACCGATCTCACAGCGAGCATCCGTTTCTACTCGGCGTTGTTCGCGGCTGAACCGACGGTCATCAAGAGCGATTACGCGAAGTGGATGCTCGACGACCCGCGCGTCAATTTCGCGATCTCGCAACGCGAAGCCACGCCGGGCGTTGACCATCTGGGCGTGCAGGTCGAAAACGAGGCCGAACTGGCCGAGATGCACGATCGACTCCAAGGCGCCGCGTTGCCGGTCGACACCCAGACGGATACCGTCTGCTGCTATGCCAACTCGAACAAGTACTGGACCGTCGATCCGCAAGGCATCGCATGGGAGTCGTATCACACGCTGAACGACATTCCGGTATTCGGCGAGTCACGCAATTCGCCGAAAGGTGCACCTGCTTCTGAAGTCGCAGCGTGCTGCGCTCCGACGTCGGGCAAGTCGGTCGGTGTTCCGGTCAAATCCTCGTCATGCTGCTGAGTCCGACGCGCAATTCAATGACGAGCGTATGACAACCAACGTATCGATCCTGTGCACGCACAACTCGGCGCGCAGCGTGCTCGGCGATGCCATGCTGAATCACTACTGCGACAGCGCCGCCGCCGAAGCATGTGCGTTCTGGCCGGGTAGTCCGGTCAGGGTGCATCGGGGCGATGCCGACGGGTCGAACGCACCGGGCGGCGATGACGTCAAGCGTCAGGCGTTCGAGCTGACCCGCCAGGCGATCGGCTATCGCATGCTGCAGTTGCTTGAACTTCCCCTGGACCGTCTGGGCGATGCCGAGCTTCAGCAGGCGCTCAATGACATCCTGCAAAGCTGAACCCATCTCCATCGAGTCGTCTCATGAACACGCCCAACGTCGCCGCTTCGCGCAGGACCGCATCGAAGCCAGCCATCAGCTTCTTCGAGCGGTACCTGACCGTCTGGGTCGCACTGTGCATTCTCGCAGGCATCCTGCTCGGCCAGGTCATGCCCGGCGTCTTTCAGGCAATTGGCCGGATGGAGTACGCGCAGGTCAACCTCCCGGTCGGGCTGCTGATCTGGGTGATGATCATCCCCATGCTGGTCAAGGTCGATTTCGGTTCGCTGCATGAAGTGCGTCAGCACATCCGGGGCATCGGCGTCACGCTCTTCGTGAACTGGCTGGTCAAGCCTTTTACGATGGCGTTCCTCGCCTGGCTGTTCATCAAGCACCTGTTGGCGCCGATGCTGCCCGCAGCGCAGCTCGACAGCTATGTGGCCGGCCTCATCCTGCTGGCGGCCGCGCCCTGTACGGCAATGGTGTTCGTGTGGAGTCGTCTCACCGGCGGCGACCCGCTCTTCACGCTCTCGCAGGTCGCGCTCAACGACAGCATCATGGTGGTCGCGTTTGCGCCGCTCGTGGGCCTGCTGCTCGGCATTTCCGCGATTACGGTGCCCTGGGCGACGCTGCTCACCTCGGTCGCGCTCTACATCGTCATTCCGGTGATTCTCGCGCAGATCCTGCGCAAAGCGCTGCTCGTCCAGGGAGAAGCCGCGTTTGACGCAGCAATGGCGAAGATCGGTCCCTGGTCGATCACGGCGCTGCTCGCGACGCTGGTGCTGCTGTTCGCTTTCCAGGGCGAAGCCATCCTGAAGCAGCCACTCGTCATCGTGCTGCTCGCCGTGCCGATCCTGATCCAGGTGTTCTTCAATTCGGCGCTCGCGTACTGGCTTAATCGCGCGGTCGGCGAGAAGCACAACATTGCCTGCCCGTCTGCCCTGATCGGCGCGTCGAACTTCTTCGAACTGGCCGTTGCCACGGCAATCGGCCTGTTCGGGTTCAACTCCGGCGCTGCGCTCGCGACCGTCGTGGGCGTGCTGATCGAGGTGCCGGTCATGCTGCTCGTCGTACGCATCGTCAATCGTTCGAAGAACTGGTACGAGTCCGCCTGAAGGCTTTGGAAACGAGCACATGAACGACGTCATCATCTATCACAACCCTGGGTTCGGAGCCCCGCGTGACACGCTCGCGGTGATTCACCGCGCGAACAACGAACCCACGACCATCATACATGCGGAGGGAAAACGTGTCTGATCTTGCGACCGAACTGCCGCAGGTTGACCCGGCGCTGTTCCGCGTTCCGGACATCGACCGCCTGCAGGCCGCGAAGGCTTCGCCGCACCCCCCGCGCATCCTGCTGCTCTATGGCTCGCTACGCGAACGCTCCTTCAGCCGACTGCTCAGCGAAGAAGCCGCGCGCCTCCTTGCGGCGATGGGCGCCGATGTGCGGACGTTCAATCCGAGCGGCCTGCCGCTGCCGGACGATGCGCCGGACACTCATCCCAAGGTGGCCGAGCTGCGGGACCTGGTGCTGTGGTCGGAAGGCATGGTCTGGTGCTCGCCGGAGCGCCACGGTGCGATGACCGGCATCATGAAATCGCAGATCGACTGGATTCCGCTTTCGCTCGGCGCGGTCCGGCCGACGCAGGGCAAGACGCTCGCGGTGATGCAGGTGAGCGGCGGCTCGCAGTCGTTCAACGCGGTCAACCAGATGCGCGTGCTCGGGCGCTGGATGCGCATGCTGACGATCCCCAACCAGTCGTCGGTGGCCAAGGCGTTCATGGAGTTCGATGAAACCGGCCGCATGAAACCCTCGGCCTACTTCGATCGAGTCGTGGATGTAATGGAAGAGTTGGTGAAGTTTACGCTGCTCACCCGGGATATTGGTCCGTATCTGGTCGACCGTTATAGCGAACGAAAGGAAAGCGCCGCTGAACTGATGAAGCGGGTGAACCAGTCGAGCATCTGATCAGTGTCGCCCGCCGCTCCTGATCGTCGTAGTTCACAGTGAAGAAGCTGCAAGTCGAACTTGCACGCGATGCCGGCGAGCCTGCTTGCCGTGTTCAGCAGCGTCTGCACGTCGCCGCGATCTTGAAGCACCTGGGGGTGGACCCGGCGCTTCTCCACGTCCCCGACATCGACCGCCTTCAGGCTGCGAAACGCATCGCCTTATCCTCCGCGCATCCTGTAATTCGACACTGGTTGCGACCGACAAATCAGCGAAAAGAGGCCAGAACAAAGGTCTGTTCGTGACGCCAGCGCAAGCACGTGATCGATAGAATTTCGTCCTATATCGACGTTACGCACTGTCACGCATCCGATATCTGTCGGATCGCTCTCTCACATCGGATTTCCGGTTCATCCAGCATGACACGGCTCGCACGGCACTACGTCCCAGAACAACCGCAGCACGTTATCTTGCAGGGGTTCACGGGCCCCGCCTTCCTGGACGAAGGAGACTATCTGTACTTCCTCGCCTGCCTGGCAGACGCAGCGCGCGTCGCCGATCTGGCCGTCCACGCGTGGGTACTCATGCCCGAGGCGGTACAGTTCCTTGTCACCCCTTCGTATGAGTCGAGCGTGGCCATTACGTTGCAGGCCGTCGGCCGTCGGTATGTCGAGACTTTCAATCGCCGCCATGGACGCCGCGGTGCGGTATGGCGTGGCGGGTACCGAGCCGCAGTGATTGAGCCCGACCGGTACTTCCTGCTCGCAAGCCAGATCATCGATCAGGCGCCGGTGCGCAACCGCCTTGTAGCCGACCCGGGAAGCTACCGGTGGTCGAGCTACGCGCACCATATCGGGCTGCGTGTCGATAGCTTTATCAAGGACCATCCACTTTACGGGGCGCTCGGCAATACGCCGCTCGAGCGCTACCGGGCATACCGCGATCTGGGCGCACATCCTGCTGACGAACGCGAGGTCGATAACCTGATGCAGTCGACCCTCGAGGGCTGGGTGCTCGGCAGCGCCGCGTATTGCGAGTGGGCTGCGCAGACAGCCAACCGGCGTTTAATGCCGCTGCTGCTGCGCGACCGGCCGCAGAAGGAACGTCAGCGTACTTAGGCTGCTCATCGCTCGCTTCGAGCTATTCGACGCGACGCCGCGTTGAAATAGCCGAGGCTGTGGAAATGACCAGATCGGCGAAGCGCCTTTCGTCGCGGTCGGCATGCCACCGCGATCTCGCCACCGCGATATTCACCGCGCCGATCCCTCGCCCGTGCGCATTGGTGATGGCCGCCGCAGTTGAAATGTCGCTGACGAAGTACTCGTCTTCTGTATGGGCGTACCCCTGCCTGCGGATTTGCGCGATCCGGTCTTTGATCTTGCGTGGCTGATACACGGTCGACGACGTGTACGGCACGAGATTCGTGCGGGACAGGAGGTCGTCGATCTCCCCGTCAGGAAGCGTTGCCAGGATCGCGAGTCCCGGCGCCGTGCAGTACGCAGGCAGGCGCGAACCGGTAATCACATGGGCGTTGAACACGTTGCGGCTCACGATCCGCAGCACGAACACGATGTCCGTGTCGTCCAGCACGGTGAGATTGGTGGCCTCCTCCGTCTCCGAGCCGAGTTGCTGGAGATAAGGCGTGGCCCGGCTCACGAGCTCGTTCGATGTCAGATAGTGGTAGGTGAAGTCGAGCAGCCGGGGCGACAGTTCATACTTGCGGCTGTCCGGATCCTTGAAAAGATAACCGAGGGCGGCGAGCGTGAAGGTGAAGCGTTGCGTCGCGCTCATGTCGAAGCCGGTGAGCGACGAAATCTCCGACAGCGACAACTGACGCTTGCTGCCGTCGAAGGCGGTGAGCACTTTCATCGCCTTTTCGACGGACTGCACGTACAGGGACGATGCACTCGGATCCGCCGCCTCGGCCCGCGGCTTCGTCGCTGGACTCTTGCGTTTGCGCGGGGCTTTGGGCGCTTCGATCATCACAGGTTCGTCTTTTCGATTGTTGGCGGATTATCGCATGGCCCTAACACCCTATCGTTTGCCGATATCAGACCCGCGCTTCGCCCATTCGGTCCCATGCGTCGTCGACGCTGCGCGGCAGCAGATGCTTCCTTATACGCTCGCTGGCCGTGAGTTCGAAGCTCGCCACCGCCCGGTAATAACGCGGCAACTGGAAACTGGCGAGCCGCTCGCGCGCCCACGCGTGCAGGATTTTCCAGTCCACCGGTTCTTCCTTGAACTGCACGTTGAGCAGGATATCCTGTTCGCCGATCGGTGACGCCACGCCGATCGCAGCGCTCGCGCGAATGGCCGGATGCGCCGCGAAGATGCGCTCGATCTCCCACGCCGAAACGTTCTCGCCGCGCACGCGCATGCTGTCCGTTTGCCGGCCGATGAAGAATAAATCGCCGTCGGCGTCGCGCCGCGCGCGATCGCCCGTGTGCAAGCGGCCGCTGCGCAGGGCGGCGCTCGTCGCGTCGGGATTCTTGAGGTATGCCGGCAGGAACGTGCCTTCCACCTTGCTCGACAGCACGATCTCGCCCGCTTCGCCCTCCTTCACCGGCTGGCCGTTTTCATCGAGCAGTTCGATCTCCATCCATGGCAGCGCGCGACCGATCGACCCCGGCTTGCCCGTTGCGTTCGCAGTCGCAAAACTGGAGCATTCGGTCATGCCGTAGCACTCTCGCAAGCGCACGTTGAGCCGCTCCTGCACCGGCGCCCAGGCCGAGGCGCTTACACCCGCGCCCCACGCGACGCGCAACGTGTGCCTCTCGGGCTGGGCGTCCGGCGGCAACTGCATGAGGATATCGAGCACGCCCCCGAGATAGTGCAGTTGCGTGGCGCCCGCGCGCTCGATCTGCGGCCAGAACTGCGAGGCCGAGAAGCGCGGCACCGCGTGCAGGCTCACCGTTTCGAGAAACGGCAGCAACAGCATCTGCGCGCCGCCGATATGGCACAGCGGCTCCCACAGGAACATTCGGTCGCCTTCGCGCACATCGGCGACGCGCAGCGCGGCCTCACCCGCAATGCGCATCATCCGGTGCGTGAAGATCACGCCCTTCGGCGCGCCCGTCGTGCCTGATGTATAGATGATGCACAGCGGATCGTGCACACCGATATCCGGGCTCGTGAATGCACCACTTGATTTTCGCGTGTCGAACGCGGGCAAACGCACGCGCCGTGTGGTCCCGCAGTCGATCGTCGCAGAAGCGGCGTCGAACTCGTCCTCGATGATGAGGAGCTTCGGTTCGGCGTGCTGCACCAGATATTCGACGCCCGCGGCGCGCAACTTCGTATTCACCGGTACCCACACGAGCCCGCTCAGCACGAGTGCATAGATCAGATGCACGTGCGCCGCGCTGTTGCCGAGCATGACGGCGACGCGATCGCCCGGAGCGAGTCCCTCTTCCGCGAACCAGCACTGTAGATGCGCGACGTGCCGCGCGATGTCGTCGCAGGTAATCGCCTCATCGTCGAAGTGCGCGACGGTGCGCGCCGGGTCGCGGCGCAATCCGGCCGCGAGCAGTGGCACGCAGTCGAGTTCGTCGTCTGCGTGGCGATGAGCGAAGTATTCCGTATAGCGATGCATAGGGTTACCGATTGAGAAGCCCGTGACTCAGCGCGCGCGGCGCTTGAGCCAGGAAGAAACCGCCACGACGAGCGCGATGAGAATGACGAGCGTGGTCGACACAGCCGCGAGCGTCGGCGTGATCGCAAGCTGGATGTCGTCCCACATCTGCTTCGGCAGCGTCGAATTGATTCCGCCGCTCACGAAGATCGCGATGGTCAGATCGTCGAAGGAAACGAGGAATGCGAACAGGAACGCCGCCGTCACGCTCGCCATGAGTAGCGGCAGCACGATCGACGTGATGCGCCGCAGCGGCGACGCGCCCATCACGCGGGCTGCGTCGTCCAGCCGCCAGTCGAAGCGCTGGAAGCCGGCCGCGAGGGTGACGACCACATAAGGAATCGCGAGAACCGTATGCCCGAGCACAAGGCCGAGATTCGTGCCCGTAAGCCCGAAGCGGCCGAAGAGATACAGGAGCCCCACCGCGACGACGATGCGCGGCACGATCAGCGGCGCGACGAGCAGCGCGAACACGGGCTTGCTCACGCGGCGCGGCATGCGCGTCATCGCGAGCGTCGCGCCGAAGCCGAGCAGAAGCGACAGCAGCGCGGTGCCCAGACCGACTTCGAATGAACGGATGATGGCGCTGTGCCACACCGGCGAATCCATGAAGGTGCCGAACCATCGCGTGCTGAAGAACTTCGGCGGAAACGCGATGTAGTCGCTCTTCGTGAACGCATATGGAATCACCGAAAGCACCGGCGCGACGAGCATCGCCATGATGACGCACGTATAGAGTCCGAGCGGGCTTGCCGCGCGCGCGGTCGTGTCGGCGCGAACCTTGCGGCGCATCATCAGCGGCGCGCAGACGCGGCCCGCCGTCATCAGCAGCGCGAGCTTGAAACCCTGTGCGCGCGAGCCGCGCGAACGTTCCGTCACTTCGCCCGTCAGCGAGGTCAGGCCGACCATGCGGTCGTAGACGAAAAAGATGACGATCGAGCAGACGAGAAGCACCGTCGAGAGCGCGCCGGCGAAGCGCATGTCGAAGAGTTCGAGCACGGACGAGATCACGAGTTGCGCGATCATCGTTTCCTTCGGCGAACCGAGCAGCGCCGGCACGATGAAGAACCCGAGGCTGGAGATGAACACGAGCAGCCCCGCCGCCGCCACGCCCGGCGACGAGAGCGGCAGAAACACCGTGAAGAAGCTCGTGCTGCGTTCAGCGCCGAGCGTCTCCGCCGCCTGCGCGAGACGGTCGTCGATGCCGCGCATCACGGGAAGCATCGTCATGA
Organism: Caballeronia turbans; assembly: GCA_001544655.2. Taxonomy (GTDB): domain Bacteria; phylum Pseudomonadota; class Gammaproteobacteria; order Burkholderiales; family Burkholderiaceae; genus Caballeronia; species Caballeronia turbans. The sequence continues at coordinate 46,535 of FCOD02000010.1, forward strand.
CGGCGAGCGGCAGCATCGAATGCACCATGCCGATGAGCACGCCGGTCAGCGACGGTATCGTGCCGCTCGTCTCGCGCACGAGCCCGAGCGAAAGCGCGATGGTCGAGAGCACGCCGGTCTTCGAAAGCAGCAGCATCCACGCGTAAGTCTTGACGAGATAGCTGGTCCAGAAAGGCAGCATGATCCAGAGGAGCCAGCGTTCGCGCACGCGCTCCGACAGCCGGCTCAGCATGTATGCGACCGGATACCCGAGCAGGATGGACAGCGCCGCCGTCAGGAACGATATCGCGAAGGTGATCCACAACACCTTGGCGTAGACGGGCGTGCGCGCGATGCGCTCGAACTGCGCGAAGCCGATATTGCCATCGGGGCCAACGAGGCCGCCTTGCAGGATTTCGCCGACCGGCACGACGAAGAACACCAGCAGGAACAAGAGCGTGGGCACGATCGGCAAAAAGCGCATGAAGCGCGCCAGCACGACGGACCGGCCGCGCCGCGCGGCCTCGTTTTCGCGGTGCGCATGAAGAGCGATGGTCATGACGGTTCCTCAGGCGTGTAGCAGCGTCGTGCGATGCGGGTCCCACGTGAGGCCGACTCGGTCGCCGACGCGCGGGCTCACGCTGCGCCCGCAGCGTACGGTCAGCTCGCTGCCGTCGCTCATCGAGAGATGCACGCGCGTGTCGCTGCCGAAGAACACGACATCCGAAATCGTGCCGTCGACAAAGCCGCTCTGCGGTTCGACGATGCGCGGCGCCTCGGGACGCAGGAGCAGCGTGTGACGCGTCGCGTGCGCGCCCGACGCGCCGGTCGGCAGAGGGATGCGGCCGCCCGCCGCGAGCAGGATCGGTTCGCCGCTGGCGCCGCGTGTCGCGTCGAGTTCGCCTTCCAGCAGATTCGAATGGCCGATGAAGCCCGCCGCGAAGCGAGTGGCCGGACGATCGTAGAGATCCGCAGGCGTGCCCACCTGTTCGATGCGCGCCTGGTTCATGAGACAGATGCGATCGGAGAGCGTGAGCGCTTCGTCCTGATCGTGCGTCACGTAGACGAAAGTCGCGCCGAGTTCCTTGTGCAGGCTTCGAATTTCGGCCTGCATGTGTTCGCGCAGCTTCTTGTCGAGCGCGCCGAGCGGCTCGTCGAGCAGGATCACCGAAGGCCGGTACGCGAAGCATCGCGCGAGCGCAATGCGCTGCTGCTGCCCGCCCGACAGCTCCTTGGGAAAGCGCTTCGCGTACTCGCTCATGCGCACCATGGCGAGCGCGTCGTCGACTGCGGCTCGCACTTCATCGCGTGACTTGCGGCGCATGCGCAGACCGTATGCCACGTTGTCCCACACGCTCATGTGCGGGAACAACGCGTAGCTCTGAAACACCATGCCGATGCCGCGCTTGCCTGGCTCGACATGCGTGACGTCGCGCCCGTCGATTTCGATGCGCCCCGCGCTCGGCGCGACGAGGCCGGAAATCATCTGCAACAAGGTCGTCTTGCCCGAACCCGAGGGACCGAGCAGTGTCAGGAATTCGCCCGCCTGCACGACGAGGTCCGTCGGTTCCAGCGCGACTGAATCGCCGTAGCGCTTCGCGATGCCGATCGCCTCGAGTTTAGAGCTCATCATCCGCTCCTTACGAAATGATCCAGGAATTGAACCGTTCGGTGACCTTCTGGCGGTTCTCTTCCCACCATTGCGGGCTCGGCAGCTTCATGTTCCTGATGTTGTCCGGGGCCGTCGGCAGCAGGGCCGCGCGCTCCTTGCTGATGGTCTCGAAGGACTTCCTGTTGGTCGGGCCGTAGGCCAGCGTGCGCGTGAGCAAGGCCTGACGTTTCGCATCGGCGCAAAAACGCACGAACTGTCTGGCCTCCTCGGCGCGAGGCGTGCCCTTCGGAATGCCCCAGCCTTCGATCGAATAGAGGCCCTGATTCCACACGATCGTCACCGGCGCGCCGTTGTCCTTCGCGGCTTGCGCGCGGCCGTTCCAGGTCGAGATCATGTCGACGTCGCCACTCTGGATCGCCTGCATCGCCTGCGCACCGGACGTCCACCAGATGTTGATGTGCGGCTTGATCTTGTCGAGGCTCTTGAACGCGCGGTCGACGTCGAGCGGATAGAGCTTGTCGAGCGGCACGCCGTCCGCGAGCAGCGCCTGTTCGAGCGTGTCGAGCGGACTGCGGCGCAGGCAGCGGCGGCCCGGGAATTTCTTCACGTCCCAGAAGTCCGCCCATGACTTCGGGCCGTTGTCCTTGAACTTGTCCGCCCGGTACGCGAGCACGGTCGAATAGACGTCGACGCCGAGCCAGTTGGGCGTAATGGCTTCGGGCATGATGTCCGGATAGTCGCTCGCTTTGAGGCCGATCGGCTCCAGCAGGCCTTTCGCTTCGAGATACGGAATGTCGGCCGAGAGGGTCAGCGTCGTGACGTCCCACACATAGTTCTTCGTTTGCACCATCGCCGCGAACTGCGCGACCGGTTGAGACTCGCGCGCGACGCTGACGACCTTGATGCCGGTCGCCTTCTCGAACGGGTCATAGAAGGCTTCGCGATATGCGGTCGTGTACGGGCCGCCCGGGTCCGATACGACGATCTGCTTCGTTTGAGCGCGTGCGGCCAGCGGCATCGCGCCAGCCACGGCGAGCGCGCCCGCGCCGTGCAAAATGCGGCGGCGCGCCGGGTTGAAGTCTTGCGTCATGGTTCAGGTCTCCCGCACTGCGGTTAAGAAGAAGCGGCTCGACTTCAGCCCGGTTTAATTGGCCCGATTCATTTGGCGCGCTTTTTGAAGAACTCTTCCATCATGCGAGCGGGCTCGCCGGAGTCGTAGGCCTCGCGCTGGATGCGCATGCCCGCCTCGATACAGTCGACGAAACCCGGCTCGGTCATCTCGCGGAAACGCTGTTTGTCCAGACGCATCGCGACAGGCGGCTTCGCGGCAAGCTCGGTGGCGATTTCCAGCGCCTTCTCGAAGACCTTGTCCTGCTCGACGACGTGATGAATCAGCCCGATGCGATAGCACTCGTCGGCATCCATCAGACGGCCGGTGAGCGTGAGTTCGATGGTGCGCGACATGCCGAGCATCGAATTCATGATCCACGGGCCGGTCGTGCTGGCGATGCCCGCATTGATCTCCGGCTGGCCCATTCGCACGCCCGGATGACCCACGCGGATATCTCCGAGCAACGCGACCTGAAACGCCGAGCCGGCGGCCGTGCCGTTGAGGGCCATGACGAGCGGCTTGCTCAGGCCACGCAACGCCGCGTAATAGCGCTGCCACTCCTTGACCCACGCCACGGCGCGTTCGCCGTCGAAGTCGTGCGCTTCCGACAGATCCTGCCCCGCCGAAAACGCGCGGTCGCCAGCGCCCGTCATGATGATCGCGGCAACATCGTCGTCGGCATTGAAGCGCTCGAGCGCCGCGATGATCATTTCGCGCATCGGCGTGGTCCACGCGTTCAGGCGATCGGGACGATTCAACGTGATGACCGCGACGCGGCCGTGATTTGAAAACAGGACGTCTTGGCTCATGGTTTATCGCATAGCAATAGTTAGTGGTGTAATGCAATATAGAACCATCAAAAATACGGTGCAAGCGGGTTTACGCGAAAGCAGTGCGAATCGATGAAAAGTTGCCCTCCCCGACATTCGCCACGCGATGCGGCGCGGGCAAGCATTGCCCCCTTGCTCTCCTTACGTGGAAACCCTTGGTTGACGCAGCTACGAACCTGGACGCAAACTTGAAGCGCTTCAAATCCGGCTCGAATGAGACAGGACGCGCCGTGTGTGGCGACCGTGAATCAGATCGATAACACGCAATTCTTAAAATAACAACAGTTTCGCGCCCAGAATTTGAAGCGCTTCAATTTCAAACAATACATGGAGACACCGCATGCCGACGCGCCTTCCCCGCACGATCTTTCGCTCACTCGCCGCCGCGTGCATCGCTGCATCGAGCCTCACCGCGGCGCAGGCCGCGGACATCAAGATCGGCGCCCTCTTTCCTTTTAGCGGCGGACTCGCGTTGCTGGGCGACGAGAGCTATCGCGGCGTGCAGCTCGCCGTCGATGAACGCAACGCCGCGGGCGGCATCAACGGCGAAAAAGTGGTGCTCGTCAAAGCCGATGCCGTCGATGCAAACCAGGCCGTCGGCGAAGCACGGCGTCTGACTTCGGTGGAGAACGTGTCGGCGGTGTTCGGGAGCTACTCGTCGGCGGTGTCGTCGGCGGCGACTCAAGTAACCGAGCTCGCCGGCGTGCCCTTCTTCGAACTCGGTGCGACCGCGGACACCATCACGAGCCGCGGCTTCAAGTATCTGTATCGCAGCAACTCGACCACGAAGACCTTCGCGGACGGCACGCTGGAAGCACTCACCAAGGTCGTCGCGCCGCAGTTGAAGGTGGATCCGAAGACGCTGAAGATCGCCATCATTGCGGAAGACGGGCCGTACGGCACACTCGTATCCGGCTTTCAGAAGGAAGGCGCGAAGAAGCTCGGTCTGAACGTCGTGCAGGTGCTGCCGTACTCGGCGAAGAGCGTCGATCTGTCGTCGCTGATCCTGCGTCTCAAGGGCGCGGATGTCGATGTCGTGCTGCAAACCTCTTACCAGAACGACTCGATCCTGTTCTTCCGCCAGGCCGCGCAAGCAGGCTTCAAGCCGAAGGCGGTGATCGGCGCGGGCGGCGGCTACTCGCTCGCGGATACGGCCAAGGCCGTCGGCGCGCAGATGAACGGCGTATACGACATCGATTTCCCGCAAGTCGCGATGAACGAAAAAGGCGCGCCCGGCCTGGACACGTTCACCGCCGAATATCAGAAGCATTTCGGGATGGCCCCGCGCTCGGGTCACAGTCTCGTGAACTATGTCGGCGCGAAGGCTTTCCTCGACGTTCTCGCCAACGCGAAATCCACCGACAAGGACAAGATTCGCGCGGCCGTGCTCGCCTACAAGAAAGCGGCCGGCACGACCGCGGCCGGCTGGGGCTTCCAGTTTGCCGACAACGGCCAGAACCAGCTCGCAACCACCAACGTGATGCAGTGGCAAGGCGGCAAGCTCGTGACCGTGTATCCGGAAGCGGTCGCGATCGCCAAGCCGGTCACGGCGCAGTAAATCCGCCGCACTCGCTCCGCCGCAGTCAATCCGCGTTTCTCTTTCACTCGAACCGCGTGGCGCCGACGCGCTGCGCGGTCTCCAGGAAACGGGCATGTCCATTCTTCTGCAACTTCTCGTCAACGGCCTGTTGCTGGGCGGCGCGTACGCGATCATCAGCATCGGCCTGACGCTGATCTTCGGCGTCGTGCGGGTGGTCAACTTCGCGCACGGCGAACTGCTGATGGTCGGCATGTACGCCGTGTGGCTGCTCGCCGCGAAGCTCGGCTGGCACCCGTATGTATCCGCGGTGCCGGTCGCCTTGCTTCTGTTCGCCCTCGGCGTGCTCATCCAGCGCTTCATCATCCAGCCGCTGCTCTCGGCCGACGCGCACATCCAGATCTTCGCGACCGTCGGCGTATCGACCGCGCTCGTCAATCTCGCGCTCATGATCTTCGGCGCGGACGTGCATCCCGTCGACGTGAGCTTCGGCACCGAGCATCTGCAATTCGGCGATATCAACATTGTGAGCGGGCAGCTGATCACTTTCGCCGCGGCGCTGGCGGTCGCGGGCGGCGTGCATCTGTTCCTGCAGCGCACCTACACGGGACGCGCGTTTCGCGCGGTGGCGCAGCATCGCTACGCGGCCTCGCTGATGGGCGTCAACGTGAAGACCACGTATGTGCTCGCGTTCGGCATCGGCGCGGCGCTGGTCGGGCTCGCGTCGGGCCTGCTCGTCGCGCAGTATCCGGTGTTCCCGACCGTCGGCCAGTACTTCGTGCTGACCGCCTTCGTCATCGTCGTGCTGGGCGGGCTCGGCAGCCTGCCGGGCGCGCTCGTCGGGTCGATCGCGATCGGGCTCATCGACAGTCTCGCGGGCTATTACATCTCGCCCGACATGAAGGAAGTCGTCTACTTCGCGATCTTCCTCGTCATTCTCGTGGTTCGCCCGACCGGCCTCTTCGGCCTCGGACGCGGCTCCGAATAACGTTCAGCGAGGCATCCGATGTTTCCCAATCTCCTGCATCCGCGCGGCTACATGGGCGCGCTGGCGCTCCTCGCGCTGCTCGCGGTACCGTTCGCGCTGCAATCGCCGTTCGCCTTTCATCTTGCCGTGCTCGTATGCATCTTCGGTGCGCTCGCGACGGCGTGGAACATCGTCGGCGGCTTCGCCGGGCAGCTTTCGCTCGGACACGCGGTGTTCTACGGCATCGGCTCGTATGCGGCGACGCTGCTCGTCATCGACTTCGGCATCACGCCGTGGCTCGGCATGTTCGCGGGCGCCGCGATTTCGGCGGCGGCGGCGATCGTCATCGCCTATCCGACGCTGCGTCTGCGCGGGCCGTTCTTCGCGCTCGCCACCATCGCGTTTCTGGAAGTGTGCCGGCTGCTCACCGTGCACGAGGAAAGCTGGACGGGCGGATCGGCGGGCCTGAACGTGCCGCTCAATATCGGCCTCCAATGGATGGTATTCCGCGAAAAGTGGGCGTATCTGCTGATCGCGTTCGGCTTTCTGCTGGTGACGCTGTGGGCCGCGTGGCTCATCCGCCGCTCGCGCTTCGGCTTCTATCTGATCGCCGTGCGCGAGCGCGAGGATGCGGCGCGCGCCGTCGGCGTGAACGCGGTCAAGGTGAAGATCGGCGCGGCGGTGATCTCGGCCGTGCTGACGAGCATGATCGGTTCCTTTCATGCGATGTATCTCACCTTCATCGATCCGTCCGCCGCGTTCTCGCTGGAACTGTCGGTCCAGATCGCGATGTTCGCGCTCATCGGCGGGCTCGGCAGCGTGGCCGGACCGCTTGCGGGCGCCGTGCTCGTGCTGCCGATCGCCGAACTCGCGCGCGGCTGGCTCAGCTCGTTCGGCAGCGGCACGCACGGCTTCGTCTACGGCGTCGTGCTGGTGCTCGTCGTACTGTTCATTCCGCGCGGGCTCGTCGGGCATCTGGGCGCTTACGTGCTGCGCTTCATCGACCGTCTGCCCGGCGCGCGCACGCCGGCGCCCGAACCGGCGAAGTCGATCGCGCCCGCCGATGCCCTGCCGCTCGGCACGCCCTTGCTGAAGGCGGAGCATCTGAAGAAGCGCTTCGGCGGCCTCGTCGCCACCGACGACGTGTCCCTCACGCTGCATGCCGGGGAGATTCTCGGCGTGATCGGCCCGAACGGCGCGGGCAAGACCACCGTCTTCAATCAGCTCTCGGGCTTCATTCGCCCGAACGAAGGCATCGTCAAGATCCGACTCGCCGATGGCACCTGGGCCGAGCCGCGCACGCCCGATGCTTTCGCGAAGGACGGCATCGGCCGCACGTTCCAGATCGCGCAGCCGTTCGCGGGCCTCTCGGTGCTGGAGAACATCATGCTCGGCGCGTTCATGCATACGCGGGTGCGCATGGAAGCGGAATCCATCGCACGCGAAGTCGCGGAGATCACCGACCTCACATCGTTGCTCGATACCGAAGCGCGCAGCCTGACCGTCGGCGGCATGAAACGTCTCGAAGTGGCGCGCGCGCTCGCCACGCGTCCGCGCGCGCTCCTGCTCGACGAAGTGATGGCCGGCCTCAATCCCGCCGACATCGCGCGCGCGATCAGCATGGTGCGGCGCATCCGCGAATCGGGCATCGCCGTGCTGATGATCGAGCACATGATGCAGGCGACGATGGCACTGTCGGACCGCATCATCGTCATCAATGCCGGGCGCATGCTGAAGGAAGGGAAGCCGTCCGATGTCGTCAACGATCCTGAGGTGATTCAGGCCTATCTCGGCAAGGGGTATCTCGATGCTCAAGCTGCATAACGTCTCGGCCGGCTACGGCAAGAGCGAAGTTCTGCGCGGCGTCTCGCTCGATGTGCAGGAAGGCGAGATCGTCACGCTCGTCGGCGCGAACGGCGCGGGCAAGACCACGACCCTGAAGACGCTGTGCGGCATCGTCGCGGCGCGCGGCGGCAGCATCACGTTTCAGGGACAGGAGCTCGTCGGCAGATCGTCGCACGACATCGTCGCGATGGGTGTCACGATGATTCCGGAAGGCCGTCAGCTTTTCCCTTTCCTGAGCGTCGAAGAGAACCTGCTGATGGGCGCGTTTCGTCACGCCGCACGCGGCGCGCGGCGCGAACGCATGGACGAAGTGCTCGAACTCTTTCCGCGCGTGCGCGAGCGTCTCACGCAGCTGGCCGGATCGCTGTCGGGCGGCGAGCAGCAAATGGTCGCCATTGCGCGCGGCATGATGTCCGCGCCAAAGCTCTTGATCTTCGACGAACCGTCGCTCGGCCTTTCGCCCCTGCTCGTCGAGCAGATGTTCGAAGTGGTCGGCACGGTGGCGGCGCGCGGCGTGACGGTGCTGCTCGTCGAACAGAACGTGTTCCATACGCTCAAGCTCGCGAACCGCGGATACGTGCTGGAAAACGGCGCCATCGCGCTTTCCGGAACGGGCGCAGAATTGCTCGATAGTCCCCACGTGCGGCGCGCCTATCTCGGTCATTGATCGCCGATCCGACGCATCGCATTCAGAAACCACGGAGAAAAACTCATGCAAACCGAAGTGAAGCCCGACGAACAGGTCATCGCCTACCAGTTGCAGCAAGTGCCGTACATGTCGAAGGATCTCGTGCACGGCGGCGTCATGACCGCCTGGCTCGAAGACGACAAGCTGTGGGTCCCCGCGACCGAAACCGTGTCGTTCAAGCCGCTCATCCTCAACGCGAGCCAGGGCTATTACGTGAATCTGCTGCGCGTGCGCGGCAGCGGGGTCGTGTCGCGTCATCGTCATAGCGGCGCCGTTCATGCGATGGTGCTCAAGGGCCGCTGGTACTACCTCGAACACGACTGGGTCGCGGAACAAGGCGGCTATGCGTTCGAGCCCGCGGGCGAAACGCACACGCTCTTCGTGCCCGAGGACGTGCCCGAGATGATCACCTGGTTCCACGTGACCGGCGGCTACACATATGTCGATCCGCAAGGCGTCGCGCAAGGTTACGAGGACGTCTTCACGAAGATCGAAGCGGCGCGCAGGCACTACGCGTCGATCGGTCTGCCCGCCGATTACATCGAATCGATCATCCGTTGAACGTCATGACATCCACTCTTCCTGCATCGATGCAATATATCGATCACGGCACGGGCGGCGCGCCCGACTGCATGCGGCTCGTGCAAGGACCGCTGCCCTCGCCGGGCCCGAACGACGTGCTGATCGAAGTCGCCTACGCGGGCGTGAACCGCCCGGACGTACTGCAGCGCTCGGGCTCCTATCCGCCGCCGCCGGGCGCATCGCCGCATTTGGGGCTCGAGGTGTCGGGGCGCGTCGTCGCGACAAGCGCGGGCATCACGCAATGGCGCGCGGGCGATGAAGTCTGTGCGCTCGTGCCAGGCGGCGGTTACGCGCAATACTGCATCACGGATGCATCGCATTGTCTGCCGGTGCCCGAAGGCCTCACGCTGCTTCAGGCCGCGGCCTTGCCCGAAACCTACTTCACCGTGTGGACCAACGTATTCGAGCGCGGCCGCCTGCAGGCGGGCGAGACGTTTCTCGTGCACGGCGGATCGAGCGGCATCGGACTGACCGCGATCCAGCTCGCGCACGCGTTCGGCGCGCGCGTCATCACGACCGTCGGCAACACGGAAAAAGCGCAGGCGTGCCGCGAAGCGGGCGCGGATCACGCGATCAACTATCGCGATGAAGATTTCGTCGATGCCGTCGCGAAGCTCACCGATGGCGAGGGCGTGAACATCATCCTCGACATGGTCGGCGGCGACTACATCGCGCGCAACATCCGCGCGCTCGCGCTCGAAGGCCGGCTCGTGCAGATCGCCTTTCTCGAAGGCAGCCGCATCGAACTGGATGCCATGCCGATCATGCTGCGCCGCCTCACCTTCACGGGCTCCACCTTGCGCGCGCGCAGCATCGAACAGAAAGCGGCGATCGCGCAGGCGCTGCACGCCCACGTGTGGCCGCTGCTCGAAAGGGGCCGCGCGCTGCCGGTGATTCATCGCGTGCTGCCTTTTGCGGACGTGCAGGCCGCGCACGAGCTGATGGAATCGAGCAAGCATATCGGCAAGATCATGCTGAAAGTGGGAGACCAATGACATGCGGCACGACAAGCGCGTGGTTCTGATCACGGGCGGCAGCGGCGGCATCGGCGAGGCGCTCGTCGAGCGCTATGCGCGAGATGGCGCGGCGGTCGGCATCGTCGACGTCAATGAGGAAACGGGCGCGGCGCTCGCACAGCGTCTCACCGGTGCGGGCCTGCGCGTGCATTTCGCGCACGCCGACGTCGGCGATTTCGCCGCGTGCGAGGCCGCATGCCGCGCGATCGAAGCGGCGCTCGGTCCGGTCGATACACTCGTCAACAACGCGGGCATCTCGCCGAAGCACGCAGGCAAGCCGATGCCGATCTGGCAGATGGCGCCCGACGAATGGCGCCGCGTGACGGACGTGAACGTGAACAGCGTCTTCAACTTCTGCCGCATCCTTGCGCCGGGCATGGTGGAGCGGCGCTTCGGGCGCATCGTGTCGATGTCGTCGGTGGCGGGCAAGGCGTATCTCGACATCGTCGCCGCGCATTACAGCACGACGAAGGCCGCGCTGATCGGCATGACGCGGCATCTCGCGGGCGAGCTCGGACCGCACGGCATCACGGTGAACGCAATCGCGCCGGGGCGCATCGATACGCCGCTCGTGCGCGGCGTCGCGCGCGAAGCCAACGAAAAGGTCGCACAGGAAACGCCGTTGCGACGCCTCGGCGCGCCTGACGAAGTGGCATCGACGTGTCTCTTCCTCACGTCCGACGAAGCTGCGTTCGTCACCGGACAAGTGATCGATGTCGCCGGCGGATGGCTGATGACATGACGAATGCGCTCTGGCGGACCATCGGCTTTCCGGGGCGATATACGCAGGGTCCGGGCGCGCTGGCCGCGCTCGGCTCGACGCTCGCGGAGCTCGGCGCGCGCCGCGCGTTCGTGCTCGTCGATGGCGCGGTAGCCGCCCGCGTGTCGGCTGACGTCACGCAATCGCTCGAAGAAGCGCGCGTCGCCCCGCACATCGCGGCGTTTCCGGGCGAATGCACGGCGGCGGTCATCGCGAAGCTGAGCGACGAAGCGCGCAAAGCACACGCCGATGCCGTCGTGGCAATCGGCGGCGGCAAGACCATCGACACCGCGAAGGGCGTTGCGCGGGCGCTGAACGTGCCGATCGTGGTCGCGCCGTCCGCCGCGTCGAGCGATGCGCCGACGAGCCGCCTCATCATCCTGTATGACGAGGCGCATCGTGTTGCCGGCATCGAGATGCTGCCGCGCAATCCCGATGCCGTGATCGTCGATACCGCGCTGATCGCCGCCGCGCCCGCGCGTCTGTTCGCGGCCGGCATCGGCGATGCGCTGAGCAAGAAGTACGAAGCCGCGCAATGTCAGCGCGCCGCCGGTCTGAATTCATACGGCACGCCGCCGCTGCCGGGCGCCTTGCTGCTCACGCGCGCGACGCTTGCCACCTTGCTCGACGACGGCGCGCGCGCCTACGCCGATGTCGGGCGCGGCGACCTCACCGATGCCGTCGAACGCGTGGTTGAAGCGACCGTGCTTTTGAGCGGCGTCGGCTTCGAAAGCGGGGGGCTGTCGCTCGCGCACGCGCTGATTCGCGGTCTCACGGCGATCCCCGCGATGGCCTCGATGATGCACGGCGAACTGGTCGCGTTCGGCACGCTTGTACAATTGTTCGTCGAGGATTCATCGCCCGAGGACATTGAACCGTTGGCCACGCTTATGACCGCAGTCGGATTGCCGCTCACGCTCGCGCAACTGGGGCAGCACGCCCCGCTCACATCCGTGGAGCTGTCGCTCATCGCCGAGGCGACGCTCGCCACGCGCTACAGCCGGCACATGATGCCGCCATTGACGGCGCAAAGGCTGATCGAAGGCATCGCTCGCGCCGATGCATACGGACGCACGCGCAGCGCGCCATGAAGCCGACCCGCGCCACGCTCGCCGATGTCGCGCGGCTCGCGGGCGTATCGCTCGGCAGCGCGTCGCGGGCCTTGTCCGTACCGGACCAGGTCAAGCCGCAGACGCTTGCGAACGTGCAGCGCGCCGTCGAACAACTCGGCTACGTGCGAAACGGCGCGGCGCAGGCGCTCGCCTCACGCAAGACGCGCACGGTCGCGGCCATCTATCCGACGCTCAATAACCCCATTTACGCCGATTCCATTCAGGCGCTCCAACAAACGCTGTGGGGCTATGGATATCAGTTGCTGATTGCGAGTCACGAATACAAGCCGGCGCGCGAACTCGAGGTGCTGCGCGCGATTCTCGAGCGCGGCGTGGACGGGCTCGTGCTCGTCGGCACCGATCATCCTCCCGAAGTCTTCGCGCTCACGCGTCAATACGACTTGCCCTATGTGCTTACCTGGTCGGTGGACGAAACGCAGTATCCGCACTGCGTCGGCTTCTCGAACTTCGAGGCCGCTTACCAGTTGGCACGGCGCATCGTCGGATTCGGGCATCGGCGCGTGGCCATGTGCGGCGGCTCCACGTTCGGAAATGAACGCGTGCGCGCGCGGCAGGCAGGCACGCGCGCCGCGCTCAGGGAAGCAGGCCTCGACCTGAGACCCGAATGGATCGTGGAAGCACCGTTCACGTTCGAAGGCGGACGGCAGGCGCTGCGCGAACTCTGGGACGGCGAAGTGCACCCCAGCGTCGTGATATGCGGCACGGATCTGCAGGCCATCGGGCTGCTCGACGAATGCCGCGCGAAAGGCATTCGCGTACCCGAAGATCTTTCGGTGACCGGGTTCGACGACATCGAACAGGCACGGCTCACTCAGCCGCCGCTGACGACGGTGCGCGTGCCATCGCTGGAGATCGGCGCTCGCGCGGCACGGCATCTGATGGCGCTGATCGACGGCAAGGACGGTGACAATGAACTCGTGCTCGAAGCGCCCGTTGTGGAACGGGGCACGCTTTCGGAGCCCGCGCAAGGCGAGTCGGAAGTCTGATCGGACCGCTCAGCCCATGTTGTCGCATAGAATCGCCCAGCTCGCGCAGCCGTGGCGCGAGCGGCCGCACCATCCTTTCCCAGATGCGACTCACGCCCGAGGAATCGCGGCGTTGTCTCGTCGTTTCCGAACAGGACCTGGAGGCGGTGACGAACGACATCGAACGAATTCGCGCCAGGGGATTCGGCACGCGCCATCACGAATTGATCGAGGGCACCGTAGTCGGCGCAGCGCCGTTCTTCAACAGCGCCAATCAGGTAGCGGGTTAGATATGCGTTTTTGGCCCCGGCGTCCGGGTCACGGAAGAGATCTTCGACCCTAGGCTGGCCGCCCTTCGCCTTCGGCATCCGCGCCGCCCCGCATGACGTGCGTCGCAATCAGGTCGACCAGCGAGGCCAGATCCGCGGGCTTGATCAGATGATGATCGATGCCGGCCGACTTCGACCTGAGACGGTCCTCGTCCTGACCATAACCGCTCAACGCAATCAGAAGACAATCGCCGAGGTCGGTGTCGGCACGAATGGCCTTTGCAACTTCGTACCCGTTCATGCCTGGAAGGCCGATGTCGAGCACGGCAACCTGAGGCGCGAATTTGCTGGCGAGCGCAAGCGCGGAGACACCATCGTGCGTGCATTGCACCTGATATCCATGCAGTTCGAGAAAGACCTTGAGGCTCTCCGTGGACGCGACGGAATCGTCCACGACGAGCACCCGTGCGCCACCTCTGCGACGCATCGGAAGAATATCGGCGACAGGAGCCGGTATGCCGGTTGCAATCGATGCCGGCAACTCGACCGTGAACCTGGCGCCCCGTCCGCGGCCGGCGCTCCAGCAGCGGATCGAACCGCCGTGCAGCTCCGTCAGATGGCGGGCAAGCGTAAGCCCGATTCCCAAGCCGCCCTGCGCGCGATCCAGCGCGCTGTCGCCTTGCGCAAAGAGCTCGAAGACGCGCGGGAGCAGCTTCGAATCGATCCCCTCGCCGTCGTCGGTGACGGTGATCACCGCGTTCCCCTTCGAAAAAGCCGTCGAAAGATTGATGTGCCCGCCGGGCGGGGTGAACTTCGAGGCGTTGTTCAACAGATTCGCAATGACCTGCGTGAGACGAACGACATCGCCTTCCACCATCAGATCGCTCGTGCAGGTCTCGCAGGAGAACGCCTGCGAGCGGGCGGCGAAGTGCGGCCGGCTGGTTTCGATTGCACGATCGACCACGACTCGCAGCGAAAGCGGCTTGCGCTGCAACGCCACCGCGCCGCGCGCGATCCGCGATACGTCGAGCAGATCGTCGACGATGCGTACCATGTGATCGAGCTGGGTACCTATGATTCCGGTCGCCCAGGACATGACCTTTGCATCGCCCGGCTCCGTGTTCTTCATCACGCTCACCGCGTTGGAGATGGGTGCAAGCGGATTTCGGAGTTCATGGGCCAGCATGGCGAGAAATTCATTCTTGCGCCTGTCTTCGTCACGCAGGGCGGAGAACAAGAACGCGTTCTCGAGCGCGATGGACGCACGGCTCACGAACTCGGTGACGATGGGCGCCCGCTGATGATCTCCCTCGCAGTGCACAGTCCCGAATGCGATGGCTGCCTTTCGCTGCGCGCCGCTCAAGAGCGGGTGAAATCTGATTTCCTCGAACTTGGCCGGGTTCTTCCCTTGCGCCTTGTCGCTTTGAAACTCGAAGATACGGTCCGCCCCGGCCCGGCACACGAGACTCTCGCCCTTGTCAACGGTCTGTCTCGCGAGCTCGAAAAATTGCTCCGTCGCAGCCATGGTCTCGATCGCACGACCGCTAGCCGGGTCGATCAGCGCGCGGACAGCCGGCCCCCAGCGCAGCGACGTCCTCGGGAGCTGTTCGCCGTCCAGTTCGAGATAGACGCAGGCGACGTCAGCCAGTGCCGGCACCGAAGTATCGAGGATGCGGGAGAGAGTCGTCTGCACATCCAGCGAGCGCGTGAATAGATGACTCACGTGCGCCAGGAAATCGGCGCGCTGGCGAGCCTGATCGGCGGACGCGCGTTGCGCCTCCGCCCGCGCGAGTTCCTCGCGCTGCGCGGCCCGCGCGCGCAGCTCGCGGTTCATCCTGTACATCTGCACGAACACGCGTACCTTCGCGCTGAGAATCTCCGGCACGACGGGCGACGAGATATAGTCCACCGCCCCCAGCGAATAGCCTCGAGCCATTTCTGCATCGTCCACATACGCTGTGACGAAGATGATCGGGGTCGATGCCGTCCGACGATATGAACGCAGCATGCTGGCCGTCTCGAAGCCATCCATGTCGGGCATGTTCACGTCGAGCAATATGACGGCGAAGTCCTGTTGCAGCACCGCCTTCAGCGCCTGCCGCCCGGACGACACCGTCACCACTTCCTGATCCGGTCCCTCGAGCACCGTGCGCAGAACGACGTGCTGGCTCGGCAGGTCATCCACTACGAGGATGCTCACCTTCTCCTCCGGAGATGATTCGAACATGGCCATGGCCGGCGCTCCTAACGATGCAGCCACGCGTGCAGCACGGCAAGCAGGTCATCGCGGTTGACCGGCTTCGAGAGGTAATCCCACGCGCCTGCCTCGATACACTTTTCGCGATCGCCCTTCATCGCTTTGGCCGTGACTGCGATGATCGGCAATGCCTTGCCTACCGGTCGCTTGCGGATTTCCCGCATCGTGGCGAGGCCGTCCATCTCGGGCATCATGATGTCCATCATGACGATCTGGATCTCGGGATCGGACTCCACCTGCCGTATCGCATCGCGCCCGTTGTCGGCCCAGACCTGACGCATGCCGAGATCCTCCATGATCGTCGCGAGCGCAAAGATGTTGCGCATGTCGTCATCGACGATCAGTGCCTTGACGCCCTTCAACGCGTTCTGTGACGCCCGCAACGCCTGCAGCATGGCGCAGTGCTCCTGGCCGAGGCGCTTTGCATCGATATGCAGCGCGGCGACGCTCAGATCGAGCAATTGATCGGGGCTCGCCGCTTGCAGGGCGACGAACCCGTCCCTGACGCGCTGCCAGCGTGCAGGCGGGACCGGGCCCGCCGCGCTCACGATGACCGGCAATGGCGAAAGGGCTTCGCGCGAGGCAACTGCCGCTTCGATGTCTTCGGGTGAAATGCCGGCAATGTCGTCAGCGAGCACCAGCGCGTCAATGGCTGGAGACGAGAGTTGCTTTAGCAACTCCTCGCGGGAGCTTGCCGACACGACCGCGGCCGGCAAGGCCTGCAACGCACTGGAAAGCAACTCCCGCTCATTCGGCGACGAAAGCGCCACGAGAACGACGCGTCGCTCTGCTTCGATGTATCGGGCCAACGCAGCGAGCGCGTTATCCAGGATCGCCTGGGACTCGACCGGTTTGGACAGAAAGGCGAGAGCACCGGACCGTAGCGCGCGGTCGCGCGATTCATCGGTCGAGATCACCCACACCGGAATGTGCCGGGTGGCCATGTCGTTCTTGAGCCGCGCGAGAACCTGCCATCCGTCCATATCGGGCAGAAACAGATCCAGCGTGATGAGGTCCGGTTTGAACTGGTCGGTCAGCGTCAAGGCGTAGGCGCCGAATGCAGTGGTGAGCGCCTTGAATCCGCGCTGCCGCGCCGCTTCGACCATCACGCCCGCGAATGCCGGATCGTTTTCGACAATCAGCGCAACCCGATCGCCCTGAACGATGTTGTCACGGTCGTCGATAAGGTGTGCGGCCGATACCTCGTGCGCAACCTCGATAGTCATCTCTGACTGCGCCGCCAGGTCCACGACCGCAAAGCTCGCGCGGGGCGAGCCACCCGGAACGGGCTCGCGTCCCTCTTCCCGTCGCATCAGCTTTCTTCGCCCGCTTCTGCCGAGATCGTTGGTGCGCGGCAAGAACAGCGTGAACGTGCTGCCCTCATTCGGCGTGCTGGTGAGGCGGATTTCGCCCCCCAGCAGCTTGGACAGTTCGCGGCTGATCGCGAGCCCCAGTCCGGTGCCGCCGTATTTTCGGCTGGTGCTGCCATCGGCCTGCTGGAAAGCCTCGAATACGATCTGCTGCTTGTCCGCCGAAATGCCGATGCCGGTGTCCTGAACTGAAAAAGCGATCACACTACCTGCGCTGTTCAGCGCCTGATTGTCCTCGCTCCATCCGCCCCGCGCATGCTCGATCGTCAGTGATACGTGTCCGTGATGCGTGAACTTGAAGGCATTGGAGAGGAGATTCTTCAGAATCTGCTGCAGACGCTTGAGGTCCGTCACGATCGAGACGGGTACACCGTCGCCGAGATGAATGACGAATTCGACATGGCGCGCTTCAGCAACGTGCCGGAAGGTGCGCTCGACATATGTCGTCATGTCGGCGAGGCGGTGCTCCGCAACGTCCAGAACGACCGTGCCGGACTCGATCTTCGAAAGATCGAGAATGTCGTTGATGAGCATCAGCAGGTCGTTCCCCGAGGAATGAATGGTCCGCGAGTATTCGATCTGCCTGGTAGACAGGTTGCCGTCGGGATTCTTGCAGAGATGATCGGACAAAATGAGCAGGCTATTGAGCGGCGTGCGCAGTTCGTGCGACATGTTGGCGAGAAACTCCGACTTGTATTTCGACGTCAGGGCAAGCTGCTTCGCTTTGTCCTCGAGCGCCTGGCGTGCCTGCTCGACCTCCGAGTTCTTGCGCTCGACTTCCTGGTTCTGATGCGCGAGCAGCCGCGCTTTTTCCTGTAGTTCCTCGTTGGTCTGCTGAAGCTCTTCCTGCCGGCTCTGCAGCTCCTGTGCAAGCGATTGCGACTGCTTGAGCAAGTCCTCCGTACGCGTGTTCGCTTCGATCGTATTGATGACGATGCCGATACTTTCAGTCAGCTGATCGAGAAACGCCAGGTGAGTCGAATTGAAGCATTCGAGCGAGGCCAGTTCGATCACGCCCTTGACCTGGCCTTCGAAAACGATCGGCATCACCAGTACGTTTTGCGGCACGGCGCTCAGCAGACCCGATTCGATCCGGTAGTCGGTGGACGCCGACGGCGCGAGCAGAATCTTGCGCTTCTCGAACGCGCACTGACCGACGAGCCCCTCACCCAGCTGAACCTGCTTGCCGTGCGAGCGATCGCCTTCGGACGCGTAGCTCGCCACGAGCCTCAGCGAAGCGGCCTCATCGACCATGTCGAATACGAAGAATTCGGCTTGTTGCACGCCGACGACTGGCGCAAGCTCGGACAAAATGAGCTGGCCGACGGTGACCAGGTCCTTCTGCCCCTGCAGCATGCGGCTGAACTTCGCCAGATTCGTCTTGAGCCAATCCTGCTCCGTGTTGAGCTCGGTCGTGTCCTTCAGGTTGCGAATCATCTCGTTGATGGTGTCCTTGAGCGCCGCGACTTCGCCAAGCGCCTCGACGGTGATCGAACGAGTCAGGTCGCCTTGCGTCACCGCCGTCGCCACCTCGGCGATTGCGCGAACCTGCGTCGTCAGATTCGCCGCAAGCTGATTCACGTTTTCCGTCAGCCCTTTCCACGTGCCCGCAGCGCCAGGCACCTTGGCTTGTCCGCCGAGCTTGCCTTCGACACCCACTTCGCGCGCGACGGTCGTCACCTGGTCGGCGAACGTGGCGAGCGTGTCCGTCATGCTGTTGATCGTGTCGGCGAGCGCCGCGATTTCGCCCTTTGCCTCCACCGTGAGCTTGCGGCCCAAATCGCCGTTCGCCACGGCGGTCACGACTCGCGCGATGCCGCGAACCTGGCTCGTCAGGTTGCCCGCCATGAAGTTGACGTTGTCTGTCAGGTCCTTCCACGTGCCCGCGACGCCCTGCACGTCCGCCTGACCGCCGAGCTTGCCCTCGGTGCCGACCTCGCGCGCCACACGCGTCACCTCGGACGCAAACGAACGCAGCTGATCGACCATCGTGTTGATGGTGTTCTTCAGTTCGAGGATCTCGCCCTTGACGTCCACGGTGATCTTCTTGGACAGATCGCCTGCCGCCACCGCTTTCGTCACGTCGGCGATGTTGCGGACCTGGCTCGTCAGATTGCCTGCCATGAAGTTGACGGAATCGGTCAAATCCTTCCATGTGCCGGCGACGCCCTGCACATCCGCCTGTCCGCCGAGCTTGCCCAACGTGCCGACTTCGCGCGCGACTCGCGTCACTTCGGATGCGAAGGAACTGAGCTGATCGACCATGGTGTTGATCGTGTTCTTCAGTTCGAGAATCTCGCCCTTGACGTCCACGGTGATTTTCTTCGACAGATCACCCGCCGCTACCGCCTTCGTCACGTCCGCGATGTTGCGGACCTGACTGGTCAGGTTGCCGGCCATGAAATTGACGTTATCGGTGAGATCTTTCCAGGTTCCGGCGACGCCCTGCACGTCGGCCTGTCCTCCCAGCTTGCCTTCAGTGCCGACCTCGCGAGCCACTCGCGTCACTTCCGAAGCAAACGAGCGCAACTGGTCGACCATGGTGTTGATCGTGTTCTTGAGCTCGAGGATTTCGCCCTTCACATCGACGGTGATCTTCTTGGAAAGATCGCCCGCCGCCACTGCCGTCGTCACATCGGCGATGTTGCGCACCTGCGCGGTCAGATTGCTGCCCATCGAGTTGACCGAGTCGGTCAGATCCTTCCACGTTCCCGCTACGCCTTGCACATCGGCCTGGCCGCCCAGCTTGCCTTCGGTGCCGACCTCGCGTGCAACGCGCGTGACCTCCGAGGCGAACGAACGCAACTGATCGACCATCGTGTTGATGGTGTTCTTCAGTTCGAGAATCTCGCCCTTGACGTCCACGGTGATTTTCTTCGAGAGATCGCCCGCGGCAACCGCCGTCGTCACCTCTGCGATGTTGCGCACCTGTGCCGTCAGGTTGCCGCCCATCGAATTCACCGAATCAGTCAGGTCCTTCCACGTTCCCGCGACGCCCTGCACGTCGGCCTGGCCGCCCAGCTTGCCTTCGGTCCCGACTTCGCGGGCCACGCGCGTCACTTCCGAGGCGAAGGAACTCAATTGATCGACCATGGTGTTGATCGTGTTCTTGAGCTCGAGGATTTCGCCCTTCACGTCGACGGTGATCTTCTTCGAAAGATCGCCGGCCGCGACTGCCGTTGTCACGTCCGCAATGTTGCGCACCTGCGCGGTCAGGTTGCTGCCCATCGAGTTCACCGAATCGGTGAGATCCTTCCACGTTCCGGCGACGCCTTTCACGTCGGCCTGACCGCCGAGCTTTCCTTCGGTGCCCACTTCGCGCGCCACGCGCGTCACTTCTGACGCGAACGAGCGCAACTGATCGACCATCGTGTTGATGGTGTTCTTCAGCTCGAGAATTTCGCCCTTGACGTCCACGGTGATCTTCTTCGACAGGTCGCCGGCCGCCACGGCCGTCGTGACTTCTGCAATATTGCGAACCTGGCTCGTCAGATTGCCCGCCATGAAGTTGACGTTGTCGGTCAGGTCTTTCCACGTGCCCGCGACGCCCTTGACGTCCGCCTGACCGCCGAGCTTCCCTTCGGTGCCGACCTCGCGCGCCACGCGCGTCACTTCGGAAGCGAAGGACCGCAACTGATCGACCATCGTGTTGATGGTGTTCTTCAGTTCGAGAATCTCGCCCTTGACGTCCACGGTGATCTTCTTCGACAAGTCGCCGGCGGCGACCGCCTTCGTGACTTCCGCGATGTTTCTGACCTGGCTCGTCAGATTGCCGGCCATGAAATTGACGGAATCGGTCAGGTCTTTCCATGTCCCGGCCACGTCCTGCACGTCTGCCTGACCGCCGAGCTTGCCTTCCGTGCCGACCTCTCGCGCCACACGCGTGACCTCTGCGGCAAAGGTGCCGAGCTGCTCCACCATCCGGTTGATGATCTTCGCCGTGCGCAGGAATTCGCCTTCGAGCGCACGTCCGTCGGCTTCGAGGGCCATGCTTTTGCTGAGATCGCCTTGCGCTACGGCGCCGATCACGCGCGCCACCTCGCTCGTGGGGTGAACGAGATCGACGATGAGGGAATTCACCGAGTCGATCGATCGGCGCCAGAAGCCCCGGGGATCGGGCAGTGTGGCGCGCTCGTAGATGCGGCCTTCCTTGCCGACTGCCTGGCTGAGTCGCGCGAGCTCATCCGACATGCGGATGTTCTGGTCGACGACGTCATTGAAGACATCCGCAAGCTTGCCGTGCAAGCCGGTCCAGTCGGCGGCGAGCGACGCCCCTTCTCCCTTTCTCAGCGCGATGAGCGCCGTGTGAATGTCCCGAGTACGTGCGTGCGCGGTATCGGTCGCCTCGAGCAGCGCGTTGGCTTCACGCGCCTGTTGCAGCCAGAAACCGCTCAACCCTTCTTCATCAACGCGGCCCGCGGCACCCAGGCTTGCCGCGGTGTGTCCGGTTGCGCGTCCGAGCGCCAGCCCTTGACGCACACATTGGTCGGCCAGCATGTTCAGCTCGACGGCTAGCTGTCCTTTTGCACCGGTCCAATCGGCAGGCAACTTCTGAACGGGTTCGCCTTCCCGCAAGGCGGCGACCGTCCGCAGCATGAGTTGGACTTCGCGGTCCGTCAGCGTGTTTGCCTCTTCCGATATGGTGTTCATACGATTCCCTTGTAGGCTGGCTTGCTCTTGTAGCGCATCAGGCTGGAGTTGTAGGAAACCGAGTTTCGGCTTCAGCAGGTCGCCCGTTTGCGTTCGCGCGCGATGCTATATCAATACACATTAAGCGATGCTGAAAGCGACGGCGCATCCAATTACTGAGACGAAACGCGCTCAGTTCGATGGCGGAACGGTATTAGTTACCACGTCGCAAGAGAGTATGCATTTACTTCGGAGCCGGCGCCATCGATGATCTCGGCCACGACAAAAGTCACCTTGAACCGCTCACGCGCTTTCCCTTCGACCATCGGAGGATCGACCGGCGATTTTCCAATCACAGGTGCGCCGGGTCGGAGTCGGTTGGAGTACCGTTCGCGCAAGGATATCTGTATCGGCGGCCGTTGAAGGCACAACTACTCGCAGCGCCCTTAACGCATGCGAAGCGACGACCGACTGACTTGACAGCCGTTTGGACAGAGGATGTAGAAGCGGTCGAATACTTCTGTCGTGGGCTTTAACGTTTCTAAAGCTGCACGTTGGCAAACTCGTCGGCGGCCGGTTGTCCGGGCCCGGATATGGGCGACGTGCCAAACAGGTCGGAGCGGATCAAGATATCGGCAAAAGGCGTTCACGACGCCCTTTGACGAATATAGGCCGTCCTCAGCCCCGCTCAGAAGAATCAGCGTCGTGTGCGACGCGTCGCCATCGTGCCATCGATACTTTGATTTCCTGCTCTGCGGTGATTGCGACGACACGAGACGGCATGCGCGCTCGGGCTCAATGGAAGCCGCCCTGGTGTAACTGCTTGATGATCAACGTCGCGAGATAGCGCGGTTCATCGAACATCGTCGCGAGTTCGAAAAAGAACAGAAAGGCAAGCATGTAACCCGCGGCCGGCCGATATTCCATGAATCGCACGAAGAACGGCGCAAAGCGGGTGCGTATCGGCGCGCGCGAGAGCAGCCATGCGCAGACGGCGCCGATGGCCGCCCCTCCGATGACGTCAGTCGGATAATGCAACCCCAGATAAACGCGAGGCAGACACACGAAGAACACGCAATGCACAATCGCGAGCACACCGATCCATCGCCAGACCAGGAAAATGCCGACGGCTATTGCCATCCAGAGCGAGGCATGGTCGCTGGGAAACGAACTCCACAGGCGCATGCCTTCACCGGTCTTGTCGGCCAACGGAAACGACAAATGAATGGAGGGGTCGTAAAGCGGACGGAGTCGAAACGGCAGCGTCAGCGCGAACAAGCGGCCGAGCAAGAATGCCAAGAGCCCGGCGCATAGGATCGCGACGACAGTCTCACGGCGCCATTGCTGTGCTTCTCCCGGCTGGAACCACATGGCACAGAGAATGGCTAGCGGGACGACGCCTTTGGTGAAGTTGAAATCAGCGATCGCGTGAACCGTGTGAGTGAACACGAAGGACGATGCCGCGATATGGACAACCCAGGTTTGAACTGCCGTATCAAAAGCGGTCATGCCTCGCTTCTCCGTCAGAAATATGTCGTTAGTATTAAAGCGTACGTTTGCGGCGGTGCAATCGTACGTTGAATACCTCGCATAAATCAGAGGATTGTGCTGGCGATGCGTTCAAGCGAGCGTCCGAGCGCTTCTAATGGCGCGCCAGGCAACGGCGCCTTTCGTTGGGATTACACCGGGTCGGTGTCTCGCCTTACTGGACCCATTCGATGGCTCAAACGGGCGATAACCGCCCTTGCTCATCGGATAGGTCGGCAAGTCGGTTGTCCCAGAGCCGGCGTTTCTCATCCCGGCGCATCAAGGTTGGCGTTTGCTGCGGCCGCAAGCGGGCTTGCCGGCCGGCGTAGTTGAACCCGCCACTGGCTTGCTGGCAGGTTTGCTGCGTCGCTTTTGTGCGCTGAATGGATTAGCGCTGGACAGGCTTGTGCCTGTTCCGCCGGCCACAGCGCGCTGCGCGGCAGGCTTGCGTTTGTCCTCGCCGCTTTGCGGGCGCGTTTTTTTGGTGAGCTTTTGCATGGCGCCCGGCGCAGCTTGCGGCACTTTGGGCTTCTTGGGTTTTTTGGGTTTCTTGATGATCTGGCCCGTCGCGCTGGTTTGCGGCACGCGGTGTTCGGCTTCAAAGCCCGGCTCTTCTTCGCGCGGCAGTGTTTGCCGAATCAACGCTTCAATCGCAGCCAGTTGCGGCGCTTCATCGGCACACACGAGGGACACCGCCACGCCGCTTGCGCCCGCACGGCCAGTACGCCCAATACGATGCACATAGTCTTGGGCCACGATCGGCAGATCGACGTTGATCACCAGCGGCAGGTCGTCGATATCCAGCCCGCGCGCGGCCACGTCGGTGGCGACCAGCATATTCACTTCGCCCGTCTTGAAGCGCTCCAGGGCACGCAGGCGCGCGGGTTGCGGTTTGTCGCCGTGAATGGTGTCGACCGCATAGCCCGCTTCATCCAGCATGGCCGCCAGGTAATCCACGCCATTGCGTGTTTTGACGAACACCAGCGCGTGCTCCCACTTGTTCTCAGCCACAAGGTGCATGAAGAGTTCAGGTTTGTTCCGCTTATCGACCGGCACCACCCATTGCTCGATGTTGCCGGCCGCGGCATTGGGCGGGCTGACGCTGATATTGACGGGGCTGCGCAGAATGCTCGCCGCGATGGCGCGAACATCATCGGAAAACGTGGCGGAGAACAGCAGGGTCTGTCGCCGAGCGGGCAAGGCAGCAAAGACGGCGTCGAGTTCGCGCGCAAAGCCCAAATCTAGCATGCGGTCGGCTTCATCCAGCACCAGCGTTTGTACTTCATCAAACTGCACGGCGTTCTGGCGATTGAGATCTAGCAAACGGCCCGGCGTGGCAACGAGCACATCCACGCCTTTGCGCAACTTCATCATCTGCGGGTTGATACTCACACCGCCGTAGGCGGACAGAAATCGTAAGTCGAGGTCTTTGCCGTACTCGATAAAGCTTTGCAGCACTTGTTCGGCCAGCTCACGCGTGGGCACCAGAACCAGAACGCGCGCGCGGTTGCTGGACACCGCCGGGCCATGTTGCATCAGCCGTTGCAAAAGCGGCAACGCGAAACCCGCCGTCTTGCCAGTGCCGGTCTGTGCCGCCGCCATGACGTCCTTGCCACTGAGCACAAGAGGAATCGCCTTGACCTGCACCGGCGTAGGTGTCTGGTAATTGAGGCGCTGCAAATTGCGCAGCAACGGATCGATCAGGCCAAGCGAGGCAAAAGACATGCACGTATTCCGGGATAAAACCGCAATTTTAGCGGTTACCGCGTTGATCGCGCCGCGCAGGCCGATCGACGCCAGGGACGCCTCTGTTGCTTGGCCAGACTCTGTCTCGAACTGAACTTGAACCTCGTCATCGACGGAAGGAAGCCATTCTCCAGGCCCGAAACACGCGCGGTGAAACGATCCTTCCGTCAGGGCAATCTATACCAGCGCTAATGAAATTCCGGCACGCATCAGTAGTCCCACTGCACCGGTATGAAACGAAAGCCGTCACCGTTCTTTGCGACGTGACCGATGGACGGGAACGCGATATGTGCAGCAGCCAGCAGAGCGCCCGTTTTAGCGGCTTCGTCCAGCAGCGCCACCCGTACGTCCGCGGCCACTTCGGGATCGTGCTCGAAGCCATTCTGCCAATCGGGATGGTCGAAACCGACTTCGAAGATCGCGTCGCCTACGAAAGTCAGCCTTTCTCCGCCTGATGCGACGTCCACGACGCAGTGTCCCGGTGTGTGCCCACCCGTCACGCGCGCCTTCACGCCCGCCGCGACCTCGACGGTCTGATTGAACTGCACGATGTTTTCGCTGTATCGCTCCATGAACTTCGCGGCAGCCTTGCGAAGCGCGGGGGGCACCGTTTCCGGCATCACTGTCCTGGTGAAGTCCGGATTCTTCCAGAATTCCACTTCCGCAGCCGACACGTGGATGCGCACTTCGGGGTTCAGCCTGGCCTTGACTCCGTCGACGTTCAGCCCACCGACGTGATCCATGTGCATATGCGTAATCACGATATCGGTGATCGCTGCCAGGTCGATGCCGGCCGATTCCAGGCGCATGACCGATCGACCGGCACGCGTGAAGTATTCGAAACCGTCACCCACGCCTGAGTCGATCAGGATTACGCGTTCTCCGCTGCGCACGAGCGCAATATTCAACGCCCAGTCGAACGTGTCACGTTGCAGGAAACGACCGTCGAACCAATCATTGCGGTCAGCTTCGCTCGCGTTAGTGGACATGGTGGAGGTGGGCAGCGGCAGAATGCCGTCGCTGATCATGACGACGTCGACGTCGCCCACGCGCACGGCGTAGCGCGACGGCACGAGTTCGCCAGAACCTTCCTTGCCAAAGCTGGCGGTAACCGGCCGGACGTTGCGGGTTGTTTCTCTCATTTCAGTACTCCGTTTCCTTCGGTGGGTAAGCCGCACTGGGCGGCCGGCTCACGAGCACGGTCACGCATCTGACGCTTCGGTTTGCCCGTGATTCGACCGACCGCGTGACAGATGCTACTCACGAGAGAAGATCGCCAGTAGCATCGCGATTGCGTACAGGATGTTGTCCCACCGGCAACAATCAACGAGGACCGGTACGACGGCGCCGGCCTCGGCTTTGTCGACGGCCTCACGCGGTCATGAGTCTCGCCTCCTCACCAACGAGCATCCGGTGCGGGCCATCGTCGTGCAGCGCCCGCGCGATCGGCATGGTTCGCTCTATGGGAGAAAGGGTGCCGATCGCTTCGCTACTCGCCGCGCGCAAGGCTCGCCGCGACCGCCTCATCCGCGCATTGCAACAAGCCCTGAATCAGGCGCGCTCGCGGCGATGCCCTTTGCCACACCATGCCGAAGCGGCGCGGTTCCGTCCGAACCGGCAACGCGAGCCGCGCGACGGAAAGCGCCGACGTCATCGGCGAGACGATGTCCGGCACCAGCGACACGCCGAGGCCGCGATCGACCATCATCGCAATCGCCATCAGCGCGTTCAGCTCGAAAAGCTCGTGCGGCACGATGCGTGCGGCCTGCAAGTACCGATCCGCCTGCTTGCCGCCGCCGAGCGTGCGGTCATAGCGGATGAACGGCTCGCGCCGCAGCAGTTCGTGCGGGTCTTCGTGCGCAAGCCGCGCCGGCGCGAGCACGACGAGCGGCTCCTCGCGCAGCAGATGCCAGTCGTATGCCTTGGGCAGCGCGAACGCGGGATGCAGGCAGATGGCGACATCGAGATCGCCGCGTTGCAGCGTGTCGTAAAGCTCCATCGAGGTGCCCGCGCGAATCAGCAACTTCGCGCGCGGGAATTCGCGCGCGAAATTGGCCAGCACATCGGGCAGCAGGCTCAGAAGCGCCGTCGTGATCGTGCCGATGCGCAGTTCACCCGTCGCCTCGCCTTCGAGCGCATGCGCCTTCAGATCCGCGAAATCCGCGACGAGACCCCGCGCCCGCTCGATCACGCGATGCCCCGCCTCGGTCGGCATCACGGTGCGGCCGGAGCGCACGAAGAGCGCGATGCCCAGTTCGCGCTCGAGCGCCGACATCTGCTGCGCGATCGCCGCCGGCGTCACGCCGACGCGGCGCGCGGCCTCCGCCATCGATCCCGTATCGACGACGAGCAGCAGATTGGAGAGAAATGCCGTGTCCATCGGATAGATTTACTTATCTTTAAAGATAGCTGTAGATAGTTTATCTAAAACGTGAGCATCCGTAGACTGGGCGGCATATCGAAAAATGAAGGGAGACACATGAGAAGCAAGCTCTTCGTGCCGGCCTCGCGCCCGGAACTCTTCGCCAAGGCGCTCGCGAGCGCCGCCGACGCCCTCTCGTTCGATCTGGAAGACGCTGTTTCGCACGAGCGCAAACCGCAGGCGCGCGCCGATTTGCGCGCGCTGCTCGCCACCGACGACGCCCTCGCGAGCGACAAGACGCTCATCGTGCGCGTCAATGCGCTATCGACGCCGCACTTCGCCGCCGATATCGACGCCGTCGCGCGCAACGGCGTGTCCCTGATCAATCTGCCGAAGCCCGAGCATCCCGACGACGTGCTGGCGGCCGCCGCGGCCCTCGAAGCCGCCGAGCGCGCGAACGGCGTCACCACGCCGATCGGCCTGCTGCTCAACGTCGAGTCGCCGCGCGCATTGCACATTGCCGCGGAACTGGCGCTCGCGCATCCGCGCGTCGCGGGCTTGCAACTCGGCCTGGGCGACCTGTTCGAGCCGCTTTCGATCGCGCGTCGCGAAACGGCCGCGATCCAGCAGGCGATGTTCGCGCTGCGCATCGCGGCAGGCGAAGCCGACGTCTTCGCCTACGACACCGCGTTCGCCGACATCAAGGACAGCGACGGCTTTCGCGCCGAGGCGCGGATGGCGCGCGCATTCGGTTTCATCGGCAAGAGCTGTATTCATCCGAGCCAGATCGCGATGGCGAACGACGTGTTCCGTCCATCCGATGACGACATCGCGCATGCGGTGCGCGTGGTCGAAGCCGCACGCGAGGCGGATGCGAAAGGCATCGGCGCGTATCTCGTCGACGGAAAGATGATCGACCCGCCCTTTGTCGAGCGGGCACGCGTGCTCGTCGCGGATGCCGTGCGGCTGGGTCTGCTCTCTGAAGCTCAGCGCGCCTCGGCAAGAATCTGAAAGGAGAAGGTTTCATGGAACAGAACGTCGAACGCGGCGGGCCGCTGGCGGGCGTGCGCGTGCTCGATCTGAGCGCCTATATCGCCGGTCCTTACGGCTGCACGCTGCTCGCGGATCAGGGCGCGGAAGTCATCAAGATCGAACCGCCCGCGGGCGATAACCTGCGCAAGTATCCCTCGACGCTCGAAGGCGAAAGCCGCGCGTTTCTCGGCGTGAATCGCAGCAAGCGCGGGCTCGTGCTCGACCTCAAGCAGGCGGACGCGCTCGACGTGCTGATCGCACTCGTGAAAGAGGCCGACGTGCTCGTCCACAACTTTCGACCGAGCGTGCCCGCGCGGCTCGGCATCGCGTACGAGCAGCTGCGCGCGATCAATCCGCGCCTCGTCTATTGCGCGGTGACGGGCTATGGCGAAACCGGTCCGAACAAGGACAAGGCGGGCTACGACCAGGTGCTGCAAACGATGACCGGCATGTGCACGCTGCAAGGTGCGGCCGGCGGTCCTCCCGAAGTGCTTTACGGCTCGGTCGTCGATTACTACGCGGCGGCGCTCGTCGCATCGGGGGTGTCGTCGGCGCTGTTCGCGCGCGAAAAGACGGGCGAAGGGCAATACGTCGGCGTGTCGCTGCTGCGCAGCGCGCTCACGATGCAATCGGCGCGCATGATCTGGGCGGACGGCGAGCCGAAGGACGTCGGCCGCGACATGCGCTCGGGCGGGATCACCGGCATTCATCCGACGCGCGAAGGGTATCTCTATCTCTCCGCGAACACGCCGCATTT
Source organism: Caballeronia turbans (assembly GCA_001544655.2). Classification (GTDB taxonomy): domain Bacteria; phylum Pseudomonadota; class Gammaproteobacteria; order Burkholderiales; family Burkholderiaceae; genus Caballeronia; species Caballeronia turbans. The sequence goes on from FCOD02000010.1 coordinate 75,509, forward strand.
CTGGAAGTCGCTGTGCGCGCTGACCGGTCTCGATGCGCTCGCGGCCGACGAACGTTACGACACGGTGCGCAAGCGCGCGGTGCATCGCGATGAGATCGTGCCGAAGCTGCACGCCGCGCTCGCGCAACGCACGGCGCTCGAATGGGAAGCGCTTTTCGGCGATGCCGTTCCGTGCGCGGCCGCGCGCAGCGTCGAAGACATGTTCGACGATCAGCAAGTGCTCGCCGAGGACATGGTCGCGCGCTTCGACTATCCGGGCGTGGGCGCGTATCGCGGATTCAAGCATCCGGTGCGCTTCACTTCGACGCCCCTGCCCGAGCCGTTCGCCGCGCCCGCTTTCGGCCAGCACAGCGATGCGCTGCTGCGCGAAGCCGGCTTGAGCGATGCAGCAATCGAAGCGCTGCGTACGAAGCGCGCAGTGCTTTGAGCGGAGACTCTTCGTAATGAAATGCGATTCCCAAATTCATATCTATGACCGCGCGTTCCTGAAGCCGGGCGATTCCCAGGTCTTCGTCGAGCATGCCGATGTCGCCGCGTACCGCCAGGTGCAGTCGAAGCTCGGCACGCAGCGCGTCGTGATCGTCACGCCGCGTGTGTACGGCACGGACAATGCCGTCACCGTCGACGCGATCCGTCAGCTCGGCATCGACAATGCGCGCGGCGTCGCGGTGCTCGATCCCGACGTCACCGACGACGAACTGGATGCGCTGAACAAGGGCGGCATTCGCGGCATCCGCTTCACGCTCTATACGGCGCAGAACGCGGCAGTCGGCTTCGACATGGTCGAGCCGCTCGCACGGCGCGTCGCGGAACTCGGCTGGCATGTGCAGCTGCACTGGACCGCGGAGCAGATCGTCGAGCACGAAGCGCTGCTGCATCGCCTGCCCGCGAAGATGGTCTTCGATCATCGCGCGCGCCTGCCGTCGAAAGACGGCGTGCGGCACGCGGCATTCGGCATCGTGCGCCGTCTCGCCGATGCGGGCCGCGCCTGGATCAAGCTCTCCGGTCCTTATCTCGACTCGGCGGCAGGCCTCGGCAACCGCTACGACGACATTACGCCGATGGCCCGCGCATGGGTGCAAGCCGTGCCCGAGCGCCTCGTGTGGGGAAGCGACTGGCCGCACGTGACGGAGACCCACAAGCCCGACGATGCGTTCCTGCTCGACCTGCTCGCCGAATGGGCCGAAGACGATGCGGCACGCGAACGCATCCTCGTCACGAATCCCGCCGTGCTCTACGGCTTCGCAATCTAAAAGAACAAAGACTTCAGGAGACACCGCATGAAATCCGCCGCCGCACCGACGCCCGTGCGCAAGACACGCTTCACCGAAGCGACCATCCGGCTCTTCGAGCGCGTCATCCCCGATCCTTTCGTGCTCGCGATACTGATCACCGCGATCGTCGCGGTGCTGTCGCTGATCTTCGCGCCACATGCTTCCGTGCCCAAAATGATCGGCGGCTGGTACAAGGGCTTCTTCGACATTTTCACGTTCGCGTTCCAGATCACGCTCGTGCTCGTCACGGGCCATGCGTTCGCGCACGCGCCGCCCGTGCAGCGCGTGTTCAAGGCGCTCGTGTCGATCGCGCGCACGCCCGCGCAGGCGGGCGCGCTTACCTTCGTGCTCGTCGCGGTGACATCGTTCTTCAACTGGGGCATGGGCCTCGTCGTCGCCGCCTTGCTGGCGCGCGAAGTGGCCAAGCGCATGCGCGTCGACTTCGCGTGGATCGTCGCGGCGGGCTTCTCCGGCTGGGTCGTGTGGGCGAGCGGCATTTCGAGTTCCATCGCGCTCGCGCAATCGACGCCGGGCAGTTCGATGAATGTCGTGCAAAAGCTGACGGGCGCCGTGCTGCCCTTCGGCGAGACGGTGTTCACGCGCTTCAATCTCGTGCCGACGCTCGTGATGCTCTTCGCCATGCCTTTCGTGCTCGCCTGGCTCAAGCCGCGCGATGAAGACGCCGTCGTGCTCGACACCGCCCGGCATCCCGACGAGCCGATCCGCAAGCGTCCCGACGGCAAGCTGAGCTTCGCGCGCTGGATCGAGCATTCGTGGATCGGCAGCGCGTTCATCGGCGCTGCGGGCATTGCGTTGATCGTCCTCACGCAGTTCCAGCACATCGCGTTTTCCGGCGTGAATGCAGTGATCTTCGTGATGTTCATCGCCGGTGTGATCCTTCACGGCTATCCGCTCGCCTATGCGGACGCGATCAGGAACGCGGCGAAGCAGACCGGCTCGATGATGCTTCAGTACCCGCTCTACGGCGGCATCATGGGCATGATGGATGCGACCGGCCTGCCCGACGTGATCTCGCACTTCTTCATCGCCATTTCCAACGCGCACACGCTGCCGTTCTGGAGCTACGTGTGCTCGCTCATCGTCACTTTCTTCATTCCGAGCGGCGGCGGACACTGGGCCGTGCAAGGTCCGTTCGTCGTGCCTGCCGCGGTCGCGCTGCACGCCTCGGTGCCCGCGACGACGATGGCCGTCGCGATGGGCGAGCAGGTCTCGAACATGATGCAGCCGTTCTGGGCCGCGCCCGTCGTCGCGATGGCGGGCGTCGGCGTGCAGCGTGTACTCGGCTTCACGGTGATGACGTTCGCCGTCGGCCTGATCGTCTACGGCGCGGCCTTGCTGATCTTCGTCTGAAGCGCGATGAACGGTGCGCATCGGCGGCGCGTGGCTGCGCTGACTCGCGCTGACGCCGGCGCAACGCTTCGACTACGCGTAGCGCCGCGCTTCGTCCATCAGTTCCGGCGTGCCGATGATCGCGTTGATCTCGTCGAAGTCGGCCATGCGCTCTTTCCACGGCGCACTCGTGCGATGCTCGCGCAGGCTGCCGTAGAAGCCTTGCAGCGCATGCGCGACCGCGCGCGCCGCGCCGCCCGGAAAGATCACGATGCGAAAGCCGCGTGCCGCCAGCGCATCGGCGCTCTGCACCGGCGTCTTGCCCCCTTCGACCATATTGGCGAGCAGCGGCACGCGTGAGGCGAAGCGCGCACAAGCCGCATCCATCTGCTCGGCCGAGCGCAGCGCTTCGATGAATAGCGCATCGACGCCCGTTTCCAGATAACGTTCGGCGCGTTCGAGCGCGGTATCGAGACCCTCCACCGCGAGCGCGTCCGTGCGAGCCAGAATGAGCGTGTCGCTGCGTTCACGCGCATCGAGCGCGGCGCGCAGTTTGCCGCACATCTCCGCGACGGGAATCACGCTCTTGCCGTCCAGATGACCGCAGCGCTTCGGGAAGGTCTGATCTTCAAGCTGAATCATCGCGGCGCCCGCGCGTTCGAAGCCACGAACCGTGCGCTTGACGTTCAGCGCATTCCCAAAGCCCGTGTCGGCATCCACGATGACCGGCAGCGACACCCGCTCGGTGATGCGCGCGAGCGTATCCGCGACTTCGGTGAAGGTCGTAAGACCCACGTCGGAGCGTCCCAGCTTCGTATAGGCGATCGACGCGCCCGACAGATACAGCGCATCGAAACCGGCCTGCTCGGCGATCAGCGCGGAAAGCGCGTCGTAGACGCCGGGCGCGAGGACGGTTCCGTGCGCGAGTTGTTCAGCGAGAGTCATGCGTTCATCGCTCCTTGACGCTGTAGCGCTGCTTCAGCAAATTGAAAAGCCCGCCTGCCTCGGCCATGTCGAGCAGGAACGAAGGCAAAGGCTCGCAGACGAGCGTTGCGCCGCCGGCGCGCGTAATGCGCCCGTGCAGCGGATCGATGGCTATGCGCTCACCCTCTTCCATCGCTTCAGCCTCTGCGCACGTGAGCAGCACGAGTCCCACGTTGAACGCGTTGCGAAAGAACAAGCCGCTGAACGCGGGCGCGATCACCGCGCGCACGCCGAGCCGCACGAGCGCGGCCGGCGCCTGCTCGCGCGACGAACCGATGCCGAAGTTCGGCCCCGCCACGATGACGTCGCCGGGTAGCACGTTCGCCGCGAACTCCGGGCGCTGCCGTTGCAGGCAATGCCGCGCGATCTCGTCGATGCCGAATTTCATGTACGCGCCGGGCGCGAGCGCATCGGTATCGATGTCCGCGCCGACGCGCCAAACGCGATGCGTCTCGATGCCTTCGCTCATGCCATCACCTCGCGCGGGTCCGTGATGCGCCCGCGCAATGCGGACGCCGCGACCGTGAAGGGCGAGCCGAGATAGACCTGCGCCGTTTCAGCGCCCATGCGGCCTTTGAAGTTGCGCGCGGTGCTGGAAATCACGGTGCTGCCTTCGGGAATCTGTCCGCCGTAGCCGGAACATGCGCCGCACGATGTGCCGAGCACCTGCGCGCCGGCGTCTTCGAGAATCGACATCACGCCTTCGCGGCGCGCGGCTTCGCGATCGTGCACGCTCGCGGGCGCGACCATTAGTTGCACGCCTCGCGCGACGCGCCGATGCTCCAGCACGCTGGCCGCCGCGCGCAGATCGTCGAGCTTCGCGCCCGTGCATGCGCCGATGTAGGCAACCTGCACGGCTACGTCGCCGAAAGCGTCAACGTCACGCGTATTCGCGGGACTGTGCGGCGCGGCCACCTGCGGCGCGAGCGCGCCGGCATCGAAGTCGTGAGTTTCGGCTTGTGCATCGGGATCGCTTTGCCAGTGCGCGATGTCCGTCTCGTCGGTCACGCCCGCTGCGCGCAGATAGTCGAGCGTCACCGCATCCGGCGCGATCAGGCCCGTCTGCGCGCCCATCTCCGCGCTCATGTTCGAGAGCGTCATGCGCTCCTGCATCGACAATGCGGTAACGGCTGCGCCGCAGAACTCGACCGCCTGATAGCGCCCGCCGTTCATGCCGAAGCGGCCGATCATGTGCAGCATCATGTCCTTCGCCGTGACGCCGCGCGCAAGTCTTCCGCGCCAGTGCATGCGCAGCGTCTCGGGCACGCTCGCCCAGATCTGCCCCGATACCGCGACGCCCAGCATCTCCGTGCTGCCGATGCCGAACATGTATGCGCCGAACGCGCCGCCCGTCGGCGAGTGCGAATCGCCGCCGACGCAGAACATGCCAGGTCGCACGTGCCCATGCTCCGGCAGCACGACATGACAGATGCCGACGCTGTCGTACACGTTGGGCAGGCGCTGCTCCGTGGCCCACTCGCGCGCGATGCGCACGATGCGGCGCGATTCGTCGTCTGCTTCGGGCACGTAGTGATCGATCACGAGCACGATCTTCGACGTGTCCCAGAGCGGCCCGCCGAGCGCCTCGAGCATCGGCTTCAGACGGCGCGGACCGCTCGAATCGTGGAACATCGCAAGATCGACATCGCAGGTGACGATCTCGCCCACCGCGACTTCGGCGCGCCCGCACGCCTTCGCGATGAGCTTTTGCGCGAGCGTCTGAGGCGCGGCCATGGTCGCGCTCAATCGACCATCTGCGCGACCTGCCCTGCTTCGAGCAGCAGGCGATCGTGCGTGGAAGGCAGCTCCGCGAACGGGCGGCGATATTGCGCCCACATGCGCAGGTCCTCGGGCTTGTGGAACACTTGAGCGTCGGGCATCGCGGGCCACTCGGACACCGTGAGCCACAGGCGCAGCAGATGACGCCGCTCGTGGAGCGCCTGTGCATCGACATAATCGGTGCGGCCGTGCACGAGCACGCGATTGTTCAGGAACTGGATGTCGCCGTCGCGAAAGCCCATGTCGAGATAGAACTCCGGCGACGCCGCGATCTTGCGCACCATGTAGAGCGCCTCGGACTCCACCTCGCTGAACGGAACCTGGCCGCTCTTCTCCGCCAGACGCGCATAGCCGGTCGGCAGATAACAGATCACCTCGCCTGCACTGTCCGTGAAGAACGGCACCTTGTGCTCGCTGAACGTGCGGGTCGCGCGGCGGCCGTCTTCATCGGTGCGCTTGCACCACAGACCTTCGCGCAGCGCTTCGAGCAGATCCGGGCGCGTGCGCAAGAGTTCGTTGTGCACGGCGAGCGCGCTGGAGATGCGGCTTTCGCCGCCGGAGATCGCCGTGCGCAGACACATGAGCCCGATGATGTCGCACGAATCCGTGTGCATGAGCTGCCCTCCGCCCTTGCGATAGCCGCGCGATTTCGGCTCGTAGTCGCTCACGTTCACCACGTGGCCGAGCACGTCGCCGAGATACGACTGGGTCACAGGCTTACTGACGTACGAACCGAGGCCGAAGTAGATCCGCGTCATGTCGTCGTCGGAGTAACGCTCGCGCGGCAGGCCGCGCAGCATCATGAAACCCCGCCCGTTGCGCAGGAAACCGGGCAGCTCGCGCATGAAGCGGCCCATCGTGTCGAGCGGGAAGGTCTCCGGGCTGATGTCGGGAAAGTCGATGTCGCCGAGCGAATGCAGATGCGCGAGCGCGGCGTCGATTTCAGCGATCTCCGCATCCGTGAGGACGTGCAGGCCTTCGCGCGTCCAGTCGAGTTCGGGGCCTTTCCAGACAGCGGGGGAATCGATCGGTTGTCCTACTCGGTTCATCTCATGCTCCTCGATGGAAATGGTTCAGGCGCGCACGGCGTCGTGACATGCGTCGATTACGGCGCCGCAGCCGATGAGTTCGTCGAACGCACACTCGCCGATAAGCGGCGCGAGAATCTCGCGCGAATGCTCGCCCTTTTTCGGCGCGGGACGCGTGAAGCCGCCCGGCGTCGCCGAAAGACGCGCGACCACGTTATGCACGGCGACGTGACCGAGCTCGTCGTCTTCGATCTCGACCAGCGCTTCGCGTCCGGTGACATAGGCATCGGATGCAAGATCGCTCGCGTCGAGCACGGGACCGGCCGTGACTTCCGCGCGCGCGAAGAACGCGAGGTTGTCCGCGAGCGTGCGCGCCCGGATGAAGGAACCGACCACCTGGTCGACTTCATCCACATGCTGGAGGCGCGCGCTGTTGGTCGCGTAGCGCGAATCGGTGTTCATGTCCTCGCGGCCGATCGCGGCGAACAGGCGCTGCGCCATGCTCTGCGTCGACGTCGAAATGCAGAGCCACTTGTGGTCGGCGGTTGCGTAGGTATTGCGCGGACAGGTGGTGCTCGAGCGGCTGCCGGTACGCGCCTTCACCTCTCCGGTGAGCCGATAGTTCGCGACCTGCGGACCGAGAATCGAAAGCATCGGATCGAACAGCGACAGGTCGATCACCTGCCCGTTGCCGCCGTTCACGCGCGCTTCCCACAGCGCGACCATCGCGGCGTGCGCGCCGTAGAGGCCCGCGGTCATGTCGCCGAGAAACATCGGCGGCAGGACGGGCTCGCGATCGCCGAAGCCGTTCATCGCGGCGAAGCCCGAATAGCCCTCGACCAGCGTGCCGAAGCCCGGACGCTCGCGGTACGGTCCCGTCTGCCCCCAGCCCGACACTCGCACGATGACGAGCTTCGGATTGGCCGCGTGCAGCGACTGCGGCGAAAGACCCATCTTTTCCAGCGTGCCGGGCCTGAAGCTTTCGACCAGCACATCGGCATCCCGCGCGAGGCTCGCGATCAGCTTCGCCCCGGCCTCGTGATGGAAGTCGATGCACACGCTGCGCTTGTTGCGCGCATACGCCTTCCAGAACACCTCCGCGCCCTGCGTGCGGAAGGCGCGCAGCGTGTCGCCCTTCAAGGGCTCGACCTTGATGACATCCGCGCCGAAATCCGCGAGCTGCAATGTCAACATGTTGCCCGCGACGAGACGCGACAGGTCCACCACCTTGACGCCGCGTAGCGGCCCGATGTGCGATGCGTCGAAGGCTTTGCGCTGCATGGTTCGGATCTCCGGATTACGCTCGTGGCGCGCCGAAAATCCCGGCGCGATGTCATTATCTTCGAAAACAGACATCATGTCTATTTTCGCTTCCGACTTGCGGCGATGAGTTTCGCCGCGAAGCCGGCATCCATCGCCCTTGCGGCCCCCCTGCCTTACACGGCAAGATACGCGGCAACACACAGACAACGGCGCAACCGACCGGAACACAGCAATGGCAACCGAAGAACCCGGCGTCGCGGCGGTCAACCGCGCGCTCTCGATCCTCAAGGCCTTCGAAGACAGCATCGACGGCATGACGCTCACCGATCTCACCAACGCGACAGGCCTCTACCACAGCACCATCTTGCGTCTGTGCGAATCGCTCGAGCACTTCGGCTATCTGAAGCGTCTGGAAGACGGCCGCTACATGCTCGGGCCAATGCTGTTCCATCTCGGCATGATTTATCAGAGCTCGTTCCGTCTGCGCGATTACGCGTTACCGGTGCTGCGCACGCTCGTCAAGGAAACCGGTGAAACCGCCGCGGTCTACGTACGAGAGGGCGACGAGCGTCTGTGTCTCTATCGCGTGGAATGGCAGCGCTCGGTGCGCATGCATGTGCGCGAAGGCGAACGTCTCACGCTCGAGGCCGGCGCGGCGGGTCACGTTCTGCGCGCGTTTTCCGAGGGCACGGTGAAGGGCAATCTGAAGAAGGTGCGCGACCACGGCTATTGCGTGTCCCTCGGCGAGCGCGAGCCGGAAAGCGCCGCGATCGCCGTGCCGGTGTTCCGCACGGGGCAGGAGCTCGTCTGCGCGATTTCTCTCGGCGTGCCGCGCTACCGCTTCGATCGCAAATCCTTCGACGCTTACCTGCCGAAGGTGATGGAAGCGGGCGCGGCGCTCACGAAGGCGCTGGGCGGCGATGTGTCGATGTTCCAGCCGCCCTACGCGCATTTCAGCGGGGTATGAGCGCGTGTTTCTGAGCGCGCGTCAGATGTTCTGCTGAATCGCGGGGCTCGTGCCGTCGGCTTCCGGCTCGCGGCCGTTTATGCGCGATTGCAGCGCCGCGAAGCAGCCCGCGCCGATGACGAGCGCCGAGATCATGAACAGGAAGCCATTGTTGTACGAGCCGCTCGCCTTGACGAGATAACCCACGCCGAGCGGCGCGAGCAGCCCGCCTATCTGCCCGCCCGTATTGATGACGCCTGCGAACACGCCGCGCGCGCCTTGCGGCGCCAGTTGCGCGACCAGGCCCGCATACGGCGAGAGGCAGCCGTACAGCAGAAACGCCGCTGCCGAAAGGCCGATCACGCATGCGACGATATCATCCGCGCTGTACGCGAGATACAGTGCGAGCCCCGTGCAGACATAGCCCACGGCCACGAGCGTCGGCCGCCTGCGATGCAGCAGTCCGCTGCCGAGCCAGCCGAATACCACGATGCCGAGGAAGCCGAAAAGATAAGGCACCGACGCCGCGACGCCCAGCGATTTCAAATCGATATGCCGCTGGTTGGCGAGATACGAAGGGATCCAGCCGAGAAAGCCCCAGTAGCCGACGCTGAAGGTCATATAGCCGAAGAACAGCAGCCAGGTGCTCTTGCGCCCGGCGAACAGACGCCATTGCTCGGCGCGGTTCGCCTTGTCGTGCGTCGTGCGTTCCTTCGCTTCGATTGCCTTACCCGGAATGATGAAGAGGATCAGCAGCGCGACGATCACACCCGGAACCGCGAACACGTAGAACACGTTGCGCCAGTCGCCGTTCATCAGCAGGCTTGTGACGACGGGCGCGACGACCGCCGGTCCGATCGCGAGCGCCGAGAGCCAGACGGCGTGCGCCTTGGCCGCGTCCTTGTGACTGAAGTTGTCCGCGACGGCCTTATAGACGGCCGCGTTGCACGATCCTTCGGCCAGGCCGAAACAGAAGCGCGCCGCGATCAGCACGGCCATCGACGTCGCGAGTCCCGTCATGCCGGTGAAAATCGAGAACAGGACCGGCGCCACGACCAAGAGCGCCTTGGTGCCGAACCGGTCCGCGAGGAAGCCGCCGGGCAACTGCATCAGCGCATAGCCGAGCGCGAAAGCGGCGAGCAGGACGCCGAACTGCGCGGCATCGAGACGCAACGCTTTCATCATCGTCGGGCCGGCGACGGAAATGCTCACCCGATCCAGATAGTTCACGAACTGCAGCAGCCAGGTCAGCGCCAGCAACCGGTATCTCAGACTCATCCTTGTCTCCTCGCTTCGTGCGAATGTCCCTGCGGCCGAAAAATAGAAATCATGTCTATTTTCGCAACGGTAACGGACCGGCAGGGACTACACAAGAAAAGGAAGGTCGGGGATTTCCCCTAGCGCGCCAAAACGCGGCGCGAAAATCGGCGTACGCCGATCCCACGCCGTCACCGCAGCGGAAGGTTTTGAAGGCACAGCGGCCGGAGTTCCGTTAGACGGCACCGGTGCAAAGCTAGACCGCGTCGAGCAATGCGCGCTTGAATCGTGATAAGAACGTCATGCAGGACTATTGGCGCTACGACCACACTTCGGGTGAACCAGGCGCAATCGGAGACATCACGCATCTGCAACGCAATGCGCAACCAGAAAAATGAACGAGACAATGAAACTATTCAGCCTGCATGGCAGGCGGGCCCTGATCACCGGCTCCGGGCGCGGCATCGGCCTGGCGCTCGCACGGGGACTCGCGGGCGCCGGTGCTTCGATCGTGATAAACGATCGCAATGAGCAAAAAGCCGCCGATCTCGCCGCAGACCTGCGAGGCGAAGGCTTCGACGCCGGTTTCGCCGTGTTCGATGTGACCGACCGCGAGCAGGTCGTCGCGGCGATCGAACGTGTCGAGAAGACCATCGGCGCGATCGACATTCTGATCAACAATGCGGGCATCCAGCGCCGCGCGCCGCTCGAAAACTTCGACGAAGGCGACTGGAACGACCTGCTGCGCGTGAATCTCGACGGCGTATTCCAGGTCTCGCAGGCCGTCGCGCGGCACATGCTGGCGCGCGGGCGCGGCAAGATCATCAACATCGGGTCGGTGCAAAGCGAGCTGGCGCGACCGGGCATCGCGCCCTATGCAGCCACCAAAGGCGCCATTCGCATGCTGACCAAAGGCATGTGCGCGGAATGGGCGCGGCACGGCATTCAGGCCAATGCGATCGCGCCCGGCTATTTCGAGACCGATCTCAACCGCGCGCTCGTCGACGATCCGGCTTTCTCGGAGTGGCTCTGCAAGCGCACGCCCGCGGGCCGCTGGGGCCGCGTCGAGGAACTGTGCGGTGCGGCGGTGTTCCTCGCGTCGGCGGCGTCGGACTTCGTGAATGGGCAGACGCTTTTCGTCGATGGCGGATTGACCAGCGTGGTCTGAGCCGGTCGAGCCATGACCGTGTCCGACGACGTAGGAAATCGCGATGCTCTCGATAGTCCCGAAGATATCGGCGATGTGTTCCAAGCTTGCGTTGATGCCGCTCGATCGGCGCCGGTTGACTTGCCACGGACTCCGTGACTATTCTCGTTTCACATGAAAGCGTCGCGGCAAAAGACCGCGCTCAGGAGACTCAGTTGCGTTTCGACCTACAATCGCTGAAGCTGTTCATCGCCGTCTGTGAGCACGGCAGCATCGCGCGGGCAGCAGAATTCGAGAATATCGCCCCTTCGGCGCTCAGCAAGCGCATGTCCCAGCTTGAGGACATACTCAAGACCGCTCTGTTCGTGCGCAGCAACAAGGGCCTGGAACTGACAGTCGCGGCGGCAGCACTGCTGCAACACGCCCGGACGCTTCTGCGCGACATTCAACAGATGGAAAGCGAGCTGCTTGACCACGCCGAAGGCGTGCGTGGTCAGATCCGGCTGCACGCGAGCCTCTCGACCATCGTGCAGTACATTGCCAAAGATATCCGCGTTTTTCTGGACCTGCATCCAGGTCTGCGGATCGACCTACAGGAAAGCCTGAGCCCTGCAGTGGTGCGCGCCGTGGCCGAAAACACTGCCGATATCGGCGTGTTCGGCGGCACCACCGTGACCGCTGGACTGCAGGTCTTTCCCTACCGCAGCGACCGGCTGGTCGTCATCATGCCGCCCGATCATCCACTCAGCCGTGCGGGCCGAGTGAGCTTCCGCGAGGTGGCCGAATACCCGCTCGTAGGACCTCAGGAAGGAAGCTATCTTAATTCGCTGGTGTTGCGCGCAGCGGCAGACCTCGACCACCCGCTTAAGCTCTCTATCCGGGTGAACGGCTTCGAGCCGGTGCGCAGCATGGTCGAGGCGCGGCTTGGCGTCGGGCTTGTACCCGAGCATCATGCTGAACGCTACGTCAGCTCGGCGCCCTTGGTCGCCGTGCTGTTGGACGAGCCTTGGGCTGAGCGGCATTGGAAAATCTGTGTGCGCGAGGCGGAGTCGCTCCCCGCGCCCGTCCTGCTCTTTCTCAAGCATCTGCTAGCAAGTGCGCAGCAGCAAGCCGGAAATCACGAATAGGCGAGCTTCAACCCCGCTTGCGGCCACGACAACGCACCCAGACGTCCGGTGCCGGACATCGTGACATATGCTGTCTTCATGTCGGCGCCACCGAAGCATATGTTCGTCACCATGCCGTCCGGCACCGTGACTTGCCGCATCACCTCGCCAGACGGCGCGACCACGGTGATGCAGCCGGTGACCAACGTGGCCACGCAGATGTTCCCTTCCACATCCACTGCCAAACTATCGAATCGCTGGTAGCCGGCAAGCCCGCACACGAGACGCCCGCCGTGCGGGGATGGATACGGATGCTTGCGTGCCCTGCCCGGTGCCTCCAGGTCAAAAGCCCATAAGCGCGCCGTCTCGGTTTCCGCCACATAGACGGTACGGTCGTCCGGCGACAAGCCGACGCCGTTCGCCGTGGTAAGCGGATAAGCGACTTCGACAATCATCGACCCATCGGCTCGCCCGTAATACAGGCCGGCGTGATCGCGATCACGCAGCCGGTTCTTGCCAAAATCGGTGAAATAAAAACCGCCTTCGTGGTCGAACACGATGTCGTTGGGGCCGCACAGCGGATGATCGCCGCAGCGGTCGTAGAGCGTCGTGAGCGCACCCGTACGCGGGTCGAACCGTTCGATTCGACCGCTCGTATAGCCTGGATGGATACCCGGCCGAGTGCGATTGAGCCCGGCGACGGTACGGAAAAGGAACCCCCCGTTATTGCAGATGTAAAAAGCACCATCCGGACCCAAGGCCAAACCGTTCGGCCCTCCGCCGATTTTCGCAAGGACGCTCACCGTACCGTCAACAGCTACGCGACTGATGGTCTCACGCTCGATTTCGACCAGCACGACCGAGCCATCAGACATCGCCACGGGTCCCTCGGGAAACATCAAGCCTTCCGCGAGGATGCGGACGTCGCTCTCCATGTTCATTCTCCTCAGTTCAGCGCTTGCCCGCATTCTCGACGAAATGGTTGTCGTACGTAGCCTTCAGGTCGATCGAAGCTTTGCCGATGTCGGGATCGAATGCGGTCAACACATCATGTACGGTATGCGCGGCAGCGTCGGTCATCAGGCCGTCGCGCGAAATGCAGCTTTGCATGTTGGCGTAGGCACGAGCGAAGACATCCTTCTCGGCGAGAGCATATTGCGGCGGTACGGCGGCGGCGACCTGCTCAGGCGTTGCATGCACCATCCAGCGCTCAGCCTCGAGGATGGCATTCGTTACCGCTTGCACGGTGTTCGGATATTTGACGAGGAAGTCTTTGGTCGTGTAGATGGCAGCTTCCGGATAGTCGCCGCCCAGTGTCGCGCGCGTTCCGGCCGGGTCTCGCATCACAGCCAACGGAAACAGATCGCCGCTGCCCTGCAGAACGGTAGCGACCGGGTCGTTGCTCATCAGTGCGTCGATCTGACCACTGCGCGCTGCAGCGATCGCCCCGGCAGAGGAGCCGACGCCAATGATCGATACGTCGCCGGGCTTTACGCCGGACTTGCTCAGCAGATAGTTCACGCCCATGTGAAAGCTCGATCCGGGCGAGCTCACGCCAATGCGCATGCCCTTCAGATCCGCATAAGTCTTGATCCTGGCGTGGCTTGCGCGAGTCGCACCGAATACCCATCCGGGGCACGAGGCCAAGGTCACGAACGAGACCAGCTTCTGCCCTTTGGCGGCCATCGTTATCGTATTGGAGTAGGCCCCAGCCACTATGTCGGCACTACCGCCCATCATTGCCTGCAGCGCCTTGGCGCCTCCACTGAACACGCCGATTTCAACGTCTAGCCCGGCCTGTTTGAAGTATCCCCGACTGTCCGCGATGACGAACGGCAGGTAAGGAAAACCGACACCCGCCGCCGCCAGGTGGAGCCTGGGCTTTTCCGGCACAGGCGCGCCACTGGCGGCCGACGCATTCGAGACGGCGGCGAAGGTTGCCAATGCGATAGAAACTCGACGCCAAAGCGCTGTCACGATGATATGTCTCCGTTGGAAATGTGTCTTGCGCGGCCGTGTCGTGAAGCGTTCAGCCTTGCACGACGTTCTGGCGCTGCTGCCCGAGGCCCTCGATGCCCAGCGTCACAACATCGCCCGGTTTCAGATAGACCGGAGGTTTTTGCCCCAGGCCGACTCCGGGAGGTGTGCCCGTGGAGATAATGTCGCCCGGCTGCAATGACATGAACTGCGACAGGTACGACACCAGGTAGCGCACGCCATACACCATGGTGACCGTACTGCCGTTCTGATAGCGATGTCCGTTGACTTCCAGCCACATCGGCAGCGTCTGCGGGTCGCGCACCTCGTCCGCGGTTACGAGCCAGGGCCCCGTCGGACCGAACGTATCCGCCGACTTGCCCTTGGTCCATTGGCCCTGACGCTCCGCCTGAAACGCGCGCTCGGACACATCGTTGATGACGCAATAGCCCGCGACATGGTTCATGGCATCGGCTTCGCTGACGTACTTGGCTGTCTTCCCGATGACCACGCCCAATTCCACTTCCCAGTCGGTCTTGATCGAGTCGCGCGGAATCTCGATCGTGTCGTTCGGACCAACGATCGCGCTCGTAGCCTTCATGAAAATGATAGGCTCCGGCGGGACCGTGGCACCGGTTTCTGCCGCGTGGTCAGAGTAGTTCAAGCCGATGCAGATAAACTTGCCCGTGCCACCCACGCAGGGCCCGAGGCGCGGACTGCCTTCTACGCGCGGTAACGACGCGGCATCGAGCGCCTTCAGGCGTGCAAGGCTATCGGGTAGCAGAGCTTCGCCGGCAATATCGGCAACATGGTTCGACAAGTCCCGAATATTTCCCTCGGCATCGAGAAGGCCCGGCTTCTCCTGGCCCGGTGAACCGTAGCGCAACAGCTTCATATGTGTATGCTCGCTTCAATAGGTGGCGCGTCCGCCAGACAGATCAAAAACCGCGCCAGTGGTAAAGGAGTTCTCTTCGCTCGCGAGCCAGGCGATCATG
This sequence comes from Caballeronia turbans, assembly GCA_001544655.2. GTDB lineage: Bacteria > Pseudomonadota > Gammaproteobacteria > Burkholderiales > Burkholderiaceae > Caballeronia > Caballeronia turbans. The sequence continues at coordinate 90,615 of FCOD02000010.1, forward strand.
GCGGCGGCCTCATTGAGTTCGAGGAAACGGCCGCGCGGGATCTTGCCCAACATGTATTCGATATGCTCGGGCGCCTGCTCCATCGCGCCAGGTGTGCGCGCAACGGCAGGAGTGACGCAATTGACTGCTATGTCGTGACGCGCCAGCTCCTTTCCCAGCGACTTGGTCATTGCGATGACCGCGGCCTTGGCCGAGCTGTAGGCCGACGCATTCGGGTTACCTTCCTTGCCGGCGACCGAGGCGAGATTGACGATGCGGCCATAGTTCTGGCGGACCATCTCCGGGACCACCGCACGGCAGCAGTGAAAGGTACCGTTGACGTCGATCTCCATCACCTGCTTCCAGATATCGATCGGATACTCGATCAGAGGCGCATTCGGGCCAACAATCGCCGCGTTGTTGATCAGGATATCGATACGTCCCGCGGATTTCATCGTTCCCGCGACAGCCGCTTGCACGCTCGCGAAGTCGGCAATGTCGACGCACTCGAAGTGAACGTCGTGCTGACTCAGCTGGGTACGGGCCTGCTCGATGCCGGCAGGATTGACGTCCCAGATCACGAGCCGGGCACCCGATTCGAGCAGCCGGCGGCCGACTTCCAGACCGATGCCTTGCGCGCCGCCGGTCACGACGGCGACGCGGCCCGTCAGATTGATTTTGTTGGTCTGCAATTTAGTTCCTCAAGGTTGAATCACGCATCCCATGCACTCGCGCTCAGGCGCTAGCGGCCACCGTCTGCCCGGCCACGGGGCGCCAGCGCAGCAGATAGTCTTCGATCATCGATACCGCTGTATCGAGCACGAGAGCGAACACGGTGAGCACGAGGATCCCCGCGATGACCGAATTGATATCGAACACGCCTTCGGCCAGCAGAATCAGGTAGCCAACGCCTTTCTCCGAGCCCAGATACTCGCCCACCACGCTGCCGACGAAGGCGATGCCGATCGCGTTATGCAGGCTCGAAAACACCCAGCTCGTCGCCGATGGCAAATACACGTGCCTCATCAGTTGACGCGAGTTGGCGCCTAGCATCCGGGTGTTCGACAACACTGTCGGGCTCACCTCGCGGACACCCTGAAACACGTTGAAGAAGACCACGAAGAAGACAAGCGTTACGCCCAACGCTACTTTCGACCAGATGCCCAGTCCGAACCAAAGCGCGAAAATGGGCGCAAAGATCAATCGCGGCATCGAGTTCATTGCTTTGATGAACGGATCGAACACGACGGCCAGAAACGGGCTAAGGGCAAGCCAAAGGCCGCATCCCAATCCCAGGACCGTGCCGATTGCGAACGCAAGCATGGTCTCGAGCAGGGTCGTGTACAAATGGCGGAAGACCGAGCCCGTCACGAACCACTCGACGATGCGACGAGCCACACCTACAGGGTCTCCGAAGAAGAACGGGGACAGCCACTTCTGATAGGTGCCAAGCCACCAGAGGAACAGGACACCGATCAAAATTGCCAGCCGCGTCACCAGAACGGTGAAACGATTGTTTGGACTAAACTCGATTGCGCGCATAGCTTTTCAGAACCTCGCCTCGAAGCACGTCCCAAATCTGGGTGTGCAGTTGAAGGAAACGCTGCGTCATCCGGATCTCCGACATTTCGCGCGGCCGCTCCAGATCGATCTCGAACTCGGCGATGGGTCGCGTACCGGGTCCCGCCGACAGCACGATGACCCGGTCGGAAAGCGAGATAGCCTCTTCCAAATCGTGAGTCACGAACATCACGGACTTGCGATCGCGTGACCACAGTTGCAACAGCTCGTTTTCCATCAGGTGGCGGGTCTGGATATCGAGCGCGCTGAATGGTTCGTCCATCAGAATGATGCGCGGATTGAGCGCCAGGGCTTGCGCCAAACCGGCCCGCTTGCGCATGCCGCCGGACAGCTGATGGGGGTATTTCTTCCCATGACCTTGCAGCCCCACTCGCTCGAGCCAGCCACGGGCGACACCCAAGGCTTCTTCGCGCGGCATTCCGCGAAATATCAAGCCGATCGCAATGTTCTCTTCGGCCGTCTTCCACGGCATGAGCGCATCCACCTGAAACAGGTAGGCGGCCTGTGTATTGAGACCCTGGGTCAGCTTCTTGCCGAACACGCTCAGGCTGCCCGACGAAGGCCGGGTGAGCCCGGCCGCCACGTTCAGCAGTGTCGACTTGCCGCAACCCGTGGGGCCGACAATCGAGACGAACTCTCCGTCCCTTATCGTCAAACTGCCGCCAGAAACTGCGGTGTAGGTCTGGGCATGCTTGCCATTGCCGGCAAAGGTGCAGGTCACGTTGTCGAAGCGTAACGCTTCACGCACTTCTGCCTGTCCGCTGTCGAGCGGGATGCTACATGCTGCGGTGCTCATGGCTGGACCTCCGCCGCCTTTCTGACGAACCGATTGTCATAGGTCGTGGCGAGGTCGATTTTGGCCGACGCTACCGCAGGGTCGAAGGCTGCAAGCACCTCATGCACCGTCTGCGCGCCTTTGGGGGTGATCTCCCCGTTCTGCGCGATGCAGCGGCGGCTATTCGTGAAGGCCTCGGCATAGAGCGCCTTGTTCTCGCCCAAAAACTGCGGCGGCACGTTGTCTGCGACTTGCTGCGGCGTGGCCTTGGCTATCCACTTTTCCGCGCGCACGATTGCATTGGCGACTGCCTGGACCGTCTTGGGATTCTTGTCGATGAAGTCCTGCGTCGCGAATACGCTCGACTCGGGATAGTCGGAGCCGAACACCTTCACGTTGCCGTCCGCCGTACGCATGTTCTCGAGCGGTCTCAGGCTGCCATCCTTCGTCAGAATCGTGGCACTCGGGTCATTGACGATGAGCGCATCGATCTGACCCGCACGCACCGCTGCAACGGCACCGGCCGCCTGCCCCACGCCGATGATCGACACGTCCGAAGGCTGCAGCCCCGCCTTGTGCAAGATGTAGTTGACCGCCATGTGCGTGCTGGAGCCTGGCGCGCTCACGCCGATTCGCATGCCCTTCAAATCCTTGGGCGACTTGACGTCTGTCTCGTGTTTCTGAGACACGCCAAAGATCCAGCCCGGGCAAATCACTTGTGCGGCCACCACGACGAGGTGCTGACCCTTCGTCGCCATGGTGATCGTGTTCGAATAGGCGCCCGCCACCATATCGGAGCTGCCGCCCAACAAGGCCTCCAGCGTCTTTGAACCTCCGGAAAATGCCGCGATGGTTACGTCGAGCCCTTCGTCCTTGAAGTAGCCGCGCTGCTTGGCAACGAGCATGGGCAGGTATGTGATGCCAGTCGACGCCGCTGCAATGTGCAACTCGGGCTTCTCCGGCGTGTCCTTCGCCACTGCCGTGGCTGATGCGCAAGCGAGTTCCACGGCTGCGCACAATGCAACAGCGAATTTCAGCTTCATGGTTGTCTCCTCCCTTTCTAGGGATGTTGGTGCGAACAACTGCCCTGGACGGACTGGCACTTCGTGACCGTGACGCCGAGATGGCAGCCAGCCCAAGGCGCGATCCGCCCTAAACGACTTCTTTTCGCAAGGCTTCGACCACTGCGTCACCCATGTCACGGGTGCCGACGCTTCGGGTGCCCTCTTGGTAGATGTCGGCGGTGCGGTAGCCGGCGGACAGCACTGTTCGCACGGCCTGTTCGACGCGGCCCGCAGCATCCTCCATCTCGAAGCTCTCGCGCAGCATCATCGCAAGCGACAAGATGGCGGCAAGCGGATTAGCGATGTCCTTGCCGGCAATATCCGGCGCCGAGCCGTGCACCGGCTCGTACAGCCCTTTGCGGTCGTACCCTAGCGAAGCCGAGGGCAGCATGCCGATCGATCCGGTCAACATGGCCGCAGCGTCCGACAGAATGTCGCCGAACAGATTGCCCGTAACGATCACATCGAACTGCTTGGGCCGGCGCATCAGCATCATGGCAGCGGCGTCCACGAAGAGATGGCTCAGTTCGACGTCCGGGTAGTCTCGCCCGACGCGCGTGACAGTTTCGCGCCACAACTGACTCGCCTCCAGCACGTTGGCCTTGTCCACCGAGCACAGCTTGTGGTGACGGCGACGCGCGGCTCGAAAAGCCGCGTGCGCGACGCGTTCAACCTCCGACTCGGAATAACGCATCGTGTTGAAACCCACGCGCTCGCCTGCTTCGTTGGTTTCGAAGCCGCGCGGCTGACCGAAATAAGCGTCGCCATTCAGCTCACGAACGATCACGATGTCCAGTCCGTCGACGACTTCCGGCCGCAGAGTGGAAGCGCCAATCAGTTCCGGGAACATATAGGCCGGACGGAAGTTCGCGTACAGTGTGAGCGCTTCGCGCAGTTGCAACAGACCGGTTCCGGGACGACGCGCGCGAGGAATGTCCGCCTCATCGGCTACGCCCACCGCACCAAAAAGGATGGCGTCAGCCTTGCGCGCCACGTCGAGCGTGGGCTCCGGAAGCGGCACGCCGTGCGCCTGGATTCCGGCCTCGCCGATGTGCGCCTCTTGAGTCTCGGCATGAGGTGCCACGACTTGCAGCACCTTGAGAGCCTGCGCCACTACTTCGGGACCGATACCATCACCGGGCATGACTGCAATCTTCATCTGAACTCCTCCAGGGTCGTTTTAGAAAGCGCGCGCCTCAATATGCGTCGGCGCGATTGCGCTCGAATGCATCAATGCGATCTCGATGCGAAAGCGTGTAATCGATCTCGTCCATGCCACGCAGCAGGCATTGCTTGGCGAAGGGCTCCATCTCGAAAGCATGCGAGGCGCCGTCGGGTAACGTCACACTCTGTGCGGGCACGTCAATGGAGATTCGGCTACCCGCCTTCGTGGTCAGGTATTCCAGAAGCGGAAGAACCACGGTCTCCGGCAGCACGATGGGAAGCAGCCCGTTCTTCAGGCAGTTGATGAAGAAGATATCGCCGAAGCTCGGGGCAATCACCGCCCGGATGCCGTAGTCGTACAGCGCCCAGACAGCGTGCTCACGCGAAGATCCGCAACCGAAGTTGTGGTTCGCCACCACGATGCGCGACTCGCGAAACGACGCCTGGTTGAGCACGAACTCAGGCTTTTCGGTGCCGTCCGGGCCAAAGCGCAGCGCACGAAAGAGAAACTGGCCGAAATCGTCGGAGCGAGGTTTTTGCAGGAAGCGCGCCGGCAGAATCTGGTCCGTATCGCAATTGATGACGACGATCGGGGCTGCGACTGCGTCGAGGTGAGTCAGGCTTTCCATCTCATGCTCCCAAGAGGCGGCGCACATCAGTCAGACGTCCCGTTACGGCAGCGGCAGCCGCCATAGCTGGACTCATCAGATGCGTGCGCACGCCCGGCCCTTGACGGCCCACGAAATTGCGATTCGAAGTGGAGGCGCAACGCTGCCCAGGCGCGGCAATATCGCCGTTGGTTGCAAGGCACATCGAACAGCCCGGGAAACGCCACTGGAAGCCGGCTTCCTTGAACACGCGGTCCAGTCCTTCGGCCTCGGCTTGCGCTCGTACCTCATGCGAGCCCGGCACCACCCATGCCTCGACGCCAGATGCGACATGGCGGCCCCGCGCGACCTCGGCCGCGCTGCGCATATCCTCGATGCGCCCGTTCGTGCACGAACCGATGAAGACCCGGTCGATCGCAACGCCTTCCAGCGCCTCGTTCGGGGCTAATCCCATGTAGTCGAGCGCCGTCGACATGGCAGCGCGCAGATCGGGGTCCGCCTGCAGCGCGGGATCGGGAACACGCCGGTCGATGGCGCAGGCATATTCGGGTGTTGTGCCCCAGGTCACCATCGGGGCGATCCCGGCGACGTCGATATGCACCTCCCGGTCGAACGTTGCATCGGGGTCGGTGAACAAGGTGCGCCAGTGCGCCATCGCGCGGTCCCACTCTTCGCCCTTCGGCGCGAAGGGACGACCGGCCAGATACGCGAAGGTGGTGTCGTCTGGCGCGATCATGCCGGCGCGACCGCCGGCCTCGATGCTCATGTTGCAGAGCGTCAGCCGAGCTTCCACCGAGAGACCGGCGATCGCGGAGCCCCTGTACTCGATGACATGCCCCACGGCGCCAGCCACGCCGATGCGCGCGATGACGGCGAGGATCAGGTCCTTGGCGGTGACACCCGGGCCCGGCGTGCCGTCGAAGGTGACGCGCATGTTGCTCGACTTGCGTTGCCACAGGCATTGCGTGGCGAGCACATGAGCCACCTCGGTTGCGCCGATACCGAACGCGAGCGCGCCCATCGCCCCGTGTGTCGACGTGTGACTGTCGGCGCAGACGACGGTCATGCCAGGCAAACTCAACCCCTGCTCGGGCCCGACCACGTGAACGATGCCGCGACGCGAATCGTCCATGTCGAACAAGGTGATGTTCGACGCGGCTGCGTCACGCTGCAGGGCCACGATCATGGCGCGCCGCTCGGGGTCGGTCACCGCCGACATGTCGTTTGCCGCGCTGGAAACGTAGTGGTCCGCCGTACCGAAGATTCGCTCAGGCGACCGTGGCTTGAGCCCGCGCTCGCGCAACAGATCGAAGGATTGCGCGGTGACGTCATGAATAAAATGCCGATCGATGAACAGCAGGTCCTGCCCGTCGTCGCGCGACATCACCCGGTGACTATTCCAGATCTTGTCGTAAAGAGTCTGTGGACCGCCCACCCCTTGTTCGAGTTGCATCGCTTCGTCTCACTCCGTCAATGCGCCGATCGCGAAGGCACGCCTTCGTTCGGCGAGTCAATGTTGTGAGAGCATGATGCGCCTGACAAGCCGCTTTGTACGTGCTTTTTGGGAAAGGCACCATCGTCAAACGCGATGACGAAGCGGCGTCGCCGTCGACCGGAAGGCGGATTCGAGAAACCCGCTCTGCGACTTCGCGCGGAATCAGACCGTGAAGCGCCGCGCAAAGGGAGGTGGGAACTGTTTTATCGATATGCGCTGAGCCTTTCGGTGTCTTCACCGAAGCGCATCTTCCACCAGCTCGATCCAGTGCCGCACGCCGGTACGCCCCGCGCCCGCGAGATGCGTCTGGCACCCGATATTCGCCGTGACGATCATTTCAGGCGCTTCGCTTTCGAGCGCGTCCATCTTGCGCTCGCGCAGTTGCGTCGATAGCGCCGGCTGCGTGATCGAATACGTTCCGGCCGAGCCGCAGCACAGATGCGCATCGGGCACGGCGGTCAGGTCGTAGCCGAGGCGTGTCAGGATCGACTCCACTGCGCCGCCGAGTTTCTGCGCGTGCTGGAGCGTGCAAGGACAATGAAACGCGATGCGCTTACGGTCGGTGGGTCTGAGCGCGTCGAGCGGCTCCTTGCGCATCACTTCGACGAGATCGAGCGCGAGTTCACTGACGCGCGCGGCTTTCGCCGCATACGTCGGATCGCCCCGCAACAAATGGCCGTATTCCTTCACGAACGCCCCGCAACCGCTCGCGGTCTGCACGATCGCTTCCGCACCCGCTTCGATGGCGGGCCACCATGCGTCGATGTTGCGCCGCGCGCGCATCAGACCTGCCTCCTGTGCGTTCAGGTGATAGTCGGTCGCGCCACAGCAGCCGGCCTGCGGCGCACCGATCACGCTGATCCCGAGCCGATCCAGCACGCGCGCGGCCGCTGCGTTCGTATTCGGCGACAGCGACGGCTGCACGCATCCCTCCAGCATGAGCACACGACGCGCATGCCGCGCGCCCGGCCGCACCTTGGCCGCGGTCGCGCGTGCAGGAATCTTTTGTCGCAAAGCGCTCGGCAGGACGGGACGCGCGAGACGGCCAGCCTTCAGCAAGGTATCGAACACGGCAGGACGCGTAATCGCGTGACGCAATCCGTTGCGCAGCAAGCGTTCGCCGGCGGGCCGCTGAACGCGACGCTCCAGTTCCCCGCGGCCGATGTCGAGCAGCGCGTGATAGGTGACGCCCGAAGGACACGTGGTTTCGCAATTGCGGCACGTCAGGCAGCGGTCGAGATGCAGCTGCGTCTTCTGCGTGACCGGCTCGCCTTCCAGCATCTGCTTGATGAGATAGATGCGCCCGCGCGGACCATCGAGTTCATTACCCAACAACTGATAGGTCGGGCAGGTGGCATTGCAGAACCCGCAATGGACGCACGAACGCAGAATGTCTTCCGCTTCCTTCGCGCGCGCGAGCGTCTTCGCTTCGTCGCTGAGATTCGTTTGCATGGCTTGTGCGTGTCGATGGCGTCAGTAGTCGGCGTACATCCGGCCCGGATTGAACACACGGTGCGGATCGAGGCGTTGCTTCAGTTGCGTATGAAAGCGCATCAGCGCTGCGGGGATCGGCTGGAACGGCTCGGGCGTCACGCCCGGAACGAAACACGTCGCATGGCCGGCCGCCGCACTCGCAATACCTCGAATGACGTCCGCGCTCGCTTCGCTCTTGAGCCAGCGTTGCGCGCCCCCCCAGTCGATGATGGCGTCGCCGGGCAGCGCGGCGAGCGGCGTTGCATTCGGCAAGGACAGGCGCCAGAGCGGACGATCATCCTCGAAGAAGGCGAGACGATGTTCGCGAAGGGATGTCCAGAAATCGTCATCCAGATGCTCTCCACCGATGCGATCCGCCGCGGCGCGCACCGAACCCGCGCCGCCTTCGAGGCGAACGTGCAGCCGGCCATCGACATGACAGGCGCCGCTCACGGGCAATGCCGCCTTTCGCCAGGAAGAAAGCTCACGCATTGCTTCGGAGGCTTCCAGTGCGAGCGAGAGACAGCGCGTTTCACGCGGCTTGGGCAGAACCTTCATCGATACTTCGGTGATCAGCCCGAGACAGCCGAAGCTGCCGCTCATCAAACGCGACACGTCGTAACCCGCGACGTTCTTCATCACCTGCCCGCCGAAGCGCAGATGCCTGCCTTCGCCGGTAACGATGCGGCATCCCAGAACGAAATCGCGCACCGAACCCGCCCACGGACGGCGCGGACCCGACAGACCCGCTGCGACCACGCCGCCTATCGTCGCCGCTTCGCCGAACGTCGGCGGCTCGCACGGAAGCATCTGGCCGGCTTCGTCGAGGATCGCGTTCATTTCGGCGAGCGGTGTGCCTGCGCGCGCGGTGATCACGAGTTCGCTCGGGTCGTAGCTGACGATGCCGCGATGCGAGCGCGTGTCGATCTCTTCGCCTTGCACCTGCGTGCCGAGGAATGCCTTGCTGTCGCCGCCGCGAATGCGCAACGGCTGGCGGCGTGCGATCGCGCACTGCACCTGATCGACGAGACGCGCGCTGTCGTCGATGGAAATGAGGTCGCGTCGCATCAGAAGCGCTCCAGTTCGGGATGCGGCAATGCGCCGTGATGCACGTGCATCGAGCCGAACTCGGCGCAGCGATGCAGCGTCGGCACGTTCTTGCCCGGGTTCAAAAGCCCCGATGGATCGAATGCGGCTTTGACGGCATGGAAGAACGTCAGTTCGTCGCTGTTGAACTGCGCGCACATCTGGTTGATCTTCTCGCGTCCGACACCGTGTTCGCCCGTGATGCTGCCGCCTGCTTCGACGCACAGTTCGAGAATGCGTGCCCCGATCGCTTCTGCGCGGTCCATCTCGCCCGCAGCGTTGGCATCGAAGAGAATGAGCGGATGCATGTTGCCATCGCCGGCGTGGAATACGTTCGCGACGCGCAGCCCGTATTGCGCCGAGAGGTCCGCGATCCCGCGCAGCACGCGCGACAGTTCACGGCGCGGAATCGTGCCGTCCATGCAGTAGTAATCGGGCGAGATGCGGCCGACTGCGGGAAACGCGTTCTTGCGGCCCGCCCAGAAGCGTTGCCGCTCGGCTTCGTTGGCGGCGAGGCGGATGTCGGTCGCGCCCGCAGTGCGCAGCAGGGCTTCGACGCGTGCGCAGTCTTCCTCGACGTCGGACTCTGCGCCATCGACTTCGCAGAGCAGCAGCGCTTCGGCATCGACGGGATAGCCCGCGTGAATGAAATCTTCGGCCGCGCGGATCGCAAGGTTGTCCATCATTTCCAGGCCGCCGGGAATCACGCCCGCGGCGATGATCTGCGCGACGGCGTTGCCCGCCTTCTCGATATCGTCGAAGCTGGCGAGCAGGACTTTCGCGCTCTGCGGCTTCGTCAGGAGCTTGACCGTGACCTCGACCACGACGCCCAGCATGCCTTCCGAACCGGTGATGAGCGCGAGCAGATCGAAGCCGGGCGCGTCGAGCGCTTCGGAGCCGAGTGTGAGGCGCTCGCCGTCGATCGTCACGATCTCCACGCGCAGGATGTTGTGCACCGTGAGTCCGTACTTGAGGCAATGCACGCCGCCCGCGTTTTCCGCGACATTGCCGCCGATCGAGCACGCGATCTGCGACGAAGGATCGGGCGCGTAGTAGAGCCCGTGCGGCGCGGCGGCCTGCGAAATGGCGAGATTGCGCACGCCCGGCTGCACGCGGGCGATGCCCGCTTCGGCATCGACTTCGAGAATGCGGCTGAAGCGCGCCATCACCAGCAGGATGCCTTTCTCAAGCGGCAGCGCCCCGCCGGACAGTCCGGTGCCTGCGCCGCGCGCGACAACGGGAATGTCGTGCGCGTTCGCGTACTTCAACAAGGCCTGGACTTCGTCGATGGTATCGGGCAGCGCAACCAGCATCGGCGTGATGCGGTACGCGGAAAGGCCATCGCACTCGAAAGGCCGCAGATCTTCTTGCGCGTGCAGGAGTTGCAGATCGGGAAGCAGTGCCCGCAGATCGCGCACGATCCGGGCCTTGTCGTGGTCGCGCAGCGGGCCGTCGAGCTTCTCGTCGTAAGCGTAGGACATGCGGTGTCTCCGGTGGGGCGAGGGCCCGTTCCAATGTGTGCTTTTTTCTGCGATTTTTCCGGTTCGAGCCAGTCATGTCGATGGTTTTTGCACTGGTAATACCAGTTTTTAAAGCGACTTGACCGGTCCGAAAAGTTCCAGATGCAATGCCGAAGCGCGCCACGGTTCCATCCAATGCTTGAGGGCGTGCTACGATCGAAAGCTGGTAATACCAGTGATCGAGCCATGAAAGACACGGAACCGAGCAAAAGGAAATTGGCGGATGTCGTCGTCGAGCGCATCGAGGCGCTGATCGTCGATGGCGTGCTGAAGGTCGGGCAGGCGCTGCCTTCCGAGCGCCGCTTGACGGAAAAGCTCGGCGTGTCGCGAACCGCGCTGCGCGAAGGGCTGAAGGTTCTGCGCGCCAGGGGACTGATCGAAACCGCGCAAGGCAAGGGATCGGTCGTCGCAAGGTTGACGGCGGAGCCTGCGCAGACGCCGATGATGCATCTGCTCGGATCGCAACCGCGCACGCTTTATGACCTGCTGGAAGTGCGCGAGATGCTCGAAGCGGAGGCTGCGCGCCTCGCGGCGCTGCGCGCAACGGCCGCCGATCTCATCATGATCCGCCGGCGCTATGAAGAACTGGTGGCCGCCGATCCGCGCGACACCGATGCATCGACGCACGCACGGCTGGATCATGCCTTTCACCTTGCGATTTGCGAAGCGTCGCACAACCCCGTGCTCGTGCATACGCTCGGTATGCTGAACGATCTGATGCTGAGTTCGGTGTTCGCGTCGGTGAACAATCTCTATCACCGTGAGCCGCAGAAGCGCGTGATCGACAGGCAGCACGCCCGGCTATACAACGCGGTCACGGGCAAGCTGCCGGAGCAGGCGCGCAGGGCGGCAAGCTCGCATATCAAGAGCGTGCGCGAGAGTCTCGCGGAGATCGAGCAGGAGGAGGAGCGGCTCGTGCGGTCTACGCTGCGTCTGGAAGGCTGGGCCTGAGCCAAGCGGGCGCTCATGGCGTTATTCACCCGCGCCTCGCTCGTCAACGCGACCGGCGAAGGGAGCGCGATAGCATGCAATTGGCCGACAGCGAATCCGACCCACGCGCGGTGTTGACAGTATCCGGCCGGCTCGGCGGGTCAGGGTAGCAGCCTCGGCGGTCCGCACGTGTCTTTCGGAACCGGACCACCGTCGGCGAGCGCCACGCCCGCCTTACGTGTCGCGCTCCAAACGACATTGCGCCGCAAGTTGTCGGGCGTGAGCCACCATCTAGCGTCCTGTATCCCTCCCCCGCCAAAACTCCGCACATCGGCTCGCGCCCTGCTGACCGCCCTTTCCCTGTTTTGCTTCCCGTACACGCCAGCGATTGGCGCGCAATGTGCAGTGCTTTCGGCAACGCCCGGCAGCCGGCATATGGAGCAGTCGGGGCAAGCCTCAAGCGAGTCGGCACGTTCCGTACTCGCCCGAATCGTGGGGATCGTATGGCCGGGCGATTGCATCATCGATTATTGTGTAGCCTCGTTGCTTTCGCGGCGATCGTCAGCGTTTGTGCTTCGCGCAGCGAGCCGCCTTTGCCGACGATCCAGAGCGGCGCGATCGTTCGACCCGTCGTAGCAGTCGTCGATTCCTTGCCTCCCGCGGAAGCGGTTCTCCCGGCTGTCGCGCCACCCGAACCCGGCCCCGAAAATGGTTCCGAAGCGGCGCAAGAGGCATTCGATCTCGGCATCGAACGGCTGCGCAGCGCGACGTGGTGGGAAGCGAACCGCAAGCTGCGGCCTCAGCTTGCGCAGGTCGGCGACCTGATGTTCATCGCAAAGTTGCCCGAAGGCGAAATGGGACAGTCCGCCGAAGGCGCATCGCGCGTGCAGCGTCTGCGCCACGCGATGCGCGCGCATCAACAACGCAAGCCCGCAGGCTGGAACCGGCTGGTGACGCAGGTGCGCGACGCGCGCGCGAACGCGGGTGACTACCCTGCGCTGATGTTAGCCAACGCCTTGATCAATGAAATCCGCTATCGCGACGGCACCGACGGCAGCTACTACCCGCCCGCGCGCTTCTTCGCCGAGAGCGGCGTCTGCAAGGACTTTGCGGTCGCCAAGTACCTGCTGCTGCGTGAAGCGGGCTTCGACGCGTCGCAGTTGCGCCTCGTCTCTCTCGCGCCGCGCTACAACAATACGCCCGACGACTGGCACGTGATGCTCGTCGTACAGGCCGATGGCATGGCTGCACCGGTCGCACTGGACTCGCCGGCGCCTTTCGTGCGCAAGGGCAACGGCGATCCGTCCGACGCAGCGCCCGCCGATACGGTCGCCGCCGCTGAAAACGCCAGCAAGTCTGATCCGCAGGCCGGCCCGTCTGCGCGGTTAGCGGCGATCCTCGCCGGCCGCAAGACCGCCGACGCAGTGCTGCGCGCGCCCGTGGGGCCCGTGGTGGCGACACTCGACGCGTCCGGGCAGGCGGAGCGCCCGCTTGCCGTCGTCTTCAACGAGCGAGGGAGCCTGTCATTCGAGCGCGAAGCGCCTGTGCGCATGCACCGGTCGACCGCCTCCAGGCGGCGCGGCGCCCGGTCGATCGTCGCGGACGACGCAGGCCGATCGTGGAGCGTAGATTCTTCGGGCATATTTCCGAAGTGGCAATTGACGCATGCGGCCGGCGCTGCGCCTTTGGCGGACGCGCTTGAACCGGATCTGGGCCGGATCGACGTGCGCATCAGCACGGCCGGTTAGCGAGCTCACATCATTCCGGTTACACGTCTACCCCGCGCGGTGATGCGCGCTTCACGCGCGCCCGCTCCTGGCGAGTAGCGAGGCCTTCGATCCGACAGAAAACGGCAGACTGACGACTGCGTGAAAAGTATCATTACGCAGCGCAGGGACGCTTTTCGCCAACACTGCCGAGGAGATCGCATGACAATTCATCACTTCTCCGAGTTCTCATGGGACGAGCAGGAAGACGTCAAAGCCGTGCTTGCCAGCAAAGGCCTCGACCCGCGCGATTTCGAGATCACAGACAACGACGACGTTTCTGCGGGCGCCCGGAACGGAATGACCCGGCAAGTCTCAGTAGTGCGGCTCACTAACGGCAAGCGGGCGATCTACGACACGGATCACTTCGCCACCTGGCTCACCGATTTCGCCGAGGCTCTGGAGGCGGGCGAGTTCGACGACTGAGCGGCCCTTGCACGGCGCAGTCTCCCGCTACCGTTGCGAGGTAGCCGTGCATATCGCATCGTCGATGGTCCGCGGCATCCGCCAGTCGAGGCTCGAGTTGCCCGGCCACAGCGACGAGCCCTGATGCTGGTCGCGACCGCGCCGCCTCAGCGTGCGTGACTCTCGACAGCACAACCCCGAAGTCGAGCGGACGCTGCATGATCTGCGCGTGGTGTCGTGAATCTTCCGGCTAACGCGTCGGCGAAAAAACATTCGCTGCGCATTGCGGCCGTTCCCGATCAAGTGTGGAGCGGGAACGCTACGAAATCGAAACATACCGTGGCGGGCTGCATGTCGGAATCGGGGAACCGACTGCGCTTCTCATTGCAACGCTGTAGGCGGGAACGGCCTGCGCTCAAATCCACCAACCGACCTGAACGCGGGTATACGCCCATATGATCCCGTCACTCCACCATTTACTGTATCGATACACTAAATCGATACAGTCGCGTCACTCCCGTCGTGTCGCGCTGAACATTTCGCCCGCGCCCAAAGCGGCACCCAGGAGACAACACCATGCAATCCGATTCCCGCATTTCCCGGCGACGTTTCCTCCAGACGGCGTCCGCGACGACGCTCGCGGCAGCAAGCGTGGGCTTTCCCGCGATCGTGCGCGCCCAGCCCGCCGCCACGCTGCGGTTGTCGTCCTCGATGCCGCCGAACGAAAACGCCGCGCACTACGTCTGGTATCAGAACCTCGCGGCGAACCTGAAGGCGAGTGTCGGCGATCAGATTCGCATCGACTATTTCCCGAACAATCAGCTCGGCAAGGAAAGCGACGTCGTCCAGCAGGTGAAGGTCGGCGCGGTCGACATGATGGTTACCGGCTCCTCGATCTGGGCGACCGTGCTGCCGGAACTCGGCATGCTCGATCTCGGCTACGTGTTCGATAACTTCGATCACGTCGGCCGCGCAATGGACGGCACCGTCGGCAAGTCGTTCGACACGCTGCTGCAACAGCGCGCGGGCTGCTCGGTCGTGACGTGGGGCTATTCCTTCGGCGCGCGCAACGTGTTCACCAAGAAGCCCACGCAATCGCTCGCCGATATCAAGGGCGTCAAGCTGCGCGTGCTGCCCACGCCCGCCTTCATGGAAACCTTCAAGCTGATGGGCGCGGTGCCGACGCCGATTCCCATCGGCGAGCTGTATATGGCGGCCCAGACGGGCGTTGTCGATGGTTTCGAACACGATTGCGCGACCGTGCTCGCGAGCAAGTACGACGAAGTCGTCAAGTCGTGCTGGCAGACGCAGCACGTTTTCAGCCCGCTCGTCGTCGTGATGGGCCGCCGCGCGCTCGCCAAGATTCCCGAGAATCTGCGGCCCGCCTTCCAGAAAGCGGCGCAGGACGCGACCGCGAAGCAGCGCGTCGCCGCCATTCAGACCGCCGCCAGCGCCGAGCAGGAACTGAAAAAGAAGGGCATGACCTTCTATCCGATGTCGAAGGCCGATCGCGATACCACACGCGCCGAGATGCAGTCGCACTTGTACGCGAGCTTCTCGAAGCAATACCCGGCGACCGCGCCGCTTTTCACCGCCATCGCCGCCGCGCGCGGTTGATCGAGCCAACGACGCTGACGAGGCCGACACCATGACCACTTTCTCCGCGACGCCCGGACCGGAGGCGCAACTCGCCGCGCCCGGTTTCGGCCATGAGACCGTGCTCGCGCGCGGCCTCGTGCGCCTCATGCACTGGATCGAATGCTTCTGCGCAGCCGTGCTCGCGGCGGATGTGATCGTGGTGTTCCTCTCCGTGATCTATCGCTACTTTCTGCACGATCCGTTCGACTGGGCGGAGGAAGTCGCCGGCGCGCTGATGATCGTGCTGGTGTTCTTCGGCGCGGCCACCGTGCTCGGACGCAGCCAGCATGTCGGCGTCGATCTGTTTCGCGGCATGTTGCCCCGGCGCTGGCAAAGCGCGCTCGTGCATGTCGGGCATTGGGTGATCGCGGGTGTCGCGGGCAATCTGTGCATGTCGTCCTGCCTGCTGCTGGTCGATTCTTACGGCCAGATGACGCCGAGCGGCCTGCCCGCCTGGATCAACGTGTATCCACTCGTGATCGGCAGCGTGTTCATGACGGTGTTCGCGCTCGCCAACGCGCTGAACGGCGCGCGCAAGACCGTGCTCGGCACGCTGCTCGGCTGCATGCTGGTCGCGGCCGCCGTGTTCGCGTGGAACGCTTTCGTGCCGGGTCACGCGCTCAAGCCGGGCTTTCTGCTGATGGCCGGTTTCATCGGCGGACTCGTGCTCGGCGTGCCGATCGGCTTCGTGCTCGCGTTCTCCGCGCTCCTGTACTTCCTCGCCGAACCGTCCCTGCCGATGCTCGTCTACTCGCAGCAAGTGATGGCCGGCACCGACCACTTCGTGCTGCTCGCCATTCCCTTCTTCGTGCTGGCCGGCTTGCTGATGGAAACCAACGGCATGTCGTCGCGCCTGATCGAGCTCTTGCTGCGCATATTCGGGCGCGTGCGCGGCGGACTCGGCCTCATCACGATCATGGCGACTGCATTCTTCTCCGGCGTGTCGGGCTCGAAGCTCGCGGATATCGCGGCGGTCGGCGGCGTCGTGATGCCCGCCGTGCGTCAGAGCAAGGAAGATCCGAACGAAGCGGCGGCCCTGCTCGCCTGCAGCGCCGTGATGGCGGAAACCATTCCGCCATGCGTGAACATGATCATCATGGGCTTCGTCGCGAATATTTCGATCGCGGGGCTGTTTCTCGCGGGCGTCGTGCCTGCGGCGGTGCTGGCGGTGGCGCTCGCTATCGTCGCGGTGATCTTCGGGCGCCGCATCAATCTCGCCGATGCGCTCACCAACCCGCGCGCATGGCTGCCGCTTGCCGGCGGCGCGCTCGTCGCGCTCGTGATGATCACGATGATCGGCAAGGGCGTGACCTCGGGTATCGCGACTTCGACGGAAGTGTCCGCGTTCGCCGTCGTGTATGCACTCATCGTCGGCTGGCTGGCGTTTCGCGAGCTCACGCCGAAGTCGGTCGCACGCGTGTTCGTGCGCTCGGCGTCGATGGCGAGCAGCATTCTGTTCATCGTGGCGGCGGCGTCGAGCGTGTCGTTCGCGCTGACCATCGAGCAGATTCCCGCGCTCGTATCCGATTCGATGATCGCGTTCGCGCATCAATACGGCCCGACCACGTTCCTGCTGCTGTCCGTGCTGATCATGATCGTGTTCGGCGCGGTGCTGGAAGGCGCGCCCGCGCTCATCATCTTCGGGCCGCTGCTCACACCGATCGCGACGCAGCTCGGCATCAACCCGCTGCATTTCGGCACGGTGATCGTCGTCGCGATGGGCCTCGGTCTCTTCGCGCCGCCGGTCGGGCTCGGGCTCTTCGCGACCTGCGCCATCACCGGCACGGAAATGAAAGCCGTGGCGCGTCCTATGCTCAAATACCTGCTGGTGCTTTTCGTCGCACTGGTGGTGCTGATTCTGGTGCCGTCGTTCTCGTTGTGGTTGCCGACCCGGCTCGGCCTGTAGCCGGCAGATGTAAAAGCTTATGAGCACCATTCAGGATGTCGCCCGCGAGGCCCGCGTTTCCGTGAGCACGGTATCGAACGTGCTGAACGGCCGCACCGACCAGATGCGCCAGGAAACGCTCGCACGCGTGCAGGCCGCGATGAACGCGCTGCAATATCGTCCGAGCACGCTCGCGCGGCAGCTCAAGACGGGGCAGACGCCGCTGATCGGATTGCTGGTGCCGTCGATCGCCAATCCCATGTACGGCTATATCGCGCGCGAGGTCGAAACCTACGCACAGGAGCGATACGGCTATCGGGTGATGATCGGCAATACGTATCGCGATCCGGCGAAGGAAGCATCGTTCTTCGAGGATCTGCTCTCGCAGGGCGTGCGGCGCGTGATCGTGATTTCGTCGCTGGCGAACGAGCGGCATCTGGAAACCGCCGTCGAGCGCGGCATGGTCGTCGTGAGCTACGACCGTCGCGCGACCGAAGGCGAGACGACGCGCGTCGAGCACGTCACGCCGGACAACTTCGAAGCCGCGCGAATCGCGACGCGGCATCTGATCGCGCACGGCCACACGCGGCTCGCCTTCGCCACGCTGACCGGCGTGACGATGAGCCGCCGTGACAAGATCGACGGCTTTTTATCGGCGGCGACCGATGCGGGTCTCGCGAAGACGGCGCATGTCCTCGACAGCGGCCCGGTGAACGAATACGGCGATTCGATGATCGCCGAAAACGGCCGCGCGCTCGCGCGTCTGCTCGCGCAGGACGGCGCGCGTCCGACCGGCATCGTCGCCGTCAACGATCTGATGGCGCTCGGTCTCATGGCGGGCTTGCGCGAATGCGGTCTGCGCGTGCCGGAAGACGTGTCGATTGTCGGCATGGACGGACATTTTCTCGCGGCGATTTCCAACCCCGCGCTCACGACCGTGCAGCTTCCGGTGCCGGCGATGGCCGCCGCGATGGTCGAGCGCGCGATGCGTCCGCACGACGAACCCATGCCCGCATCGGAGCAGGCGCTTTTCACGGACATTACGCTCGTGGAGCGCGAATCCGTCGCCCGGCCCGCGAAATAAATCAGGACGTAGACATGAACAAGGTATTCGTGAGTCATCCCCGGCACATGCTGGAACATTACTTCGGCGCGCGCGCATCGGCTGCGCTCGCGACCTTCGCCGACGTTGCGTATAACGAGGAAGACCGCGAACTGACGACAGCCGAACTCGCGGCTGCCGCGCGCGATGCCGATGTCATCATCGCGTACCGCCAGACGCCCGCGCCGCGCGCATTGTTCGAGGCACTCCCGAAGCTCGCCGCCTTCGTGCGCTGCGCGGTGGATATCCGCACGGTGGATGTCGATGCCGCGAGCGAACTCGGCGTGCTCGTCACGCAGGCAAGCGCGGGCTTCGTGCCCTCGGTATCGGAATGGGTGATCGGCGCGATGCTCGATCTCGCGCGCGGCACGACCGCGTATGCGCAGGCCTATCACCGCCATGAAGCGCCCGCGCCGAAGATGGGCCGCGAGCTTCGCGGCAGCACCGTCGGGGTGATCGGCTACGGACAGATTTCGCGCTATCTCTGCGACCTCGCGCTGGCGTTCGGCATGCGCGTCATCGTGTCCGATCCTTACGCCACGATCGACGATGCGCGCCTCCATCAAGTCGGCTTCGATGAATTGCTCGCGCAGTCGGACTTCGTCGTGTGTCTCGCGCCCGCCAATGCGCAGACCGCGAACCTCATGAACGCGCAAGCCTTCGCCGCGATGAAGCGCGGCGCGTACTTCATCAACGCCGCGCGCGGCGAACTCGTCGACGATGCCGCGTTGCTCGCCGCGCTGGCGTGCGATCATCTCGCCGGATGCGCGCTCGATGTCGGCCGCGCTGCGGACCAGATGCCCGCGGCGGCGCTCGCGGCGCATCCGCGTGTGATCGCGGCGCCGCATGTCGGCGGGCTGACGCCGGGCGCCATCGAGCATCAGTCGATGGAAACGGTCGCGCAGACGCAGGCGCTGTTCGAGGGCCGCATGCCCGTGGGCGCGGTGAATGCGGCGCATGCGTTCCGCCTCGCAGGCTTCGACATGCAGGCGGTCGCGCGATGAACATCGAAGGCGCTTGCGACTGCCACATTCACGTCTACGAGGAAGGTTATCCGCTCGCCGCGAGCGCGACGTTCACGCCGCCGCCCGCGCCCGCGTCGGCGTATCGCGACGTGCAGCGCGGGCTGGGCTTTTCGCGCGCGATCGTCGTGCAGCCGACGGGCTATGGCTTCGACAACCGCTGCACGCTCGCGGCCATCGGGCAGCTCGGTGCCGGCGCGCGCGGCATCGCGGTCGTCGCACCCGATATCGGCGATGACGAACTGCAGCGCCTGCACGATGCGGGCATTCGCGGCGTGCGGTTCATGATGCTGCCCGGCGGCGTGCTGCCATGGGACGCGCTTGCGGACATGTCGGCGCGTATCGAACCGCTTGGATGGAACATCGATCTTCAACTCGACGGGCACGCCCTGCCGCAACACGAAGCGATGCTGGCGCGCCTGCCCTCGAAGCTCGTCATCGATCATCTCGGCAAGTTTCTCGCGCCGGTGACGCCGCAAAGCGAAGGGTTCGCGTCGCTGTGCCGTCTGCTCGACGGCCCGCGATGCTGGATCAAACTGTCCGCGCCGTATGAGAGTTCGCGCACCGGCGCGCCTGGCTTCGATGACGTTTCGTGGCTCGTGCGCACGCTGTCGGCGCGTTTTCCCGAGCGCGGCGTGTGGGCGTCGAACTGGCCGCATCCCAATGTGAAGCCCCTGCCAAACGACGCGCGCATGCTCGACTGGACGATGCGGCTCGTGCAAAGCGACGAGATTCGCCGCAAGATACTGGTCGATAATCCGGCCGAGTTGTACGGGTTCCAGGCAGGCTTATTCTGATGCGTGTCCCGCAAACAGCAGGTCGCTCACAGATACTCCACGTTCCCGTCGACGCTGATCGCCTGTCCAGTGATGTTGCGTGCAGCGGGCGAAGCAAGAAAAAGAGCCGTCGCGGATATGTCCTGCATCGTTACCATGCGACGTAACGAGATCTTCCTCAGGTAGTCATCCCGCATCGCGTCGACCGTTACGCCCAGTGACTCCGCCCGCGCAGCGATCACGCGATCCATCCGTTCTCCCTGCACAACGCCAGGCAGAATGGCGTTGACTCGAATGTTCGCAGGCCCCAATTCGATAGCCAGCGATTTGGTGAGTCCGACGAGCGCCCACTTCGTCGCCGCATAGGGCGTGCGAAACGCGTAGCCGAGCCGCCCCGCGACAGACGACATCGTGATGATGCTCGCACTCCGCGAGGTGTCCTTCATGAGCGGCACCGCCTTGCGCAGGAAGTTGAACTGTCCGTTCAAATTGGTCGTGACGGTCCGCTCCCACTGCTCTTCGTCGATATCTTCTATAGCCCCTGTCGGACCGGCAATCCCGGCGTTGTTGATCAGCAGATCGAGTCCGCCCAGGGCGCGCCCGGTTTCTGCGACGACCTGATCGACCTGGTCCGAGTCGCTGACGTCCGCCACGCAGCCACGTAACGACGAATTCGTTGCCGCAAATGCATCGACGGCCACAGCATCGACATCGCAGATGACGACCTTCGCGCCGGCCTCGACAAACGCCTGAGCCATTGCAGCACCGATGCCAGAGGCCGCGCCGGTGATCAAGACCCGCAAACCAGGCTGGGGCTTCAACAATTCGAAAGTATTCATGTCAACAAGATTCGATTTCGATACCACGGCGGTCAAAGCGTCATGCCGCCAGACACTTCGATCACTGCGCCATTGATATAGCTCGCCTCGTCGCTCGCCAGAAACGCGTAGACGTTCGCGACCTCCTCTGGCGCACCTAGGCGGCCCAGCGGCACCTGTTCACGCATCTTGTGCAGAACGTCTTCGGGGATCGTCGAAAGAATCGACGTATCGATGAATCCGGGGGCCACGGCGTTGACGCGAATGCCCTTCGGGCCGAGCTCCCGGCTCCATGTCTTCGTGAAGCCGATCACACCGAATTTGGACGCGGCGTAGTTGGTTTGCCCAAAGTTGCCATAGATGCCAACGACCGAACTCGCATTCAGAATGACACCCGAGCCTCGCGCGATCATCCCCTCTGCGACGGCCTGGCTTGCATGAAAGACGGCCCGCAGATTTACGTCGATCACCGCATCGAACTGATCGAGGGTCATCTTCTGCAGACGAGCGTCGCGCGTAATGCCTGCATTATTCACAAGCACGTCGATTCGACCGAAGCGCCTGATCACGCTCGCGACCACCTCGTCGACGGCGAGCCGATCCGTCATGTCGATGCAGTATTCCGCCGTCTCCGCACCCGCTTTCCGGCAAGCCTGCGTCACTTGCCTGAGCGCTGACTCATTGACATCGCACACGACAACCGCCGCACCTTCCTGCGCGAACTTGCGAGCGGTCGCTGCGCCGATTCCCTGCCCCGCGCCCGTAATGAGCGCGACTTTCCCTTGTAGTCTCATTTTTTTCCTTGCGGGTCGATCGTTCAAGAATGCATTTCGGCAGCACTGCCCTTTCCAAGCGGGTGCGACGTTTCGGTCTCGCGGCGAATCGCCTTTGCGAACACCGGCACGAGCAGCAGACCGAGCAACGACGCCACGAGAATGATGTAGAAGCCGGAATCGCTACGTCCCGTCACGGTTTCAGCCAATCCGAACAGGTAGGGTCCAACGAACCCGCCGATAAGCCCGATCGTGTTGATGAACGCAAGCCCTGCCGCTGCCTGAATGCCGTGAAGGCGCTTCATCGCGATGGCCCAGTACGATGGCAACACGCCTCCGGCAAAGAAAGCCGTGACCGCAAGGAGCACCATGCGTGCCGCAGGATTCGATGTGGCGATGAACGCGCACGCACCGGCAATGAGCCCCACCGTGAGCATGCCCAGGTAAGCGCAGTCATTGCCGTAACGCCGATGAATCCGCGGAAGAATGAGCACGCCCAACAGGAAACCGAGGCCGACGCTCGCGGCAAGCACGCCCACGAGAAACGGCGACTTGACGTGCATCTGCTGAATCATCGAGGGCGCAAAAAAGTAGAGCCCGACGAACGCCACCTGGTTCAGAAAGTAGATCAGGCCCATCAGGACAGTCGTGGGACGCTTCAACGCCGCCATCCAGTCGGAAGACGTGAGCTCCGGATGCCCTTGCGCGTCAGCGGCCGCGCGTGATTCCAGCGCCTGCGCTTCCTCGGCGGACAGCCAGCGGGCGTCGCGCGGACGCTCCGGCATCTTGAAGAAAAGCAGAATGCCGACCAGAACGCTGGGAATGCCCTCGATCATGAACATCCACTGCCAGCCATGAAGGCCGCCGAGCCCATTCATTTGCATCAGGGCTCCGCCGAGCGGACTGCCGAGCATCAACGCAAGCGCCGGCGCGATATAGATCCAGCCCACTACGACAGGCTTGTCGTTCGGTGCGAACCACAGCGTGACCATGTACATGAGCGCAGGGAAAAGCCCCGCTTCAGCGATGCCCAGCAACACACGCAGTACGTAGAACGACCACTCGCCTTGCACGAACATCATCGCGGTGGAGAGAATGCCCCACGTCACCGCGATTCTCGCGATCCATCGCCGCGGCCCGATTCTGTGCGCAGCAAGATTGCTGGGCACTTCGAGCAAGGCATAGCCGATGAAGAAGATGCCCGAACCCAATCCATACGTGGCGGCACTGATGCCGACATCGACTGCCAGTTGCGCTTTCGCCAACGCGACGTTCGTGCGATCCAGAAACGACATGAAGTAGATCGCACACATGAGTGGAATGAGTCGCCGCATCGCTTTCCGGGTCGCGGTGTGATGCAGCTTATCGAGGTTGTCGATGATGTTCATTGTGTCTCCGGGATGGGTCTGCGCCCTGTCTACGAATATCGAAAGTCTTACGGTGTAACCTTGTCGCGCCCCTTCAATCCCAGCATGGCGCGCGCATCGTCCGGCGTCGCTATTTCAAACGACAGTTCTTCGAGGATTCGACGGATCTTGCGCACTTGCTGCGCGTTCGACTCGGCCTTCACGCCCTTCGCGATGTACACGCTGTCTTCCAGCCCGACGCGGACGTTGCCGCCGAGAATCGCGCTCATCGTGACCAGCGGCATCTGATGACGGCCTGCGCCCAGCACGGAGAAGTGATAGTTCTCGCGTCCGAACAGGCGGTCGGCCGTTGCGCGCATCACGGTCATGTTCTCCGGATCCGCGCCCATGCCGCCCAGGATGCCGAACACCGACTGAATGAAAAACGGCGGCTTGATCAGGCCTTGATCGACGAAATGCGCGAGATTGTAGAGATGCCCGAGGTCGTAGCATTCGAACTCGAAGCGCGTGCCTCGACCTCCGAGCTCGAGAAGGATGCGCTTGATGTCTTTGAAGGTGTTGCGGAAGATCATGTCTTCCATGCCCTCGACATAGCCCTTTTCCCACTCATAGCGCCAGGACGATACCTTGCTTGCAAGCGGATGGATCGAGAAGTTCATCGACCCCATGTTGAGCGAACACATCTCGGGCGCCGCTTGCAGCGGATAAGCGAGCCGCTCCTCCAGGGTCATGCGCGTGCTGCCGCCTGTCGTGATGTTGATGACCGCGTCCGTTGCCTCTGCGATGGCGGGGACGAATTCGCGAAAGACGTCGGGGCTGGGCGTGGGACGCCCGTCTTTGGGGTCGCGCGCGTGGAGATGAATGATCGCCGCTCCGGCTCGAGCGGCGTCGATCGCCTGGTCGCGGATTTGCGCGGGCGTGATCGGCAGATGCTCCGACATTGTCGGGACGTGAGTGGCGCCGGTGACTGCGCACGAAATGATGACCTTGCGGCCTGTATCGCTCATCGGGAAAGTCCTCGTCTCCGTTTGCATTCAGCGCCTTCTCGCACGTCAGTGGCGCCTTGTGACTCAAATCTTATTGAGGTAGCATCTTCGAGAAAAGGTCTTTTTCGGACACTCGCGAGTCCTCAGAGGACAAGAGAAACATGGCCACTATCCGCCCGCCGCTCAACGAACGCATGTTCGCGCCCTACAAGATTGCCGCGCTGGTCGAGGTGCTCGCGGAGCAGGGCATCGCACCCGAAGAGAGCCTGAGCGGCTCGGGTGTCACGGTTGGCGAATTGCAGGACGCGTCCGTCCTCACGTCCGTCGGGCAGTATGCGACCGTCTGCAGGAACGCCGTGTCGCTGGGCTGCGATCCAGCTACGCCTTTCAAGGTCGGACGCAAATTGCACCTGTCCGCCTACGGCATGTATGGCTACGCGCTCATGTCGTGTTTGTCGTTGCGCGACTACTTCAAACTGGGCGTGAAGTATCACCGGCTGGCGACGCCGACCGTCGCGATCGAATGGACGGAGTATCCGGACCGCATGGTCTGGACGTTCCCCGATGCGTTCACGTCGAGCCCGTCCCGTGAACTGCGCGAATTCATCATCGAGCAGCAATACACTCAGCACGTGACGCATCTTCAGGACGTCGCCGGCGGTATATGTCCGCCTGTGAAAGCGTGTTTCTCGTATCCCGCGCCCGCGCACGCGGACATCTACCCGGACTATCTTGGATGCGAATGTCTCTTCGGGCAGGCGCAATGCGAGTTGATCTACGACAGCGCGATACTCGAGCGCAAACCGCAACTCGCTCACCCTCTCACGACGGCAATGTTGCAAGAGACTTGCGATCGATTGATTGGACAGGCGAAGACATCGAGCGGCGTCTCGGGCGAGGTGTATCAAAGTCTGATGGCCACGCCCGGCTCCTTTCCCGACATGGAGAGCGTCGCGAAGTCGATGCATCTCACGTCGCGAACCTTGAGGCGGCGACTTGACGAAGAAGGTTCGTCGTTCCAGGCCATCGTCGATGATGTCAAACGCTCGCTCGCGCTCGAATACCTGAAGACGACGAAGATGAGCACCGAGGACGTTGCGATGCTGCTCGGCTTCAGCGATGCCGCGAATTTCCGTCGCGCGCTCAAACGCTGGACGGGGAAAGGCACCGAGGCGCTACGTCACTGAAAGCATGACGATGCCTGATGCGCGAACGCCTTCGCTCGTCCGGATGCGGCGACTTCGGATACGTCGCCGCCGTCGGCATGGGTACGAAAGTCGCTACGCGCCTTGCGTGATGTAACTGATTTCGCGTTGCGCAGGCGTCAGTACACGGACAGGCGTACCTGCGATCCAGGCTCGAATGTTTTCAACCGACTCGCCGTAATAGATTCGATAAGACTCATCGGTGACGTAGCCAATGTGGGATGTCGCGATGACATTGTCCATCGATCGGAACGGATGCTGCGGCGGCAACGGCTCCTGATCGAAAACATCGAGCGCGGCGGCCGCGATCTGTTTCTCGCTCAGCGCATCGATCAGCGCCTTTTCGTTCACGATCGGTCCGCGCGCGGTGTTCACCAGCAGCGCGTGCGGCTGCATCATCGCCAATTCTTTCGCGCCGATCAGATTGCGCGTCCGGTCCGAAAGGCGGACGTGAATCGAAAGGATGTCGCTCGCGGCGAGCAGTTCCTCCTTGGAGACATATGAAGCGCCGAACTTCGCGGCCGACTCTTGCGTCATGTTCTGGCTCCATGCGATCGTGCGCATCCCGAAAGCCTGGGCGACTCGCGCGGTCGCGCCACCGGTATAACCCAGACCCAGAAGACCGATGGTTTTGCCATGCAGGTCGCCGCCGACCGATACCTGCCAGCCTCCCTTCCTGAACGATGCGACTTCACGCGGAATGTGCCGCGTCGCGGCAAGAATAAGCGCCCATGCAAGTTCGGCCGCGGCCGTCGGCGAGGATGCGGTCCCGCACACCGTTATGCCCAGTTCATGGGCCGCTTCGATATCGATGGCTGCGTTCCACGGCCCCGTGCTTGCCAGCAACTTAAGATTCGGCAGCTTCGACAGGACGCTACGCGTGAACCAGGTGCGCTCGCGCATCACGCAGAGGATGTCGTAGGGACGCAGACGCTCGACCAGTTCGCTCTCTTCACTGATCGTGTTCGTGATGACCGTGATGTCAGCGTGTTCGCGCAAGCTGTTCCAGTTTCCGAATCGAAGCGCGGTGTTCTGGAAATCATCGAGAATGGCAATGTTATGCATAGGTCCTGGCCGGTTCCTTTCGAGGTGCGGATCAAAGCCGCGCTTGCGTATGACGTCTGAAGCCGAGCAGCATGACGAGAATGCCCGACACGAGTATTGCCGTCATCACGTAGAGGCCGCTGACGAGCGTTCCTGTCGCGGTCTTGAGCCATCCGATGACGAACGGACTGCAAAAGCCACTGAGCAAGCCGATGCAGTTGACGAAAGCGATGCTCGTCGCTGCCGCCGGCGATCCGTTCAGGTAATCCGCCGCGAGCGACCAGATAAGGACGTTGGTCGCGAAGATGCCCACGCAGGCAATCGTCAGCAGCCCAACGGTCAAGGCGGGGGAGTTCGTCGGATGCGAGACGAGCAACAAGGCGACAGCGCCCACGAAACCCGCGATGGCCGCATGCCAACGCCGCTCGAGCATTCGATCCGAGCTTCGGCTGATCGCGACCATGCCGATCGCCCCCATGCCGTACGGTATGACGGAAAGCCATCCGAGCAGAGAGAGATTCGAAATGCCCGAGTCCTTCATGACGGTCGGAAGCCAGAAGGTCACCGAATAGGTTCCGCAGACAAACGCGAAATCGATGAACGCGAGCATATAGACCTTGGGGTCCGAAAGCGCCTCCGCGAGCTTCGCATGACCGTTGTTTCCGGCCTTGCGCTTGCGCTCCATCTCGACTTGGAAGGCCTGGCGAAGCACACTCTTCTCCGCTTCAGTGAGCCATTTCGCCTTGTCGATGTTATCGTCCAGCAGGAATAACGTGACGAGACCGAGCACGACCGCCGGCAGCGCCTCGACGATATAAAGCCACTGCCATCCGGCGAGATTGGCGACATGAGCAAGACTCGTCATCGCCCATCCGGACACAGGGCCGCCCACGAGACCCGCGACCGGAAACCCCACCATGAAGCACGCGATTATCACGCCGCGCCTTCTTTCCGGAAACCACGAACTCAAGTAGAAGATCACGCCGGGAAAGAAGCCCGCCTCGAACACACCGAGCAGCAATCGCACGATATAGAACTGGGTGACGTTCGTCACGAACGCGGAGCACGCCCCGACGATTCCCCAGCAAATCATGATGCGCGCAATGGTTCGCTTCGCGCCCATGCGCCTGAGCAGCATGGCGCTCGGCACTTCCAGCAAGCAGTATGAGAGAAAGAAAATGCCGGCGCCCAGGCCATACACGCTGTCGCTGAAGCCGAGCGCGTCCTGCATCTGCAGCTTTGCAAAGCCGACGTTGATGCGATCCAGGAACGCGACGACGTAACACACGAAAAGCAAGGGCACGATGCGCAGCGTGACGCGCAAGTAGAGCGATCGATCATGCGCGTTTGCAGTCGATCCGGACTGAAGCGCATCGGCTGACGCCGGCTCGGAATTTAGAACGGACTCGTTCACTCGCTGTCTCCATGTTTTACGGCGTGGGCTAACGTGACCGACGCACTCCTCTTCCATCCCCAACATGCTTCGCCAGTCTAAAAAGAATCGATGCGCAAAGATAATGAAAAGTACAGATCAGGTGAGACGCGCGGGTTATATCGGTGATAACCAGTAATCAGCGGCGCTTGGAGCTTTTGTTATCGGTTGCGTAGCGGCTTTATCTCTGCGACGATTGACCGGGCATGTGTCATTCATTCTCTCGCGCACGAATTCATCAGGAGACCGACTTGAAAGGCAGCATACAGAACAACAACTTCGTCCTCGTTCACGGCGCCTGGCACGGCGGCTGGGTCTGGCGACCCGTCGTCGATGAACTGATCGGGCGCGGCCATCGCGTCATCGCCCCGACCATGACCGGCCTCGGCGAACGCCATCATTTGCTTGCGTCGGTCACGTCGCTCGATGTGAATATCGCCGATATCGTCAATGTCATCGAAGCGGAGGAACTGAACGACGTCGTGCTGGTGGGCCACAGCTATGGCGGCCTTGTTGCATCGGGCGTCGCCGATCGCATTCCCCACGCGCTGCGCACGCTCGTATTCCTCGACAGCCTGCTCGTGCAAAGCGGCCAATGCGCGTTCGATATCCTGCCTGCAAGTGTAGTAGACGAGCGCATGGCGTCGGTACGGGCAAGCGGCCAGTCGCTCGCGATGCCCGTCAACGGGTTGAAGGGCACCGGCATACCGGACGATCATCCGCGTGCCGGCTGGGTGCATCGGCGGCTCACGCCGCATCCGCTTGCGACCTACACCACGCCGCTCATGCTCGAACATCCGCTCGGCAATGGGCTGCCTTGCACCTACGTGCATTGCGCGAATCCGTCGTACGACACGCTCGCGCCCGTGCGCGAGCATATCCGGTCGCAACATCCGGGCTGGGGCTGGGAGAGCATCGACACCGGCCACGACGCGATGGTCCTCGCGCCCGCCCTGCTTGCCGATCTGCTCGAACGGCTCGCGGCAGCGTCCTAGCCCGGTAAGCGGCTCATGCAGCGATCGCCTCCCGATGCACGAAGGTCTTCGGCAAACCCGCGCGGGCGATCGCGCCCGTGAACGGCTCGCCGGGCAGCCATCCCGCGATGGTCTCGCGAATCGCCAGCAGCCGGTCAATATCGATGCCCGTGCGCAGGCCTTGCGCTTCGAGCATGAACACCGTGTCCTCGGTATTGATGTTGCCCGTCGCGTTCGGTGCGAACGGACAGCCGCCGAGCCCGCCGAGCGATGCATCGAACGCACGCACGCCTGCATCGAGCGCGGCCATGACGTTCGCGAGACCCAGACCGCGGGTGTCGTGGAAATGGCAGGCAACGGGCAGTTGCCCCGCAAGCGCCAGAACCCGCTTCATGAGCGCACGCACCTGCGCGGGATTCGCATAGCCAACCGTGTCGGCGATGGTGATCTCTTGCGCGCCGGCTTCCATCAGCGATTCGACGAGCCCGAGCACGATGCGTTCATCGACCTCGCCCGCGATGGTGCAGCCGAACGCGGTCGCCACGCCCGCGCCGAGCACGGCATCGCCGCCCAGCTCGTGGCGCGCCGCCGCGATTCGCACGAAGTCCTCGACCGACTCCGCCGTGCTGCGCCGCACGTTCTTCAGGTTGTGCTCGTTGCTCGCGGACAGCACGTAATGCACCTTGCGCAATCCCACGTCGAATGCGCGTTGCGCGCCCTTCAGGTTGGGCACCAGCGCTGCGGCGTGAAGCCCCTCGATGGCGAGCGCGCCCGTCGCGACCTCGACCGCGTCCGCGAATTGCGGCACGACTTTGGGCGGCACGAACGACGTCACTTCGATATCGGTCACGCCGGCATCGACCATTCGCGCGCACCATTCGAGCTTCTGCTCGCTCGTGAGTATCGTGCGCACCATTTGCAGCCCGTCGCGCAAGCCGACTTCGCGAATCTGCACATCTTTTTCGATCATGTCTGCTCCATTCAGATCGTCGCGTCCGCGACTGCATCGTTGCTTTCGTCCGTATGGCCGACGCCAGCCGCTGCGGCCGATGTCGCCGGCGCGAGCACCACTGCCGCAATTGCGCCGAGCACCATCAGCAGCGCGATCGCGCCGAGACCGCCGACCATGCTGTTGGTCATCGTCTTGATCGAGCCGATGATCATCGGGCTGACGAAACCGCCGAGCAGACCCACGCAATTGATCACCGCGACACCGCCCGCCGCGCCGCTGCCGCGGATGTAATCCGTCGAGATCGCCCAGATCAGCGGGTTGGGCGCGAGGATGCCCGCCGTCGCGACCGAGAGCGCCACCAGCGACAGCGCCAGATTGCCCGTCGTGAATGCCGCGACGACGAGGCCGGCCGCGCCGAACACCATCGCAACGGCGCAATGCCAGCGCCGTTCCATCGTGCGATCCGAATGACGGTTGAGCATGATGAGCGCGACCCAGCTCACGAAATACGGGATCGCGGAATAGCAGCCGATCTGCAACGCGCCCGACACCCCCGCGCTCTTGATGAGCGTCGGCAGCCAGAAGCCGATCGCGAACACGCCCGCGATCTGCGTGAACCACACGAAGCCCATCACGTAGACGCGGAAATCCCTCAGCGCGCGGGCGAAAGTGTGCTCCGCATGCTTCGTCGACACGCTCGAGCTCTTGCGAATGTCGGCGAGCACGACGGCCTTCTCGTTCTCGGTGAGCCATTTGGCCTGCTGCGGGCCGTCATCGAGAAAGAAGAACGCGACCACCCCGAGCACGCTCGCGGGCAGGCCTTGCACGATGAACATCCACTGCCAGCCGTGCAGCCCGAAGTAGCCGTTGAAGTACGTCATGAGCGCGCCCGACAAGGGCCCGCCGAACAGGCCCGCGATGCCGGTCGCGCAGGTGAAGATGGCGATCACCTTGGCGCGACGCTCGACCGGATACCAGCGCGTGAGATAGAAAATCACGCCGGGATACAGCCCCGCCTCCGCAAGCCCGAGAAAGAAGCGCACGGTGTAGAGATGCGAAGGCAGCGTGACGAACGCCGTGCCCGCCGCGATCAAGCCCCACAGGATCATGATGCGCGAAAAGGTGCGCTTCACGCCGATGCGCGCGAGCAGCAGATTGCTCGGCACTTCCATCAGCACGTAGCCGAGAAAGAAGATGCCCGCGCCGATGCTGTAGGTGAGATCGCTGAAGCCTACGTCATGCTTCATGTCGAGCTGCGCGATACCGATGTTGATGCGATCGAGGAACGCGAACACATAGCACAGGAACAGAAAAGGTATGAGCCTGCGCGTGATCTTGCCGTACGTCGCTTCGGCCGTTGGCCTGTCGAAGCTGCCGATGTCGGGTGTCATGTCTGTCTCCTCCGGTGAGTCCGGGTTTTTGGGTCGGCCGTGCAGTCGAGGTTAGCGGCCCTGGAATCGGGGCGAGCGTTTCTCGTTGTAGGCGCTGATGCCTTCGAGACGATCCTCGGTCGGAATCAGCCGGTTGTACGCTTCGATTTCCAGATACAGCCCGGTGCGCAGGTCGCCCTGCATGCCGAGGTCGATTGCCTTTTTCGCCTGCGCGACCGACAGCGGCGCGCTCGTGCAGATGTCGCGCGCCGCGTCGATGGCATCGGCGAGCACGCGCCCCGGCTCGCACAGCCGGTTGACGACGCCCCACGCGAGCGCTTCGTGCGCCGTGAATTTCGCGCCGCGCAGAATCAGTTCCTTCGCGCGCCGCATGCCGATGGTGCGCGGCAGTTGTTGCGTGCCGCCGCCGCCCGGCATGATGCCGCGTTTGACCTCCGTGAAGCCGAATACCGCGCTTGCGCTTGCATACGCGAAGTCGCAGGCGAGCAGCAGTTCCAGTCCGCCCGCGACCGCCGAGCCGTTCGCCGCGCAGATGATCGGCACCGGGCAATAGGTGATCGCGCGGTTCATGCGCTCGAACAGGTAGTGCTGCACGCCGAACTGCTCGTCGGTCATGCCTTCGCGTTGCTTGAGGTCCGCGCCGCCGCAGAACGCACGCTCGCCCGCGCCCGTGAGGATCACGCAGCGATACAGCGCCGGGTTCGCTTCCAGCGCGCCGAATACCCGGATGATTTCCTCGCCCATCGTGGTGCTGATCGCGTTCGAGACTTCCGGGCGATCGAGCTTGACGACGAGGATCTGTTCGTCGATTTCTTCGAGCGTCAGCGTGTCGAGCGCGCCGACCAGTTGCGATGCAAGTTTCAAGATGTCTCCAGTGGCGTTTTCGCCAGCAGATGATTATGTTCGCCGAGCTTGGGCGTCACGCCCGTGTGCGCGGGCCGCGCGCCGCCGAACGAGATCGGCACGCCGACGACCGTCGCCGCGCCATCGTCGGTGGTGCGCAGCAGGTCGAGCGCCCTGGTCTGCTCGTGCTCCACGACCTGATCGATGGTCTGGATCGGGCCGCACGGAATGCCGGCCCGGTCGAGCGCATCGAGCCAGTGCGCGATGCCCTGCTTGCGGAACTGCGCATGCAGCAAGTCGATCAGCTCGACCCGGTTGCTCACGCGCGCGCCGTTGGTGACGAAGCGCGGGTCTTCGGCGAGCGCGGGGATGGCAAGCACGCCGCACAGGCGATGAAACAGGCGGTCGTTGCCCGCGGCGACCATGATGGTGCCGTCCGCGCATTCGAAGGCCTGATGCGGCACGATCGCGGCCGTCCCCGATCCCCAGCGCCCCGGCAGCACGCCCGAGGCGAGATAGTCGGCGATCTGGATGCCCGCCCAGCTGATCGCCGTCTCGTACAGCGACACCGACACGACTTCGCCCGCGCCCGTCGCCTGACGTCTGAAGAGCGCGGCGAGCACGCCTATCGCGGCCCATAGCCCCGTGCCCATGTCGTTCACCGACACCGGAATGCGCGACAGCGGCTCGCCCGGCTGGCCGAGGAAGCTCATCAGACCGGACAGCGCCTGCACGAGCGGATCGTAGCCGGGCTTGTCGCGCAGCGGTCCCGCCGTGCCGAACGCGCCGAGATTGCAGTACACCAGCGACGGCTTCATGCGCAGCATCTGTTCGCCACCGAGACCGTATTTCTCCGTGCCGCCCGCCTTCAGGTTCTGCAGCACGACATCGGCGCGGCGCGCGATCAGCTCGCGTAACGCCTGGGCTTCATCGGGATTCGACAGCGACATCGCGATGCTCTGCTTGCCGTGATTCACCGCATGAAACAGCGCGGCCGCGCCATCGACGAAGGGCGGGCCCCAGTCGCGCGCGTAATCGCCGTGTTCCGCGCTTTCGATCTTGATGACCTCGGCGCCCAGCGAACCGAGGATCATGCCGGCGTATGGCGCGGCGAGACTGTGGCCGATCTCGATCACGCACACGCCCGCGAGCGGCAGGGGCTGGCTCATCGTTTCATGCGTGCTCATTGCGCCGCCACTTCGAACGGCGCGTCGGCCGCTTGCTCCGGCGCCGCATCGCGTTGCCCGTATAGTCGCGCCGCCGCATCCGCGCTGATGTAGCCATCGGCGACATCGGCATCGATGCGCGCCTGCTCGCGTTCGCGCGGATCGCCATAACCGCCGCTGCCCGCGGGCTGCACCGTCACGCGATCGCCGCGATACACGACCGTCTGCCCGCCCTTCGCCGCAACCTTGTGTTCGCTGCCGTCGGCGCGCTCGACGACGCACTGGAAGCGCGTGCCCGGCTGGCCGCCGAAGTGGCCTTCGGGCGCCGAACGTCCGCGTTCGCCGGAGACGGTGAAGGTGGCTTCGTCATATTCGACGCGATACACGCGCCGCGATGTCAGCCCGCCGCGCCGGCGGCCCGCGCCGCCGCTGTCGGTGACGAGCGACCACTCCTCGACCATCAGCGGCGACGTCGCTTCGATCATCTCGACCGACTGGCTGCCCGCGTTGCCCACGTAGACGCGCACGCCGCTCACGCCGTCCTTGCCCGCGCGCGCGCCCATGCCGCCCGCGTGGACATCGTGCATGGTGACGAATTCCTGGCCGGTGCGGGCAACGCGCGCCGCATCGGTATCGCGTCCGCTGAAAATGCCCGCGCACGACGCGCAGTTGCTTTGTCCGGTGATGCGCTCCGGCACCGCGGGCGCGAGCGCCTTGAGCAGCAGGTCGATCACGCGCGGCGAGGTCTCCGTGTTGCCCGACACCACCGACGCCGGATAGCGGCAGTTCAGCACGCTGCCTTCGGGCGCGATGATCGTCACCGGCCGATAGCAGCCCTGGTTGATCGGGATGCCCGGATCGGTCAGCGCCTTCACGGTGAACCAGGTGCTGTTGCACGTCACCGATAGCGGACAGTTGATGCCGCCGCGTGCCTGCGGTCCGGTGCCGGTGTAGTCGAAAGTGATCTGGTCGCCCGTCTTGGTGATTTTCACCTTGAGCAGCGGACGCTCCTGCTTCCAGCCCGGCGCTTCGATCGGATCGAGATACTCTTCCGCTTCGTAGACGCCATCGGGAATGCGCGCGATCTCGGCGCGAATCAGCTTCTCCGAGTGATCGAGGCTCTGGCTCATCACGTCGCGCAACGCATCGGCGCCGTACTTCGCCACCAGTTCGCCGATGCGCCGGTCGCCCACGAAGGTGCCCGCGTATTGCGCCTGGATGTCGAGCAGCAGTTCGTGCGCGTTACGGCTGTTTCTCGTGAGCAGGTTGAGCATGTCCTGCACCGGCTCGTCGTTGCGATAGAGAAACACCGGCGGAATGCGGATGCCTTCGGCGAACACGTCCCACGTCGTGACCGTATAGCTGCCCGGCGACTGTCCGCCGATGTCCGTCCAGTGGCCGCGCGTCATCACGAAGGCGACGATCCTGCCGTCCGCGAACACGGGCCGCGTGAATTGCACGTCGGGCTGATGATTGCCGCCGCCCACGTAGGCGTCGTTGCTGACGATGACGTCGCCGGGGCGCAGATTGTCGCGCCCGACCGCTTCCACCGACACGCGCGTCGAGATGACGGCCGAGCCGAGCATCGTCGGAATGTCGTTGCCTTGCGCGACGAGTTGCATGTCCGCGTCGAAAATGGCGGCCGACGAATCGCCGCTCGCGTGCATGAGCGGGCTGCCGGCGGTGCGCATCATCGCGATCTTCATTTCACGCGCGACCGCGAAGAGACTGCTGCGAATGATTTCGTAAGTAACGATGTCCATGAATTCAGGCTGCCAGTTCGATGACGAGGTTGAGATCGGGATCGACGCGCGCGACATGCGACGCCTTCAGCACGGCGCAACTGCTGTGCTCTTCGATGACCGCCGGCCCCTGGATGGTCGCGCCGACCGGGATCTGCGTGCGCGCGAATACCGGCAGGGTGCGCGCGCGGTCGTCGAAATAAACCTCCCGGGTGCGCACCGGCTTCGGCAGTTCGCCGCCATCCGCGCTCGCGACGCAGCCGCGCCAGCCGGTCGTCGCCACGAGTTGCAGGCGCACATTGGCGATCACCACCGGCTTGTCCTTGCTGACAAAGTTCCATTGCCGCAGATGCGCGTCCTCGAAGGCCTGCGCGAGCGCTGCGCGGATGCCCTGCGCCTCGCCCTGCACTTCGACGGTGATGACATCGGGCTGGCCCGCGTAGCGGCAATCGGCGAGGCGCACGACCTTCACGTTCTGCGCCTGCACGCCGTGACGCCGCAACTCGTCCATGCCTTGCGCGGTCAGTTCTTCGAGCGCGGTGTGCAGGGCCGCGTCGTCGAGCATCGCGAGATCGCTTTCGAGCGGACGCTGATAGTCGTATTGCTGATCCGCGACCGTCATGCCGAACGCGCTGAAGAGACCCGGCAGCGGCGGGATGACCACGCGGCGGATGCCCATTTCGTGCGCCAGATCGACCGCGTGCACGGGCCCCGCGCCGCCGTAGCAGATGTAGGAGAACTCGCGCGGATCGTAGCCGCGCTCGACCGTCATGATGCGGATGGCCTGAGCCATCAGCGCGTTGGCGACCGAGCGCACGACCTGCGCGGCTTCGGGCACGGAGACGCCGAGCGGCCTCGCGATGACTTCGTCGACGACGCGCCATGCCGCCTGCGCATCGAGCTTGAATTCGCCGCCGAGAAAACTGTCGGGATCGATATAGCCGAGCACCAGATTGCAGTCCGTGACGGTCGGACGCGTGCCGCCGCGTCCGTAGCACGCGGGACCGGGGTCCGCGCCCGCGCTCTCCGGTCCGATGCGCACGCCGCCGCCCGCGTCGATCCACACGATCGAGCCGCCGCCCGCGCCGACCGAGTCGATGTCGATGCTGGGCGAACGCACGGTGTAGGTATGCAGCAGGCTCTTGTTGCGCAGTTCGGGGCGGAAGTCGCGGATCAGCGAGACGTCGAAGGTCGTGCCGCCCATGTCGCCGAGGATCGCGTTCTTCAGCTCGCTCTTCTCGCAGTTGCGGATCGCCGCGGAGACGCCGCCCGCCGGACCCGATTCGAGCAGCACGATGGGCTTGTCCGCGACCATCGCCGGACCCGCGAGACCGCCGTTCGACTGCATGAAAAGGAACTCGCCCGCGAAGCCGTGTTGCGCCAGCGCGCTGATGAGCCGCCCGATGTAGCGTCCGCAGACCGGGCCGAGCATCGCGTTGATGACCGTCGAGCTCGCGCGCTCGTATTCCATCGATTCGGGGTTCACCTCGTGCGATGCGCAGACGAAATGATCCGGCAACAGGCGGCGCAGCGCATCGACGGCTTCGCGTTCGTGCCGCGGATTGACGTGCGCATGCAGAAAGCACACGGCGACGGCCTCGACATCCGACGCGCGGATCTGATCGGCGAGCGCTTCGAGTTGCGCATGATCGAGCGGCGTTTCGACGCTGCCGTCATGGCGCAGGCGCTCGTTCACTTCGAGCCGCCAGCGGCGCTCGACGAGCGGACGCGGATTGTCGAACAGCAGATCGTAGAGATCGGCGCGATCGTGGCGCGACACGCGCCTCAGTTCGAGGATGTCGCGAAAGCCGCGCGTGGTGACGAGCGCCGTCTTCGCGCCGGTGCCCTCGACGACCATGTTGGTCGCCATGGTCGTGCCGTGCCCGAGAAACGAAACGTCGGCGCTGTCGGTGCCCGACAGTTCGAGAATCTTGCGGAAGCCTTCGATGGTGCCGATGACGCGATCCTTCGGCGTCGTCGGCACCTTGGTCGACCAGATGCGCCCTGTCTCATCGTCCACCATCACGACATCGGTGAAGGTGCCGCCGACATCGAGTCCGATTCTTTTCAATTTGCCTCTCTCCTGTGATGCGTGATTTCCGGTTCGCTTGCTCACGCCGCGTGTATTCCGGCATGATCGAGCCGCGCCGTCGAGCGCCGGGCTGCGACGAACATCGACGAAACCAGTTTAAAGAGGCATCGATGCGGCCAGATAATGAAACCTTCCGATCAGGTGAGACGTTGGAGTTATATCGGTGATAACCAGTATCGATGCGATATTGAGGCGGCTGCGCGGCAATCACGTCGCGCTTCTGATCGCGCTGGACGACCACGGCTCGCTGCGAAAGGCGGCCCAGCAGGTGTCGCTCTCGCAGCCCGCGACGACCAAGTCGCTGCGCGAAATCGAGGCGATGTTCGGCGCGGAGCTGTTCGCGCGATCGCCGCGAGGCATCGTGCCGAACGAACTCGGACGCTGCGTCATCCGTCATGCGCGCGCCGTGCGTTCCGAGATCGGCGCGCTGCGCGACGAGCTTGCAGCCATCATGCGCGGCGGCGGGGGCATGCTCGCCATCGGCGCCGTGATGGGCTCGATGCCCGAGTGGCTCGCGCCCATACTTCGCTCTTTGCGGGAAGTGCAGCCGGACGTGTCCGTCGAGGTCTGGGAGGACAATAGCGCCCGCCTGTTATCGATGCTCGATCAGCGTCTGCTCGATCTCGTCATCGGACGGCCGAGCATCAGCGTCCATCCGGAAGCCTACGATTTCATTCCGCTCGAGGTCGAGGAAGTGTGTCTGGTGGTGGACGGCGCCGATCCGCTCGCGAGCGTGCAGCGTCTGTCGCTCGCGGAGCTCGCCGACAACCCGTGGATCGTGCCGCAAGCCGCGCTGCCGATGCGCTCCCTGCTCGAACAGCTCTTCGACGACGCCGAGGTTCCCTTCCCGCGTTACGCCATCGAGACGTCTTCGACATTTGCCACGTTGTCGTTGCTGCGAGCGAGCGAGGGCACCGTCGCATTGATGCCGTTGAAGGTCGCGCAATACTTCCAGGTGCACGGCATGATGGCGGTGCTGCCGATTCGCATAGAACGACGCGGCGCGCCATACGGCATCGCCACGCGTCGCGGGGCCACGGCGACCGCGCCGGTACAGAGGTTCATCGAGCTATGCAAGCAGAAGCGGGACGAGCAGCCTTGGCGCAATGACATTTGAATCGAATCAGCCGCCGACGATCGCACCGATCAGCGCGGTGCTCAATGTGGCGAGCGAGGGCTCTGCATTCGTGACGGGGCAGATTCTCGCCGCCGATGGCGGCAAGACCGCGACCTTCTAACACGGCGTTCTTGAGAGAAGCCGTCAACAGGCGGCCGAAGGCCAGACTACGACTATCGACGCACGACGAAGCGCCAGAGCGCCATGCACTGCGCATCGGTCATCCGATAGTGAGGCATCGACTTGCCAAGCAGGACGCCCGCCGGGTCGATGCCGTCTTTGACCGCCCGGCAGAAGGACGTCGCGTCATAGTGACTGATCGGCCCGCCCCGGCGACTTGTCGCGCCGAGCAGGGCGTCGTGTGTCAGCGGCGGCGCGAAGGCCGAAGCCTTCGACGTGCCTGTGTGGCAATTGACGCATCGGGTCGTCCAGGAAGGTAGCGGACGATCGTCGTCGCGCAAATGCGCGGACATCGGATGCTGCCCGCTGAAAATTGCACACCCGAGGTCGGCCCGATCGCACGCGGCCTCGCCGCGGGCAAGCGGTGTCAGCGCGAGGAGCGCAAGGCCGATCGCGATGGCCTGTGTTGCAGAGTGGTATCGCCGCACCATTCAATGCACGCGCAATACGCGCGAGACGCTCGGCACCCCGTTCGAGTTCAGCGCGAACAGCATGTAATAGCCGGGGACGACGACGCCCGGATCGGAAGGAATGTTCAAATGAAATTCGCCCGCGGTACCCACGCTGAATGTCAGCGGCACGCGTCGCTGCTCGTTGTTGAGCGAATGCGTGGAAGACGAGGAGCGCATCAGTACGAATGAGCGCACTGCCCTGCTGGCCGTCACCACGATCGTCGTGCCGAGCTGCGCGTCCGACGGAACGGACGAGAGGCTCGGCCGGGACGCGGCAGACCCGTCCGAATTCAGCAGATACGGGGGCGTCAATATCTCCACGTCGGTGTGATTGGTCGCGCATGATCCGCACAGTCCGCCGCCGCCGCTCAGCACGCGTCCGTCGTTCAGGAGCAGCGCCATGCTGTGATAAGTGCGCGGCACGGCCTGCGGGGCGAGCGGGGAAAACGAATTGGTCGCGGGGTCCCACAGCTCCGGGGTGAGCACCGCGTTGTCGTCCGAGAAAGGCGCAGCAAACGTCTGCCCGCCGACCACGACGACCTGTCCGTTCGGCAGCACGACGCTGTTGTTGAACGCGCGCCGGTAGCTCATCGGCGCAATGGTCCGCACTACGGCGTTTCCACTGCTGATGTCGATGAGCGTTGCATTGGCGGTGGCCGGCGATTGATCGTAGCTCGGCGCGCCACCGACGGTGAGAATCTTGCCGACGTCGTACATGACCGCGTTGCCGTTCATCGCATCGTTGTCGCTCCCGCGGTTGCCGGCCGCGGTCACGCTGCCGTTGCCGGCCGTATCGAACCAGTGCATGGCCCGGCTCGGTCCCGCGTGAAACACGCGTCCATCACCGACCGCGAACATCCATGCGTGATTGTCGGCGCGAAACAGACCTCCGGCGTCGTTCGTGAGGATGTAGTCGTCCGTGATGGCGCCGTTGATCCGCCAGCCCGAACCCGCGGTCCAGGTTTCACCGCTCTTGCCTCCGAGCCCGCCGCTCCACGAGCCGCCCACGAGGAACACGTCGCCGTTGCTCAATGTCACGCTGCCCTGATAGCCGCGCGCGATGTTCATCTGATCGCTCGCGGTCCACGAATTAGTCGAAGGCGAATAAATGCTGGTCAGTTTCGCGGTCGATCCGCCGGTCACGAAAATCCGGCCATCAGGAAGGTTGACGATGCCCGGGCAGAACATGTCATGTCCGGTATTGGTCACGATCACTTGCTGGCTCCTGCCCGTCGACGGATTGAAGATTGCCGTATACGTCCTGCGCGGCGGGTTCGCCCCCGGGGTGAAGTCGAGCGCGCTGTCAGCCGACCAGACCAGCACGTTTCCATTGGGCAGATTGGCGGCCTGCAGCGGAACGAGCGGCAGCGTGATGGGCGCCGTCCACTTCGAAGGCAATGCGGTTTTCTGCGGCGGCAAGCCGCTCACCATCCACGTCTGTGTCGCACCTCCATTGCACGCCTGCTGCCTCAACTGGGCACCCTGGGAAGTCGTGCTCGCCGCGCTCACGCATAAGCCGCTATGCCCCGCGACGATTGCGTAGCCCGCGCCTTGCGGCATCAACGTGAAGGCCTGATTCAAGCCACCATTGCAGGTCCACTGGATGATGGGGCCGCCCGGACTCAGGCTTTGGCCCGACACGTCCATGCACAGGCCGCTGTTCTGGTTGACGAGGGTGTACCGGGCGCCGGTCGCAGACGGGAGCCATTGCTCGTTTGCGCCGCCCCAGCAAGTCCAGGCGATCACCGGTGCGCCCGGTGTCGTCGACTGGCCGCTGACGTCCGCGCACAGGTTGGTGCCGCTCACGGTGACGGGAGCCGCGGTTTGCGCGCGCACACTGAGCGATACGCCCGACAACGCGAGCGATAACGCGATCAGCAGCAAAAAGCGCATGCACCGGACGAGCAGGCTGGGCGCGTGTCCCGTCGAATGAATTTCTGGCATGGTTGCTCCCCGTACATGAGGCTGGTTATGTACGTGCAAGCGCGCCGAGCACATCGCAGATGTCGTTGACGCGAGGAAGGTCGGCGCTTCGCCAGCGCAGCATCGCGTTGGCATCGAAGCAAAAGACCTGCGTGGAATGGTCCGCGATGTCGCCGAGGGGCGTCTTGCTGCCCGACAGCGCCACGCGCACCCGGTCTACATCTGAAAGTGCTGGCGTCGCTGCATTCCACGCGGGACCGGCCTGAAAACGCTCGAGCCAGGCGCGCAATGCGGAGGGTGAATCGGAAAGCGGATCGATTCCTATCGACAACAACTGCACGGGATGACGGGCGCGGATTCCCGGGATCCGTTCCTGCACCGTGCTGAAAAGCGCGCCTTGCAGCGGGCATACGGTGCCGCAACCGGTGTAGATCGTCTGCAGTGCGGTTACACCCTGGTGCAGCATGTCATTCAGCAGGCGCTTCTTGCCGGTCTGGTCGACGAGCCAGGCATCGTCGAGACGAAGCGGCGGCGTGACGAGTCCGAGGCCGCCATGTTGCGCGAATGCGATGGGACTTACCGCACCAAGAGCGAGCGCGGCCATGTCGCAAAGCATGGAACGGCGGGTCAGCGAAGGCGCACGCATCCCGGATTTCGCGCAGTCCGGCAGCTTGTCGCGGCTGACCTGCATCGTACACATCGGCACTATGATGACCCTCGTTTCGAGCGCTCAGGGTGTGAACCGCACTGCGAACTTCCAGTAGGACGTGCCCGCGAAGACATGTCGCCGCCGCCCCGCCCTTTCGTATTGCGATGATCTTCGATCGAAGATTAGCAGCCCAAATCGGCGACAAAACTTCGTCTCATGAAATGAATAGATAAATATGTGCACTTGGACACATTCGTTTTTTAGAGCCGGAACAACTCGTCGAGCAGACCGATTTTTTCTATATAAGGATGGCTTACTGGCATTGCTCTTTGCAGGACCGGCGAAGGGCAATAATGGACTTTCGGGTTTCTGAAATGGCAACTGGCGATGCACGTCAGGGACGTAATGAATCTTTCAAAACTTCCCGGAAAAATTTTTCGAACCCGCTCGCCAATATGGCGGGCCTGACCGAATCGTAATCTTTTTGATCAGCAAACGCCGCAAACATGGAGAACGGCCGCGTCGAACTTGCATCGTCGTGTCGAAAATAATTTTTCGCGGCCGCATTGATTCGCTCTGCGATCTGCGATAGCTTTCAAACGGTCGTCACCGTCGAATGCTGCTCTGCCCGGCCCGGCAACAACCTGTTTCGTGAATTCGACAAGCGCCTGCGATGAAGCAAGTCTGTCCGGAAGCTCCCGCGTGGCACGCTATGCACCGGAGTCCTTCAATAGTCGCCGACGCATTTCATCGTTCGCCATAAAGCCCGTCAAGATTACAAACGCGTTGTCGTGCCGCTGCACGATAGCTTTCTGATCAGTGAAGACCAGGCCTCTCACATTGCGCCCGAACGTTCGGTGGCGAAAAGGTCGTCGTTGCTTCCGGTGTAAAAAGCGCTCAACGGGTCGCAGCGTCCGCCGCAAGACCGGGGCACTGCAATTGCTCTGACTGAAATTGCTCTGTTGCAGCACCGCCGTGGCGCGACAGCGCGGTGCCCGTGCCGGCTTTCGGAGAAGGAGAAAGCAAATGAATGCGCGTTTTTCCGCTTATGCCGCCGCACTCGGCGCCGTGCTGATCACGGCAATCATCGGCGCGTGCAGCGGCGGTGACTCCGGCGGCGATTCGACATCGGCCGCCGCGGCCAGGACGCCATCGAGCGTGTCGAATGCAGCGGGCGCGGCCGCCGCGAACCCGATGGACGTCGTCACCTGGCACAACGACATCGCCCGCACCGGCCAGCAACTGGCGGAAACGATCCTCACGCCCGCGAACGTTCGTTCGAGTACCTTTGGCAAGCTCGCCGTCTATTCCGTCGATGGCGTCGTCGACGCCGAGCCGCTCTTTCTCGCCGGCGTGCCGATCGCGGGCGGCACGCACAACGTGGTCTACGTCGCGACGGAGAATGCCAGCGTCTACGCCTTCGATGCGGACAGCGGCGCCGTGCTCTGGAAGGTCTCGACCCTCGGCAACGGCGAGTCGCCGAGCGACGACCACAAGTGCACGCAGATCACGCCGACCATCGGCGTCACGGCGACGCCGGTCATCGACCGCTCGCGCGGACCGAACGGTGCGATATATGTAGTCGGCATGTCGAAGGATGGCTCGGGCGGCTATCACCAGCGCATTCACGCGCTCGACATCACGACGGGCGCCGAACTCTTCAACGGTCCGACGGAGATCCGCGCGACCTATCCGGGCACTGGCGCGGGCAGTCAGAACGGCACGCTCACGTTCGATCCGGGCCAGTACGCCGAGCGCGCGGCGCTGCTTCTGCTGAACGGCGTCGTCTATACCGCGTGGACCTCGCATTGCGATTACATGCCGTACACCGGCTGGGTGATGGGCTACGACGCGAACACGCTGCAGCAGGCGAGCGTGCTGAATGTCACGCCGAACGGCCAGATGGGTTCCATCTGGATGAGCGGCGCGGGCCTCGCGTCGGACGGCGAGGCGATCTATCTGCTCGACGCCAACGGCACCTTCGACCCGACGCAAAACGAGCACGAGATGCCGATCCACGACAACTACGGCAATGGTTTCCTGAGGCTCAACCTGGGGCCGCTCAGGGTGCAGGATTACTTTCAGCCGTCGAACACGGTGCAGGAGTCGAATCAGGACGAAGACCTCGGCTCGGGCGGCGCAATGGTGTTGCCGAATTTTGCCGATGCAAACGGCAAGGTCTGGCATCTCGCGGTCGGCGCCGGCAAGAACTCGACGATCTACGTCGTGAATCGCTTTTCGATGGGCAAGTTCGATTCGAACGCGGATCACATCTATCAGGAGCTCGTCGGCCAGATACGCGGACCGATGTTCGGGGCGCCCGCGTACTTCAACAACACGGTGTATTTCGGCGCGGTCGGCGACACCATCAAGGCGTTCAAGGTTTCGAACGCCGCGCTGTCGGGCACGCCGGCGAGTCAGACGCCGAACACATTCGGCTTCCCCGGTGCGACGCCGGGCATTTCCGCGAACGGCACGGCGAACGGCATTCTGTGGGCGGCGCAGAACGGCTCGATCGGCGTGCTGCGCGCTTACGACGCGAACAATCTGGCCAACGAGCTTTACAGCAGCGTCGATGCCGGCGGGCGAGACCAGTTCGGCCCGGGCAACAAGTTCGTCACGCCGATGATCGCGAACGGCAAGGTGTATGTGGGGACGAAGAGCGGCGTCGCCGTGTTCGGGTTGCTGTCGAAATAGCGAGAGCTCGCTCGCAGCGACCAGAACGAAACGTTCCCGCCGTCAGTATTGACGAAGCGAGCATCCGCAGGCGCGCCTCGACGATGTGCATGCGGATCGTCACACGTTCCGGCATCGGCCCCGATGCCGGAACCATCAAACAGGCAAACACTCGACGTTCGGCTATTCAAATTGTCGAACTCGAGTTCGTCTTCCCTCCTGAATCTCCAAACAAAACCTTGCCTGGGCTCTCGCGCCAGCTCGCGAGGTAGTCCCGCAAGCTCGATCCGCATAGTCGAACGAGAACCCCGGCGGCGCGTGCGCGTCGGCGACCGAGGCCCCAGTCATGAAACTGGTCGCAAGCGCGTCGCAGGCTTGCGTTCGCAAATTTGCTCGAAGAGGTGATGGCGATGAAATCAACGTTATTTCTGGCACTTTCGGCTGCGAGTGTGTTCGCGATCGGCGCGGCACAGGCTCAGGACAGGCCGCCGGCGCAGGACGCGTCGATGCAACTGAACGCGAGAGGCGAGCCGTCGGCGG
This sequence comes from Caballeronia turbans, assembly GCA_001544655.2. Lineage (GTDB taxonomy): Bacteria > Pseudomonadota > Gammaproteobacteria > Burkholderiales > Burkholderiaceae > Caballeronia > Caballeronia turbans. The sequence continues at coordinate 135,206 of FCOD02000010.1, forward strand.
CGCCCAACGACACGGCTTATGGCGGTGCACGGCCCGCCAGCATGTCGGGCAATCCGTCATCGCGTGATGCGAGGGCGGCAGGCGCCGACAGGCCATGCACGCCGGGGCTTGACTGCGACATCTATCGCGGTCAGTAGATCACGACTTCGTCGTTCGATGACGAAGCAAGGACAGGCGCGACGACGCGTGCGTCATACGTGCAGGTGCATCGGACCGTCGTGTCTGCGATGCACGAATCCAACGGAGATGAATGATGAAGATGCTCTTTATTGCGGCAACGCTGTTTTCCACGGCGCTCGTTGCAACGACGGCGCAGGCGCAGACAGGCGAGCCGCTGACGCGCGCGCAGGTGCGTTCCGAACTGGTCGAACTGACGCACGCCGGCTATTCGCCGGCGTCGGAAGACGCGAGCTACCCGAGCAGCATTCAGAGCGCCGAAGCGCGCGTGGCGGTGCATGACGGCGCAAATGCGTCGGGTAGCGGATACGGCCCTTCGATCGCCGGCACGCGACAGTCCGGCGGTTCGGCGGGCACGGGCAGCCAGGGAAAGGATATTTTCTTTGGCCAGTGACCGCCCTCGCCGCCCTCGCCGCGCTCGCCACCGATGGCGGCGGGCGCAGGCATCCAGACGCGACGCGCGATCAGGTCGCCCATCCGAAAGGAATGCGCGGCTGGCTGTTGAATCGCCTCGATGGGACATCGAATACTTCGCGCGAAAAAGGACAGGCCTACGGCTTCGACAGAAAATCGAGCAGCGCCTTGCTCGGAATGAAGAAGTACCCGCCGCCGATCAGCTTCGTCAGATCCGGCAAATCGGGCAGGCGCACCGGTCCGTCCGACGTCGGAATGCTGAAGCTGCGGCCCGGGCCGCGCCCGACGATCGGATCGACTTCGTATTCCATCGCCTGCAGGCTCGAATTGAGCAGCCACGTCTTCTGAACGAACTCGAATTGCCGCTCGATATCGCCGTTCACGCACATGAAGAACACGCCGAGCCGCTTGTTCTCGTCCAGTTGCCAGCACTTGTTCTTGTCGAGATCGCCGAAAACCCGGCTCACGCGCAACATGCGATGCCGGTTCACCGAGGCGATCTCCTCCTTCGATCCGGGAAAGCGCGTGTCGCGCGGATTGGCCCGGCGAATGTGGGCGCCAAACGGACAGCCATGCCCGGCCGGGTCTTCCTCGCCGCACATGAAATCGTTGTCGGGCGTTCTGCCGTGAGGGCCGCCCACGCGGGCCGGCGGCGTGCCGTGCCGCACGAGCGACGAGCCGTCTTTCCATCGGCCGAAAAACTTCCCGAAGAGCACGGTCTTGAGGTCGTCACGCGTTTTGACGTGGGAGAACGTCGGAATGGCCGCGGAAATCGGGAAGTCCGGCGTGCCCGGTGAAGGCACGGGCGACCCGGGATGGATGCGGATGCCCGTGCTCTCGTACCAGGTGTTGAAAGCGCGGAGGTCCTGTTCGTATTGCCGCACGACCAGAAATGTCCCGTTCAGGCCGAGGTCGCGTCGCCCCGACGACGCATAGCGTGCGAAGTCGGGACGCACGCGCGCCCGATCGACGCCCGCATCCGGAAGCAGATGATGCGGATCACAAGACGCTGGAATGGTGGGTCCGGGCGGAATCACGCCGAGGTTATCCGGATAGCCGAGGATCAGCTCGCCGGGTTCCACGAGATCGTTCTCGTCGTGCGCGCGGTTGCGCTGCGGCGCGCCGCGCATGACGGGCTGCGAGATGCCATCCATGAAGCCGAATGGCTCGCTGCCGCCGATCCCGCACGCCTTTTGACCGGAGCGGTCGCGCAATTGCGTCAGCGGTTGATGGTAGGCGCAGGTGTGGCCATTCGCCGAGATTGCCAGGCGCACGGTGGTCTCCAGCGTCATCAGATCCGACGGGTCCAAGCCATACGCGAGCACGAGCACATCCGGATTCGTGCGCGGGCCGCCCCACGCCCATTTCGTCGGCTCGTTGCCGTGGATGTCGCCAAGTTCCCGCGCGCGGTCCGGCGTGCTCATTCCCTGCTTGAACGCGAGCGGAAACGTTTCGATGGCCTCGCGCGGCAAGCCGAGCAGCTTCAACGCGCGCGCCGAGAAGCCGATCGCGAGCGCGGTGTTCATCTGCTTGTGAGCCGTGCCGTAGACGGCGAGATCGCGCAGTGCCGCGACGAATGCCTTGCAGTTCGCCTCGTTCTTCGAGAGCGACACCACGAAGGCGCTCGCACAGCGCATTCTCGACAGGCCGCCGAACGCGAGCGTCGATATCTGCGCGACCTGCAGCGAGGGCGCCGGCCGCGGCGTGGAGCCGAACAGCGCGAACCAGTCGATACTGTCCTGATTCGTTCCCGCAGTCGCGAAGCCCTCGTGAATCTGCGAATTGATGCGGATGCGCGATGCGCTCAGGTTGCGGTAGGCCGCGTACCAGAACGGCGTGGGAATCTGCTGCCGGCGCGCCCAGCGCACCGTGCGGTCGCCGTCGGTCGCGCCGGCGCTGATGATGCCCCGCGTTCTCGGAAAGCCGATGCAGTTGCTCCAGATGCCCGTGACGCCCTCGGGCGCATCGGCGATGAAGTCGGCGACATACGACTCCCATGTGCCGTCGTAGTTCGACCAGAAGACGAGCTGATCGGTGCACGGAAGCCGCATCCAGCGCGCGGAATGGATGACCCCGTTCTTGCCGAGGAAGCCGAGCCTGTTCACGTAGCCGGCGGCGCCCACGCCGATGAACGCGAGGCGCAACGTCAGGCAGCGCAGGATGCCGGGTTTGAGACGCGACACCGTCAACATATGATTCTGCTGCCCGAAATTCTCCTTCGCGAGCAGCAGTCCGCCCTGCCTCGCCGACACGATGCGCTCATCGACGAAATCGGTCGCGCCGAGCATGTTGAGCCGCCACAGCGAGAGACCGAGCACGAGCGCGAGCGTCAGAAGCACGAGGAACAGCGTGGTCGCGGTGCACATGACGGCCACGAAAGTCGGCAACTGGCGCGAGAAATAGACGTTCGCGCCCATTCCAATGATCACGAGCGGCACCCAAAGCGGCCAGACCATGTTGTGGAAGCTCCGCAAGATCGCCTTGACCGCCTTAGGATTTCTTGGCAGTGATCCGACCTCTTCCTCGGCTTCCGTCGGCAAAGCCACTTCAGGCACGAACGCCCACTTCCAGGGGCGCCCCCTGGAGAGCCAGACCGTGCGGCGCACGAGCGCGAGCTGCTCCAGCGGTGAGAGCGAATACCAGCCCGGCTTGTTCTGCTCCTGCCCGATGACCTCGCGCAGCTTCTTCGCGAGATCGCGCTCGCGCGCGATGCGATCGGCGGTCAGGCCCGGCGAACCGCTGAACACCTGGCCGAGCGCGCTGAACCGCCATTTCGCGCTGATCCTGACTTCGTACGAAAGCAGAAGATCGAGCATGCCGGCGCGCGAGAGAGAAGGCTCGGCCGCGTCGAGGACGGTTCTCAACGGCGCGCAAAAATGCTCGGCGAGCTCCGCGAGCACGACCCGCGATCCGTAGTCCGACGTGATTTCAATCACCAGATGCGCCGCCTTGTTCGTCGGCCGCGAGGGTTTGAGACTCGGGGCCACGTCGGATTCGGAAGGACACAGCGTGTCGATCACGCCGAGGCTCATGAAGTGCAGGCCTCGCACCTTCCTCAACAGTTTGCGGATGTCGCGCTTCGGATAGTTGCCCCGCGTTTCCTCCGTCAGCGACCGGATGGCCGCGTTGACGTTGTCGACGTTGAGCGGATCGAACGGAACGACAATGTTGATGAAAGCGGGCGAACTCATGACGATTTCCCCGGAATCCGGACGACGAGGTGCCGAGGAAAGATCGACTTCGGCCACCGCTGGAGGCGGCCGGCGCATCCTTGCGCGCGTTCGAGACCGGGCTGCATCACGAGCGGCTTGAATGTCTGGACGAGCTGCGCCTGCGCGATGAACGCCCCGACGCACCAGTGAAGGCCCAGCCCGAATTGCAGCCGGTCCGCGGCAGGGCGCCCCGGCGTGAACACGTAGGGTTGCTTGACCCGGCTGCGATCGAACATGGCCGACATCGTGCAGGCGAGCACGAACGTGCCCTCGCGGATGCGCTTCCTGCGCCAGGAATTCGCGGCGACGACATAGTCCTTCTCGCACACGCGAAACGGACCGTAATTGATCGGCTTGTAGCGCAACGCCTCGAAGAGACATTGTCCGAGCAAGGTTTCGTCGCCCGACAGAGCCGCCGCGCGCGTCATTCTGAGCATCCCGCCCGTGCGCAACATCATCTCGAGGATATGACCGCCCGCGATGGTGGTCGTCGGCACGAAGCCGACGATCAACCCGAGCAGAAACGCGCGCACCTCGGTGTCACGGCTCTCCTCGCGCATGAGCCGGCCCATCACCGTCGTCGGTTTCGGGGGAACGCGCCGCGCGGCGCGGATCGCATCGTCGACCACCTCGCGCACGATGTCCGCCATCGCGTCCACATGCGGTTTCTGAACGATCGGCGGCGGCCCGAACAGGTGTCCGCTCAGACAGACGAGCGCTTCGGTGAAAGACCGGCGGTCCCCGACCGGCACGCCGAGGTATTCGACGCAAATGTCGAGCGGAACGTCCGTGATGAGCTTCTCGATCGCGTCGAGCTCGCCGCCCGTCGCCGCGCCGACGGTCCTGCTCGCGTGCCGCCGCGCGATCTCGCCGACGGTCTCCACATCGTCGAGTCTGAATACATGCATCAGCCGGACGAGCTGCTCGTCGTGAGCGCTCTTGTCGTCCGTGCCGAGGATGAACGGCGTGCCGGGCCACGATCCGTCCGCGAGCCGCGTCATCTCCCCGGCGAACGGCACCTTGAAGATGTCCGGGCGCGAGAGCACTTCTTCCACGTCCTCGCGCAACAGGACGGCCGCATAGCGGAACAAACCCGGGATCGGCCAGAGGTAGCGCAGCACGCCCAACAGATACTGCAGCGGCGGAACGTAACGCACCGGCGCGGGGCGCCGCGACGAGAGCCTCGGGCTCCTTTCGCCGGACTCGAAATCGACGTGGGGCATGTTGCCTTCCTTCTTGTTGCAAACGACGTCCAAACGCGAGCGCCATCATGCGCCGCCCGCTCCCGTCATCGATCACAGATTGGCGATGTGGCACGCACCTCCGACACGGGTCTCCAGAATCGCGCGGGCGCGGCGCAGGTCGGGAAGGTCATGAGCGTCGTCGAACGAGGCGGCGAGCAGCCTCAACTGATCTGCCGCGTCGGTCGTGGCGTCCGGTGCGCACGCGCCCTGCTCCATCAGCTCGCAACGGGCGCGCAGCTCCCACAGCTTCGCGCCTTGCCCCACCGCCACCGCGCAGGCGCGCCGGAACGCCTCGAGCGCGGCGGCTTCGTCGCCACGCGCGCGCAGCAGCACGCCATGCACGCGATGAAGCTCCGCTTCGTCCCAGCGCTGGCCGGTCGCCCGCGTGATCGCGAAGGCCTCGTCGAGCAGACGCAACGCCGTGTCGGTTTCGCCGACCCAGCCATGCGCCTGCGCCGACATTCGCAGGAAGCCCGACAGATACAGCACGGTCTCGGTCGCGCGATAGGCGTCCATGCCCCGCGTCAACGCCGCGAGCGCATCGTCGCGCGCGCCGATCGCGGCGAGACAGTAGCCCCGGAAGATCGCCTCGACCGCGTGGTAATACGCGATGCCGCTGTCCGCGATCGCGGTAGCGAGCTCGTCCAGCCGCTGCAGGCCGGCCTGCGGCGAGATCACGGTCAGCGCGACGAACGATGCGCCCACCAGCGCGTGCGCGAGCGTATAGACATGCCCGATGCGCCGCCCCTGCGCGACCGCCTCGCCGCTGGTGCGGATCGCCTCGGCGAGCCTGCCCGCGCACATCTGCGACCACGACATGTACGTCAGCATCACGACGCGCGGATCGTCGACCGTCATCGACGCATAAAGCGCCTGCTGCGCCGGGTCGTAGAGCGCGATGCCGGTTTCGAGCTGGCGAATGGCGTCGCCGAAATGGCCCATCGGATGACAGGTCACGCCGCTGAACCGATAGCCCATGAGGCGCCACAGCGGATCCTGCCGCGCCTCGCCGCGCGCGAGAATTTCCGCGGCCTGAGCCCGCGCCGACGCGAAGTCGGCGCGCATGAGCGCATGAGTCCACAGGCCGTGCAGCACGGCGAGCAGCGGCGGCGGATCGCCGAGCATCTCGCACAGGGCGCGCGCGCGGGCAAACGTCTCTCCGGTGCCGGCGGCGGCATAGCCCTGCGTGGCGATCTGCGCCATGCCGATGCAGATGGTCAGCGCGAGTTCGTTCTGCAATCGCCACGGCGAGCGCTCCATCGTCGAGACGAGCAGGATGCCGCGATTCAGATGCTCCAGCGCTTCCACCATCGCCGAGCGGCGCAGCGCGCTGCGGCCCGCCGCGAGCCACTGGACGACCGCCTTCTCGACGATACGCGCCTCCGTGTAATGCCACGCGAGGATTTCGGGCTGGTTGGCGACCGCATCCGCGAAATGCGCTTCCAGCGCGCCGGCGATGCGCTCATGCAGCGCGCGGCGCGTATCGCGGCCGATGATCTCGTAGGCCGCGTCGCGGATCAGCGCGTGCTTGAACGTGTATGCGGGCTCGGACGCCGCGCGTCGCAGCACGATGCCGAAGTCCACCAGCCGGTCGAGCGCCGGGCCGAGATCCTTGCCGGGCTTGACGACGAGTTCGAGCAGATGCACCGGGAAGTCGCGTCCGATCACGGCTGCCGCTTCGAGCACTTCGCGCGCGGCGCCCAGCCGGTTGAGCCGCGATTGCAGCGACGCGCGCAGCAGCATCGGCAGGGGCTTGCCTTCGAGACTGCCGACGGCGGCATCCGGCCGGGCCGCGCCCTCGACGGTCGCGCGGGTCAGTTCTTCCAGGAACAGCGGAATGCCGTCGGTGCGCAGCACGATGTTCCTGACCGTTTCGGCGGGCAGCGCCTGGTCGGCCGCGACGTGACGCACCAGCGCGGCGCTGAGCAACGCAGGCAAGGGACCGAGAAAGAGGCGCGTGACACCCGGAACGCTGTCGAAGTCGGTGAAGCTGCCGGGGCGCATCAGCACGAGCAACATGACCGGCATGCGCGGCACCATGTCCGCGACCATCAGCACGAGTTCGCGCGAGGTATCGTCGATCCACTGCACGTCCTCGAACACGATGAGCGCCGGCAGATTCGTCGCCGAGCGCCGGAGCCATGCCACGAGCGCCTGCATGGTCCGGCGGCGCTTCGCGCTCGGGCTGAGCGACCTGGTGCCGGCGACCTCGCGCCCCGGCAGATTCAGCAGGTCCGCGATCAATGCGCGATCCTCCACGGGCAGGTCCGTGAGCACCGCGTCGAACTTCGCGAGCTTGTCATCGACGGAATCGGACGCGGCGAAACCGGCGGCGTGTTCGATCTGCTGGATGCATGGACGCAGCGGCGAGCCCTGCCGGTAAGGCGAGCAAAAATAACGATAGATGCCCGACGGCTCCGCGCGGGCTTCGTCGAGCAACGCCGCGGCGAGACGCGACTTGCCGATGCCCGCATCGCCCGTGACGACTGCGATTTGCCCGTGCCCCGCGCGCGCCTGCTGCCAGAGCCGCAACAGTGTGCGGTGCTCGTCGTCGCGGCCGAGCATCGGCGAGAGCTTCGGGTTGCCGCGCGCCTCGAAGCGGCTCGCGACGGCAATCGCGCCGGCCACGCGCCAGGCGCGCATCGGTGCGGCGAGACCCTTTATCGCGAGCGGGCCGAGATCGCGGAAATCGAAGAGATCGCCCGCCAGGCGCCGGGTGGCGTCGTCGACGATCACGGAATTCGCCTGGGCCTGGCCCTGCAACCGCGACGCGATGTTGGGCGCGTCGCCCATCGCCGCCGGCCCCTCCGACTCCTCCGCTTCCGCGACGACCACGAGCCCGGTCGATACGCCGAGGCGCACGCCGAGCTGAGGCAGGCCCGCGAAACTGATCGCGCAGACCGCTTCGACCGTTTTGAGCGCGGCGTGCACGGCGCGTTCGGCATCGTCCTCGTGCGCTTCCGGATAGCCGAAATAGACGAGCGTGCCGTCGCCCCGGTAGCGCTCCACGCGCCCGCCGAACTGCGTCATGCTCCGGTTGACGGCGCCGCGATACGCCAGCAGCACTTGTCGGTAGTCCTCGGGATCGAGCTCATCCGACAGCGCCGTGGACCCGATCAGGTCACAGAAGACGAAGGTGATCTGGCGACGCTCGACGCAGGCGTCCGACACCGTGCCGGCGCCATAGCTCGCGCCGCATTGCGGACAGAAGCGGGCCTGGCGCGGGCGCGCCGCGCCACAGCACGCGCAATGCGCGCGCGCCGTGCGACGCGACGCGGCGGTGCAATTGCAGCCGACCGCGGTCACGGCGCCGCCGCACCAGGCGCATCTCACGGAGACTCCCCTTCGGGCGCGACGCGCTTGCCGCCGCGCGCCTTCAGACGCACGTCATCGTACGACGCAGGCATGATTCGATCAGCGCGCAAGGAGGCCTCCATTCTGGTGAACGAGACTCGTGAACCCTTCTGAAAACCGGGATCAGCGTGCGCCGATTCTTCTCATCGTCTGTTTCAGATTATTACAAAGCTGCGAACAAGACAATCTGCCAAGGTCTGCGTGAGGCCCCTCAAAACCGGTATCCGACGCGCAGATACGTGATGATCGGATTGAGCGTGATCTTCGCCTCGGCCTTGCGCGTCAGCGTGCCGACAGGCGTCTGCGACTGCGTGGTGAACGTGCCCGTCGTGCTTTGCGGGATGAATGAAACCGAAAAGCCGGCGAACCAGTGGTCCGAAAACGCATACGTGGCGCCGACGTTGAATACCGGCGACCAGACCGTGCTTGCTTCCGCCGTCGTCGGGCCACCGAGCGCGCGGGCCTCGAAATCGCCGTTCGTGATCTTCGCGTTGCTGAAGGACGTGCGCGTCACGCCGATGCCGACATACGGCCTGAATTTCGATTGCGGCGCGAGAAAAAAGTACTTGAAAAGGAGCGCCGGGCTCCACTCGCGGACGGTGCCGAGCTTGCCGTATCTCGACAGCGCGCCGGTGCCGTTCACGTCGAACTCCGGCGGCACGCCGAACTCGAATTCCGCCGCGATGTGGTCGGTAATGAAGTAGCCGACGGTGAAGCCGGCGGTATCGGCGCTCGACACGCCCGCGCCGGTATTGGGCACGGTGATGTTGACCGGATTGCCGCCGACCGACGTGATCTTGAGCGGGTCGCTGCTGTCCTGCGGCGCGAGGTGGAACCAGCCCGCCGTGGCGAAGAAGCTTCCCGCCGACTGCGCATGACTCGCGGTGGCAAGGCACAGGGCCGTGGCGGCCGCGCCGGCCGTTCGAATTCCATTCACTTTGCACTCCTCCTAAAGCCACATCGACCGAAAAGGACGTCGTACTGTTCGCCCGCGCGGGCGTGGTGCGAAAGCGGCCGCCGCCTGCTGTTCACGTGCGAGATCGGAACATGCGCCAGCGGCGTGGCGCGGCGTCGTGCCTGCCGCGCCACGCGTGCATCGCCTTAAGCGCCACTGCATGGCGAATGTAGCGATGCCAGATGAAAGCCAGATCGAACACCAGCACGCCGAGCCGCCATACATACACAAAGAAGAAGCCCGCGAGCACCAGCGGCCAGATCGGCTTTTGCGGGGGCGCCTCCATGAAACGCCAGACGATGCCGGCGGCGAGCAGGACCGTTGCGCTGCCGACCAGCATCCAGCCGCCGAGCACCGGCCTGCGCGGCGCGATCCAGCCCGACAGGCTGACCAGCGCCGCGATCGCCACGAGCAGGAGGTTGCCTTCGGGCGCATGCAGACTGCCCGCGAGAAGCGCGAACTCGCGGCCGATCCAGAACCCCGAGACCGGTTCGACGAGAAAGTTCGACACCTTCGGGTCCAGGTAATACAGGCACGGCCACGCGCCGCACAGAAACGCGACCAGCGCGAGCGCCCACCATCGCGGGTGCGTCCATTTGACGAGACGCGGCAGCCGGCCCGACACGGTGACGCCCGCCAGAAGCAGGCTCAGGCACAGCACGGAGCGCACGATGCCCCGATAGGCGGCGGCGTCCACGAACTCGAATGACGCGAGCGTCGCCTTGAAGAGCAGGAAGACGGCGAGCACGTGCGTCAGGTAGGCGACCACATAGGGAATGGCCGTGCTGACGATGCCGACGATGCGCCTCGTCGGCGGCGGCGGTGCCTTGCGCGCCGACGCGGGACGCGCCTCGGGCAGCACGACGTCATCGATGAAATGCGCGAACACGGCGTCGTCGCTCCAATAGCCGACGTGCGCGGCGCCCGGCACCCAGTAGCGGCTGAATCCGAAGTCGTCGTACTTCGTGAACTGGAATGCGCCGCACCGGTGCTCTTTCAGATACTCGCGCGCCGTGTCCAGTTCGAAGCCGACCGGATCGCCGTAATCGTAGTAGTTTCGCCACTTGATCGGCTTCGGCAGCACGAGCGGATGATTGCGTTGCGAGCCGAGCATGGAGACCTGCGCGTCCGGGCGCTGCTGCCTGAAATTGTCGGAGGCGAGGTCCAGCGGGTCCCAGAGCTTCGGCCACAGCAGGATGTGCTTGTCGATCGGCGAGCCGAACGTCATGAAGCCGCGCACGCAGGTGATCCAGTCCGTGGGGACCGTCGTCGCTTGCGGGCCGGGACTTTTCGCGTCGCTGGACGAGAGCGCCTGAAGCAGCGCCAGAAACGCGATGATGCTGCCCTCGCTATGCGCGACGATATGAATCTCGGGATCGCGGCTGATGCCGGGATACGCGGCGTGGAACCATTCGATGATCGTCTGCATCGCCTTGTGAAAGCGAAAGAGGATCACCTGGCGGTAGTACTGGAATTCGGCGATGAGCTGAACGTCGCTGTAGTAGTCGCGCAGCAGCTCGGGCAGCTTGAAATCGAGCAGGCCGAGTTGCGACGGGAGATACAGCAGCTTTTCCAGCACGGCGAAGGTCCCGATCTCCTCTTCGACGATGCCCGCGACCTGCGAGAAATCCTTCGGGGTGAGTTGGGCCTTCCAGCCCGAACGCTTCGCTTCCTGTTCGACGCGCGTGTAGAGCGCGCGCACGCGGCTGAGGACGGTCCGGCCCCAGGCCTTGCTTTCCTCGAGCGTATCGTCCTGCTTCACGAGATCGCGCGGCACATCGGCCCAATACACTTCGGCGAAGCCGATGCGCGCGAGCGGGTCCTTGTTGGGCACGTCGAGGCGGCTCACGCACACTTCCCCGACGCTGCCGAGATTGAAGTAGCCGAGCGACAGCACCGGCAACGGCGGCTTGTCGAGCGCGCCGAAGCGATGGACGGCCGCGCGGATGGATTCGCTTCGCAGAGCGGGCCCGATGCCGTGGACGGCCACGACGATCTTGTCCATCACTGGAGCAGGGGCGGCGCCAAGCGGGGCAAGGCCAGGTTGAATCTGCATCTGTTATTCACTTGTCTGCGCAGGCCCGATGGACTTTGATAATCCGGCGGAATCCGCCATCGAGCTTCGCTTTCAACCTGCACGGACGCTTTTTTTAAAAGCGCCACCCGGAGTAATACGGATATCTAAACTCCTCTCGCGATAATATGCAGCGCCGGTGTTCGGTGAAAAAAATCCGGTGGGGGTTTTATGCTTGCTTTAACGTAGGTTGTGGGTGGGTGAAAGTCAAGATGGGCCTCCGTACCGCGCGAAGGAGCGTCGAACCATGAAAACGGCCGATCGTGCGGAGCCGGGAAAAGACCCGAGAAACCCGTTCACTTGGGTTTGAATCTATCCAGAAACCGGTCGGCCAGAGTCTTTGAATTAAGTAACCTGGCCGAATAATTCTCGACTTCCCAACTCCGCTGATCGTCCGAAATGGAGATCAACAGGGTGATATCGCGCGGGCCCGTGTTCAGAGAAAACAAACCTTCCTTGTCCAAACTGGGGACGCTGAACTACATCCTGCGCGATAAGGGTCTCGATTCAGGAAGCTTGCCGTTTGTATAAGCCGATCGCGCGCGTGCGCAAACGTGGCGCGGAGCGGCCCGTCGCGCTCGACGAGCACCACCAGATCGTACTCGACGAATCACTGGCCGAATGCTTCGGATGACTGATGACGACGCTTGCGCGCGCGCAGATGTCGTCCGAAGCGTTGCGCGTGCGCTTTCCGGCGCAGGTGAAAGTGGGGGCCGCCGACCGGGTGCAGGGGCTCGTCACGCTCGCGCTGCCGGGCATCGTGCTTCGGCCGCTGCCGGTCGTGCCGCCGCAGATTCCGGTTCACGCGGGCTACGACTACTTCGGGCTCGAACCGGGCGGCGAACGCACTGATCGCGCCGCGCTCCTTCTGCGCCGATTCCGCTCGACCGGGCGCGCGCCGGTGCGGCGCACGCGCCTTCGCCCACGACCACGAGGCCCTCTACGACTTTCGATGTAGGTCGTCCGGCCGATTTTGCCGTGCCCCGCCTCTGACTACTTTTGAAGCGCAGGCCCGAGGCACCGGCGCTTTTCGCCGAAGTCCCCGGGCCGCACCGCCGCCGCACCTTGGCGGCGGCGTTTCGAAGCCGTCTGGAGAGGACCATGATCCCGCATCCCGGATCGGCGGCGGCCGGCGCGCCGTCTGCACCCAGCCATTTCAGAACCGCCTCGGGAGCACCGTCATGGTCGCGTTGATGACGTGTGATGCGGGCGCCCATGCCCACGACACGCAGAGGCTCGCCGACCTCTGGCACCGTCGCGCCGCGCTCAGCGAAATGGAGATGGCGCAGATCTACGGCATCGTGCTGCATGCGCTGCGGGCGTACTATCCGGCCGAGTTGCGCGGCCTGCCCGAAGACAAGGAAGAGTTGATCGCGCAGTTTTTTTACTCGCGCGTGCTACGACTCGACTTCGATCAGCGCGTGTCGCACGCATCGGCGGAAAGCGCGCCGTCCACCGCGTATGCGCTGTGCGCGTATTTCAGGCGCTTTCTGATCGACTGCCTGCGCAGCGCAAGCGTGCAGCGCAATCTGTCCATCGAAGTGGACGGCGTGCAGGCCGAAGTGGATGCGCGTCCCCACGCCCCCGACGATCCCGTGGAGACGGCGCTCGCCGAACACGGCCTCGGCGAGCGGCGCGTGCGGGAACTCGCCCGCGCGTTCATCGCGTCGCTCGATCCGTCCGATCGCATCATCCTCGCGGGCAGCCTCGGCGCGTCGCACGACCGCAAGGGCGGACTCAAGGGCGTGGCGCATGAGAACGAGGTGCCGTCGTATCACTATCGCGCGTGCAAGCTCGGCGTCACCATGAAAAAAGACGCGACGCCCGGATGCTTCGCCGTGACCAGGATCGGACGCTGGATCGAGAACACGCTGGGCATCGAAATCGCGCTCGAGAACCGCGAGGTGATCCTCGTCGTACTGAGCCTGCTCGCGCTGGAGGCGCATGAATGAACGCGCGAGGAGCGATGCTCGCCGGCGCTTCGGCTGCCGTGCCATCAACCTTCGCGCAGCTTGTCGGCCTGCAGCCGCCCCACGATGAGCCGGAGCAGATGCAGCGCGAATTCCGGCTCCTGATAGTAGAGCCGGATCGCATCGGCGGCGCAGACCGTGCGCATCTCGCATTCGGTCTTGCACACGGCGGTCGACGTACGTCGATGCCCCGGCGAGAACAGCCCGATTTCGCCGAGCACGCTGCCCGCGCCCAGTTCGATCCCGATCTCGCTCAGTGTCACCGTGCCCTTTTCGACGTAGAAGAGTTCGCCGCTCGCATCGCCCTTGCGGAACAGGACCTCGCCCGCGCGATACCGCTGGCTCTCCATGTTGGCGAGCAGCCTGCCGAGCGATACCTGGCCGTCGATCGCGCGCGCGACCTGCGTCTCGCGCACGCGCTCCATGCGCGCGGCGGCCGCGCTCGCCTCGCCGCGGCTCGCGACGTTGAGCGCCTTGAAGATCGTCGTGAGATGCGTCTTGACCGTGGCCTCGGCGCAGTCGAGCTCGCGCGCGATCATCTTGTTCGAGCGGCCGCGCGCGAGCAGCGCGAGCACTTCGATCTGTCGCGGCGTGAGGCGCGCGTGGGCATCGGCGTTCGGAGATGCTTCGCCGCGATGCGCGGGCGTGGCACGAATGGAGGATGGCACGGGGGCGACGGGGTTCCCGGCGAGGAATGCGCGCGGAAAGTACACGCCGCCCGCGAGCGCGACCCGCAACGCGCCGAACAACATGTCGGCCGACGCGGATTTTTCGACGCAGCCAGCAACGCCGTCGGCGATCAGGCCGTCGATGTCGGCCTTCTGCGCGGCGCCAAGCAGCACGACCAGCGGTATCGCGCGCGCCTGTTCGCGCAGTGCTCCGTGCTCGGCGGCTGACTGGCGCAGCGCGTCGCCGTCCATTACGATGCAGTCGGGCTTCGGGTCATCGGAGATCGAGCCAGCGAGACCGTCGCGCACGCACACCTCGACATCCGCGGCGTAAAGGCGCAAGAGCGACGCGACGCCTTCGCGAAACAGTCCTGCCGGTCCGGTGAGCAAGAGCTTCATGACGTTCGCTTCGCACGGAAAGTTCGGACTCTGGCAGGCAGTGAGGCGTGCGCTGCGCACGCGCTCTGGAAGAACATCCTAAAGAATGGTGTCCAACGCGTTGGCGAACCTGGCGACCGTGCCCTCGACGTCATGCAGCTTATCGAGGCCGAATAACCCGATGCGGAAGGTCCTGAAATCTTCTGGCTCGTCGCATTGAAGCGGGACGCCGGGCGCGATCTGCAAGCCGGCGTCGGCGAATTTCTTCCCCGATCGTATGCCGTCGTCGTCCGTGTAGCAAACCACGACGCCCGGAGCCTGGAAGCCTTCGGCCGCCACGCTTTTGAAACCGGCGCCAGTCAGGCGTGCGCGTATGCGCTCGCCGAGTTCGAGCTGCTCCGCTCTCACCTTGTCGAAGCCGTATGCCTCCGTTTCCTTCATGACATCGCGCAGCGTCGCGAGACTGTCCGTGGGCATCGTGGCGTGGTACGCGAATCCGCCACTCTCGTAGGCTTCCATGATCTGCAGCCATTTGCGAAGATCGCAGGCGAAACTGGTGCTGGTTGTCGAGTCGATTCTTTCGCGGGCGAGCGGGCTCAGCATGACCAGACCGCAGCACGGTGGCGCGCTCCATCCCTTTTGCGGCGCGCTGATCAGGACATCGACGCCGCTCGCCTGCATATCCACCCAGATCGCACCGGAGGCGATGCAATCCAGTACGAACATGCCACCGACGGCATGAACGGCGTCAGAGACGGCGCGCAGGTAGGCATCGGGCAACATCATCCCGGATGCGGTTTCGACATGCGGCGCAAACACCAGATCCGGCTTGTTTTCTTCGATCGCAGCGATCACTTCTTCGATCGGCGGCGGTACATAGGCGGCCTGTCTTCCTTGTTCGACTGGACGTGCCTTCAACACCACCGATTCAGACGGGATGCTGCCCATGTCGAAAATCTGCGACCAGCGGAAACTGAACCAGCCATTGCGGATAACCAGACATTTTTTGTTCGTCGCGAACTGCCGTGCAACGGCTTCCATGCCGAAAGTCCCGCTGCCTGGGACGATAACGACCGACTTCGCGTTGTAGACACGTTTCAGGGCGGCGGAAATATCGTGCATGACTCCCTGAAAGAGTCGCGACATATGATTGATGGATCGGTCGGTGTAGACGACGGAATATTCGAGGAGGCCCTCGCGGTCGACATCGGGGAGTAGTCCTGGCACGTTCGCCTCCGGTAATGGACGAATGAACGAATCGAAAGCTCATTCTAACGAAAGCCGCCCGGAGCGGCATCGGCCGGGGCCATCTCACGTATGACATCATGAGTCCCCGAACCGCAAGGGGAGAGCCCTCCCCGCTCTCGCAAGATATGACCCGCGTTGCCCACCGATTCCCAGGAACGTCGACATGAATTTCAGATCCTTGCAGTGCTTCGTCATTCTTGCCGAGGAACTGAACTTCAGCCGCGCGGCCGAGCGCCTGCATATTGCGCAACCGGCACTGAGCCAGCAAATCCGGCTGCTGGAAGAGCGGCTCGGCACTCAGCTCGTCGATCGCGCCAGGCGGCCGCTGCGGCTTACCGAAGCGGGTCATTACCTCTGCACCGAAGCGCGTCAGATTCTGGGATCCTGGGAACAGGCGAGTCTCGGTGCGCAGGAAATCGGCATCGGGCGGCGCGGCTGGCTGTCGATCGGCTTCACGCGATCCGCGATGTACAGCATCCTGCCGC
Source organism: Caballeronia turbans (assembly GCA_001544655.2). Classification (GTDB taxonomy): domain Bacteria; phylum Pseudomonadota; class Gammaproteobacteria; order Burkholderiales; family Burkholderiaceae; genus Caballeronia; species Caballeronia turbans. The sequence continues at coordinate 151,385 of FCOD02000010.1, forward strand.
CCGCGCTGAAGGCGTTCCATCACTCGTATCCGGAAGTCGAACTCAAGCTGTTCGAGATGTTGACCGAGGAACAGACCGATGCGCTGCGTGATCTGCGCATTCACATCGGGATCGGGCGCCAGCCGCTCGACATCCCCGGCTGCACGTCTTATCCGCTGCTGCGCGAACATATCGTGGCCGTGCTCTCGCCAGATCATCCGCTGGCGAGGAAAAAGAAAGTGCGCATCGCCGAACTCGAAGATACCCCGCTGATCCTGTATCCCAAGCATCAGAATGCGCAGTTCAAGCGCACCGTGCAGTCGTTATATCGCGATGCAGGCGTGACGCCGTTCGTCGCGCATCAGGCGTACGAGATCCAGACCGCGATCGCGCTCGTCGCGGCGGGCCTCGGCGTGACCTTCGTCGGGGAGTCGGTTGCGCGGCACGGTCGCACGGACGTCGTGTTTCGTGCGCTCGCGGGCCCGGGCGCGACGCTATGGTCCACGCTCGCCGCAACCTTCCGCACCGACGACGACTCCGCTCATCTGCGCGCCTTTCTCCGCTGCCTTCCGGCACCTCTCAAAGACGCCGCACTATAAGCAACGCCTTATAGAAGAATAAGGAACGCGTCTTGGACGCGGGCAGCCACGCTTCTTATCATCGGCTCTAGTGATCTGGACCGGGACGCCCCTGCGCGCCCGGCCTGCGCACACAGACGGCGAAGGCCGTTTGTAAAGCAGGGCCGCAGAGCCCTCGCATTCTCGAAAGAAACGCGGAGACGGCATGACCCCATTCAACGAAGCGGCAACCATGCGAAAGGTGTACGGGCGGCTCATGCCCCTGCTCTTCGCGATGATGTTCTTCAACTATCTCGACCGCATCAACATCGGCTTCGCGGCGCTCGACATGAATCGCGCGCTCGGCTTCTCGCCCGCCGTGTTCGGCTTCGCGGGCAGCATCTTTTTCGTCGGCTACATGGTGCTCGAAGTGCCGAGCAACCTGCTGCTGCATCGCGTGGGTGCGCGCCGCTGGATCGCCCGCATCCTGCTCACGTGGGGGGCGGTCGCGGCCGCCACGGCGTTCGTCTTCGACGACAAGAGCTTCTACGTGCTGCGCTTTCTGCTCGGCGTGATGGAAGCGGGCTTCCTGCCGGGCGTCGCGGTCTATCTGACGAAGTGGTTTCCGGTGCGCTACCGGGCGCGCGCCGTGGGCGGCTACATCATCGCGGGGTCGTTTTCCGCGGTGCTCGGCGGCCCGATCTCGACCGCGCTGATGACCTACGCGAACGGCATGCTGGGCTTGCAGGGATGGCAATGGATGTTCATCCTCGAAGGCATCCCGGCGATGCTCCTCGGCCTGCTCACGCTGCGCATCATGACGGAGCGCCCGGCCGACGCCGACTGGCTCGCCGATGACGAAAAGCAATGGCTCGAAACGACGCTCGCGGCCGAGCGCGAAGCCTTAGGCGGCAACACGCATTTTCCGCTGCTGCGCGTGGCGGGCGACATCCGCGTGTGGAGTCTCGCGTGTCTGTTCGGCTGCGCGCTGGTCGGCATCTACGGCCTCTTTCTGTGGCTGCCGCAGATCGTCAAGAGTCTCGGTCATCTGAGCAATATCGAAGTGGGCTTCCTTTCGGCGGCGCCGCCGCTCCTGGGCGTGCTGGGCACGTTCATCATCAGCCGCAGCTCGGACCGCACCGGCGACCGCAAGAAGCATCTCGCGTTTGTCTATGGCATGAGCGCCGTCGCGATCGCGGGCAGCGCGTATGCGCCGAATCCCGTCATCGCTTACGCGCTGCTGTGCGTGACGGGTCTCTTCATCTACGCGGGCAATCCGCTGTTCTGGAGCCTCGCTTCGTCGTTCAGGACCGGCGCGGCGGGCGCGGCGACGATCGCGCTCATCAATACCATCGCGCAGTTCGGCGGGCTCGTCGGGCCGTGGAGCATCGGCCTCGTGCGCAGCGCAACGGGAAACTTCAAGCTCGCCCTGCTGACGATTGCGGCGTTTCTCGTCATCGCGACGGTCATCGCGCTCGTGATGCGCGTCAAGCCCGCCGACGACGAAGCCGACGCGCTGCCGTCAGCGGACCCCGCCGCGCGCACCTGAATCCCGCCCTCAACGATACGGAAGTCACGCATGATCATCGATTGTCACGGCCACTACACGACCTCGCCGCCCCAGCACGAAGCGTGGCGCATGCAGCAGATCGCCGCGCTGAAGGACGGCGCCGCGCCGCCGCCGCGCCCCGCCATTTCCGACGATGAGATCCGCGAGAGCATCGAGGGCGGGCAGTTGCGCATTCAGCGCGAGCGCGGCACCGATCTCACGATCTTCTCGCCGCGCGCCGCCGGCATGGGCCATCACCTCGCCACCGCCGACGCCAACGCAGTCTGGTCGGCCGAATGCAACGACCTCGTGCATCGCGTGTGCGCGCTCTTTCCGCGCAACTTCGTCGGCGTCTGCCAGTTGCCCCAGGCGCCGGGCGTGGCGCCGGAGAACTGCATCGCCGAGTTGCGGCGCTGCGTCGAAGAACTCGGTTTCATCGGCTGCAATCTGAATCCGGATCCGTCGGGCGGCCACTGGTCCGGGCTGCCGCTCACCGACCGCTCGTGGTATCCGCTCTACGAAGCGATGGTCGAGCTCGACGTGCCCGCGATGATCCACGTTTCGTCGTCGTGCAATCCCAACTTCCATGCGACCGGCGCGCATTACATCAACGGCGACACCTCCGCGTTCATGCAGTTGCTGCAGGCGGATCTGTTCGCCGATTTCCCGACGCTCAAGTTCATCATCCCGCACGGCGGCGGCGCGGTGCCTTATCACTGGGGACGTTATCGCGGGCTCGCGCAGGACATGAAGCGGCCGCTGCTCACCGAGTATCTGCTGAAGAATGTTTTCTTCGATACCTGCGTGTATCACCAGCCGGGCGCCGAACTGCTCGCGAAGGTGATCCCGGCGAAGAACATCCTGTTCGCATCGGAGACGATCGGCGCGGTGCAGGGCGTCGATCCCGAAACCGGCCATTACTTCGACGACACGCGCCGCTATATCGACGCGATCGAATGGCTCAGCGACGCGGATCGCCAACTTATCTATGAGGACAACGCGCGCGCCGTCTACGGGCGCCTGTCCGCGCAACTCGCACGACAACACTCGACTGAAGGAGCGACGACATGAATCCGGCCGGATGGCGCGAATACGAATCCGCGCCCCAGGCGAGCGCCGCGACGCTCGCCGCCTTGCGCGAACTCGCGGTATCGCTTCTGAGCGACAACATGGCCCGCGTGAGCGGCACGACTGGCCTGCGGCCGTTTCATCGGCCGAAGCCGATGGCGGGAACCGCGGTCACCGTGCGCACGCGCGGCGGCGACAATCTCGCGATTCATCGCGCGTTCGACTATTGCCGTCCGGGCGACGTGCTCGTCATCGACGGCGCGGGAGAGCTCACGCAGGCGCTGATGGGCGACATCATGGCGAGCTTCGCCGAAAGCATCGGCGTGCAGGGCCTCGTGATCGACGGCGCGATCCGCGATGTCGGTGAGTTGAGTCAGCGCGATTTCCCGGTGTACGCGCGCGGCGTGACGCATCGCGGGCCGTACAAGCATGGACCGGGAGAGATCAACGTGCCGGTGACGGTCGGCGCAATGGTGGTGCATCCGGGCGATATCGTCGTCGGCGATGAAGACGGCGTTCTCGCCATCGCGCCGGCGGATGTCGAAGCGGTGATCGAGGGTGCGCGCAAGCAGGCGGCAAAGGAAGCGGCGGCGCTGAAGTCCATCGCGGAAGGCCGTTTCGATCGTTCGTGGGTCGCGCCTCAGCGCGATCGCATGATGAACGGTTGACGGCTTGCTGAACCGTTGCGGATGCGCGCATGATGGCGCGTCCGCCTTCGACTACATCGCCCATGCCCGACTATCTCGACTCCGCCGCACTGATCGCGCTCGCACGGCACGCGGATGCCGAGGCTCCCGGCGCTTGCACGTGCACGAAAACGCCGCTCGACGGCTGGCAATCGCAGCCGCTTTCCCTCGACGAAGCGCAGTTCCGCGAGATCGGCACGCTGGTTTCGGAGCACGATCCGGAGCCCACGTTTGCCGAATATCTGCCCGGCAAGATCAATTACTGGTCGGCCGATGCGCCCATTGCGCCACGCTATTTTCCGTATAACCGCTGCGGCGTGTGGGCATGTTCATCGTGTGGGCGACTTTATCTGCGCTACACGGAAGGTGGCGGCTATTTCGTCGATCGCAGGATTCGTGCGGTGCGTTGGAATTTGATCGAAGACGTCTCGCTGTGAGCGTCGATTGCTTTTCGTCGAAAGTCGCGGGTCTCGTTACACGAGCAGAAGCGACCCAGACCGTAGCCGCTGTCAAATTGAATATCGATTCTGCGGGCCACGCACATATTTCTTTTTCGCGATTTCAAGCAGCGCTTCGCGAAACTCGTCGAATGCGACGAGATACGCCCGCTCGTCGGAACCCAGCGCGGGTTGAAAACTCTTGAGCGTTGCGCTGCCGACCTCGAACATGATTTCGCGCGATTCGTCATGGCCCCAGAAGAACACGCAATGCCGCGCGGCATCGTAGCTTCGGCTCGGATTCGGAAAATGGAGGGCCATGATGAGTCTTTACGGCGTGGGCGGAAATCGCCACTTGCTGGCGGTGGAATCGATGAGCGAGTAGCTGATGCGCCTTTGATCCGCCCGGTTAGCGTCCTCAGTCCTGAGAAGAAGCAGCCGTGCCCGACGATCCCGGTTGTAAGCAGTCTCATCTGCCGCAGGCGGGATAGCTTTCTTGATATCTGATCGCATGACTACCTCTGAAAGACCGGTCCACATAGTGAGGGCGGTCTAATCACTATATACCCTTCCCGCCGCACGAACTCTCTTTATTACGCCATGTCATCGGGCGATCGAAGTTCTGGTCCGTAGCGGCCCGAATAGTCCTCGACCAACAACGCTCCTACGCGACAGCCGCCTGCCTCGCGTAACGCCCGTCCGGCACTCCAAGCCCCAGATGACTGCGCAACGTCTTGCCCTCATATGCGCGACGGAAAATGCCTCGCTGCTGAAGAATCGGCACGACACCCTCCGTAAAGGCTTCGAGACCATCGGGCAGAACGTCCGGCATCAGATTGAAGCCATCGGCGGCGCCGTTTTTGAACCAGTGCTCGATGTCATCGGCGACCTGCTCAGGCGTGCCTACGATCACGCGATGCCCGCCGCCGCCCGCCAGCGCACGAATCAGCTCGCGCACTGTGTAGCCATGCGTGCGCGCCTGCGCGAGCGTCGCGTTGAAGAAGGTGTGATTGCCGTTGCCGCCGTTCGGCGGCGCCAGATCGTCGGGCAAGCGCGCGTCGAGGGAAAGCGAATCGACTGGAACGCCGAGCGTCCCCGCAATCCGGTTCAGGCTGTATTGCAGCGGAATCAGATCGACGAGTTCATCGCGGCGGCGCAGCGCCTCGCTTTGCGTCGATCCGATGATCGTCGTCAGTCCCGCGAGCACTTTCACCGCGTTCGGGCCGCGTCCGTAACGCGCGGCGCGTGCGTTCAGGCCTTCGCGATAGGCACGCGATTCATCGAATGATTGAGATGCTGAAAACACCGCTTCCGCATGACGCGCGGCAAGTTCGCGCCCATCGCCCGATGCGCCCGCTTGCACCAGCACCGGGTGACCCTGTGCGGAACGCGGCACATTCAGCGCGCCCCGGACATTGAAGAATCGCCCGCGATGATCCGCCGGATGCACCTTGTCGAGATCGACGAAACGGCCACTCGCCTTCTGCGCGACGAACGCATCATCCTCCCAGCTATTCCATAACGTCTTGACGAGCGTCGCGAACTCGTCCGCGCGTGCATAGCGTGTCGCGTGATCGGGCACCGCATCGAGACCGAAGTTGCGCGCAGACGGCAAGTCCGCCGTCGTGACGATGTTCCAGCCCGCGCGTCCCCCACTGATCAGATCGAGCGTCGCAAACCGGCGCGCGATGTTATAGGGCTCGTTGTAACTCGTCGATGCAGTCGCGATCAGCCCGATATGCGTGGTCGCCGCCGCGACGCTCGTGAGCAGCAACGTCGGTTCGAGGGCCGTGATGGGACGCATGTCGAGTTGATCGGAGATCGCGGCGTTATCGGCAAGAAAAATTGCATCCAGACACGCGCGTTCGGCGATTTGCGCCAGGCGCACATAGTGATTCACGTCGAGAAAGACGTTCGGATCCGACGACGGCAAACGCCAGGCCGACGGCACGAATCCCGAATGAAGTGCGTTGATGTTCAGATGCAACTGGCGCGGGGCCTCGCCGCTCATGGAAAGCTCCAGGTGAAAAACACAACGTTTGATTCTGGAGCAGGAGGCCCTAGCGACGCCACGAACGATTTCGAGGAAGCATATGAACCGCAGCGCTAAACGGGGCACCGTCCGGGGGCGGCGCGCGACCGAATTCAGCGATGCGGCACAGCCATTGCTGCGTAAGGAGCGTACTCGTCGCTTCCTGGCTACCGGTTAGCGCGTTCGATGCGGCCCTCATACCGCGACGAAGCGCCTGGCGCCCGAGCCACCATTACCGCACCCTTACCACGGAGAAGACGACGATCGACTAAGTACACTGGGCAATCACGGCGCCTATTGCAGCTTACGCGAGTCCAAGTCTGCACAATGAACAACGCCGAATCGAACCCGTCTCAACCTCAGCAGAAAACGCAACAGGCCACGAGCCCCGGCACCACGCCGGCCACGGAGACCGCCCGCATCGATCCGCAAACGGCCGCCGCCGAACTCGATCCGGCATACGTACGGAAGACACCCGCGCCGCCTTCCGACGACCCGTCCCCGCTTCCCTCCATCGACGATAACCGGTCCACGGCATCGAGCGGCGATCCGGTCGTGCGCGCAAGCTCACGCATCGTCTCGACTGACAATGCGAACATGGAAGCCACGGACGATACGGTCGATACCGATCGCAAGAATCTCGATGCGAAACGCGATCTGTCGCCGATGCATGACAACGTCGTTGGCTCGAACGCGACGCTCGATGACAGCGTCGCGACGCCGGCGTTCGGGCTTGGTGGAATCGACAGCCGCTCGGACGGAAACCGGCCGTCGATCGCCTTGCGACCCGGATGGACGATGCGTCATGAAGGAACCATGCACTTGCCCACCAGCAACGGTGGCCGCACGGAGCACATCATCTTCATCGATCGGACTTCGAACTGATCGATTCTTTCCTTACCGATACTCATCCGCCATTTAACTCTCAGCGAGAAAGCCATGCCCCGTCTCAGTGCCAAACCCGAAGCCTTGCCGCCCGCGTTAGGCGTGCTTGCCCTTGCGGCTGCCGCAGCAGCGGCTGCTGCTCTATGGAATCGCCATAAGGCCAAACAAGCCGAGCGAGCGAACCCGCCGATCGGCCGATTCGTCGAGATCGACGGCGTCCGCCTGCACTACACCGACACGGGTCACGGCCCGTGCGCGGTGGTACTGCACGGCAACACTGTGCCGCTACAGGACTTCGAAGCGAGCGGTGTGATCGACCGGCTGGCGGAAAATCATCGCGTGATTGCTTTCGATCGACCGGGTTTCGGGTATAGCGACCGTCCGCGCAATCGGATGTGGACGGCGCAGGCTCAGGCAGCGCTGCTGCAGCGCGCGCTGCTTGACCTCGGCATCGAGAAGCCGACCGTGATCGGACATTCATGGGGTACGCTGGTCGCGCTCGCGCTTGCCGTCGATTTTCCCGAGCAGGTGCGCGGCCTCGTGCTTATTTCGGGCTATTACTTTCCGTCCGCGCGTCTCGATGTGGCCATGACGGCGCCAGCCGCCGTGCCGGTGCTCGGCGATGTCCTTCGATACACCGTTTCGCCCTTCATGGGCCGTTTAATGCTGAAGCAGACGGTAAAAGCGATGTTCGCACCGGCAACCATGCCCGATGATTTCTTCGACGCCATGCCTCGCGAGATGCTGTTGCGCCCGAGCGAGATTCGCGCGACATCGGAGGACGCGGCGTTCATGATTCCGGCGGCGGCGCGATTGCGTGCCCACTATCCTTCGATCGACGTTCCCGTGCGTATCTTCGCGGGTGTCGGCGACAAGATCGTCGATCCGGAATCGCAGTCCGCGCGCTTGCACGGCGTCTTGCCGAACAGCACGCTCGAAGTCGAACTGGATGCCGGCCATATGGTGCATTACAAGATTGCGGGCTTGGTCTGTGCCTCGGTCGCTGACATTGAAACACAGACGGGGCGCGCCGTAACCGATGGCGCTTCCGACGCCGCGCACACGGACGCCATCGCGGTATCGTGAGCGATGCCTGAGCACAACCTGCCGGCACCCGCGTCGACGGCGTGCCGGCCTGATTAAAGGAACGATCATGACAGACGAACATACGCCCGATGTCGGCGAAGGCCGGAAGAAGTCTGGCGACGCCATCGAGGATGCCGATATCCGCCAAAAGCTGGATGACGGCGATAGCGAGAAGATCGATGCGGTGCTCGAGGATCTCCGCGTGACGAAGCACGGCGACGACGCCGGAAAGCCGGATACCGAAGGATCGAACTCGTCGAGCAAGAATCTCGACGATGAGAAATCCTGATGCAGCCGTTCGCAATGGCAGCGGCTGTCTGATGCTTGCCGATACCTCAGCAGACGGATTTGCTCGCTTTACGCGCGGCTCGGCGGTGACGCGCTGTTCGCAGCGCGAAGCTCGCTTCGCTGTCGCCGCACACTTCGGTACCTCAGAAACGATGCGTCATTCCGAGCGCCACCATACTTTGCGACGACCCGAGCTCGGTCACTGACACCGCGGGCCAACTCATCGTCGAACTGCCGTGGTTCTTGATGTAGCCGGCGCGCGCATAAAACTGCGTTCGCTTCGAAATGCTGTGATCGATACCGAGTTCCACGCCCTCCGCGTGATCATCCGCGCCGCGCGCGTCGCGCCTGATCCCGGCGATTTCAATCGTGTCCGCCGGCGTTGCCTGGATCGTCGCGCCGATCTCCGCGAAGCTGTACGAATGCGCAGCACCGAGGCGCGCGGCCAGTGAGCCGGCGGGCGCGTCCTTCGAGCGGTTGTACGTGTAGTTCGCCTGCAGGTTCACAATGCCGATCCGATATGCAACGGCACCCGTGAAGCGCTCGGTGCCGAGCAGGTTCAAAGCGGCAGGCAACGCTGGCAGGTTCTCGGAACCGCCATGCTGATTCTGGTAGGCAAGTCCGACGAACAGGGCGTATCCGCTGTAAGTCATGGATATTGCTCGAGCATCGCCGTACGCTGTTCGGCTTGATGTAGGGCACATGCCAAGCGATGAAAGGCGGCAGCACGGTCATGCTGCAAGACGACTGCCTGCGACATCGAATGGGTATGCCTCAGGAGTCTAGGATCGACGATGGCCGCGCCCCCCTTCCTTTTCGGACGGGGACGCGCGGCACTTGTCCGTGAAATGCACCGCTGCGAGCGACTGCTTGACCTGATCGCGCTCAATTTTTGTGACGAGAAATTGTGCGACTTGAAACGGGATCGAGGCTCGAGTCCGGCCCGCGCGGTAGCGCGCTCATGCCCGGACTTTGCAGCGTCATGGCGCCGGCTATCGCGCAGCGGGCTATCGCATCAGCGTCATCGACGCAAGGCGTCACGCATCAGAACACGCGCCCTTCGGTCAGATGCGTCGTCACGCCGTTCAGCGCGTAATCGCCTATCACGCGCGCCTTGTGCAGCAGCGGGTTGTGACTGAAGATCGTGCGCAGATTGCGCCAGTGGCGGTCGAAGTTGTGCGCCCGCGATGTCGCCGATGCGCCGCCCGCCTCGAACATGCGCTCCGCCGCACTCAATGCGAGCTTGCTGACAACGATCTGCGTCCTGGCGGTCGCGAGCGCGCCTTCGAGCACGAGCGCGTCGGCGTTCGCATCGCCGTTGCGGATCGCTTGCGACGATCGTTCGAGCACGCGCGCGTTGTCGCGCACGAGCGCGTCGATCGCGTGGCTGTTCGCCGTGAGCTCGCCGACGACCTGCTGAATGAACGCATCCTCGCGCGCCGACGGCGCCGCGCTGTGCAGCACCGGACGCCCGTGCTTCAGCACATAGCGCTGCGCATCCGCGACGACATTGCGCACGATGCCCGCCGCCACCGCCACCAGATGCAACTGGCGCAATGCGCCGCCGTGGCGCCCCGCGAGCGTCGTCTGCACGCGCGGCGTGACTTCGTCGGCGTACACGATGAGATCGTCGAACTCGAGGCTGCCGCTCGCGGTCATGCGCTGCCCCATGCCATCCCAGTCGTCGAGCACGCTCAGACCCTCGCGTCGAACCGGCACGACCGCAATCGCCGCTTCGCCGTGTTCGTCCTGCACGTTCAGGCGCGCGTAGTCGGAAAACGCCGTGCCCGTTGCGTAATACTTGCGCCCGGTAAGACGAAAGTGATCGCCTTCGCGCCGCAGTTGCGTCGTGATTTCGCCGGGACGCGAGGTGCCCGCTTCCGTCGATGCGCCGCCGAAAATCGCGCCTTCCGCCACGCGCCTGATCTGCAATTCGTTGAACGGCGTGCGCGGCGAGAGCAGCAACGCTTCGGTCTGGTCGTAGTGGATGCGCAGTGCGTGCGCGACGTTGCTTTCGTGCGCGGCGAGCGTCGCGATCACCTCGAAAACGTCTTCGAGCGAGCCGCCGAGCCCGCCCCACTCCAGCGGGAAACGCAGCTTGCCCAAGCCCGATCGACGAAAGAGCGCGAACGCCTCGAAGGGCAGTTCACGACGCGTCTCGCGCGCGGCGGCGTCTTCGCCGATGGCCTTTGCCAGCTCGGGCAATGCGGCGAGCGCGGCTTCGAGGTTCTGATTTCTGTTCGACATGTGACGTGAATTTCCTGTTGTCCTGATGCGGGTTCTAAGCGGCCTGCGCATCGAAGCGCTTCCCGGGGATCGCATCGAGCAGCGTGCGCGTGTAGGCATGCTGCGGCGCGCGCCATATTTCGCGATGATCTCCGCTCTCGACGATGCGCCCGCCGTGCATCACATGCACGCGATCGGCGATATAGCGCACCACCGAAAGATCGTGCGATATGAAGAGATAGGCGAGCCCGAGATCGCGCTTGAGCTCGACGAGCAGATTGAGTATTTGCGCCTGAATCGACACGTCGAGGGCGGACACGGGCTCGTCGCAAATCAGCAGCGACGGTTCGAGCACGAGCGCACGCGCAATGCCGATGCGTTGCCGCTGTCCGCCCGAAAACTCGTGCGGAAAGCGCTTGAGCGCAATGCTCGGCAGGCCGACGCGATCGAGCATCGTCGCGGCGCGCGTGCGTCTTTGATGCGCGTCGCCGATACCGTTCACGGCCATCACCGTCTCCAGAATCTCACCGACGGTGCGTCGCGGGTTCAGCGATGCATACGGGTCCTGAAACACCATCTGCACCTGACGGCGCAGCGGCCGCAATGCGCGCTCCGACAGCGGCACGAGATCGGCACCGCGCAAGCGTATCGCGCCGTGCGTTGCAGGCACGAGTCGCAGGATCGCTTTCGACAGCGTCGATTTTCCGCAGCCGGACTCACCGACGAGGCCGACGGTCTCGCCTCGCGCGATATCGAACGACACCCCATCCACCGCACGCAATGCGCCCTTGCCGTGCCGATGCGCGTACTCAACCGTCAGATCCTGCAGCGAAAGCAACGGCGCGCTTTCATCGTGCACGACGCCGTCCGCGCGCGCGGCGCTCACAGGCGCGAGCGGCGTGACATTGAACGCGGGCGCGCCGTCGTCGCTGCGCACGTGCCGGATCTCCGGCAGCTTCCAGTCGCGGTAATGCAGATCCGTCGATACATTGAGCGATGCGCCCAGCAGACCGCGCGTGTAAGCGTGCGACGGCCGCTCGAAAAGCTGCGCGACGGGCGCTTCCTCGACTTTCTCGCCCGCGAGCATTACCGCAACGCGGTCCGCGTGCTCGGCCACGACACCGAGATCGTGCGTGATGAGCAGCAGCGACATCGACAGATCGCGCCGCAACTCGGCGAGCAAGTCGAGAATGCGCGCCTGAATCGTGACATCGAGCGCGGTGGTCGGCTCATCGGCGATCAAAAGACGCGGACGACAGGCCACGGCCATCGCGATCATCACGCGCTGCCGCTGACCGCCTGACAGCTCATGCGGATAGTCGGCCACGCGCCGGTGCGGCTCCGGGATATGCACGCGATCGAGCAGTTCGATCGCGCGCCGCGCCGCCGCTTCCTTCGACAGCGATTCATGCCGTCGCAAGGTCTCGACGATTTGCGCGCCGATGGACAGCACCGGGTTCAGCGACGTCATCGGCTCCTGAAAGATCATCGAAATCTGACTGCCGCGCACATCGCGCATCTCACGCGGCGTCCGGGCGAGCACGTCGCGTCCGTCGAAACGCACGCTGCCCGTCACGCGGCCGGGCTCGGGCACGAGCCGCATCAGCGAGAGCGCCGTCGCGGACTTGCCGCAGCCCGATTCGCCGACGAGCGCAAGCGTCTCCCCTTCGGCCAGGTCGAGGTCGATGCCGCGCACCGCGCGATGCGCGCCGAAACTCACACGCAAATCGCGCACTTCAAGAAGATTCGCCAATGTATCGGCCTCGGTCAGGAACGTTCGCGCATGCGCGGATTGAGTGCGTCGTTGAGGCCGTCGCCGAGCAGATTGAGCGCGAGCACCGCGAGCACGATCGCCGCGCCCGGGAGCGCAGTCAGATACCACGCGGTACGCAACGAATCGCGCCCCGCGCCGATCATGCCGCCCCACGTGACGACGTTCGGGTCGCCCATGCCGAGAAACGACAGCGACGATTCGATGAGAATCGCGCTCGCGACCATCACCGATGCGGTGACGATCACCGGCGGCAGCGCGTTCGGCAGGATCTCGCCGAAGATGAGGCGCGCGTCGGAAAAGCCCTGACTGCGCGCGGCGAGCACAAAGTCCGCCTGGCGCAGCGTGCGGAATTCGGCGCGCACGATACGCGCGACCGTCGGCCATGATGCAACGCCGATGGCGAGCGCGATCACCGTCACGCTCGGCCGTCCGATGGCGACGATCACGATCACGAGCAGAAACGACGGCACAGTCTGAAACAGCTCCGTGATGCGCACGAGAAGATCGTCGATCACGCCGCCGAAGAAGCCGGCAATCGCGCCGACGAGCGTGCCGATGACGAGCCCGATCGCCGCCGCCGATGCCCCGATCAGCAGCGATACGCGCGTGCCGTGCGCGATGCCCGCGGCGACGTCGCGGCCGAGCGAATCGGTGCCGAGCCGGTAGAGCGGATCGCTGCCGGGCCATTCGAAAGGCGCCGCGACCATGTCGAGCGGATCGCCGGGAAAAAGATGGGGCGCGGCGAGCGCGAGCGCAATGAACGCCGTCAGCAGGACGATGCCCGCGAGCGCCGAAGGATTGCCGAGCAGCGCACGCCAGACGCCCCGCGAGGCGTGCGCGGACGGCACGCCCCGAGCGCTTCGCGCGCCGAAGAGCGCGCCCGCGAGTTGTCGCCGCCATGCCGAGCCATGAGCGGATGAAGCAAGTTCGGTGGAATCGGAAGCCATGCGTATTCGAGTTGACGAGTCAGGCGATGCGCGGATCGAGCCACGCCTGCAACAGATCGACTGCCACGTTGGCGACGATCACGAGCAGCGACGAGAGCAGCAGCACGCCGAGCAGCACGCTGAAATCGCGGGCCATGACGGCATCCAGTGCGAGACGCCCGAGGCCCGGCCAGCTGAAGACGGTCTCGGTGACAGCCGCGCCGCCGAGCAGCGTGCCGAAATGAATGCCGATCATGGTCGTGAGCGGCATCAGCGCGTTGCGCAGCACGTGGCGCACCGTGACGCGCAATGGATGCAGTCCTTTCGCATGGGCGGTGCGCACGAAATCCTGGCGCTGGACTTCGAGCATCGCGGCGCGTGTGAGACGCGCGTAGATGGCGACGAAGAACGTCGCGAGCGTCACGGCGGGCAGCAGCACATGCCTCGCCACATCGGCGAACCGGGCGAAACCGTGCAGTTGCGCGCCGATGGTCACATCGCCGCCGCTCGGCAGCCAGCCGAGATGCACCGAAAACAGCACGATGGCGAGCAGCCCGATCCAGAAGCCCGGCGTCGAATAGAGCAGCAGCGCGAGCACGGACAACACGCGATCCGGCCACTTGCCCGCCCAATGCGCCATGACCGCGCCCAGCACGACACCCGCGACGAGCGCAAGCCCGAGCGCCGTTCCCATCAGCAGCAAGGTGTTCGGCAGGCGCGAAAGGATCAGTTGCAGCACGGGCGCGTCGTAGCGCGGCGAATAGCCGAGACTGCCGTGCGCGAGATGCGAAAGATACGCGCCGAGCTGATGCAGCACCGGCTGATCGAGGCCGAACTTCGCGCGCAATGCCTGGAGCGTTTCGGCGGTGGCGGAACCCGCTTCGCCGGCAAGCACGTCGGCGGCGTCGCCGGGCATCAGCTTCAGAAGGAAGAAGTTCAGGATCACGATGGCGAGCACCGTCGGCAGAGCCTGCCATGCGGTGCGTCGCGCGATTGCGGCGAAGCGCGTGCGTCGGTTCATCGCTCGCAATCCTCAGGCGCTCAGATAGACATCGGCGAGATTGCCTTCGAGCCCCTGCGCCGACACCGTGTGATTGCGCACCCGCCGGTTCGCGACCGTGACCATGCGCGGCGCGACGAGATTGAGAATCGGCAGATCGCGATAGACGATCTGCTGAAACTGCTGGTACAGCGCCACGCGCTTTGTCTCGTCGGTTTCGATCGACGCCGATTCGAGCAGCGCATCCACTTGCGCGTTGCTGTAATGCGGCGCGTTCGAGAACGGCACGCCGGGCCGAATATTCTTCGACCAGTAGAGGCGCTGCACGCCGACACTCGGATCGAACAACGTATTCACTCCGATGCTCGTGAAATCGAACTGCCGGTCCGCATACACGCGTTTGAGGAACGAGGGCAAATCCTGCGAGCGCACGGTCACGTCGATGCCCACGCGCGCGAGCGCCGATTTCACGTAATCGGCCTGACGGCGGTACATATCGCCGTAGGGCAGAAAATCGTGCGTCAACTGAAAGCGCGGGCCGCCGTTCTTGCGGGGATAACCTGCGGCGTCGAGCAGCTTTTCCGCGTTCGCGGTATCGAACGGATAAGGCGCGAGCTTTGCATCGTGGTAGGGCGATGCGGGCGTGATCGGCGTCGGCGAGATATCCGCATAGCCGTAGGCGATCGTCTTCTGCACGACTTGCGGATTGATCGCATGCGCGATCGCCTGGCGCACGCGGACATCTTTCAGGATCGGATGATCGAGATTGAAGTCGATCTCCGAAAGCGGCTCCAGGAAGCGATAACCGCGCGTTTCCACGGCGAGTTGCGGCAATTGCGTAAGACGCGGCAAATCCGAGAGCGGCACGGGATTTTCACCGCCGAGGTCGAGCGCGCCGGTTTCGAACGCGGCGGACCGCGCGGCGGCATCGGGAATCACCTTGAACACGAGCGAATCGATGTAGGGCTTGCCCGCGTCCCAGTAATCCGGATTGCGCTCGTAGACGATGCTCGCGCCGCGCGCCCATGACTTGAAGCGGAACGGCCCGGTGCCGATGGGCGCATTGTTGTGCGGGTTGGTTAGCGGATCACCGTTCGCATACAGATGTTTCGGCACGATCGGCGATTCGCCGGCGGACAGCGCCTTCAGCAGATACGGCGCGGGCTTCGACAATTCGATGATCGCGGTGCGCGCATCGGGCGTCGATACGCGCGTCACGTTGGCGAAGGTGCTGCGTCCGCGCGGATGAATCGATTTCAACAGTTCGATGGAGAACGCGACATCCGCCGACGTGAACGGCTCACCATCGTGCCACTTCACGTTCTGACGCAGCGTGAACGTGTATTTCAGGCCGTCCGGGCTCGCGTTCCATGCGGTCGCGAGTTGCGGCTTCGGTTTGAGATCGAAGTCATAGGCGAGGAGGCCTTCGAGCACCTTGGAACTTGCGACGAGCGCGGGTCCTGTCGTCTGAAAGATGGAGACGAGCACGGGCGGCTCGGGGTTGATCAGCATGTTGAGCGTGCCGCCACGTTTGGGCGTTGCGTCTTGCGCGTATGCGAGTGGAGACAGGCCGGCGGACGCGAGCGCCACGCCCGATGAAACCAGAAAATCGCGTCGGTTGAAGCCTGCCATGTCTTGCCGTTCCTATTTGTTCGTTGTTCGACGACGGCCTGTGATGCGCCGCAGCGAGCACGATAAAACGGCGGCGCGCGCGAGTGAACGAACGGTTACGCATAAGAAAAGCATGACGCTTCGAAAAGCATGTGACGCTGTAAGCGATAACGAATCGCAACGATAAGAACGGCGCCTCAGCAGCCCTGGATGATGCGGGTCAGGCCGACGTCGGTTACTGGCTTGGTGACGTAACCGTCGAATTCCGCGATTTCGTCTTCTTCGAGATCGACTCTACCCGTTACCGCGACGATGCAGGCGTGCGTCGAGCTTCCTGCCGAACGGATGTATTTACACAGGGTGAGACCGTCGATATCGGGCAGGCCGATGTCCATGAAAATGGCGTCGTATCGGGTTTCGGCGGCGAGGCGCAGCGCGACGCCGCCGTCATGAGCGAGGTGCGATTGATGACCGAGAGAACCGGCAAGCGCTGCAAACGCCTCGGCCGAGCCGACGTCATCCTCGACGAATAGAAATAGCATGTCGTCCTCGAAAAATGATCGTAGCTTGTCTGTAAAGGGCGTTGCGCCTGAATCGTCATCGCTGATGGTTCGCGTGATGTCGACGCCGGCGCGTCAGGCCGGTGCAAAACTTCCGAGCATGGGCCGTGCCCGCGTCATCTTTGGCTCGCTCGGCTGACGGCGGCGGCAGAGGATGTTCATTGGTCTGCGGGTCCTTTCGTCCGCTGCCGCGATGCTGCCAAGCGTTTACCGCTTATTTTCGCGGCTTGCAGCGTGTGAATCTCGCTTAGTGCGAGTCAGCGTACTTATCCATCAATTTTGGGTACGACGGTTGCGTTCAATATAGCGAGCGCCGCGTGCTCTCCGCGTTGGACGGGCTCATGCACGCAATCGGTGATAACGGGTCAATTTCGCAATCGCTCCATGCCACCCGATGACAGGCGTGCTCCGACCCGCCGCCGTATCAGAACGCC
Organism: Caballeronia turbans; assembly: GCA_001544655.2. Classification (GTDB taxonomy): domain Bacteria; phylum Pseudomonadota; class Gammaproteobacteria; order Burkholderiales; family Burkholderiaceae; genus Caballeronia; species Caballeronia turbans. The sequence goes on from FCOD02000010.1 coordinate 168,483, forward strand.
TTGTCGATCCCGACGCACTCGCGGGATCTCTTTTTATCCGGTAGCAGGAGCGTCGGTTCCATGAAACTTCGTGTTGGCTTCCAGTTGACCTATGCCTGCACACAGGCGACGCCTGCTGTGCTGATGATGAACACGCACCCATCGATGGCGCAAAACGTGTTGGAGGCCGATCGCATTTCATTCGATCCGCCATTGTCTTTCACGCACTACTACGATGCATTCGATAACCTTTGCACACGCATCGTCACGCCCTCGCAGGGTCCGCTCATCGTGGCAACCGAAGGGGTGCTCGACGTGCCGGATATGCAGGAGACTTATCCCGCGGACGGCAGTCAGCATCCGGTGGAGTCTTTGCCGGTCGATTGCCTTCAGTTTCTTCTCGGCAGTCGCTACTGCGAAACGGATCTGCTCTCGGACACGGCCTGGAGGCTGTTTAGCGGCGTTCCCGCCGGTCGCGCCCGGGTGCTCGCCATCTGCGATTACGTGCATGGTCATATCAAGTTCGACTATCGCTTCGCCCGACCCACCAGAACGGCATTCGAAGCCCACAGCGAAGGAATCGGCGTTTGCCGGGACTACGCGCATCTGGCTATCGCGCTGTGCCGCGCCATGAATATTCCCGCCCGGTATTGCACGGGCTACATCAGCGATGTCAATCTCCCGCCGCCCTACGCGGATCAGGATTTCTGCGCATGGTTCGACGCCTACCTCGGCGGCACATGGCAAACCTTCGATCCGCGCAACAACGCACCGCGCACGGGCCGGGTGCTCATGGCGCGTGGCCGTGACGCGGCCGACGTGCCGATCAGCATGACTTTCGGAGACGCCGATCTGATCAAGTTCAAGGTCATTTGTGAGCCGCATGAATAATCCCCGGGCTTGTCGCGCCGCTTCAATCTTTCCAGGCCCACAATGAAGACCTTCCACTGCACCGCTTGCGGGCATCTGATCTTCTTTGAAAACGTTCAATGCGAACGCTGCGGCATGTTGCTCGGTTTTATCCCTGAATCAGGTGAGATGAGCGCGTTCGTCAAGGAAAGCGCGGGTCGTTGGAGGGCACAGCTCACGGGCGACGGTGCGCTTTACAGGCCGTGTCATAACTACGCCGTCGAGAAGGTATGCAACTGGATGATCCCGGTTGAATCCGACAATCGGTTCTGTCAGTCGTGCCGCCTCACCTCCGTCATTCCGAATCTCAGAGCGCGTCGACGTAAAGGTTATTGGTCGAGATTGGAAGCCGCGAAGCGCCGCTTGCTCTACACGCTGGCCGTCCTGGGACTGCGGATCGAGACGCGCGAACAAAATCCCGAAACGGGTCTGCAATTCGAGTTTCGCGAGAGTCTTCGTGATTCAAAGGTCACGACGGGCCACGACAACGGTCTTATCACGATGAACATCGCCGAGGCCGACGATCTTCGACGGGAGCGAGTGCGCATTGCGTTAGGGGAACCGTATCGGACTTTGCTCGGGCACTTCAGGCACGAGATAGGACACTACTATTTCGACCGGCTGGTGGCGGGCACGAAGCATTTGCGAACGTTCAGGGCGCTGTTCGGCGATGAGCGCATCGACTATCGCGATGCGCTGAAAACGCACTATCGGAACGGCGCGCCGGCGGATTGGGGAAAGGCGCACGTCAGCGCTTATGCCACCATGCACCCCTGGGAGGATTGGGCCGAGACATGGGCACATTATCTACATATGGTGGACACGGTCGGCACGGCTCGGGCATGCGGGATCAGTATCGATCCCGAGAATTTAAGCGAGCCCGACACAGTGGATCGAGCGAAGTCCTCTTCGCCGTCCTTCGATGAGCTCATCAAACAGTGGTGTCCCCTCACCTATGCGATGAACAGCCTGAATCGAAGTCTGGGCATGCCCGACCCTTATCCGTTCACGCTCGCACCGGTAGCCGTTCAGAAACTCGAATTTGTACATCGCGTAATCGATGCACAAAGGACGGCTGTATAAGCGGATAGTTTGGAGAGGCGAAACCGGCGGACAGCGCCGGCATCGAACCAGCAGCCGGATGCGTGCCCGCGGTGGCCCGAGTCCTGTCGACCGAGCCCTTTAAAGCAGCGAGACTGAACGGCTACTTCTTCTTTTGAGCACTCGTCAAACCCGTGGTCCTGGGAACGGGGACCTTGAAGGGATCGGCGACTGGAGAAGAGATTTTCTTCGGTTGCTTGGGCTTTTTCGCCTCGCGATTACCACGTAATTGACCCTTTGCCATTTTTCCACCCCTGTTCGGCGACCATGAACAGGTCGCTCTATCGGGCATTTTGGACCTGTTCGCGGTTGCTGTCGCGATCTATTTCGAGAGTTGGCCGCATACCGTGCAAACGCGGCCTTTACATGAACGATCCGACGATTGTCCTTGCTTTGTCGGTTCATTCGGCGCACCCTTGCGCGGCGGGCCGCATCGCTGCGAGTGAATGAAGTTGCGTGGGCGGTCGACATCATGTCCAGGAAATCCGCGTAGGACGCTGCGCGCGAAAGGGCGCCTGACGCCCCTTTTTCTTTTTCGTCGTCATCGAAGCCTCTGTGTCAACGACCTCCTTCTTATGGGCATCAATATGCAAAAGCAACCCTCGGTCTACCCCGCTACGCAGTTCAGAAAGCCGGAAGTTTCGATAACCCAGAAAGCGCGAGCCGAGTCCTTGCGGCAAGCGGATTTGGATCGCGCCGAAAAGCGGCTTCGGGACGATGCGCGCATCGATGTCAACGCTGCGAAATGGCGTTACGTCTGTACGGGCAGTTAGGCGAGAAAAAGAATAGAAGTTGGCTCAGCCGATACCGAGCCGATTCATCGTACCAATCGGTTGCTCTTTCGGTCGTCGACGTCAACATTGATGCGCCGCAAATTGGCCGCAACAAGCAGTATTCAGCCACGCGCGATATCAGAACGCTCACCTGACAATACCGCGCAGATCGGCGTATCTTTACTTCCCAGCGCACTTCCCCGGGCTTGCCGCCGTCCGCGTGCGAGGGCAATGTCCATCGTCCAGTGCGTTTGAACAACCTCGTCAAAAGGGAGATTCACAATGAATGCACGAAAACCACTCGCCGTGGCGGCCAGCATCCTCGTGATCGCCGCATCGTTCAACTTGGGAATCGTGAGCGCCTACGCCCAGAGCAGCGACGCCGCATCGGCGGCACCGGCCGCGCCGAGCGCGAAATCGACCAAAGCGGCCAACAGGCAGCTCGCCAAGGATGTGCGCAAGAGCCTCACCAAGGTAAAGGGTTTGAGTACATCGAACATATCGGTTCGTGCGAACGGCGGCGCTGTGACGCTCGCGGGCACCGTCCCCGATGCCGCGCAAATCGACCAGGCAACCGAAGCGGCCAAGGCGACGGCCGGGGTGACGTCCGTCAGGAACGCGCTGACGATCCGCGAAATCGGGCAATAAGGCAGGCCTGCTTCGCCACGTGGATCGGCAACGAGAATTCATGCCGGTCCACGGCGGATAACGATGCGGCATGTCTCTGCGGAGCTTGATGTCGCTGGGCGTATCAATGCCTTCCGAAACATGTCTTGAACCGGGAACGTTGGCGATATAGTGACTCGCAAAGCGGCAGACTCGCTGTACTGGCTCGACCGCGTGACATTCCTCCAACGAGTGCCCTGTCATGAAAACGATCCTTTCCCTTCTCGCGGCGACCGCGCTCTGCATCGCCCCGCTCGTAGCCAGTGCGCAGCAAAACGTTCGTATCGGTGTTTCCGCGCCGCTTACGGGCATGGGCGCGGCCAATGGCAAGGACATCGAAAACGGCGTGCGTCTGGCTGTGGAAGAGGCGAACGCTCAACACATGAACATCGGGGGACAGCCGGTTCAGTTCGAGCTTGCTTCCGTCGATGATCAGGGCGATCCGCGCATCGGCGTTCAGGTGGCGCAGAAGCTCGTCGACGACGGCGTCGTGGCCGTGGTCGGCTACTACAACTCAGGCGTGGCACTTCCTTCCTCGCCGATATTCGCGCGCGCGGGCATTCCGCTGATCGATCCGGCGGCAACGAATCCGGCCATCACACGGCAGGGATTGAACAATGTGTTTCGCATCATCGCGACCGACACGCAGAACTCCGGCAACGCCGGCACGTATGCCGTCAACGTGACGAAAGCGAAGCGCATCGCCGTGATGGACGACCGGACCGCCTTCGGACAAGGCGCGGTCGAGGAATTCAAGAAGGCCGTGAAAGCGGCCGGCGGCCAGATCGTATCGGAGGAATACACCAACGACAAAGCCGTCGAATTCAACGCGCAACTCACGAACATCAAAGCGGCCAACGCCGATCTTCTGTATTTCGGCGGGCTCGACGCGCAGGCGGGCCTGATCGCCAAGCGCATGAAGCAGCTCGGCATACGCGCACAGTTTGTCGGAAGCGGCGGGATCGCCGATAGCGTCTTCATCAGTTCCGCGGGAAGCGCGGCGGAAGGCGCAATGGCCTGGGAATACGGCCGGCCCGTCGATTCCTTACCCGAAGGCCGCGCGTTCGCCGAGAAATTCAAGAAACGCTTCGGCGCGGAAACGCTGACCTATGCGCCATTCGCCTATGACTGCGCGTGGCTTGCCATTACCGCGATGAAACAGGCGAATTCCGTGAAGCCTGCCGTGTTCATGCAGACTCTCCGTACGATGCAATACAACGGTATCACCGGACATATTTCATTCGATAAATACGGAGATCTGAATAACCCGACATCGACGCTTTATCAGGTGAAGTCGATGAAATGGCAACCGGTGACGACCATCGGCGCGGAGAAGTAAAGAAGGTCGCCGCATGTAGCAGTTTTATCGACCTTCGACGACCGGTATGCACAGCTTTATCCACAGAATCTGTGGATAAAGTCGTTGTCATTAGACGGCCGCGCTGCCTAATCCTTCGCTGACGGCCATTCGTTCTCGAAGACGCATTCTTCGATGGAACGGCGCTTCGCCCAATGCTCGGTCTCGAGCATCGGTGCATCGTAGAAGTGTTCGACATGTCCCACGCAGAGAATCGCGATGGGTCTCGCGCCCACGGGCATACTCAACAACGCGCCGACTTCCTGCGGATCGAACAGGGAAACCCAGCCCATTCCGAGTCCTTCCGCGCGTGCGGCGAGCCACATGTTCTGGATCGCGCAGGCTACCGAAGCGAGGTCCATTTCGGGAAGTGTGCGCCGTCCGAATACATGGTTCTCGCGGCCGTCCATCAGGGCCATGACGAGCACCTCGGCACAGTCACGCAGGCCCTCCACCTTGAGTCGCATGAACGAATCGCGCCGCTCGCCGAGGGCATCGGCTGTGAGCAGGCGTTCTCGTTCGACAGCGTCCCGCAACTGCGCACGACGGTGCGCACACGTGATGCGCACGATGCGCCAAGGCTGCATGAAGCCGACGCTCGGCGCATGCAGCGCCGCGTCGATGAGCCGCTGCATGACCGGCGGCGCGATGGGGTCGCTCACGAAGTGACGCATGTCGCGACGCTCGTGAATTGCGCGGTAGACCGCTTCGCGATCCGCCTCGCTGAATGCTTTTTCCATGGATTTCGGCGAAGGTTCAACTCGTGGACAAGCATGATACTGCGGGGGCTTTGGAACTCGCCCGAAAAGCCTTCCCACGCGGTGTGGCACTCAACCTGCTTGTCCTACAAAAGCCGCCAAATCGCAGCCGAACATTGATTCGCCCCGCTATTAGCGATACCTTTACATCCATCCTGGTCGTCGAATCCCGTCAACGCGTGGAGAACCGTTTCGTGAAGAAAGCGTGGGTTTTCTGCTGCATCGTTGCCTCGAGCGCGATTGTCGGCGGATGCGGCAAAGGGGGATCGCAAAACGCTACGGAAGCTTCGGGCGCATCCGCGAGCCAGGCGCCGGTCCAGCCGGCGCAGGGCGCGAGCGATATACCCTCCGCATCCGGTGCGCTGGGCGCTATCGCCAAGGCGCAGCTACCCGGCGAAGCAGCGGAGACACTGCGGCTGATCAAGGCGGGCGGCCCGTATCCTTTTAGCGAGGACGGCGTGGTGTTCCGCAACAGTGCGCTCTTGCTGCCGAAGCATCCGCGCGGCTACTACCACGCATACACGGTCCGCACGCCCGGCTCGACCGATCGCGGACAGCGCCGGATCGTATGCGGCGGACCGCGCAGGCAAACCGGCGAGTGCTATTACACCGACGATTACTACGTCAGCTTCAAGCGCATTGGGGAATGAGGACTAGCGGGCGCGGCAAACCGCGGACCGTGCCAACACACTTCCGCGGCGCGCCGCCGATCGAGAACCCTCGTTCGTCCGCCGAAGCCGATCATCGCTCCACAGGCCCGTCACTCGCGTCGCGTGCATACCTCATGCAAGGTGTTCAACCGCCGCACCGGCTCGACGACATAAGGATTCGTCTCATCCCACGCGTAGCCGGCCAGCACCGCGCTGATCATTCGGCGTATCGCCGGCGTCTGCTCGCGCGCAAAGATGATGTCCTGCAGCTTCCCTGTGTACCAGTTCTCGACGAAGGCGCGAAACGTGTCGATGCCCTTGCGCAGCGGCCAGTCGTATTGCGCCTGCCAATCGACGACCTCGCCGTTCAACTGACGCTTCAGCGTCTCGACGGCGAGATGCGCCGATCGCAACGCGATCGTCACGCCCGACGAAAACACGGGGTCCAGAAACTCGCCCGCATTGCCGAGCAGCGCGTAGCCGGGACCATGCAGCCGCTCTACGTTCGCCGAATATCCGCCGATATGACGCACGGGCATTAGAAAAGGCGCATCGCCGATCAGACGATTCAGCGTCGGTTCGCTGCGGATCAACGCACGGAGCTTCGCCTCGCGCTGCGCTTCGGGCACGTCGAGAAACGCCGCTTCCGCCACGCATCCGACGGAGGAACGTCCGTTCGCCAGCGGAATCATCCAGTACCACACGTCACGATGCTCGGGATGCACGGCGACGGTGATCTTGCTGCGATCGTGCGCATCGACAGGAATGCCGTCACGCACGTGCGTGAAGATCGCGGCGCGCGTCGGCATGCGCGTGGGCGCTTCGAGGTTCAAGAGACGCGGCAGCACGCGGCCGAAACCGCTCGCATCGAGCACGAAGCGCGCGTGCACCTGGTATCGCGTGCCCGCCTCGTCGGCAACTTCGAGCACGGGGGCGTTCCCGGTTTTCATCTCGAGCACCGTATGGCCGAAACGCACTTCGGCGCCCTGCTTCGCCGCGCGACGGATCAGCAGATCGTCGCACACCGCGCGCTCGACCTGGAATGTCGTGCCCCAGCCGTCTGAATGCTTGTCGCGGAAATCATAAGCCGACGCCTGATTGCGATGGACGAAGTGCGCCCCGTTCTTGTACTGAAAGCCGGCTTCCACGATGTCCTGCAACATGCCGGCCTCTTCGAGATACGCCATGCTTTGCGGCAAGAGACTCTCGCCGATCGAAAAGCGCGGAAAGTGCTGCCGTTCGAGCACGAGCACCGAACGCCCCGCTTTTCGCAGCAATGCCGCGGCGACCGCGCCCGAAGGGCCGGCTCCGATGATGGCGACATCGACGGAGGCATTCATCGAACATTCCTTATTCATTGCTATTCCCTTGAAGCGGACTTCGAACCGTAGGGCAAATACGACGTTTGCGCGACGAATCAGCGATTACAATCGAGCCGCCTCGTATCAAAGATTCAACTTCTACTTCATTACCGGATTCAATTGTGCAGAACACCGAATCATCCAGCGTGCCGTTCGTTTCTGAAACGGCGTTCGGCGTCTGGTTCCTGCGCACGCATACGTGGGAACATCATGTGCTGCGCGTCGCCATCAACGACCTCAAAGGCCTGATCGACGGCCCGCTGCCCGTTCGTCCCACGATCGTCGATGTCGGCTGCGGCCAGGGCATTTCATTTCGCCTGCTTGCAAAAGCGTTCACACCGCGACGGATCGTCGGCATCGATTTCCACGAGCCATCTCTCGCGCTCGCCGCGAAAGCCGCGCAAGCCTGCGAAGACAATGCCGACACCGCCGCCACACGCATCGAAGTGCTGCATGGCGACTGCGCGAATCTGCCGCTAGGCGATGCCAGCGCGGATATCGTCTTCTGCCATCAAACGTTTCATCATCTCGTCGAGCAGGAACGCGCGCTCGCCGAGTTCCGCCGCGTGCTCAAGCCCGGCGGCGTACTACTTTTCGCCGAATCCACGGACGCGTACATCAAGTCCTGGGTCATCCGGCTGCTATTCCGTCATCCGATGCACGTGCAAAAGAGCGCGGACGGCTATCTCGACATGATCCGCAACGGCGGCTTCAGCTTCGATTCCCGCAACGTGTCGCTGCCCTACTTGTGGTGGAGCCGCGCGAAGGACTTCGGACTGCTGGAGCGCATCGGCCTCTATACGCCGAAGCCCGGCAAGCGGCGCGAGACGCTTGTCAATGTCGCGGCCGTCAAGAGCGGCTGAGTGCGAAGCGCGGCGCGCCATTCGACGTGCGCGCCGCACCCCGGTCCCGCGTTACTTCTTCAGCGTCACTACTTCGCCCTTCAGCGCGACGCCTGCGACAATCGCACCCGCGCCGCAAGTGAACTCCGTCGCGCTTTCGCGCTCGACGTTGCGGTAGTTGCTCCTGATGTTGATGACCGCATTGCCGCCTTCCTTGCGCACGCGGTCCTGCAACTCCAGCACCGCCGACAAAAACACGTGCTGGCACGCCGTCTCATCGCTCTTGCCGAACGCGTTGGTCTTCTTGTTCGTTGCGAATTCACCGAACGATTTCGCGACGCCGGGATGCGGCTGTCCCGCGAAATACAGCGGTATGTCCTGATCGACCTTGCCGCCTTCGCTCTTCAGTGCGGAGTCGACGGAATAGTTCGCGACCGAATCGCGCGCGAACGCGTGCGACGACAGCAAGCACGCGAATACCGTCGCGCAGATCATCTGACGCTTCATGATGTTGATCCTCCTGGTTATGTACTTATTGGGCGTCGAGCTGCACGACATCGCCGCGCACGGCGAGCGTCGAGCCGTTGTTGCTCGCCCCGCACGTGAACTCCTTCGATGACGACGTTTCCGTGTGCTGGAAGCGCGTCGTCACGTTGACGACTGCGTTCGCCTGGTGCGCGCCCGCATAGTCGCGCAACTGCTGAAACGCCTTGCCGAGCGCCATGTTGCACGTCGCTTCCTGACCGCTCATCTCGCGCGGCAGACGCACGCGCACTTCCTTGGTTTCGATCAGCTTCTTCACGTTCGCATGGGACTCGTCGCTGAAATACAGCGCCACGCCCTGCTTGTTTTGCGCGAGCACGTCGGCAGGCATCGGCAGCGAGCGGATCTGCGTCGTGCATCCGGCTTGCGATATCACGATGCCGGCCATCACGCCGAGGACGATTCTGGTTCTCATTCTTGGGTCACTCTTGGTTGCTTTTGAATCACGCCCGTCATTGCACCGACGGGCACCGGTCAAACATTCCTGAAGACCACGGCCGCGCAGCTTCCGCCAAAGCCGAAGGACACCGACATCGCGCGGTCGATGCGCGCCTCGCGCGTGGTCTGAATGAGCGGCATATCGCGCACGAGCGGGTCCGGCGACTCGACTATCCCCGTTCCCGCGATGAAACCATCGCGCATCATCAGCAGCGTGTAGATCGCTTCGTGCGCGCCGCACGCGCCGAGCGGATGCCCCGTCATCGCCTTGGTCGACGAGAACGGCGGCACCTGCGCGCCGAACACGTCGCGCAACGCGCGCAGTTCTTCGGCATCGCCGAGCGGCGTGGACGGTGCCTGCGTATTGATGTACTCGGGCCATTCGTCGATGTCGCCCGCTTCACCGAGCGCCATGCGCAATGCCCGCGCGATGCCGCCGCTGTGCGGCGACACCATGCCCGCACAGTCGGTGGCCTCGCCGAAGCCCGCCAGTTCCGCGTAGATGCGCGCGCCGCGCGCCCGCGCATGATCGAGCGATTCGAGCACCAGCACGCCCGCGCCGGAGCCCATCACGAAGCCATCGCGCGCCGCGTCGTAAGGACGCGAGGCGCGCGCCGGGGTGTCATTGAAGCCGCGCGAGAGCGCATGCATCGCATCGAACATCAGCGTCATGTTGTCGTGCAGCGCCTCGCTGCCGCCCGCGAGCACCACGTGCTGCCTTCCGGTCTGGATGAGCTGCATCGCCTGCCCGATCGCCAGAGCGGACGTCGTGCACGCCGACGAAGGCGAATACGCGATGCCCTCGATGCCGAAGGTCTGCACGACGTTCGCCGACGCGGTGCTGCTCATCGCGCGCGGCACCGTGTACGGCGGCGTTCTGTCCATGCCGTGCGCCCGCACCGCGGCGATCGCCGCGTCATATTCCGCCATCGCGCCGACGCCCGAGCCGATAACCGCGCCCGTCTTCGGCGAGCGCAGCGTGGCGTCGTCGAGCCGCGCATCGTCGATGGCCTTCTTCGTCGCGTGACACGCGAAGCGCGCCGTGTCGCCCATGAAGCGCTCCAGCTTGCGGTCGAACGGCGGCTCGTGAGCGACCGACGCCACCGCCGCGACCTGCGAATGAAAGCCGCGCTCGCGCCACGCGTCGATGCGCGTCACGCCGCTTTTACCTTCGCGCAATGCCTGGCTCACCGCATCGAGCGAATTGCCGAGACACGAGACGATGCCCATGCCCGTCACGACGACGCGCCGCATGACCCGCGTCCCGCTCATCGAACGCGCCGGAAAATCAACGACGTATTGATGCCGCCGAACGCGAAGTTGTTGCTCATCACGTATTCCGCGTCGATCGCCCGTGCTTCGCCCCTGATGTAATCGAGCGGCGCGCACGCGGGATCTATCTCGGTGAGATTGAGCGTCGGCGCGTACCAGTTGCGCTTCATCATCTCGATGGTCCACCACGCCTCGATTGCACCGCACGCGCCGAGGGTGTGCCCGACATAGCTCTTGAGCGAACTGATCGGCATGCGCTCGCCGAAAATCTGTGCGGTCGCCTGGCTTTCCGCGACATCGCCGCGATCAGTCGATGTGCCGTGCGCGTTCACGTAGGCGATCGCCTGCGCGTCGAGCCGCGCGTCTTCCAGTGCGAGTCGCATCGCGTGCGCCATCGTGCTCGCGGTCGGCTGCGTAATGTGCGCGCCGTCCGAGTTGCAACCGAAGCCGACGATCTCCGCGTGAATCGTCGCGCCGCGCGCCTTCGCGTGTTCGTATTCTTCCAGCACGAGCGTCGCCGCGCCCTCGCCGACCACGAGACCGTCGCGTTTCGCATCGAACGGGCGCGGCGTGAGCTGCGGCTCATCGTTGCGCGTGCTCGTCGCGTAGAGCGTGTCGAACACGGCGACAGCCGGCCCCGAGAGTTCTTCCGCGCCGCCCGCGAGCATCATCGTCTGCTTGCCCGTCGCGATGGTTTCGTACGCAAAGCCGAGCGCCTGGCTGCCCGACGCGCACGCCGACGACGCCGGGATGACACGTCCCTTCAGATCCCAGAACAGGCTCACGTTGACGGCGGTCGTGTGCGGCATCATCTGCACGTAGCTGTTCGACGTGACGTCGGTCATCGAGCCGGTGTTGAGCATCGTGCCGAACGCGCGGATCGGCGCGACCGAGCCGGACGACGAACCGTATGCCACGCCCATGCGCCCGTCGCCGATCGACGCGTCGCCGGCAAGGCCCGCGTCCGCGAGCGCGAGTTCGCTCGCGCGCACCGCATACATGGACACGAGACCCATCGAACGCGTCTTCTTGCGCGGCCAGTCGGCGGGCTGCGCGAACGCGGGCAGCGGACACGCGAGACGCGTATGCAGCGCTTCGAAGAAGTCCCATTCGTCGATGCGGCGCACCGCGTTGCGGCCCGCCTTCAGCCCGCACTCGACATCGCTCCAGCAATCGCCCAGCGCGGTGACGCCGCCCATGCCCGTAATGACGACTCGTTTCATCAGATCATCCCGCCGTTCACGCCGATCACCTGGCGCGTCACATACGACGCCGCATCCGACATCAGGAAGCCGACCACGGCCGCCACCTCGCCCGGCTGGCCGACGCGGTTCATCGGCACTGTCTTCAGTACCTGCTCGACCGGCACGTCGTCCAGCATGCCGGTCTCGATCAGCCCCGGCGCCACGCAATTCACCGTGACCCTGCGCGACGCGAGCTCGACGGCGAGCGCCTTGGTCGCGCCGATCAGCCCGGCCTTCGCGGCGCTGTAGTTGACCTGGCCGCGATTGCCGATCACGCCCGACACCGATGCGATCGTCACGATGCGGCCGCCCTGCTTCGCGCGGACCATCGGCATCGTCAGCGGATGGATCACGTTGTAGAACGCGTCGAGACCGGTTTCGATCACGACGTCCCAGTCTTCCCCGGTGAGCGCGGGGAACGCGGCGTCGCGCGTCACGCCCGCGCTGCACACGATGCCGTAGTACGGGCCGTGGGCGGCGACGTCTGCTTCGAGCGCCGCGCGGCAGGCGGCGCGGTCGCGCACGTCGAACTGCATGACGCGCGCCGAGCCGCCCTGCGCGGCGATGCCCGCGGTCACCGCCTCGGCTTCGGCGCGGCCCGTGCGGCAATGCACGGAAACGGCGAACCCGTCCGCGGCCAGTTGATAAGCAACGGCGCGGCCGATACCGCGGCTTGCGCCCGTTACGAGAACTCGACGGCTCATGCGCTCACGCTCCCTTCGATGAACGTCTGAAAATCATGCGGCTGAAATACTTTGATGACGGCATCGGCATAACGCTCGCCGTCATGCTCGATCGTGCATTCATACGCACCGTGGCCTTCCTCGCTGCGCAGCACTTCGCGCACGCGGATCACAAGCTGCGCGCCGCGCGCGAACGCGCTCGCGTGCGCCTGATAGCTGCGCGTACCCAGCAGCACGCCGGGGCGCGCGCGCCCGCCCGCTTGCATCGCGCACAGCGAAACGTGCGCGGCCACGCTCTGCGCCATCAGTTCGATGCCGATCCACGCGGGCATCGCGCCGCGCTCGTCCGCATACCATGCGTCGGGCCGCACGCTCGCGTGCGCCGTCAGCGTCTCGTCGCCGTACGACGTGACGGCCTCTATCAGCAGCATCGTGCCGCGATGAGGAATGATCGATTCGATCGGCGGAAAGGTCGTGTTGTTCGTGTCGCTGATAGTCATGATCGTCAACCCGCCAGAACCAGGCTGACATTGCTGCCGCCGAATGCGAACGAATTGCTCATCACATGGCGCGTGCCCGGCGGGGCGAGGCGGCGCTCCGTCTCGACGAGGTCGAGAACGGGCAACGCGGCATCGGCTTCGCCGTCCCAGCGATGCAGCGGCAACGTCACGTCATCGCGCGCGAGCGTGAGCCACGCGAAGCCGAGCTCCGTCGCGCCCGCCGCCCCGAGCAGATGGCCCGTGAACGGTTTGGTGCCGCTCGCAGGCACGCCGTCCGGAAACACGCGCGCCATCAGATGCGCTTCCATTTCGTCGTTCTTGCGCGTGGCCGTCGCGTGCATGTTCACGTAACCAATGTCGGCGGGCGTCACGCCCGCATCCGCCAGCGCCGTTCGCAGCGCCGTTTCGCCGCCGACGCCTTGCGGATCGGGCGCCGATACGTGATACGCGTCGCTCGATTCGCCGACGCCGGCAAGACGCACGGCGCCTTCGTCGCGCGTCATGAGAAACACCGCCGCACCTTCGCCGACGTTGATGCCGTTGCGGTTGCGGCTCATCGGATTGGTGCGCGCGAGGCTGACCGAATCGAGCGACGCGAAGCCCTGCACGGTGAGCTCGCACAGCGTGTCGACGCCGCCGACGATCAGCGCGTCGCACAGATTCAGTTGCAGCAGACGGCGCGCGGCCGCGAACGCCTTCGCGCTCGACGTGCACGCGGTCGATACCGTGAACGCCGGACCTTGCACGTTCAGCGCGGCCGCCGCGAACGGCGCGGCCGTGCCGATTTCCATCTGCCGATAGTCGAAGTTGTCAGGAAAAGCGCCCGTCTTCGTGCGATGCGCGAATGCGTCTTCCGCCGCGCCGACGCCCGACGTGCTCGTGCCGAGCACCACGCCGATGCGCGCGGAGCCGTAACGCTCGCGCGCCGCTTCGATCTCGGCGCGGATGCGTTCCAGCGCCGCGAGCAGCAGGCGGTTGTTGCGGCAATCGAAGCGTTCGAGTGCCGCGGGCGGCGCGATGTCGAGCGGCGCGAGTACGCGGCCGACGAACGCGTCACCGGTTCTCATGGGCATCGGTCCCATGCCCGGCGATTGTGATGCGGCGAGCGCGGACACGATCGCATCGGTGTCGTTGCCGAGCGCGTTGATCATGCCGAGCGCATGCAGATACACAGACGGCAGCGTCATGCGTGTTTTCTCCCTTCGGTCGGCATGCCCATCGGCGCGAGCAGCACCGCCACCAGAATGCCGAGCGTGAGGGTGACGCCGAAGCTCTTCAGCGCGGGCATGGCGCTCATGCCGAGCATGCCGAACGACAGCAGCGTCGTCGCGGCCGAAAGCAGCACGCCGGTCCAGACCGCGCCGAGGTCGGCACCGTCACGCAGGCACCCTTCGCGCAGAAACACCGCGTAATTCGCGCCGACGCCGAGCACCAGCATCAGCGCGAGGCAGTTGAACAGATTAAGCGGCACGTGCGCATAGCCGAATGCTGCGAGCGTGACGCCGACGGCGAGCAGCACGGGCAGGATGATCGCGATGCCGCCGCGCAGGCGATAGCGCGCGATCACCAGCACGAGCACGAGCAGCAGCGCGCCGCCGAGCCACATGCCGCTATCGACGCGATATTCGCCGAACAGCTTCGACACGCTCGCGGCCTTGTCGACGAACGCGACGCCTTCCATCGCGTGCGCGGTCGCGATCAGCGCGGGCAGATTCTGCGGCGTCACGCGGCGCGGCATCACGATGGCCGCGTAGCCGCGCTGCCCGTTTGCATCGACCGCGCCAAGCCACAAATGGGCGAAGGGCCTGGACCAGCGCGCCGCGAGCCAGCGCTCGACGGTCAGCGGATGCCCGTCCGATTCCGCGAAGGAGCCGATCCATGCGTCTGCGACGTCGTCGCGAAAGCCAGCCTGCAGCAGCGTCGCGCGCATGGCGGCGGGATCGGCGAAGACGTGTCGGGCGAGCAGCGCGCGGTCTTCGCCCTGACGCCGCGCCGACGGCACGAACTGCGTGACCGAGCGCCAGCCATCCACCGACTGATCGCCCGGCAGCGCGTCGAGCTTCGCACCCAGCGCTTCCGCGCGTTCCAGCACGCTGTCCTGCGTGGCGCCCTGCACCACGAAGAACTGCGCGGTGTTGTCGATGCCGACCGCGTCGCGCACCTGATTTTCCTGCGCGACGAGGGCCGGATCGCGCTGGATCAGCAGATGGATATCGTCGTCGCTCGTGAGCATCAGCCAGCCCGGCGCGCAGACGGCAACGAGCACGATGGCGACGGCCCACGAACCCTTCCCGCCGATCGCGCGCTGCCAGCGCGCGAGCAGCACTTCCGCGCGCGCGAAAAGACGCCGCTGCGCGGCCTTCGGCCCCTTTCGAATCGATGCGGGCAGCAGGGTGGGCAGAAGCCACATGACCGAGGCGAACGCGACGCAGATGCCCGTCATCGCGAAACAGGCGATCTGCTTGAGCGCGGGAAACGGCGCCCACGCGAGGATCGCGTAGCCGAGCAGGCTGGTGGCGAGCGCCACGGAGAGCGCGGGCCGCACCGAGCGCGCGCCGCGCTTCGCATCCCAGTCGCGCGGCGCACCCAGATAGACGACGAAGTACTGGATCGAATAATCGACGGCCTCGCCGATCAGGCTCGCGCCGAACACCAGCGTCAGCAGATGCAGCTTGCCGAACACGGCCAGCGTGAGGGCCAGCGCGCAGGCGACGCCGAGCGCGGTGGACAGGAAGCCGAGCAGCAGCAGACGCGGCGAGCGGAACACCCACAGCATCAGCAGCGCGATGCCGCACGCGGACGCGATGCCGATCAGATGCACCTCGCGCTCCGAAGCGCGCCGCGCCGACTCCGCATGGAACACGGCGCCCGCCCGCGCGACGGACGCGTCGGGCCATGCGGACCGCAATGACGCCTGAGCCTGCGACACCGCGGACAGCACCGAGCGCTGCACGCGCGACTCGTATGCGGAGCCGTGCAGCGTCGTGACGACGAGCACGCTCGTCGTGTCGCCGCGATGTGCGACCAGCATGTTGTCTTCGAGATCGAGATTCGATGTCGCGAGCGGCAGATCCGACAGCCAGTGCTCGAGCCAGCCGAACGGATCGTCGGCGAGTTGCGTCGCGAGCGGGCCGCGCACGGGGTTGTAGATGCGCTGCATCAGCGCGTCGCGCAGCGATGCCGCTCCGCCGGACGAGTGCGCGAGCGCGTCGCGGTCGTCGCGCGTCAGCAGGCCGAAGCGATACGGCGCGTAGAGCGCCCCGATTTGCGCGATATCGAACGGCGGCAGCTCCGCCGTCACGGACGCGAACGCGCCGCTCTCCTGCAGCGTCGCGCCGAGCCGCCTGGCGGCGGCCTTCGCGTGATCCGCGTCACGACTCGACACGAGAAACACCGTGCGGTCCCCGAGCGCGTTCGCGAGCTGATCGACTGCCCTTTCGGCGACGGGATTCGCTTCCGTCGCGGGCAGCAGCACGAGCAGGTTGGTCTCCAGCGGGGACGGCCCGCTGAAACGATGCGCGCAATACAGCACCGCGACGAGCGTAAGCGCGAGCCATGCGGCGCGAACGCGCCACAGCGAGGTCGCCGGGCGTTGGAAGAGCCGGGATGTCACGGCGCGCTCAGCAAGGTACGTTCCGCGGGCGGCAGATCGTCGGCCGCTTCGCTCTTCGTGAACTCGATGCGCGTGACGTCGCCATTCGCGAGATCGATTCGCAGGCTGCGCAAAAACGCGCCGCCCGTCATGTGCAGGCCCTTGATCGCCTGCGCGAGTTGCGGCTGGTTCGGCTTCAGGCCGAGCGTCCAGTCCGACGCCGAGCCTTCAGCATCGACATCGAACTGCGAGTAGAGCGCGGACAGATCGCCGCCGAGCATCGCGCGCATCATCTTCGATACCTGCGCGACGCCGCGCACGCCTTGCGCGCTTTTCGTGCGGATGCGACGGCCGTTCGCATCGACCTCGGCGACGCCTGCGTCCGTGATGACGTAGGTCGCTGCGTAAGGCGTGTCCACGCGCCAGATCACCCCGCGATCGCGCTGGAACACGAGCATGCCCGTGCTGACGAGCGGCTGTTTCATCGCGGAGAGCGTCTGTGTCTGTGTGAATTGCGCGCGGACGCCCTTCATCTGCGCAAGGCGGGACGTCACTTGCGAGACGAGCGCGGAATTGCCGTTCGCGGCCTGCGCGGGCGCTGCGGCGACCAGCAGCGCGACGAGCAGCGCGCGGAATATCGTCAACGCGCCCATACGCGCTCCAGCTTCTCGAACACCACGGGCGGCGAGACGAACTGCAATTCCTGCGTGGCTGCATCGACGGCGACCTGGATCGTGTAGCCCTTGGTCAGCCGCTGGCCGGTCTCGCAATCGACGAGTTCATAGCCGATCTTCAGCCGGTTCTCGTATTCGAGCAGTTCCGCGCGCACTTCGATGCGCTGCCCGTAGGTCGCGGGACGCACGTATTTCAGATGCGCCTCGACGACCGGCCACACATAACCCGACGCCTGCATCTCGCGATAGTCGTAATCGAACGCGCGTTGCAGCGCCGAACGTGCCGCTTCGAAATACTTGAGATAGTGGCCGTGCCAGCACACGTTCATCGCATCGACGTCGTGAAACTGCACTTCGACGATCGCGCTCGCCTTGAGCGTGCGGGTTTGCATCATCTCAGCCATGACGCGGCTCCTCTGCACTGACATCGACCAGCGCGCACGCTGCGATGCGTGCCGTCAACGCGCGCAGATCGTGCTCGAGCGCGCGGTCTTCGGCGACGAACGGCGAAATCGATGCGATCGTTGCCGCGAATTCGCGCAGCGGCGCGGGCACCGGCGTTTCAGAATCGAGACGCAGACGCAGGTTCAACGCCTGGACGGCGGCTAGCGTATGCGCGGCGGCGACCTGCTCCGTCAGTTCGAGCACGCGCAGGCAGTCGCGCGCGGCAATCGTGCCCATGCTGACCTTGTCCTGGTTGTGCGCTTCGGTCGAGCGTGAGAACACGCTCGCGGGCATCGTGTGCTTGAGCGCCTCGGCCGTCCACGCGGACGCCGATATCTGCACGGCCTTGAAGCCGTGATTGATCGGCGCGCGCGCGTGCGTCGCGCCCGTCAGATTACGCGGCAGGCCGTTGTTGAACTTGTCGTCGACGATCAATGCGAGCTGGCGGTCCATCAGGTCCGCGAGATTGGCGACGGCTGTCTTCAGCGCGTCCATCGCGAAGGCGATATGCCCGCCGTAGAAGTTGCCGCCGTGCAGCACGCGCTCTTCGTCCGGGTCGATCAGCGGGTTGTCGTTCGCGCTGTTCAGTTCGTTCTCGATGTCGCGGCGCATCCACGTGAGCGCGTCGGCCGCCACGCCGATCACGTGCGGCGCGCAGCGAATCGAATAGCGGTCCTGCAGGCGATGGCCCGGCGTGTCGTCGCGGCCCGCGAGATCGGCGCGGATCCATGCGGCGGCTTCGGCCTGGCCCGCGTGCGGTTTCACCGCAAAGATCGTCGCATCGAAGTGCGCGGCGCGGCCGTCGAGCGCCAGCGTCGACAGCGCCGTGAGACGCGCGGCAAGACGTGCGAGATGACGCGCGCGCGCGAATGCGAGACACGCGAGGCCGGTCATCACCGCGGTGCCGTTCATCAGTGCGAGCCCTTCCTTCGGCGCGAGTGCGAGCGGCGTCACGCCGAGCGCGGACCACACGCCCGCGGCATCGCGCAAGGCGCCGCCGAACATCACGTCGCGCTCGCCGACGAGCGCCGCCGCGACATACGACAGCGGCGTCAGATCGCCGCTCGCGCCGACCGAACCTTCCGACGGAATGCGCGGCAACACGCGATGATTGATGAGGTCGGCGAGCCGTTCGAGCAGCACGAGACGCACGCCGGAGAACCCGTACGCCAGCGAATTGAGTCGCGCGGCGATCACGGCAAGCGTCGCTTCATCGTCGAGATATGCGCCCATGCCGCAACCGTGATAGCGCGTGAGCTGCAGCGGCAGCGCTTCGACGAGCGCCATCGGCACATCGACGACGCACGCGTCGCCGTAGCCGGTGTTCACGCCGTACACGGTCTTGCCGGCCGCGAGATGACGGCGCAGGAACGCCGCGCCGCGCTCGATGCGCGCGCGCCAGGCGGGATCGCGATTCAGTGCGACCGGCGTGCGGCGCGTGGCGATCGAGACCACTTCTTCGATCGTCAGGCGTCGGCCGCCGAAAGTCACCGTCTGCACGCGCAGGCCGTCGATCAGATCATGCTCGGACATCGTTCCCTCCGGGCGCTGCGCCTTGCGTCATCGTCTTGCCGGGGCGCGCCCAGAAATCGAAGAAATTGAACCATTGATAGGGTGCCTTGCGGCAATAGTGTTCGAGACGCGACGCATAGCGCTGCGCCCACGCCGCGATGTGCTGGCTGCGCTCGCGGCGCGGCAACGCGATGCGCTCCGCGAACGGCTCGAAGTACAGTCGATGCCGCGTGCCACCGTCCGCATCGCGCTCCTTCAAGCAGAAAAAGAGATAGACCGGACAGCCGAGCGCGTGCGCGAGCACATACGGCCCTTGTGCGAACGGGGCCGTCGCGCCGAGAAAGCGCGCGTCCGTCGTGCGGCCCGATTCGCGCGCGGGCACGCGATCGCCAACGACTACGAGCAATTCGCCCGCGTCGATGCGTTCCTTCATCATCATCGACGTCTCGGGGCCGAAGTCGCTCACCTGCATGAGCCGGCTGGCGAAGTCCGCGTTCGCCGACGACAGCACGCTGTTGAAGCGCTTCGCGTGCTCCGTGTAGACGATGGCCGTCACCTTCGCGCGGCCGTTGCGCACCGCGAGTGCCCGCGTCATTTCGAGATTGCCGAGATGCGCGCCGATCACGAGCGCGCCGCGCCCGCTCGCGACGAGCGCTTCGAACGCGGCGGGCTCGTCGAACACGAGCGCGTCGTCGGCGATGCGGCCCGACCACGCGGCGAACCTGTCGAGCCCCGATTGCGCGAAGGCGAACATCTGCCGGTACGCCGAACGCCAGCCCGGACGCGGCGTGCGCTCGCCCGGCGCGGCGTGCTCCAGATGCGCGAAGTAGCGATGCGACGCCGCCCGTGCAGCGCGTCCCGTCAGCAGGAAATAGCCGACGACCGGATGCAGCCACAGCCCCGTGAAGCGCACGCCGCAGAAACGGCAACTGAGCGCGAGCAGCGCCATGCCGAGCCGGCTGCCGCGCTCGGCGACGCGCCACCAGCCGCCCTCGGCCCGCGCGGCGGCGGACGTCTTGCGCGGCATCGCCTTGTGCGCGAGGAGCATCGGCAGACGCAGCAGCATGCCGCATACGAGCCGCGCATGGCTCGCGCTGATGCGCACGTTGTCCCACAGGACGTCGAAGTGCGAGATGCCGTCCGTCGCGTAAGTGACGCGCGTCGGCACGGTGCGGAATGCGAGCCGCCGCCAGTGCAGCCGCACGAGAATTTCGATGTCGAAGTCCATGCGCGTGCCGATTCGCACGCTGTCGATGAGCGCGCAGACCGCATCGAGCGGGTACAGGCGAAAGCCGCACATCGAATCGCGGATCGTGAAAGACAGCGTTTCGATCCATACCCACACGTGCGTCACGTAACGGCCATAGAGACGCGACTTCGGCACGCTCTCGTCGTAGACGGGACGCCCGAGGATCACCGCGCCCGGTTCGGCGCGCGCGGCCGCGAGAAAGCGCGGCACGTCGTTCGCCTCATGCTGGCCGTCGGCGTCGATCTGCAACGCATGCGTGTAGCCCGCGCGCCGCGCCTCGCGCAGGCCCGCCATCACGGCCGCGCCCTTGCCGCCGTTGACGGGCAGACGCAGCAGCGTCATCTGTTCGCCGTATTGCCCGACGATCTGCGCGAGAACCGCTTGCGTGGCCGCGTCGCTGCCGTCGTCGACGACGAACATCGGCAGGCCGTGCACGGCGAGGCGCGAGACGGTGTCGCCGATCGCTTCCTTGTGGTTGTAAATCGGAATGACGATGCAGGTTCGCAGGTTCGCGCCGCTCATGCGTGCTCCCGATAGACGACCACGCCCGACGAGCAGTCGCGCCCGTTCAGCCGATACGCGAACTGCATGCGGCGGCGCGCCGTATCGTGCGCGATCCGCAGGTCGAGCACCGCGCCGGGCGGCACGGGCGCCATGAACTTGAGACGATCGACCGATGCGGTGTCGCGCGTTCCCGCGACATGCTCCGATGCGAGCCGGATCGCCCAGTCGACCTGCACGACGCCCGGCAGGATCGGCAGATCCGGGAAATGTCCGCCGAAATGCGCGAGCGTCGACGGCACGCGCAACTCGTAGCGCAAGTTGTCGCCGTCGCGTGCTTCCGAGAGCAATTCGAAGCCTTCGGCGCGGGTGCCGAAGGCCGCCACGACCGACGCGACGGGCAGCTTGCCGCGCGCATCGAACGGCAGCGCGATCCGAAAGCGCCAGCGGCGCGGCAAGAGCACGACGTCGAAATACGCGGCGAGATGACGGCGCAGCGACTTCGCGAGTGCCACGCGGCCTTCGTCGCGCAACGCGGCGCGGCCCGCATCGCTCAACGCGACCACGGCGCCCACGCGTTCGCGCGATGCGCCCGCGAGCGGCACGACGCACGCCTGCGCTACATACGGATGCAGCGCGAGCCGTGCTTCCATTTCGGGCAGCGACACGCGCTTGCCGTCGAGCTTGATCACGCGGTCGAGGCGGCCTTGCAGGCGAAACCGTCCGTCGTCGTCGAGAAGAATCGCGTCGTCGGTGCGATGCCAGCCGTCGTGGCCCAGATGGGGCGAGCGCACTTCGAGCGCGCCGTCGTTCCCGCGGCGCACGCCGACGCCGCTGAGCGGTCGCCACGCCTGCGTTTCATTCTGCCTGCGCCACGCAATGCCGCCCGTTTCGGTGCTGCCGTAAATCTCGACGGGCGCATCGCCGAACGCGCTCGCGTAGCCGTGCGCCGCGTCGGCCGCGAGCGGCCCGCCCGATGAAAAGAACACGTGCGGCGCAGGCGTCAGTTCCGCGAAACCGGCGAGCGCGGCCCAGCGTACGAGTTGCGCCGGCGAAGACACCACCACGGTCCCGCCGCAGCGCGCGATGCGCGACTGCACTTGCGTCGGTTCCGCGCACACGGCGCGATCGAATGCACGGCCCGCGGCGAGCGGCCACATCACGCGAAACAGCAGCCCGTAAATATGGCGATGCGGGACGCTCGCGAGCACGGTCGCGTCACCGATAAGCGCGCCCCATTCGCGTTCGAGCGTGCGCACTTCGGCATCGAACTGGGCGAGCGTCTTGTGGATCGGCTTGGGCGTGCCGCTGCTGCCGGACGTGTAGAGCGTGAGCGGCGCGCCCGGGTCGATCGGCGCCGGCGGCATGGCGCGCGTGATCGATTCCGTTGCGGCCAGCGCGCGGATGTCGTCATCGGTCAGCATGGCGTCATAGGCGCTCGCGAGATCGGCGAGATAGCCGGGAGCGGAACTCGCGGGAATCACCGGCTCCTTGCCGCACGCAAACAGCGCGAAAAGCGCGCAGGCGAAGTCGAACGGATCGTCGATGCAAAGGGCATAGCGGCGCGCCGGCTGCTCGCGCAGCCACCACACGAGCGCCGCCGTGCGCGCGAGGAATGCCGCATGCGTGATGATGTCGTTCGCGGTCCCGGCGCGGTCGTCGCGGCAGACGGGCGTCTGCGCATCGCGTTGCACGCGCAGCACATCGTGCAGTGCGATCATGCCGCCTCCACGCGCCGCGCGCGCGGCAGAATCACGAGATAGCGCCACGCGATTTCACCGGCGAGCAGCGCGCCGACGAGTCCATACGAGATCGCGCCGTTGTAAAGCGACCATGCCTCGCGCTGCCAGTACAGCGCGGTATAGAGCGAGAACAGGCCGTTCGCGGCGAAGAAGCCGCACCAGATCTGCGTGACGCGGCGCGTATGAACCACGGCGGCGCTACTCAGATCGGGCGTGCCGATGCGCGCGAACTTCTCGATCATCGACGGGCCGCGCACGAGCGTCGCGCCGAACGCGATCAGCAAGCCGAGATTGACGAGCGACGGATAGATGTGCAGCAGGCGTTCGCTGTCGGTCCACACGATTGCGGCGGACGCGATGCTCAGCATGAACGCCACGATCCAGTCGACGCGCGTGAGCCTGCGCAGCGATACGCTGACCATGCCCGTGCCGAGGCAGCGTTGCATCCAGATCAGCGCGAACAGCAGGCAGCCGGCATAGCGCGGCGCGTTCCAAAACCACGCGCCCAGAATCACCGCCGGATACGCGAGCTTGAGCACGACGTTCAGCGCGAAGCCGGTCCGGCCGCGCGAGTTTGCATCGGCGGCATCGGGGTTCTGCGCACGCGCGGTCTGCGATTGCATCATTCCTGCTCGACGAGCAGCGACTCGACGGCGGCGACCACATCCGCGACCGTGCGCACCGACTTGAATTCTTCCGGCTTGATGCGGCGGCCCGTCATTTCCTGCAGCTTGATCGCGAGGTCGACGGCGTCGATGCTGTCCAGGTCGAGCTCTTCGAAGAGATGGGCCTCGGGCGTCACGCGCTCGGGCGCAATCGCGAAGTTTTCGTGGAAGATGGCGCGGATGCGCTCAAGGATCTCGTTCCCGGTCACGGTCATTCCCCTTCTTTCGTGGATCCGTCCACCACATGCGCGAGCTCGCGCTGGCTCGCCACCAGTGCGGCAAGCGTGTTGATCGAACGGAAGTGCTCTCGCGCGTGCTCGTCGTTGGCCGCGATGTTCAGTTGATAGTGTTCGCGCAGCACGATGCCGATCTCGAGCGCGTCGATCGAGTCGAGACCGACGCCTTCGGTTTCGAAGAGCGGCGCGTCGTCGTCGATGTCGCCGGGCTGCATGTCTTCGAGATCGAGGGCTTCGATCAGAAGCCGTTTGATTTCAAGCTTTAAAGAATCCATAGTCGATCAGATGCTGGGTGATGTGGGCTTCGATCGCGCTCGTCACCGTCCGGGCGGCAAGCGCGGGCGGCTCGTCGCGCGCGGCGAGTTCGTCGGCGCGCAGGGGCGCGAGCACGTTCACTTGCATGTGGAACGCGCGTTCGGGCACGTCGTGCCAGCGCATGTCTTTCGTGAACGCGGGCGGATCGCAGTCCATCAGGACGGGCAGGATCGGCGCGCCGGACTGCAATGCCATGTGCGCGAATCCGCGTGAGAACGCGTGCATCCGGTTGCGTGTCGGACTGCGCGTGCCCTCCGGAAAAATGATCATCGTGTAGCCGCGAGCCAGTTGACGCGCGCCCGCGTCGACGAGTTCGACGGGGTCTGCATTGCTCACGTATTCGGCCGCGCGCATCACGCCCCAGAAAAACGGATTGCTCCAGTGCGCGCTCTTCACGACGCAGCATGCGCGCGGCGTGAGCGACAACAGCACCATCACGTCGAGCCAGGTCGGGTGATTGGCGACGACGATGGCCGCGCGCCGCGAGTCGGGCCGGAGCGCGCGCGCGCCATGCACGTCGAGCGTCATCACGCCCACGCGCACGAGCACGGCGACGAGCGCGCGAAAAAACGTGTGAATGATCGCGACGATGATGCGCTGTCTGGAGTCCCGATGCGGCCAGAGTGAGGCGAGCGGGAATACGATCAGCGAGAAGCCGAGTCCGCAGACGCCGAACGCGGCGAATGCGAGAGCCGTCGCGACGAGACGCCAGTGGTATTCAAGCGCCTTCATGCCAGCACCATTGCCACGTGGAGCTCATGCCATGCCATTCGCTCGACGCGCGCGTGTCGAGACAGTGCTGCACGGCCGCGCTTTGCGACGGAAATGACGTGCGCAATGTATCGGCATCGTCGCTGGCCGCATTGCGCGCGCATTCGAGGCGACCGGTTTGCGCGGATGCATCGAGCAGGATCGCAAGGGCGCCGCCATCGACTTCGTCTTCGACCGGGCCGTATGTGGGATCGGCCGGTTCGTCGGCATAGACGAGCAGCACCGGACTCGATGGGTCCGTAGCGTATTGCGCGTACGCTTCGAGCAGGGCATAGCCGAGGGTTTCATTGCCCGCCGACAACGCGCTGGCCGGGGTGCGATCGCCGCGCACGATGCCGAAGATACCTGTCATCGTGTTGAGCACGGACAGACTGAAGGACGTGGGTGAAACGGTCTTGCCGGCATCCATGGTGTGCAGGACGTCGGTCGTGCGGCGCAGTTCGCCGTGACGCGAAGCGAAGACGAGACGCACTGCGGGCACATGCGCTGCGCAGTCGTGCGCCACCTTTAGCCCGGCGCGCGACAGCGTGCTGAGCCTGCGCCGCGTCAACGGCTCGATAAAGCCGATGTCGGGGGCGACGGATGCGGCGGCAGGCCATATTGACGAGCGAGCAACCGGAATGATCCAGTGGAGATCGGGCATGTCGGTGGTTCGCGCTCGGAAACGTATGGTATTCAGGCTGGACGGCCGACGAACACACGAGTAGATGCGCTCCACCCGGCGGCAGAGCCATCCGATACTTTTCTAATGATTGGTTTGTCTTGCGAGCAGGTTAACGGCGCGACGCTGGAATAATTTAGAGTGCGGCGATGAAATCGCCGGGACGCCCGTTCGGTCTTTTTTAGCTCGCCGCGATTCTACCGAGCATCAAGACCGGAGAACATCAAAATTGGTCGCTCGTGGCGGGTTCGTCTCTTTGCTGCGACAGAGCGCGGCGAGCGAGGAGTCGCAGCGTTGCAGTCATGCAATGGATCTGCGCATGGCGTCGCTAATACCGAACGAAGTCGCGCCGCTTCGCGCCGTGCACGATCGAAATGTGCCAGACGCACTCTTCCGTCCCAGCCGCGTGACGACTCCGCAGCATGAGAGCCTATAACCGCCTCGACGCGAACCCGAAGATTGCTAGCTGCAGGCTCGCGCCGATTCGCGGCCCATTGTCATTTCTACACAGTCGTTATTGGCCAGCAGCAGGCGACTTCACGCTCGGCGTCGCCAGGGTGTTGTTGCTGGTAGTCGGCGCAGTGGTACCTGACGTTGCCGAGCTGTTCGTGCTGCTCGGCAGGCCCGAGTTGGGCTTGGCGGACATGCCGCTTTCCGAATTCGTCATGCCCGACGTGCCGTAGCCGCCCGTTGCGCCGTTCACCTGGTTTGCCGGGCTAGCCGTGCTGCCTGCCGAACCCGCGCCGCTCGAACCCCCCGCCGTCTGCGCATAAGCGCCCGCTGACAGGGTGAGTGCGGCTGCCGCCGCGATCAGTGTGCTGATTGCCTTGTTCATGTTCCGTCCCTCCTTAGTCGGGCTGAAGTATGGAGGCAGACGAGGGTCGCCTGCTTGAGCAGAAGGCCCGCAATCAGCGTGCCGGGTCCTTAACCGCACCATACAATCGGTCGCGCCATGAGCGCTTCAGAATCGAAAGGTCCATGCCGATAACAAGCCATGGACACCTGTGATAGCAACATTGTCAGCGCATTCGAGCTTCGGATGATCGACGCCGACATTGCCCACATTCGAATCGCGATCGAAGCGGTTCTCTACGCGTCGAATCCGGCGCTTCCGCTGATGTATTGGCGTCGCCGGCTCGAGCGCCTGTTGCAAAGCCGTCACCTTCTTCACCACCAGTTCTCGACGGTAGCCGACCTGCTCACCAGGATCGAAAAAATGAGCGAAGCGGAGCGCGGCGCGCCGGACTCATCCGATACGTTGCCCTCACGCGATGGCCGATCCGGTTTCACTGATGCACGCTATCGCCCCACGGCGTGATGGCGTTGTCGTCAATAGGTGATCGTCAACGCCCGCATCGGCGAATCATTCTTTCGCCGATGCAGCCTCATTTCGCCCCCGCTTCCGCTCGCGCTTGTTCTCGTACATAGCTGTATCGGCAAGGGCGATCGCCTGATCGGCGCTCACGAACCGTACCGCAACGGCACCGATGCTCACGCCGAAAGCGCCCGCCTGATGACGTCCGGGCAAGCTCGTTCCACTTCCGGCCCGCGCAAAGCGCGCCTGAATCTCGGCTGCAATCCGGTTCGCCTCGTCGAGATCGGAAGGACCCGGACCCACGAACGCAAATTCATCGCCGCCGATGCGCGCGAGCATATCCGTGTCCCGCGTGACTTTCGCAATGCGTTCGGCGCAGTCGCGCAAATGACTGTCGCCGGCCGCATGACCGAACTCGTCGTTGATCTTCTTGAAATCGTCGAGATCGATCATGCCGACGATCACATACGACCCATCTCTTGCGGCCCTTGCCAGCAGCCGGCCCAGTTCGTCCTGTAATGCGCGCCGATTCGGCAGCCCGGTCAGCGTATCGGTCAGGGCGAACTTCGTCAGATATTCGTTGGAGCGGCGCACTTCCTCCAGCAAGCGTTCCCGCTCGATATGCTGAGCGATGATCTTCGAGAACACGTTGAGCGCACTGCGGGCGCGCGGCCCGATAGCCTGACTCTTCCTGCTCGCGCCGCAGAGCGTGCCGATGATCAGGCCGTTGCTCGCGCATATCGGTGCGCTCGCATAGGTTTCGATGCCGAGCGCTCTGGCAGCCTGAGAGTCGCCCCATACTTCGCTGACATTGGACGTGAAGCGGCGTCCTTCGTCGATGCATCGCTTGCAAAGCGTATCGGCCCAGGGCACCTCCAGTCCTTCATCGATGCGAAGCTCGCCCGAGTTCCGCGCGAAATCGACGAACTGAATCCCGGCGGCTTCATCGATGGAAGTCAGATAGACCGACTCCAGCCCCGTGACGATTTCAAGCATTTCAAGCAACGGTCTCGTGAGCTGCTCCAGACTTTCCGCTGAAGCCACCGACTCCGAAAGCCGCTCGAGCATCAATTCCATAGACACCTCGCTTATCCTTGAGAAACTGGATTGTAGCGGTGCGGATACCGGCCACACCCGATTTACAGACGATAGACTGTTTTTTCCTGAAACAGCCAATAGGCTGTAAGATCGCATTACAGTCCAAAGCCTGTAGGAGCGCGTGGTGAACTATTCCCTGAAAACACTGAGCCAGCTCAGGCCTATCCTGCTCGGCTTCCGCAAGGCCGCGGGCCTCACGCAAGCAATGGTCGCCGCGCGTCTCGGCGTCACCCAGCAGACTTACGCGCAACTCGAAGCCAATCCCGCGGCTGTGAGCGTCGAGCGCTTATTCAAGGTTTTGCGCGCGCTAGACGTGGAACTTGCGCTAACCCGAGCCGCAACCGCCCGTTCTGCCCAGGCAAACGAAGCCGCGCTGACCGACCCGCCCCCCGCCGCCGCGAAAGCCACAACGGCGCGGTCCCGCCGCGCATCGCGACAGACCGAGGTCACGCCCGCGCGTAAAAGCGCCACGACCGCCGCCACGAAGAAACGGGAGCACTGGTAATCATGGCGCGCCGCACGCAAAC
Source organism: Caballeronia turbans (assembly GCA_001544655.2). Classification (GTDB taxonomy): domain Bacteria; phylum Pseudomonadota; class Gammaproteobacteria; order Burkholderiales; family Burkholderiaceae; genus Caballeronia; species Caballeronia turbans. The sequence continues at coordinate 196,861 of FCOD02000010.1, forward strand.
GGGACGGCTCGACCTGTGGATGAACGGCCTGCCCGTCGGATACTGGGAGAACGGTCCCGCCGGCGAACGCCTCGTCTATCGCGATGACTGGATCGCCGATACGCAGGGCCGTCCGCTATCGCTGTCGCTGCCCTTTACGCCAGGCAATCAGCCGTGGCGCGGGCAGCTCGTCACGGATTTCTTCGACAACCTCTTGCCCGACAGCGAGCCGATCCGCCGCCGCATCGCCACGCGATTCCGCACCGGCGGCACGACGCCGTTCCAGTTGCTCGCCCAGTTGGGCCGCGATTGCGTCGGCGCGCTTCAGATGCTACCGCCCGGCGAAGCGCCCGTCGATCTCGAAAGCATCAAGGGCCGCGCGCTCACCGAATCGCAGATCGCGCGTCTCTTGCGCGAGACGACATCCGCGCCACAGCTCGGACAGCACGAGCCGGTCGACGACCTGCGCCTTTCCATCGCCGGCGCGCAGGAAAAGACCGCGCTTCTGCGTCACGGCAGGCGCTGGCTTCTGCCCGAAGGCAGCACCCCGACCACGCATATCTTCAAGCTGCCGCTTGGCCTCGTCGGAAACATGCGCGCCGACATGCGCACGTCGGTCGAGAACGAATGGCTTTGCTCGAAGATCGTTGCCGCCTATGGCCTGCCCATCGCGCGCTGCGAGATGGACCGGTTCGCGGATCAGAAGGTGCTGGTCGTCGAACGCTTCGATCGCCGCCTGTCGAGCGACAAGTCGTGGATTCTGCGCCTGCCGCAGGAAGACATGTGTCAGGCCACCGGTACGCCCGCGCTGCACAAGTACGAATCGGACGGCGGCCCGGGCATAGAACGGATCATGGACGTGCTCTCCGGATCGACGCACGCCGCGCGTGATCGCCGTCACTTCTTTCTGACGCAGATGATCTTCTGGCTGCTCGCCGCCACCGATGGCCACGCGAAGAACTTCAGCATCGCGCATCTGCCCGGCAACCAGTACGAATCGACACCGCTCTATGACGTGCTTTCGGCGCATCCGGTCATCGGACGAGGGCACGACAAGTTCGCCGCGCGGCGCGTGCGGCTCGCGATGGCCGTGCGCGGCAAGAACGTCCACTATCTGATCGGCGAAATCCAGCGCCGGCACTGGGTCGCGCAGGGACGGCGCGTCGGGCTCGCCGCTGCCGAAGTCGAGACGATGATCGATGAACTCGGTACGCGCACGCCAGTTGTCATCGACGAAGTGGCCGCGCTGCTGCCACGCGAATTCCCGATGGACGTCGCCGATTCGATCTTCGACGGCATGCGCCGGCTGGCACGCAAGCTCGCGTCGTGACGCGCAGGCGTCGTGCGGCGTCACCGTTGATCATGTCGACGGTCGGCCCGGACGCCGTGCGTCGCCAAGGCGAGCGGCGGGCGGCAGCGGGCGCGCAGGTGATCGACGCGCCGTGACGGGCAGCACCGCGCGCGAAGCGCGGCGAGTTCGTGATCTTCGCGGCAACCGTCGTGCGCATCAATCCTGCCGTTTCTTTCGGTCCTGTTACGCGAAATGCGCAGGCTGATCGCCTGCGGCCTGCACGAGCCTTCAGAAGCACTATAGTTAAAGCTCCCCAAAAAGGAGGCAGCATGATCTCGTGCAAACGTCACCTCTGGGTCGGTGGAATGCTGGCCGCGACCTTGCTTTACGTCCCCATGACCTACGCCCAACTCGGCAACCTGCTCGATCAAGGCAAGAACGCCGCGGCGGGCGGCGGCCTCGACAATCTCGGCGGAATGGGCAACGGTCTGTCGCTGGACTCGCTATCCTCCGGCAGCACCGGCAATGTCGCCGGCGTACTGGAGTACTGCATCAAGAACAACTATCTCGGAGGCGGCGCATCGCCGGTCAAGGACGGGCTCATGAGCAAGCTCGGCGGCTCGGCGTCGAGCAACGGCGGATACCTCGATGGCGCCAAGGGAATCCTCGATAGCGGCAACGGCAAGCAGGTCGATCTGAGCGGCGGCGGCCTGAAGGAACAAGTCACGAAGCAGGTTTGCGACAAGATCCTCGCGCAGGGACAATCCCTGCTGTAGACGCCGCGCGAAACATTCTCGAACTGACCGCACGGATCAGAGATCGAATCCAAGTTGCTGCTTGCCGAGGGCAGTCAGACTGCCTTCGGTGGAACGGCCGACGAAATCGGTCTCGAAGTTATCGGCCGGGAAGTCGGGCGGGCTCTCGCCCTTGACGAATGCCGGCAGTTGCCGTTTGAGGTACTCGTCGTTCTTCGCGCAGCCGGGCGCCGCCGCGATGTACATCACGTTGCTGTAGCCCTTGCCGCGATGTTCATCCTCCACCGCGTGAATCACATCGCTGTGCCAGAAGACGGTGTCGCCAGCCTGCATCGGCGGAATCGACGAGAGCGCTTCGTGCAAGGGCGCGTGCCATGTCGAACTGATCGACAACGCGCGGCCCGGCGTCGCGCCGCACAGGTCGTCCTCGGCGATATCGTCCTGAAGCGCGCGCAGCAGCACGTAGACCAAAGCATTTGCGATCGGCACCAGTTGCAAGGTTCCGTCGCCGGGCCCCTGCGGGGTGAGCGCCGTCCAGCCCTGGAAGGTGCGGAACATCGAACAGACTGCGGGAGACGGAATCTCGCGCGCCTCGGGGCGATACGCCGCGTCGAAGGGGTCGTAACGGCGCCAGTCGCCGCTGAACACATGTCGATACACACGCCGGAAATTGTCGTCGAGCCATCGTTCGACAGAGCCGCCATCGCAATGAGGAGAAAGCCCGAGCGACGCTGAGCCGGGCGGCCGCCGGCGCAGGCGATCCGCATACACGGGCACCTGGTCGGGATCGAAATGAACGCGCCCTTCGCTCTCCCATTTCCACAGCCGGTTCAGAAACACGCGCGTCTGCGTGAGCTCCCGTGACTGGCGCGCCTCGACCTGCGGGCCGGACCAGTAGATGCCGTAAATCTGCGGCTTGCCCGATGCGAGATTGCCGAAATATTTGTCCTCCGCCCGATGCGCGAGCTTCTCGTCCAGACGGTTGGCCTCGACATAGTCCGCGATCGCCTCGTCCCATCCCGCCGCGCGCTGCGCACTGAAGACGCCGCGCACGACGCACGCGCCGCGATCCCTGATTGCGGCGATCGCATCGTCCCCGACGCGTCCCGCGACGATGTCGGCATACCGGATCTCCGGAATCACCGGTTCGCCGCGTCGACGAAGTTCCGCGATCTCATCGACCTTGCGCCTCATTTCGGCCTCGACCTCCTGAAATACTTCCTTGTAGCGGGGCAGCTCGTTGCGAAGCTGCTTTTTCACCGCGCGGATGGCAGCGGGCAGATCTTGAATGTTCAGGGATTCCACAGCGGGTCTCCAGATGTTTTCGAGTGCCTACAGCTTAGACGGGCGCGCGCTTTCGCTGCGATACAATCGGGACAATCTATTTGCATATCCGGTCATGAAGCCCGCTTACGAACACGTCACGATGGAAGCCGGCTGCTCGATACGGGTTTTTCATCGCAAGCTGCCCCGGATACCGTTCGAATGGCATCACCATCCGGAGTACGAGCTCACGCTCACGATGAACAGTCGCGGAAAGCGTTATATCGGCGATTCGATCGTCGATTACGAAGGCGACGACCTCGTGCTGGTGCCGCCGGATCTACCGCATACGTGGGCCTCGAACAAGTCGATCGACGCCGGTGCGCCGCAAGTGGCGATCGTTATCTGGTTCAGCGGCGATTGGGCGCGGCGTCTCGCGGATTGCTGCCCCGAGTACGAACCGCTGCGAAAACTGCTGCGCCGCGGGGCATCCGGGCTCGCGTTCGCGCAGGAGGCCGGCGAGATCGTCAGTCGAAGGCTCGCACCGTTGTTGTCCCGATCACCCAGAGAACGCCTGGGCGCCGTGCTGGACGTCCTGTGCGAGCTCGCGGACCGGGACGCCACGCCGCTCGCCTCGCCCCGAGCGTTCGATAAAGGGCAGCCGGGACGGCCTTCCGGTCACGAACCCGAGCGTATCAATCGCGCCCTTGGCGTGATCGACGCCCGCTTCGCAGAGCGCCTGACGTTGCGCGAGCTTGCCGACGCAGCGACGCTCTCGGAGCGAACGTTGAACCGCTACTTCGCGCAGCATCTGGGCGAGAGCGTCGGCAGATATCTGAACCGCGTTCGCATCGGTCATGCATGCCGGATGCTCGCCGATACTTCATGGGCGGTTTCGGTGATCGCTTCGCAATCGGGATTTCCGAACGTGGCCAACTTCAACCGGCAATTTCGCGCGTTGAAGCACACCACGCCGGCGGCTTATCGCAGGGAGTTCGCGGGGACGAACCGGGCGCCGCAGGACTCGTCGTCTTTGGAGTCGCGATCGCCTTCGCTGGAGAAACGCCGATAAGTATCGTTTCGTTTGCGCGCCCGAACGCGTATCGCTCGCCGCAAGAAGATAATCTGGCTTGGCAACGGACGAACGTCAGAACCCGCAAGCGGTTCTCTTCGACGCTCGATGCCATCGACCGCTCTGTCCACCACGCCAGGATTCCATGTCATCTGCAGCAGCCCCTTTGCCGCGCGTCGGCCTGCTCTTCTCTCTCGCTCCGTACCTGCGGCCGTATGCCGGTCGCTGGGCGCTCGCGTTCCTCGCGCTGGTGACGTCGGCGGGCGCGACACTGGCCCTGCCGATGGCCTTCAGATATCTGATCGATCGCGGGTTCGCCAGCGGGGACCGGACGCATATCGATCGCTATTTCATCGCGCTTTTCATCGTCTCCCTCGTCCTCGCGGGCGCGACGGCTCTGCGCTTCTACTGGGTATCGTGGCTGGGCGAGCGCGTGACGGCCGACATGCGGCGCGCGGTCTACGATCACATCATGGGCATGAGCCCCCAGTTCTTCGAAACGACGCAGACGGGCGAAGTCCTCTCGCGCCTCACCACCGACACCACTTTGATCCAGACGGTGGTGGGCACCAGCCTGTCGCTGGGATTGCGCAATGCCTTGCTGACGGTGGGAGGCATCGCGATGCTGGTGACGACGAGCCCGGTACTGTCCGGCTACATCATCGCCGTGCTGATCGTGGTCGTCGCGCCTATCGTCTTCTTCGGCCGTCGTGTCCGGCGGCTTTCGCGCGCCAGCCAGGACAAGGTCGCGAACGCAAGCGCGCTGGCGGGCGAGATCCTCAACGCCATGCCGACGGTCCAGTCATACACGCAGGAAGCCTACGAAGCGCGGCGCTTCGGCGCGGCGGTGGAATCCGCCTTCGAGACAGCGCTCACGCGAATCCGCGCGCGCGCCGGGTTGACGGCCGTGGTCATCGTGTTCGTGTTCGCCGCCGTCGTCTTCGTGCTCTGGCTCGGCGCGCAGGCCGTGCTGGCAAGGCAGATGACAGCGGGCCAGTTGTCGCAGTTCATCCTCTACGCGGTGTTCACGGCGGGTGCCGTCGGCACGCTCGCGGAGGTGTGGGGCGATCTGCAGCGCGCCGCCGGCGCAACCGAACGGCTCATGCAACTCCTGGCCGCGCGCTCGCCCGTGGCGCAGGCCGCAACGACGGTGCCGATGCCAGCCGCGGGCGAAGGCATACGCTTCGACGACGTGAGCTTTTCCTATCCTTCCCGCGAAGGCATCGCGACGCTATCCGGGTTCTCGCTCCATGTCCGCCCTGGCGAGCATGTCGCGCTCGTCGGGCCATCGGGAGCAGGCAAGACCACGCTGTTTCAATTGCTGCTGCGGTTCTACGACCCGCAATCCGGCAGCATTTCGATCAACGGTGTCGCGACCCGGCACATGTCGCTCGGCACGTTGCGCGGCGCGCTCGGCGTCGTGTTGCAGGACTCGGTGATCTTTTCAGGAAGCGTCTTCGACAACATCCGGTACGGCATGCCCGACGCAACGCTCACGCAAGTACGACGCGCCGCCGACATGGCCGCGGCCGCCGGTTTCATCGAGCAGCTTCCGCAGGGCTACGACACCTTTCTCGGCGAGCGCGGCGTGAGGCTGTCGGGCGGCCAGCGTCAGCGCATCGCGATCGCGCGCGCGATCCTGCGTGACCCGCCGATCCTGCTGCTCGACGAAGCGACCAGCGCGCTCGACGCAGCGAGCGAACGACTCGTGCAGACGGCGCTGGACAATGCCGCGCAGAATCGCACCACGCTCGTCATCGCGCATCGACTGGCTACTGTCCAGCAGGCCGACCGGATCGTCGTCATGGAGCACGGCCGCATCGTCGCGCAAGGCCGTCACGCCGAGTTGCTGCAAAGCTCGCCGCTCTATGCGCAGCTCGCCGCGCTGCAGTTCGGCGAGCCGGCCGCTGCCGCCTTCAGGAACTTCAACGCTTCGCGTTGAGCCTTCGCCACAAGGTCGTCTTGCTGATGCCGAGCGCCTTGCAGACGGCGTCCCGATCGCCCCCGAACGCGGCCATCGACGCACGGATCTGATCGGCTTCCACCGAACGGCCGAGGTCGCGAAGCGAAAGATCCGCGTTGGCTTCGGTCTTGTTTTCGAACAGCTCGGGCGCGATCGCCTGCAAGTCGTCGAGCGACAACGCGACGGGCCGATCCTTCTCGATCTCCATGTCCGGGATCTCCACGGCAATGCGCTCGACGATGTTCTGCAACTCGCGGACGTTGCCGGGCCACGGATAGAGGCGCAGCGCCTGCTCAAGCGGCGCGAGCAGGCGCTGCGCGTCGTCGCGGCCGGGCACGCAGAGCGCGAGCGCCTTGTCGCGCCTCGCGGCCTGCATCAGCAACTCCGTCGCCAACGGCAGGATGTCGCTGGATCGCGCGCGCAACGGCGGCACAGCGACACTCAGAATATTGATGCGATAGAAGAGGTCGGCCCGAAACGAGCCATCGGCGACACCCTCGGCGAGCGTGCGATGCGTCGCGGCAATGACGCGGATATCGACGCGCGTCGGTTCCGTCGATCCGAGGCGGATGACTTCTCTTTCCTGCAGCACACGCAACAGGCGGCTTTGCAGCGAAGGCGGCATTTCGCCGATTTCGTCGAGAAACAACGTTCCGCGATGCGCTGCTTCGATCAGGCCGGCCTTGCCGCCCTTGCGCGCGCCCGTGAACGCGCCCTCCTCGTAGCCGAACAGCTCGCTTTCGAGCAGCGCTTCGGGGAATGCGCCGCAGTTCATCGCGACGAATGGAAAGTCCTTGCGACGGCTCAGGCGATGCATGCTTTGCGCGACCATTTCCTTGCCTGTGCCGCTTTCGCCGAGAATCAGCACGGTGGCATCGGATTTCGCGTAGCGGCGCACGAGCGCTCTTACCCGCTCGATCGGCTCCGATTCACCGACGACGTCCTCCAGCCGGTACCGCGCGACGAATTCCTGCGCGCCCTGCCGTGAACGCAGCGTCCGGTCGAGGCGCTCGACTGCGCGCGATTCCTGAAACGTGAAGATCGTGCCGCCCGATGCGCCCTCGCTCGCCAGCGGTCCGCGATGGATCGCGTAGCTCACGCCGCGCACGGCGCCGAACACATCGCCGTCGGCGACGGGCAAGACGCCGTCGAGTTCGGGCGCGACATCGAGCAGCGCCCGGCCGACCGCGCGCGATGCATCGGCAATGCCGAGCGCGGCGGCGAGCCGGCGATTGATCGCTTCGATGCGGCCGCCCGCATCGACCGCGACGACGCCATCGCGAAGATGCTGCAAAAGGTTGTCGAGGCGATTGCGCCGTGCGACTTCGTGGCGCATCGCCTGGGCGACTTCCAGTGCGGTCTCGAACGCGGCGACGACGGATGTACGCGAGTAGAGGAACACCGAGCTCATGCCCGCGTCGGCGGCCAGGTCCGCGACGAGGCCCGGGCCGACCACGACGTCGACGCCGCGATCGCGCAAGTCCAGCACGAGGCTCTCCGCGTCCTGCGCCGAGCGATACGATTCGCAGATCATGTCGATGCCGTATGCGGCGAGGAACCGGCGTATTTCCGCGGGCGTATCGCCATGCGTGACGAGCGCGACGCTCGCGCCCTCGCGCCGCGCCTTCGTGAGCGCGTGCATGACGTCGAAGCCGGTCGGGCTGATCACGACGACCGGCACGGACACGCGGCCCTTGAGATAGGCGCCATTGGAGCCGCCGGCCACGACGACATCCGGCCGCTCGTCGCGCGCGCCTTCGATGCTTCGCGCGGCGTCCTCGTAGCCGAGCGGGACGACGTCGAGTTCGGCGCGGTCGGCATAGGCGCCGGCGATATCGATGAATAACGCTCTGAGCCGGCTGATACCGACCGCCCAGATGCGCGGGCGAGACGCGGAGTCCGTTTGCATGGTCTTCTGCCTTGAATGACGCGGTGGAGCGCGTTCAGTATGCAGCATGCATTTCAGCTTCGAAATCTGAAATTTCAGCCGTGAAAACAACCACGTTTTGCCAGAATGTTCTTGATCAGTAAAATCAATGACTTACGCCGATGACGCGAACTGGCAAGCAACTTGCTCTATAGGGCCGACTTCATCAGGAGACGAAACGTGAGTTCCGAAAACCAGTCCGCACAGACCGCAGGCGCGCGGTTCCGCCAGGCCGTCAGAGACGAATCGCCGTTGCAGGTCGTGGGTGCGATCACCGCCTACGCCGCGAAGATGGCCGAAGCCGTCGGTTTCAAGGCGCTCTATCTGTCCGGCGGCGGCGTGGCCGCCAATTCGCTCGGCATCCCCGATCTCGGCATCAGCACGATGGAAGACGTGCTCATCGACGCGCGCCGCATCACCGACGCCTCCTCGCTGCCGCTCATGGTCGACATCGACACGGGTTGGGGCGGCGCCTTCAACATCGCGCGCACGATCCGTTCGTTCATCAAGGCGGGCGTGGCTGCCGTCCATATCGAGGATCAGGTCGGGCAGAAGCGCTGCGGGCATCGCCCGGGCAAGGAAGTCGTGCCGACCGGCGAAATGGTCGATCGCGTGAAGGCCGCCGTCGATGCCCGCACCGACGAATCGTTCGTCATCATGGCGCGCACCGACGCGGCTGCCGCCGAAGGCATCGATGCGGCGATCGAGCGCGCCATCGCCTATGTCGAGGCGGGCGCCGACATGATCTTCCCCGAAGCGATGAAAACGCTCGACGACTATCGCCGCTTCAAGGCCGCCGTGCGCGTGCCGATTCTCGCGAACCTGACCGAGTTCGGCTCCACGCCGTTCTTCACGGTCGATGAACTGAAGGATGCAAACGTCGACATCGCGTTGTATTGTTGCGGCGCGTATCGCGCGATGAACGCCGCCGCGCTCAACTTCTACGAGACCGTGAAGCGCGACGGCACGCAAAAGGCCGCCGTCGAAACGATGCAGACGCGCGCCGATCTGTACAAGTATCTCGGCTATCACGCCTACGAAGAGAAACTCGATCAGCTTTTTGCTGCGAAGAAATAACCCTTGTGAAGGAGACGAAATCAATGAGCGAAGCAGACAACAGCACCGCATCCGCAGGCGCATTCAAGCCGAAGAAATCCGTCGCGCTGTCCGGCGTGACGGCGGGCAATACCGCGCTGTGCACGGTCGGCAAGACCGG
>FCOD02000106.1 GCA_001544655.2 Caballeronia turbans
GAAGCTTACAATCGGAATCTGGCGCGCTCCGCTCGCGCGGCGTAGCGCCAAACTCGGCAGTCTCCGACAAAGCCGGGGCGGTTCAGTCTTCGCCGCCACGCTCGCCTCAGCAAGCCAACCTCAAGGCGCTAAACATTAATCCCCCTGTTGCACCTCGGCTTGAAACCGCCCTGCCAAGCGCAAGGCCCGGGGATACGTCAGCTTCAAAACCATACGAACCGTGCTGTTCCTCATCGCCGGAAAGCTCGACTTCTCGGCCTTCAACCAACATGCCTCGTAAGCCGCATTACCCACTCCACTTTTGAAATAGCCACAAAAAAAGCCCGCCGAAACGGGCCAACCTTGGAGCCCAACTGTGCCTCGTCAAAAAAAAGCGCAGATCTAGTTTAGGTTGTTATCGGAAACAGGCGAAAGAATTTTTCATCCTGGCGAAAAAGAACACCGGCAGTATAGTTGTCGCGATCCTGATCGCCCGTCCCGCGGTTTTTATCGCCCGAGAGATGTATACCGACGGGAAATCCTAGGAGATAGGAACGCTTAGGACAATCGCAGACTGACGGAATAGCGGACCACTGCTTGGCGCGGAACAGCGGCAACGACCGCATTGAACTTTTTGATCCCCTGCTACGACGCGGCAGGATCGATGCGTAAAGTCGGCCAGTTTTAAGTCGCCTACCCACTCATGGGAACAGTTGTTCAAGCGGCCGGTGGGCAACTCAAGACGAAAATCACGCGCTGCGGCCATCGAACCTCCATCTTAGGGATGGATACCGAACTAAAGGCTGAATAATTTTCGTTTTACGCAAGGCTTGTACGCGGTGGTGGCTGCAAAGGCCGGCGAGATGACACGATGAAGACGGTCATGTTGTTGCTGGCGAGCGACAAACTCGGCCACGCATAGTTTTGGACACCCGATTGCATTACCGTCTTACGGTGACGGCAGCTTCTCCGCAGAGAGGACGGCGCGATACGGGGTGGCGTGAAGCGTTTAATGAAATCGGCCTTCAACCCTGGAGTTGCTCATGAAGAAAACTCTGATAGCCTGTGCGGCGCTGGCTACTCTCGTCGGCGGCGCGGCGCATGCACAAAGCAGCGTGACACTGTACGGGCTGATCGACGCA
>FCOD02000026.1 GCA_001544655.2 Caballeronia turbans
GGGGGGGAATCGTGGGGGAATCGAACCGCCGTGAAGGTGTGGGACGAGCGCGCGTACAAGGACTACGACGATCAGGTCGAAATCGGCACGCGCAATATCAAGGTCGCGCTGCGTCGCTTGCGGCGCTTCGCACGCGAAGGCGCGGCCGAAGAGCTCGATCTGCCCGACACCATCCGCAGCACCGCCGCCAACGCGGGCTGGCTCGACCTCAAGATGGTTCCAGAGCGTCACAACAACGTGAAAGTGCTGATGCTGCTCGATGTCGGCGGCTCGATGGACGATCACATCAAGCGCGTCGAAGAACTCTTTTCGGCGGCGAAGGCGGAGTTCAAGCATCTCGAGTTCTACTACTTCCACAACTGCGTGTACGACTATCTGTGGAAGCACAATCGGCGACGTCACACCGAACGCACGCCGACCTTCGACGTGCTGCACAAGTTCACGCCCGACTACAAGCTGATCTTCGTCGGCGACGCGACCATGAGTCCCTACGAAGTGCTGCAGCCTGGCGGCTCCGTCGAATACAACAATGCCGAAGCGGGCGCGGTGTGGTTGCGCCGGCTCGCCGATCAGTTTCCGCATCACGCGTGGCTCAATCCCGAGCCCGAGCGACTATGGGAATACCGCCAGTCGATTTCGGCGATCCGCAATGTCCTCGGCAATCGCATGTACCCGCTCACCATGGCGGGCCTCGAAACCGCCATGCGCGCGTTGTCGAAATAAAACCGATAGAACCAGCATGAAAGCCTCTCCCACGGCGCCCGTCGCGCTGCGTCCCTTCTTTGACTCGTCCCTCTCGACCATCGTCGCCGGCTTCGTCGCAATGATGACCGGCTACACCAGTTCGCTCGTGCTGATGTTCCAGGCGGGCCAGGCCGCGCATCTCAGCAACGCGCAGATTTCGTCGTGGATCTGGGCGCTCTCGATGGGCATGGCGGTCTGCACCATCGGGCTGTCGCTGCGCTATCGCGCGCCGATCGTCGTCGCGTGGTCCACGCCGGGCGCGGCGCTCCTCGTGTCGTCGCTGCCGAACGTCGCGTATGCCGATGCGATCGGCGCGTTCATCGTCTGCGCGGTGCTTATGAGCGCGGTCGGTCTCACCGGCTGGTTCGACACGCTGATGAAGCGCATTCCGTCGGGCATTGCCGCCGCCTTGCTCGCGGGCATTCTCTTCGAGATCGGCATCGAGATCTTTCGCGCCGCCGGGCACCGGACCGCGCTCGTCATCGCGATGTTCTTCACGTATCTCACGGCCAAGCGCTTCGTGCCGCGTTACGCGATTCCCGCCACGCTCATCGCAGGCATCGCGATCGCAGGCGGGCTCGGGCTGCTCGACTTCACGCACTTTCACGTCGCGCTCGCGCATCCGGTTTTCACGATGCCCGCGTTCTCGCTCGCCGCGGCGATCAGCATCGGCATTCCGCTTTTCGTCGTCGCAATGGCGTCGCAGAACGTGCCGGGCATCGCCGTCCTGCGCGCCGACGGCTACACGACGCCCTCCGCCCCGCTCATCTCGACGACCGGCATCGCGTCGCTCGTTCTCGCGCCGTTCGGCTCGCACGGCGTCAATCTCGCGGCCATCACCGCCGCGATCTGCACCGGCCGCGAGGCGCACGAGGAGCGCGACAAACGCTACACGGCGGCGGTCTGGTGCGGCATCTTCTATCTGATCGCGGGCACGTTCGGCGCGACGATCGCCGCCCTGTTCGCGGCATTTCCGAAGGAACTGGTCGTGTCCGTGGCCGCGCTCGCGCTCTTCGGCTCGATCATGAGCGGTCTCACCAACGCGATGCAGGACGCGCGTCAGCGCGAGCCCGCGCTCGTCACGTTCATGGTGACGGCATCGGGCCTCTCGCTATTGTCGATCGGCTCCGCATTCTGGGGATTGATCGCGGGCGTTTTGACACATTTCGTGCTCAATGCCAGACGATCCTGACGCGGCCTACAATGACGGAATCGGCCCCGATTTCAGGCCGGTTCTCCGCAATACATTCGTATTTCCGTCATGGCCTTGATCGACAAACTGCTGGCGCGCTCCACGCCGCCCGGCGCCACCCAGAAACGCAAGACAATCGTGCGCGTGCTGCTCGACGACGCCGGGCACGTCCAGGACGTCGTCCTAAAACTGAGTTGCGGCGATCCGGCGAAGGACGCCCACGCGCTCGACGAAGTTCGCAAGATGCGCTTCGCACGGGGTCAGCTCGGCTCGGGCACGGTGCGGCGGTGGCACGAGCTCGCCTACGCGGCCGACTGAAAGGCGTTTGAACGCGCAGTCTCGCTCCCGGTCGAAAACCGGCGCACACGGTATCAGCGCGCTCGCCACGCTCGGGACTAGAATGGGAGAATGACATTCAGGGGCGCGCCGCGCGAAGAAGTCGCCGCACGGCGTCGCAATCATGGGCAATCCGCGGGTTGGTTACCGCAATTTGACAAGGCGCAACGCGTCTGAGACTCCACATGACATCCGCTCTCGACCAGCTCAAGCAGTACACGACCGTCGTCGCCGACACGGGCGACTTTCAGCAATTCATTCAGTTCAAGCCGCAGGACGCGACCACGAATCCGTCGCTGATCCTGAAGGCCGTCCAGAAGGACGATTACAAGCCGCTGCTCGAAAAGACCGTCAAGGAGCACGCGAAGAAGCCGATGCCGCAGATCATCGACAATCTGCTCGTGGCGTTCGGCACCGAGATTCTCAAGATCATTCCGGGCCGCGTGTCCACCGAAGTCGACGCACGCCTCTCGTTCGATACAAAAGCGTCGATCGACAAGGCGCACGACATCATCAAGCTGTACGAGAACGCGGGCATCGGCCGCGATCGCGTGCTCATCAAGCTCGCGTCGACGTGGGAAGGCATCCGTGCGGCCGAGGTGCTGCAGAAGGAAGGCATCCACTGCAACATGACGCTGCTCTTCTCGCTCGCGCAGGCGGTCGCGTGCGCCGAAGCGGGCGCGCAACTGATTTCGCCGTTCGTCGGCCGTATCTACGACTGGTACAAGAAGTCCGCCGGCGCGGAATGGGACGAAGTGAAGAACGGCGGCGCGAACGATCCGGGCGTGCAGTCGGTGCGGCGCATCTACTCGTACTACAAGAAGTTCGGCTACAAGACCGAGGTCATGGGCGCGAGCTTCCGCACGGTGAACCAGATCACCGAGCTCGCCGGCTGCGACCTGCTGACGATCAGCCCGGACCTCCTGAAGAAACTCGCCGACAGCAACGACCGCGTCGAGCGCAAGCTCTCGCCGGAAGCGGTCAGGAACGAGAACGTGGAGAAGATTGCCGTCGACGAGCCGACCTTCCGCTTCCTCGTCAACGACGACGCAATGGCAACCGAAAAGCTCGCGGAAGGCATCCGCGCATTCGCCGCCGATGCGATCAAGCTCGAGAAGCTGATCACCGCGCTTCAATGACGCAGGCATGAAGTAACCGCACGTCGCCCCGGAAGATTGGTGCGACGTGCGGTTTTTTCTATTTCGCTGCCTATTGACGTAATTTGACGGTTTCCGAGTCAACGTGGGACCCCGTTGCAATAGACTTTCGAGCTTTGGCGGCATGTCCGCTTCATATGCACGGAGTCACCGGTCATGCAACTGGACACCTATCTCTTCTATAACGGCGATTGCGCTGCGGCGCTCGAACTCTATCAGGCAGCATTCGGCGCGCAGATCGCCACGCTGGTCCGCTTCCGTGACGCACCGGACGGCGGCAACGCACCGCCCGACTGGCAGGACAAGATCATGCACGCGGTGTTTTGCGTGGGCCCGAACGCGATCATGGTCTCGGACGGCCGCTACGGTCAGCCGCGCAAGGACTACTCGGGCTTCACGCTGTCGATCGCCGCGGAGGACGCGCAATCCGGCGAGCGCATTTTCAACATGCTCGCCGAGGGCGGCAACATCCTGACGCCGTGGCAATCCACGTTCTGGACGCAAGGCTTCGGCATGCTCACGGATCGTTTCGGCGTGCCGTGGCTCATCAATGTGGTGCACGAAGGCGAAGCACGGACGGCCTGAGTGGTCATCGCTTCATCGCGTCATCAATTCATGGATTGAGCGCTCGCGCGCCTTCGATATTCCACTGCCGCTCGATTTCCGACAGACGCAGCCGCAGGCGATCCACCTGCTCCACGAAACGCATCGCGAGCCAGTGCATGCCCTGCGTCGTCGCGTTTCCGTCGTCGTCCGGGCATGGCGGCACGCCCGGCGCATCCACTGCGCGGTACAACAATCCCACGCGCCCGAAGCGCAACGCGCGAGCCATCTGCAGAAGCTGCTGGCGCACCGCGTACTCGCCCGGCGAGCACGCGATCGCGAAGCGGCTAGGCGTGGCGCTCGCGACTTCGGGCATCGACATGACCAGCATTTCCAGCGCCGCGAGAATCGAGCGGTGCAGCCGCTGGATCTCTTCGAGCCGGGTCATCGGCACATCGGTTTCCTTCGCGACCGACTCCATCAGCCCGCGCGATTGCACAAGCCGCTGGCTCATCGCGTAGAAGCGCCGCGCGGTTTCCTCCGCGAGAAGCGGCGTACCGTCGAGCAAGGCGCCGTAGAGCCTTGCGCACTCGCGCAGATTGTCCGCGAGCCGGTATCGCCAGGAATACGTCGCGTATTGCGGCAGGACGAAGGAAAAGCCGAGCGCGATGACGACGCCGATCATCACGTTGGCCGTGCGCCACAATCCGGTGGAAAGCGGCAGGTCGCCGTGGCCGGACACGATGACCATGGTGATTGCCGTGAGCAGCGCGACGTAGCCCGCCTTGCCGATCGCATAGTAGGCGCAGCCGCCCGCGATCACGCACATCAGCACGAAGAACACCATCACGGAGCCGGTGAGCATCTGCGCGAGGATGAGCACGAGTCCGAAGAACGCGCCGAGCGCCGTGCCCATCGCGCGCTCGCCCGCCTTCTTGCGGATGTTGCCGTAGTGCTGCAATCCGCCGATCACGACGAGCACCGATACCGACGCCCATACGCCGTGCGGCATGTCGATGCCCGTGGTGACCGCGATCGACACCGCCATCGCGAGCGCGACGCGTACCGCATGAATCACGTTCGCGTGCCGGTAGCGGAAGTACGGCGACGTAATCGAATGAAGCAGGCGCGCGAGACGGCTGCGCCTGAGTGACGTCGATGTCGGAGAAAGCATGGTTCGCTCACCTCGATGAACACGCACGCCCGTCGAACAAAGGCTGCCGGAAAACGAAACGCCCGTAACGGCCGGATGGCTGTTACGGGCGTTTTACCAGCTTTTCGCGCGCCGCGCCGGGCACGTGCGCGTGCGCGATCGGTCGGAATCAGCCTTCCACGATATCCAGATAGTCTTCCGGACGCGTGCGGTCGTCCGAGCGCTTGAGGCCCAGCACGCGCACGAGCAGGCTCACGACGATCGAGACGATCAGATTCGCGATCAGCGCCCACACCGCCGCATAGCCCGGCACGACATAGCCGAACAGATGCAGCGGGTAGATCGAGCCCTTCAGTTGCAGCGACACGGCCATCCACGTGCCGACGCCGATGCCCACCGCCCAGCCGAGCAGCAAGCCGCGATGATCGAGCACCCGCGTATAGAGGCCGAGCACGAGCGCGGGCAGCGTCTGGATGATCCAGATGCCGCCGAGCAGTTGCAACTGGATCGCGTAGGTCAGCGGCAGCGCGAGAATGAAGACCACCGCGCCGATCTTCACGATCAGCGACACGAGCTTCGCGACGTTCGTTTCCTGCTCCGGCGTCATCGACGTATTGACGAACTCGCGATGCACATTGCGCGTGTAGAGGTTCGCCGCCGCGATCGACATGATCGCCGCCGGAACCAGCGCGCCAATGCCGATCGCCGCGAACGCAACGCCCACGAACCACGACGGGAAGTAGTGCAGGAAAAGCGCCGGCACCGCGAAGTTCGCGCCATATGCCTTGAAGTACGACGCGTACTCGGGCATGTCCTTCACGCCCGATGCCAGCGCCATGTAGCCGAGCAGCGCGAGCAGGCCGAGCACGAGCGAGTATGCCGGCAGTAGCGACATGTTGCGGCGGATCGTGTTGCCGGAGTTCGACGAGAGAATCGCCGTCACCGAGTGCGGGTACAGGAAGAGCGCGAGCGCGGAGCCGACCGCGAGCGTCGCGTACGCGCTGTAGCCGTTCAGGCTCGCGGCATCGGGCGCTTTCAGGAGCAGCTTCTCGGGCGGCACGACGCTGAAGATATGGCCGAAGCCGCCGAGCTGCGCCGGAATCACGATCATTGCGGCGATGATCGTGATGTAGATCAGCACGTCCTTCACCACCGCGATCATCGCGGGCGCGCGCAGGCCCGACGTGTACGTGTACGCGGCGAGAATGGCGAACGCGATGATGAGCGGCAGATCGCCGACGAAGCCTTGCGTCGAGAACCCGAGCGCGCCGATCACCACTTCGATGCCGACGAGCTGCAGCGCGATGTACGGCATCGTCGCGACGATGCCCGTCACCGCGACGGCGAGCGCGAGCATGCGGCTGTTGTAGCGCGCGTGCACGAAGTCGGCGGCGGTCACATAGCCGTGACGCTTCGCGATGCTCCAGAGCTTCGGAAACACGACGAACGCGAACGGATAGATGAGGATGGTGTACGGCAACGCGAAGAAGCCCGTCGCGCCCGCGCCGAACACGAGCGCCGGCACCGCGACGAACGTATAGGCGGTGTACAGATCGCCGCCGAGCAGGAACCACGTGACGATGGTGCCGAAACGGCGCCCGCCGAGGCCCCATTCGTCGAGCTGGGCGAGATCGCCCTTACGCCAGTGCGCGGCGATGAAGCCGAGAATCGTGACGCCGACGAAGAAGAGAACGAAGACGAAGGTTGCGGTGGCGTTCATCATCGCGCACCTCCGTTCTTTCGTCCCGAGGGCAGCGCCTTCGTCTTCTTATAGACGACGGCGGTGATGACCGCGCTGATCAGCACCCACAAGAGCTGATACCAGTAGAAGTACGGAAAGCCCCAAAGAACGGGCTCGATCTTGTTGTAAAACGGCACCCATACCACACCGATCCACGGAAGGATCAGAAGCCAAAGCCAATGCTTGTTGCGCGGTTGTCCAGTGCCGGTCGTAGCTTCGTGAGCCATGAACGGTCTCCTCTTGTTTTGTTTCGCGTCGTTATTGCGAGCCCGGCGGGATGCCGGTTGTCGGGTAGACACGCCGCTGAAAGCGCCCCGAAATAACAGAGGGAGTATATGGACCCTTAAAACACGGTCAAGCAGGGGGATTCCCGACTATTCCGCTGATTTGAAAGCTTCTTGTAAATAGGCCGAAACCCTCGTTCCGGCCCCCGCTGCTTGCGCTGCGTCAATCAGATCGAGAATGAGCCGCTCGTGGCGACGCCTGCGCTTTGCGCGAGACCCTTCACCCACTTGCGCGCGGGCAAGCCGAGCTGCGCCTCGATGAGCTTCGCGCGCGCGTCGAGCGCGTCGAACGAAACGTCGAGTGCGGGACCGGCGAACGCGATCGCGACGCGATTGCCGTCATGCACTTCGGGCAGCGCGATCACGCGATGATCGAACGCCTCGTTCAGATGACGCATGTTGCGCACGAAGCTCGGATGATCGCCGAACAGATTGATCGTGACGACGCCCGCTTCCGGCGTGAGACACGCGCGGCAAGCGCGATAGAACGAGACGCTGTCGAGCACGGGGCCGCGCGCGGTGGCGTCGTACAGATCGATCTGCAACGCGCCGATCGTGCCGTGATTCCCGCGATCGTTGACGAACTCCCAGGCGTCGCGTTCGGTGACGGTGAGGCGCGCGTCGTCGTAGGGCAGCTCGAACATCGCGCGCGCGGCGATGACGACCGCGGGATTCAGTTCGACGGCTTCCACGTTCGCCGGCTTCAGAAAGCGATAGCAGAACTTCGTGAGCGCCGCGGCACCGAGCCCGAGTTGCACGATGCGCTCGGGCGTCCCGACGAAGAGCAGCCACGCCATCATCTGCTGCGCGTATTCGAGTTCGATGTGATCCGGCTTCTTCAGGCGCATCGCGCCTTGCACCCATTCGGTGCCGAAGTGCAGGTAGCGCACGCCGCCCTCTTCCGAGAACGTCACGGGGGCGAAGCGCGGCTTGCGGGGCGCCTCGATGCGCGGCGCGTTCGCGAGATCGTCGCGATCGTCGTCGGCGCGCCTGCGCTTCGATTTGTTGTCGTCTTTTTTACGGCCGAACGCGCGCGCTTCTGCCGACGCACGTTTGATGAGATTCGTCATTGTGTGGAGAGAATGTCGCGCCAGATGCGCAATTTTTGATCGAACGAGAGGATAGCATTGGCCGCGCTCGACGACGGCAGCACGAGCGTCGCGTAGCCGGCGGCGCTCAGCACGGGCGCGAACTTGCCCGAGGTCTTGCCGTTGAAGCACACCTTGCGCAACGCCGGAAAACGCGTGTGAAACACCGCGAAATCATTGGGCGATGCGTTGCGGATCGCCGCGTCGAGGCTGCCTTCGCGCTCGCATGCGGCGAGCACGTCCCATAAACCGATGCCGTGCGCGACGAGACGCGCGATACGATCGTCATAGGCGAGTGCGTGCAAGTCCTCGCCGATCGCTGCGCCGACCAGCCGCCAGAATTGATTGCGCGGATGCGCGTAGTACTGCGTCGCCGCGAGCGATGCGACGCCCGGAAAACTGCCGAGGATGAGCGTGTGCGTGCCTTCATCGCCGATGGGCGCAAAGCCTGCAAGCTTCATTTTGCCTCGCCGTGCGCGACGCGCTTCGCATGCGAGCTCAGGTGATCATAAGAGCGGGCATGTTCGCGCCTATGCGGGCCGTGCATGGTGGCGAGCTTGCTCCAGAGCGCATCGAGCATGCATTCGGTGACCATCAGCGGCGCGTCGTGACGTTTGAACACCGAACGGCGCGCGACGAGCGAATGCGCCCGTTCATTCGATTGCGCCGATGCGAGTCGATGAAGCGGATGCCGCGCGGTGATTCTTCGGCTCGCCAGCGCCGAACGCGACACGCTGCTATCGCTATACAGCAGTTCGGCGAGTGGCCGCGTGCGCAGGCGGCGCATCGATTGCCATACGCCCGTGCTGTGCGATAGAGGCACCACGCTGTGCGCGACGACGAACGGCGCGCCATCGACTTTCAGCGCGACTTCGCGCACCCACACCGGGGTGCGCGGCGTTAGCCCGAGCGCGCGCACTTCATCCTGCCAGGGCATGTCGACGGCTTCGCGCGTGACTTCGACCGTCACCGCGCCAAGCGTGCGCAGATGCGCGGTGAGCGAACCGCCGCGTGTGAGCCAGTCCTTTTGTGCGTCGGTGAGCGATGAAAGCGGGATGATGCGCCAGTGCGCATCGATGGGATCGTTGGGCGTGAGCATGCCGGCAATTATAGGATCGTCCACCGCTTCGGACGATTCGTATG
Source organism: Caballeronia turbans (assembly GCA_001544655.2). Taxonomy (GTDB): domain Bacteria; phylum Pseudomonadota; class Gammaproteobacteria; order Burkholderiales; family Burkholderiaceae; genus Caballeronia; species Caballeronia turbans. The sequence continues at coordinate 9,382 of FCOD02000026.1, forward strand.
GAGCCGACGTGCCGACAGAACGAAACTCAGTGTCCGCTCACGCGCGCGTGACGGCCGGCCGCGCGCCCCGAGCGAACATTGACAAATCATTGAGAGGACAGCGAATGTCGGAAAACAAGAAACAGACATCGAAGAAAGTTGCGCACCTCGCGGCGGAGACGCTGCATAACCCGAAGGCATCGACCATCAAGAAAAGCCTCGCCGCGTCAGCCTTGTCGCAGTCACACACCAAAAGGCAAACGGGCGCCGCGATGGAACACAAGGCGAGCGAAGTGCTTCACAGCAACAAGTACTCGGCAGAAACCAAGGCGCTGGCTGCCTCAGTTCTTGCGCAATCCAGCAAGGAACGCAAGCCCAAATAAGAAACGCGCCGCCGGTTTCCCGGCGGCGCGGTCATCGACAGCGTTCGAGCAAACTTATCGCGCGAGCAGCAGCGCATTCGTGCGCTTGACGAAGCTCGCCGGATCCTCGAGCGCGCCGCCTTCTGCAAGCAACGCCTGATCGAAGAGCAGATGGCACCAGTCGACGAAATTGGCGCTGTCCGTATTCAACGCCTTCACCAGCGGATGCTCGGGATTCACTTCGAGAATGGGCTCCGCTTGCGGCGCTTTCTGCCCCGCTGCCTTGAGCATGCGCTGCAGGTAGCCGCTCATGTCGCCTTCATCGGCGACGAGACAACTCGGCGAATCGGTGAGGCGGAACGTGAGACGCACGTCCTTCGCCTTGCCTTCGAGCGCTTCCTTCATCTTCTCGACGAGCGGCTTCATTTCCTCGCCGACCTTCTCCTGCTGCTGCTTTTCCTCGTCGTCGAGCGCGCCGAGATCGAGGTCGCCGCGCGCCACGCTCGCGAGCGGCTTGCCATCGAACTCATTGAGGAACGACAGCATCCACTCGTCGACGCGATCCGTCAGCAGTAGGACCTCGACGCCCTTCTTGCGGAACACTTCGAGATGCGGGCTGTTCTTCGCGGCTTGCCAGCTATCGGCGGTGACGTAGTAGATCTTCGTCTGCTCGGGCTTCATGCGCGCGACGTAATCGGCGAGCGACACGTTCTGCGCGTCGCTATCGTTATGCGTCGATGCGAATCGCACCAGCTTCGCGATGCGCTCGCGATTGCTGAAATCCTCGCCGATGCCTTCCTTCAGCACCTGCCCGAACTCGTTCCAGAAGGTCGCGTACTTCTGCTTGTCCGCTTCTTCGGTCGCTTCGGCGGAGGACGATGCGATCTCCTCGAGCATCGACAGCACGCGCTTGGTCACGCCTTCGCGAATCGCCTTCACGTCCCGGCTTTCCTGCAGGATTTCGCGCGACACGTTGAGCGGCAGATCGGCCGAATCGACCACACCCTTCACAAAGCGCAGATACGCGGGCAGCAGTTGCTCGGCATCGTCCATGATGAACACGCGCTTCACGTAGAGCTTCAGCCCGCCGCGATGCTCGCGGTTCCACAGATCGAACGGCGCGTGCTTGGGCACGTACAGCAGTTGCGTGTACTCGCTGCGGCCTTCGACGCGGTTGTGCGTCCACGCGAGCGGATCGTCGTGATCGTGCGAGATGTGCTGATAGAACTGCTTGTACTGATCGTCGCTGATGTCGTTCTTCGGACGCGTCCAGAGCGCGCTCGCCTGGTTGACCGTCTCGTCCTCGTCCTTCGTGACCATCTCGCCTTTCTCGGCATCCCACTCTTCCTTCTTCATCAGAATGGGCAGCGCGACGTGATCCGAGTACTTCTGGATGATCGACTTGAGCCGGTGCGACGACAGCAACTCGTCCTCGTCGGCGCGCAGATGCAGCGTGATGGTCGTGCCGCGTTGCGCGCGCTCGATGTCCTCGACTTCGAAATCGCCTTCGCCCGCGCTCGTCCAGCGCACGCCCTCGTTCGCCGGCAAGCCGGCGCGGCGCGTCTCGACGGTGATATTGTCCGCGACGATGAAGCCCGAATAGAAGCCGACGCCGAACTGGCCGATGAGCGCCGCGTCCTTCTGCTGGTCGCCGGAGAGCTTCGAAAAGAACTCCTTGGTGCCCGAGCGCGCGATCGTGCCGAGATGGGAAATCGCTTCCTCGCGGCTCATGCCGATGCCGTTGTCATCGATGGTGATGGTGCGCGCGGCCTTGTCGAACGACACGCGGATGCGCAGGTCCGGATCGTTTTCGTAGAGCGCGCTGTTCTCGATGGCTTCGAAGCGCAGCTTGTCGGCAGCATCGGATGCGTTGGAAATCAGCTCGCGCAGGAAAATTTCCTTGTTGCTGTAGAGCGAATGGATCATCAGGTGCAGAAGCTGCTTTACTTCTGCCTGAAAGCTCATGGTTTCTTGCGCCATGGTCGGGTCCTCTGTGTTGATTTCGTTAGTGCGATGAAGTCGGCCGCGCGCACTCGCCGCGCGGTCAATTCGCCGGATATAAGGGCGGCCCGGCATTTTTCAAGAGCGGCGAGTCCGGATAAGATGCGTTTCCCGAACGACCGATCACTCCGTCACCGCGATGTCCTTCCTGCGCCGTCACGACCGCCACGCCCGGCCTCTTTCACGCCACGAGGCGCAGATGGCGCGGGTAGTGTTCGGCGATGCGATCGACTACGCGACGGTCAAGGTCTACGCATGCGGCTATCTTCCGTTCGGCCTGCAACCGCACCGCACGGCGATGGCGCCCAACGGCAACCTCTATTTCCCGCGCGGCTGTTTTCAGGACGACTTCTCCGCCTGCGACCTCTCGGATCGCATGTGGTTCATTCACGAGATGACGCACGTCTGGCAGTTTCAGCTCGGTTATCCGGTGCGGCTGCGCGGCGCGATCCGCATCGGCTTGACGTATGCGTACACGCTCGCCGACGGCAAGCGACTCTGCGATTACAACATGGAAGCGCAAGGCAACCTGCTCGCGGATTATTTCGCGCTGAAGTTCTGCGACGGGCAAAACCGGTTATACGAGCATCGCTACCGGCATATACCCGGCGCGCTCGCGCTCTATGAAACCGTGCTCGCGGACTTCATCCGCGCGCCCGCAGAGCGCCGCAATCTGCCCGGACGCGGCCGCTAGGCGCTGCGTCGCGCGGCCTTCTCCAGACAGCTCGACAAGAGACCGGGCAGCGCCGGGTCGCCGCAATTGGCGATGTTGAAGCGCATCCACGTCGTCGGCGACTGGTGGGGCGAGAACAGGCTGCCGGGCGTCAGCAGAAAGCCCGCTTCGTGACCCGCCGCCGCCAGGCCATCGGAATCGACACCCGCGTCCGCCCACAGGAACATGCCCGCCGCGGGCGTCGCAAAGAGCTTCAAACCGGTCTTTTCCAGCATGCGCGCGGTCTTGTCGCGCACGCCGTCGAGCCGCGCGCGCAGCCGTTCGACGTGGCGCCGGTAGTGCCCTTCGGTCAGCACCTTGTAGACCACGCGTTCGTTGATTTCCGGGCTCGTCATGCCGACGAGCATCTTCTGATCGGCGAGCGCCTTCGCCACCTCGGGCGCCGCCGCGATATAGCCGACGCGCAGATTGGCCGCGAGCGTCTTCGAGAAACTGCCGAGGAAGATCACGCGTTTCAGCTGATCGAGGGATGCGAGGCGCGTCGCGGGAAAACCCGCCGGGCACAGATCGCCGTATACATCGTCCTCGACGACGATGAAATCGTATTCCTGCGCGAGCTGAAGAATCCGGAACGCCTGCGCCGCCGTGAGCGACGTGCCGGTCGGATTCTGCAAAACGGAATTGATGATCAGCATCTTCGGCCGCCAGGTCGCGACGAGCGTTTCCAGCGCGTCGAGATCGGGGCCCTCGGGCGTGTACGGCATGCCGACGAGCCGCGCGCCCTGCGACGCGAAGCGCCCGAACATCTGGAACCACGCCGGATCGCCGACGATCACCGCGTCGCCGGGCTTCACATAGAGACGCGAGATGAGGTCGATCGCCTGCGTGATCCCCGACACGAGCACGATCTGCCGCGCCGCCGATGCGCCGATCTCCAGCTCTTCGAGCCGCGTCTGCAACTGCTGGCGCAGCGGCAGAAAACCTTGCGGCGTGCCGAAGCCGAGCATCTGCGCGCCGCTCTGGCGCGAGAGCGAGCGAAGCGCGTTGGTGATCAGTTCGCCATCGAGCCAGCGTCCCGGCAAATAGCCGAGGCCCGGCCCTTTCTCCGGGCTCGACGTGTGCAGCATGTTGCGCAGCAGCCAGACCACGTCGATGGTGTTTTGCACCGGCTCGCGCTCCGCCGCGGCGGCCGGCGCCTCGCCTTTCGCGACGAGCGTGGGCGCGACGCGCTCTCGCACGTAGAAGCCCGACCCCCGCCGCGAGTCGAGATAGCCGTGGGCGACGAGCCGCTCGTAGGCCTCGACGACCGTGAAACGCGACACGCCCTTGTCGAGCGCGAGCTTGCGGATCGACGGCATGCGCATGCCGGGCCGGAACACGCGCTCGTCAATGCGGCGGCGGCCCCATTGCACCAGCTGGTCGACGAGCGTGAGTTGCGCGGCGTCGTGCGGGGCGGGAATCTGGTCGAGCGGAACGGACATGCGAGCCTCCGTTGAACGGCAAGCGCGGCTGTGAGCCGGGAAAGAACTGTACCGAATAGTCTTGGGCCGATTGTACCGTTACTGTTACGGTGATAGCGGCTACATTTTGCTTTCGGCGGTCCGGCGCGCGAGAAGTAAAGCGTTATGCTGTCGGCCCCTGTTCATCGCACTGCCCGTCATGACCGATCATCGACTCAAACTCGATCACCTGGTGATCGCCGCACGCACGCTGGAAGAAGGCGCGCAGTTCGTCACCGCCACATTCGGCGTCGAGACGGCGGCCGGCGGCGCGCACCCGCTGATGCGCACGCACAACCGGCTGCTGAATCTGTGGGGCGGCGCGTATCTCGAAGTGATCGCGATCGATCCATCGGCGGCGGCGAGCGTCGAATCGCCAAGGCCACGCCTTTTCGCGCTTGACGACCCCGCGATGCAGCGTCGTCTCGCGGACCACGGCCCGCAACTCGTGCACTGGGTCGCGCGCGTCGATCGTCCGAAGTCGCTGGTGCGCTGGCGTGAGCAGTATCCCGGGCGCATCCCGCCCGTCGCGGCCATGTCGCGCGCCGGCAATACGTGGGGCCTGACGGTGCCCGACGACGGCGCGTTTCCGGCGTGGCACGGCGCGGGGGACGGCGTGCTGCCGTCGCTGATCCAGTGGGACACGCCGCGCCATCCGAGCGACGCACTTGCTGAAACGGGCATCGCGCTGCGAACGCTGACGGGCTTCCATCCACAGGCGCAAGCGGTGTCGGAGCAGCTCGCGTGGCTCGGCGCGGCGCATTTGATGCACGTCGAGCCGACGACGGGCGCGCCGGCGCTCGTTGCGCAGTTCGATCTGCCGGACGGATCGACGCTCACGCTGGGTGAATCGGCGGAACAGGCGCAGGCGCGCGAGGAAGCCGCGCGGCAGGCGTCGAAGCGCCGGCGCGCAAGGAAGACAGATACGCCGGACGAACCGGAAGCACCACCGCAACTCGACTGAACGCGCATCGGACAAACGAGGAGACACCGCACGATGAAAACCCGCGAAACCGAAGGCATGCTGCTCGGCCTGATCGGCGTCGTCATTTTCAGCCTGACGCTGCCGATGACACGCATCGTCGTCGCGGAGGTGCATCCGCTGCTGAACGGGCTTGGGCGCGCGCTCGTCGCGGCGATTCCGGCCGCCGCGCTGCTCGTGTGGCGGCGGGAAAAGCTGCCGTCCTGGCCGCAGGTCAAGAGCCTCGCCGTGGTCGCGCTCGGCGTGATCATCGCGTTTCCGGTTTTTTCGGCATGGGCCATGAAGACCGTGCCCGCGTCGCACGGCGCGGTCGTGAACGGCCTGCAACCGCTGTGCGTCGCCATCTATGCCGCGTGGCTCTCGCACGAGCGGCCGTCGAAGGCGTTCTGGGTGAGCGCGGTGGCGGGCAGCGCGATCGTCGTCGCGTTCGCGTTGCAGGCGGGCGGGGGCGGCCTGCAGGTCGGCGATCTGCTGATGCTCGTCGCGGTCGGCATCGGCGCGCTCGGTTACGCGGAAGGTGCGCGGCTCGCGCGTCAGATGGGCGGCTGGCAGGTGATCTGCTGGGCGCTCGTGCTCTGCGCACCGTTCCTGTTGCTGCCGGTCGGCTGGCTCGCGTGGGCGCAGTTGTTCGGAAGCCATGCGGCGCATCCCGAACCGCTCGCGCTCAAGACGTGGCTCGCGTTCGGCTATGTCACGCTGTTCTCGCAATTCATCGGCTTCTTCGCGTGGTACGCAGGACTCGCGATGGGCGGCATCGCGCGCGTCGGGCAAGTGCAACTGCTGCAGATCTTCTTCACGATGGCGTTTTCCGCGCTCTTCTTCGGCGAGCACGTGAGCACGTCGACCTGGCTGTATGCGGCCGCCGTCATCGTGACCGTCGTGCTCGGCCGCAGGACAGCCGTGCGTCCCGCGCCGCAAGCGGCGGTCGTCGCGGCGGGCACGACGCACGCAAGATGACGCACTCGCGCGATAATTGCGGATTGCCGTTCTTAAGCCCAGATTCAACGATTCGCGGCCCACGCCGCGAGAGACATTATTCCCGAGACAGTCGAGGCCCTTCATGAACCAAGCCGATCTCCGCGCCACGCCGTGGCAACTCTCCGAACGCGCACGCAAGCTCACCAGTTCGGCGATTCGCGAAATCCTGAAGGTCACGGAGCGGCCGGAAGTCATTTCATTCGCGGGCGGCCTGCCCTCGCCCGCGACGTTTCCCGTCGAGGAAATGCGCCACGCCTCGGAACGCATCCTGCGCGATCAGCCCGCCGCCGCGCTCCAGTACAGCGCGACCGAAGGCTACATGCCGTTGCGCGAATGGGTCGCGGCGCGCTATTCGGTGAACGGCGCGCATGTCCGCCCGACGCAGGTGCTCATCACGACCGGCTCGCAGCAAGCGCTCGATCTGCTCGGCAAGACGCTCGTCGATCCGGGCAGCCGCGTGCTCGTCGAAACGCCGACGTATCTCGGCGCGCTGCAGTCGTTTTCGCTCTTCGAGCCGCATTACGTGCAGGTGCCGACCGACGAATCCGGCCTGATCCCCGAAGCACTCGACGCCGCGCTCACCGCCAACGCGCGCCTGCTCTACGCGCAGCCGAACTTCCAGAACCCGACGGGCCGCCGCCTGCCGCTCGAGCGCCGCCGCGCGCTCGCCGCGTTCGCGCAGCGTGCGTCGTTCCCGGTGATCGAGGATGATCCCTACGGCGCGCTCGACTACGCCGGCGCCCCGCTGCCGACGCTCCTCTCGATGGCGCCCGAGCATGTCGTGCATCTCGGCTCGTTCTCGAAAGTGCTGGCGCCGGGCCTGCGCGTGGGCTACATCATCGCGCCCGAGGAATTGCACTTCAAACTGGTGCAGGCGAAGCAGGCGACCGATCTGCACACGCCGAGCCTCACGCAGCGCATCGTCTACGAAGTGGTCAAGGACGGCTTCCTCGATCAGCACGTGCCGACCATCCGCGCGCTCTATCGCGACCAGTGCGAGGCGATGCTCCGCGCGCTGGAATGCCACATGCCCGCCGGCGTCGAATGGAACCGGCCGGAAGGCGGCATGTTCGTGTGGGTGAAGTTGCCGCAGCATATCGACTCGATGAAGCTGCTCGAGCAGGCGATCGCGCAGAATGTGGCCTTCGTGCCGGGCGGCCCGTTCTTCGCGAACGAGGCCCAGCACAATACGCTGCGTCTCTCGTTCGTGACGGTTCCCCCCGCGACGATCGACGAAGGCGTGGCAAGGCTCGGCGCGCTGATTCGCGCGAGCGTCTGACTCTCCGGGCGCGACCGCGCCCTTTTCATCCAGTTTCCAGTTACAAGGAGCAACCGATGGCATCCAACGTGTACGACAAGCTGAAGGAACTCGGCATCGAACTGCCCGCGGCGGGCGCACCCGCCGCCGCCTATGTGATGAGCGCGCAGAGCGGCAACACCGTGTATCTCTCCGGGCACATCGCGAAGAAGGACGGCAAGGTGCATGTCGGCAAGCTCGGCGACAACATCACGACAGAAGAAGGCAAGGCCGCGGCGCGCAGCGTCGCCATCGACCTGATCGCGACCCTGCACGCGCACGTCGGCGATCTGAACAAGGTGAAGCGCATCGTCAAGGTGATGAGCCTCGTGAATTCGACGTTCGACTTCACCGAGCAGCACATCGTCACGAACGGCGCGTCGGAACTCATTGCAGAAGTCTTCGGCGATGCGGGCAAGCATGCGCGCTCGGCGTTCGGCGTGGCGCAGATTCCGCTCGGCGCGTGCGTCGAGATCGAGTTGATCGCGGAAGTCGCATAAAGGCGTCTCCCGTCGCCCGTTAGCGAAACCCGACGCGCTCAGGCCGTCGGGTTTTTCTATGAACCGACCGAACCGACAACATTCATGTCCTCACGCACCGTCCAGTTCAAGCAGGTCGACGTCTTCTCGCCGGTTCCCTTCAAGGGCAATCCGCTCGCCGTGATCTTCGACGCCGAAGGCCTTTCTGCGCAACGCATGCAGGAAATCGCGCGCTGGACCAATCTGTCCGAGACGGCGTTTTTGATGCCGCCGACCGATCCGCGCGCCGACTATCGCGTGCGCATTTTCACGACGGCGGTCGAACTGCCCTTCGCCGGGCATCCGACGCTCGGCAGCGCGCACGCGCTCATCGACAGCGGCTACACGCCGAAGACACCCGGCAGGCTCGTGCAGGAATGCGGCGTCGGGCTCGTCATGCTCGCCGAGCGCGACAACGGCGAGTGGGCGTTCGCTGCACCCCCCGCGACCATCGCGCCGCTCAGCGCCGCTCAGAACGAGCGCCTCGCCGATGCGCTCTCGCCCGCGGTAATCGATTTCAGCGCGCCACCCGCCGCGGTCGACAATGGCGCGCCGTGGCTCGTCGTGCGCGTGAAGGACGCGGCGCAATGTCTCGCGCTGTCGCTGGACGGCCGCGCGCGTGAATCGTTGCAGCCGCTCGTCGCGGAAGTGGGCACGCACGGCATCGCCGTGTACGGGCCGCACGACGCCGATGGACCCGCGACCTTCGAACTGCGCGTGATTCTGCTGGGCGCGGAAAACATCGAAGATCCGGTGACGGGCAGCGCGAACGCGGCGCTCGCGACGCTTCTGACCCAACAAGGAAAGCGGCCCGGCGTGTCATACACCGTGCGACAGGGCACCGCGCTCGGGCGGGATGGCCGCGTGAGCATCGCATACAGCGACCAGGAGGACGGCGCACCGATCTGGATCGGCGGCTGCTCGGTAACTGTGATCGACGGCACATTCTGCATCTGAAACAATGACCTACGCGCTGCCGGGAGGCGCGCGTATACCCCCAAGCGGCGCCCCTTTCTTAATCTTCGAGGCTTCGCTAATATCTGAACAATCGGGGATCAGAACGCAATCGCGGTTTCCACATCGGCGAAAGACGGGCGTCGCGAGTGTGAACCGCTTGCGCCGCAGCGCAAACGTATGCTCTTGACGACACCGAAGGCTCGCCGTCTCGCTCATGTCGGGCTTCGGGCGCCGCTGCGAAGAACCGCTCGCCGAACGGCCGTTGCGCTACCTCCTTGCGTGAATACGGACGTGGATCGGGTCTCGGAGAAACAAGCCGCCGATCATCCGCCGCGCGCCGCGCACGGTATAGTCACTCGTTTCGGCCGAACGCCTCAAAACATGCATCGCTTCATCCATCTCGCGCAGTTCGCAGCACGCCACGCGCTACGAAATAAAGCGCCGACGGACGCCCCATGAAGCGCACGCGCTCTCACGCTTTTTCCGACACCCTCTTCGGCGCGCCGTCGGCGCGGCGTCGGCGCGCGCTCCTCGCGATTCCCGTGCTCGGCACCTTCGTGCTGGTGCTGCTGTGGGCGGTGATATTCGCCCGGCTCTCCGTCGAGCGCGAAGCGACGACACACGAATCGATGGCCTCCGCCGCCATCCTCTCGTCGGCGCTCGAGCAGCACACCATCAAGGCGATCCATCAGGTCGACCAGATCACCCGCTTCGTCAAATACGAGTACGAGAAGTCGCCCGACAACTTCGATCTGATCGCCACGGTCGAGAAAGGCGTCGTGCAGAGCGACACGCTCGTGCAGGTCTCGCTGATCGACGAATACGGCACGCTCATCGCCAATACGTCCGATCCTCATCCGAAGCCGATCGACCTGTCCGATCGCGAGCACTACAAGGTCCACGCCCATTCGAACGACGACCTGCTGTACATCAGCCGCCCGGTGCGCGGCCGCGTGTCGGGCCTGTGGACGTTGCAGATCACGCGGCGGCTCAATCATCCGGACGGCTCGTTCGCGGGCGTCGTGGTCGTATCTGAGGATCCGGCCTATTTCACGAGCGATTTCTACAATGTCGCGTCGATCGGTCGCGAAGGCGTGATCGCCGTCGTATCGGATAACGGCTCGGTGCTCGCGCGCAGCACGGGCGGCAGTCTCGCCGAGAGCGCGGCGGCCAGCTCCGCCACGAAAAGCAACGCGCACAACGGCCCGGCCGACCGCACGCACGCCGCCTTCAGCGCGAGCGGCGTCTATCCGACGACGGACCACGCATCCGGCATCTACGTCGATCCGATCGATCAGGTGAAGCGCATCGTGTCGTACCGGCATATCGACGGCTATCCGCTCGGCGTGCTCGTCGGTCTCTCCGAGCGCGAGGAGATGATCGACTACAACCACACGCGCAATGTCTATCTGCTGATGGCGAGCTTCATTTCGCTCGCGATGCTCGGCTTCTTCGCGGTGGCGACGGGCCTCATCGGCAAGCTGCTCGGACGCGAGCGCGAGATGACGCATCTCGTCGAATTCGATCTGCTGACGGGCCTGCGCAACCGCTACTCGACGCTGCGCGCGCTCAGGCGGGAAGTGGCGCAACCGGAGAACATCGGCCGGCTCGCGCTGCTCTTCATCGACCTCGACAACTTCAAGACTGTCAACGACACGCTCGGCCACAATGCAGGCGATATCGTTCTGCAGATGACCGCGTCGCGGCTTGCGGAGACGGTCGGTCAAAGCGGCGCGCTCTCGCGCATCGGCGGCGACGAGTTCGTGGTCGTCGTGAAGGGCGATGACGTCGAACAGCGCGCCGTCACGCTCGCGAACGATATCTCGACGATGTTCGCCACGCCGTTCGACGTGCGCGGCAGCGCGTTCGTGCTGCATGCGAGCATCGGCATTGCGCTCTTTTCGGTGCCGAACGAAAGCGAGATCGATCTGCTGAAGAAGGCGGATCTCGCGATGTACAGCGCGAAGGACGCGGGCCGGAACTGCTATCAATTCTATTCGCCGCAACTGTCGCATCGCGCGGATCATCTGATGAAGTGGGAGCAGCAACTGCGCGTCGCCCTGACCGAGCAGCAACTCTTCCTCGTCTATCAGCCGAAGATCGATCTCACGCGCCGGTGCATTACCGGCTTCGAGGCGCTCGTGCGCTGGAATCATCCGCAGCACGGACTCATTCCTGCGAACGAGTTCATTCCGGTGGCTGAATCGACCGGGCTGATCGTCGCAGTCGGCGATTTCGTGATCTACACCGCGTGCATGCAGCTCGCGCAGTGGCAGCGCGATGGTTATAACGGACTGTCGCTCGCCGTGAACATCTCGGCCGTGCAGTTCTGGCGCGGCGACTTGCTGGAGACGGTCGCGCGCGCGATCGAGTCGAGCGGTATTCCGCCCGACAAGCTCGAACTCGAAATCACCGAAACGGTGATGGTCGAGTACCCGGAGCTCGTGCAGGAGAAGATTGTCGCGTTGAAGCGGCTGGGCGTGCGCATCGCGCTCGATGACTTCGGCACCGGCTATTCGTCGTTGTCGTATCTGAATCGCTTTTCGGTCGATACGCTCAAGGTGGATCGCTCGTTCGTCCAGGCGATTCCCGAAGACCGCAGCGTGTGCGTCATGGTGTCGGCGATCATCAACCTGGCGCGCTCGCTGGGGCTCACGGTGGTCGTCGAAGGAACCGAACGGGAAGAGCAGATCACGTGGCTTGCGGCGCTCGGGCCGGTGGAAGCGCAAGGCTTCCTGTTCTCACGCCCGGTGCCGGCGGATGGCGTGCAGGCGCTGCTCGATCGCTTCGGCGTGTGCGGATGGCCGCGTGGACAGTCGCCGCGCTCGCGCATGGATGCGGGCCAGGAGTCGAGCACCGCGCTGACGGATGCGCGCGGCGGCTGACTCAGAACCCGCGCGAGAGAACGGCCGTTCCAATCGTCACCACACCCAGCACCAGATTGATCACGACGAGCCGCCGCACCGTGGCGACGGCGCGGGCGCCATCGGGCCAGTTCTGCGCCTGCACCGCCCGCCGGATGCGCGGGAACACCCCGAAGCGGATATGACCGAAGATCAGCATCATCACGATGCCGAGGCCGGCCATCGCATGCAATGGCCACACCGCGTGACCGCCGCCGAATTCCATGAGCAGGAAGCCGCCGGTGAGCAGGATCACGAGCACCGAGGCGCCGACCCAGTTGAAAAAACGTGCGAAGACCGACTCCCAAAGCGGCAGACGCATTTGCGGCGTGAGATCACCGAGCGCGGGGCGCAGGCAGAAGTGGGCGAAGACCATGCCGCCTATCCAAACGGCTACGCCGAGTAAATGCAGAAAGAGCGCCGCTTCGATGGCTTTGTTCATTGGGGATTCCGGATGCAGTTCAAAACGTGATGGACGGGTTGCGGTGTAAAAGCCGAGGCGCACACCAGCCGACTCTCGCTGAAGATTGAATATTGCTGCTACATGGCGAGACTGGCCGGTCAAACCCAGAACACTAAGAATGCGAGCCGCGCAGCGAGTTCCCGCGTTCGGATATTAATGATGCGACGCGCGATCATTCCGATGATGCTCGCTACCGTCATCGGAACGTTTGCAAACCTGAATTCGCGAAATCAAAGATGGTCATGCGGCGAAAACAACCTCCACTCGTCCCGCGTTCGTCGAGCGCCGCGGCGGACCGATCGGCGGATGCGAGAAAGCCCGCACGAAGCGGGCTTTCAAGGTACGCAGCAAACAAACTGGAGGGACGCCCGACCGGGACTTTTATCCCTCGAACACCGGCCTCAACTCCGTCACCTTCAACGACGAATCCGGCGCGCGCCCCTTCCTCGCGCGCTTGCCGAGATGCAGTTGCAATTGCGACCCGCTGAGCTTCTCGTCCTTCGGCTTGCCGCCGCGCCCGGTGCCGATCATCATCACGCCGCGCGCATCGAACGCGAGCGCCTGGCGCAGCGTTTCCTTCGCGTCGAGGCCCATCAGGATGACGCCGCGACCGCCGCCCGACAGCGTCTTCATCTCGTCCATGCCGAAGACGAGCAGCTTGCCCGCACTCGACAGACACCCGACAAGCGTCGCCCCGGGGATGACAGGCATCGGCGCGAGCGGAGCCGCACCGTCGTCGATCGTCATGAACGCCTTGCCAGCTTTCTGACGGCTCACCATGTCGCCGAGCTTTGCAACGAAGCCGAAGCCATTGCTCGACGCCAGCAACAACTGCTGCTCCGCATTCGCCGCGAAATAGTGCAGCAGATGCGTGCCCGACTCGAGCTCGATCAGCGACGTCACGGGCACGCCGTCACCGCGCCCGCCCGGCAACGCCGAGACCGGCACCGAATACACGCGCCCCTTGCTGCCCCACGCGACCAGCGAATCCGGCGTGCGCGCCTGGAATGCCGCATAGAGTCCGTCGCCCTGCTTGAACGTGAATCCCGCCGGATCGAGTCCGTGGCCCTTCAGCGCGCGCACCCAGCCCTTCTGCGAGACGACGACCGTCACCGGCTCGTCGACGACGCGCGCCTCGAACGTCGCACGCTTTTCCTGCTGGATGAGCGTGCGGCGATCGTCGCCGAATTGCTTCGCGTCGGCTTCGATTTCCTTGATGAGCACGCGCTTCATCGCGGCATCGCTGTTGAGCAGCTCTTCGAGCTTGGTCTTTTCGTCGCGCAAGTCGGACAGCTCCTGTTCGATCTTGATCGCTTCCAGCCGCGCCAACTGACGCAGACGAATTTCGAGGATGTCTTCGGCCTGGCGGTCCGAGAGATTGAAGCGCGCGATAAGCGCCTGCTTCGGCTCCTCCGATTCCCGGATGATGCGAATGACTTCATCGATATTCAGGAAGACGATCATCCGCCCTTCGAGAATATGGATGCGGTCGTTGACCTTGCCGAGGCGATGCTGCGTGCGCCGCGTCACCGTCACGAAGCGAAATCCGATCCACTCGTGCAGGATCTCGACGATGCCCTTCTGCCGCGGTCTGCCGTCCGCGCCGATCATCACGAGGTTGATCGTCGCGTTCGATTCGAGGCTCGTATGCGCGAGCAGCGAGTTGACGAACTCCGTCTGATCGATGCGGCTCGACTTGGGCTCGAACACTAGACGAACCGGCGCGTCCTTGCCGGACTCGTCGCGCACGGCGTCGAGCAGGGCTAGCATCGACTGCTTGGTCTGGACCTGCTCGGGCGTGAGCGTCTTCTTGCCGAGCTTGATCTTCGGGTTGGTGAGTTCCTCGATTTCCTCGAGCACCTTCTGGCTCGACACGCCCGGCGGCAATTCCGTGATGACGACCTGCCACTGGCCGCGCGCCATGTCTTCGATCTTCCAGCGCGCGCGCACCTTCAGGCTGCCGCGACCGGTCTCGTACGCCGTCGAGATTTCCGCGGGCGACGAGATGATCTGCCCGCCGCCGGGGAAATCGGGTCCGGGCAATTTCTCCATCAGACCCGCGTGGCCGATCTTCGGGTCACGGATCATCGCGACGGCGGTCTGCGCCACTTCGCGCAGATTGTGCGACGGGATTTCCGTCGCGAGCCCCACCGCGATGCCCGATGCGCCGTTCAGCAACAGGAACGGCAAGCGCGCAGGCAAGAGCTTCGGCTCTTCGAACGAGCCGTCGTAGTTCGGCATGAAATCGACCGTGCCCTGATCGATTTCATCGAGGAGCAGGCGCGCGATCGGCGTCAGGCGCGCTTCCGTGTAGCGCATGGCCGCCGCGCCGTCGCCGTCGCGCGAGCCGAAGTTGCCCTGCCCGTCGATGAGCGGATAGCGCATCGAGAAGTCCTGCGCGAGGCGCACGAGCGCGTCGTACGCGGATTGGTCGCCGTGCGGGTGATACTTGCCCAGCACGTCGCCCACCACGCGCGCCGACTTCACCGGCTTCGCGTTGGACGCGAGGCCCATCTCGCTCATCGCGTAAAGAATGCGGCGCTGCACGGGCTTTTGTCCGTCGCAGACATCGGGCAGCGCGCGGCCCTTCACCACGCTCACCGCGTAGTCGAGATAGGCGCGCTCGGCGTAATCGCCGAGCGTCAGTTGTTCGCCGTCCGGTGCGGTCTGTTCGGCGAAGAGATCGTCTGTGATTCCCATCGAATATCGATATCCGTTATGCGTTGCTCAAGTCGAGCTCAAATGTCCGCTTCGACTTCGTTGCCCTTCTCTTCGAGCCAGCTTCGGCGCGAGGCCGCTTCGCCCTTGCCCATCAGCATCGTCATGCGCGAGACGGTGAGGTCGAAGCCGAGATCGCCGAGGCCGACCGGCAGCAGGCGGCGCGTGTCCGGGTTCATCGTCGTGTCCCAGAGCTGCTCTGCGCTCATTTCGCCGAGGCCCTTGAAGCGGCTGATGGTCCACGCCGTGTCCCGCACGCCGTCCTTGCGCAGTTTGTCGAGGATGGCTTCGAGCTCGCCCTCGTCGAGCGCATAGAGTTTCTGCGCAGGCTTCTTGCCGCGCGCGGGCGCATCGACGCGAAAGAGCGGCGGACGCGCGACACACACATGGCCGCGTTCGATGAGTTGCGGGAAGTGCTTGAAGAAGAGCGTGAGCAGCAGCACCTGAATGTGCGCGCCGTCGACGTCCGCGTCCGAGAGGATGCAGATCTTGCCGTAGCGCAGATTCGACAGATCGATCTGGTCGTCGGGGCCATGCGGATCGACACCGATCGCGACGGCGATGTCATGCACTTCGTTGTTCGCGAAAAGACGGTCGCGTTCCGTTTCCCACGTGTTCAGCACCTTGCCGCGCAGCGGGAGAATCGCCTGAAACTCCTTGTCGCGGCCCATTTTCGCGGACCCGCCCGCCGAATCGCCCTCGACGAGAAAAAGCTCGTTGCGCGCGATATCCGTCGATTCGCAATCCGTGAGCTTGCCCGGCAACACGGCGACGCCCGAGCTCTTCTTCTTCTCGATCTTCTGGCCGGCGCGCGTGCGGGCCTGCGCCTGACGGATCACGAGCTCCGCGAGCTTCTTGCCGTACTCGACGTGCTGGTTCAGCCATAGCTCGAGCGCAGGCCGCGAGAACGACGACACGAGCTTCACCGCATCGCGGCTATTGAGACGCTCCTTGATCTGCCCTTGGAATTGCGGATCGAGCACCTTCGCCGACAGCACGAACGACACGCGCGCGAACACGTCTTCCGCGAGCAGCTTCACGCCTTTGGGCTGCAGGTTATGAATCTCGACGAAATTCTTCACCGCCTGAAAAAGGCCATCGCGCAGGCCGGATTCATGCGTGCCGCCCGCCGGCGTCGGAATCAGGTTCACATACGATTCGCGCAAGAGCGGCCCTTCCTCGCTCCACGCGACGACCCACGACGCGCCCTCGCCTTCCGCGAAGGTTTCCTCGGTGTTGCGCGAGCTTTCCGCATAGCGCTCGCCTTCGAACAACGGAATCAGCAGTTCGCTGCCGCCCATGCCTTCGAGCAGATAGCCGCGCAGACCATCTTCATATTTCCACGTCTGACGCTCGCCCGTCTTCTCGACGACCAGCACCACTTCGACGCCCGGCAGCAGCACGGCCTTCGAGCGCAAGAGACGCTGCAATTCGCCGAGCGGCAGATTGGCGGAATCGAAGTACTTCGGGTTCGGCCAGGCACGCACGCGTGTGCCGCTTTTCTTGGCGCCGCGCTCCGCTGGGCGCGTCGTGAGTTCTTCGATGACGTCGCCGTTGGAAAACGCGAGTTGCGCGACCTTGTTGTCGCGCCAGACCGTCACTTCGAGGCGCGTCGCGAGCGCGTTCGTCACCGAAACGCCGACGCCGTGCAGACCGCCCGAGAAGGTGTAGGCGCCGCCCGCGGCCTTGTCGAATTTGCCGCCCGCATGCAGCCGCGTGAACACGATCTCGACGACCGGCACGCCTTCTTCCGGATGCAGGCCGAAGGGAATGCCGCGGCCATCGTCCTCGACGGAGACGGAATTATCGTTGTGCAGCGTGACGATGATCTGCTTGCCGTAACCGCCGAGCGCTTCGTCGGAGGCGTTGTCGATCACTTCCTGAATGATGTGCAGCGGATTCTCGGTGCGCGTGTACATGCCGGGCCGCTGCTTGACCGGCTCCAGCCCCTTGAGCACCTTGATCGATGCTTCGCTGTAGCCGGCTGCCTTGGCGTTCATGACGAGGCGCTTGCCGCGTTCAGTACCTGTCGCCATTGCGCTGGATTTTTTCGTGGACATAGTTGAACGTTGATCCGGCTCTCGAGCGTTCTCGCGGGAAATGCCACAACGTGACGCCCGATGTGCCGGCGAATGCTAGATGAAAATGCCTGGCCGGATGCCGGTGCGGGAGGCGGAAAACCGCCCGCCGATCCGAGCCGCGCTAGGAGAATAGCGGTTTTCGCCCGCCGCGCCCACCTCGGACCGATAAAACGCGTGTCATGCGCGGCCGCCGAAGCGCCTACTTGCGCTTTGCTTCCAGCTCTTCCCAGCGCTCGAGCGCGACGAGCAATTCCTCTTCGATCGCCGCGTGGCGCTCCGACAGCCGCGCGCCTTCCTTCGCATCCCTGGCGAAGATCGAGCCGTCTTCGAGCTGCGCACCGATCGCCTTCTGCTCATCCTCCAGCTCGGCGACGCGCGCCGGCAGTGCTTCGAGCTCGCGCTGTTCCTTGAACGACAGCTTGACCGTGCGCTGCGCGTTGCGGCCTGCCGCGCTTTCCTTCGGCGTGTCGTCCTTCGGCGCTTCCTTGGCCGTCTGACGCGCCGCTTCTTCCGCGATACGCGCCGAACGTTCGCGCTGAATCTGCCAGTCGGAGAAGCCGCCGACATACTCGCGCCACAGGCCGCCGCCCTCCGCGGCGAACACCGAGGTCACGACGTTGTCGAGAAACGCGCGGTCGTGGCTCACGAGCAACACGGTGCCGTCGTAATCCGCGAGCAGTTCTTCGAGCAGTTCGAGCGTGGGAATGTCGAGGTCGTTGGTCGGTTCGTCGAGCACGAGCACGTTCGCGGGCCGCGCGAACAGTCGCGCGAGCAACAGGCGATTGCGCTCGCCGCCCGAAAGCGAGCGCACCGGCGAACGCGCGCGCTCCGGCGCGAACAGGAAGTCGCCGAGATAACTCATCACGTGCTTCTTCACGCCGTTCACTTCCACCCATTCGCTGCCGGGGCTGATGGTGTCGGCGAGCGATTTGTCGAGGTCGAGTTGCGCGCGCATCTGATCGAAGTACGCGACCTGAATGTTGGTGCCGATGCGCACGCGGCCTTCGTCGGGCTGCAACTCGCCGAGCATGAGCTTCAGCAGTGTCGTCTTGCCGGCGCCGTTCGGGCCGACGAGACCGATCTTGTCGCCGCGCATCACGGTGGCCGTGAAGCGGTCGACGATCGTGCGCTCGCCGTAGCGTTTCGTCACGTCAGTCAGTTCCGCGACGATCTTGCCGGACTTCTCGCCCTGGCCGACATCGAGCTTCACGTTGCCCTGCACATTGCGGCGCTCGGCGCGCTCATTGCGCATTTCCACGAGCCGCGCGATGCGCCCGACGCTGCGCGTGCGCCGCGCCTCGACGCCCTTGCGAATCCACACTTCTTCTTGCGCGAGCAACTTGTCGAATTTTTCCTGCTCGACTTTTTCGACCTCGAGTTGCTGCGCCTTCCTCGTCTGATACGCGCTGAAATTGCCCGGATAAGACAGCAGACGCCCGCGATCCAGCTCGACGATGCGCGTCGCCACGCGATCGAGAAACGCGCGATCGTGCGTGATGAAAAGCAACCCGGTGCGCAACGTGACGAGCAACTCTTCCAGCCAGCGAATGCCGTCGAAGTCGAGATGGTTGGTCGGCTCGTCGAGCAGCAGCACATCAGGCTGCACGACGAGCGCACGCGCCAGCGCCACACGCTTTTTCATGCCGCCGGACAGGTCGCCCGCGCGCGCGTCGCCGTCGAGGCCGATTTGCGCGAGCGTGGTTGCGACACGCGTGCGCCAGTTCCACGCATCGCGCATATCGAGCGCCGATTGCAGCGCGTTCATGCGCGCGAGCAACGCGTCGTGCTCGGCGCCTTCGGGCGTGTCGGCGAGCGCGTGCGCGACGGCGTCGTACTCGTCGAGCAGTGCGCGCGCATCGGTCAGGCCGGAGGCGACGACATCGAACACGGAGGCGTCGAGATCGAACTCGGGCTCCTGCGGCACGTAGACGGTCGTGAGCTCGCTCTGACGCGTGACGAGGCCGTCGTCGGGCGCGGCGAGCCCCGCGACGATCTTGAGGAGCGACGACTTGCCCGCACCGTTGCGGCCGATCAGCCCGACACGCTCGCCCGCTTCGAGCGAGAAGTCGGCGTGGTCGAGCAATGCGACGTGGCCGAACGCGAGCTGCGCGTCCGAAATGGAATAAAGCGACATGGGAAAACCGGATGAATGGCGAAGAATCGGTGACGAAGCCGACAACCGATGGAAGCGGCCATTGTACCGGGCGCCGCGCCCGACAACGCGCGACGCACGCGGCTTAGGCCGAACGGATGAGGGTTCGCGGCCCAAAAACAGGAAGGCCGCCCGGATTCCCGATCCGCGGCGGCCTTCCCTCGTCTCGAACCGAAAAACGCGTTACTTCACATGCACCTTGATCGACTGGCTCATTTCCGGCCCATAGGAACGGTGCGCGCCGTCGCCGAACTGCATCGTCAGCGTGTGATCGCCGGGCGGCAGCTTCACATCGGCTTCGGTCTGGCCCTTGCCGAAATGCAGCGACGTATCGTTCGCCGGAATCACGGTGCCCTTCGGCAGCGGCTTGCTATCGATCAGCAGATGGTGATGGCCGGTGCCGTCGGTCATCGTGCCCGCCGGCGCGATCGACATGCCATCGACGCCAAACCTCACGTGCACGGGGCTCGTGACGGTCGCGCCATCCTTCGGCTCGATGAAATAGACGCGCGCCTGCGCATGCGCCGCGCCGGCGTATTGCGCGAGCACGATCGCGCCCGTCAGCATCGCACCCAAGACCTTTTTGTTCATCGTTTTCTCCATGTTGTGAAACCGGTCGCTGGCGCGAAAGCGGCGCCGCAGACTCAAAAAGCATACACCGGGCTTTCGGATCGCCGTAATCGGGACCATCCTGTGGACGGTGCGATGCGGCGGGGCGTCGCGTTTCACGGCCCGGGCCGGGGACGATCGCGCCGATTCCTGTAAGATGCCGGGTCGCCGCGCCGCGCATCGTCTTCGAGCGCACGCGTCCGTTTATTTCTTTCGAATCAAGAGTCTGTCGTGAGCGAAGTCATCGAATTCAAGAGCTGGGTCTGCCTGATTTGCGGCTGGATCTATAACGAGGAAGAAGGTCTGCCGGACGAAGGCATTCCCGCCGGCACCCGTTTCGACGACATTCCCGCCGACTGGCGCTGCCCGTTGTGCGACGTGGGCAAGGCCGACTTCGTCGTCGTCGAGTTCTGATCCGGATTGCCGCTTTTCAGGCGGCAGTTTCGTTACGTTTTTCACCGCGCCACCGCAATCAATTCGCGGCTCGTTTCGTCCACCGGCGCGCGATTCCAGTCGCCATACCAGTCGATGCGCGCAAAACCCGCATCGCGCAAAAGGCGCGCGAGTTCGTCGAGCGTGCGAAAGCGCAGTTCGCTCGCGGCGCTCAGCGTGTCTTCGGGCGTCGACGCGTAGCGGCAGTATGTCGTGAACGCGGCGCGGCCTGTCGTCGACGGATCGGGTTGCGCATGCCGCTCCTGCCACACTTCCACGGTCGTTCCGTCCGGCGCTTCGACGCACCGCGATGAGCGCTCGCGCGTCCAGTCTTCCCACGCGCGCGCCGCCGGATTGCGGCTTTCGAACGCGATCGCGCCGCCTGGCCGGATTGCGCGGCGCGCGGCCCTGAGCGTGGCGAGCAACGCGGCATCGTCGAGAAACACTTGTGCGACGTGGCCCGTCATCACGAGCAGATCCGCCGCGCCGACGAACGGCAGCGCCGTCGCATCGCCTTCGATCCACGTCACCTCGTCGCCTTGCGGACGCGCTCGCGCGACACGCAGCATGTGCGCCGACGGATCGATGCCCGTCACGCGATGCCCGCGCTTCGCCAGTTCGCAGGCGAGCAAGCCCGTGCCGCAGCCGAGATCGACGATATGTCCAGCCGGCTGCGCCAGGGCGAGATAGAACGCCGTGTCGGGCGCGCATGGATTGAGGGCGTCGTAGAGCGCGACGAAGCGCGGATCGTCGTAGCGCATCAGCGGCTCTGGTACCCGATCGCGTCGCGCATCGGCTGGCTGCCGATCATGATCGGGCCGGTGAATGGCGTATCGAGATCGAGGATCACGAGCACCGCCGATGCGATCGACAGCGCGCCGAGCATGATCGTCACGAGCGAGAGCGCGTTGCGCGGCGCGATCAGCCCGAAGCACAGGAAGATGATGAGCAGCCAGCCGACGAGTATCCGGTCGAACGGATAGGAAATCGATCCTTGCGCTTCCTCCACCAGCTTCCAGCGCAGCGCGATGAGTTGCTCGAAGCGCGCGGCGGCTTCGGCGGCAAGCTCGCGATGATACTCATCGTGCGGATGGAGCATGCGCACCTCGCGCTGGGCATTCCCCAATATCGCGCCGAATGTTTTGCTCGCGAGGCTGTCGGTCTTGGTCGACGGCTCGACGTTCGGATAATCGCCGGGCGGTCGCGGCTCGTTCGGCCACGTGCTCGCGACCGCCGCCGCCGTGTACGAGCGCAGGAGCTCGCGCGCGTGATCGAGATCGGCGCCGTAATCGCGCATGGCGCGATCGAGTTCGATGATCGAGGTCGCGTAGCTGCGCATGTCGCTGTTCGTGCTGTCGAAGACCGTTTTCGCCGATGCGGTCAGAAGGCCGAGCACGAGCGCCGCGAACGTGACCAGCATGCCGACGAGCAACTGGACGAGTTGCACCGTCTCCTGCGCCTTGTGTTCTTCGGGCAGAAGCGGCCGCACGATCGCGCCGAGGCCCGTGCTGGCCAATAAGAGAATGAAGACGAGCACCGCGGATTGGATTTCCGTCATGAGCGCGCGAGCCGTGATGGCGTGACCGGAGTGGTCGCATTATCGGCGGGAAAGCGCTCGCGGTCCAATGCGCACCGGATCAGGAAGAGCGCGGCAGCGAGGCGGCGACGAAATCAGGCGAGCGAACGAGCGAGAAGAAGACCGCGAGGGCGGCGTGTGGGATCGTGGTCCCCCCGGCAGGCTTCGATTGCCGAAATTCCGGGGAGTTTGTCCAAGCGACGCATGGCGCTGAAACCTAATCGTATCAAGCCTCCGCGCCCTAGAGCAAGTCACGCATCAAGGCTCCCGTCCCTATGCCTGTAGTACCTGCGGTAATTTGTTTGTAGTACCCGAATTGCAGGGGCCGCCCTAGCTTCTGGGCCGTGCCTGCGCCCATTCGATGTGACAGGTAAGACTGTGCGGCCTCTGCACTACCGCACCAAGAAAGTGCCATCAGGATCAGCGGCGAACCCCGCGCCTTCCAGGTGAATTAGTTGGACCTCGAGCAAGTACAGCGTTACGCCGCCGCCGAAGCCCCTATACGCTTCAGCCTTCCCGCTCACGCGCAAGATTGATCCGCTGCCTATATCCAGATCCTGAAGCACGTCCGTACCGATCAGGTTGGACCGCGCGTCATACACGTTTGGCCGTGTGTGGCTCCTGAACTTGAGGGTCACTGTTCCGTCCGCATTTTGAACGCTGGGCGTATGCAGGGTCTCGCCGTTTTGTAGTCCTAGCACGCTAGTCCCTTCCTTCCGGCATGCTTCGAATATCGGCGCAGCTTCAGCAGCGTTCAGCGTGAGGTCCACCCTGTAAGTACCCTTGGGATCGAACCTGGTATCGGGGGTCGCCAGGCAGACCACGCCTGCTATGCCTTTCGGCGTCTTGAACTGGATCATCGGTATCTCAGGACCTCACAGATAGTCGCGGAGAAAGGGAGCGCCTTCTGACCAAAATGGTACAGCGGGGCGCGGCCCTACCGGGGGTCATCTCTTCGGAAAATGGCACCCCCTGTTTCTGCGAGATCCCGGGGGTGGAGGGGGTCTTTCCTTTCGAACTTTCCGAATTTCTGGCGGGCGACTCCCCTGCACAATCTGCAACAACAATAACAACGCGAGAGCCTTTACCGGCTTTTTTGAAGCACTCGAAAATGTGGTATAGGGGGTACCTTGAAAAACCGGAACCGAGATAAATTCCGACGAAACACGCGCGGGCCACAACGCGCCGCCACGACAAAACCTCAGATACAAAACGAGAACGAAGGGGAAAGCAATGGGAGCAGCACGCGGGGGCAGTTTCGAACGGCGTGAGCCGACCTTGGGCCATACGGACCTCGCCACCTTCGCACGGCGCAGCGACGAGAGCACTATCCAGTCTGATGCCGTCTATCAGTGGCGACAGGACTTCGAGGAGCGGCGGCAGCTTGAGACCCGCGCAGCGTATGTCAAGCTCGGGCTTTGGCTCCTTGCGTGGTTCGGCATGGTGTACCTCTGCCAGCAAGGGGCGCAGGCGCTCCAGCCGCGCAACCCGGACAGTTTCATGTACTTCTTCGCGGCGATAGGAACCGCTGCGATGCTGCTCATCACCTTATGGCGAACGGTATGGCGGCTGATGTGGTGGTTCATCGGACTGTTGATGGTGCTTGCAGCCATCAAGGGCGCGTTCCTGATCGTGTTCACCCGTTGAGTTGCCCACGGACAGCCCACAATAATGGCCGAAGAACCCCAATACTTGGAAACCTTGCGCAGCGAGCTTTGCCATGCACTTGGCGAGGCCGTGTGGGCATTTTCTATGATCGAACGTCTCACCTATCAGTACATGAAGGCGTTGTCTTCCGAACCATTGCACGAACTGATGGCGGGCCAAGCCTTCAGTGCGCGTCTCAGGCTTATCACCCGATTAGTCGACCGGCTCCAAGGACAGGAAGCGGAGAAGGCATACGCCCTCAAGTATCTGAAACGTGCCGAGAAGTTGGCAAAGACGAGGAACACAGTAGCTCACAATCCTTGGCAGATTTGGGTCGATCTCGACGCTGAGCAATTCAGAAGCGCCATCCGCAGATTCGACGACGACGAGTCAGGCCTCAGCATAGCCGAAGTGCGCAGCTTTGCGGCGGACGCGCAGGAGGCTGCGTCTGGACTTGAGGTTGCCCTCGGAAATCTCCGATTCCCTGGCCCGTAGGCTGCCGTCCCTGTCTTGGCGATAGCGGCACGACCGGGTGTGAGGAACGGAGAACACACCGCGAACGGCTCAAGTTTTGCAATGCCCTGCCGTTTACGAGTCCGTAGCCCCTCAAGCCATCAACCATCGCACAACATGAAGAAAAATCTCATCATCCTCGCAGCATCCGCACTCGCCGCTTGTGGGGGGCCTCAAGTGACGTCAATTCAAGGGCCATCAGGCGGCACCGAGTATTTAGTAGATTGCGGTCACCACGGGTTCGATGGAGGCGACTGGGCGCAGTGCTACTCGGAGGCGGCGAAGGTCTGTCCGACGGGGTATGCGATCCGTGACAAGAACATGGAGGCCGGACCGGTCTTCGCCAATTCAGGTGCGAAACGCACCCTGCTGGTGGCGTGCAAAGGTTGAATGCAGCAACCGAAATGAAAAATTGGTACAAGAGCATTACGCGCGGCCAGAAGATCTTCCTCTACGTGCTGTCGTCAGTGTTGGTACTGGTCTACGCCGTAGGACTCGTCCCGCTGCTTTTGCTGATCTACCTTGAACTCGGCAACTCGAGCAACTCCAAAGTGACTGAATAGCATGAAGCGCAGCATTCTCTGGCTGCTGGTGATGTCGACATCCAGCGTGTCCTTTGCGCAGACTACCCCTCTGCTACTCTTCGGCGGTCGTGACCATAATGTCTTCCTTGGATGCTTGAACTGCTCCCAGTACGACAGCAACTCCGTACAGAATGAGTACGGCTCGCACGGTTCCCCATACTCTTCCGAAAGCATTTTTAACCACTACAGCGACTATGGGTCGGCCTATTCGAGCGACAGTCCCTGTAACCACTACGCTGACAACCCACCGGTCATCGTTGACCAGAGCGGCGCGTTCTATGGACGGCTCACGTTGAATCAATATCATCCGCAAGCTAATAAAAACGAGCAACTCGCGGCATGGCTGGAGCGCGAAGTGTGCGATTAAAAGGAGCCGTTTCCTTTCCGCTGCTCCCATGAAGCGACGTCGCCGACAGCTTGTCAAAAGTAGTAAGTCCTGACAGCCCCTGTGGACACCATGCAACACCCCTGTCAAATGTCCTGTTGACGAATTACGACGATACTGTCATTATTCGATCCAACATATGACAAGGCCTGACGGGGGCAACCATGGCACGTATCGCTTACTACAGGGTCTCGACAAGAGACCAATCGATCGAATCCCAACGAGCCGCAATGGGCGGTGGATTTGACAAGGAATTCTCCGACCAGGGCATTAGTGGGACCGTTCTGGCCATGGACCGCCCTGGCTTCAAGTCTTGCGCCGACTACCTCCGCGAAGGCGACACCCTCCAGGTTTATGCGGTTGACCGCCTAGGCCGCGACTCCATCGACGTCCAGACCACTGTGCGCGACCTCCGCGCTAAGGGCGTGATCGTTGACGTCCACGGCCTTGGTCCGATCGTCGGAGACGCTGGCGAGCTAATCCTGGCCCTTCTCGCCCAAGTCGCGCAGATGGAGCGGAACCGGATCGCTTCCCGCACCGATGCCGGTCGCGAGCTTGCCAAGCAATCCCTTGCAGCCACTGGGAAGACCCACCGAGGCAAGGCGAGTCTTGGTCGACCGGTTCAGCATGATGCTGCCGCAATCGCCGCGTGGTCCTGGGAGAACGGCAGCATAACCAAGGCTGCGGAACATTTCGGCGTGAGCGAAGCGACCGTTAGCAGAGCACGCAGGGCTTTCCCCAAGGCCGCGTAAGGCCAGCAAGGGACCGCTAAGGCCTGGCGGATCCTAAACAAACACTTCAGAAAAACGGCAGACAGCCGATAGCCAACCCAACACGCGCCGCCACGCCTCCGAGCGGTCGCCATACGAGGAAGCAGGGAAATGCAAAACCAAGTACCGAAGGAGACCAGCAACAACGCGGTTGTGTACGTGATCGACCAGGGCAGCGGATGGGAGCAGAATGAAGACGTGGTCTGGGTCATCGACGCGGGCAACGAGGCCGAATGGGAGAACCAGGTGCCGTACATCCTAAGCTGACAGGCACCGAAGCACCCAGCCCTGCGCCGTCAACCATTAGGACTAGAAATAAATGGTTGCCGTGGTATCCGCGCGACACTTTTCGACGAGCGCAGGGAGAATCTTGACTTTCTTTGGGGTCGCTTGGGGCAAGGCCGCCGAATTAGTGCGCACGTAAGAAAGGGAGGCCGTGAATTGGTCGACACTTAAAGAGAGACGGCCTCGCGATTTACCCACCCCTATAGAAGCAACACCCACGGATTCGGATTAGTCGACACCCCTAGAGAAAGCAGGGCAATCGGATTTAGGCCGTACTATAGAAAGCACACCGCCTCCCAGGGCATCGCATAAGTCGACACGTACGAAAGAAAGGCCGCTGTACAACACTACACCGCATAGCCCCACGCATCACCGCACCACCCTTCCGCAACACCGTTTTTGCCGTCCCCGGCCGCATCAGGCCACCAACCCCTTAGACGCACCTCGCCAGCCCGTTCTAGGCCCTCATAGAGACCTTGGCGGCAGCAGTCGCGCGCCCGCAACCAGCCCGCAACGCATCACCTTATTTTTGCTGAAACTGACACGTTAAGGAATCCAAATGAACACACCACAAACCACCAAGGAACAGCGATCCGCGTCACCCGCCTTCATCGTCCGCCCCTACGCTAAACGAGGGACCAAGACCGCCGCCCGTGAAGCGGCCCGCAAGGCCGGACAGAAGACGTTCCTATTCACCTGCAACGCCCACGGTCTCACCGTCTTTGGGACCGCAGGGGGCGGCCATTGCCGCGAATGCACCGCAGCCCGGAAACGCGCCGCCTACGAGCGCCAGAAGCGAGCCGAGATGGAGGCCGCCTTGACCACGAACCAAGGAGGCGGTCTGAAATGACGACAAACGCACCTCTCAGCAAGTCCGCCATGGCCCGCGAGGCCCGAAAGCGCGGCGAACGATTCTTCCAAGCGCCCTGCGTGCGCCATGGAGAGCAGCCGCACTATGCCAGCACCCGTGCATGCTCGGTGTGCCAAGCGGACCGCAACGCGCCCAAGAACAGTGCTGCAGCCGAGCGATACCGCGATGATACGGAATACCGAGAGCATGTACGCGACACCGGCAACAAGGCGCGAAGGAAGCGCCGCGAAAACCCGGACTACCGAGAGGCCGAACGAGCATATGAGCGAGAGCGAGAAGCCAATCGAAAGACCGTCGATCCGGCATACGTGCGACACCTACGCGCAAAAGCGGTGAATGGGGGCGCGGTCCTTCGAATGCGCAAGGGAAAAGAAGCCCGTCCCGATACCGCGATGCCGAGCAAGGAGACGCTACGCGAGTGCTACGAGTTCGCGCTACGCGCCCCCGAGGGCTGTGAACTCGACCATGGCTGCCCTTTGCGCGGCGTCCACCCCGTGACCGGAAAAGATACGGTTTGTGGTCTGCATGTTCCCTACAACCTTGAGCCAATGACGAAGAGGTCAAACACCATCAAGCGGCATTTCTTCGACCCCGAGAACCCCCTCGAATTCCAGAAGCCGTACAACTCCTTTCCAGGCGGTCAGTTCCACGGAGACCACGCGGAGGACGAGTTCATGCGGTACACCACGCCGACCACGCTCCACATCATGACCATGGCGGAATTCAAGGAGGCCATTGTGGAAGGTGGTAACGCCGACATGCACGAGTTCCTACTGCGACTTGCCGACGATGCCCCCGAACTCTAATAGAGCCTTCCGCGACTCCCTCGCAGTACCCAAAGTACTCGAAGTACCCGCAGCACCTCGCGAGCCTTCCCCGGCCCGCAACTTCCCCAGGGGTCTCCCGACCCTTCCCGCAGTTCCTTTCCCTACCATCATGATCAAAACAATCTTCAACATTTTCTTCCCGGCGCTCCGACTCGCCAAGGGCCTCAACGTAGCGGCAGCCGCAGTCGGTGCGGGCATCGGCGCAGTCGGCAGCGCCATCTCTGCAAGCAACGCCGCAGACGCCCAGAAGTCTGCAGCCGAGGCCGCTAACAGCCCTTGGTCCAAAGCGCAGCCCTACATCTCCGGGGAGTTCCAGGGTGCCCAGGATGCCCTCCACAACGGCCTCGGAATGGGGACGTATTCGGGCGAACGGGTTGCCGGTCTGAACCCCTACCAGACCCAGGGCGCCGACCAGACCGCAGCCTATGCAGATGGAAACGGCGTCAACACGGCCAACCACTTCTATAGCACCGGTATGGGCCTCACAGGCGCTGGCGCTGGCTTTGGCAGCAATGCCCAGGGTCTGTTAGCGCAGGCGCAGCAGGACCCGACCCAGGGGTTTCTAAGCTACGCAAACGGCCTGGCTAATAGCAGCATGGCGGATAACCTAATTACTGCGGCGAACCGCGACGCCTCTAGGAGCCTGAACGAGTTGCAGCTTCCATCCCTGGCCGTCTCTGCGGCAGGCAACGGGAACATGGACTCGACCCGTACCGGTGTGACGCAAGCCATCCTGCAACGCAATGCGTCCGAGCAGATGGCAGACACCGCAGCGCAGATCCGTGGGCAGCTTTTCAACACCGGCCTACAGACCGCCCAGTCCCAGTACAACGCAAACGCGGATCGCGCACTGAACGCCAATGGCCAGCTTGGCCAAGCCTTTGGCCTCGGTTCTTCAGCACTGCTAAACGGTCAACAAGCGAACGGCAACAATTTCGACCAAATGACCGCAGCGGGGGGCCTCTATCAGACCCAGAACCAGAACCTAGACAACGCGGCCATGGCTCAGTTTAACGAGCAGCAGTCCACGCCGCTCAACCTGTACGGCCAATACATGAACGTGATTAACGGCAAGTGGGGCGGTCAGCCGGTTAGCTCCGTGGGACCCTCTGTTGCCGGAAATTTCCTTCAAGGTGCCGCTGGCGGGGGCCTTACGGGCGCAGGACTCGCTAGCAAGCTCGGGGGCTACGGAGACAGCGGAGCTACGAGCTACGGCAACACCTTCACGATGCCAGGCGGCACGGATTACGAATCGGCGGCGAGTTCGGCAGTCCAGATGCCTGCGGGCCTCAGCGCCTTCGGCTACGGCTACGAATAAGGCGACGCTCCCACGGCTAACCCGCTTTCCGGTACGGCCTTCCGCCCCTCCACCAAACCCATGAACACCAGGACGCGGCCCCATGCAGGCGCGAGGGATACCCGCGTCCAACCTTCACTAACTTGAGAATCCAACAGCAATGAACAATGACGGTTATTCGTTTGACATGCCTCCCGGCATTGATCCGCGTGACGACGGATCGCACAGCCTCCCCGCGTACCTTGGACAGGCCCTGCAGTTCTACGGCACCGACAAATCGACCCCGCTTCCGAGCTATCTAAGCTACCCGCTCAACAATCAACCCGGTCAGTCCATGTTCGGCGGTGGCGCTCCGCTGCAGACCCCGATGCAGCAGGCCATGGCCCCGCAGACGCCCGACACCGCTATCTCCCAAGCCATGGCCCCGCAACGGGCCGCGCCGACCGCGATCAGCAACGCGATGGCCCCAGCGCCCCTTACGCCGATCCAAGCGGCCTTTCAGAACCAAGCGACCAACCCCGACTTGGCGAAAGCTAACGCATTGATCGCCGCAGGGTCTGCGCTAATGGGCGGCAAGGACCTGCAGCAGGGCTTGGCCAACGCGGGCACTGCTTTCAGCAACACCTTCGACCAGACCCTGAACCAACAACGAGACCTGAACACGCCTCGAGTCGCCCCGCTGGGCCAGGATGGCGCGTTTTCTATGGTACAGATGCCAGGTCAGCAGCCGCAGGTTGTGTCGAACGACCAGGTCCAGAACTACGTCTTGGGCAAGGCACGGGCGCAGAAGGCATTCGAACTGCAGAACGACATTGCCAAGCAGACCATGGAGCAACAACGCGCTGCGGCCAAGCTCGACCAGACCAACAGTCAGCAGGCTGTGCCGGTCCTGACCAATCTCCAATCATCGCAGGCCGGTCTCAACGCGGCGCAGGCTGTCACAGACGCCCTCAAGAGCGATTCTGACCGCTCCCTGGCGCTCAAGGCCTATTCCGCGCTCAAGCCGACGCTTCAGCGCCTCGCGGCTGCTTCGGGCGTCCCAGCGATGGCGCAAGCCGCCTCGGACTACAACACCCTGAATAATGCCCGCATCGACGGCGCGAAGATGGAAGTGTCCGGTTTGAATGGCTCGCTGAGCAACGACGAGTGGACCCGTGCTGTTGGAGCAGTCCCGCATCCCTCGGACTCCCCTGAGGTCTGGGACAGCTACTACGAACGTGCGAACCCGCTGCTTACGAGCCGCGTGGGTTTCTATTCGGACGTCGTCAAGCGTGGCCAGGAAGCAGCGAACCGCGCTCTCAACCCGTACGGGCCTAACGACCGTCCTAACCTCGGTGCGCCCCAGGTGCCCCAAGCGGTCCAAGCACATCGAGCGCCCCAAGGATCCCAAGCCGCTCAATCGTCGGGTTCCGGATCGTATCAACCCGTGACCGTCGCGAGCTTCGCGGATGCAAACCGTCTGCCGTCTGGGACTGTCTTCCAAGCGCCTGATGGGTCGCTTAGGAAGAAGCCGTAACCCCAAGACCAGTAGGGTTCTAGGGTATGGCTTGGCCAGAGGGAGACCAAAAAAGGATCTCAGCGCCCTAGATCATGATCGATATAGGAGACCAATTATTGACCATCTCCGAAGAGATCTATGGCGCTGCTCGGATTCTTTTCTTTGATTGATTAATCGGTCTTTCCTCTTAGTGGTCCCCTCCCCAAGCTGCACCTTAGGTCCCTTGGGTCCTCTTCCTCTGGTCTGGAAGAGGTTCGCCTATCGCCCTTGTTATTTATATAGGCGAAATCGCTGAGACCCTTTCCCCATAAGGGTTTGCGGTTTCGAATTCGGATGTAAAACATCAAAAAATGAACCTGACGAATGAAGATCGACAATGAAGAAATCAGGGCTCTGGACTCCGTGGAAACCCCACAGAAGGAGCGCTATGAAGCCTTCGGGGGGACCTACAAAGTGGTACCGAAGGGACGCCTTCGTGCGGCAGGGTGGCGGGTGACGCGAAGCATGCGGCCCGTAATTTATCGCGCCCCCGAAACGTGGTTAGACAACGAGACCGGGGAGATCCTGACTACGAGCGAGGCGAAGAAGCGCGGGATCAGGTTGCCGCTGGCCCGCTCCGCGTCCGAAAAGATGCTAGACCTGTGCGAGTGCGTGACATCTTGCCCAGCCAGCGAACGCCCTTTCGTGTCGTTCCTCCTGAAGATGCGCAATCATCGCGGCGGTCTTTTGGCTCCCTTGGAATCCCTGATTGACCAATGGATTGATTGCGAATGTCCCGGTATTCGGTCGACAAACAAGGCACGTAAGCGCAAACAACTTCGCGGCATCATTGACCGACGCCGGTTGATGACAAACGATACGACTATGGCGAGAAACCTCATGTTGCTTAATCCAAACATGACGAAGCAGGACGTCATCGAGGAAGGAGCAAAGCGGTACAACCTGCGCGCTGCGCTGAGGCCTTGAACTGCACGAATCCTTGTTCGGCGTCGCCTGTTCGGCATCGCCTGTTCGGCGGCCGCCAGGACTCCCCGCAGCCCCTGCGAAGTGGAAGCAGGAAACAGACGACGCGGTCGAGCAACACATGCGTGAACTCAAGCCGCACGGGTCGATCACCCGCTTAAGCTTCGGAGGGGCGACGACCTGGCGAGGCTCGCTGCGTACCAGCCCGCGATGGCGGCGCGACTACCGGCACTTGCCAATGCGGATCCTAAGCGGCCGCACGTTCGTACCGCCTCCTATCGAAGGCCCGACGCGGCTACAATGTGATCCCTGTCGGAGAAAACAAAATGTCGAACGAACTTTTCCAGTCGGACGAGGAAGTGGAAGACCTTGACGAGGTCAACGAGGTCATTCCAACCGCATACACCATCACCTCCTACGGCGCGGACTACCCGGTCGACGGCCTCGTGAAACGTCTCGGGCAAGGCGATATTGTCGTCCCGCTCTTCAACATGCCCCCGGGGCACGACCAACCCCTTGTTGGCTTCCAGCGCGAGTTCGTTTGGACGCGCCCGCAGTGCGATCGCTTTGTCGAATCCCTACTGCTTGGACTTCCTGTGCCGGGAATCTTCTTGGTGAAAGAGTCCAGCGGGAGGCTTCTTGTGTTGGACGGTCAGCAACGTCTGAGAACGCTTCAGTATTTTTATGGCGGGCTTATCCAAGGTAAGGAATTCTCCCTGGATAACGTACAGGATAAGTGGCGCGGACGGACATATAAAACGCTCGAGGTAGATGACAGGCGACGGCTCGATGACAGCATCATTCACGCCACTATCGTGAGACAGGACGAGCCCTCCGATGACATGAGCAGCATCTACATGGTTTTTGAACGTCTGAACTCCGGAGGGACGTTTCTGCAGCCCCAGGAGATTCGGGTGGCGCTCTATCATGGAAAGTTAGCGACGCTACTAAGTTCGCTCAATGAAGGCGAGTCGTGGAGAGCGCTCTACGGAAAGAAAAGCGCACGCCTCAAGGATTTGGAACTGATTCTCCGTTTTTTCGCGCTGTTCTATCAGGCAAAGTCCTACAAACGCCCGATGAAAGAATTTTTGAATCGTTACATGGCGTCCAACATGAACCTTCAGGCTGTAGGGGAAGACGCGCTTCGCTCGCTCTTTGAGACTACTGCGGCGGCCATTCGCCAGTTTATCGGAGTGCGTGCGTTCCGCCTGAAAGCTGCGATAAACGCGGCTGTGGCCGATTCGGTAATGGTTGGCGTTGCGCGTCGATTGGCTACCGGAGCGGTGGCGCATCCGGAAGATTTTAAGACCGCGTACGATACTTTGCTGCAAGACTCCGAGTTCTTGAAGGCGAGCGGTCGATCGACTGCAGACGAGGAATTTGTTCGGCTGCGGCTTGAGCGCGCTACCAACGCTTTCGCGAAGGTCAGATGAGCGGGCGCAGAGAGGTACACCGCCTCAGGAGTCGCATGGATGCGACTTTTTCACGCGCCCCCGATCCGACGTCTGATCCTGAATTTCAGGCCGACTTCGCCAAATACTTGTGCGTACTGGTTTCGGGGTACCTCGAAAGCGCCCTTTGCGCGTTGCTTCTCGGCTTTGCGCAGGCCCGGAGTTCTCGTGAGGTGGCGTCGTTCGTGGAGCGCCAACTCGGCCCCTGGACCAATCCGAAGGCTGAAAAGATCATCGACTTGTTCGGCTCCTTCAATCAAGACTGGCGCGACAACCTGGCCGCCTACCTTGTCGATCAGCGTAAAGACAGCGTTAATAGCTTGGTTGCTCTCCGGCACATCATTGCGCACGGCGAATCGGTCGGCACAAGCCTGTCGCAGATTAAATCGCACTACAAGGTTGCCAACGAAGTTATCGATCATGTAGCCGATTTAGTGGACCCTCCGACCGGGGCCGGGGCACGTCGAGCATAGGTCAAGCAAATGGCTCGGGGGGATGCGGAACGTTACAGCAGCCGTCCGTAGGATCGACGGAGCTACGCATGCACCAGCGCGACCGCATTGGCCAGCCAATCGGCCAACTGCGCCAGGGGGTACCCTTCCCCATAGTTCGCGCCCATGCCTGGGGTCCTGTGGCCCGTTAGCTGATCCCGAGCGGAGTCCGGACAGCCGACCGCACGCAGCAAGTCCTCCATGCCATGGCGCAGCGAATGGTTACCGAGCTTGGTCCCGATGAGGCCCTCGCGAGTCCGGACCCACTGCACCAAAGAGGCACTGACGGAGTCCGCCTTGCACTCACTGTCGGTGGTGTACCTAGGGAAAAGGAAGGCCGAATGGTCCGCGAGCCGCAGCGCGGCCTTAGCCGCCTCCAGGGCCTTGGGCGTCAGCGGAACCTTCCGCGCAGATCCGAGGCCTGTTTTTAGTGACCGCCAGGGATGCTCCTTCAGGTCTAGATATGGCACGGCGACGCGAAGCTGCACGTCCGCAACCGCAAGGCCGACAATTTCCCCGAGCCGCGCTCCGGTCTCCGCGACCAAGGTCAGGATGCAGCGCAACTGATCCGGCCCGTGCTTCGCACTCCAAGCGTCCAGGGCGCGATGCAAATACCGGTACTGGTCGACGGTGAACGTCTCGCGCTTGACTGCATCCTTACCGGCCTTGGGGATCTCAACCTGGGCGAATACGTTTGGGACGCTGAGTTCGTTCTCGCGAATCGCACGGGCGAATGCGGCCCTTACGTTGGTAAGGTATCGGCTGACGGTGGTGGTACTCACAGCCTTACCGTCCTTGCTATGCTTCCCGGCGAGAAGCCATTTCACGAATTCGTTCACGTCCAGACGCTTCACGCTCTGCAAATCCCGGTCTTTCCCTGGGACCGGCGTGCGACTCTCGAGAAAGGCGAACAGATAACCGAACACCATACGGGCATCCTTCTCTGTCTCGGGTCGCGCCGCCACGTACTGCTCAAGGCAGTCCTCTAGCGTGAACCTTACCCGCCGCTGGACCATCTGGAAGGCCGCTGCTTGGACGGGCGTCAAATACCTGTCTAACTGCCGCCCTTCCGTAATGTCCTCGCTCTCCACTACAGCGCGGGGAAGCTGGTGCTCTAAGAAGGTGTGGAAATGGTCGACCGCCTCAGGCGTGTTCTCAGGGGCCGAAGGGTCTACGCCATTCCGGAGCAGTAACTCATGGGCCTCGCGGAGGACGCCTTCCCGCGTCGGGTTTCTCAATTGCGCCCAATCCCTGTCGGTCTGTTCGACCAACGCTGGGATTAGCTTGGCGGCCACCCGGGGATCCGTGGTCTGAAGAGAGACCACGTAGT
Organism: Caballeronia turbans; assembly: GCA_001544655.2. GTDB lineage: Bacteria > Pseudomonadota > Gammaproteobacteria > Burkholderiales > Burkholderiaceae > Caballeronia > Caballeronia turbans. The sequence continues at coordinate 44,474 of FCOD02000026.1, forward strand.
GCACCTTACCCGCGTATTTGGAGCCAACGGGCAGGACCGGCTTAATGTCGTCCGGGACCCGACGCTTGAAAAATAGCAACGAGCCTTTCGACTTCTGCCAGGCGTATTTGAGCTTTACGGACACGATGGGAGACAGGTGCAATAAGGCCATGGAGTAACGCTTGTAGTAGCGATTGTAGTACCCATGGGTCACCTTGAGAAGCCCGCCACGTAAGCCTGACAAGGCTCTGAGGGGTAGCGGGTGGTCCCCCCGGCAGGAATCGAACCTGCATCTAGCGCTTAGGAGGCACTCGTTCTATCCATTGAACTACGGGGAGCGGACCGCGCATGGCCGACAGCGTCGGCAAGCGAGCGCAGAGTATAGCAAACGCTACAGGCGGGATCGGCGTCGGTGCGAAGAAATTCGAACGCAATGGCGCGCGCCGCGAAAAATCGGCGAAACCCAGGGTTTGCACCTATCAAGTTTCGCGCCGCCATGCCGCCATCGGAATAATGGACCCATATCCCGATATCAAGCCGCAGGGCGCGTTTTCGGCGTTGCTCGCAGACCAGGACCTGACGCACCTCGAACTGGTGCTGCGTCGTTCGTTGTCGTGCGATCTCGGCGGGCCGTTGCTGCCGCCCTCGTACTGGCGCGAGCGGCTCGCATCCATCACGCGTCAGTCACATCTCTCTCACACGCAGATTCAGACCGTGCATCGGCTGTATCTGCATATCGACGCGTTCGAGGCGGCCGGGCGCCAGCGCGAAGAAGAACTCAGACGCGAACGCGAGCAGGCGCGCGCCGTCGCGGCCGGCGGCGGAAACGCTCAAAGCGCCTGAGCGCGTTTCAATGGCGATGCCTCAGCCACCACTCGCGCAATGGATGCCGGTGCGCGTGGTCTCGCGCCGCCACGCGCCTGCGATGTTCATCGCGCCAGTCCTGCGCGAGCAGCACGATGACGATCGTCGCCAGGCACGCAAGCCCGACGAAAATGCTCGACAAATCCCACATGACGTCCTCCCGCTTTCCACTGGCGCCATGTATCGATTTTAGGTCACGCGCCGCCCCGGTTCACGCCGCCTGACGCGCGCGCTGCTGCTGTTGCGCGTGCGCCGCGAGCCGCACCGCCGCGTTGGCCGCGCCGTAGCCGTCGTAGCCGCCGCGCCGCTCGATCACTTCGAGGAAGAAGCGCTGATCGAGCTGCTCCGTATACGCGTGGAAGAACTCGCCGCCGCGCTCGTCGCGGTCGTAAAGGATGTTGTGCTCGCGCATCTGGTCGATCTGCTCGTCGGGCAGGCCGAACCGTGCCACGAGATCGTCGTAATAGTTGCCCGGGATACGCAGGAATTTGACGCCGTCGGTTTCGAGGCGCGGAATCGCATCGAAGATATCGGGCGTGCTGAACGCGACATGGTTCAGGCCCGAGCCACGATAGGTCGATAGCGACTCCGACACCGCGGTATAGCGATCGACCGACGCATTCAGCGCAATGCGCACCGAGCCGTCGCGGCTTCTCACCGCGCGGCTGCGCACGAGGCCGTACGGATCGGGAACGAGCACGGCGGGTTCGGTCTCGAAGCCGAACGCGCTTCTGAAGAACAGCACCCACGTATCGAGCGCATCGGCGGGAAGCGACAGGCACACGTGATCGATGCGCGCGAGCGGCCCCACTTCGTACGGCCCGTCGATGTCCGTCAGAATGAAGTCGGACTCCCACAACGTCGGGGCGCCGGGCGCTTCGTCGACGAAATAGTCGAGACTGCCGTCGGGCGACTGTACGCCGGGCACCACGCGCTCGTTCGGGCCGACTTGGCCGGAGAACGGCGTCGAGCCATACGCGGCGGCGCGCTCGAACGCCTGCTTCGCGTCATCGACATGAAACGCCGACGCGCACAGCGACAAGCCGTGCTTCTGAAAAAAGGCGCTCGCGAACGAATCGGCTTCGGCGTTGAGCACGATCGATCCCGCGCCGTGCCGATACAACGCGACATCCTTCGAGCGATGCTTGCCCGCGAGCCTGAAACCGAGCCGGCCGAGCCATTGCGCGAGATGCTCGCGCGTGCGGTCGTCGACGGCGAATTCGAGAAACTGGAAGCCGATGTGCTCGGGCGGCGCGGGCGGGTTGAACAGCTCCGGCGGCGCGTTGTCGCCCATCAGCTCACGCGTCTGCTCCTCGAGGAAACGCAGCGAGCGATAGCCGTCCGCCGCCGTGATCGCGGTCGGCGCGGCGCGAAAGCCATCATTGAAAATCTCGAGCGACAGCGGACCCTTGTAGCCCGCTTCGAGCACGCGCGCGGTGAAGCCCGCGACATCGAACGCGCCCTGTCCCGGAAAGCAGCGATAGTGACGGCTCCATTCGAGCACGTCCATCGCGAGCACGGGTGCATCGGCGATCTGCACGAACGCGATGCGCTCGCCCGGAATCGACGCGATCTCCTCCACCGAATCGCGGATCGACAGCGTGTGGAACGTGTCGAGCGCAAGCCCGAGGTTCGGATGATTCACCGCGTCGACGAGCTTCCACGCGTGCTTGTACGAGTTCACGTAGCGGCCCCACGCGAGCGCCTCGTACGCGACGATCACGCCCGCCTCCTTCGCGATGTTCGCGAGCACCCCGAGCTGATCGGTGAGCAATGCGTCGTCGCGGATCGTGTCGGGCGACACGTTGCTGCACACGAGAATGCGGTCCGTGCCGAGCTCGTGCATCAGTTCGAACTTGCGCTTCGCACGCTCGACGTTTCTCGCGAGCCGCTCGGGGCTCACGCCGTCGAAATCGCGGAAGGGCTGGAAAAGGTAGATTTCGAGGCCGAGATCCGCGCACATGCGGCGCACGTCGCCGGGCGTGCCGTCGAAATACAGCAGATCGTTCTCGAAGATCTCGACGCCGTCGAAACCGGCCGCCTTGATGGCCCGCAACTTCTCGGGGAGCGTGCCGCTGATGGAAACCGTGGCGATGGAAGTGCGGATTGAACGCAGCATCGCTGCCTCCTCGTTGCAATTCGGTGAATGCGGGATGGATCTGAGCGGCGCTTTCCAGTGTAGGACGTCCGCATGAGAGACGCGCGCAATCCATGTCATTCTGCGAGATAATAACAAACTAACTAGACCGTACAAAGTAGTGAAAACACGAACCGACAAGGCTCCTGCGTGCGTTCACACTGCGCCATAGTCTATTTCGCACTGCAGCATGCAGTGCTCATCCATGCCGGAGCGCTCGCGTGACCAACAAGACTTCGTATCTCATCGGCCTGATCGGATCCGGCATCGCCGGCTCGCTCACGCCCGCCATGCACGAAAAGGAAGGCGGCAACCTCGGCCTCAACTATGTGTATCGCCGCATCGACCTTCAGGCGCTGGCGCTGGAGCCCTCCGCCCTGCCCGATCTGCTCGACGCCGCCGAACGCATGGGCTACGACGGCCTGAACATCACGTACCCGTGCAAGCAAAGCGTGATCCCGTTACTCGACGAGCTCGACCCCGACGCCCGCGCGCTCGGCGCCGTGAATACGGTCGTGCTGAAGGACGGCAAGCGCATCGGCTACAACACGGACGGGTCGGGATTTGCGCGCGCGTTCCAGCGCGGGCTGCCCGGCGTGCCGATGGAACGCGTGGTGCAGCTCGGCGCGGGTGGCGCGGGCGCGGCCGTCGCCCATGCCGCCCTGACGATGGGCGCGCGCGAGCTCAGGCTGTTCGATTCCGACGCGGCACGCGCCGCCTCGCTTGCCGCTGAACTCGCGGCGCGCTTTCCGGATCGCATCGTAAAAAGCGGCGGCGACCTGCGCGAAACGCTCGCCGGCGCAAGCGGCCTCATCCACGCGACACCGACCGGCATGGCGAAGCTGCCCGGCCTGCCGCTTCCGGCGCAATACCTGCACAAGGCATTGTGGGTCGCGGAGATCGTCTACTTCCCGCTCGAAACCGAGTTGCTGAAAGCCGCAAAGGCGCTCGGCTGCCGCACGGTGAGCGGCGGCGGCATGGCGGTATGCCAGGCGGTCGATGCGCTGCGCATCTTCACCGGCCGCGAGCCGGATGCCGAGCGCATGTTCGCGCATTTCCAGAGCTTGCTGGAACGTTGATTACCCGATAGCCACGAAAAAACGGCGACCTCGTGAGAGTGTCGCCGTTTTTCGATGCGCGCGAAGAAAGGATCAGCCGCCGCGCCGCATGTAGCGCGACACCGCATCGACGATCATCTCGCGATGACGCGCACGCGAACGCGCGCCCGACGGATCGCGCCCGAACGCCGCGCCCCACGTATGACGGTTCGCCACACGGTGAAAGCAGAACGAGCTGATCATCAGATGCAGGTCGATCGGATCGACGTCGTCGCGAAAGGTGCCCGCCGCGACGCCGCGCGCGATGAGATCCTCGATGGTCTTCACGACCGTCGAATTGCGCGTCTTGAAGGTCTTCGATTGTTCGATGTACTTCGCGCCATGAATGTTTTCGATGGTCACGAGGCGCACGAAATCGCGATGCTTGTCGTGATAGTCGAACGTGAAACCGATGAATTCGCGCAGCGCTTCCTCCGGCTCCATTTCCGCGAGTTGCAACTCCTGTTCGAGCGCGCGGATATCGCCGTAGACCTGTTCCAATACCGCTTCGTACAAGCCTTCCTTGCTGCCGAAGTAGTAGTACAGCATGCGCTTCGTGGTGTTGGTGCGCTCCGCGATGGCGTCGACGCGCGCGCCCGCGAGGCCCATCGCCGAAAACTCCTGCGTGGCGATGTCGAGAATGTTCCGCTTGGTCTCCTCAGGATCGTACTTGCGCCGCCCTTGCTCCGTGGTCGACGAGGGCGCAGCAGTAGCGGCCTTGCTTCCTTTCTTCATTTTTCTGTCTGAGAACGGCGTTGAGAATCGATTCTAGCACGCGCTATTGACGCATCCTCGCCATAACAGGCGTTCATTACGGAGGGCTTCACCTATAATTTTTTTACCCCGCGGACAAATCGAAAATCCACATGCGCAAGAAGCATTCGCTCTTTCTGGCTCCCTCCATTCTGGCCACATGGTGTCTCTGCGCGACGGCGCAGACCGCGTTGCCGCCCGGCCATCCGTCGTCGCGACAACTGATGGCCGCCGAAGGCGTGATGACGAGCGCGAACATCGCGCGCGGCGCGGCGGATGTCTGTCATATCGATGCCGCGAAGGTCGCGCGCTTTCGGGATGTCGTGCGCACGAGCTATCCCGATGCACCCGATTTCGATGGCGAATGGAAGCTCGGCCTCGCGCAGGCACAACCGACCGTCGATCGCTTCGAGAAGCTGAAGACGAGCAATCCGGCGGAGTATCAAAAGGAAATCGGCGAGGCGTGCCCGGCGCTCAATCGCGGCATCGACGACGTCACGCAGCAGTAATCACGCGCTCTTGCCGTCGTAGTGCGCGCGCTTTTCCGCGTACATGGCGGCGTCCGCGCGTTGCAGCATCGGTTCGAGCCGCTCGCCGTCGTGCGCGGTGGCCGCGCCCATCGCGAAACAAAGCGGATTGCCCGAATAGAACTGGTTGTTCACTTCGAGCAACTGGCGAATGCTCTCGATCACCGCCTCGCCGTCGCGCTCGTCGGCGCCGGGCAGAAGCACCATGAACTCGTCGCCGCCGATGCGCGCCGCCTGGAACGGCTTCTCCACCGCCTTGCCGAGCACTTCGCCCGCGCGGCGCAACAGCGCGTCGCCGGCGGCGTGGCCGAGTTGATCGTTGACGGCCTTGAGCCCGTTCACATCGACCGCGATCGCCGTCACCGGGAACGGGCCCTTGCGTTCGAGGCGATTGATTTCGTCGATATAGAACGAGCGATTCTTGAGCTTCGTGAGCACGTCGTGCTTGCCGAGGAATTCCAGATACGCCTCGGCCTTCTTGCGCGCGGTGATGTCCGTGAGCGCGACGAGCACGAGATCCCAGCGCGCCTCGTGCCCCGGGAATACCGAGAACTGCAGATGCACATGCACCTCGTTGCCTTCGAGCGAATAGTTGAGCACCTCGCGCTGATGGAAGAGCTTCCCATCCCACAGATCGATCAACTGTTCCTGGAAGTGCTGCTGCATGTCGTCGCGGAAGACTTCGGACAGGCGCGCGAGCAGCGCGGCCTTGGTCGGCGCGGCGAACATCCGCAGCGTATGCTGATTCACGTCGAGCACGTGAATCTCCTGCATGCAGCGTTCGACGAACTCCGGATGAACGTTGGTGAACGTGCGAAAGTCGACGATGCCGCGCTCGCGCACATCGTCCAGTAGCGACTTCACGGAACTGAAGTCTTCCACCCACAGCGACACCGGTGAATGCTCGAACAGTCCGCGCGCATACAGTTCGCTCGCGGCGGCGGTGCGGCGCATCGCTTCGAGCTCGGTGATGTCCTCGATCGTGACGAGCACGCGGGTCCATGTGTCTTCGTGGCCCGGCAGGACGACCGCCTTGAGCAGCACGTCGAGGCGCTTGCCGTCGAGCGTGTAGTTGACCGTCTGACTCACGAAGCGCGGCTTGCCGCACCACAACTGCTCCAGTTCGTCGATGTGTGTGGTGAGCATGTCATCGCGGAACACACGATCGAGGTTCTGCACGAGATGATCGACGTCTCTTGCCTGAAACAGCGACAGCGTGCGCTGATTGACCTTCACGACGCGAATGCGTGACGAACACTCGGCCACGCATTCCGGATTCTCGGCGAGAAACGCGCGCAGATCCGTGACGCCCGCCGCGCGCCAGCGCTCGAACTGCTCGCGCACGGCGCTGAAGTCCTCGAGCCAGAGCGAGACGGGCGCGAGGTCGAACATGTCGGCATCGTCCTCCGGCACGCTCGCCGGCATGAATTGACCGGCAGTGCGGCGCGGGTCGTTTGGCATGGTCATCCTTTCGGCTCGCGCCGGCTAAAAAATGGGTCGCTGGTCGATACTCCATTCATCTCATTATTGTAGCCTGCGTCATATTTCCGGAAGCCGCATCGCCCGCGCGCGTACACGCGCAGCGGCGTTTGCGCTCATGCCCGATATCGGGGGCGGATGCTACACTCGATTGGCCACGCCCTTGCCGCATCCACGTTCTACGTTGCGCAACCCTTAGGCACGTTTGCTGCACCGCCGGGAGGATTGCGCGACGCCACGCAGTCCGATGCGCTGTGCGGCATCCATCCACATCGCAAGAAGAAGGAGCACGACTCTCATGGCTGATTTCCGCATCTGGTCCGACGAATTTCCGGCGAACGGCTTCATGACGCACGCGCAGGAATTCGACCAGCAAGCCTTCGGCGGCTCGGGCGAGAACATTTCCCCGGCGCTGCAATGGGAAGATCCGCCCGCCGACACGCGCAGTCTCGCGCTCACCGTCTACGACCCCGACGCGCCCACGGGCAGCGGTTTCTGGCACTGGATCGTCGTCAACATTCCAGCCGATGTGCGCTCGCTGCCGCGCAATGCCGGCAAGCCCGACGGCAGTCTGCTGCCGCAAGGCGCGCTGCAACTTCGCAACGATTACGGTACGGTCGGTTTCGGCGGCGCGGCGCCGCCGCGTGGCGACAAGCCGCATCGGTATATCTTCCGCATCCATGCGCTTTCCGCGGAGAGCCTGCCGCTCGACGGGAACGTGACCAACGCGGTGGCGCGCTTCATGATCCATCTCAACGAAATCGATTCGGCGACCTACACCGGCCTCTACGAGTTGAAGTAAAGCCGGGAATGCGGCGCGGCGTGACCGCGCCGCGCTCACACAGCCATTTGAAAACGGCGCGTCGTACAACGCGCCGCTCCCACTTCCCGCCCATCGATGGACTCCGACCAAGGTCTGCCGCTGCCCCAGCGATACTGGGCGATTGCCGTCGTCGCGCTCGGCATTACGCTCGCGGTGCTCGACGGCGCCATCGCGAACGTCGCGCTGCCGACCATTGCCCGCAATCTGAATGCTTCTCCCGCCGACTCCGTCTGGGTCGTCAACGCGTATCAGCTCGCGATCACCATCTCGCTTCTGCCGCTCGCCTCGCTCGGCGATCGCATCGGCTACCGGCGCGTGTACATGGCGGGGCTTGCGCTCTTCACGGTGTCGTCGTTCGCGTGCGCGCTGTCCGATTCGCTTCTCACGCTCACCATCGCGCGCGTGGTGCAGGGCTTCGGCGCGGCGGGGATCATGAGCGTGAACACGGCGCTCGTGCGCATCATCTATCCGCACGATCAGCTCGGGCGCGGCGTATCCATCAACGCGACGGTCGTCGCCATTTCGTCGGTGATCGGACCGACGGTGGCCTCGGGCGTGCTTTCCGTCGCGACCTGGCCGTGGCTGTTCGCGATCAACGTGCCGATCGGCATCGCGGCGTTCGCGTTCGGCTGGAAGTCGCTGCCGCGCACGCCGGGGCATCGGCAGCCGTATGACTACATCAGCGCGATCATGAACGCGCTCTTCTTCGGCATTGCGATCGTTGCGGTCGATGGCTTCGGGCATGGCGAGCATCGTCCGTATCTCATCGGCGAGATCATCGCGACGGCCGTCATCGGCTACTTCTTCGTGAAGCGGCAACTGACGCAAAGCGCGCCGCTGCTGCCCGTCGATCTGATGCGCATTCCGGTGTTCGCGCTCTCGGTCGGCGCGTCGGTGTGTTCGTTCTGCGCGCAGATGCTCGCGTTCGTGTCGCTGCCGTTCCTGCTGCAGAACAATTTCGGCATGAGCCAGGTCGAGACAGGGTTTCTGATGACGCCGTGGCCGCTCGTGATCGTGTTCGTCGCGCCGCTCGCTGGCGTGCTCGCGGATCGGTATCCGGCGGGACTGCTCGGCGGCATCGGGCTCGCGATTCTGACCGTCGGGCTCGTGCTGCTCGCAAGCGTCGGCGCGCATCCGGGCGCGCTCGACATTGCGTGGCGCATGGCCGTATGCGGGCTCGGCTTCGGCCTCTTCCAGTCGCCCAACAATCGTCAGATGCTCTCGTCCGCGCCGCGTCATCGCAGCGGCGGCGCGAGCGGCATGCTCGGCACCGCGCGCCTCACCGGGCAGACGCTGGGCGCGGCGCTCGTCGCACTGATCTTCGGCGTCGCGCCGAAGCAGGGCCCCGTGATTGCGATTGCGCTCGCGGCGGCGTTCGCGGCGGCTGCCGCCGTGGTGAGCCTGCTGCGCCTCACCGGCAAGCGCAGCATCGAGCCGGCCTGACCGCCCTCTTCTCTCGTGGCCGCGCGGGCGCTCGCTGGGCACAGCCTTTGCTGAAAACTCGGGCATGGATTCCGCTCCCCGCGGAACGTTCGAAACAGCAACAAAGGAGTGTGTTCATGGCCATTTCCCTCAACGGTTGCAAGGTTGCGATTCTCGCCGTCGACGGCTTCGAGCAGGCAGAGCTCGTCGAGCCGCAACGCGCGCTCAAGGAAGCCGGTGCGCAGGTGGATGTCGTGTCCCAAAAGCCGGGGCAGATCCAAGGTTTCAAGCACGTCGACAAGGGCGACAAGGTGAACGTCGATGTCACGCTCGACGCCGTCAACGCCGCCGACTACGACGCGGTCGTGTTGCCGGGCGGCGTCGTGAATGGCGACGCGATCCGGCTCGACGCGAAGGCGCAGAGTTTCGTGAAGGACGCCGATCAGGCGAAGAAGCCGATCGCGGTGATCTGCCACGGCGGCTGGCTGCCGATTTCGGCGGGCATCGTCGCGGGCCGCACGATGACGAGCTGGCCGAGTCTGCAAGACGACATTCGCAACGCGGGCGGCACGTGGGTCGATCAGGAAGTGCAGATCGACGGCAATCTCATCACGAGCCGCAAGCCCGACGATCTGCCCGCGTTCAACAAGGCGCTGATCGAAGCGCTCGAAAAGACGCGCACCGCGTGATGCATCGCACCGGAGCCAAGCCGATGTCGAGATCGCTCATTTCACTCACGCGCGCAATCGCGTTGTCGCTCGCCGCCGTGGCTGCGGCGGCGCCTGCCGCGCAGGCACAGACCGAAGGCGCGGCGAGCGCCGCGCGCAACGAAAAGCTCTCACTCATCGATCAGCAGTTCCTTCAGGACGCCGGTCAGGCAGGCGCGACCGAGCTCGCGGCGAGCAAGCTCGCGCTCACGCGCGCGAGCGACCGGCAGGTGTGGGAATTCGCACAGCGAATGATCGTCGATCACACGAAGCTCGCCCGCAATCTCGATGTGCTCGCCAAGCGCCACGGCATCACGGCGCCGCCGGCCGCCGATTCTTCGGTGATCGGCAACCTGCAAAATCTCCAGGGCGCCGAGTTCGACAAGGCCTATATTGAAAAGGTAGCCTTGGACGGCCATCAGAAGGCCGTTGCGCTGTTCAGGAAGGAGAGCGAAAGCGGCAACGATACTGCCCTGAAGGCGGCGGCGACCAAGGCGTTGCCGGTCATCAGCCATCACTACGAGATGGCGCAGCAGCTCGCGAAAGCGAAGGCGGCGTCATGAGCATCGCGAACGTCGCCGGGCCCGCGGTTGCTCCCCGTTCACCTTGCCGCCCCGCTTATGAGGACTCGACCATGCACATCACGTTTGCAGACGAAGCCCCCGTTTATGACGGCGACGACCTCGCCATTCACTTTGCCGCCCTCATCGACGGCGAGCCAGTCGTGTGTTCGATCACCGCCGAAGCGCTCGAAGATCATTTCGGCGCGAAGTCGCCACGCGAGGACGATCTGCTCGAGGCCTACGCGCGCGGCACGGCGCGCATTCGCGCGGTGTGCGCCGAAGTGCTCGACGACAACGGCGGCCAGCCCGCCGTGCTGAGGAGCGGATTGTTCCGCGTCGCCGGCATGGAGCCCGACTGAGCGGCGCTGGAGGCTCGCCCGCGCGCGACGCATCTCACATCACGCAAGCCAACAAGGAGGGAACATGTCACTGATCATTGCCGGCCGATTCCAGACCTTTCCCGCGGCCGAATCAGCAGCCCAGAAGCTCTTCGCGCAAGGTTTCGTCGAAGAAGACGTGACGCTCTTCTTCGTCAATCCGAGCGGCCAGCACGCGCGCTTTCCGGTCGGGGGCGATGTCGGCACCGACGCGGGCGCGAGCGCCGCGCCCAAAGGCGCCGGCAAGGGCGTGACGATCGGAGCGGTCGCGGGTGCGGTCGTGGGCGCTGCGATTTTCGCGGTCTTTCATGCGCCGCTGCTCGTCTCGGTGATCGCGGCCGGCGTCGGCGCGTATGTGGGCTCGCTCGTCGGCGCAATGTCGCATACGAAAAAGAAGCCGCAAGACGCCGCGCCCGCCGAGGAACCCACGCGTCACGCAGGCGTCCTCGTTGCCGTTCATGTATCGCCGGAAACGCAGGAGCGGGCCACGACGACGCTGCGCGAGGCGGGCGGCATGGATATCGAGCGTGCGTCGGGACGCTGGAAACAGGGCCGCTGGAGCGACTTCGACCCGTTGCAGCCGCCGCATCCGGTAAAGGAGTTCGCGCAGACGCGTGCGTGATCGTTTTCACCCCGCGAATGAAAAAACGCCCGCTTCCCGCGGGCGTTTGTGCTGATGCGTTTGCGCCGAACGCGTCACACCCACGACGCGTGCGTCCGATCCGGCCGCCTGTTCGCACGCACGCCGCAAGCGGCAGGCAAAACGCGCGCCTTGCCGGTGCGCGCGGCGGGCGCTTCGCAGAGCGGTCCATATTCCAGGTGAGATGCCTGCGCCGGTTGCGCGTGCATGTCGATAACGCGCTCACGGATGTGCAAGGTCAGCGCGGATGCCGCGACAGCGACGAGGGTAAGGAACTCGCGATGTGCGAGTCGATTAAGGAATTTCACTGTGTTCTCTCCCATTGCCGTGTTCTGCGCGTCTGGAACCCATGCGCGCTGTTTGCCGAGTCGGCAGCAAATCACGTGCCCCTGAACACGAAGCGCGGGCACGCTGCGTGCGCAATGACTCGGCGAGCCGCGTCCCGCAGGGAGGCTGCGCAGTGGCAAATATCGAAACTAAAAGGAGGTGTTATATGAGCACGAACGTCGTATCGGTACTCAACGATCTCGTCGAAACCTCGAAGGACGGGGAAAAGGGTTTTCTCAAGGCCGCCGAGGATACGCGCGATCCGAGCCTCAAGCTGCTCTTTCAGAATCGCGCGCAGAAGTGCGCCGAAGGCGCGCGCGAGTTACAGGATGTCGTCGCGCGTCTGGGCGGTAAGCCCGAAACAGGCGGCTCGATGGCCGGCGCGCTGCATCGCGGCTGGGTCGATGTAAAGTCGGCCGTGACCGGCCACAGCGACCACGCGATTCTCGCCGAATGCGAGCGTGGCGAAGATGCCGCGAAGAAGAACTACCGCGAGGCGCTGGATAAGGATTTGCCTGCCGATATCCGCCAGATCGTCGAGCGTCAGTATCAGGGCGTGGTCGAAAATCACGACCGCATACGCGATCTGCGCGATCAATACGCAGCCGCGAAGTCCTGAAGCATCGACGTAGCAGCGGCCCGATGACGAACGGGCCGCATAAAGACAAACGGCCGCGATGCGGCCGTTTTTTCGTCGAGCGTCGGGCCGACGCCTTACTGCGGCTGACCCTTGTCGTTGGTGCCGAGCGCCGAAGCCGCCGCCGCTGCCGACGCGCCCTTCAGCTTGTGCGCCTTGTCCTGCTGATGCAGATAGGTGCCCTTCTGCTTCTTCGCGTGGGTGCCGGCGTCCGCGCCGGTCGTGGCCGCATCGGAAGCTGCCTGCGCGAATGCCGCCGTCGAGAATGCCAGCGCGAGCGCGCCGATCAATGCCATCTTTTTCGTCTTCATGAAGAGCTCCTTTTTGCCGGGGCCTCTGAATGCCGGGCTACTGCGCATTCGAGAGCCGCCTGTGCAAGTACGGTCCTGAACGGTCGTACTCGTTTTTAAGTTTCGAAGTGCTGCGAGGTGATGCGCACTGCGTGAAGCGTCATGCGTGAACTGCGACTGAAGCATCGGGCGATGCGACGCGACCCCATGCCCCCATGCGAGAACCCGCGCTTCGTCCGATTCTTCGCCTGATTGTGGCGAATCGTCGAACCCCGCGCGGGTTCCGTACTAATGGCACTCAACCGCGGCCCGCCGTGGCGAAGCCGGGCATACGAACTATGCCATTACTTGGCGGCAATTTTAAGATGGTTCTTCACGGAAGCAACACCCGAAACGTTCGAGACGACTTCTTCGGCGGCGGTCTTGTCCTCTGCCGAAGGCACCGTGCCCGTCAGCGACACCACGCCCCCATGCGTCTTGACGTGGATATGCGTGGACTTGACGTTCTTCGCGCCGAGCAATTCGGCCTTGACCTTGGTGGTGATGGCGCTGTCATCGACCTTCTGGCCCATCGACGTGCCGGAACCGCTCGTCGACGACGCCGCATTCGTTTGTGCGCCGACGTTGAGTGCGAACACCACACATGCGATACCGCCGGCTGCCTTAAGGATTTGAGTCGTCTTCATGGCAATACTCCCATTTTTTCGATTTTGGTCTGGCGCCCCGTTCGCCTTTGCGCGAGGCGGCTCTTCGATTACGTCCGCGCCCGTAGCACGCGGATCGTGAGCCTTCTGCCGCAACTTGCGTGCCGGATCACATCACCGCGCTCACAAACTTCTCCTGAGGTGCGCTGAACGGACCATGCAGCAAGGCGTTCGTGCGTGCGCGAACAAATCTTCGACGGTCGAAGAACCGTCTCGCGCAACGCATCTCTCGCGGCCGCAAACCCGCGGTGCTTTTGTCTGAGCGCGTGTAAAAACTGCGTGAAAGAAGGCTCCTGATTGCTTCGCAAACGTGTAGCGGACGGCCAAAAACGTAGTCGCAACGCGAGCTTGCGCAACGTTGGCACGGCCATTGCTTTAATGGTTCGCAAACCTGCCCATTACGTATAGAACAATCGAGGATTAGCAAAGCAATGCCGCCTACACTCGAACTCCGCGCGAAGCAAACGCTCGCGCTCACGCCGCGTCTGCAGCAGTCAGTCCGTCTCCTGCAACTTTCGTCACTGGAGTTCCAGCAAGAACTGCGCAACGCGCTCGATACCAATCCGTTCCTCGAATACGACGAGTCACAGACCGAAGACAACGCGCTCGGCGCCGACAACGGCAGTTCGATGGGCGAATCGGCGCTCTCGTCGACCGCCACCAGCGACACCACCGAGGCGCCGCTCGCGCCCGAAGCAAGCATGGAAAGCGAGCAAAGCGCCGATGCCGGCTCGCGCGAAGATTCGATGAGCGAATTCTCATCCGATCCCTTCGGCCGCGGCTCGCGCAATGGCGGCGACGGCGAAGGCTCCGATCCCGCCGACTGGGTGCGCATCGAGCCGTCGCTGCATGAAACGCTCCACGACGCGTTGCGCCTCTATCAGCTGAACGAGCGCGATCGCGCGATTGCGCAACTCATCATCGAAGCGCTCGACGACGACGGCTATCTGCGCCAGGAATTGAGCGAGCTCGCCAATGTCGTGGAAATCGAGCCCGCGCTGCACGAGGATGAACTCAATATCGCGCTCAAGCTCGTGCAGTCGCTCGACAAGCCGGGCGTCGGCGCGCGCAACCTCTCCGAATGCCTCGCGCTGCAGCTCGAAGCGCTCGAAGAGGACACGCCGGGCCGTGCGGTTGCGCTCGAGATCGTCACGCATCATCTGGAGCGTCTCGCGCGGCGCGAGCAGGCCGAACTGCAAAAAAAGATCGGCTGCAGCGCGGATGAACTGCGCATCGCGTGCGCGCTCGTGCGCCGCCTCGATCCGAAGCCGGGCGAGAACTACGGCCAGAGCGAGGACAACTACGTGGTGCCCGACGTTATCGTGCGTCAGGTGAAGAAGCAATGGGTCGTGACGATCAACCCGGCCGTGCTGCCGCGCGCGCGCATCCATCGCATGTATGCAGAGCTTTTCGCGCAATCGGCCGGCGCGAGCCGCTCGCCGCTCGCGCAGCAATTGCAGGAAGCGCGCTGGCTGATCCGCAACGCGCAGCAGCGTTTCACGACGATCCAGCGCGTCGCCGAATGCATCGTCTCGCATCAGAAGGCGTTCTTCGACTACGGCGAGATCGCGCTCAAGCCGCTCGTGCTGCGCGATGTCGCCGATGAACTCGGTTTGCACGAATCGACCATCTCGCGCGCGACCGGCAACAAGTATATGGCCACGCCGCGCGGCATCTTCGAGTTCAAGCACTTCTTCCCGCGCGAACTGAGCACGGAAAGCGGCGGCACCTGCTCGGCTGCGGCGGTGCGCGCGCTGCTCAAGGAAATGATCTCGAAGGAGAACACGCGCGATCCGCTGTCCGATGTGAGTCTCGCGAAGATGCTCGCGGATCAGGGCGTGATCGTCGCCCGCCGCACGGTGGCGAAGTATCGCCATCTGATGAAGGTGCCGCCCGCCGAACTGCGCCGTCAGGCGTGATGCGGCGCGCGCGTCATCGGTTCTCACGCTCTCAAGCGTTCGGCGACGACCCGGTCAAGCGAGGCGCCTGAGCGACACGAGCGTAATCGCGGGCCGTCCGCTTTCGGACGGCCTTTTTTTGTCCGGTCAGCGCCAGCCCGACGCGCGATGCGTGCGCTTTCTCGCCGCCGTCGCCGCGAGCTCGGCGCCGAGCAGAAAGACCGCGGCCGAGTAGTAGAGCCACATGAGGATGATCGCGAGCGATCCGGCCGCGCCGAACATGTTCGCCGTGCCCGCGTGCGCGAGATAGAACGCGAAAAGGCGCTTGCCGCCTTCGAAGAGCAGCGCGGCGGCGGCGGCGCCGAGCGCGGCATCGCACCAGCGCATGCGCGTCGTCGGCAGGAACTTGAGCAGTACCGTGAAGGCGATCATCAGCACACCGAGCGATATCGCGCGCCGCGTGAGGCCCGACAGGACGATGAACGGGCTGCCGTCGCCGAGCACCCAATGCCCGAGTATCTCGACGAGCGCATCGAGTACGAGCAGCACCGCGACGAGCAGCCCCGAACCGACCACCAGCCCGAACGACATCAGCCGCACGCGCAGCAGCGTGACGATGCTCTCGCGCGTGCTCACCGCAGGCGTCGGCCAGATGACGTTGAGCGCGCTGTGCAGCGAGGAGAACGTCGCCGACGCGCCGATTAGCACGCCCGCGACAGAGAGAATCGCCGTGCTGCGCGCGATGTCGGCGTGCCACGCGTTCGCGACGATCGCCTCCAGCGTGCGGGCGGCGTCCACGCCCACGACACCGCTGATCTCGGCGAAGAGCCGCCCTTGCACGGCATCGGCGCCGAAGAAGACGCTCGCCACCGCGATCACGATGACGAGCGTCGGCGCAAGCGAAAACGCCGCGAAGAACGCGATCGCCGCCGAGAACATCAGGCAGTGATCCTGCGACCATTGCGTGATCGGATCGACGACCCAGGAAAGCCAGCCGAAACGCGACGTGCGGCCCGAGGCGACGGGCGCGGACTGAGGGGCGGAGACGTCCTGGTCCATCGGCGGGGAGCGCGAGCGCGGCTTGAAGTGTCAATCGACGATGTTAGCGCCGCGCTGCGAACCGTGTGTAAAAAACGGCGCGCTCCGTGGGAAGCGCGCCGCTTTCGTGTTGCGCTCTGCAGTACGTGTCAGGGCTGGTCGGCGGCCGGGTCGGCGTCTTCGTCGGCGAGACTGCGGGTTTCATCCTCGACTTCGTCGGGGAGGATATCGGAGTCGGCCTCCAGATTGTTGTCGCCGTCCGCCGACGCGCTTTCGCCAGTGCCGAAGCGGTCCGTATCGCTGGCTAGCTCCGCCTTGGACTGGCCGAGCGCGTGCGCGTCCAGCTCATCTTCGATGTCGCCGGGATAGCGCTTTTCGCCCTGCACGTCCGACCCGCTGTCCGACGAGTCGCTCGGGCCGAGTGCTCCGGTGCCGTGCCCCTTGCCGTATTCCGCGCCGTCGTCTTCGGGCGGGTTCAATGTGCTTCCACTCATCATGACCTCCTTCGATCGTGTCCGTGATGAATCCGCAAATCCCGTTCCGCGACCGTTC
This sequence comes from Caballeronia turbans, assembly GCA_001544655.2. Taxonomy (GTDB): domain Bacteria; phylum Pseudomonadota; class Gammaproteobacteria; order Burkholderiales; family Burkholderiaceae; genus Caballeronia; species Caballeronia turbans. The sequence goes on from FCOD02000026.1 coordinate 61,288, forward strand.
CGGAGCGACGCATGAAAAACCCCGCGCTTCTTTCGAGGCGCGGGGCTCTGAGTGCGTGACGACGTTCAGTACGGATTCAGGCCTTCGCCGCCGGACGCCTGGCTTCGGCTGCGCCCTGCTTCACCGTCTTGACGGTCTTTTCGGTAACGGACGTCGCGGTGGCGACACTGCGCAAATCCGACATGAACGAATCGCGCCATACCGAAAGGTTGTTCTCGCGCAGCGGCGCCATCATGTCGGCGTGACGCGCCTGACGCTCGGCGAGCGGCATCGACAACGCACGCTCCAGCGCTTCGGACATCTGCGACAAATCGAACGGATTGACGACGAGCGCGCCCGGCAATTGATCTGCCGCGCCCGCGAACTGCGACAGGACGAGCGCGCCCGGATCGGCCGGATCCTGTGACGCGACATACTCCTTCGCGACGAGATTCATGCCGTCGCGCAGCGGCGTCACATAGCCGACCTGCGAGAGACGGAATAGCGCCATCAGCAGATTGCGCTCGTATTTGCGGTTGAGATACTGGATCGGCGTCCAGTCGAGCTGGGCGAATCGTCCGTTGATGCGGCCCGCCTCGCCTTCGAGATTCTGGCGGATGCGCTGGTAGGTCTGCACGTCCGAGCGCGTCGGCGGCGCGATCTGCACGAGCGACACGCGGCCATGCCAGCCCGGCGCGTTCAGCAGAAGCCGCTCGAACGCCTGAAAGCGCTCGACGAGACCCTTCGAATAGTCGAGGCGGTCGACGCTCATGATGAGCTTGCGCCCGTGCATGCTGTCGCGCAGGCTTTTCACCTGCTTGCGGTTCGCGAACTGCTCGGCGGCCTTCGCGATCGCATCCGGATAAATGCCGATCGGATACGCACCCACTTTCAGCATGCGGCCGAATGCCTGCAGCATGCCGTCGTCCTCGTTGAAGTGGCCGCGGCTCGTGCGCTCCACATAATCGATGAACGACTGCTTGTCGCTGTCCGTCTGAAAGCCCACGACGTCGTACTGGCACATCGCCGCAATCAGTTCCTCGTGCGGCGGCACGGTGCGCATCATCTCCGGCACCGGAAACGGAATGTGCAGGAAGAAGCCGATAGGATTCGCGACGCCGAGCTTTCTCAACTCCTGCGCGAACGGAAGCATGTGATAGTCGTGCACCCAGATGATGTCATCGGGCTTGAGCATCGTCTTCAGCTTCGCGGCGAGGCTGGCGTTGACGCGCATATAACCCGCGTATTCCTCGCGATCGAAGCGCGACAGGTCATTGCGGTAGTGGAACGTCGGCCACAACGTGGCGTTCGAGAAACCGCGGTAGTACTGGTCGTAATCGCGGCGTGTGAGTCCGACGGTCGCGTAAGTCACCTTGCCGCCCTTCTCCACGACAGGAGCGCCCGACTCGCCGACGATCTCGCCGCTCCACCCGAACCACACGCCCCCAGTCTCCTTGAGCGCGTCGAGAACGCCGATCGCGAGGCCGCCTGCGCTGGGCTTGCCCTCCTGGATCGGTGCGACGCGATTCGATACCACGATCAATCTGCTCATTACAGCATCACCTCATCAGTTGTCGTTGCATGCTCGAATTGGCGATCAAGGGTATGCAAAAGCTGTGCCTTTTTGTCGGCCTTTGTGAATGAAAATTTGTATGAGGATGTTACGGACGAACGAAAATACGCGGCGAACGCGGCCGCGTGTAGATTTTTATTCTTGCGCCGGGTGCTCCCGCCGGCTGCAATCACGCGTCCTGCTCGGAACCCAGATCGCGCTGATAGTCGATGCCCTCGCGGCGCACGCCGCCCTGGTTATGCTCGCCATCGGGCGGCGCGCCAGGCGCGGGGCGGTTCTGACCGGCGGGATCGTGATCGGCGGGCGGCGCGGATGCGCCCTGCGTGCCGACAGCCTTGGCGGCTTCGGCGCGCGCTTCGCGCTTGGACGAGTGACGCGCTGAGCGTCGGAGTGCGGGATGCCTCATGATGCCTCCAGAGAAGAAGGCCGTCGCGATAGTGACGTCGGCGGCGCCGGACCGATGCGCTCCGAGAAGCGCAGCTTCAGAAAAAGCGACCGGCGACAGCCTGTGTCGCCGGTCATTATTGCGCCATCCGTTGTAATCCCTACGCTGCGGATGGAAACTTATTCAAACCTTGCACGAATTCTGGGCATTGTCCAACGTCTGCATTCCAGCGTCTTTCTCTGCTGCTAGTACACGTGCGGCGTATCGCCGGGCCCCGGCGGCGGATCGCCGATCGGCTGCGACGGCGGCTCGGGCGGCTCGCGCGTCGGGTCCGGATTCGTGTCGGGCGGAATCGGCGTGGGCGGCGGCTGATCGGGCGGCGTCACAGGCGGATCCGGCGGCTGCGGCGTCTGTGCCTCGATACGGGCACCATTGGAAGCGCGATTGGACGGGCTGTATGACATGGCGGGCTCCTTGCGGTCTTGTGATCGTACTTTCGCCATCCGTCGGCGCCTGCGCGCCACGCGCGGATGTCACTCGACCGACAGCAAGGGGCATGCCCTTCGTTAGCGTCCGTTGCGCTTCTTCCGTCCCATTATCGGCGTAGAAAACGCGCCTGCCAATGAAAAACGCCTGCGCTTTTTAAAAGCCGCAGGCGTTGTTTTGTCTAAAGATAAGCGAAGTTCAGGAATTTTCGCTGTCGGACTCGTTAATATCGCCACCCTCGCCGACCGCTGCCTTGTTCGCGTCCTCGCCATACTCGACGAGCCGGTTATAGAGCGTTTTGAGGCTGATCCCGAGGATTTCGGCGGCGCGCGTCTTCACGCCGCCGCACTGGTCGAGCGTCGCGAGGATGAGCTGCCGGTCAGCTTGCGCGAGCGAAGTGCCGAAAGGAATAGTCACCGCCGTGCCGGCCGATGGTTTCGACAGCGAAATCTGCAACGGCACGGTCGCCGTGCTGTCCGAATCCGACCCCGACATGATGTAGGCGCGCTGCACGTAGTTCTTCAGCTCACGTACGTTGCCCGGCCAGTTGTATGAGGCCAGCATCTCGCGCATGGCGGGCGGGAACGCCTTCTTCGTGTTGTAGCGGGAGTTCAGTTCGTCGAGGAACGCCTGCCCGAGCAGATCGACGTCCTTGCCCCGCTCGCGCAACGGCGGCAGGTTGATCGGAAACACGTTCAGGCGGTGATAGAGATCGAGGCGCAGCTTGCCTTCGAGCACCGCCTGCTCGGGATCGCGGTTGGTCGCGGCGATGAGGCGCACGTCGGTCTCGAGCTCCTTGGTCGTGCCGACGCGCATGAACATGCCCGTCTCCAGCACGCGCAGCAGCTTCACCTGAAGCTCGATCGGCATCTCGGTGATTTCATCGAGGAACAGCGTGCCGCCGTTCGCGCGCTCGAAATAACCCTTGTGCTGACGATCCGCGCCCGTGAACGAGCCGCGCTCGTGGCCGAACATTTCCGATTCGATCAGGTTCGGCGAGATCGCCCCGCAGTTCACGGCGATGAACGAATGCTTGCGACGCAAGCTGAGTTCGTGAAGCGTCTGCGCGGCGACTTCCTTGCCAGTGCCCGATTCGCCGATCAGCAGCACGGACGCGGCCGTCGGCGCGACACGGCCGATCTGGTCGTACACGGTTTGCATTGCGGGCGAGTTGCCGAGCATCAGACCGAAGCGGCCCATGCGGCGCAGTTCGCCACGCAAGGTGCCGATTTCCGCCTTCAGGTCGCCGGCGCGCGGCAGGCGCGAGAGGATGGCCTTCACGCGCTGCATGTTGATCGGTTTGACGAGGTAGTCGGTGGCGCCCATCTTGAGCGCGCTGACGGCGGATTCCACCGTCGCGTGACCGGTTATCACGATCACCTCGACACCCGAACGCGGGTCCAGATCTTCGAAAAGATCGACGCCCGTGCCGTCGGGCAGTTTGAGGTCGGTGAACACGACATCCGGCGTCTGACGCACAAGCTGAATGCGCGCCTCGCGCAAATCGCCGGCGGTGGCCGTCGTCAATCCGTCTTCGCCGATGATCGCGGCTAGCGCCTCGCGGGTACTGGGATCGTCATCGACAATCAATACGTGTGGCATTGCGTCTCGAATTCTTCCAAAGCGTTTTCAGGGTCACACGCCGTGGCGGCGTGGTCTTCTCCGTGCGGCAGGGTCGCCGCGCGGGCCGGTGCGATTCGCGATGAGAGCCGATTAAAAGTAATCGGCGCGACGCAAGATGCGCAAAAAATAGAATAATTTCCGATTATCCAAACGCCTGGTTCAATCCAGCGTAAGTTTTTCCATTAGACAACTTATGGCCGGAGTCTCACTGATTATAAGCGTTTATCATGATAAAAACGCACGCCAGAGCAGCGTGCGTTTGATTAGTCGCACCATTAATAACCGTCAATGGCTCGATTATTCGGCTCGCGTGAGCTGCGGCTCCGAAGCCTGTCAGCTCCGTGGAAAATTCCACGCATCGGCGGTGCCGCCGACGACGCCGTGGCCGTTCACCGCTTGGGCGTGAGTGCCGGTCGCCGGGGTGAGCACCTTACCGCCCTCGTCTTCCCAGCGGTTTATCTCGCGCGCCGTGCGCCGTCCGGCCGCGTCCTGCGACTGCACCCACTTCCACGCGAGAACGCTGCCGACGGCGAACAGCGCGCCGAAAATTCCAATCGAAGGACGTGCCATTTGTGTTCTCTCCATTGTCAAGAATTCGTCGTCGCGTTGAAACGCGGCGCCGCAATTCGGCGCTTCATGGCGAATACGCCGCGAATCAGCGCGAAACCAGAAGTCCCACCAGAAAGCCGACGCCCGCGGCAATGCCGAGCGACTGCCACGGATTGTCCTTCACATATTTCTCAGTGCAATCGACGCCCGCGCGATAGCGGCTTTGCGCACTCGCCTGTGCATCCTCGAGCGCGTTACGCGCCGAATCGACGTGATCGCGCAGACGCGAACGGAGCGCCTCGACGCCCTCGCCCGGCAGCGTCGCCGACAATCGCAGCAACTCCTCCGAATCGTTCAGCAGCACCTTGATGTCTTCAATGATCTTTTGCTTGCCCAACGCAAGCTGGACAGTCGTCTGACTCATGGAATGTAGTCCTCGCGCAATTGGGATGTGTATGAGTAGGCCGAAGCTCGATCAGCGTGTTTCGGCGACCGGAAGGCGGCTCACGGGAAGGCGCGCGTCTGTTTCGAGACGGGCGCGCAGGCTGCGCACGACGCCGCTTGCCATCAACGCGCCGCCCATTGCGCCGAACACGAAACTGGTCACGTTCGCTGCGCGCGCCAGCGCCGGCGTGCCTGCCGCATAGCCTAGCACCGCGCACATCAGCGCGGTGACGAGCGCGACGGCGGCCCAGTGATAGATGTCGATCGGCTCGCCGGGCACGAGTTCCTGACCATCGCTGCCGCCCGCTTGCGCACGCCGCGTGCGGATCGGCCGCTTGGGGATCGTGCGGTCGTGAGCGGCACCGTCGAAACTAAAGAAGTCTTCCATGATGCTTTTGCCTCTCTCGCCTTTCCTCGTGTGTGCGCCCACGATGCCAAGGTCGTTGGCGAACTTTCGAATAAGAATCACGATGACCCAAGCGAACGCAGCTTTCGTGCCAGTGACGGCGTACTGGAGTACGACCCGCGCCTGCGCCGCGAAGCGTCAGCGAATCGGGTAACAATTGCGCTGTGCGCTTGTAATTTCTCAGTGCGTAAAGGAGAACCTTTCCGCAAGCTCTCCGGACGCGCTGCCCATTCAGACAAAATGCGCCGCCGGTCGGCCGGCACATTGCCGCAAGGTCGTTGCGAATGGTTAAATAGCGTTTATGAGATAGGTTCGCCTGTAAGCAATCGGCGTTGCGCAGACACGCGATGCAGGCGACCCGGCACCGACGCACCACGAGGAAGAGCGGCTCACGGCTGACGTGAGCACGACGGGCAGCGCGCACGGGCGCGTGATATGCCGATGCGCGCGGTCACCCACGGTTGCGCCGCTCGCGCGCCGCACTGCGCCACGCCGGCTGCGACCGGCGCCGCCCGCGCAGGCCGCCGCCCGCCCACCACATACGCAGAACTGGAACGATCAGGACACATGGCGTCAACCGAACTGGATCCGCCGCCCGCAGCGGTCGGCGATACACCCGCGCAAAGAAAGCGCAACACGGGGGAAGTGCCGGGCTTGAAGTCCTATGGACTGCTCTATGGCTCGTCGCCCGTGATGCTGGAGTTGTATGCGCAAATCGAGCGCGTCGCCGCGACCGATGCGACGGCGCTCATCATCGGCGAGTCGGGTACCGGCAAGGAACTCGTCGCCCGGACGATTCACGACCATAGCGCGCGCAAGGACGCGCCGTTCATCGCGGTGAACTGCGGCGCGATTCCCGACAATCTGATCGAAGCCGAGCTTTTCGGTCACGAGAAAGGCAGCTTCACGGGTGCGGTGCAGGGGCGCATCGGCTATTTCGAGCACGCGAATGGCGGCACGCTCTTTCTCGACGAAGTCACCGAGATGTCGCCCGTGCGGCAAGTGAAACTGCTGCGCGCGCTCGAGACGGGCACGTTCTTTCGTGTGGGCGGCAACGATCTCATCAGCTCCGATGTGCGCGTGATCGCGGCGACCAATCGCGATCCCATCGTCGCCGTGAAGGAAAATGGCTTGCGCGAGGATCTGATGTATCGCCTCGCGGTATTCCCGTTGCGCGCGCCGCCGCTGCGCGAGCGCGATTCGGACCGCGAACTGCTTGCACAATATTTCCTCTCGGAAATGAACGCGCAGGAAGGCACGAGCAAGGTCTTCAGCAAGCGCGCACTCGACGTGCTGCGCACCTATTCGTGGCCGGGCAACGTGCGCGAGCTGAAGAACACGGTCTATCGCGCGTTCATCCTCGCGGAGAAGACGGTGGAGATCGCGCATCCACACCTTGCCTCGCGCGTGAAGAAGCCCGTCACGCAGGGCGACGCGATGAACGTCTGGGTAGGCACGCCGCTCGCCGATGCGCAGAAGCAGATCATCCTCGGCACGCTCAAGCATTGCGGTGGCGACAAGCGGCGTGCGGCAAAGGCGCTCGGCGTGAGCCTCAAGACCTTGTATAACCGCCTCGGCGCATACGAAAACGAAGACTCCGAAGGCAGTGACACGGCCACCGGCGGCGAAAGCTGAGCAGCCTTTCGGCTTACATCTGCATGACTCCCGAAGCGGGCGCGCATGGCCGCGCTCGCTTCTTTTTGTCCGCGACGCTGCGCCGATCGAAACGTGCTCGCGTCGCTTGCAATTTCTTGCAATTTTCCCGAAGCGGTAATTAGAAGCATGCTTCAAAATGCGCGAAGCCCGCGCATCGTGGCGTGTTTGCGTTGCCGGGCGGCGGCTTGAGGGCGAGACCTCAAGGAGATTCGAGCCAAGCGAACCCCGATGGCAAGCGTCGGGACACGGGTAGACGAAGGAAAGCAACATGCAGATCAGGGTCCATCGGCGCGGCCCGCGCGCCGCCGCGCTCGCCGCGGTCATCTCGGGCGTCATCGCTTGCGTGAGCCTCAGTGGATGCAACTCGCTCTATAGCGAAGGCGCGACGGCAGGCGCCGGTATCGCGGGCGCGGCGGTGGCGAATAGCGTCACCAGCAACGCCGCGGTGGCAACAGGCATCGGCCTGGGCGCAGTCGCCGCGGCGCGCGCGGGCGTGCAGTACACGCAGCGCGTCATTCACACCAACACACAGGATCAGATCGCCACAGCCGCCGGGCCGCTGGCGGTCGGCGCGGTCGCGCCGTGGAAGGCGGTGCACTCGGTGCCGATCGAAGAAGACGAGAAAGGCCGCGTGACAGTGAGCCGCACGATCAGCAGCGGCGTGCTCGACTGCAAGGAGATCGTGTTCTCGGTCGATCGGGACGCGACGAAGGATCGCGCCGCGGACAGTGCGTTCTATGTCGCGTCGGTATGCCGTGACGGCGACAAGTGGAAGTGGGCGTCGGCGGAGCCCGCTACACCGCGCTGGGGCTCGCTGCAATGACGCTGTCTCTCGACGTATCTCTGGCGCTGCGTCTCGGGCTGATCGCGGCGGGTGCGGCCGCTTGCGTGACGATGAGCGGCTGCGCGTCGATCGGCGCCGCGGCCGGCGCGACCGCCGGCATCGCGACGGGCGCGTTCACGACGAATCCGGCCATCGGGCTCGGCGTGGGCATCGCGGTGCAGGCCGCCACCGACGAGGCGGTCAAGCACATCACCAAATCGCTGCATGAGGATCAGCAGGTCATGATCGCGGTGACAGCGGGCGTGTCGCAGATCGGCGAGACGCGGCCATGGAAGGTCAAGCACACCTTGCCGGTCGAGAACGGCCACGGCGAAGTGCGTGTGCTGCGCGAATTCAGCAGTGCGCTCGCGACGTGCAAGGAATTCGCATTCTCGGTCGTCGATGGCGACGATGCGAAAGCGCCCGCCGAATGGTTCATCGCTACGGCATGCCAGCAGCCGAGCGGTTGGAAATGGGCGTCGGCGGAGCCTGCGGTCGAGCGTTGGGGGAACTTGCAGTAGTCTCCTGGATGGTCTACCGAAGAGCGCGGTTCCCTTGCGGACACCGCGCTTTTTTCATGACTTCAGCCGTTGGCCATCGCTTCCGGCGCGGCGCGTGCGAGGAAGCCGTGGATCAGTTTCGGCCGTTCCGAACGGCCAATCCAAAGCAAAAAGCGCGGCGCCTTCATCGGGCAACCGCGCTTTTGAATCGACTGCGATCAAGGCCGCTCAAGCCTCGACATCCTCCAGACTCAGCATCTCCGTCTGGTCGTTATAGGAAAAGATCTCCCCGTAACGTCCCCAGTCGATGACCGCGTCGAGCGTCTCCTGCGCAGCCTTGTCGGAGAGAAAGTCCTCCAGTTCCTGCTCGAAGCGCACGCGCGGCGCGCGATGTCCCGGCCGCTCGTTCAGCACCTTCTTGATCCGCGCGGCCAGCGGCACGTGCCGCAGCAGATGCTCGGCGAACATCATCTTGCGCTCCTGCGTGCCGAGCTCGGCGAAGACGCGCGCTTGCGGCGTGAGGAAGATGTCGCCTTCGCGCACATCGGCGAACCCCAGATGTTGCAGCACTTCCGCGATCGGAAAGAGATCATCGACCTCGAGATGCAGGGTGCGCGCGATTTCGGGCATGTCCGCGCGGCCGTGATACGGCTCCGCCGCGAGCGTTTCGATGAGACCGGCCATCAGGTTGGTCGAGACCGACGGCAGCCAGCTTCCCAGCTCGAGCCCCTTCTTCTTCGCTTCGTCCATCTGGCGCGCGGTCATCTTCGCGTAGATATCGTCGACGAGACGCCGGAACGCCGGGTCCAGACGATTGCGCGGATGCTTGAAGGGCACCTTGATTTCAGCCATCACGCGACCGGGATTCGACGACAGCACCAGAATGCGGTCGCACATGAACACCGCTTCCTCGATGTTGTGCGTGACGATCAGCACCGACTTGATCGGCATGCGCCCCTGCGTCCACAGATCGAGCAGGTCGGTGCGCAGGTTTTCGGCGGTCAGCACGTCGAGCGCGGAGAAAGGCTCGTCCATGAGCAGTAGCGTCGGATCGACGACGAGCGCCCGCGCAAACCCCACGCGCTGTCGCATGCCGCCCGACAGTTCGCGCGGATACGCGTTTTCGAAGCCGTCGAGACCGATCAGGTCGATCGCGGCCAGCGCGCGTTCGCGGCGCTCGCGCGCGCCCACGCCCTGTGCTTCCAGACCGGCTTCCACGTTCTGAAGCACGGTCAGCCACGGAAACAGCGCGAACGTCTGGAACACCATCGCGACGCCCTTCGCGGGACCGTTCAACGGCTCGCCCAGATAGGTCACTTCGCCGGCCGTCGGCTCGATCAGCCCGGCGATGATGCGCAGAAGCGTCGACTTTCCCGAGCCCGAGCGCCCGAGCAATCCGACGATCTCCCCTTCGCGCAGCGCTAGGTTCGCATCGTCGAGCACGAGCAGTTCGCCCTGCGTCTTGTTGAAGCCGCGGCTGACGTTCGCCACGCGCAGGATCTCCGCGCCGAGTCGCGGCGGCGTGCCTTGCGGGCGCTGAAAGCCCGGTGCCGCCGACGTCTGCGTATTTTTCAGGTTCTGCATCGGAACTCGTCCTCAATCCAGCCGGAGTCTAGCTTCGGCGTAGGCGTACAGCGGGCGCCACAACAGTCGGTTGAACAGCGTGACGAACAGCGACATCACGGCGATGCCGAGAATGATTTTCGGATAGTCACCCGCGGCGGTCGTCCGGGCGATATAGGCGCCGAGGCCGTGCGCCACGACCTCCGTCTTCCCCCAGGACACGGCTTCAGCGACGATGCTGGCGTTCCACGCGCCGCCCGAAGCGGTGATCGCGCCGGTGATGTAGTAAGGAAAGATGCCCGGCAGCATGCACTTCTTCCACCACTGCCAGCCGCGGATCTGGAAGTTGCTCGCGGCCTCGCGATAATCGTTCGGATAGGAGGACGCCCCCGCGACTACGTTGAAGAGGATATACCACTGCGTGCCGAGCACGATGAGCGGGGACAGCCAGATATCCGGGTTCAGATTCCAGCGCACGATCACCACGACGAACACCGGAAACAGCAGGTTTGCCGGGAACGCGGCGAGGAACTGCGCGAGCGGCTGGATTTTTTCCGCGAGCGCCGGACGCAGGCCGATCAACACGCCGATGGGAACCCACACCACTGATGCGAGCGCGATCAGCACCACCACGCGCAAGAGCGTGATGAAGCCGAGCACGAACACATGGCCGACTTCGCCCCAACTCACGCCGGTCGAGACGAACGACGCGACCTTCCACACGACGAACACCGTGATCAGCAGCACGACCGTGCCCCACGCGATATCGCCGACGCGCGTGGACGGCACTTTCGCGCGCAACGGCAAGCCGACGTTCTCGAGCGCGCCTTGCAACGACGGCAGCCTGATGGGCACACGCGCCGCCTTCGCAAGAATCCAGCCCGCCGGCACGAGCAGACGGTGAATCAGGCGGGTGCGGCGAATCAGGTCGAGGAGCCACGACGAAGGCTCGTCGCCCGAGCTCGTGTTCTCCATGCGGAACTTGTCGGCCCACGCGACGAGCGGGCGGAACATCAACTGGTCGTAGGCCAGGATGACGATGGTCATCGCGAGGATCACCCAGCCGATCGCGCTCAGGTTGCGCTCGCCGATGGCCGCGGCCAGATACGCGCCGATGCCCGGCAGTACGATCGTGCGGTTGCCGACCGTGATCGCTTCGGACGCGACGACGAAGAACCAGCCGCCCGACATCGACATCATCATGTTCCAGATGAGGCCCGGCATCGAGAACGGCACCTCGAGCTTCCAGAAGCGCTGCCAGTTCGTGAGGTGAAAGCCGCGCGAGACTTCGTCCAGGTCGCGCGGCACCGTGCGCAGCGACTGGTAGAAGCTGAACGTCATGTTCCACGCCTGGCTCGTGAAGATGGCGAAGATCGCCGCGCATTCGGCGCCGATCACGCGCCCGGGGAACAACGCGAGGAAGAACGTCACCGTAAACGAGATGTAGCCCAGCACCGGCACCGACTGGAGGATGTCGAGAATCGGCACGAGCACGATCGACGCACGCCTGCTCTTCGCCGCGAGCGTGCCGTAGATCAGCGTGAAGATGAGCGAGGCGACCATCGCCAGCAGCATGCGCAAGGTCGTGCGCAACGCGTATTCCGGAAGATTCGCGGGGTCGAGCGAGATCGCCTGGGTCTGCAGCGTCGAGATGGGCGCCAGGGTCTCGTGAAAACCGACGGCGGCGAGCGCGATGATGCAGATGATCATCGGGAACGCGACGAAATCCCACCGGTTGGGCAGGATCCGCCACGCCGACGCATTCGCCGTGCGATTCAGATTGAAACCAAAATCCATTCAAGGCCCTCCCCGTAAGGCTTTGTTCCGACCGCGCGAGCGCGGGATGTTGCTTGAGACGGCCAACGAGCCGTCCGGCGGGCAAGAAGCCTTTGCCCGAAACAGCCCCATGCTCAACGCACGCGGCCGTCAAAACGACGACACGTTCAGCGCACGACGGCGCCGGGCAGTCGCCGCGTCAGACGTTTCCCCGCGCTGAACCGAGCGACACTACACCAACCCGTGTGACAGGCACAACCTTCATGCGGCCCGGCGCGCCAATCCTGCGATGTTTCTGTTGCTCTTCAGCACGGCACGGGCAAAATGAAGGGCAGTCCGCGTCGAATGCGCCTCGCGCCCGCGTGCCTTGGCCTCCTTTCAATCTGGCTGCGGCACGCATACGCCAGCCGGCACGGCGGACAGCGCTTTTGTGCGGCGCGCATCCGTTATGTTGGACGCACGTCGCACGCCGTCAGAAGGCACTTGATAGGCGGCAGAAAACATCGTCCAATCTTGGCTTATCACGAACAATAATTTGAGCGCCGATGCGATGCGAGACGCCCGATCCGAGCCGGAAACCCGCCTGAGCCATGCCTGCCGCCCCATTGCGGGCGAAAAGCCGGAAAGCGGCAGACATGATGCGCTGCAATCCGCGCACCCGCCTCGCCCGCATGGCGCAGGCTCAACCGCTCTGGCGGCACGGCGCGTTCAGCCTGCGAAAGGCGTGAACTTCCATTGCGCCCGAGATCGATGAACAAGCTCATCCTGCACCGTGTGATCGCGACGCTCGGCCTCGCGGCGCTGGCATTCGCGTGCTGGATTGCCGCCGGCTTGTTGTCGGACCGAATGGTACAACAGGAGATGACGGCGACGGTGCGGACCGAGCGCCAGATGGCGGCGTCGATCGTCGACAACATGGCGCAGATCATCGCGAGCGATCTGGCGATGTCGCGCGCGATTCCCGCCACGCTGGCGCAGATGGACCTCACGCAGCGAGCGCTCGCGGAGTCGCGGAATTATGCCTCGAACCCGGCCGGGACGGAACTCGAACGCCGCAAGGACTGGACCGCGCGCCCCGCTCTGGAGAAGGTCAATCACTTCCTGCACGACGCGCAGGGCTTCTCCGGCCTCGACTCCATCTGGCTCGTCAACGACAGGGGCTTCTGCATTGCCTCGAGCAACGCCGCCGACGACGACAGCTTCATCGGCTACGACATGAGCGCTCGCGGCTATGTCGCGCGTGCGCTGCTCGGCGGTTTCGTCGAGATGTACGGCGTGGGGCGCCTGTCCGGCGAACCGGGCATCTTCATCGCGGCGCCCGCTTACGAGGACGGCATCCTGGTCGGGGCGGTGATCGCCAAAGTGAGCATCGACCGGCTGCGGCACTGGGTCTCGCGTGCCGGCACATTCGTGACCGACGAGAACGGCGTCGTCGTGATGGCGCATGACGGGCGGCTCGAATACGAAGCGATGCCGGATGCGCCCATCGCGCGCATGACCGGGCGCGAGCGCGTCGAGCATTATCGGCGTGAGTCGTTTCCGGAGTTGCGCCTGTCGCATATCGGCGAGCAGATGCGCGCGTCCGAGCACTGGCTCGCGCCCGCGCTCGCGCAGACCTTCTACGCCGCGAACGGCAGCAACGTGCCCTCGCTTTACGACGAACGCACGGGACTCAATTCCGGCCTTTCGGCGCATATCGTCCATCCGCTCACGAGCTGGCCGGAGATCAGCCGCAATCACAGCCGCGACCGCTTCCTCGTGTTTCTGACGATGCTCGGCGTCGTGACGCTCGCGATCGTGATCGCCACGTCGTACTCGCGCGAGCGGCGCCTGCACCGCGCGACGCGCGATCTCGCCGAGCAGCTGCAATCGGCCAATACGCTGCTGTCGGCCGAAGCGCGCCACGACGCACTCACGGGCGCCCTCTCCCGGCGTTACTTCCTGGACACGCTGCGTCATGAAGTCGAGCTCGCGCGCTCGGTCGGCACTCCGCTTTCTGTGGCGATCGCCGATCTCGACCACTTCAAGCAGATCAACGATCGCTTCGGCCACGCCTCGGGCGACCGCGCGCTCGAACATTTCGTCGAAGTGTGCCGCGCGCAGCTTCGTCCGAGCGATGCGATCGGCCGGCTCGGCGGCGAGGAATTCGGCATTCTGCTGCCGCAAACCTCGCTCGCCGATGCGCAAGCCGTACTCGAACGTCTGAGGAAGCGCTTCCATCACGAGCACTGCGCGCATCTGCCGGACGACGCGGCGCTGTCGGTGTCGATCGGTATCACGGAGCTCGCATCGGACGATGCGCTCGAATGGATTCTTTCGCGCGCCGACCTCGCGCTCTACGAAGCGAAATCGCGCGGGCGCGACCGCAGCGAAGTGCGCCCCGCCGATCCCGGCCCGTCGACGCGGCACCCGGAAGACACGCTCGCGGGCAAATAGGCGGCGAGCGCGCCGCCCTCGCCGAGGCATCGAGTCACCGCACGGCCACCCGCATGTCGCGACGCGCACGCATCGCGCAGGTATCATCGACATTCGAAATCGAATGCCGCTGGCGTGAATCGGGAGAATTGCATGAAGGGAAATCTGGTCATCGTGTGTCGGGATCAGGACGCGGAAACGTTCGACCATCTGCTCGCCGAGTACGGCTCGTTTCAGACGCGGCTTTCGTCGACGGCGTGGTTCCTGAAAATCGATCTCGCGCCCGAAGTGATTCAGGAGGAGATCCTCACGCGCCTCGGCAAATACACGACGCACTACATTTTCGAGGCCTCGACCGTGACATACAACACGGTGGACAGCGAAGCGGCGTCGGCGCTCGAAACGCTGTTCGACTGATACCGCGCCGCTTCAGCGACGAAGCGCGCCGTTAAAGCACGCGCTCCTCGTGCTGCGGCCCTGCGCGCCGCTCTTCCGCCGGCAGCGTGGCGATGTCGAACGGAAAGGTCATCACGACCTGCAATCCGCCTTCCGCGCGATTGCCGATCTCGCACTCACCGCCCACGCGCCGCGCGAGCCGCTCCACGATGGCAAGTCCGAGCCCGCTATGACCACTGCCGCCGCGCGCCGGATCGAGCCGCACGAACGGCCGGCTCGCCTTGACGAGATCGTCCGGCGCGATGCCCTTGCCGTGATCGGACACTGACAGCACCCAGCCCTTCGCCTCGCGCCGCGTCTCGATGACGACCGGCGGCGCACCGTACGCATGCGCGTTGTCGAGCAGGTTCGACAGCATCCGGTCGAGCGTGGCTGCCGGCAACGCAAAAGCCGGCCCGGCCTCGAGTTTCAGGCGAATCGGCGGCGCGCCCGGCGACACCGCGCGATAAGCCCGCGCGATCCGCTCGCATTGTTCGTCCACGGGAATCGGCTCGCTGCCGTCCGGGCGGTCGTGCGCGAACACGAGGAATTGATCGACGATATGCGCCATGGAATCGACGTCGCGCACGACGCCGTCGCGCATTTTCTCGTCGTCCATCATTTCGGCGCGCAGCCGCAGGCGCGCGAGCGGCGTCTTCAGATCGTGCGCGACACCCGCGAGCATCACAGCGCGGTCGTTCTCCGTCTGCGAGACCTCGCGGACCATCTGATTGAAGCCGTGCGTCAACTGCCGCAATTCGCGCGGGCCGCGCTCGGGAACCGGTGGCGTCGGCTGGCCGCGCCCGAAGCGCCCGACCGCCTGCGCGAGCGAGCGCAACGGATATTGCAGTTGCCACGCGCCGAACAGCGCGGCAAGGACGGCCGTCGAGAAAATCAGCGCGAGCCACACGAGCATGCGGTCGCGCGAGCGCGGCGGGCGCAGCGGCTGCACCGGGACGACGATCCACCCCGAATCCTTCACGCCGTGCACCCACACGCTCGGCGGGCCGCCTGGCTCGTTCAGGCGCACTTCCGTGCCGTCGGGCAGACGGTCTTTCAGATCCTCGACGAAACGCTGCAGCGGCGGCGGCATATCCTCGCCGGGCTGCTTCGGCACCTCCGGACTCGCGAGCGGGACGACGCGCACGCGCGGCGGCAAAGGCTGATCCGGCGTATTGGCGATGTGCTGACGAACCGCTTCGACAAGGAAAACGGCCTCCTCGACGGCGAACCGCGTCTGCACATTGTCCCGCTCGAACCGGATGATCGCGAACCAAGCGACATGCGACAGCACCAGCATGCCGATGACGATCACGACCAGCCGGCCGAACAGCGTGTCAATTGCCCGGCGCATTTTGCTCGCCGTCCGGCACGAACACGTATCCGCGCCCCCGCACCGTCTGGATGAAGCGCGGCGCCGAAGGATCGGTTTCCAGGATGCGGCGCAGGCGCCAGACCTGCACGTCGATGCCGCGGTCGGTTCCGTCGTATTCCGGGCCGTGCAGGAGTTCGAGCAGGCGCTCGCGCGTAAGCGTGCGCATCGGGTTGTTCACGAAGATCTTGAGCAGCGCGAATTCGCTGCCCGACAGCGTCAGCGGTTTGTCGTCCTGTTGCAGCGTGCGCGACTGAAAGTCCAGACGGAACCGGCCGAACGAAAACGGCTCCCGCTGCTCGGGCGCGGCCGACGGAATCGTGCGACGGCGGCGCAGCACGGCCTGCACGCGCGCGAGCAGTTCGCGCGGATTGAACGGCTTGCCGAGGTAATCGTCCGCGCCCAGTTCCAGGCCGACGATCCGGTCCACGTCGTCAGCGCGCGCGGTCAGCATGATGACCGGGATATCGTCGCCGGACGCGCGCAACTGTTTGAGCGCGGTCAGCCCGTCGACGCCCGGCATCATCAGATCGAGCACGATGAGATCGGGCCGCTCGCGTTCGATGCGGCGTTCGAGACCACCGGCGTCATGCAGCACCGACACCTCGATGCCCTGCCGGACCAGATAGTCGCGCAGAAGGTCGCGCAGTTCGGCGTCGTCGTCGACGACAAGTATTTGCGTAGTCATGGGATGCAGTTTAGCGCGTGAGTCTGACCTCGATTGATGACAGCCCTGCCACAAGGGTTACGGGGTGTTACGACGAAAGCGGGACGTAAACCGGCGTAACAAGCCTGAACCGTGCCGTAACACGCGGGCTGCCGCGAACCCCTACGCTGTGTCTCACCGACAAGCGCAAGACCTCGACACTCCAACCGACCCGTCGATCAAGGCCTCGTGGCTTCGGCATCGAAAACAATCAAGGGAGTATCAAGATGGCCAAGCAATATCGCATCCTCACCGCCGCCGCTGCTGCAATCGCGCTGACGTTCGGCACGGCCTACGCGGCCACCGGCGACGCGCCGCCGGCACCGGCCCCCGGCGGCCCGGCCATGATGGGTGGCCACGGCGGGCCTGGCGGCCACCACATGGAAATGCGCATGCAGAAGCAACTGGACGAGCTGCACGGCCAGTTGAAGCTGAACGCGGATCAGGAAAAGCTCTGGCAGACCGCGCTCACGACGATGAAGCAAAATCATCAGGCGATGCGCGACGCCCATAAGCAGATGCACGATCAGTTCAAGTCGATGGAAAGCCAGCCGATCCTCGATCTGAACGCGATGCACGCGGCGCACCAGAAGATCGAGGCGCAGAACGCGCAACTGCGCGAGCAGACCGCGACCGCGTGGCTGAACTTCTACAACGCGCTGAACGACCAGCAGAAAACGACCGTCAGCACGTCGCTCAAGAAGCACTTCGCAAAGATGCAGGAACACCAGCACAAGATGCATGAACGCTGGGGCAAGCACCGCGGCGGCCCGGACGGCGCACCGGGCGCAGCGGCGGGCGCATCGGCCACCGCGAAGCCGTAAGCGGCGGTTGCTGCAAAAAAAGCCGCGGAGCATGGCGCTCCGCGGCTTTTTTCATCGACGGCTCAGGACTTATGCGAGGTCGAACAGCAGCACTTCGGCGTTGTCGCCCTTCTCGAGCGTGACTTTCGACACATCCTCGAGCTTCGCGGCATCCCCCGCGCCGAGCGTCTCGCCATTTACCGTCACTGCGCCGCGCGCCACGTGCACGTACACGCGACGGCCCGCCGGTACGTCGAAGTCCGCGCGCTCGTCGCCATTGAAGAGGCCCGCGAAGATTCGTGCGTCCGCGCCGATTTTGACCGAGCCATCCGCGCTGTCAGGCGATGCGATCACGCGCAGCCGGCCGCGCTTTTCGTCGTCCGCGAAGCG
Source organism: Caballeronia turbans (assembly GCA_001544655.2). Taxonomy (GTDB): domain Bacteria; phylum Pseudomonadota; class Gammaproteobacteria; order Burkholderiales; family Burkholderiaceae; genus Caballeronia; species Caballeronia turbans. The sequence continues at coordinate 79,172 of FCOD02000026.1, forward strand.
CTTTTCCTCATAGCCCGGCGCGCCGCCCGGCGCATCCGGAATGATCCAGATTTGCAGGAAATGGGCGGTGTCCGTCGGTGAGCCGTTGAACTCGCTATGACGCACGCCGGTGCCGGCACTCATGCGCTGCACGTCGCCGGGACGGATCGTCGAGCCGTTACCCATGCTGTCGCGATGCGCGAGCGCGCCGTCGAGCACGTAACTCACGATTTCCATATCGCGATGACCATGCGCGCCGAAGCCCTGGCCGCCCGCCACGCGGTCTTCGTTGATCACGCGCAGCGCGCCGAAGTGCATGTGCTCCGGATCGTAGTAATCGGCAAAGGAGAAGCTGTGATACGAGTCGAGCCAGCCGTGATTGGCGTGGCCCCGTTCGTTGCTGCGGCGAATCTCGAACATGATGTTTGCTCCCGCCCGAGGCGTTGGTTTGCGATGGAGAGAATGTAAGGGCGACGCCGCTTTGGAACAACGCGCCGCAAGGCACTACATCGTTCCACCCATGCATGTAATCGGACTCTTCCGGGTGCGCCTCCGCGCGCTCGCCGGCTTCGGGTAAAATACCGCGCTTTTCGGGGTGGCGACGGGTGGCGACAGCCCACGCTCGGCCGAGGTGCCGGGATATCCGACGATCGCGAACCCGCCGCGAAGCGATTGCGAGTTAACCGGGCTGGCAGCAACGGCAGCCCGCAATTTTGACCACTTAGAATACCGACCGCTGGCCGTAAAGCGGGAGCGAGCCGGAGAAGGACAGCCGAAACGCGCGGGAAGCGCGCCGCCGGCCGGAAAGAGACATGATTACATTCGTATCGCGCGCCGCTGCCTCATCCACGGGTACGACCGCCGGAACGCATCGCGCGAACGACCGCCGTGTGCCGCGCTCGTCGCACTCCATGCACGTTAGGCACCTTACCAAGGAATCACCATGTTGCAAGGCTACGGCCCGCTGATCCTCGCGGGCACCTGGCAGACCGTCAAGCTGGCGGTGCTGTCGCTCGTGTTCGCCTTTGTGATCGGCCTGATCGGCGCGGCGGCGAAGCTGTCGAAAAACCGCGTGGCGTCGGGTTTCGGCACCGTCTACACCACGCTCATCCGCGGCGTGCCCGACCTCGTGCTGATGCTGCTTCTTTTCTACAGCATCCAGATCTGGCTGAACCTGTTCACGGACGCGGTAGGCTGGGATCAGATCGACATCGATCCGTTTCTCGCCGGCATTCTGGTCCTCGGTTTCATCTACGGCGCGTATTTCACCGAAACCTTCCGCGGCGCATTTCTCTCCGTGCCGCGCGGCCAGCTCGAAGCGGGCGTGGCTTACGGCATGACGCCTTGGCAGACCTTCTCCCGCATCATGTTTCCGCAGATGATGCGTTTCGCGCTGCCCGGCATCGGCAACAACTGGCAGGTCATGGTCAAGGCGACGGCGCTCGTGTCGATCATCGGCCTCGCGGATGTCGTCAAGGCCTCGCAGGATGCCGGCAAGGGCACGCTGCGCTTCTTTTTCTTCACGCTTCTCGCGGGCGCGGTCTATCTCGCGATCACCACGATCTCGAATTTCGTGCTGATCTGGCTGGAGCGGCGCTATTCCATCGGCGTGCGCAAGGCCGATCTCTAATCGGCCCATTCAGGAGCGGCAGGGAATCATGATCGAAATCATCCAGGAATACTGGAAGAACTACCTCTTCACCGACGGCTACCGCATCACCGGTCTCGCGATCACGATGTGGCTGCTGGTGATCTCCATCGGCCTCGGCTTTTGTCTGTCAGTGCCACTCGCGGTCGCGCGGGTGTCGAAGAACAAGCTGCTGTCGCGTTCGGTGTGGCTCTATACGTACGTCTTTCGCGGCACGCCGCTCTACGTTCAGTTGCTGCTGTGCTACACGGGCCTGTACAGCCTGCAGGTCGTGCGCGATCACATGCTGCTCGCCGAATTCTTCCGTAGCGGCATGAACTGCACGCTGCTCGCCTTCACGCTCAACACCTGCGCGTACACCACGGAAATTTTCGCGGGCGCGATCAAGGCGACGCCCTACGGCGAGATCGAAGCCGCGCGCGCATACGGCATGTCGGGTTTCACGCTGTATCGACGGGTGATTCTTCCTTCGGCGTTGAGACGCGCGCTGCCCTACTACAGCAATGAAGTCATTCTGATGCTGCACGCGACCACCGTCGCGTTCACGGCGACCGTGCCGGACATTCTCAAGATCGCGCGCGACGTCAATTCGGCGACTTATCAGTCGTTCGAGGCGTTCGGCATCGCCGCGCTGCTCTATCTTTGCATTTCGTTCGCGCTCGTGTGGCTGTTCCGCCGCGCCGAGTATCGCTGGCTCGCTTATTTGCGGCCGCAAGGCAAATAAGACCATCGAGTCAGCCAAGGACCCTTCATGAATTCCCAGATGCACAAGCTTTTTGTCGACGATATTCACAAGCAGTACGGCAGCAACGAGGTCCTGAAGGGCGTTTCGCTCAAGGCGAAGGCCGGCGACGTGATCAGCATCATCGGCTCGTCCGGCTCGGGCAAGAGCACGATGCTGCGCTGTATCAACTTCCTGGAGCAGCCGAATCAGGGGCGTATCTTCGTCGACGGCACCGAAGTCCGCACGATGAAGGACAAGACCGGCGCGCTGAAGGCGGCGGACCCGAAACAACTGCGGCAAGTTCGCTCGAAATTGTCGATGGTCTTCCAGCACTTCAATCTCTGGTCGCACATGAACGTGCTGGAAAACGTGACCGAGGCGCCCGTGAACGTGCTCGGGCTCTCGAAGAAGGAAGCAGAGGAACGCGGGCGCGCTTATCTGGAAAAGGTCGGGCTCGCGCCGCGGGTGGAGAAGCAGTATCCGTCGCATTTGTCGGGTGGACAGCAGCAGCGCGTCGCCATTGCGCGCGCGCTCGCGATGCATCCCGACGTCATGCTCTTCGACGAACCGACTTCCGCGCTCGATCCCGAGCTCGTCGGCGAAGTGCTCAAGGTCATGCAGACGCTCGCCGAGGAAGGCCGGACGATGATCGTCGTGACGCACGAGATGGCGTTCGCGCGCAACGTGTCGAATCATGTCGTGTTCCTGCATCAGGGACGCATCGAGGAGGAAGGTCATCCGGATGCGGTGTTCGGCAACACGAAGAGCGAGCGCCTGAAGCAGTTCCTGTCGGGCAGCCTGAAGTAGATTCGCGAAACGCAGCCGAAAGCCCGTTTCGGCAACCTTCGACTCCAGAAAAGGCGCCCGCGAGGCGTAATGCCGTTCAGTTAGCGCTGCACGGCATTTTTGTTTATGGGGTGAGAAGTGGTTGTAAACGGAGCGCCGGGCTG